>JAFVDI010000025.1 GCA_017478485.1 Clostridiales bacterium | reverse complement strand
TATGGCAACATCGACTCCGCACCGGAGGAGAGAGCTCGTGGTATCACGATCAACACAGCACACGTTGAGTATGAGACAAATGCTCGTCACTATGCACACGTTGACTGCCCTGGCCACGCCGACTACATCAAGAACATGATCACAGGCGCAGCTCAGATGGACGGTGCTATCCTCGTAGTTTCCGCTTCTGACGGCCCGATGCCTCAGACACGTGAGCACATCCTTCTCGCTCGTCAGGTTGGCGTTCCTTACATCGTTGTATTCATGAACAAGTGCGACCAGGTTGACGACGAAGAGCTCCTCGAGCTCGTTGAGATGGACATCCGTGACCTCCTCAACCAGTATGACTTCCCTGGTGATGACACACCTATCATCCGTGGTTCTGCTCTCGCAGCTCTCGAGTCTACATCTACAGACGCTAACGATCCTGTTTATGCACCTATCAAGGAACTCATGGATGCTGTTGACAGCTACATCGCTACACCTGAGCGTCCTGTAGACAAGCCTTTCCTTATGCCTGTTGAGGACGTCTTCACAATCTCCGGCCGTGGTACAGTTGCTACAGGCCGTCTTGAGAGAGGTACTGTTAAGGTTGGTGACGCTGCTGAGATCGTTGGTCTCCAGGATGAGCCTAAGTCCACAACAATCACCGGCGTAGAAATGTTCCGTAAGTCTATGGATCAGGCTGAGGCTGGTGACAACATCGGCTGCCTCCTCAGAGGTATCGATCGTAAGGAAGTTGAGAGAGGCCAGGTTATCGCTAAGCCCGGTACAACAACTCCTCACACAAAGTTCACAGGTCAGGTTTACGTTCTTACTAAGGAAGAGGGTGGCCGTCATAAGGCATTCTTCCCTGGATATCGTCCTCAGTTCTACTTCAGAACAACAGACGTTACAGGCGTAATCCAGCTCCCTGAGGGTGTTGACATGTGCATGCCTGGTGACCACGTAACAATCACAGCTGAGCTTATCACACCTATCGCTATGGAGCAGGGTCTTAAGTTCGCTATCCGTGAGGGTGGCCACACAGTAGGCGCTGGTACAGTTGCTACAATCATCGAGTAATCGATAATCGATCTACAAACTGATCAACAAAGGGCTTCGGATTTCCGGAGCCCTTTTACTTTGCCTTCGTATTTTGCGGATGGCACATCTTTGCAGGGAATGATACAGCGAGGCATGGTATGTTCTCGAAAAGCCGATTCACGAAAGCCTCACAAAAACATGTCTTTTCGTGACGAAAATCGTGAATCAGGGGCAAGATTCACGAAAAACGGCACGATATCAGGACAATCCGTGACGAAAAACGTGAATCTCTGAACTGAAGGTAAAAAAAGGGAAGAAGAGGACAAATTAAAAGGGCTCCGGTGAAAGAGCCCTTGATCATAGTTGGTTTAGTATTACCGATTACTCAGCTTTCTTAAGGCCTTCCTGCTGCTGAGCTGCTGCAAGAGCAGGAGCTACGTGAGATTCTGCAGCGGGAGCAGGTGTTGCTGCTGCTGGTGCAGGAGTAACTTCAGCGGTCTTTGCCTCAGCAGGCTTAGCGGGATCAGCAGCCTTAGCGGTTGCTTCAACAGCTTCCTTGAGCGCAGCTTCAAGCTTAGCCTTCTCTTCAGCCTTCTGAGCTGCGAGCCTTGCGCCTTCTTCAGCCTGCTGTGCAGCGATGCGTGCTTCTTCTTCGGCCTGTCTTGCTGCGAGCATTGCTTCTTCAGCTCTCTTGGCGGCAATCCTTGCCTTCTCAAGAGCTTCTTCGGCAGCCTTACGTGCATCTTCCTCAGCCTTGATAGCTGCGAGACGCTCGTCTTCTTCTGTCTTCTTCTTAGTTGCGATAGCTGCTTCCTCTTCAGCCTTGCGGGCGATCTCGGCAGCTTCCTTAGCCTTCTGTTCAGCCTTTGTGGATTCTATCTTAGCTGTATAAACAGCAGCTTTTGCTTCTTCAACGGCTGTCTGAGCAGCAATTCTTGCCTTTTCCTGAGCCTGTCTTGCTGCAACCTTTGCATCTTCCTCTGTCTTCTTGAGAGCTGCGAATTTGGCAGCCTCCTGAGCCTTCTGGTTAGCAAGAAGGGCAGCTTCCTCAGCCTTCTTCGCGAGAGCCTTAGCTTCTTCAGCCTGAGCCTGTGCAGCCTTTGTCTCCTCGGCCGCCTTAAGTGCGGCAGCCTTTGACTCTTCCTCAGACTTCAAAGCGGCAGCCTGGATCTCTTCTGCCTTTACGACTGCAGCCTTGGAATCTTCAAGCTTCTTGGCAGCTGCCTTTGCAGCGAGTGCAGTGCGCTCTTCCTCAGCTTTGGCCTTCTTAGCCATCTGCTCAGCGCGCTCAGCGATAGCGGCAACGGAATTAAGAGGTACTGCAGGTGCAGCGGGCTTCTTGGCTTCTTCTTCCTGCTTCATGGCTGCCATAGCCTGTGCATGGTTGACTGAAGCGGAGATAGGACGCTTGATCGGGGGTTTGAGAGTACTCCTGAGAGTTCCGGTGTTGTACGGATCATCTGACTTGCTGCCTCTGTCGGAATTCTTTCTTTCAGCTTCCATGGCCCTGCGTGCAGCGATCTGTGCTTTTGCTGCCGCTGCTCTCTCGCGTGCGAGCTGCTGAGCAGGAGACTGATAGGGTTCAGAATTAGATGAGCTTGAAGGAGCAGGCTTGCTGCTTGTCATGCTGCCCGGTCTTCCGGCGCCCTCGCGTACGGGGGAAACGCTTGCAGATGCGATGTTCGCAGGTGCCGGCCTCATGGACTGGTTATCGTGGGATGCACCAGCGGATGCACCACTCAAAGCGAGTCCATCGTTTCTATCCTTAAAATGACCTAAAATCCCACTCATTTTAAACTCTCCCTTAAACGCAAAAATGTGAATAATGTGTTAAGAAGTTCTTACAATTAGATTATACTTATGAAAGAAAGAAATTCAAGATAAAAACATCCGTTATTTGACATGTTGAAACGATAAAAATGTTTAGAAATACTTTACAGTGAGTTTAGCACGATGTAAAATCAATGGGTCATAAAATTTAGTTATATTAAACTTTTAGTTTAGAACGGAGAAGCCGGTGAACATCGGGGCAAAGATCAAGAATCTTAGATTAAAGAACGGGCTGACTCAGGAAGAACTTGCGGACAGATGCGAGCTTTCCAAGGGTTTTATATCGCTTGTTGAACATAATCAGACTTCGCCGTCGATCACGACCTTGGGGGATATCCTCGATGCTCTCGGAACCGACTTTGCAAAATTCTTCAAAGAAGATATTCCGGAGAGAGTCGTTTTCGGAAAGAAGGACTTTTCGATAAAGAACGATGAGGAACTGAGGAACGAGATCACCTGGCTGATCCCTACCGCGCAGAAGTTTGAGATGGAGCCGATAATGGTCACCATCGAGCCGGGAGGATCGACATATCCCGATAATCCGCATGAGGGTGAGGAATTCGGATATGTTCTGGAAGGAACGGTTACGGTCGTCATCGGGGAAGAGGAATACCTGGCGAAGAAGGGCGAGAGCTTTTACTTCATAGCGAATAAGCCGCACATGCTCGAAAACAGGGGCACGAAACAGGCAAAGGCACTCTGGATCTCAGCACCGCCGAGTTTTTGAGAATAAGAAGAGGGGAACGGGAAATGGCATACAATCAGATACTGGCGGACGACACCGGCCGCGAGCACATCATAGAGATAAAGAATCTTAATAAGAGCTTTGACGGAACAAAGGTCTTAAAAGACATTACATTCTATATCAGGAACAATGAGTTCATTACGCTCCTCGGACCTTCGGGCTGCGGAAAGTCAACGACGCTCAGGATCATCGCGGGTTTTGAGACCGCTGATTCGGGCGTGGTCAATTTTGAGGGGAAGGACCTTCTGAAGATCCCCGCAAATAAGAGAAACATCAACACGGTCTTCCAGAGATACGCACTTTTCCCGCATCTCAACGTTTTCGACAACGTTGCTTTCGGCCTCAAGATCAAGAAGGTAGCAAAGCCTGAGATCAAAGAGCGCGTAAACAAGGCGCTTGCAACGGTTGGACTTGCGGACTACGGCGAGAGATACATCGATCAGCTTTCAGGCGGACAGATGCAGAGAGTCGCCATCGCAAGGGCCATCGTAAACCGCCCGAGGATACTTCTTCTGGACGAGCCTTTGGGAGCATTGGATCTCAAGATGCGAAAAGAGATGCAGCTCGAGCTCAAGAGCATGCAGAGGGAACTTGGGATCACGTTCGTTTACGTTACGCATGACCAGGAAGAGGCGCTCACGATGTCCGATACGATCATCGTTATGAAGGATGGCATCATCCAGCAGATCGGAACGCCTATCGATATCTACAACGAACCCAAGAACGCTTATGTTGCTGACTTCATCGGCGAGTCCAACATCGTTGCGGGAACCATGAAGAAGGACTATGAGGTCACTCTTTCGGGCGGAATCACGTTCAAGTGTGTTGACCCGATGTTCAAGGAGTTTACCGAAGGCGTTCAGAACCTCGTCGACGTCGTTATCAGACCCGAGGACTTCTATGTTGATGAAGAGAAGGAAGGACGCATTAACGGCACCGTCGAATCCATCGTATTCAAGGGCGTTCACTATGAGATGCAGATAAAGTCGGATGACGGGATCCTTTGGATGGTCCAGAACGTTGACCCCTGCAAGATCGGTCAGCGCGTAGGACTTTATGTCGATCCTGATGACATCCAGATAATGAGAAGGTCGGAGCTTTCACCTGATTTCGGTTCTTACGGGATCAAGAAGCCCGCTGAGAACAGCGCGGATGCTTCCGCACCCGCAGCAGCGGATAATCCTTCAGCAGGAGAATAAAAGTGGTAGCAGAACTTAAGTCAAAGATAAAGCTGATGCCTCTTCATGCGTTCGTGATGATATTCGCGGCCATATTCTCGTTTGCCTCGATATTCATCCCGATGCTTCAGCTTTTCGTGCAGTATGTTCCCGTCAGGAACTACTCTCTTTTCACGCTGATACTTTCTCCTTACTACCAGTCAAAGCTCAGGAGCGGTCCGGTTGACCTGAATTTCCAGTCATTTGCGGCCTGGACATTTGTCGTTACCATCGTGATTGCGGTAGCGGCACTGACGCTTTCGGTCTCGTATCCTTTTTACGCGGATTCCAGGGGCAAGAAGAAGGCCGGTTATTTCTCGGTCCTCGCTCTTTTCGTCGCAAGGATCATTGTACATGCGGCAACTCTCTCCGGAATGGTTTCCGAGGAGATGATCAAAAACTGCAATCTTACGCCCGAGCGTCTTTACGTCGCCCAGGGATTCGCGGGCAACATACTTACGATAGTTGTCTTCATCGGCGCGGTCGCAGCTCTTTATGGCGGCCTCGGCCTGCGCATGAACTATAAGCTCTTTGCTTATCCTTATATCGTTTGGATCGTTCTTTTCACGATCCTGCCGCTGATCCTCATATTCTTCCGAGCTTTCTTCAAGCAGGCAGCGGGCGGCGGATATGAGTTCACGACTGCGGGATTCAAGATCCTTTTCGCGAACAAGACGGTAACCACGACGTTCTACGGTTTCAAGGTCACGCTCCAGGAATATTTCTCCATCTTCCTGAGGAGCTTTGACTACGCGGTGTGGACGACGATCGGATGCCTGATCCTGGGCTATCCGGTTGCCTATATCCTTGCATCGCGCGCAAAGAAGGCGCATTCGAACGGTTCGCGCCTTTTGCTGCTGTTCGTTCTTCCGATGTGGATGAACACGATGCTCAGGACATATGCGTGGAGAGCATTTTTCGCTGAGACCGGCGTATTCAACACAATGCTGCAGAGCATGCACCTGATAAACGAGCCGATCCTGTTCCTCAAGAACGAGATCCTCGCGGACATCGTTACCAAGCTCGTCATGACGAACGATTTCCTGCCTTTCATGATCCTTCCGATCTATTCGGTCCTCGTAAAGATCGACGGGTCACTGTCGGAGGCATCACTTGATCTCGGCGCAAACCGCGTTCAGACATTCATGAAAGTCATAATCCCGCTGTCTTTCCCGGGCGTCATTTCGGGAATCCAGATGGTATTCATGCCTTCGCTCACTTACTACATGATCCCCGACATCCTCAATGAGGGCTCGAAGACGACCATAGGAAACACGGTCCAGAACTTCATCCTCAACGAGAGTTCGACATACAATCAGGCGGGAAACGTGTTATCACTACTGCTGCTGATCTTCGTCCTCTTTACGATGGGAATATTGCGCGGACAGGATAAGGACGCGGGAAGCGGAGGTATGGCATTATGAGATTTCTAAAAAGACTCGTACCTGATATCTATCTCGCGCTGATCCTGATCTTCATCTATCTGCCTATCGTCGTGCTGATCGTATTCTCGTTCAACGCGATGCCGAAGTCGTTTATCTGGGGCGGGTTCTCGCTCAGGAATTACGCGAGCCTGTTCTCGGGATCTGACGGAACCGGCATACTCGATTCGCTCCTTGAGACTTTAAAGGTTGCGGCGGTCGCTTCAGTCGTTTCCACCCTGATCGGAGTCATAAGCTCTCTTGGCATTGCTTATCTTAATAAGAAGCTTCAGGGCCTCGTCATGACGATGACCTACGTCCCGAACGTAATGCCTGACCTCGTTACGGGTATCTCGTTTATGCTTTTGTTCTCCTTCCTGGGAGTTCAGAAGAGCGAGTTCACGCTGATCATGTCGCACATTGCGCTCTGCGTGCCCTTCGCCATCCTTTCGATCAGTCCGAAGATCAAGCAGATGGACAAGAGCCTTACCGAGGCTGCAATGGACTTAGGAGCCACGGGATTCCAGACATTAAGGCTCGTCATCATCCCGGAGATCATGCCGGGAATACTGTCATCGCTGATGCTCACGTTCACGCTTTCGATCGATGACTACCTCATCAGCAACTTTAATGTCGACAGCTCTATCCAGACACTGCCCATGATGATATACTCAATGGCCAAACTCGGCGTCAACCCGAAGATGAATGCTCTTACCACGCTGATCTTTGTGGTGGTACTCGTCCTCATGGTGCTGTCGAACTTGTCATCTTTCAAGAAATCAAACAACAAGGTTAAAAGATAAAGGAGTGTAAGAAGAAATGAACAAGAAACTTAAGAAGGTCCTTTCCATGGTTACCATGACCGGACTCATTGCTGCATCAGTGCTGTCTTTCGGCGCATGTTCTTCAAAGACAAAGCTCATCATCTACAACTGGGGCGATTATATCGGCGAGAAGACCATGAATAAATTTCAGGCTCAGTTCCCGCAGTATGAGGTCGTTTACAGGACTTTTGAGACTAACGAGACAATGTATCCGAACCTTTCAAACGGCTATGACGTCATCATCCCTTCAGACTACATGGTCTGCCGTCTCATCGAGGAGGACAGGATCCAGCAGATCGACTGGAGCAAGCTCCCGAACGTCGAAAAGAACATGGATCCCATGTTCCGCAAGGTCAAATACTGCGAGGATCAGAAGATCTCCGATTCCGTTCTTCAGTATGCAGTTCCTTATCTGTACTGCACCGTAGGTCTTGTCTACGATGCGAAGAAGGTCACGATCCCCGAGGGAACAACAGACCCGAAGGTCATCTGGGCTCCTCTTTTCGATGAGGCAAATGCAAACAAGGTTGGAATGTATGACTCAATGCGCGAGTCCATCGGCGTAGCCCTCAACTATCTCGGATATTCCATCAACTCCATGGATGAGGCTCAGCTCAACGAAGCAAAGGACCTCCTCATCAAGCAGAAGGCAAATCTTCACCCAACATATGGTGTAGACAACCTCAAGGACAAGCTTGCTTCCGGCGAGGTTTCCTGCGCAGTTGCATGGTCAGGCGACCACATCAACACGCTCGACAGGATCGAGGAACTCGGAAAGAGCGACGAGATCGACCTTCAGTTTGCTCTCCCCACAAATTCCAACTGGTCAGTCGACATGATGTGCGTTCCCACGAACTGCAAGAACTATCAGGGCGCAATGGATTTCATCAACTTCATGTATGATCCCGAGATCGCAAAGGAGAACTGCGAGTTTGTAGGCTATTCGACACCTAACGTTGCTACAAGGGCAATGCTCGATCCCGAGATTGCCAACAACAAGTACTACTATCCTGATGAGGCAACGTTCAAGACTCTCGAGTTCTACTACACATCCGACAAGATCGAAGAGAAGTACACAGAGCTCTGGAACACGGTCAAGGCAAGCGCGTAATCGGGTGCTTATACCGATAACATACACAAAGAGGGCTGTCCCGTTTAACTTCGGGAAAGCCCTCTTTATATGTGTTTCAATGGTTTATCAGGAGAACTTGTTGTAATTATAGACGATGTCAGAAACTGATCCGTTCGTGAAAAAGAAGGTCAGATCGGTGGTTCCTGATGAATATGTGATCGAATTGCCGTTGTCGGTATACTGCGAGCCGTAGGTCTTAAGGACATCCTCGGCGTTGGAGCCGATACCGATGCCTTCCGGTGTTACGGAATTGCGGTTAGAAAGTATGATCCTTGAGATGATGTATCTTCCGTCGGGGTCGAGCCTTGCGTAGATAACGAAGTTGCTGAAGGTATAGCTCCTGGTGGTGACTTCGTTGCCTTTTTTGTCGGTTTCGACGGAGTCGGCGATCTCGGGGTCTTCGGTGAGCGATCCGAGAGTTGCGGTGGCGTCGGTGCCCGGCAGAATCATGATGTTCTGGTATCTGAAAGCATAGGAAGCGCCCGGCTTGGGAACTGTAGGTGCCGCAATGATGTCATCGCCTGTGGATGCAGTACCTGAAACGGATTCTGAAGGAGCTGCGGGAGCGGTGGATTCATTCGGGTCCATGGTGACGATGATACCGGCCGTTTCACCGTTTGAAAGCGTTACGGAAGTGCCCAGGGGTGAGCTTGCGGAATTGCATGCGCCAATGACAAAGGCCAGCGGTAATATAGCGCCGGTCAGGGTTATATTTACTGCAAAGCGCTTAAATGCGCTGCGGTCAGGATTATTCATGGTTACAGATCTTTACTGGGCTGTGAAGAAGGTTCCGACGTCTTCCTGGTCGAGGATCCTCTCCAGGGTCTGAGTGCCGGATCCGTCGGCAATAACGCCGCAGATTCCGTTCTCTGTTACTTTCTGCATTGCGGTGATCTTTGTCATCATGCCGCCTGTGCCGAGCCATGATCCCTTGCCGGTAGTAAGGTCCAGCATTTCGGGCGTAACCTTTTCGACAAAGGAGATACGCTGGGCATCGGGGTTTTCTCTCGGATTGGAATCGTAAAGACCGTCAACGTCTGAAAGTATAACGAGCAGATCGGCATTTGCGAGGCAGGCAACATCAGCTGAAAGCGTGTCGTTGTCTCCGAAAGTGCCGTTGTGCATGATCTCTGTTGTGGAAACGGAGTCGTTCTCGTTGATGACGGGTACGATGCCCATTTCGAGCAGTGTTTCAATGGTGTTGGTTACGTTAGCGCGTGTAAGCTTGTCGGTGATGCCGTCCTTGGTGAGGAGGATCTGTCCGCAGCGGTAGGAATATTCGGCAAAGCTTCTGGAATAAGCGTTCATCAGCTCGCACTGACCAACGGAAGCGATCGCCTGCTTCTCTCTTGTTGATTCGGGGCGCTTCTTTAGTCCCAGGTATCCGATCCCGACGCCGATGGCACCGGAACTGACCAGAAGGACTTCTTTTCCGCGGTTCATAAGATCAGCAATAGACCTGCAGAGCCTGTCTATGCTTCCGAGGTTCATCTTGCCGTTATCATAAGTAAGGGAGGATGTACCGACCTTAACTACTATTCTTTTCGCAAAATTGACTGCGACACGATCTCCGCCGTTAGTACTCAAAACCGCTTTCTCCTTGGTAAATTGCGCTTCTTTAGAAAAGAGCGCATTAAGAATAAACAATAACTAATAAAAAAGCAAGGTCGATCAGCCTGTATTGGGCTCCGGTGTGGGGGTAATGACCTTTATGGGCTTGACCGGGCCGCCGGTAGGAGTCGGGGTAGGACCGGTATGGACCTTGCACTCTTCCTTCGGATAGAGGAAGCTTCCCTTTACGAAATAATCGGACTTAACGGTCTTGGCTTCCTTGCACTGTTCGTTGGGAGCCATGCCTGACTTTGTGCAGTAGCTTGCCTTGACCACGGTCGAAGGCTTCTTGAAACTAGCGGCAGGAAGATTCTTATGGATGTTCTTCATGCAGTATTCCCAGATCCTTCCGGCATTGTAATAGTCGGTCTTCGGGATCTTTGTCTGCTTGAGACGGTTGTCATAGCCGTACCAGACGGCAGCTGAATAGTACGATGTAAATCCGCAGAACCACTTATCATTGTTGTCTGATGTGGTACCGGTCTTGCCGGCTGCATCGATCTGCTTGCCCTTGGCGTTCTTGATCTGTCCGCCGTATTTGCGGATCCATCCCGATGTTACGACATCCTTAAGGACATCAGTAAGCAGGAAGCATGTTTCAGCTGAATATACACGGTACTTTATGGGCTTTGCCTCGATGACGACTTTGCCTTCGGAGTCGAGCACCTTGGTGTAACCGTAAGGCGCGACATAGGTTCCGCCGGCAGGGAAGGTAGCGTATGCGGCTGCCATTTCGAGAGTTGTCATACCCTTTGAGAAACCGCCGACAGACTGTGAAGGATAAGCACCTTCATTTGTCCTGTCGATACCGACCTGCTTGAGATACCACAAAGCCGTCTCACCGCCGACTTTAGTCCAAACTTCGGCTGCGATGGTGTTACGGGATTTTGAAAGAGCCTGACGGATGGTCATTGCGCCTGCGTAGTTACGCTCGTAATTTACAGGCCATGCTTTCTTCGGGTTGTTAGGGTCGAGATATACCTTGCGGTCGTTGACCATCGTACCCGGAGCGATTATTCCGAGCTCAAGAGCGGGGCCGTATGCGATAAGAGGCTTGATCGAAGAACCCGGGTTCCTGTATGTGGATACGGCACGGTTGAGTGTGAGGTTCATCGTCTTTTCGCCGTAGCCGCCGGCCATTGCCGCTATCGCACCTGTCTTAACGTTGATGACAACGCATGAACCGTTCGGCTTCTCAGGGTAGGCGGCAAGCTTGGAGGGCTTCGTCTGGAAGAGGCTCTGTTTCTTAAATGCGTCATCCAAAACGTTCTGGACGGGCTTCTCCATCGTTGAATAGATGTGATAGCCACGGTTATAGACGAGTGAAGAAGCGAGATGCTTGGATATTCCGCGGGCCTTTGCCAGATCGGAAATGACCTCGGAAATGACAAACTCGGTAAAGTAAGAGTTGATCTGAACTGATTTGGTGTCGCGTGACTTAAAGACGATCTCCGTATTGAGAGCGTTCTGATATTCCTCTTCGGTGATCTTGTTCTGGTCACGCATCATGCCGAGGATGATCCTCATACGCCTGAGGGCATTTCTGCGGCCTGTCTCACGGAGAGGATTGTAGTAGGAAGGGCTCTTGGGGAGACCTGCGAGGAGAGCGCACTCGGGAAGGGTAAGATCCCTTGCGTCCTTGCCGAAATAGTTTTGTGCAGCGGCCTGGATGCCTACATAGTTATTGCCCATCGGAGCTAGGTTGATATAGAGCTCAAGGATCTCGTCCTTTGTGAGGTCGCGCTCGAGGGACATGGCGGAGAACCACTCCTGAACCTTACGTGAAGTGGAGTGCTCATCCTGTCCGCTTATCAGCTTGACTGTCTGCTGGGTGATCGTGGAACCGCCGTAGGTTGCCTTACCGCCGTGAGCGAGGGCTGAAAGAACGGCACTTCCGATCCTCTTTAGGTCGATGCCTGAGTGGGAATAGAAACGTTCGTCCTCGACGGCGATGATGGCTTCATCTATATAAGTATGTCTTACGGCACTGTATGAGACGAAGATACGGTCAACGTTCTCGCTTCCCGTAAGCTTGGCCATAACGTTGCCTTCGCTGTCGTAAACGAAGGAAGTCTGGGATTCTTCTGCCGAAGTGAGGTCGCCGATCGAAAGCGGCTTGGTGGTGGATGCGTAGCCTAAGAGCATTCCGGCGCCGAATCCGCCGAAAATGAAGCAGACACAGAGGACAAATACTATGATGATCCTCATGATGTCCCAAATAAAAGCGCCGGCCTCGCGTACCCAGCTGCGGCTGAAACCTGCCGCGGTGGGCTTGCCTTTCAGACGATGCCTTAATTCATCGGCCAGTGCGCTGTTCTCTGGTTTGACCGGCCTGGTTGATCTTTGTTTCTTCTCGTTCCCTGCAGCCATGCAGTCCTCCTTGAAATTCTCCATATTTTACCACGAGTTCGTTATAATTTAATTAGAAAAAATAGGGCAAAAGGAGAACATGCTTTGGCAGAACCGTTTGAAGCAGTGATCACGGGCATCGACGAGGCCGGACGCGGCATAGGGAAAGAGCCGTCCGGCAAGACTTTTTTCTGCGGGGGAGTATTCCCGGGCGAAAAATGCCTCGTGCGCGAGATATCGTCCTCGGCCAGATTCTCGGTCTGCGAAGCTTTGTCTGTACTTGAGGCTTCTCCTTCAAGAGTCGCGCCTTTTGACAGTGAAAAGCTTCTTTGCGGAGGACTGCCTCTAGCTTCGCTCGCATATCCTGCGCAGCTTGAATTCAAGGCTTCGAGGGTAAGGGAATGTCTTGAGCGCATCGGCCGTTTTGACGGAACTTTCCTTGACTTTGTCATGGCGCCGATCGAACCATGTGACCCGCCCGCGCACTACAGAAACCACATGCAGTACGCCATTTCAGACGGGCGTGTCGGACTTCTTGCATCAGGATCTCATGAACTTGCGGAATATGACGGCAGCCTCATTGAATATGAGATCTTTACACTCCTTCGCGAAGCGCTCGAAAAGAGCTTTGAAAGGGCGCCGACAAATCTTTTCGAGGGCCTTGTGCTCAGGGCTTCCGAAAGAACGGACGAGGTGCTTATTGAGTTTGTCAGCGGGAGCACCGCGCCCCACGAGATCGTCATCAGGGACTGCATTTCCTATATCAATGCGGCGGGCATAAACCGGCGCTTTGAGGAGGCATGCCCAGTCAAGGGATTCAAGCTTAACGGGATCCTTCTGAGGATCAGCCCCGACAAGGCTTCAAGGCGCACGAGAGGCGGCACGCGTGTAGTGCTTTCCGGAAAGGATCACTACGATGAGATCTTCTGCGGAAGGCGCATGAGGGTCAAGGCGGGATCGTTCTTCCAGGTCAACACGAAGCAGGCTGAAAAGCTTGCGGAGCTTGCATCGGAGGGATGCGAAAACGCCTCGGTCATCTATGACCTTTACTGCGGGTGCGGCACGCTCGGGATAGGGATCAAGAAGCCGGGGCAGGTGCTTTTCGGAATCGAATCCGTGCCTGAAGCCGTTGAATCTGCAAAGATCAACCGCTCGCTTGCTTTTCCCGAAGGCGGAGCGGATGAGTGCAATTACATATGCAAGGACGTTCTGAAGGCTGACATAAAATCACTAATTAAGAGCGGAAAGCTTAAGGAACCTGACGTGATAATAGTGGACCCGCCCAGGAAGGGCATGGATCCGGGCGTGATAAACAGGATACTGGAGATCGCTCCTGAGACAGTGGTCTATGTATCGTGCGATCCCGCAACGCTTGCGAGGGACCTTAAGATGTTCACAAGAAGCTATAAGATCGTCAAAGTTACGCCCGTGGATCTTTTTCCGCACACGCCGCATATAGAAACGGTAGTTCTTTTGTCCAAACTTTCCCGTAAGTAAAACCACTGCACGCTTGAGTTCACTTGCACATTTCAACACCGGACTGAAGCCTGCTAACGGTACCTTACCGCTAAAAAGAGGCTGCCTTGAATGAAG
>JAFVDI010000024.1 GCA_017478485.1 Clostridiales bacterium | reverse complement strand
TGTTCTTTTGTGTATTTCATAGTAAATCTCCTGTCTTGCAAGATTTAATGCTTGTCTAGTGAATGTTTACATCTGTTCTGATTATAGGAGATCCTGTCTAAGAAATAACTGACCCGTGTCTAAAAAAAGCTTACCACTGCATAGTGCCCCGCTCAAATCGCTGTTTTATGTCAGATTTCGGCTATTGTTGTCGATTTTCGGGCGAATTTGGCCTTAGGGGGTTCGTTTTGCCTTTTCCCACTACTTATAGGTGAAGGCCTCGGTGATTCGCGTCATCGAGATTGAGAGACAAGCCCAAACTAGATCTCGGTCTTACGGCGTACGATGAGCTCTTCAAGGATGATAAAGAGATCAAGGAAGGCAGACTTCCGAAGATCTATGACATCCCGATCGAACTGATCGACGATTTCCCCGACCACCCGTTCAAGGTAAGAATGGACGAGGACATGGACCAGTTGGTAGCGTGGCGGTTCCATAAAGTATGAGAACTTAACTTTTAACCAGTTTGCCGAAATGTACTTTAAGAATCACGCCCCGACATTAAAGGAATACACTGCCAAACAATATAAAGATATATATGAAAGACGGTTCAAATCGTTCTTCGGGAATATGATTCTTAATAATATACGAGCTCTGCATATAAGGCAGTGGTTAACTGAAATGGAAAGATCCGATAAGTCAGGCAGTTTATCGGAAAACAGCAAAGGTGTTTACTTTCGAACCCTGTCTTCAATGTTAGGCGTGGCTTACAGATGGGAACTCATCGATGAGAATCCTTGTCACAGAGTCAGAACTCCCAGAAATAGGCAATCAACCGTCAAAGCCCTGCAGTTAAGCGATTTTTATAAATTATTTTCAAAAATCGACTCGTATCCTGACCCCAGAGCTGTCCTGATGATCTATCTCATATGTTCTACTGGTATCCGCGAAGGAGAGGCTGCCGGTCTCAAATGGCAGGACATAGATTATGAGAACAGAATGTTACGAATAGAGCGCGAAGCGGTGTACATACCCAAAATCGGCCTCAGGATCACTTCTCCGAAGTCTGCGACCAGTATAAGGAAAATCTGCATCCCGGACCTCTTGTGCGACAGATTAAGGGCATACAAGGCTATACAGGAAAAAGACATTGTCGATCGCTGTGGTATGTATAATGACGAGGGCTATATTCTCACCCAATTCGACGGTTCCCCTGTTCATGCATCAACCTTCCGGGAATGGACGAAAAAAGTCTTTGACTTTTGTGATGTCCCCTATGTGACCGTTCATGGACTTAGACACACATATGCAAGCTTGCTGATAAGCAACGGAACAGATCCCAGAACGGCAGCCGCTCAACTCGGTCATAGCACTCCTTCCCTGACAATGAATATTTATGCAAATCCGCAGAACTCAGCCAAGAGAAAAGCAGGTGATCTGATGGGTAGAATCATCGAAGGAGAATATCAATGATTTTTTACTGTCTACATATTGTCTACATTGGACATGAAAAATCAAAAGAAAATTACAATTCATCAAAAACGAAAACCCGCAGACGCAATGTCGGCGGGCATTTCTTGGTGGCTCACTGGAGGCTCGAACTCCAGACCCCTTGATTAAAAGACACTTCTTTCGATGTTCACGGTTTTACACAAAGCTTCAGAAAGCCCTTTGTTTATTGGCTTTTGCAAGTTATTACCCTTCACATCGTTTCACGATATTTCATAGGTTTTCGAAGCAATTGCCTGCAAATTGCCTGCAAGTTTTCAGGCCAGCTTTGCTCAAATATGATATCGAACATGCTTGCAAAGCAACAAAAAAGATCCTGCATCTCTGCAGGATCTTTTCAAATCATTTAACCTTGATCTTAAAAGTCACAGTCTTCCATCCTGACATAGAATAACCTGACCTATCCTGCGTATAATCACCAACCGTTACAGGTGGCGCCTTATACTTACAAGAAGCACACATGATATCTTTCGGTGGTACTAACGAGTGAAACTGTTCATCATCCCAGCGAGCCACATTAATTCCTCACTTCTTTTCGTTCTTATAAATCGACTTCATTTTTGGAACACGCGGATATGAATCAAGTCTTGGTAAATTGACAAATTCTGATTGAAGCCCCATTAATTTGCTAATTACTATATGTTTGTTCCCGCGTCGGTCAGATTGCTCAATAGAATCCCAGACCACGCTCATGCTTCCGTTATATACTTCGTAGAAATTTCCGTTTTTGTTCATATATAGCACTAACAAATATGCTTCAAACGGGACTTTATCACCTGAATAATGAATAGTTACATTATCTTGCTGAACAATTTTAATCTGTACTGGATGACGATATATAGTGCCGTCGAAATCAGCATAACTCGCCTTTTTCAACTCAATTCCATAACGATTGGCTGCAATTGCTTCGCCCATACTACCAACCAGATGGCCGTCCAATGTAAAATGTCGATCAGGAAACATTCTTTCCAGTTTTACCCATGTGCCCCAATGCAACACCGAGATTGACTGTGGTTGTCGTCTTACCGACGCCGCCTTTTTGGTTGGCTACGGCAAATACTTTACACTTGTCGTTCAATGGATTTTCCTCCTTTACGTTTATTCCGCGAAGCTGTGGTCCCTGTTACATAAAAGCAGTCAGCCGCATGCTTTGGACTCGTGGTCCTCGCGGTATGTAATGAATGTTTCGGTTGTCTAGGGAAGGGGAAAGGAACTGCTCGGGTGAACCCGAAATATTTGTTCCTCTACTTATACGTAGGGAAATCGGCCGAAAATGCATGTCAAATCCGAAATTCGCCTGAAACATGACATAAATAGCTGAAATCTGACAAGAATTGTCAACGATTATTTACAGAGCATGTGATTTTTTGAAATATCTAAAAGATATAATTACCTATATAAGAAATTCAATTGTAGTGTGGAGGAGCGTGTTTATGAAACGAATTATAGCTGTTGTTCTTTTATTATCTATGATTCTTGCAATTGCTTCTTGTTCTGGGAATGCGAATGGTAGCGTTGCAACTTCTGCTACAACTACAAATGAAGACGACACTATCGACGATAAAGCTTGGGACGGGCTAAAAGCGATAGGACAGGTCAAAACCGAGAACGGTTTATTTATTGCTACTCTTACTTTACCGAGAGAAATTGTCGGTGACGAGATTACGCAAGAGGACTCACGTCTTCATCGATGAGTTCCACGTTGTATTCGAAAACGAGTTCTCTGCCCAGTTCTTCAACTCAGCTTGGAGACAGTTCCGTAAGAGAAACGCCTACCCTACTGCTATTACGCAGAATGTCGAGTATCTGCTCGACTCCGTTCAGGCATCAACGATGCTCTCCAACTCAGAGTTCGTCATTATGCTCAACCAGGCAGCATCTGACAGAGCCAAGCTCGCAAAGCTCCTGAACATTTCCGAGATCCAGATGCGGTATATCACGAACGCACCTGCGGGAACGGGACTTATCAAGTATGGCTCTGCCCTGGTCCCCTTTGTAAACAAGTTCAACAAAGACACCAAACTCTATCAGCTCATGACGACCAAACCCGGTGAGGGCCGGTTCTCAAACATCTGAGTTGTCTCCTTTTCGGTCCCCTGAAACCTCAGGGGACTGTTTACATGCTTGTTTTCAAGCAAATTCACACAAGGAGGAAAACAATGTCTAAACATATCTCTGACATTAAACAGGTATCGCGTCTTGATGACCTGAGACCTGCTACAGAAAAACCAATAAACAAAGCAAGTAATCTGATAAAGAACGGCTCTGAACAGGCATCTGCCATCGATACTGCCGAAAGAAGCGGTGTTTCTGCCATTAGACAGGCAAGAATGCTGTCGGAAAGCTCTGACAGACAAGAAGACCAGGAAGCTATCGACAAGCTCGAAGCATCCGCCCAAACAGCATCGGGAGATGCAGCAACAGCAGCCAAAGAATCACTGAAAAGGCAGATCAAGAAGAAAAGGCCTGATATCAAGACAAGCAACAGAACTATCCAAAAGGCTGACCGAATTAGAAAAAACTCGGTTGAAGCATCTCAGGCCGCTGCCAAAAGCGCCACTGAAGCAGCAAAACAGAGTGCTATTGCTTCGCAGAAGGTTCTTTCTTCAAGAAAGACTGAACAAGTGGCCAAGAAATCAGCCGAATGGGTCAAAAGGATACCCCAATAACAAGGAGTGTCAAATGAACATAACAAAACGCGGAAATTCTTATCAAATAGAAATTGCTTTAGGATTTGATAGCAATGGCAAGCGCCAAAGACAGTTCATAACTTACAACCCCGACCCATCAATGACGCCCAAACAGGCAAAGCAGGCCGCTTACAATTACGGAATAGAGGTCGAGAACAAGTTAAAACGTGGCGGTTCTATGAAATACGATTCAATAACCTTCAATCAGTTTGCAGAGATGTATTTTACGGAACATGCTCCGACATTAAAGGAATACACTGTCAAACAATATAAGGATATATATGAAAGACGGTTCAAACCGTACTTCGGTAACATGAAACTCAAAAACATCTCTGCTCTTGACATAAGACAGTGGTTAACGAAGATGGCCAGATCTGATAGATCAGGAACATTAAAAGAGAACTCAAAAGGAGTTTACTTCCGCACTTTATCTTCAATGCTCGGTGTGGCATTCCGCTGGGAACTGATTGATGAAAACCCTTGCAGCAGAGTGCGTACTCCAAGAAGTAAGCACTCAACAGTCAAAGCACTGCAGCAGAGCGAATTTGACAAATTATTCTCCAAAATCGACTCATATCCCGATCCCCGAGCAGTTTTACTCATCTATCTACTTACCGCCACCGGAATTCGTGAGGGAGAGGCTGCAGGACTTAAATGGCAGGATATAGATTACGAGAACCGAACCATACGCATAGAGCGTGAAGCAGTGTATATACCCAAAATCGGCCTTAGGATCACTTCTCCGAAGTCCGCGAACAGTATAAGGGAAGTTTGTATACCTGAGCTCTTGTGCGACAAATTGAAGGCATACAAGGCCATACAGGACAAAGATATAGCTGATCGTAGTGGTATATATAAGGACGAAGGCTACATTATCACCCAATTCAACGGTTCCCCTGTCCACGCCTCAACAATCCGGGAATGGACTAAAAAGGTATTTGACTTTTGCGAGGTCCCCTATGTTACCGTCCATGGCCTCAGGCATACATATGCCTCGCTTTTAATCGCCAACGGAGTTGATCCAAGAACAACAGCAGACCAGCTCGGACATAGTACCCCTTCACTCTGCCTCAACGTGTACGCCAATCCACAGAACGCAGCCAAGCGCAAAGCCGGTGATTTGATTGGCAATATTATGGGCGGAAAATATCAATAAAATTTTATTGCCTGCAAATTGCCTGCAATCGCCCTCTAAAACCGTTAATTATCAAAGAGAATTTATAAACCAAAAGCCCGTCAAACGCAATGTTGACGGGCTTTTTCTTCTTGGTGGCTCACTGGAGGCTCGAACTCCAGACCCCTTGATTAAAAGTCAAGTGCTCTACCGACTGAGCTAGTGAACCGTATGGCTGGGGTGGCAGGATTCGGACCTGCGAATGCGGGAGTCAAAGACCCGTGCCTTACCCCTTGGCTACACCCCAGTGTGGGGAGCACGAAAGATTGAAAAAATGGGGTGGGATATGGGATTCGAACCCATGATTTCTAGTGCCACAAACTAGCGCTCTAACCAGCTGAACTAATCCCACCATGGAATTTCGTGCTTTGAAATTATAAATGTATGGTCTGTTTAAGTCAAGCACGATTGTCAAACTGACTCCTGTTGTACTATAATCTCACAAATATAAATATTTAAGGACGTGACACCATGGAAAACGAAATCACAGAATCGTACATCACAATGCCCGCGGGTTTTAAGGCAGCAGGCGTCGCTTGCGGTCTCAAGACCGATCACGGCAATTCCGGCCCCATGGATCTTTTGGATCTCAATATGGTTCAGTCTGACGTTCCTGCGACCGTTGCAGGCGTTTATACAAAGAACCTCATCAAAGGCCATTCACTTCAGCGTACGATCCGTGTCATCGATGCAGGCGCAAAGATCCGCGCCCTGGTCGTCAATTCCAAGAACGCAAATGCATGCGTCGGTCCCAAGGGTTATCAGGACGCTGTAGCAATTGCCGAAGCGGCCGCAAAGGAACTCGGCTGTTCCCCAGACGAAGTGCTCACCGCTTCCACGGGAACCATCGGAATCCGTCTGAATGAGGAAAAGGTCATGGCTGCAATGCCCAAGCTCGTCTCTTCCCTTTCAACTGATGCGGCTTCCGCGCACGCAGCCGAGAAGGCCATGATGACGACAGATACCGTTCCGAAGGAAGTTTCAGCCAAACTGACACTCTCAGGCGGCAAGGAGATCACTATCGCCGGCATGGCAAAGGGTTCAGGCATGATCTGTCCTAACCTCGGCACCATGATCGTCGTCTTCACTACCGACGCGGCAATCTCCAAGGAAATACTCCAGCCTGCGCTTAACAAGGCTGTTGCTCACACTTTCAACCGTGTTTCCGTTGACGGCGACACATCATGCTGCGACATGGTCGTAGTCTTTGCAAACGGCGTTTCAGGCGCTTCTATCGAAGCAGGCAGCGAGGATCTCGCGCTTTTCGAGGAGGCACTTACTTCCCTGTCTCTCGACCTCTCACGCATGATTGCAAACGACGGCGAAGGTGCATCCAAGTTCATCGAGGTTGTCTGCCGCGGAGCAAAGACCGCAGAAGACGCTCAGCTCATCGTTACTGCTGTCGCAAAGTCACCTCTTGTAAAGACAGCCGTTTTCGGTGAGGATGCTAACTGGGGCAGGATAATCACCGCAGCAGGTTACTCCGGAGCTGATTTCGATCCCGAGAAGGTAGACATCCGTTTGGCAGGTCTTCTCGTATGCAAGAACGGCCAGGCTACCGACTATTCCGAGGATGAAGCTTCCGAGCTTGTCAAGCAGCACGACATAAAGATCGAGATCGACATTAATCAGGGTGATTTCGAAGACCGCATGTTCTCATGCGACTTCTCTTACGATTACGTAAAGATCAACGGAAGCTACAGGACATGATCCTGCAGCTTCCGCTGTCATTTGTTTTACGAAACGATCTTATAGTAAGCGTTTGAAGTGAGCTTATAGATCACCGCATAAAAGATCCCGCAGATCAGTACACATACGCCCGCGCAGCTGAGCAGCAGCGGCATATTGTTGTGGCCGAAAAGCTGTAAGAGCTTGTGGATTATCGGCAGCACTGCCGCAAGGTGCATACAAGCGAAGATGATCGGAATAAGGAATACCGTAAGCATCTGCGAATTGATGCTCTTCTTTATGTTCTCTTTGGTCATTCCCACCTTCTGCATTATGCCGAATCTTGACTGGTCCTCAAAGCCTTCGGATATCTGCTTGTAGTAGATGATGAGCACGCAGGATACAAGAAATATGATGCTTAATAGGATGCCAAGGAAAAACAGGCCTCCGAACGTCTTAATGAAATCGTTTCTCTGGTATACCCTGCTGTCACAGTAATTCACGAAGTGCTTCGACGTAAGCTCGTCGTGCATGAGCTTATTAAGTATATTGCCGAGCTCGGTCTGATGCTCTTCATCGAGGTCTATATCGAAGTCATAGACCCAGTACCACGAGAGCATGGGGCTGCCTGTCGGATCCTTGTAATCCTTATAAAGCGATGCTGCCTTATCAACATCATCAACAATGACGTAGATGGTGGAAACAACATTAGTGGATACGGCATTTCTCAGTTTTGCCTTAGAATTATCCGTCTTCTTTATGACATCGAACGTCTCTTTTCCTATCTTAAGTTCGTCATTTACGTCCACCTTGCCGTCAATAACAGCGATTACCTTTCCTTCAGCCAGGGATTCATTCTCACCGGTCAGTTTGTTATACGTATCGACATCGAAGAAATATACTTGTGCGACCTTGTCGTAGTCGATCGTCGCAAAATTTTCCATCGGGTTGATATCGAGATCCAGACAGCTGTTTTCGAAATATCCGGAAAGACAATAATTGAAGAAATACGTTTCATTCTTCGCGGTTGCACCGTATTCTCTTGTTTTTTCAACAATGCTGCTCTTGAGCTTTTCGGCAATCTCACCGTAATCCTTATCGTATCCGTACTTGGATGCATATGCATTTATATGCCTGGGATAGTGATTCATCAGTGTCTCTTCCCTGTTGATGTACAAAGCGGATGTCGAAGAGATCATGACCAGGATCATGGTAAGCAGGATGCAGATGGAAGCAAGGCTCGCGCCGTTTCTCTTCATTCTGTATGCCATGGAAGATACTGAAACGAAATGCGTTGTCTTGTAGTAATACTTCTTATTTTTCTGAAGTATCCTGCAAAGCAGGACGGAACCGGCAATAAGCACTAGATATGTTCCGATGATCGTGAGGATAACCGCAATAAAGAACCAGATAAGCGCAGACAAGGGCTGCTTGATCTTGATCGCGATATAGTATCCGGAAGCAAGGATGACAAAACCCAGTATTCCTACCACCCAGTTGGCCTTAGGGGGCTTCTCGCCTTCCTTGTCTGAACGGATGAGATTTATCGTACTTGCAAATCTTACGCGTCTTACCGCATTGAGATAGATCAGGAAGAAGATAACGGTGTAAACAATGACTGTTGTCACCAGCGAAGGAACTGACAGGGTGAACTTGTAACTGACTTCGACGGCAATAAGCCTCATAAAGCCTAGTTCAGCAAGCTTTGAGAGCCCGATCCCTGCAATAAGTCCGCCGGTCATGGCTATCATCCACGATATCAGCGTCTCGAAAAAGATTATCCTTCCGAGGTTTCTCCTGTTCATGCCCAAAACGCTGTAAAGACCGAATTCCTTTAGTCTTCCCTTCACAAGCGTTGACTGTGTGTAGAACAAAAAGATGGTTCCGAATACCGCCATTATGATCGTGCCCAGTTTGAGCATGTCACTTGCCGTGGAAGCACCCTCAAAGTTACTGAGCATACCGGAAAAACCGAGCATGTGCATGATGTAGAACAACGCAACCATCAGGATGCAGGTAATGAAGTATGGGATATAGAGCCTGCCATTCTTGCGAATGCCGTCGGCCGCTATCTTGGAATATAAACCGGCTTTCATTTCAGATCACCTCCGCTGGCAAGGAGGTTTAAGGTATCACTGATCTTCTGATACATCTGCTGATCGGTGCATTCGCCTTTATATATCTGATGGAAGATGACTCCGTCCTTGATGAACATTACGCGTGAAGCGTGGCTTGCAGCCTTTGTGGAGTGCGTAACCATAAGGACTGTCTGACCCATATTGTTGACCTGCTTAAATAGCGCCAGAAGCTCATCCGAAGACTTGGAATCAAGAGCTCCCGTGGGTTCGTCGGCAAGTATGATCTTGGGGCTTGTAATAAGTGCTCTTGCGACAGCCGCTCTCTGCTTCTGTCCGCCGGATACTTCATAAGGATATTTCTTTAAAAGATCTGTGATCCCAAGTGCCGGCGCGATCTGCGAAAGCCTGGCGCTCATGTCCTGATGTCTTTTTCCTGCAAGAACAAGAGGAAGATAGATATTATCCTCAAGGGTGAAAGTATCAAGGAGATTGAAATCCTGGAAAACATAACCAAGGTTATCGCGGCGGAACATGGCGATCGCGGAATCCTTGATCGTGGAAAGGTTCATCCCGTCAAGTATCACCGTTCCTTCTGTTGCCTTATCAAGTGCTGCGAGGATATTGAGGAGCGTTGTCTTTCCGCTTCCCGACTCGCCCATTATCGCGACATATTCGCCCTTTTCCACCGTAAAGTTGACATTCTTCAGTGCTTCAACGGCAGTTCCTCCGCGGCGCGCCCTGTATATTTTCTTAACACCTGTGACTTCAAGTAAACTCATATAGAAAACTTCCTTTCATTTAGATCAGCCACAGTATAGAAAACAAGAAAACTCCGCTCCATTGAATCTTCTTACCAATTCCTTACACGTTTGTCACAATTGATTTTATCAGAAAGCAAAAATAAACTCTCCCTCAGGAGAGTTTATTTTACTGATATTCTAAAGTTTCAGATCGTTGCATAGATGTCGTTATTTCCTGCCTGTGTCGGAGCTTTCATCTGACGGAGGAGGAAACATTTCTTTCCCTTGGAATTTACGAACGGCACTGCGCTGTTGATGGACTTTGAAGCGACGGCTTTGTTGTACATGTCCTTGTCCGCCTTGTTCTTCTTGTAATTAGGAACATTGGTAGTCCACCATTTCTTGATGCCGGACGTAACCTTTGATTTAAAAGAACTGTCCTTAATGCTTAATACCTTCAGCATCTCGGCTTTTGTCATCTTCTTGCCCGTTATTCTGGAAACATTGTAAACATAGTAGTTGTTTCCGTCCTTACCGGCATCGAGGTTGACCGTAACAAAGATCGAAACGTAATTCTTTCCAACATAATAAGAATACTTGACTACGCTGTCATTCTTCTTGGCGATCGGTCCGAACTTATTGGCTATCTCTTTATTGACCGCACTCGTGCTGACACCCTTGATGGTAACCTTCGGATACTTCGTAGTGAATTTCTGCTTTCCGACCTTGAATGACCTGCTGTATGCATTGGTAACGGTCGTCTTTCCTATCGGCTTAGGTGTCGGTGTCGCCTTTTTCTCCGTTGTTGTCTCAGAAGTCGTTTCCGATGGCGCTGTGGTCTCTGCCGTTGTTTCTTCCGCTGTCGTTTCTTCAGTGGTTTCCCCGGAAGATTCGGTTGTTTCAGACTCAGGAACAGCGGTTTCAGATTCACTGCTCATAGCCGTAGTCTCCTGCGGGGCCGAAGTCACCGAAGATGCAGGCACAGCCTTGCCTGTATTACATGCAGCAAGCGAAAGCATGGTGCATGAAGCCATTAATATTGCGAGTATCTTTTTATTCATTTATATCGCCTCCCTCACAACGATATTATATCCGCACTGTTTTGAGGATTTTAGGCAAAAGGCACGCAAAAACAAGTAAGAATTCAGGCAGATTCCTTTGTTAACAATCTTGCATATATATTAAGAATTGGTTTTCGGATTATTCACAGAGAGAAAACACCAAGGAAATTAGCAGGGGTTAGTATTTAATCAGGGTTAGGATTATTGAGTTTGTATAAGGAGTGCCCTATGACTTTTGATCTGGAAAGATATATTGATGAACCGCTTGTCTATTTCGATGACAGGCGCAGGATAGACGATCAGAAAATGTTCCTGCTTGGCCTTAGGATAAGATCCGACATGGTGGATCTTCTTCTTAATGGAGCCAAAGCAGACGAGATCACGGTAAAGAGGCTCGATCCATCAGAGGATCAGAGTTTCGCACTTATCAACATGGTTGCGGAATCCGCTCTGTCCGACTGGGATTTCGAGTGGACAGGTTCCTCAGGTATTGAGATAACGCCTGTTGAAGCAGATAAAGAAGATATGCAGGCAAATATGGCTTCAACAGGCGCCGCTTTAAGCCAGTTTAAGTGCGGTGAGGAAAAGATCCTCAAAAAGACGATCGCAAATTTCAAGATGTCAGATTCAAAGCACCGGGAAGGTGCAGTCATCAGAGCTCTTCAGGAAGACTTTGCCGCTATCAGCGACCAGCTCAACAGCGAACTAAACGTCTTCCCTCTCCCGATGAGAGAAATGATCATGATGACCCTTCTGGACAGATTCCATTCCTGGGAAAAGTGCAATTGGGAGTGAGTTTCCTATATACCTCTGGAAAAAGGCATCGGGTATTACTCGATGCCTATTTCTTTTCTTCTCAGATCAAGATAGATCTTAGTGCCTTCGCCCTGCTTAGACTCGGCAGATATCCCGTGACCTA
Organism: Clostridiales bacterium; assembly: GCA_017478485.1. Taxonomy (GTDB): domain Bacteria; phylum Bacillota; class Clostridia; order Saccharofermentanales; family Saccharofermentanaceae; genus Saccharofermentans. Next base: position 3,604 of record JAFVDI010000024.1, on the reverse strand, counting down.
AGTTATCCGCAATGCGCTTGCAAAGATAAAGGCCTATGCCGCTTGCCCTCTTGTCTTCGCGGCCGTTAAAACCGGTATATCCGTTCTCGAAGATACGCGGCAGATCCTCTTCCCTGATCCCTATACCGCTGTCTTCAATGCAAAGAACGCCCGGGCTGCTCATGAAGATCTTCACGTATCCTTCGGATGTGTATTTGACCGAATTGGATATTATCTGTTCGATGATGAACGAAAGCCACTTTGAATCGGTAATAACCTTATAATCCACGCGCTCATATTCAAGCTTCAGTTTCTTGAGGATAAACTCTTTGGAATACTTTCTGACAGCAGAACGGATCATCTCATCAAGGTCATATTCTTTTATAAGATAGTCGGTGCTGTTCGAATCGAGCCTTAAGAAAGTAAGCACCATTTCAACATATGCCTCGATTCGCCCGAGATCTCCCATCAGCCGTCTTGCTGATTCTGTATCTTCAGACTGCAGATTCAAACGCATTGCGGCGATCGGAGTCTTTATCTGGTGTGCCCACACGGTGTAGTACTCGATCATGTTGTTATAGTCTTCGGAAGATTTTATCTGCGAATACTTTGCTTCCTCTTTAAGCTTTTCTATTATCAGCTGATAATCTTCTTCTATCAGGTCTTTAGGCGAAGGAATCTCTTCCGCAGCCAGCTTTTCGTGCCTGCTCCGGAATAAGATATAATCGATGACCATCACGATGGACCCGATCGCCAGTGTCATGAACAGCGGATATAAGACCGCGATCGACGGCATATCGAAAAGCAGATAAGATGCAGCAAAGATACCGGCTGTAACAACATACAATATCAGGATCTTAATGCGCGATCTGACATAACGGCCAAAGGATTTCATTCCTCATCCTCCAGGATGTAGCCGACTCCGAACTTCGTCTTAATGAGATCCTTAAGGCCTGCACTTTCCAGAGTCTTTCTGAGTCTTCCCACGTTAACCGTAAGAGTATTTTCATCAACAAAGCTGTCAGTCTCCCAAAGAGCCTCCATAAGCTTTTCTCGGCTTACGACCTTGTTCTTGTTCTGCATGAGGACGAGGAGGATCTTGTACTCATTTCTTGCAAGCTCGATCTTCTTTCCTTCGAAAGTCAGCGTGTTGTCATCTGTATTGAGGACCGCACCGCCCGCAGAGAGCGAAAACGTGTTCCTGCTGAAATCGTATGTCCTGCGCAGCAATGCCTGGACCTTGGCTATAAGTATGCTCTGATCAAACGGCTTAGGTATGTAATCATCCGCGCCCATATTCATCGCCATGATTATATTCATGTTGTCGGTTGCCGATGAAATAAAGATTATCGGGACATTGGAAGTCTTTCTTATCTCCCGGCACCAGTGGTATCCGCCCATGTAAGGAAGCGTGATGTCCATTATTATCAGGTGCGGCCCGATCTCATTGATCTCGCCTATAACATTGCGGAAATCCGAAACTGTAACAACTTCCATCTCCCATGCGGCCAGGCACTGGGAAATACCGTCTGCTATCCCTTTATCGTCTTCAACTACGTAGATCTTATACATGATGCAATTATATCAGTATATTCCCGTATCAAGCAAAAACCGCCCCGGTAAGGGACGGTCTTTGTAACGGACAAATACAGAAAGGAAATCAATTCTTTTCCTATGTGGAAAAACTTTTCGGTGAATCGTATTTCCTTTTTGCAGAGGAATTTTAACAATGAGTTCGTTTTGTGTTCGTTAATTATCGGACAATTATTTACGATTTCAGTTTGCTTAAACCGACAAAAAAAGCCCCGCTTTTCAGCGGGACTTTGAGTAATCAGCCTTTTTGGCGTCTTATTTCCTTCTGATGTGGTTCGTGCTTATCGCAGACCACTTTTCCAGATCAATGTATCTGAGACAAGGATATACATGCTTTATCTTGCCGTTGATCTTAGGCGTCATGCCGTCAAGCATTACGTCATGACCGTATTCGTCTTTGCCGACATAGAAGAAGACATCACCGTGATATGTCTTGCATTCGCAAAGCAGATCTCCGGGTTTAACGTTCTTGTAAGAGACAGTCTTTCCTTTAAAAGCCATCTTATGCGAATTATGAGCGACTTTCTTGTGATGGAAGTTTTTGTATACCCAGACTGCAAATCCAGTACAGTCGCACTTCTTCTTTGTCTTGCCGCCAAGTTTATAGGGCCATGTTGCCGCTATGCTGTAGAATACATATTTCGGCGGATGCTTATGCTGTTTAAGATAATTGCCCGCTTTCAGATTATCGGGGAACTGCTTAAGGCACCAAGCTGCAAATTTGTTATTGGCAGTAACGAGCTTCGGAGGCGGGAAATCCTTCATCATGAGGATCGGCTTTTCCTGATCGGATGTAACGCCGCCAAGATCGGCATCCGGGGTCTGTCCTTTTGGAAGAACTACTATCTGAATGGCGGAGATCGTATTTCCTATCTCGTCGGTACCGCTTCTCTGACCTTCACCGGCCCAGGCCATCCAGCCTTTTCCTGATGTCTTGACTCTGTAGAAGATGCTGTAATCGCAGCTGCTACCGTAATAAGGATAGAAAACATCCTTATCCTGCTCTTCATCGTAGTAGTAATAACCATCATTAATGGAGATACGCAGATTCTCAAGCCTTTTGCCTGCATCGATCTTCTTCATGTCAAAAGGCGCATCATAATCATCTATCGTGTCATATTTAGGATCGCCGAAATCCGGCATGTCAACTTCAAGATCGACATTACTTCCAGGAACATTTACTCCGACGGCAATTCCGGTGATCTGTCCCGAAACAGTTAAGACCTGACCGTCGGACTTAACGGATGACCATCCGTCCGCTGTCTTGACCGCATAGGACACTTTGGCGCCTGAGCCCATCTTGAAAAGTCCTGCTCCCGGAAGAAGAGGCGTTTTCGGTGTGAGCTCTGTGAGATCGTCGATGCTCTTGATCTCGCCTACGTTGCCGGGCGCTGCTGCACCTTTATTTACGAGAACTACCTGGATTGCTTCAAGCTTGTATGAAAGGTCTGTTACGCCTGTTTCAGCGCCGTTCTTTGCCCATCCGAGCCAGCCTACGGACTGAACGCAGACGCGGTAATAGACATCGTAGTGATCAGCAACTTCGCCTGTGAGCCTGATCGCGACAGAATCTATTTTCTTGCCCGGAGTTCCGCTCGTCATGCCGTTGGATGACCAGTTCTTTTCGAGGCCGGTCTTCTGTACTTTGGAACGGTATTCGATGCCGCCCTTGTACTGATTGCCGGTAAGGTTCATTTCGAGGCTGTCGATCTGCTTGGCCTTGCCTTGCTGTCCGGCCACACTGCCGTCTTTTGACCATTTGCTGCCCCAGCCGAGGCTCTCCCTGTGGGCTCTGTAATTGACTGTTGTGGATGTTCCTTCGTTTGCAGGAACTATCCTGATCTTTATCTCTTCGATCATGCGGGAATCACTGGGTGATCCTGCAACTGTTCCGTCAGAGACAAAGCCCTGTGACTTATCGTTCTTCTGAAGCTGAACGGAATACTGTACTGTGTACTTGGATGCGAGCTCTCCGGTAAGTTCCATCTTGAGGCCGTCGATCCTCAGGCCCTTGTTCCTGGTGCCTGCTTCG
>JAFVDI010000023.1 GCA_017478485.1 Clostridiales bacterium | reverse complement strand
TTCAGAAAGCAATGGAAGAATACATTAATTACTACAACACTGAAAGAATTCAGGTCAAACTGAAAGGACTGACTCCTTGTCAGGCAAGGAATCAGTCCTTATACTCGTTTTAAAACGTCCAACTTTAAGGGTTCACTTCACGAGGGTGGCTCTTTTAATTTACGGAAAAGATCTTATTACTTGACCTTGATCTTAAAAGTAACTGTCCGGACTTCTGAAGGATCATATCCGTAATTGCCTGCGGCGCTTATTTTAACTGTTACCTTGTATGTCTTTTTCTTAAGGCCTTTCTTTACCGTTATCTTTCCGGTGCTCTTGCTGACAGAGATCTTCTTGCTGCCGGATACCTTGGTATAGGTCAGCTTGCCGCGGGCCGTGCCTAAACCGGCAATTGCCTTGCCTGCAGACAAGATCTGTTTCTTTCTTCTAAGCTTTTTGTATTTGACCGCCGCAGTTTTACCGCTGACTTTCAGAGGGTTTTGAGCCTTTGCAAAGTCATACTCAAAGGTGCCTTCGGCAAGTATCAGCGGATCATCTAAAGCCTCAGTCAGACCATACTTGAGAGCCTGGATCCTGATGATGTAGCGGCTTTGTTCGGGAAGGTCTCCGTCAGAAACCAGCTCGCTGATATATTGGTTTATATCGACCTGATTCGTTTCAAATGCCCAGAACTCTGTGTTTCCTTCCTTGTTTACATAAACGAATCTGTATTCATCGGCATCTGCAAATTTATCAAACTTCAGTATCCCGTCAGTGACGTTTAAGCCTGTAACAGTATCCTTCTGACCTGCGAAGACATCAGTCTTATATTCATATGTCTGTGACCAGGATGCTATGTTCTTATGGGCTTTCTCATTAAAGAACACGATCCTTACCGGGAAGGAACCGGTGTTTTCGATATAACCGGATCTGATAAGCCATTCGATCTCTTCGTTAAGATTCAGGCTGGTCTTGCCCGGGAAGAATAAGCATCTGTAATCAGATATGAGCACATGTATTTCAGTAGTTCCCTTAATGTTCTTCCATTTCAGGATGCCGTTCTCGATTCTGGCTGACAGACCGTTCATGGAGGCGGGGACTTTGGAATCATAAGTGATCTTTCCGCTCCAGGTTGCAAGCATTATCTCAACATCATAAGCGATCAGCCATATAGAGTAAGTGTCCTGTCTGACGATGTCTCCGTTAGAGATAAGTTTATCGATGGCTTCTTTGACATTGATCTTGAATTCATTTACGCTGTCTTCTTCACTATAGTCAAACTGTTCGACGGTCACGCCGGCGATCTGGATGTCTATGCAGGCTTCTTTTCCGTATCTTTCTATCGTCAGGACACCGCTGGACTGATCAAGATCTGCATTGATCTTTTCAATGATCTGGGCAGGACCGTGTTTCTTCTTGGAAGAAGCGGAAGTTTCAGGCTCTTTTCCGGCCTCCGTGACCCGGGTCTCTTCCGGCTTTTTGGTTTCCTTGGAAGTTTCAGCAGTTGTTTCTTCAGAAACGGAAGGAACATCCGTCTCTGTCTCATCGGCAAATACAGCTGCACCCGTTACAGGAGTAAGACTTGCTACCATTGCCGCTGCCATTATCGCGGCACCAAGTCTTTTCAAGATTGCTTTCACGGATCGTCCCCCCAACATAATCTGTTAAAAACAGTTTATCTAAGCAAAGCAGATAATCTACACTTATAACGATATTGAAATAAACATTTAATATATGACTCAATGCAACCTCGTAATACGTTAGTGCGTTTTATGTATTAATTGTTTATTTCCGCAGACAATATATAATTGGCATATGAAAAAACCTGAAATCGAAAATGATATAACCGTACGGTATAAGAAACTGCTTTGTCTTACAGGGTTGATCCTGACTGTATGTCTTTACGCCTTCAGGGTTTTTCTGATGCTGGAATATGCTTTCAAGTATGTTGACAGCGATACGACGATCTTCTGGCTTGGAACCGTGTATTATTCGAATGGCTTTTTTCCCGAACCTTTTTTCTTCGGCCAGCGGTACGGTCTGATGATCGAGTCTTTTCTGGCTGTCCCGTTCTATTTGCTTCATATACCGCTTTGGATCACAGTTCCACTGGTATCAATGCTTACCTGCACGCTGCCGTTTATTATCATTGCGCTCTATACATGGAAGAAAGATGCTTTGACAAGCATTTTAATACTTCTGATCCCGTGTTTGACGGGACTCAGGTACGATGTTGTTACAACAGTTCCAAGGTCATTTGGCGGAGGCTTTCTGCTCACCATTATCGGTTCTTTGCTCCTGATGAGTAAATACAATGGAAAACCTTTATTTGCGCAATTGTGGCACGGCACCGGAATCTTTCTGATGATACTTGGACTAATTACAAGTATAGCTTCAGCAACGATCTCCGGTTTTGCAATAGGCTTCATAATCATCAGAGAATTTTTGAACGGTAAGAGTTTTGATGCCAATTTTCACGAACACAAATACATAGGCTCATTAATTGGTCTTTTTCTTGGCATTGCCGTATGTTTTGGCTTAGACTATTTTTACACCATTCATCCCGATTATGATTTCTACCCTTCACCACCCTTCAAATTCAGCTTCAAGGCTTTATCAGAAAACCTGTCGGGTATCAGGGATATATTTGCAGCTTTTTCTCCGGCTGATGATCTCTGGTTTGTATTTCCTGCTTTTGTTGCCCTCATCATATTATTCATGCTGATCGTCAGACGGAAGTCCGGCTTCCATCTTCCGTTATTAACGATACTGAGTCTGATCGGTACTTTGATGTATATGACCCTGACTAAAACACGGGATTTTGAAGATCAATCCTATCTGTATTCGCAGATAAGGGTATTTATCTTTATTCCCTATCTGATCGCAATGCTGCTTTGCGCTTCGACTTTTTATGAGAAAAAACCGATCGATACTGCAAAGGCACGGCCGATCATGTACATTGCTGTTCCGTTAATGATCCTGCTTGTATTATCTGCAGGCATCATGAAATCTCTTAACCTGCACAATGTCATAAAACAAGACGACACTAAACTTACCCGCGGCGATGACTATCTTGAAGTAAGGCCGGTAGACGACATACTGGATGAAGCCGAAAAAACAAAAAAGTTCTGCATGGAGAATGATATTCAATATGTCGTTAATTTCATGCCATACAGCTATACAAGCACTTATGCCATCGGTGCATTGAACTATGGTTCCCTCACAACATACAATGCATATTTTGAAAGACGAACATGGATCTACAACGAGATGAAAGAAAAACCATCAGGTAATGTTAGGATATATGCCATTTTCGATGACCGGAGAGGCCTTGTAATACTGCCGTCCGATGTATCTGTAGTTGAATGCTTTAAGAAATGGGGTTATACACGCTGACATATCGTCAGAAGGAGTTTTTTGAATAACAAAATTAAGGAGGCTGTCTCCAAATGAGGCAGCCTCTTTCAGTTTCAGTATATATTCAAACGTCACTTGGCACCGGCTGCCTTGATAAGTCTTACTGTGTTCGCTCCCGCGAATGCGAAAAAGAAGAGCACCGCAACGTTTTCAAGAAACACGATGATTCCGGCCTTATCGTAATCAAACATTGCGAAAGGCGTTCTGAAAAATATGTACCCCAGAATGCCGTTTTTCAGGAACAGGCACAGTCCCGTGCCCGCTATGCAGAAAAATATTACGTTCAGCACTGTCTTAACCGCTTTGGAAGGCTTGATCTTTGCGGTCATTGCGGGCAGATGAAGTCCCAGATGATATCCCATCAGGATGAAGGACCAGAATGACATGCCCAGGTGAAACTGCCTTGCGAATGCTATCGGCAGCAGTCCGTACATGAACGGGACCGCATGTGAGCTCATGGCCATGCCGCACACCGCGGTAAGTGCGATGGAAGCCAGAAGCAGCGTGTTCACTATGGTCGAGACGACACGGTAAGCCGTATATCTGCCCTTGAAAAGTGATGAGTACCACTTCCTGTTAGTATGTTGTGGACGATCAGTACGACCGTCATCGATATTCCAAGCCACTCATGAAACGCTTCACCCGTGACCTGATATGCCATCAGGCAGAGCAGAAGGGCGGTCATGGAAATATCGACTGCCAGCCTGATCCGGTTGTTCTTCTTATCTGCCATGATGCGCCCTCCCTTTTATATCAATTAAGACCTTCTATCCAGGAGCGGATCGAATCTTCAGATGCTCCCGCACCGAATCTCTTTCCCTTCTGCCAGTCGCCGGTTCCGGCTCTTTCGGCAAGGTTCTTGTCGCTTCTGCCGACTCCGCTGCTTGCGGACGTGCAGAACGGGATCATCTTTATGCCGTCAAATTTATAGCTCTCTACGAAAGTATCCAGGATCCTTGGCTCTTCTCCCCACCAGATCGGATAACCGATATAGACCGTCTTGTAACCGCTTAAGTCAACGGTGCCGCTTGCGATCTCAGGACGTGATTTCTTGTTGTTCTGTTCTTTCGTTGAACGGCTGTTCTTGTCGTTCCAGTTCAGGTCGGCATCGCTGTAAGGTTTGGCGGGCTTTATCTCATAAAGGTCGCCGTTCGTAATGGATGCGATCTTCTCAGCGACATCTTTCGTCGTTCCGGTAGCCGAAAAATATACGACCAGAACATCTTTTCCTGCCTTTGTCTCTTCGGCGGTTGTGCCTTCAGTTGAAGCCTCGGTCTCACTTTGAGTTGCGGCTGTCGTTTCCGCTGCCTGCGTTGTCGCGGCGGTTGTTGTTTCCTGTGCTGACGTGGTCACGGCAGCGCTCCCTGAGCATGCCGTAAGTCCGAACATCATTAAAGCTGCGATGGATGTTAAAATCTTTTTCATTGTCTCTTCTCCTTATTCAGGTCTCTTGTTCTGTGCCATTACTCCCGCGAGAACATGCGGTACGTACGGTTCTTCAAGATAAGTGATCTCTTCTGCCGTCAGTTCGAGTTCCACCGCTTTTGCAGCGCCTTCTATGTGATGCATCTTCGTTGCTCCGACAACGGGTGATGTAACCTTAGTAAGAAGCCACGCAAGTGATACCTCGGTCATAGTAACGCCGCGCTTTTCCGCGATCTCAGCGACACGGCTGATTATCACGTTGTCCTGCTGCTCAGTCTTTTCATATTTGAACTTTGCGTATTTATCCTCTTCAGCGCGCTTTGTTCCGCCTTCGCCCGGAAGCCTTGACAGCCTCCCGCTCGCGAGGGCGCTGTACGGCGTGAGCGCGATGTTCTCTTCTTTGCAGTACGGGACCATCTCACGCTCCTCTTCACGGAAGATCAGATTGTAATGTCCCTGGACCGATACGAACTTCGCAAAGCCTTCTTTCTCTGCCAGTGCATTTGCCTTGGCTATCTGCCATGCGAAGCAGTTGGAGATGCCTATGTATCTTGTCTTGCCTGCTTTGACCGCATTGTTCAGGCCTTCGAGTATTTCATATACCGGGGTGTTCCAGTCCCACATGTGATATATGTAAAGATCGACGTACTCCATGCCGAGATTGTTAAGGCTCATGTTGATCATGTTTTCGACATGCTGCTGTCCGCTGATGCCCTTTTCTATCTCTTCAGGTGTCCTCGGCAGAAACTTGGTCGCAACGACCACATCTTCGCGCCTTGCAAGATCCTTCAGCGAGCGGCCCAGGTACTGCTCGCTCGTGCCGCTCTGGTATGCGATCGCGGTATCGAAGAAATTGACGCCGAGGTCCAGTCCCCTTTTGATTATCGCCTTCGACTGCTCTTCATCGAGTGTCCAGCTGTGCTGACCTTTTCCAGCGTCGCCGAAGCCCATGCAGCCCATGCAGATTCGTGATACATTAAGATCCGAGTTTCCAAGTTTTGTATACTTCATTTCAGATACCTCTCTTTCATGCGTAGCAGCCAAGCAGATTGGTCAGGCAGTTATATGTGAGTTCATAAACCGTGTGGTAGATAAATCCGGTGCCGGCATCCTCCATCGCCGTTTTCTGTTTATCCGTAACGGATGTATAAGGATAGATGCCGAACATAAACGGGAAGAATACATAGATAACGTTCTGTCTTTGAGCTGCGCTCATTTCAGGGCAGAACTTCTCCAGAAGCTGTTGTGTTACTGCGATCGAACGGCCGTATGCTTTCTTGAAGCTCACGAGCATCTCAGGCCTGCTTGCCGCTTCCATGTCGTAGTTGTTCATTGCAAGGAGCTTCAGAAGCTGCCCGCGCTTTGCAAGAGACTTCGCCATGAGGTCAGCGAGCTCTTTTCTTTCGAGCTTTTCCTGCCCGTTAAGGATCGATGTAAGCTCTTCGTTCCAGCTGTCGTACTCGCGCTCGAAAAGCGCCAGAAAGATCTCTTCCTTTGTCTGGAAATAGTTATATATCGTAGGTCTCGAAAACGGGACGATATTGCCGATCTCCTTGAGCGTGATCTCTTTAAAGCTCATCTCCTGATAGAGCTTCTCGCAGGCGCCTATTATCTCTTCGCGTCTTCCTGCTATCATTTCGGGTGTTTTCTTGATCATTACGGTCCTCCCGGCGGCATCCTTTTATGCGCAAATATCGCTGACACTGTGTCAGCATCATAATGATAACAGCATTTTGACACGGTGTCAACATATGACTCCGTTATGTTTCAAACACCTTAAATTGAGGGATTGTAACAGTATTAAGCAGCAGTTCTGGTCAGCAGGCAGACCGTCTCTATGCTCGATGTCCAGGGGAACATGTCCACAGGTTCTGCTTCCACTGCATGATAGCCGTACTTTTCAAACAGTTTAATGTCCCTTGAGAGAGTATCGGGATTGCATGAAATGTATACGATCTTTTCGGGAGAAAGCTTTTCGCACGCCTTTATGAAACGCTCATCGGTCCCGAGCCTGGTCGGATCCATCATGACCACATCTATTCTCTCACCTCTTGCAGCAAGATCTTCCATGTATTCAACAGCGTCGGCACAGATGAATTCAGCATTCTTTATGCCGTTTGCCTTAGCATTCCTGACGGCGTCGCTGACAGCTTCCGGATTGATCTCCACCCCAGTGATGCTGCCGGTAAAACCCGCAAATGAAAGTGTCGTCGTACCCGTTCCGCAATAGGCGTCTATCACGCGTTCCGTACCCTTGAAATCTGCAAGGCGTACCGCTGTTGTATAAAGCACTTCAGCCTGATCACGATTGATCTGGTAGAAAGATGAAGGTGAGATGCGGAAAGTCTTTCCAAGCAGGATATCGGTTATGTATCCTTTTCCGGTGACCTTCTTGGTCTCACCGCCAAGGATCATGGAATCACGGCGGCGGTTAATGTTGACGAGGATCGTAGTGATCTCGGGATGACGTTTCGTGAGTTCTTTTATGAATACGGTCTTCTTCCTGAAATACTTGCTTCCGATAACGATAACGACCATGATCTCGCCGGTCTTGTCGGCAACCCTGACCAGTACTCTTCGAAGTTCACCGGTGCATGTCGTCTCGTTATAAATTGGAACGCCCGTCTTTGCCGCGATGTCGGCACAGTCCCTGATTATCGCCGAAGCCGTCTCATTTTCGATAAGGCATGAATCGACCTCTACGATCCTGTGTGAGCCTTGCTCATACGGACCGCAGATTATCTTTCCGTTCCGAAGTCTCTTAAAACCGGAATGGACCTTGTTACGGTAGTGAAAAGGATCCTCGCAGATGTTGATGTCGTTGACTGTACAGTCTTTCGGCATCAGCTTCTTTACGTATTCATACTTCTCGGTACAGCTGTGTATGTAGGTCTTTCCGGCATAAGCACAGCCGCCGCAGTCTTTTGCAGCGGGGCATTTATTCTTCAGTGCCGTCCGGTTATCTGAAGCGGCGTTTTTCTTCCCGCCTTTCACCTGTCAGGCTCCGGCACAGCTGTCTACAACGTGCTTGAGAAGCACTGACGTCGTTACGGAACCTACTCCGCCCGGGACGGGTGTGACGGCTTCTGCGATCTCATAAGCCTTGTCGTAATCAACATCGCCGCAAAGCTTGCCTTCCTCATCGACATTCATTCCGACGTCAATAACGATCTGACCTTCTCTTAAGTAATCAGGTCCGATCGTCTTTGCGACGCCGCAGCATGCAACGATTATGTCAGCATTCCTGCACTCTCCGGGCAGGTCATTGGTCTTGGTATGGCAAACGGTTACCGTCGCGTCTCTGGCTATGAGCATGAGCGCTACAGGACGTCCAATGACAAGGCTCCTGCCGACGACTACCGTCTTCTTGCCCCTGGTCTCGATGCCGTAATGCTCGATAAGACGTACAACGGCCTCGGCAGTACAGGGACCTGCGGCGTTTTTGTCACCGGAAAGGATCCCCGCCATGTTGCGGATATCCATGCAGTCTGAATCCTTGGAGGGCTTGATGGCGCTTCTCATGTAGCTGTCTGAAAGACCTTTCGGAAGGGGCCTGAAGACAAGGATACCGTGAATGTCATCAGCATCGTTGAGGCTGTCAAAGCCCTTGTCCAGATCTTCCTGACTAACATCGGCAGGGAGCTCCAGGACTTTTACGCCGCATCCGGCGGATTCGAATTTCTTCTTAAGTCCGCGCTCATAAGCAAGGTCATCTTCCCTTGCACCGACACGCAGCACACCCAATGTGGGAACAATGCCCTTTTTGCTGAGTTCTTCTATCTTCGGGGCAAGTGATGCAAGAATGGCATCACCGACTTCTTTTCCGCCTAATCTTCTCATTTGTTGTCTCCTCCGGTAAGGCTGTTCTTAACGCCTTCATAAACTGCAGCACACTTTGCGTCAACTTCCTCAACGGTCTTTATTGTCTTGACGTTGAGGTCTTCGGCATAGCTTCTGTCCTTCATTAACTTGGTGTTGATATATACATTCATTGCAGCGCCCTTTGCAGCGGTCTGGAGCATTGCAGCGGCAACTCCGACATCGCTTAATGCAAGTCTTGATCCGATGGTCTCAAGGCGTACTATGATGTCGCATGCTTCCTTTGTCTTCATTACGATCTCGAAAGGAGCAGAGCATGCCGTCTTAAGCGCCTGCTCAAGTGCCTCGTCCCTTCCGGGTTCATCCTTCGGGATCGAATATGCTTTGGCAAGAGGCTCGAAAACCTCGGCATCCTTTTCGATAAGGCTTTCAAAATCCTTTACGAGAGAAGCTGTCTTTACGAGGATAACGTCTATCTCTTCCTGATATTCGGCGTACTTCTTCTTGCCTGTCGTAAGGTTTGCGACCATGGATGCAAGTGCTGATGCACAAGCTCCCGCCAATGCTGACGCTCCTCCGCCGCCCGGTACCGGGGCACCCGAAGAAAGCTCGCTCAAAAACAAATCAATGCTCTTCTCAACCATGATCACGTTCCTCCTTTTCACTGCCATATTATTGTACAAAATAAAACGCGGGCCCGCATCACTAAATGCAGGCCCGCGGAACAAAAATCAATATTATTGATGCCTCTTATCTGATGATTCTCTTATAACCCTTTATCTTCATCATGTCGATATTGCCGTAGCATACCATTCCCTTGGAATCCGATGCATGGATTACCTGGTTTCCTCCGACATAGATCGCAACGTGAGGGCAGATGCTTCCCTTCGAATAGCAGACGACGTCACCGGGCTTGAGCGATGATCTCGGAACGGTTACGCCCGAACGTCTCCAGATCTGTGTGGCTCCGTGAGGAACCCTGATGCCGACCTGGGCGTAGCAGTACATGACGAGACCCGAGCAGTCGATGCCTTTTCTGGAAGCTCCTGCATATTTGTATTTAACGCCGAGCATGGACTGTGCGATCGCAACAATCGATGAACCGTTTTTGCCCGTGATCCTCGGGAGCTTGTTTACGTTGCCGTAACTGGGCTTTGAGGCTTTCCTTGCGGAAGGTTTTGACGTAGGCTTCCTTGTCGGACGTGGACGCGGTGTGGGTGTAGGTGTGGGCGTAGGCGGAGCCCTTCTCGTCGTATAAGACTTCGGCACATAACCGGACTTGCCGTTTGCCATCGTTACCTTGTACCACTTGTCGCCGACGATCTGCGTGACGGCGAGTCTCGCATGCTTGTAAGCCGTGGTGACTTTCGCAGAGTTCGATGCGGGATCCTTTCTTATGACAAGGCTGCCTGTATCTACCCAGACTATGAATTTTGAATTGACCTTGACCATGGTGTCCTGGATGTAGGACGTAAGGATGAATCCCTCCTTGCCGTTCTCCGTGCGGACCTTTGACCATGTATCACCGATACCGATTCTTATGACGGCCTGGCCTTTATGTATCTTGGCTATCGTTGTGGCACCGGTTGACGGCTTGTCCTTGAGTGCGCCGTCTACCCTTGAATAAAACTGGGTGTTATCGGGAGCGAAATACTCGGGAGCCAGCAGCTCTTCCGGACGCTCGTAGTTGTCATATGACTGGTAAACGAAATACTTGGGAACGTCATCGTAATCCTTGACGGTCTCATCCTTCTTATCGGTCTTTGAGGAATCCTTGTCATCTGTCTCGGAATCCTCCATCTCGTCATCGCTTCCGACTAAGGCCCAATCCTCGATGGTTACTCCGTCGTCATCGTCATCGATGCCGTAAACATTTGCATAAGCCTGGGCTACTCTTGCACCGGGACTCATGCCGGCTCTTACGCCTATCGGAAGGCATATTACGGGAGCAGCAACCAGAATGGCCACCGCGATCGACAGGATATGCTGTCTTCTGTTGTGCCTAAAAACCATACTTCAGATTATAACACGCGCAAAAATT
>JAFVDI010000022.1 GCA_017478485.1 Clostridiales bacterium | reverse complement strand
TTCAGAAAGCAATGGAAGAATACATTAATTACTACAACACTGAAAGAATTCAGGTCAAACTGAAAGGACTGACTCCTTGTCAGGCAAGGAATCAGTCCTTATACTCGTTTTAAAACGTCCAACTTTAAGGGTTCACTTCACTGCATCTCCGGCTCTTACAGATCTTATTGATCAATTACTTCTTAACTGAAACTTTCTTACCGCTGTTCTTCTTTGTGAAGTACTTCTTGTAGAGTCTAACCTTCGCTTTCTTGACCTTAACAGTCTTTATGGAAGAACTCTTCATTGACTTCTTAACACCCTTCTTAGTTAACTTTGTTGTCTTCTGGATGTAGATGGTCTTAAGGAGCTTATCACCGGAGAAAGCGTAGCTGCCGATCTTCTTCAACTTCTTAGATGTGATCTTAAAGGAAGTAAGCGAAGTATCACCATTAAAAGCTCTGGTATTGATAGTCGTTAAGCCAGAACCACCGGAGACAGTAGTAAGTGATGTGCATCCTGCGAATGCATAAGAATCGATGGTTGTAACATTGGAACCGATTGATACGGAAACAAGAGCTGTACTGTTCTTAAATGCAGTTGCTGTGATCTTGTTTACTTTGTATGTACAATCCTTTACCCAAACAGCTCCGGGGATTGTTACATTTGCCTGTGAACCATCATATGCGATAAGCGAAACTGTACCGGATCCTGTCTTCGCAGCATTTGTAACTTTAAAAGTCATTCCGTTAACAACAGTAGTATCACCCTTATCAGCATAAACAATCGGGATCGGAACGACATACTGATTAGCTCTTGTAAACTGATCTTCGTATTTTTCAAATACATTTCTGTCGATCTTAACAGCAGTTAATGAGGAACAGCCTCTGAAAGCGTTGTCTCCTACTGTCTTAAACTTATAAGTAAACTCAATGTTTTTAAGGCCTGTGCAAGATTCGAAAGCATAATCACCTATTGAAGTAATGTTCATAGGCACTTTGACGTTATTCAGTTTTGTACAATGCGAGAAAACATGGTCATTAATGGAACTGATACTTGTCGGTAATGAAATGCTTGCAAGATTTGAGCAATCAGAAAAAGCATAACTTCCGATCGAAGTAATCTTGTTCTGCATGGAAACACTTGAAAGACTTGTGCATCCTGAAAATGCATATGATCCGATAGTCTTAACCTTAGACGACAAGGAAATAGTGCCAAGATTTACACAATCGGAGAAAGCAGATGAACCGATCGACGTCAATCCTTCTTTATCCTTATCTTTCGCTCCTTCTACAAATGAAATATCGTTAAGACCTGACTTTGCAAAAGCAAATGAACCGATCGAATTAACACCCTTGGAGATCTCAATAACTGAAAGATCTCTGCATCCATAGAAAGCATAACTTCCAATAGACTTAACGCTGTCAGGAATAACAATGCTCTTAAGCTTGGTGCATCCTGCAAAAGCATAATTTCCGATAGAAGTAGGCTTGTTAGTAAATATTACCTGCTCAATGGAGTCAAGATGCATATGCCAGGGAGTATATGAACTTGTCTGCGTGTTGTCATAATTGTACATCGCACCGGAGCCGTCTATCACAAGAATTCCGGTTCCATCAATATATGACCAGCCGAGATCCTTACCGCACTTACCGCCATTGGTAGCATTCTTAGCATCTTTTTTGTCAGAAGACTCGGGAGTTTTTTCTTCAACAACTTCACTCTCCTTGGTCTCTGTTTCAGCAGGCTGCTCTTCCTTGGATTCAGCAGGTGCCTGTTCTTCAGTCTCTGCAGGTTTTTCTTCAGTTTCAGCAGGCTGCTCTTCCTTAGACTCAGCAGGCTCCTGCTTTTCCGTTTCTTTTGTTTCTTTGGTTTCTTTAGCTTCAGTAGCTTTAGGAGCCTTAGTTTCTTCAGGTTCCTTCTCTTCAGCTGCTTCAGTTGTCTGTGTCTCAGTAGCTTCAGTAGTCTCATCTGCCAAAACAGATACAGGTGTCATAACCATTGACATACCCATAGCGGCAGACATTAAAACTGACATTATCTTGAGATGCTTCATAATCAGCCCTCCATGTTAGTGTGATAATAGAATTATCCAAATGGTGCTATTTTACTACGCGAAAAACAAATCTGCACTAAATTTGATTAAAAAATATTAATATTATATAGGTTTACCGCATTTTTCACGCAATTATCACGCAATTGACACTGTTTTGTCGCAGGCATCGGCTGATTTCTTTGTGACAAGGTCTTAGTTCTTTCCTGCTTCCAAACTGTCAGGGCCGAAACTTTCCGGCAGAAGTTCTTCAAGCGTCATGAATCTAAAATCAGACTCGCTTTTAGCCATTATCACGCGAAGCTCTCCTGGATCAGAGAACTCCCTTAACACCTGTCTGCATATGCCGCATGGGGAGACATAGCCGGCTGTTTTTCCTTCAGGAGCTTTGGTATCCCTGCCTATTATTGCAACAGCTTTAATCTTCCTGTCTCCGCAGGAAACCATACTGCTTACCGCATTGCACTCCGCACAGATACCTGCAGGAAAAGAAGCGTTTTCAACATTTACGCCGGTATAGATCTTACCGCTTTCAGCAAGAACAGCAGCCGCCACATTAAACCCGGAATACGGGGCATAAGAATTATCAAGTTGATCCAGAGCACTTCTGATCAATTTTCTTTCCATGTGAGGCCGACCTCCTGCCGTTGGTTTAATTTAATCTTATCACATCGCATACTTATGGACTCGCTGATGTTCATATGGTATATTCAGTTTGAATTCTAAAGAAAGGGCGCAAGAAGATGTATTGGATAACACCCAACATACAGCTTATGAACGGTTTCTATACAGCTCCTTTAAGGAGAACTGCGCCCATTTTCAGGTGATTTCACACTAATTCATTGATTATCTGTCAGCGCACTTCTCCTTTGAATCTTGATTTCAAAGGAGTTTTTATTTATGACTGCAGACAAATTAAAAGATCAGCTCAGGAGGCTGTATCTTTCAAATGTAATATCCAATATCTCTATTGCAGGAGCAGCCTGGGTTCTGCTTCTGGTAAACGACGGCTACTCTCTCATTCAGGTTGGTCTGGCAGAGACGGTCTTTCATATCGTGAGTCTGGCTTTCGAGATTCCGTCAGGCGTTTTTGCTGATACCCTGGGCAGAAAGAAAAGTCTCATACTGAGTAGTGTTTCAGCACTCATGTCGGCTATTATCAGAGGCTTCTTCCCCGGATTTGCGTTCGTACTTATCTCGATAGCATTCTCTGCCCTGTCTTATAATTTCGCATCAGGGTCTGACAGCGCACTGGCTTACGATACGCTTCTCGAGGAAAAATGCGAAGACGAGTACGATAAGTACATATCGAATCAGACGATCATATACAGGATCTGCAACGGCATAGCCACACTCGCTGCCGGCATTGCCGTAATGATCGGTACACGCAACGCACATATCATTTCAATAGGTCTTGCTCTGATCAACATAACAGTTCTTTCAGGCCTGAAGGAGAATCTGGTCATAACCCGCAAGAAGGATGTATCACTCGCTAAAAGGTTTGCGGATACATACAAAGGCGCATGGCATTTCCTTAAAGGCAACACCAAAGTCGCCGGACTCATCTTCCGGAATGCTCTTGTCGGAGCCGTAGACATCTTGCTGTTGTTCTTCCTGCAGGCAAAACTGCCGATGACAGGAATTCCCAACTGGCTCCTGGGACCACTTCTCTTCATCATGTCATTGGGCGGTATCGCAGGAGCAAAGCTTTCGAGAAAAGCCGGAAGATATTCTCTTCGAAAGCTTTTCGCGATCTGCCTTACGATAGCGCTTGCAGGATTGGTTACCGAGTTTACCGGAGTCTGGTATCTGATGACTGTCGGCGGTTTTTTGACGTCACTTGCAGATGACCTTTTGCAGATAAGATCCGATATCGCTCTTAACGCAATGGTTCCCGCAGAACAGAGAGCTACGCTAATATCGGTAAATTCATTCTGTTTCTCGGTGATAATGATAGTATTATCGCCATTAGCGGGATGGGTGTTCTCGCTGTAAAAAAGAAACCCGGGACAATACTATCCCGGGTTTCTTTAATTAACTGTCGTCATCAGGTGCTCTGAAGTAGCCTTTTTCCACAAGTCTTACGAATGCATTGACCACTTCGGAATCAAGCTGTGTGCCGCTTACCTCGGTGATAATGCTGTAAACCTTCGAGAACGGCATCCGGTTCCTGTACGGACGGTTCGAATACATAGCATCAAAGGTATCTGCCACGGCAATGATACGGGCAACATCAGGGATCTCCTCATGTTTAAGGCCCCTTGGGTATCCTTTTCCGTCAGGGCGCTCATGGTGAGCTCCCGCACCGATCGCGAGTTCAGGCATGATGCTGATATCTTTCAGCGTGTCAAAACCCAAAGCGGAATGCGATTTGATCGTCGCGAACTCCTCGTCATTTAGTTTACCGGGTTTGTTGAGAACCTCCTCCGGAATACCGATCTTGCCGATATCGTGAAGAAGGGCTATGTTGTAATACTTCTCACAGGTATCCTCATCCCTGCCCATTTCCTTTGCGAGCATTGCCGTATAATGGGCAACTCTGATGGAATGTCCCCTGGTATACTTGTCCTTCATATCGATTACTCGTGCGAAGGCTTCAACAACTTCCCTAATGAGTTTTTTCTGTTCATTGTTCTTGGCAATGAGTTTCTTCGTTCTTCTGTCGATATAGATCTTCACGATAACGTAGAGCACACCGCCCAATACTGCAAGGATAACGAGATTAAACCATAAGTGTTCATGCAGAAGTTGCTGCTTGACTATTGGAACGCTAACTTCATGTGTCTTACCGGTATGTGAATCCGAAATGACCATCTTGAACGAATACTTTCCGCCTTTAAGGTTCGTATAATCAACAGGCTGGAGATTGCTCCTGGCAACAGTGACGGATGTCTGATCAAATCCTACAAGCTGGTAAGTGACTTCCGGATTGATAAGCGAATAATTGAAGACATAGCAGTATACGGTAAGCTTATGTGTCGAAGCGTTTATAGTAAAACTGCCATCTTCGTTAGGATAGATCATGACACCGTCGGCTTCGATAAACGGAACCGATGCCTTGAATTCATTTATGTTTTCAACAGACTTTTCGATGTTGACTCTGGTGATACCCGAAGTACAGGACATGTAAAGATATCCGTCAGAAGTCAGTTCACTGTACGAATTTGATGTTGATATGCCCGGCAGGCCGTTATGTATTCCATAATACTGATAACGGAACTGTCCTTCTTTCAGAATATCTTCAGTATTGGCCACATAAACGCCGTTACTGCTCAATACCCACATTTCATCCTTACTGTTCTGATAAAAATCGAAGTTGTTAAGATACGGGAAATTCCTGATGGTAGTCACGTCATAATCCGCATTAAGATAACCAATCGAGTTCGAGGTAACTACCCACATGATATTGCGCTTATGGTCTTTCTTCACCCTCATTACGACATCAGAGCTCAAGCCGTGGCTGACGTTGACCGTCTGGACTCCGTTTGCGGTTATTACGTAGATACCGCCGCCGTCCGTACCTAAGATCATCTCTCCGTTTTCCATCATCGATGCCGTAAGGATCTCCGTATTTGTTATGCCGTCCTTTTCATCGTAGACTTTTGTAACCTTGCCGTCCTGAACGATCGCAAGTCCGCCGGTACAGCACACCATCAGAGCACCGTCCGGGCGCTCGAAAACAGTCCTGACCCTGTCAGAAGGCAGACCTTCGGCAGACCTTATCTTGGTTATCCTCCCGTCCTTATAACAGATCAGACCGTAATCACTGAATGTTGAAAACCAGATGTTGCCTTTGCTGTCAGTATTGATGGAACGGATCTTTGCGTCGGAAAGCATCTCAATGAGATCCTTGTCATCATCACCGTCTCTTACGGGGAGCTCCTTCAAAACCTTGCCGCCTTTAATGACAATTAGGCCTTCATTCTTAGTGCCGACGTAAAGGCTGTCGCCTTGAACGCAGGTGGTATATACAACTCCTTCAGGGATCTTATATTTGTTGAAGATATCGGTGAACTGATTTGGAACGATCTTCATAATGCCCTGCTGGGACGACGCAAACCAGATGTTGTTATTGTGATCCATCAGCATGGTCTCGACCGAATTGGTCATAGGAACATCTTCGATCGGAGTGAAATCATAGTCCGTAAAATATCCTATGCCCTTATCGGTGCATGCCCACATATAGCCATAATATTTCTCTATCGAGTTTATGCATGTCAATGCACCGGTAAGAAATCTCCTCGAAAGCGAGAACTCACCGTCTTTGAAGCTTCCGTAGTAAATGGTGCTTGCAGAATCACCGATATAAAGATAACCGGGGTTGTCCTCATCAGGAAGTACCGACCTCGCTTCCTTGATACCGTAAAGATCCTTTTCTTCATAGAAATCAGCAAGTTCCCTGTCCTTCAGCGTGAAAACACATCCGTCAAGCGTGATGCCGTATATGGTTCCGTCACCGCATGGTTTCAGGCATCTTATCGATTTATCCGCTATAGCTTTTCCTTCAAACTGATGAAGGACCATATGCTTGTCAATGTAATAGATTCCTTCGGTAGTACCAACGATTATATTTCCGTCCTTATCTTCACAGATGGTCCTGACAGACAAAGACTTGAGGCCCTCGTTTCTGTTAAACCTTCGAAACTGCCCTCTATGCATCACGGAAATGCCGCTGTCATTGGTTCCTATCCACAGCCTGTTGGATGAGTCAACGAAAAGACTTACAACGCTTGATATGCCTGCATCCGTACTGAGATTAACAAACGTGTTTCCGTCATATCTGATAAGTCCGCTGTAACTTCCGATCCAGATAAAGCCTTCTTCCGTCTGTGCAATGACATTTGCATCTGAAGTGGGAAGGCCGCTCCTGTTATCGTAAAGGACCGCAGAATAACCGTCACTTGAATGAACGGGATCGACCGTGCTCTCCGTTCCTTCACCGCTGCCGTCAGCAAAGACCGTGTAAGAACCGAAAGATAAGAGCGAGACAAATAGAAGCAGGCATAAAAAGCTTGCGGAAAATCGCAGAATTGATTTCTTAATGTGTCTGTCTATCATAAACACCGGCAATGCGAATCAAAATATAAAAATATATTTATAATTATAGCATTGCGTCTTTTATAAAACAGACTTCATGTGTTAATTAAATAAAACTTTTTATTAAAATCTCAAACCCGATGAAGATCAGTATGATGCCACCGATCACCGTGGCTTTATCAGAAAACCTCTCTCCTATCTTCTTTCCGAAAACAAGTCCTGCCACACAGATCGCGAAAGTAACTGCGCCTATGATCGCTGATGACAGCAAGGCTTCGGAAACCTTATATTCCGATATGGTAAACCCTACGGAAAGCGCATCGATTGAAGTTGCAAGTCCCTGAACCAAAAGGACTGCAGCAGTAAGTTTCCCGTGTTCAGATACTTTTTCTTCTTCCTGCTTATCACCCTGCGTCTTTTTTGTAACGCCTTCAAAGATCATCTTACCGCCGATAAAGCAAAGCAGGATAAGTGCTATCCATGGAATAAACGGCTGAAAAGCCTTGAAAAGTTCTGCTACGGAATGTACGAAAAACCATCCCGCGAGCGGCATGGCAAACTGAAACAAAGCATAGATCCCGGCGATCGCACAGACCCTTGCCTTCTTCATCGAAGGTTCTTCAAGTCCGTTGGCAATCGACACTGAGAATGCATCCATTGCAAGACCCACACCCAGAAGAAGTGAATTCAGTATCAACGGTATTCCTATCGTAACTTCGGTATTCAAGAAAAAGTCCATCCGTCTTATACACGTATTTCGAGTCACTATTATATTCCAAGAGATTTAAAGATACACGCAATTTATCATTTATTAACAATAAATAATGGAGAGGCAAAAACTGACTTGATATAATCTAATCAAGCAGGAAACTTCCCCTTTTTGCATTACGGAGATACATCAGATGGATATCGACCAGGCGATCAGAGAACGGCATACCGTCAGGATATATAAGAAGACCCCTTTGCCTGCTGAGATCTGCAAGCAGCTGAACGAGCGGATCAAGGCGATCAACGAGGGGCTCGATGTATTCATGTCGCTGGTAACCAATGATTACAGTGCTTTAAGCACAGCCGTAAGGATCACATTCTCGAAAAACGTAAATAACTATATTGTCCTTTCAGGAAAGAACGAATCCGATCTCGAGGAAAAACTCGGGTACGGCGGCGCAGACATAATGCTCTATGCGCAGACATTAGGACTCAACTCCTGGTGGGTCAGCGGCACATATAACAAAGGAAACGCCCGCGAAAAAGGCGGCATTCCCGGAAGCAATCTGATCAAAGGGATAATCATAATAGGATACGGCGAGAATAACGGTACACCCCACAAGTCCAAGAGCACCATAGATGTATCAAGTTATTCGGGCAATCCGCCGTTCTGGTTTGTAAGAGGCGTAGGCACCGCTCTTCTTGCTCCTACCGCCATGAACCGCCAGGCATTCCTGATCAAGGGAAGCGGCGATAAAGTATCGATCACATACGACAAGGGACCTTGTTCCGGACTTGACCTGGGCATCATAAAATATCACTTCGAGGTCGGAGCCGGCAGAGAAAACTTCAGCTACGAATGAGCAAAATAAAAGAGGCTGTCACATCACTGTGACAACCTCTTTCTTTTGCTTTGGATAAGTGAATTCCCACGCTGTTGTTTCAAAATATATATCCATAAGCTATTGTTTTTGTATTATTTTGCAATGTCTGTCGCGCGAATTTCACGTATTACATTGACCTTAATCTGGCCGGGATAATCAAGCTCATCTTCGATCTTTTTGCAGATCTCATGAGCCTTAAGCGCCATCTCATCATCAGAAACCTTGTCGGGAGAAACGATAACTCGGATCTCTCGGCCGGCCTGAATCGCAAAGCTCTTCTCAACACCCTCAAAGCTTGTAGCAATTTCTTCAAGTTTCTCGATCCTCTTGATATAAGTCTCGAGATTCTCTCTCCTCGCTCCAGGACGAGCAGCTGAAATTGCATCGGCTGCAGCTACGAGCACTGCTTCTGCGCATGTGGGCTCAACATCGCCATGGTGCGCTTCGATGCAGTTGATGACATCAGGACTCTCATGATACTTTTTAGCGATCTCAACACCGAGCTGAACGTGTGTTCCTTCCTGCTCGAAGTCGACCGACTTACCGATATCGTGGAGTAATCCTGCCCTCTTTGCCAAATTGCTGTCCAGACCTAACTCATCGGCCATCATAGCAGCGATCCAAGATACTTCGATTGAATGCTGAAGAACATTCTGACCGTATGATGTTCTGTATTTAAGTCTTCCTAAGAGTTTAATGATCTCCGGGTGGAGATTCATGACGCCAGTATCAAAGGAAGCCTGATCACCCGCAGCTTTGATCGTCTGATTGAGTTCTTTCTTCGCCTTGTTCGACATTTCCTCGATCCTTGCAGGATGGATTCTGCCGTCAGCGACAAGCTTCTCGATCGTAAGTCTCGCGATCTCTCTTCTGATAGGATCGAACGAGGACAGGACGATTGCTTCGGGAGTATCGTCAATAATTAGGTCAACACCTGTAATGGTCTCAATTGCACGGATGTTTCTACCTTCACGACCGATGATTCTTCCCTTCATCTCGTCGTTGGGGAGATTAACAACCGATACTGTAACCTCTGAAACGTAGTCTGATGCGTAACGCTGGATCGCGTTGACAATGATGTCTTTTGCGACCTTGTCCGCATTCTGCTTCGTTTTCTCTTCCATTTGCTTGAGCATTACTGCCATATCATGCGTATATTCACGCTTGGCTTCTTCAAGTACGAGGCTCCTTGCTTCGGCGACCGTAAGTCCTGAAACACTTTCGAGTTCAGCTTTCTTACGAGATTCGTAATCCTTAGCTCTGGCTTCGAGTTCAGCAACATTCTGCTGCTTCTTCTCGATTTCCTCCTGCTTTTTCTCGCAGCCGGCTTCCATGCGCGCGATATTTTCTTCTCTCTGCTCAAGTCTGTTGCGTTCCTTTGCAAGATCCTGTTTGATGTCCTTAGCTTCACGCTCCAGTTCGGAACGGACTCTAGAGACTTCTTCCTTTGCTTGCAAAAGCAAATCGCGTTTGTTATTCTCTGCCTCTTTCCTGGCATTTGCAGTTTGCATATCCAAGTCTTCCTTGGACTTCGCTATATCCTCCGCAAGTTTTTTCTGTTTTTTGGAAACTCCGGAAACAAAATATAATGCGGAACAAACAATACCCAGGATGAGACCAACAACGCCCACGATTATCACAACAATTAAACCAAAACCTTGTTGTGGCACGTTGGTACTCACCTCCAAAATATATTTAGTTGTCAAAGAACGTTTACATGGCTCTGACAAGCCAACAAATATTTTAGGAATAAAAGTTACCTGTGTCAACATTTGATACAATATAGTCATGAAAATCGACTATAAAATTGAAAAAACTTACGAAAATCATGAAATCCGGGACATTCTCGAAAAAAAGTTCAAAATGAGCCGGACCATGATAAAAAAGCTCAAACTTTACGGCAAAGTTGACGTTAACGGTGTCCACACTCGTGTTATCGACAGGGTTTGTGAGGGCGACAGGCTCATCTGCGAATATGAGGACAATTCCAACCTTTTAAGACGCACTCCGGGGATCGGCATCCTTTTCGAGAATGATTCATATGCCGTAGTCGACAAGCCCGCAAACATGGTCACCCACCCGGGCCACGGCCATCTGGACGATTCATTGCTCACTCACCTGTCTGATCACCCTCTCCACCCCGTAATGCGTCTTGACCGCGAGACTTCGGGGCTGATAATAATCGCCAAAGACGGATATGCGCACAACACTCTGGCCGTACACGGGGATATCATCAAGAGATACAAGGCTCTTACTTACGGAAAATGGGACGAGGACTGCGGCACGATCAATATGCCGATAGCCAGAAGACCGGGTTCCGTCATGATCAGGGACTGTGTCACCGACGGAACGGGACGCGATTCCGTAACCCACTATAACGTGATCAAATACTTCCCTGACAAGGACGTTTCGCTTGTCGAATACAGGCTTGAGACCGGCAGATGCCATCAGATCCGCGTACATTCGCTTTATATGGGACATCCTCTCGTCGGAGACGGTCTTTACGGACCTAACTCCATTGATAATCCCTCCGACCGTTTCCCGCAGTCATCTGAACTGGATAAGACAGTCGGCCGCGTGGCCCTTCATGCATACAGCTTAAAGTTCACGGATCCGTTCGACAATGAAGTGAGAGAATTTGAAAGCCCGCTTCCGGCAGACATAACCGCAATTACAGGAACGACTGTATAAGTTCCTTTGCAAGTTTGACCGAAGACTCGCCGCTTCCGCCCGAAAGAAGTCTTGATACCTCGTTGACACGTGCATCCGTATCAAGGAGATTGCACTCGGTAACAGTATTCCCTGAGACGACATGCTTTGAAAGCATGAAGTTGCAGTCAGCCGCAGCAGCGATCTGCGCAGTGTGGGTTACGCAAAGGACCTGATGGCCTTCAGCTATTGATTTGAGTTTCTTGGCAATCGCCGCAGAAGCTTTTCCCGATACGCCTGTATCGATCTCATCAAATATGAGCGTCGGGGTATTGTCACTCATGCTGAGCACGTTCTTTATGGCGAGCATTATCCTGGACGCTTCACCGCCTGATACGATCGCAGACAGAGCTCTCGCCTCCTGGCCGGGATTCGCGCTGAATCTGAAGGCAATGTCGTCTATTCCGGATGACGAGAAGAACTTTGTCTTCTCACGTCTTACGAAATCAACTTCAAACACCGCATTAGGCATCTCGAGATCAGCAAGCTCCCTGACTATTGATGCCGAAAGCTTCTTTCCCGCAGCTTTTCTGGCAGAAGACAATTCCTCGGCGCATGCAAGGAGTTTCTTTTCGACTTCTACGCGCTTTGACTTAAGTTCAGACAGGAGATCTTTATTTGCATCTATCTCTGAAAGCTCCTTTGCAGATCTTTCATAGAACTCATTGATCTCTGCTATATCCTTACCGTACTTGCCCTTCAGGTCATACAAAAGACCGATTCTCTCTTCCGTTTTGGCGCGGAGTTCAGGATCGTAGTTCATCTCATCCAAAAGACCGGCAAGGTCAGATGCCAGTGCCTCAAGATCCAATGCTATCGCATTTGCCCTTGCGGAAAGGCTCTTATATGACGCATCCGAAGAAGCAACTCTTGCGAGTTCCCTTGCCGCGAATGCCGTATCAGAAGCAGCTCCCTGTGATGTGCTTCCTTCAGAACCGTCACCGCCTTCAAGCACTGATAACACTTCAGAAAGCACTGAAGCAGTAGATTCATTCTGCTGAAGCTTCTTTCTGGTCTCGATGAGTTCTTCTTCCTCACCGTCTTTGAAAGCGGCATCGCCGATCTCTTTTACGACGAACTCGAGGTATTCCCTTCTTCTGTCCAGGAAATCAGGCGAAGAAGATATCCCCTTTATGCGGAGTACTATCTGCTTGTACTCTTCCAGGAGCTCCGTGTATTTATTATGAAGCTTGGTGATCTTCTCACCGCCGTAACTGTCAAGGTAATAACAATGGCTCTTCTCGTCGAAGATCCTCTGCGTGTCATGCTGTCCGTGTATGTCAACCAGGAACGAAGCAACGTCCTTAAGCAGCTGTAATGTTACGCTGATGCCGTTGATCCTTGCGATGCTCTTGCCGTTGACATAGATCTGGCGTGAGATCATAAGCATGTCCTCTTCGGAAGTAATGCCCTGGCTTTCAAGCATAGCCGTAAGCTCGTCACGGTTCTTGAGATCAGTCATGTCAAAGCATGCTTCGACATAGCACGAAGGAGAATTAGACCTTACAAGAGTCTTCGATGCCTTTGCACCCAGTATAAGGCTTATTGCATCGACAATAAGGCTCTTACCTGCTCCGGTCTCACCGCTGATGCAGTTAAGTCCGTAGGAAGGTTCAAATACAACATTTGAAATTACGGCGAAATCCCTTATTTCAAGGCGAAGCAGCATTTACTCACACCATCCCGTCAGAGGATGCCCCGCGATCCATCATGTCGGAGATCGTCATTACGAGAGCCTTTGCTTCATCTATGCCGCTCGCGGCGCAGAATACGGTGTCGTCACCCGCGATCGTTCCGACAACATCCTGAAGATGCATGGAATCGAGTGCGGAAGCGGCTGCCTGAGCCATGCCGGGAAGCGTCTTTATGACCAGGATATTCATTGCAGCCTGTACGGATACGAGGCTGTTGGAAAAGACCGCAAGAAGCCTGCCGGGTGCAACATCGCCTGTCCTGTCGAGGACTGCGTACTTTGTAGATCTGTTTGGAAGAGTGATCTTAATGATCCCCAGCTCTTTAATGTCTCTGGAGCATGTAGCCTGCGTAGCCTCAAAACCTGCTTCACGGACGAGCTTGGTCAGGTCATCCTGGGTGGAGATATCCCTTTCGCGAATGAGCTTGAGGATAAGCTCTTGTCTTGCATTCTTACCTGTTTTCATAGAAGGAACCCCTCTGAACGATCTTCTTTCTGACGTCACTGAAGAAATTGTCACTCTTGAGAGTGGCTGTCTTCAGCACCTTGGAATAGCGTTTTATTATGATGTAATCGAACGGCTCGAGCGTTACAAAGTTCCTGCCGTCGGGGCAGATCATGGGAGCGGACTCGAAATCATCAAGGTCAACGCGCACAATGCTGTCAGGTCCGGTCACGTAAGTAAGCCCGTTAAAAGTATGTGAGCATATCGGAGTGACAATGATATCCTTCATCTCAGGCATTAGCAGCGGGCCGCCTGCCGCAAGTGAATAGGCAGACGAACCGGTAGCCGTGGCTATGATGAGTCCGTCACCGTAGAACTTCTCTATCTTCTGACCATTGATCGTTAACGTAAGTCTCGTAACATGGGGCTTTGCTCCCCTGACGATCATGATGTCATTTAGACACTCTTCTGTTCCCTTGAGAGTACCGTCTTTCGAAAACACCGAGACCTCAAGCTGCGTTCTTTCAAGGATCTTATAATCACCGCGTATGAGCGCAGGAATGTCCTTTTCGAGATCATCAACGTTTATCTCTGTAAGGAATCCGATCGAACCCTTGTTTACGCCGATGAATTCGGTATCCAGTTCCCTGTATTTTTCAACGACTGAAAGGAATGTTCCGTCGCCGCCGATGGAAATAATCGTTTTGAGAGGGATCTTGCCGAAGTTCTCGAAAACCGTTCCTTCCGGCGCATCAAACTCACCTTCAAACTCTTTGGCAAACACGGGAGTTCCGCCGCATGAGAGTATTATCTCCGCGGTCTTTCGGGCAACTTCATATCCGCTGTCCCTGTTATCGTTTGAATGTATTCCGTAGTTCATTGCCTTATAATGATCCTCTAAAAGATTATCAGTAACTAATTATACTAATATTCTGATATTTAATCACTATTTTGAATAAAATTACATTTCACCAAGAACAGAGACGATCCTGGAAGCAACAGACGGGGCGTCAATACCTGCTTCTGCAATCTGTTCTGCGGGCGAAGCGGCACGGATCATGGGATCTGAAACGGCAATATTATAAACATGGCAGGAACACTTATTCTCGCAGAATCCTCTTGCACAGGCCTCGCCGAAACCGCCGCTTATGATTCCCTCTTCGAGAGTGAAAACATTCCTTATTCCGTTCGTCATGCGTATAAGTTCATCGAACGGGATGGGCTTTATAAGCGCAAGATTGATATGGATACCGTTGATACCCTGCTCTTTCAGCATTTCAACTGCCTTGTCGGCTTCCGAAGCGATCCTGCCTGTCGATATGATCGCAAAATCGCTTCCGCTGCCACAAGACATATGAGGACGCACGCATTCTTCAGGCTCATTATAAAGAGGTCCTGTAAGTTCGAACGGAGAACTTCCCCTTGGATACCTTACGGCAACAGGGCCGGTGCATTTATTGACTGCATACTCGAGGCAGTGTCTCAGATCCTTATAGTCGCGCGGCGAAAGAACGGTCATATTGACCATTGTATTCAGATATGAGATATCCAGGAGTCCGTGGTGGGTATGTCCGTCATTGCCGACAAACCCTGCACGGTCAATGGCGAAAACGACATGGCTGTTCATAAAGCAGACATCGGAGATCATCTCGTCATAAGCTCTCTGAAGGAATGAGGAATAAACCGCCACGACAGGAACAAATCCGGAAACGGCAAGACCTCCCGTCATCGTAACGCAGTGCTCTTCAGCGATGCCGCAGTCAAAGAATCTCGTAGGGAATTTCATCGAATAAGTATCCAGGCCCGTTCCCTGTGTCATGGCAGCGCTTATTGCTATAACATTGCGGTTCTGGGCTGCGATCTCACAGATGGCGCCTCCGAACGCAGTCGTGTAACTGGGCTTTGATCCTCCTGTGACACCTGTCACGAGATCGAAAGGTCCAACGCCATGGTAGTCTGAGGGATTGCGTTCCGCAAATCCGTAACCCTTTCCCTTCTTGGTAACTACATGAAGAAGAACAGGATTCTTGATATCCTTAACGGCATCCATTGCCTTGATCATGCTCTTAACATCATGTCCGTCTACCGGTCCGTAGTATATAAGTCCCAGATCCTCAAAGATGGACGGCTTCTTACGGTAGATAAGGAATCTGAAGAAGTCCTTGATCGCAATGATGATCCTTATCAGTCCCCTGCCGAAGAATCCGAGTTTCTTGAGGAACGACTCGGTAGTGATCTTTGCAGAGATATATCCGCTTGAATAACGGAGTTTCGAAAGATATTTGGATAATCCTCCGACGTTCTTGTCGATACTCATCTCGTTATCGTTCAGGATAATAAGCATGCGTGTCTTTGAGTGACCTGCATCATTGATGGCTTCATAAGCCAGACCACCCGTCAGAGCTCCGTCTCCGATAACGGAAACAATGTAATTGTCTTCTTTCCTAAGATCCCTTGCACGCGCCATTCCGAGTGCAGCCGAAATGGATGTTGAACTGTGACCGGTATCAAAGCGGTCGTATTCGGATTCGCTCAATCTGGGAAACCCCGAGATGCCACCCTTCTGTCTCAATGTATCGAACTGTTCGAATCTGCCCGTTAGGATCTTATATGCATAAGACTGGTGTCCTACATCAAAAACTATCTTGTCCCTCGCGTAATCGAATACCGAAAGGAGCGATACAGTCAGCTCGATAACGCCTAAGTTGCTCGCAAGATGACCGCCGTTCTTTGACACCGTATTAAGTATCTTATCCCTTAATTCGGCGCACAACTGAATACGATCCTCATTACTCATGGTCTTGAGTGCAACAGGCGTCAGATCTTTTTTCCCAAGTATCTTATAGTCCACGGGTATCAGCTGTCTCTTTTCTCCAGATAATCAACAAGAACGTTATAACCGTCTGTATCATAACCCATCTTACCAAGCTCAGACAAAACAGTCTTGGCAGAAGCGATCTCTTCTGAAAGCCTGTCTTTTGCACCATCTTCTCCGAGGAGCGTTACAAAAGTCGCCTTTGAGTCACGCAGGTCCTTTCCGGTATTTTTGCCGAGCACCGAAGGATCAGATTCAACATCCAAGATATCATCTCTGATCTGGAATGAAAGGCCGATATGTTCTGCAAGCTTTCTGAGCAGGCAAGCCGTCTTATCCGTATTCGCCTGTAATTCGTTTAATTCGTTTATCAGATAGTATGGTGTCACTACGGCAGACTCGATCAAGGCTCCGGTCTTCTTACGCTGAAGCTCGTACAAAAGGTCAAGGTCAATGGTCTTCCCTTCAGAATCCAGGTCTATGCTCTGACCTCCGACCATGCCTTCTAATCCTGCGTTTTTGCACATGAAATAAGATGCGTACAGATAACCCGGTTCTTTCAAAGCAGCTTTGAAAAGCCTCTCGCATGCGGTATTAAGCAGAAGATCGCCCGCAAGTGTTGCGATGCCTTCTCCATAGACCTTATGGCATGTGGGTTTTCCTCTTCTCAGATCATCGTTGTCCATTGCCGGAAGATCGTCATGGATAAGTGAATATGTGTGGATCATCTCGAGAGTCGCTGCATAATAAAGCACGTCTTCCATCTTTGAATCAGTGCATCCGGTCATGAGCGCCGTCAGCCTCATCATAAGCGGACGTATCCTCTTTCCGCCTGCATTAAGACTGTACATCGCAGCTTTGACCGTTATGTCCTCCTGCTGTTCTTTCGCAAAGACAGATTCAAGTTCACCGCTGAGCCATGCTGAAGTATCACGCGCCAGATCCGTTATCGTCATATAAAGCCCCCGGTCATTCAGACTTCGCTCTCTTCAATATTAAGAGGATCTTCTCCGCCTGTAGCCTTGTTTACTTCAGAGATCTTCTGCGTGACTTCACGGAGTTTCTTATCGCAGTAAGCGGCAAGTTCGTTGCCTCTCTTATAAAACTGAAGCGACTCATCGAGAGTGACCTTGCCCTCATTGAGACGTGCAACTATCTGCTTAAGTTCTTCCAAAGCTTCCTCATAGCTGAGCTTATCGATCTTACCGGCCATATTATGAAGACCTCCTGTCATCAAATGAAGTATCTGTAATCGTACCTGTTGCCTTTCCATCGGCAAAGACTATTCCTATCACATCGCCCTTCTTGAGCGAAGATGCCGATTCCACGGCTTTTCCGTCGGCACCGCTGACATATGAATATCCTCTTTTGAGGACGTTTGTAGGGTTAAGCGATTCGAGCTTACCATGCATATTCTTATAATCAGACTGAAGCTTTGTAATCTTCGCTTCCATCGCGCTCTTCATCTTAGTCCTGTAACCTTCTATCACGGTAAGCTGGTTCTGGGCATAGAATGCGGGCGTATGAAGCGCCTTATGGTTCCTGAGCATTTCAAGCTGGCTCTTCTTCGCGCCAATATACTGGTTCACTGCAATATCAAGTGTCAGAGCAAGGTTATCCACCATATTCTTCTGGTCATTATAGGAAGCCATGACCTGCTCGGCTGCTGCCGTAGGCGTAGCTGCCCTCAGATCAGCGACATAATCGATTATCGTATAGTCAGGTTCATGTCCGATGGCTGAAATAACCGGGATCTCACACGCGTAGACCGCCCTTGCGATGTTCTCGTCGTTGAATCCGAAAAGGTCCTCATATGAACCTCCGCCTCTTGCGACGATGATTACATCAACGTTCTTCTTTTCGTTGAAGTAATTGATGCCGGCCGTGATCTCGGGAGGACAATTCTCACCCTGCACGCTCGCAGGATATAAGAGAAGATCAAAATAAGGATTTCTCTTTCTCAACGTGTTTACGATATCGGAAATAACCCTGCCCGATGCGGAAGTGACCACACCTATCCTTTTGGGAAGGACAGGCAGCGGCTTCTTATGTTCGGGATCGAAAAGCCCTTCCTTCGAAAGCCTTTCAAACAATTGCTTATACTGCTCGTGAAGATCGCCTTTGCCGGCTTCTTTCATGGACAGGACCTGCATCTGAAGCTTTCCGCCGGGAGCGTAAAAGTCCATGCAGCCTGATACTGTCACCTTGGTGCCTATCGCAGGGGTAAATGAAACATACGCGAAATATCTCGAGAACATCACGCACGGCATTACCGAATCAGGGTCTTTGATCGTAAAATACGCATGACCTCTTGACGATACGGTGTACTGGGAAATCTCGCCTGTTACTGAAAAATCAGAAAGATACTCGCTGCCTGTAAGGTAGCTCTTGATATAGTTGTCAAGCTGGCTGACAGACTTGAATTCAACCATATATCAAAGGCTCTTTTCGAAAGAGCTCAAAACGCCGTTAATATATGATGCGGAATTGTCTGTGCCGTATTTCTTGGCAAGCTTTACAGCCTCGTTGATGGAAACCGAGGTCGGTATCTCTTCGATATTTGCGATCTCATAGACAGCGATCTCAAGTATGATCCTGTCTGTCAGCGGAAGCCTGTCAAGCTTCCATTTCTTGAGGAATGGCTCGAAAAGAGAATCGATCTCATCGCGCTTGTTGATAACGCCGTAAACGATGTCGACGAAATATGTCTCATCGCCTGCAAGATCGGGATTATTCTCCTTGAACAGATCGATCTGGCCCGCAACCGGGTCATTCCTGAAAAAGCACTGGAAAAGAAGCTCCATAGCGTGCTCACGTGTCTCAATTCTGCTCATCTTACCCTCCCCGGCGGCAGGATACGGTCAAGGAATT
The DNA here is from genome assembly GCA_017478485.1 of Clostridiales bacterium. Lineage (GTDB taxonomy): Bacteria > Bacillota > Clostridia > Saccharofermentanales > Saccharofermentanaceae > Saccharofermentans. The sequence continues at coordinate 34,855 of JAFVDI010000022.1, read as the reverse complement.
TCTTGAATTTGCTCGTATCGCTGAAAAGGAATGATCCTACAAAGAATCCTACCGCGGTAAATAGAATTATAAATAGCGTTTTAAAGAATCCGAAAATGCACAAAAGGACTCCGGTAACGAAGAAAAAGAAGGCGAATACCGTACCCGCCTTCGAATTGCGCATCTTTTCGAAAAGCTTGGAGAGGAACCGTTCCATGTGTTACCTGCTCTCAACCTTTGCAGTAGTAGCCTCTACTTTTGCCACCTTTACATAGACGGCTTCAACTACGATTCCGGTATATCTCTCGATATCCTTCTTAACCTTTTCCTGAACCTTTGCCATTGAGGCAGGGATCTCTACGTTGGAGTAGAGCTCACAGGAAATGTTTACTTTGATCGCGCCGTTCTTGGCAGGCGCAACGTGGCATCTTGCACTCTTGATACCGACCTGTGCAGACTTAGCAGCATTGAGCGCGATGCTCTCGATGGCGTCTGCACCGATATCTACTGAACCGATGTCGGTCTTTCTGAGTCTTGTCCTGTTAAGTCTGCCGTAAGTTACCGAATTCGAGATCGAAACGATCGACGAAATGAAGAACAGCATGAGGACAGCAAGATAGATATATTTGCTTATGGGTCCGGTAACAACGGAAGAAAGCGGTGAAAGTATGTCCGCGAAGATACCGTCATCGATCAGGGCATACAAAAGCACAACCGATATGATCGCGATAAAGACCGAATAGATAAACATCAGGACTCTTATAAAGCCATTCATTATTCTTTCTCCTTTACCCCGCAGACATAAACGTCCACACTTTCAACCGTGAGACCGGTGAAGCGCTCAACGTCGTGCTTCACCTTCTCCTGTATCAGCCAGGCAACCTCCGGGATTATCTTCCCGTAACTGATCACCGGATAAACGGTTATCGATACCGTACTGTCGTCGGTATCATGGAAAACAACCCGGACTCCCTTTCCTTCATGTACAACGCCTGCCTTCTCCTTGAGGGCTACGGCAAATGAAGGAACAAGTGACACTACGCCGTCGATCTGAAGCGCTGCTTCCGAGGCGTACTGCGCGACGAACCCCTGAGTCATGGAGCGGTCGCCCTTGATCGATTCCGGGCTGAAGTTATCCGGCATTATGCGCGCTCTAAGTACTCACCCGTTCTTGTGTCAACGCGGATCTTCTCACCCTGGTTAACGAAGAGCGGAACCTTAACGACAGCACCTGTCTCGAGTGTAGCATACTTGTTGGCGTTGTTGGTGGTATCGCCTCTTACGCCGGGCTCGCACTCAGTGATCTCGAGCTCAACTGTGATAGGAAGCTCAACCTGGAAGATGTCACCCTTGTAGGAAACAACTTTGCAGATCATCTCTTCCTTAAGGAACTTTGTGCCGTCACCGATCTTATCTGAGTGGATAGGTGTCTGCTCATAGGTATCTGTATCCATGAAGTAGTAGAGATCGCCGTCTGCATAGATGTACTGCATGTCACGTCTCTCAAGCTGAGCCTGCTCGAACTTCTCGTTAGGATTGAAAGATCTTTCAACAACAGAACCTGTCTTAACATTCTTGTATTTTGTTCTTACGAAAGCTGCTCCCTTACCCGGCTTAACGTGCTGAAACTCGACAACCTGGTAAACCTGGCCGTCCATCTCAAAACACAAACCATTCCTGAAATCTCCTGCGCTGATCATACATTTACTCCTTTTAATAAAATATATTAATGCTAAACTAAGTAATTTTACTTGAAAGCCTGTTTTCTTGCAAGTATCTGTCAGAACCGGGCTATCAGTCTGACGAGTTTTTCGGGGATCCTCTTTACCGCAACGTACCAGATCTCCTTGCGATAAAGCTTTTCGACCATGAAAGTCCTGACTCCGGCAAGATTTCCCGCGATGACATCGGTAAATATCTGATCGCCTACCATCACGGCTTCTCCGGGCTGTGCCTTCATCAGATCAAGTGCCCTTCTGACACCGATGGGTTCAGGTTTTCTCGCATAAGTGACACATGGAATGTCCAGCACTTTTGCGATGCCTGCAGATCTCCCCGACTTGGCATTTGATACAAGGCAGCACCTGATGCCTGCTTCCTGTATCTCCTTAACGCACTCAAACGAAAATTCCGTCGGTGCGGTAGCGTGATCAGGCCCCAGGGTATTGTCAAAATCAAGAAGAGCTACATTTATCCCTTCGCTCTTAAGACTGACCCAGGGGATCTGCTTGGCGTTTGTATATACCCTCTCGGGTTTCATGGCTTTGAAAATATTCATCAGAACCGTTCCATCAAGTTGTTTGCGACCTCGGAAAATTCTATCGTCAAACAGTTTAAAAGTAAACAATCAGTATTGTTCTATTTATGATATTATAATGTATTGTTTAAAAAGTTTAAGGAGCAATACCCGTTATGAAGATCACTAAATTCGGCGGCTCATCACTTGCCAATGCTTTTCAGATACAGAAAGTCTGCAACATCGTCCTTTCAGACGAGGAACGCAGAGTCATAGTAGTATCCGCGCCCGGAAAGCGCACCAAGGATGACATCAAGGTCACTGACCTTCTCATCGCTACCGCCAAAGCACGTTTGGGCGGCAATTCATACCAGGCAGAACTCGATAAGGTCATCGCGCGTTATGAAGAGATCGCCGATGAACTCAACATCGAGCAGGTCATGCCCGACATCATCGAGAGACTGAACAACATCGCATCTGCAGATTATACGGACGATGTTAAATATCTCGATTCCGTCAAGGCCATGGGTGAAGACTGCAGCGCAAGGCTCGTAGCATACTATCTGACCAAAGAAGGCCACAAGGCTAAATACTGCAATCCTGCAGAATGCGGACTTTACCTTAAGCATGACGAAGCCGGCAAGGCAGTTATCCTTGACGAGACATATGACAATCTAGCAAAGCTCGGAAACGAGACAGAGACTCTCCTCGTATTCCCCGGCTTCTACGGTGTTTCCAAAGAGAACGAGATCATCACCTTCTCCAGAGGCGGATCCGACATCACGGGTTCCATTCTTGCCGCTGCTCTCAAGGCCGAGGTTTACGAGAACTGGACAGACGTTGACAACGTTTTCGCAGTCAACCCCAACCTCGTAAAGAACCCGTTCCCGATCACCGAGATCACTTATGACGAAATGCGCGAGCTTTCTTATGCAGGATTCAACGTCCTTCATGAAGAAGCCATCTACCCTGTTTTCAGGAGCGGCATTCCCCTTAACATCAGGAATACGAACAACCCTACCGCAAAGGGTACATGGATCGTATCAAAGAGATCACACTACGATTCACTCGTAACCGGCATCGCGGGCGACAAGGGTTTCTGCACCGTTACGGTAAGCAAGTACATGATGAACCGTCAGGTCGGTTTCCTTGCATCTCTCCTTCAGATCTTCTCTGATGAAGCGATCTCCATCGACCACATCCCTTCAGGAATCGACACGGTCACCATCGTACTCCGCAAGAAGTACTTCACACCCGAGAAGGAAGCTGTCATCGTTAAGCGTATCGAGAATGAACTCGGAGCAAAGGTCAGCGTTGACCACGATCTCGCTATCGTAATGATCGTCGGTGAAGCTATGGCAAATTCAGTCGGTATCATGGCAAGAGCCGCTTCTGCCCTTTCCAACGCAGGTATCAACTTAAGGATCGTTAACCAGGGAGCATCCGAGATCTCCATGATGTTCGGTGTATCAGAATCCTACTGCTCATATGCCGTAAGAGTACTCTATAAGGAACTCTTCAGATACTGATACTGTAAAGAACTTGAATAAAATAATAACGGCGCCGTTTCATAGCGGCGCCGTTTTAATTATCTCTTCAGCACTGATCTGATCACTCTGCCGGAGTTGTTTCATCAGGCTTGTCAGCCGGTTTTTCCGTAGGCTTTTCAGTCGGCTTCTCAGTAGGCTTTTCGGTAGGAGCCTCAGTAGGCTTTTCAGTAGGCTTCTCTGTGGGAGCCTGTGTAGGTTCTTCAGGCTCAGGATCAGTCTCCGTCGGCTTAGGTGTAGGAGTAGAAGTAGCCTTCTTAGGCTTAGGTGTGGGAGTCGGCGTAGGATCTGCTGCATCTTCTGTTTCCGTAGGTTCGGTCGTTTCAGTAGGATTAGGATTTGCTGCGCCCTCTTCACCTGTTTCGCCGGTTGCATCAGGATTGCTCTCTGTCGCACTCTCGCTCGGAGCGGCAGTGCCGGGATCTTCTGTTGTAAGCTGAGAAGTAATGCAGTAACCCGTCATGCTGTTAGAAGTAACGACTCTAGAGAAATTATTATCTACAGGCTGCTGAAGCGTTACTACTTCACCTCGCTTGAGAACAGCGATGACAGTCGAGTTCTGGGTAGGCATTGAGTAAACGGGAGTGTTGTCCTCCAACGCGTAATATGCAGTTCCGACAGCTGCGCTTGGCATTGTCTCGGGAGCATTTGCTTCCATGAAATCCCTTATGTTCAATACAAGGAACATAATTCCGAAACCGAGTATGAGACAAAGGATAAAGACGATGATCGGCATTGCGATCGTAGCGATCTTCCTGCCTGTGCTTGCCTTATCGCGCTGTGGCTCTTCTCCCTCTTCCTCTTCTTCCGGCTCGTCCTCATCAACGTGGACAGGTGCTTTGCCCGGAACAAAACTGATCGTATCGTCAGCGTTTTCTTCTGCCTTTGCCATTTCGAAAGGCGTAAAATCGCTCTTTGCCGCAGAAACGGTTGCAGCTTCAGCTGCAGGTGCCAAAGCACCGTCACTCTGCAGATTTGTCCTGATAACCGCATCTCCGGGAAGCAGGAATGTTGATTCAACCTTCAGGTCAATGATCGTAAGGCCGGACTTGATGCCGTGATTGACCGCTGCATTGATGATCGCCTTAGCCTTTTCCTCGGTGGATTCGGGTCTTACAATGATCGAATTGCGCATCTGCGCAGGCATTTCCCTGGAAATACCAAGACCCATGAGAATGATCTCATCGTTGTCCTTAAGCTTGAGATGAACCTTCTTATCAGGCTTGAGTTCACCTTCCTGAGGCATCTTGCCGAGATACTGGGTAAGGTTCATGTTCTCGGGATTGTCCTTTTCGTCAGCGGGCGCGATGGAACCCATCTGTGCAAAACGGTGTGCTACCGTCTGCTCTTCGGTAAGTACCATTATCTTCTTGTCACGGAAAAGGACAGCCTTGGTAATACCGAGGTGGATAACGCGGAGGATATCGCCCTCGATGACAAGCATGGTCATGGAAGTCTTGAACTGCTTACCCTTATTGATACCGAAGTTTAATACCCTTACGTTAAGCGTATTGACTACGAGATTTGAAAATGACTCAAAATCAAGAACCGGCTGATTTGCCGTTGCGGCCACTATCTTCTCAAGTTCCGCATTAAGTTCGAGGTTGAGTTCTGCAGAAAGGTTATCAGGTCCGATCGTCGAAAAGATCGCGCATATCTGGATAGGTGATGTGGAACGCGCCGTTCTCAGAAACTCATTCGGAAAGTCTTCGATCTTACGTGAAAGCGTCAAAAAGAACACATTCTCCTGCGGCTTATTCTGCTCCTGATTAGTCTCAGCAATACAGGTTGCTACTGTTTTACTCATAAAAATACTCCCGATAATATATAACAAGCGCTTTCAGACAGCACTTCTCATTGTATTTATTTAAAACGGTAGTATTATATCACCTCTTCGCATATTTACTATTTATTTATGCAGAAATGGGCAAATTGCCTAAATTGAGTAACATAACCGTAATTATTTGAGTAATCTCCTAACGGATACGTTGCATAAAAAACCGCCTGCTCCAGGACGGAACAGGCGGTCTGAATCAATTAATTATCAGGTGATCAGATACAGCCCTGAGCGATCATAGCGTCAGAAACCTTAAGGAGACCAGCGATGTTAGCGCCGACAACGTAGTTGTTCTCGCAGCCAACTTCTGCAGCTGTCTTATCAACTGTGTGGAAGATGTTCTCCATGATGCCCTTGAGCTTAGCGTCAACTTCCTCGAATGTCCAGGAAAGACGAGCGCTGTTCTGGCACATTTCAAGTCCGGATGTAGCAACACCGCCGGCGTTGGAAGCCTTACCGGGTGTAAAGAATACGCCGTTGTCCTGGAAGAACTTTGTAGCATCGAGTGTTGTAGGCATGTTAGCGCCCTCACCTACTACCTTTACACCGTTAGCAACGAGAGCCTTAGCAGAATCAAGGTTAAGCTCGTTCTGTGTAGCGCAAGGAAGAGCGATGTCGCAAGGAATTGTCCAGATGCCCTTAGAGCCGTTCTCATCAGCTGTGTACTTAGCGGAAGGAACTCTCTCAGCATACTCGCTGATCCTGCCTCTCTTAACTTCCTTGATGTCCTTAACGATATCAAGCTTGATGCCCTCAGGATCATATACATAACCGTTGGAGTCGGAAAGTGCAACGACCTTGCCGCCGAGCTGTGTAGCCTTCTCTGTAGCATAGATGGCAACGTTGCCGGAACCGGAGATAACAACTGTCTTGCCTTCGAAAGATGTGTTCATCTTCTCACGGAGGAGAGCGTTTACGAAGTAGCAGAGACCATAGCCTGTAGCCTCTGTTCTTGCAAGTGAACCGCCGAAGCTGAGCTTCTTACCTGTAAGAACGCCGGAGAACTCGTTAACGATCTTCTTGTACTGACCGAACATGAAGCCGATCTCTCTTGCACCTGTTCCGATGTCGCCTGCAGGTACGTCGCAGTCAGGACCGATGTGTCTGTAAAGCTCTCTCATGAAGCTCTGGCAGAAAGCCATAACTTCGTTGTCGGACTTGCCCTTAGGATCGAAGTCGGAACCGCCCTTAGCACCGCCCATAGGCAGGCCTGTGAGGGAGTTCTTGAAGATCTGCTCGAAGCCGAGGAACTTCAGGATGCTGATGTTAACGGAAGGGTGAAGTCTGATACCGCCCTTGTAAGGTCCGATAGCGCTGTTGAACTGGATTCTGTATCCGCGGTTAACCTGGATTCTGCCGTTATCGTCGATCCAAGATACTCTGAAGATGATCTGACGCTCAGGCTCAACGATCCTCTCAAGAACCTGCTTCTCGATAAGCTCGGGGTGAACAGGGAGTGCAGGAGCAATAGAATTAAGGAATTCATATACAGCCTGGTGGAACTCCGGCTCGTTGGCATTCCTTGCCATAACCTTCTGCATGAGGCCGTTCAGGTACTCATTGTTAATTGTGTAATCCATAAAGTTACCGCCTTTCTTTTTCCGGCTCCGGATTTTGCAAGTCCATGAGTCTATTTATTCATTTTTGGGTTTGTTCGGTCTGTATAACAGCACTCGGGAAATCCATAACGGATAAATAATAATACAAGCATTTCAGCCATGCAAGAGGAAATTAAAAAATGAAAGTTCGGAAGTCCGAACTTTCATTTTCAGGTTTCTGTTTTATTCTCAGCTGTCGTGGAAACCGCTGTAGGCTGAACCGGAGCAGTCGGTGCCGTTTCCTTTCTTTCGGAGAACGGATCGTTCTTCAAAAGTTCAGTCCATGAACTGAATCCGAACATCTGCTTGATTTCTCCGTAATTGAAAGCCGACAGCGAACGGTCTAAGACAATAAAGAGCAACAGGAAGAATATCAGCGCGAGAAGTCCCCTCCTCATTATCATCATACGGCGTTCCGCGTTGTATCTTTCTTCCACATACTTCTTTGTGGTATATCCGACAACTAAATAAACGCGGCTGATGTCCTTGCGCGGCGGCCTGTCACGGTAATCACGCCATACTTTCCTGATTCGCCCGAAGATCCTGGACGGAATACTCTTGAAAAGCCTGACGGTAGCACGCCATGAAGCGCCCAAGAAATCAGACATAATGTCAGAGATCTTCCTGTCGCTTGTTCTGCTCAAGAATTACGCCGCCTTTCTCATTTGATTTGCTTATTATAACATTATTGCAATAATCAAAGAAGAAACGTTATTTGTCAGATTTGATGATTATTCCGTTACGCTCGGCATACAATTCTGAAAGCAGTGACAAAGCCGTATTTTGCTTCCTGAAGAGCGTAGATCTTGCAATGTGAAGCTGACGGCAGGCATCTTTGGGAGACAATCTTCTGTAATACCTCAGATATAAGATCATGGAATAAGGTGTCTTTAGAGTCATCAGCATTGTCAGAAGCTTGATAGCTTCATTCCGGCGTCTCTTGGCATCGGCATATTCTTTCTCAAGAGAAGCTATGTAATCATCAAAGCCCTGTGAAAAATCAATCATCTCCCCTGTCATGTCGCATTCCTTCTTGGGAATGCCGGAGTAATCAGTAACTTTGACGGGTGCATTCTCACCTGCGTAAATATCCATCAGAGCCTTGCGTTTCTCATTTCTGGTCTTCCTGAGTTCTGACAGATAGCTCTCTGCTTTTTCATTTCTGTTGTTAACATCACTGTGCAAAGTATTAAGTCTGGTGATAAGCATTGTTTTGAGTTCTCTTTTGGTAATGCATTTCTTTTCTTCTTTAATAGTATTTTTCATTTGTAATCCCTCTAAGCTCATTTCATACAAACAATTGTTTGACAGACAAGCCATTAATGATACAATGGCATTAAAGAAAATATGTTTGGAGGCGCAATATGGCCCGTTTCAGCGACAACAAATCAATCGAACGCGTTTATGACTACATCTGCGACTACATCAGAGTTAATCAGATATCTCCTTCCGTCCGCGACATTTGTGCCGGTGTAGGTCTGAAATCCACTTCTTCTGTCCATACCTACCTTAAAGAACTGGACAGCGAAGGAAGGATCGAATACAGGCCCGGACTCCGCAGAGCCATCATCATCAAGCAGTATGACGAAGAACCCGCCCCCAAAGTTACCCAACTGAATGACTGCCGACCGGTCTACTGTGTAGGAAAGATAACTGCCGGTGTGCCCATTCTCGCTACCGAAGACTACAGCGACCGCTTCTTTGTCAGCAAATCTGTCATCGGCGATTCAGAGTGCTTTATGCTTAAGGTCAAAGGTAACAGTATGATCAATGCTCATATCCTGGACGGAGATTATATCCTTGTCCGCAAGCAGAACTTCTGTGACGAAGGTGACATTATAGCTGCACTTATCGATGATGAAGCAACCGTCAAAAGATTCGGTAAAAAGAACGGGAACCCTTACCTGTTCCCTGAGAATGATAACTACTCACCTATACCCTTCAATAAGGAAGGCTGTAAGATTCTCGGCAAAGTAGTCGGTCTGCACAGATACAGTATTAATTAGTTACAGCCCTCCTTTCATCAAGATTCAATCCGTTGTTAAGGGTTGTACAACTAATTTATCAGGCACTGAACATTCTTTTCAAGAAAATCGTTCCAATGTGTCGAAATGTGAGACTCTGTATAAAATTCCTTTGATTGTTTCAAGCAGGAATCAGATCGTGCACTGTTCAAGGATCAACTCTGCCGCAGCCTTTGCATCCCCGAAAGGTATCTTCCCGATATCATCGCCCATATGTCTGAACCATGTCAGCTGACGTTTGGCATAATGGCGCGAACCGAGCTTTATCTTGTATACGGTTTCCGCTATGTCTTCCTCGCCTGCGAAATACCGGCCAAACTCTTTATATCCGATTGCCTGGAAGCAAGTGGTTCCTTTTGCCTTTTCAATGCCGTAGAGCATCCGGGCTTCTTCTTCAAGTCCCTGCTCCATCATGATGTCCACTCTTCTGTTGATCCTGTCATATAAGACCGCTCTGTCGACATCTGGCATGAAAGCCCTGAAGTTGAATGACGGACCTGCAGTCTTGGACTTTTTGTTCTTCTCAGAGAAGCTGACGCCTGACGCTCTCTTTACCGCAAGCGCTCTGATGACGCGCCTTGTATTGTTTGGGTGAATGAGCAAAGCCGCTTCGGGATCTTCCTTCTTAAGGATCTCATAAAGAGCGTCTCTTCCCTCTTTTTCAAGAATTGACTGATAGTATTCTTCAGAGTCAGCGATGTCGATCCCTTCTTCATTGCCGTAATCTATTCCGTAAAGAAGAGACGATATGTACTGACCCGTTCCGCCGCATACCACGGGAAGCTTTCCCCTGCTCAAGATATCGGAAAATACTTTCTCTGTCATGGTCACATAATCAAAGACAGAGAACCTGTCTCCCGGTTCCACGATATCCGTCATGTGGTGAGGGATCTCGGCAAGTTCCTCAGCAGAATCCTTCGCGGTACCGATATCAAGACCTTTATAGATCTGCATCGAATCAGCGGATACGAGTTCACCGCCGCAAAGACGGCATAGTTCGATCGCAACGGCGCTCTTGCCGCTTGCAGTCGGGCCCGTAACTATCGGAATAAAACTGTATTTGCCTAAATAAGGTCCCGGATCGATCATTGAAAAGCCTTAGACAATCCTTTTGAAATTCTTCTCGAAATCCCTGCGTGAAACACAGAAGAATGTTGGCCTTCCGTGAGCGCAATGATAAGGATCCTCGAGTTTTGTAAGCTTGTCGATGAGAGACTCAGCCTGCTCCTGAGTGATAACGTCTCCTGCCCTTATCGCAGCCTTGCAGGCTGTCGTCTGGATAAGGCTGTACCATATGTCTGTCTTCGCGGGATTGTCACGCTTAAGATCCGTGAGTATCTCTGAAAACATTTCAGAAGCCTTGTTAGAGCTTCCCATCGGAACCGCTCTTAAAGCGATCTCCCTGTCACCCAAAAGTTCTATCTCAAATCCGTTCTCGGTAAACTTATCGAGTGCGCCTTCGATAAACGCATAATCTGACGCAGACACGTTAAGGATCGAAGGGACCAGCATGTGTTCTGTCGGCGGGACATTCTTTCCGGGTGCCTTTTTCGCCATGAATTCCTCATAGAGGACTCTCTCATGTGCCGCATGCTGATCAACGAAATAGCACTCTTCGGTTGTCTGAAGGATTATGTATGTGTTAAACAGGATGCCTGTAAATCTTGCGCCAGCGATCTTATCGATGTCAGTCTCGGCTTTCCGGATCTCTTCAGGAGTTACGGGAGCGATCGTCAAAGGTTCTTCCGGGACTTCAACAACAGGTTTTGCCGTTTCCTTTTCACTGCCGTTATCTGCCATCACAGAAGCATCGGGCTTAAAACCTGAAAGTATCTTCAGCAGTTCATTTGCGGAAGCTGCATCGCCTGATGCGGGAACTGCCGGAGCAGCAGCGCTCCTCAGTTTATGCGATGAGGAAAGCTTTCCGCCTGCGCTGACATCATAGCGAAGCTGCCTGTTTTCCGCGGCAACTTTGGTCTCTTCATGAGTTTCTATCTCAATGTTTTCACCGGATGCGATTCCCTTGAAATCTCCGCCTGCAGTTCCTGAAGATGTAATCGCTTCCCTGATGCCGTGATATACAAGTCTGAAGACGTCGCTGTCAGATGAGAACTTGACCTCAGCTTTCTGCGGGTGAACGTTTACGTCTACGTTTCCGGGAGCACAATAGATCATGAGGAAACATATGGGAAATTTGTTCTTCATTACCGCATTCTTGTACGCTTCATCGATTGCCGCAGAAATGCTCTTGCTGTGAATGAGCCTGTCGTTGACATAGACGCACTGAAGACCCCTGTTGCCTCTTACGAAACGGGGAATTCCGGTAAAACCTTCGATCCTCATACCGTCCATCTCATACTTAACTGGAACGAGATTGTTTGCGGTCTCTTTTCCGTAAACGGCATAGACCGCATCTTTTACATCGCCGGTACCCGGTGTAGTAAACTGCACCGCACCGTCTTTGATGAGTTTTATCGAGATCTGAGGATTGATTATGCAGAGCTTTTCGACCAGTCCCGTGATATACATTCCCTCTGTGGAATCCTTCTTAAGGAACTTGTATCTTGCAGGAATGTTCTTGAAGAGATTCCTGACTTCAACACAGGTGCCCTGCGGAGCGCTTGCATCGGAAACATCCTTAAGGCTTCCGTCCTCATATGCAACTCTGGTACCGGTCTCATCATCGCTCTGCGAAGTGGTAAGAGTGACATCTGCACATGAAACGATGGATGCAAGGGCTTCGCCTCTGAAACCCATTGTCGAAAGATCGTAGAGATCTTCAATTTTCTTAAGCTTGGAAGTCGCATGGATAAGGAAAGCCTTTTCCGCATCTTCCCTGTCCATTCCGCATCCGTTGTCGGTAACCCTGATGAGTGAAATGCCGCCGCCTGCGAACTCGATCTTGATCCTGTTTGCGCCTGAATCAACAGCGTTATCAAGAAGTTCCTTTACGACAGATACAGGTCTCTCTATTACTTCTCCTGCCTTGATTGCATTTGCGGTGCGGCTGTCGAGAACGTTAATCCTGCCCATCGTCTTCTCCCTTGACCATCGTGTTCAATTCATAAAGTATGTTCATGGCTTCGATCGGTGTGAGCCTTGAAACGTCGAGGTCCCTGATCATTGCCCTGAGCTTGTCTTCCTTCTGGTAAAGCACGCTCTCGGGATTGAAGAAAGATTCCTGTCCGGGCATGGCTGCGGAGGAAAGCTGCGTTCCGCCTCCCGGAGTCTCCTCAACGTTGCCCATTACCTTAAACTTGCCTATTCTCTCAAGTTCTGAAAGTATCGACTTGGAACGCTTCAATACGTCATCGGGAACACCTGCAAGACGTGCAACTTCAATGCCGTAGCTGTCAGAGGTTCCGCCTTTTGAGATCTTGTGAAGGAACTTTACCGTGCCGTCGTTTTCGCTGACTTCAACATGGCAGTTAAAGACGCCGCGGTTAAGGCGTTCCATCTGGTTAAGTTCGTGATAGTGCGTTGCGAAAACGGTCCTTGCATAAAGAACGCCCGGGTCGACGATGTATTCGATCGATGCCCATGCAATGGAAAGGCCGTCATAGGTGCTGGTGCCTCGTCCTACCTCATCGAGCAGGAGCAGGCTTCGTCTTGTCGCGTTCTTGAGGATGTAGGACATTTCCTTCATCTCGACCATGAACGTTGACTGTCCGGTGGATATGTCATCCGAAGCACCGATCCTCGTGAAGATGTGATCTACAAGACCGATCCTTGCTGAATCAGCCGGTACGAAAGAACCGATCTGCGCCATGAGAACGATGAGAGCCGTCTGTCTCATGTATGTTGATTTACCGGCCATGTTGGGGCCCGTCAGCACCATGAGTCTCTTTTCGCTGTCGAGAAGTATGTCGTTAGGGACAAACGCACTGCCCTCCGAAGCCATCATCTTCTCGACTACGGGATGTCTTCCCGCCTTGATCTCTATGTCTTCAGACATATCAACGACAGGTCTTACGTAATTCTCGCTCTCAGCAAGTTCGGCAAGTGCCGTAACGCAGTCAGTCATTGCAACCGCAGATGCCGTTCCGAAGAGTCTTTTAGACTCGGCGAAGACTTTGTCCCTGATCTGCGTGAAAAGTTCATATTCAAGGGCTACGCGTCTGCCTGATGCGGACACTATCTTCTCTTCAAGTTCTTTGATCTGAGGCGTGATGTATCTTTCGTTATTTACGAGAGTCTGCTTGCGCTCATATTCCTCCGGGACTTTATCAGACTGGCTCTTTGGAATGTCGATATAGTAACCGAAGACCTTGTTGTAACTGATCTTGAGTGTCTTGATGCCCGTTCTCTCACGTTCGCCGGATTCAAGCTTAAGGATATATTCCTTAGCATTAGAGGCGATGTCATTGAGCTCGTCGCATTCTGCGGAATAACCGCGTTTGATTATGCCGCCTTCCTTAACTGATATGGGAGGTTCCTCTGCAATACCGGCATCAAGGATCTCATAGATATCCTCCATGGGATCGAGAAGCTTGTTGATATCCGTGAAAACGCCCTTGGCAAAAGACGATACGCGTTCTTTTACGAACGGGAGCTTAGCAAGAGAATTACGAAGCGAAAGAAGATCTCTGGCGTTGCATGTTCCGAGAGAGACCTTGCCTGCCAGACGCTCGATATCATAAAGGCCCGTAAGGCTCTCAATGATCTCCTGCCTTGCAATGTATTTGTCCTTGGCTTCCTCAACGGCATCAAGACGCTTATTGATCTCTTTGACCGATATGAGCGGTTCTTCGATCCACTTGCGCAGAAGTCTTCCGCCCATGGCAGTCTTCGTTCTGTCTATGGCCCAGAGGAGCGAACCTCTCTTGGTCTTTCCTCTTATGGTCTGCGTAAGTTCCAGATTCGTCCTCGTTGCATGATCGAGTTCCATCGAATCAGAGATCTTAAAGCAGTGGATATCCCTCAGATGCTTAACCTTTTCCGTCTGTGTTTCGGCTGCATAAAGTATAAGCGCTCCGCATGAAGATATGAGCAGCGACGGATCGCTGAAGAGCTTGAGGTTATCAGGACGTATCTCAGATTTATCAACGCTGTCTCTTGCAAAATCACGGTCGTTTCTTACGGTAATAACGATATTCGTTCCGGTCTTTATCGTCTGGCAGCATATGGTGTCAGTAAATGCCGGATTGCATATGATCTCTGAAGGCTGATATCTGCTGACAAGATTTATGAGATGCTCACTGTTATCGGGAAGCGTAAGCTGTGTGGCATCAAAGTCGCCAGTAGAGATGTCGGCACAGGCAACGCCGTACTGCGAACCGATGCAGCAGATACTCATTAGATAGTTATTCTTCCTGTCGTCCAGCGCATCAGTAACCGTACCGGGCGTGAGTATCCTGATAAGCCCGCGCTTAACGAGTCCTTTTGCGAGAGCGGGATCTTCAAGCTGTTCGCAGATGGCTACTTTCCTACCCTCGCTTACCAGCCTGTCGGCATAAGTCTGATATGCATGAAAAGGGATGCCGCACATAGGCGCTCTCATTCCGTTTCCGCAGTCTCTTCTTGTAAGTACGAGTTCCAGTATCTTTGCGCCTTCAATGGCATCGTCGAAGAACATCTCGTAGAAGTCGCCGAGCCTGTAGAACAGGAAAGCATCGCCCGCCTGTTTCTTCATCTCGACATAATGCTGCATCATCGGAGAAAGATCTTCGATCTTCATGTCAGCAAGTCTTAAAAGCCCGTCATTATTTTCCATCAGTAAAACGCTCCATCACGCCGTCGACCGAATAAGGTCTGGCATACTGAATATCAACACTGCAAAGGCGGCCCTCCAGGGAATCTTCGCAGAAACCCGCCTGAGCTTTGATCTCATCGGGAATAGTGAAATTAACAAGGTGATTGGTAATGGTCCTTCCGGAATAGACTCCGCCGCCGGCTTTGCTTATTCCTTCGATCAGTATCTCCTCTTTCCTGCCGACAAGTCTCTTGCAGGACTGCTCGGTAAGAGAATTAGTAAGTTCGGTAAGTCTTCCGAATCTTTCGGTAACCACATCAGCAGGGATCTGGTCAGGGAATTCCGCAGCCTTCGTACCGGGTCTGATCGAATACTGGAATGTAAATGCCGCATCGAAAGCAGCACGCGAGCACACCTCGAGGGTCTTTACGAAATCTTCTTCCGTTTCTCCCGGGAAGCCGACGATGATGTCGGTGGTAAGAGATCCTCCCTTTACCCTTTCCCTGAAATAATCAGCGATCCTCAAATATCCTTCAGCCGTGTAGGGCCTGTTCATGCGCTTAAGAACGACATCAGATCCGGACTGCAAAGCCAGATGAAGATGCTTTTCGACGTTAGGACGGTCAGCCATGATATCAATGACCCTGTCAGAAAGATCCTTGGGGTGGGATGACATGAACCTGATCCTGGAAAACTCCGATATCTTGGATGCTTCTTCAAGGATATCGGCAAAAGTCTTCCCGTCATCGTTGCCCTTGCCGTAGGAGTTGACGTTCTGGCCGAGGAGCATGACTTCCCTGTAGCCTTTTGAGGCAAGGTCCTCGAGTTCCTTCATTATCTCTGAAAAACTTCTGGAACGCTCTCTTCCCCTTGCATACGGGACTATGCAGTATGTGCAGAAATTATTGCATCCGTACATGATGGGCACCAGAGCCCTGAACTTCCTCTCTCTTTCTATCGGGAAATAACTGTCTTCGGCAATATAATCCTCGCCGCAGATACTGACTGAACGCTTATGCATGCTTACAGCATCACGCAGAAGGATCGGAAACCTGTGCAGCTGCTGGGGATCGAACACCAGATTGACATAAGGATAGGATCTTCTGATCTTCTCCACGTTCTCCGGTACTTTCATCATACAACCGCAAACCGCGATTATCGAATTCTCGCCGCTGCTCCTGAAACTCTTAAATACTCCTAGATTTCCGAAAAGGTGTTTGTCGGCGTTTTCCCTTACGGAACACGTATTCATGACGACCACGTCTGCTGCGGCAAGCTCGCCGCTTCCTTCGATCTTTTCGAGGCCCATGGACTGAAGCATTCCGGCCAGCTTCTCGCTGTCGGATTCGTTCAGCTGACATCCGTATGTTAGAAGATTATATGTCGCAGGACGCCCCTTGCTCTTTGAAAGATCCGAAAAATACCCCTTAAGCTCTTCAATGGCTTTGTCAAACTCTGTTTTCTCGGAATTGTCTACCCTGATTATGCTCATTTAACAACCTCATAAATTTTTCCCTGCTAATTATACAAGAAAAATGCCCAAGAAGAATAAATTTGTATTTTTTAAATTAAGATATAGAATATACGAGTTAAAATTGCATAGAGGGACAATAATGTCAGGATTTATAAAGAAAACCTTAAAAATGATCGGCTCCGCCATTTTCGCCGGAGTCTTTGCTCTTGCCCTGTTTCCGGGATATGTCGCAGCTGACGACGTCTACCCGGATAACCCCGATGACGGCGTCATCACACAGAATGAGCAGCAGACCGATCTCTTGAACGAGAAACACGATAACTGGCCGCAGATAAACGCTGCAGCATATATACTCTACGATGCAACAAGCGGTGCCATCCTTCTCGGCAAGGACTACGAGACACAGAAGGAACCTGCTTCGATGACCAAGGTAATGACCATCCTCCTTGCTTTGGAGCGTCTGGACATGAATACCGTAATAACGGTCAACTCGGCAATGGCTAAAGAGATAAACGCTCTCGAAAAGGACTATGTACGTCTCGGTCTTCAGGAAGGCGAAGAGATCACCGTCAGGGATCTTGTCTATGCTTCAGTATTAAAGTCCGCCAACGACTGCTGTATAGTCCTTGGAATGCATATGGCAGGCACTGAGGCTGAATTTTGCAAGATAATGAACGAGAAGGCCGAAGAACTCGGCTGCAGGAACACTCATTTCACTTCAAGCTTCGGCTACGCCAAGCCTGATAACCTTACAACGGCATACGACCTGAGCCTTATCCTTCAGGAAGCCGTAACGAACACGGATTATTCCAAGATCGCCAAGACCTACACATACAAGATCAGTGCCACAAACAAGTACTCAAGCACAAGAGAACTTACCAATTCCAGCAGATTCATCAGCACCGCTGATTTCAAGTACGATTACTATGTCGGCGGAAAGACAGGATATACGGATTCCGCAGGAAACACGCTCTGCGCTGCCGCCAAGAAAGACGACCGCGTTCTCATAGGCGTTCTTTTCAATGCAGGCTCATCCACATCCAGATACAGGGACATGATCAAGCTTTTTGACTACGGTTACACGGCTTTCACCACCGTTCCGATAACCGAATCGGAATTCACGCCGATCCTGAACGACACAAGGAACCAGATGGTCAGGCTGATGTCAGAGACTAACCTCTACATCTCCGAGATGAAGACCGCCCTCACCTCCTATGTCACCACGACATCAAGCAGAGCACAGCTCGGAAGCACAAATAAGATCGACCTTTCAAAGACGACGATAGATTCGATGGCCGAAGAACAGACCCTCGAGATCCCGCTTTGCAAAGTCTATTCTGACAAGACTTACGTTGTAGGCAAAGTCGTCGTAAAGATAGAACAAAAAGCCGGCGTCATCGAGATCAACCCGAAGAAAAAGACTCACCTGACCGACGTAAGACGCGTGCTCATTACCTTTGCGATCCTGTCGGGAATGATACTTATAGTCATAGTGATCGCGCTCATCTTCCGGGCCAACATCATAAAACGGCGCAGAAACGAATCAACGAGAAGAGCGAACATGCTCTAATCGATCTAACAGTTTAATCGCGAATACCCATAAGAAATCGAAAATGAACTCTTATGGGTATTTTTTTACTGCCTGATAGCTCCGACTACGCAGAACACGCCAAACATGACCGCATCGCATGCAACGATCGTGGCACCGACCGGTGTGCTCGCAATGATGGAAATGAACATGCCCGCGAGTGCACAGAAAACGGAAAAGACCGCCGACGAGACCGTTACGGCTTTAAAGCTCTTGAAAACCCTCATCGAAGCCATGGCCGGGAAAATAACAAGCGCCGATATCAGGAGCGAGCCGACAAGATTCATGGCAAGAACGATGATGACAGCAATAATGACCGCTATCAGGAGATTATAAGCTCCCGTTCTTACGCCTGCCGCCTTAGCAAAAGTCTCGTCAAAAGTCACCGCAAAGATCTTGTTGTAGAACAGTATGAAAACGATCACGACGATCACTGACAGGATAAAGCAAAGCAGCACCTGATTCTGTGAAAGCGTAAGGATAGACATGGATCCGAAGAGTGTGCTGCATACGTCTCCTGCAAGGTTGGACGAAGCGGAGAACTTATTCATCAGGAGATAACCGAAAGCCAGTGCTCCTACCGACAGCATTGCAATTGCCGCATCACCTTTGATGGCTGCATTCTTGCCGAAAGCCAGAAGGATTATCGCGGCAAGCACCGTCACCGGAAGGATGATGTACATGTTATTCGTCAGTTTAAGGACAGATGCGATCGCAAGAGCTCCAAAAGCAACGTGTGAAAGGCCGTCGCCGATGTAAGACATGCGCTTGAGAACGAGCGTTACTCCAAGAAGCGATGAGCAGAAAGCGATAAGAACGCCGACAATGACCGCGTATCTTACGAAAGGATATGACAGATATTCGATGATCATTTCCATAACGTCATTCATCCTTTCCGCTTACGATCGAAAACCCGTTTCCCCTGCCGCTTGCGAAGTATTCCTTCTTCTCGGTAAAGCTGGGATCGTTCGTAATGTGAAGTATGTGAGAGGCATATTTTTTTGCTGCCGCTATGTCATGGGAGATCATGATGATGGTCATGCCTTCCCTGTTGAGCTTTTCGACAAGTCCGTAGAACTCTTCGGTAACAAACGGATCGAGGCCCGCAACAGGCTCATCCATGAGAAGCACCTTAGTCGCTGCACAAAGCGTGCGCGCAAGAAGGACTCTCTGCTGCTGTCCTCCCGACAGTTCCCTGTAGCACCTGTTTGCAAGATTTGCGACGCCGAACTTCTTCATGGCATCCATTGCCGACTTCTTCTGAGAAGCCGAATAAAAAGGTCTGGCGCCCATGCGGCCGACAAAACCCGACAGAACTATTTCCTTGACTGAGGCCGGAAAATCACGCTGTACCACAGTCTGTTGCGGAAGATAGCCGATCTCTGAAAGCTTGAGGCCGTCAGTAACGACCTCACCGGAAAGCGGCTTGCGAAGCCCCAGGAGCGTACGCATCAGAGTGGTCTTGCCCGTTCCGTTCTCACCTATGACGAAAACATAATCACCCTCGTTTATCTCGAAGGAAAGGTCACGGTATAGTACAAGGTCACTGAAACCTATTGTAAGGTCTTTAGCTGAAATGAGAGACATTATCTGCCCTCACCTGCCGCAGCAGCGCACTTCTCGCAGATCCCGTAGAAAACCGTACGCTTGGGATCCAGCACAAAACCGTGCTCTTCCCTGACGTGCGCAAAAAAGCCGTTTATCTCGTCACAGCTTAAGTGGAAAAGCTTGCCGCAGTCTTCACATTTCATGTGATAGCAGGTCCCTCTGCAGCAGTTGTCCACACCGATATATTCATAACATGCGGGAGATTTGTCATCTATGAGGTACTTGTTTACCAGACCGTCATTTGTAAGACGGTCAAGCCGCCTGTAGATCGTCGCAGCACCTATGTTTATCCCCTGCGTTCTGAAGTATTCTTCAATATCCTGGGCAGTCAGATGCTTGCCGCTGTTGTCCTGCATGAACTTTAAGATCTCAGCGGACTGCTTGGTGTTATATGTACCTTTGGTATTCCCTGCCATCAGACATCTCCATAAAAAGATAATTGAATATGAAATTCATTATCATTTTACTTGGATATGCCATGATGTCAAGGTAAAATATATGTTTAAGGGTGATCCTGGTCGTAGATAGAGTGCCACTGATGGAATTTTCCGCCCATGTCAGAACTCCAAGGCGCGCATCTCAGATCAATATTTGCAGAAGCAGTCTTCACTGATCTTGTAAAATATCCGCGTTCATCAAAACTCTTAAGCTGTTCTCTGACCTCAGTCACTATCTCCTTGGCATCTTCATCCGTCAGTTTTTCATCTGTTTCAATTAAAACCGTCGGATTATAGTTTACGATCAACCCGGTATCCTTGGAAACATAGGGTTCTTTTACACTGACCGAAAGACCTCTGTCCATTTTCTCAAGTATTCCGGCAACATCCTTTCTTTCCAGGAAAGCCTTGAGATAATAGTAGCCGAAGTCTTCACTGTCATATGTGGGATAAGCACCGTAAACTGACGAATGATTCAACTCATATACCGTATATGTGAAGCCCAGTTCCTCATCACGCATCTCGTGAACGATAATTTCATTGACTTCACTCACACCGGTCTCTTCGCAAGGTCCCATCCAGTGTTCTGCAAAAGCATGAGCATCCCTGAAGCTGGTGTCATAACGGTCGCCTGACGCATCAGTCGCGAACGGCGTCATCGCACAGCCCGAAAGCAGCAGCGTGAAAAGCAGGATAACAGATATAAGGGCATTCTTACGCATGACGCCTCCTCCAATCAATACCAGTCCTTATGTCTCTTAATGTAGACCACTTTCATGATCTGTGCAAATACCATGTATACGATCATGAGTATGGCAAGCCAGAGAAGGTAGCTTACGGGCATTGTCGGAAGGCTGAACAGACCTGAGATACCGGTAAATCCTATGAGCAGAGTAACAACGATAATCGCAAGCGTTGACAGCGTGAGCTGCACTGAAGCCCTGTCACCGATAAACGGCAGCTTCGGTGTCCTGATGGTGTGTATTACCATCGTCTGCGAGATAACGCCGAACATGAACCATCCGCACTGGAAATATCCTGCAAGTTCAGGCTTGTTGTATCAGAAGATGAACCAGAGTACCAGGAAGCACAAAACGTCGAGGACTGTACTCAGGAGACCGAATGAGATCATGAATCCCCTGATGCCGCCGAGGTCCCACTTCTTGGGCTTTTCAATATAATTGGCCTCTACGTGGTCGAAAGGCATACCGAGCTGGGCAAAGTCGTTCAAGAGGTTCTGTACGAGGATATGTACCGGAAGCATCGGCAGGAACGGCAGGAAGATGCTCGCGATAAGTACCGAGAACATGTTTCCGAAGTTGCCGGAAACGGACATCTTGAGGTACTTGGACATGTTGGCAAATGTCGAACGGCCTTCAACTACGCCCTCATCGAGTACGTTGAGATCCTTTTCGAGGAGGATGATGTCAGCGACTTCTTTTGCAATATCAACTGCGTTATCAACGGAGATGCCGATGTCGGCCTGCTTAAGCGGCAAACTGTCGTTGATGCCGTCACCCATGTAACCGACTATGTGGCCCTTTGACTGGAACATCTTAACAACGCGCTGTTTCTGGTAAGGTGAAAGCTTGGAGAAGATATCGCAGTTCTCGCATGCTTCGGCAAGCTGTTCGTCGCTCATCGCATCGATCTTTGCTCCGGTAAGAGTCATCTCCGTTCTGAAACCGAGCCTTCCGCAGATGTTGATCGCAACGCCTTCCGAGTCACCCGTAAGAACTACGGTGCGTACGCCGTTTTTTCTCAGCGCGTTGATGGCTGTGCCTGCAGACTCCTTCGGCGGATCGAGAAAGCCGACGAATCCGATGAGGACCATGTCACTCTCGTCTTCAACTCCGAAAACATCAACGCCGTGAACGTTGTTCTTCTGGGCAACCGCGATAACACGGATACCTTCAAGATTGTTCTCCTCGGCAAGCTTTTTGGCATTTGCCTTAAGATCATCAGTGATCTCTTTGACTTCACCGCCGATCTCGATAAACGAACAGATCGAAAGGATCTCTTCAACGGCGCCCTTTGTGATGAGCTGGCGCTTGCCGTTCTTGTCCTTTAACACGACGCTCATCCTGCGGCGCGAAAAGTCAAACGGGATCTCGTCCTCTCTTACGTATGCTTCCTTAAGGAATGAAAGGTCCTCTTTCTCGGCACGGCTTATGATGGCTACGTCCATCAGGTTCTTAAGTCCGGTCTGGAAATAGCTGTTGAGGAAAGCGTGTCTTAAGATACGCTTGTCTTCCCTTCCGAGAACGTCCATGTATTTCTCGAGGATGATCTCATCCTGGGTAAGCGTACCGGTCTTATCGGTGCAGAAAACGTCCATCTCGCCGAATGTCTGGATTGCGCCAAGACGCTTAACGATGGTCTTCTTGCGGGACATGTTGATAGCGCCCCTCGCGAGCGAGGAGTTCATGATGACCGGAAGCATTTCAGGCATGATGCCTACTGCGATCGTAATGCCGAACATCAGCGACTGAAGCCACGAGCCCTTTGTCAGGAAGTTGGCGATAAAGATGACAGGTACCGTTATGAGCATGAAGCGGATGAGGAGCCTGCTTACGGAATCGAGGTTCTTCTCGAACGCGCTCTTCTCCTCATAAGAGTTAAGGCTCTTGGCCATGCTTCCGAAATATGTGTCGCCGCCGGTCGTAAGGATTATAGCCCTGGCGCTTCCGGAAACGATGTTCGATCCCATGAAGCCGATATTTGCAAGATCAGTAACGCCTACGTTTGTCTCGGTAGTTGTGAACTTCTCGACAGGATTGCTCTCGCCTGTCAGCTGCGACTGGTCGATAAACAGGTCCTTCGTCTCGATGAAACGCACGTCACCGGGGATCATGTCGCCTGATGCGAGCTTTACGATATCGCCCGGAACAAGTTCCTCGATCTCAACTTCTGTCTCAACGCCGTTTCTCATGACATCGAGCTTGTTGGTGATCATGCCCTGCAGTTTCTTGGCGGCATTGTTGGACTTCTCCTCCTGAACGAAAGAGATGACCGCAGATATGATAATGACCGCAACAAGCATGATGAACGTCGCAAACGAAGGCTCATCAGAGAGCACTACGTCAGTAACGAATGTAATGGCCGCAACAACCAGAAGAACGATGTTGAACGGGTTGATAATGGCATCGCTTATTCTTTGGGCAAGATTCTTCTCCTTGCCGAAATCGATGATGTTCTTTCCGTATTCATCAAGACGCTCTGTTGCCTGGATAGGATCAAGGCCGTCTTCGTCCGTCTGGTATTTATCGAAAAGCGCCTTCTTTTCAAGACCGCTTAATTCAAGCAGGATCTTCTCAACCTCGCCCTTGCGCTCTGTATTCTCTTTCCTCTTCATTCCACATTCTCCATTGTTCCAGTCTGAAAACCGACTTGTGATTTATTCGGACATAGATGTCAAAAATATTATACAAATTAAGGCAGTGGTATTCATTCGGCTTTTACCACAAAGAAACAACCTTCTTATATGGTAGGTTTAATTATTCTTCATAACACGAAAAGAGATCGATTATTCTCAAAAGTCCCAACGAAATGGCTTTATGCTCAATCTATGCTGAGCTTCTTTAACTGATCAGGATTCATATATCAACAACTCCGATCAGCCGATATGTACCGGAAAAGCTTTTCTGTACTTCTCTCCGCCCCACTCCACTACCGTAAAACCTTTTCTTTCAGAAGGATTTAACGATGTAAGATCCTGCGGCTCAATGCTTACAAAAGAGCCTGACGGATACCAGAGCATGTTCACCGTAATAAAAGTGTCAGGCTCAGGCGAGATCTTATGGGCAACCGCGTCTTCATATGCCTTTGTCTGGAATGATATGACGTTATATGTGTTGTTTTCCATCTGCGGTAGCCAATACATTATGAAAGTTCCGGCTTCATCGTCAGTAAGACCAAGCTGCTTAAGCGCCGTCTCAAGGAACTCCGCTGTATCCTTTCCCTTAACGCAGAAACCGCGATCAAGATCCGGTCTGATGGTAATCTCTCCCTCCCAGAAAAGGAACGGATATTTCCTGCCGTTCTTATCGATAAGTGTTCCGTCAGGGTAAGCTTTTACATCCCATCCACGGGCCGGATCATAGACAGGATACGAAGTGGTAAGTTCTCCATTTAATGAAAGCCTGACATTCACTGCTGTCTCATTCTCAGGATACAGGTAGATGACGGGAGCTGCGGCCTTAGCCTTTTGACTATAGGTGCCAAACAATATAAACACAAAGAACAGCGCAAGACACACGCATACAATGATCATCGCGATCTTGGCCGGTCCTTTTTTCTTTTCCCTGATGAGAAAGACAAGAAAAAGAAAAAGGACGAAGAAGAAAAGCAGCGGAACCAGATCGATCAGAGCATAACTGAAAATGTCACGTGCTGTTACCGCATAAAGTTCGTCGTCGCATTCATCTTCAGCTTTGGGCTCTTCTATAGGCACATTCCCGTCATAAAAGCCAATGATCAAAATATCATCTTTATCGAAAAGAGCATATTCAAATGAGATCTCATCCCCGACCTTGAAAGCATCTGCTGTTTTACCGGTCTTTTCGATCTCAAATACTGTCCTCTCATCTATGTAATACAGGGCAGTTCCATCCTTGCCTGCGATCTTCAGCGTCACTTTGGTGAATTCACTTTTGATCTGTTCTTTTCTAAACTCAGATAAATAGACACTTTCACCGCCTGATGAAAACCCGTTCATATTGATGATCATGCCATTGTAGATCTTACCGACATATTTAGGTCTGTTTTCCTTGTCAGTATTTTTCAAAAGGGAAACGCTATAGCCGTTGTTATGCGGCTTAATTTTGTCTAATTCACTGGACCTCTGCGCCTCCCGCCTTCCTTGAACAAACGAAAAGACATTCCATCCGATCAGAAGCGCGATGACAAGAACAAAGTACAGGACCGCCCAAACAGAGATCCGTCCTTTAATGCTTTTTTCCTTCATAGATCATCGTGCCTTTCAAATCCTAAAGAATATCTGATTAAATTATATAATTCAGCACATGATAATCCAATCCACTGCTCATATTAATAAAAAAATACTCTTGGTCCAGGTAAGTTCATTCAGTTCTCACGCAGTTTGGTTAAGGTTCGTTTCAGGTTCAGGAGTCATAATGAAGCCAGGTTTCAATAACCCGTTTCATTATTCCTTCATGTTTGAGGCCCGGATTGAAAGTGTCCGGGTTTTCTCTGGGATTCACCGGTGTTTAAGTTTCCAATAACCTGCGAGGATTTGTCTATACTTCATGGACATATAAATCCAAATTAATCAAACATAAGGGATTATTGAGTTTGTAATTTACCCTAGACTCCAAAGCGTCGAGATCAGATCCTAAAGCCTTACCTTGCGCATTTCTTGTTTTCTTTATAGTAAAGCTGTTTTTCAGCATACATGTTTTCATCCGACTGCCTCTGCAGTTCATCTATTGTCTTTTTTCCGTCAGAGGAATAGCTGTATCCTACGGAACAGCTGTACGGAGTGGCATTAACCTGTTCGTGTATTCGTTTGGTGAGTTCTATTACTTCTTTTTCCGTTACCTTGCGGCATACAACGACAAATTCATCACCGCCTACCCTGTACACCTGCTGCTTGCGTTTAGCGGCACGCAGGAAACATGATGCGATCGTTGATATTGCCTTATCCCCTGCCATATGTCCTTCATTATCGTTAATGAGCTTCAGTCCGTTCATGTCGATCGAAATGAGCGCGGATATCTCTTCAGGCTCGTTTGATATGTCAGAATAATACGCCTGACGGTTTAACAGTCCTGTAAGCGGATCTTTTTTCGTAACCAGAAGGATCGAGAAAACATAGTAAACAAACATCGAAATGGCGATCGTCACGCAGAACAGCTGTGCATAGTTTTTGCCGATAAGAAACGGCATTATTATTCCCGAGAAAAAAGCAAAACAGAAATACACGATCGGTATTATCTCAGTTGACTGTTTCGAACTGTTGCGGAGCATGAGGACCACCAGCAATATGCAGTACAGTCCGACGACGGCATAAGGCAATAACCCCAAAGGGCCGCGCTTCATGGTTCCTGTTTCATCCAGTCTGAAGACAATGCCCGTAGGTATCGAGAGAAAATCGATCACCGTCAGCAATATGGCAGGAATGAATATATGCCACTTCTGTTTCTTTATGACCGTGTAAATGATCTGCGCTACGATAAACGGCGTCGCGCTGTATCTTACGGCTATCAGGAACGGCCTTACCCCGGACAAACCGTTCCGTTCAGCCGGATAGAATTCGGCAAATACTAGGATCGAGAGAATAAGCACTTCCGTGATCAGTGCATACATGCGGAAAACTGTCTTTTTATCAAGAAAGACAGTAGAAATAAGGGATGTGGCAAATCCCAAAAGAACGAGTATAAGAGCCCAGTTTTGAATTACATACTCGGTAATTACCATAACGCCCTCAAGATCGGTCAAACAGCCATTCAAAAAGCAACTGCCTAAGAGCAGACTAAAACCCTCAGGCAGTTTCATTATAACATTTCAGTTGATGCAGATATATTATCTTATGTCTCCGTCAAAAAGGCCTGACCTTCTCTCCAGGACGATGTTCTTGACCATATAGACCAGGGAGGCCGCAACGAGCGTGCCAAGGATAACTGCGGCCAGATAGATCCCGATGCCGTACTGCACGTACAGGAAATAAAGCTTATCGATCAGCAGATAGTTCAGCATTATTATCTCAAGCGAGATCTTGCCTAGGAACTTGATGACCGGATTTCCTATCTTAACGCGCGACATGAGAGTTACGACA
This sequence comes from Clostridiales bacterium, assembly GCA_017478485.1. Lineage (GTDB taxonomy): Bacteria > Bacillota > Clostridia > Saccharofermentanales > Saccharofermentanaceae > Saccharofermentans. The sequence continues at coordinate 8,039 of JAFVDI010000022.1, read as the reverse complement.
AAGATGAGGAATACAAGTTCATACAAAGTCTCCTGACCGAGGCCTGCGAGCTTGTCTAAGATCGGGTTGGGTGAGTAGTCATACTCGGTCCAGTAGATAAACCTTGAGATAAGATTTCTGTGAACATAATCCATGAGAACGACCAGAATACCCGATGCGGTCAGAATCGATACAAACGCCTTTCTGATGACCCTGTTGATCCGCTCTTCCTTATACGCATAGAGCATGCCGATCGGGAACATGAAGATCGTGTTGTACCACCACTCGCCCTTGAACCAGTAGGACATAACACCTGTCTGGGCGTGACCGGAAAACAGTCCGATCGTCATCATAACGAGGACAACAACGGTCATGATGAGTATGCCGGTAAGAGGCTTTTTCACCTTCGCGAAAACAAGTCTGAAGGCCACATACAAGATCATGATCTCGACCGCGAACCACATCTCGTTGTTAACAAGGAATATTCCGAAGAAGCTGCAGATGAGTTCAGTAAATCCGAAGGACCTGCGGGATGCGATGTTGTTCAGCAGTGCGTCGGTCAGATAGATGTAATTGCAGATAAAGAACGGAACGAGCACCGTGAAGATTCTTCTTCTCATGAAGCCCTTGATGTAGTTCTCATCGGTCATCCATCTCTTGATGAGACCGAATCCCGAACTGAAGAAGAAGAAAGCGACCGCAAGGATTCCGTAATAGTAGAAGAACATCATGTCTCCGGTATCTTCACCGGCTGCATCCAATGCGATGACGGTCTGGTGGTAGATGATGAAGACAGCCAGGGCGCCCTGGATCTCTTTGCTCGATATACGGTCGAAAAATGCCGTTTCATTTGCAGACCTTCCCGACGATCCTGCGAAAAGGATCGCGCCGAGAATGGCTATGCAGATGTATAAGGCAGCGTTAAGGGCCAAGCTGTCTTCTCCTTTCTTATCTCAGCAAGCTGATGACGTTTAATGTTATTGAGACCAGGAGCATCGCAAGAACTATGAGGATTATGATTATCAGTCTGCTCCTCTCCTTCTTGTGCCTGATCTCTTCTTCGCTCAGTTCTACTGAAGCATTGATGAGGTCTTTGGCTTCCTCGCGTGACATTGTCTCTTCACCGCTCTGACGTTCACCCGCCAGAATCTCCATGATGGAGACTCCCAGCAGTTCAGAAATAGGTTCGAGCATTGATATATCGGGGAAGCTGAGGCCGCGTTCCCACTTGGAAACAGCCTTGTCTGTAACGTTCAAAGCTTCAGCGAGCTGCTTTTGGGTCAGTCCCTTCTCTTTGCGCAGCTCGGTTATCAGTTGTCCTGTCTTTTCTTTGTCCATTAAGACTTAATACCTCAGATATGGAAATGATAACCGAGTTGGCGCTTCAAATAAAGAACCCGGGGGCTATGTCGCCCTTATTGTTTACTGTCAGTTACCGCGGTCTTTATTTTTCTGTAGAGAGCTGCAATTACGGTTGCCGTTACAAATACCGTTACCGCTCCGTATTTGCCGAAGAATCCGTCATTGCCCGTCATGATAATCAGCTGCAATACCGCCATGTGAATTATATAGACCGGGAGTGAACATTCATGTCCGAGCCACTCTGCAAAAGTACCCTTGCCGAAGTCAGGATACTTAAGGCAAAGAAGTGCGATGACATACACAAGGACCTCACAGCTTACGAACGGCACGGCAATGCCCTGCTTATATCCGTTAAGTTCAACGATCGCTGTGATACAGCAGATGACGAACAAGATCCAGAGAACCGGAGCTGCAGCCTTGCTGCCTAAGATCTTCTTTTCGAACCTTCTTATGAGCATACCCATCATCGTATAGCCAAGTCCTACCAGGATTGCATTTCGAAGCTGAACGGGCGTTCCGATGCCGAGGTGCGAAAGAACGACATAAGCCGCTACCAGGAAAGGCGCGAGGAACATCGCGAATTTCAGCACCTTGAGCTTGTTCAAGAGCAGCATGATGAGCAGCGCATAAAGGAGCGATCCGAGATACCACAAAGGCTCACAGAAAGGCGACATGTTATACAAAAGGAAATCCGTCAACGCCTTGACCGTAAGGCATTCTTTCAAACTGTCGAAGCTTCCCTCCTTAACTCTCACAAAGAGCGCAAAGAAAGCCGCATAAAATAGATTAGCCGCAACAAATAAGAAGAATATCCTCTTAGTCTGCTTTATAAGCCGCTTCATCATCTCACCATTGTCATCGCGGTAGAGAAAATACCCGCAGACGACGAGGAAGAACGGAACTGCCGTCTTGCCGTATGTGATGAAGACTTCGCCTGCCTTGCCTGCAAACGGAACATGAATAGCAACGACGAAGAATGCCATCACGATCCTCATGACATCAATAGAATGAATGTGAGTTCCCGCTTTCAGTTCAAGTTCACCTGAAGCCTTTTTCTTTCCTGCGATGAGCGCTATCAGATACTTGTCTATGCCGCTTATCACGGTCGCAAGACCGACAGCCATCAGGATCGTAAGAATGCAGTACATTCCGGGACTCTTAACATTGAACATCGCACTGTTATGAAGGCCCGTGAGGAACAGATTGTGGATGAGGTAAAGTTCAAGTGAGATCGATCCCAGGAACTTGAGCACGGGATTGCCGAACCTGACTCTCATCATGACGAGGAGCAGGAACATCACGAAGCATATGATCCACGGGAGCTGGACCGACAGGCAGCGCAACTTATCAAGTATTGCGCGTGTCTCACCGGGGATCTCGCTCCAGTACGAGTAATTTTTCAGCATGTACTGTGTCTGAGGTCCGAGTAATCCGGTAAGCGCACCGAAAATGACAAGCAGGACAATATATCCTTTCCTCGCGATCTTGCGAAGGCCCTCGGAATGCTTGGACACGATGATTCCGATCACGAAAAGGAATGAAGAGTTATACCACCATTCACCCTGGAACCAGCCGCTGGCAGACATGTCTTTTCCGTGGCAGAGCACAAGGCTTCCTGCCATCATGGCGATAACAAATATGCCCATGACGACGGTTGCCGCAGTGCGGTTCTTAATGAGACGGTAGATTATGTAGAACGCGATGTACAGGATCGCAATCTCAACGATATACCACATGTGCTGGTTGAGAAGGAACCATCCGGAGAGGATGCCCAGCAGCTGCACCGGAGTAAACTTCATCCCTCCGATGCATGCTGCTGCCGTGAACACAAGGATACACATATAGAAAGGAATGAGTATCGTAACAAGACGCTTTTTGAGGAAACCTTTAAGATAATTTTCTTTCATCTTCAGGCTCGTATAAAGTCCGTAACCTGAGAAGAAGAAAAAGATGCCTACGAAAAGAACGCCGAGTTCCGTAAAGAATCCTATCGCACCCGCATCCTGCGCCAGTTCCTGCGCAAGGTGATGCACAATGATCGCCACCGCAGCAAAGCCCTGTATCGCCTTGGACTTGTCAAGAGACAGAGGCTCCTCCTGCCATTCGCGCAGTTTGGACGGCTTGATCCCGATTAGGAGAATCAGCGCAAGAGCAATGAGGATAATGTATGTCGGAACGCTAAGTGTCGTAAAAGCCTCAAAGAAGGATTTAGACTTAGTGTCAGAGGGAGCTATTCCATTCTGACCTTCAGCAGGTTTTTCTGCGGTATCACCGATTTCTTCTCCCGTCGCCATCTTAAACGGTTCGGCACCTTCCGGAGTTATCACATCAGCTGCAAGTTCTTCTGAAAGCCTGATGGACCTGATGATCTTTTCCGAGGCTTCATCCAGCTGCTTAATGTCTTCATCGGTATATGACATTATCTTTTTTTTCGGGTCGCTCATCAGCATTATGCTGATCTGATGCATCTTGCCCGATCCGGTTACCAGAGTGTACTGGTTCAGTCTTAATGCATTGTCTCCGGAAACCTGGCTGACGATCTTGTAGACGGGGATACCGTTTACATCGATCATGCCATAACCGAAAGCTTCCGTATTTCCGAAACTGGCCGGTGACATCGGCTGGATATTTTCAGCATATGTGGAATTCAGATCGGAAGGCGCATTCTTCTCGAAGATTATGACTTGAATTGCTTTGTCGGTAGTCGGGTTGTCATTGCCGCCACCCATGATGCCGTCAATACCTTTATTGCACTGTAATTCTATTCCGCCCTGTTCATACATGGCCTGCACATTGCTCTTGTTCAGACCATACGAAGCCAGAAGCGGATCGTTCTCATCGATGCCGGGCCATAAGATATTCTCAAATCCATTCGGAATGGTCAGCGTGATCCCGCTTGGAGTCGTACAAACTTTTCCTTCTTCCGCAGTGTCAGCCCAAGACACCGAAAAGACAGAAGTGACGACCAGCACGATCGAGAATAAAAAGCTTAGAAATTTGCGGTAACCCATAGGACCCCTCCTGACGGTTTTTCTATCCTAAACCTATCAGTTTTTGGTCCCCTAGTCTATCGACCGTTGGTAGAATGCAATGTTTTCAAGGGTTTCCGTGCGCTAAGACATCTTGATAAAAATATCAGATCTTAAGATCCGGTTTCTACATTCCGTGAATCTGAGCCTGATAAATGTATATGGCAAGATTAATAATCACATAGAGCAGACCCAGCAATAGCAGTATAAGGAGTGCGGCCAAAACATACAGTTTTTTCTTAATGCAGAAAACAATGCCGGCTATCAGTGCCAATGCAATTACGATCACCACTGCCATAACAAAACTTCCTTTCTCATCTCTACGCTCAGATTATAGCATGTACTTTTTCGTTTTTCAAGAATTATTTATCGTTTTTCGATATATTGTATAACATAATGCTCTCTATAAAGAAAAGATATCCAGAAAAAACAGCCGGGATTTTCCGGCCGTTCTCTGATCCTGTTCTAATATCTGTAAATTATCTTACCCTATCAATCCAGACGTTTGATTTTTGCAATGCTATTAACTTTTCAAATCACTTAACCTTGATCTTAATGGTAACCACCTTCCATGTTGAAGCCGCCTTGTATGTGGAATCTCCGGTAGCAAGCACCTTGACCTTAACCTTGTAAGTACCCTTCTTAAGCTTCTTCTTAACGGTAACCACACCGTTATACTTGTTGATCACGATCTTCTTTTTGCCTGATACCTTAACGTACCACGCACCCTGTTTGGGACTGATCGTAAACAGTTTACTTGCAGCTATCTGCCGGTTCTTCTTCCTGACCTTTTTGTACTTGACCTTCGCAGTCTTGCCCTTTACTGTCGCGTTATTTTCCAGAAGCTTATTCTTTATTACAGAGTTTGGAGCACCATTCAAAACATAAGGGAAATTAAAAAAATCCTCAGAAGCATTGATCTGTTTCAGATTTTTGCAATTATAGAATAAATCATGTCCACATGTTGTCACCGAGCTGGGGATAGTAATGACTTCAAGCTTCTCACAAGACTCGAACGCCCTCATACCCAGTTCTGTTAAACCATAAGGAAGCGAAACAGAGGTAAGTTGCTTACATTCAAAGAAAGCTGTCTGCCCGATTGTCTTTACTCCCGGTGCAATGTTTACTTTCTGAAGTTCAGAGCATGTGTCAAAAGCACTGGAATAAATCGTCTGAACATTTCCAGGGATAGAAATGCTCTTCAGGGCCTTGCACCAACCAAATGAATAAAAGCCGATCCTTTTCACGCCGCTGCCAATCTTAACGCTCGTAAGACTATACGCGTTCTCAAAAGCGAAATCACCGATATCGGTTATATTATTGGGAATAGTCAGACTCTTAAGCGCCCTAAGGTCTGTAAACGCATACGTTTCGATTATCTTTAATCCTGTTCCAATCTTAAGAGAAGTGACACTTATGCAATAATTGAAAGCAGATTCACCAATCTTTGTAACTGTATTTGGAATAGTTATGGAAGTAAGGCTCTTACATGCATAAAACGCTTTCTTACCTATTGTCTTTAACCCCTTGTTGAGCTTAAGAGTCTTAATGCTCTCGCAACGCATGAATGCATTATCTCCTATTGTTTTTACGCTTTTAGGCAGCGAAACGCTCAAAAGGTCATCGCAATAATAAAAAGCGTATTTCCCGATTGATTTCACACCGGAAGGGATTGAAACGCTGGTAGCATGACTACACCAATTGAAAGCATAATCAGAAATCGAAGTTATGCCCTTGCCGATGACGATCTTCTCAATATGAAATCTATCGTCATACCAGGGAGCTCCCTTGTCAGACGTTATTGCGGGCATGTTGCCTTTACCTGAAATGGAAAGCACTCCGGTTTTAGAATTGAAACTCCATTTAAGCTTGCCCCAGGCTGTAGCATTCTTTGCTTCAACGGAAGCAGTATCAGAAGGTATCCTGTCTTCAGTTTTTTCCTCAGGCACTGCCGCATCATCGGTTTCCTCTGAAGACTCTGCAGGCTCTGTTTCCTTCTCTTCTGTTTCAGCAGGCTTCTTCTCCTCAGTTTCTGAAGGTTTCTTCTCTTCGGTTTCCTTAGGTTCAGATGTCTCAACTATAGTTGTTTCTGTAGTCTCAGAATCAGTTTCATCGGCAAATACCAATGCAGGAACGGTACTGACCATCATCACCATACTGAGTGAAAATGCCAAAAAACGCTTTATCTTCATTTCGGACCTCCCTTAAAGTCGCAAACATTATCTATCAAACGGATTTAAGTATAATCCGTCATTCTTTCAAATGGAATAAAGACATGACTGTAAGAGATCCTTTACATATGATCCAACCATTTTTCGACCAAATCAGCAATCGAATGCTGTTTTGGTCGCATTTTGCAAGTGAAACAAGTATTTCCCCAGTCCTTCCACGAAACATACTTTATATTGCTGATATCACAAGTAATGTCACCGAGATAATACACACAGCCTTTCGTTTCTGTTTCTCTGAGACTAATGTATTTTCTGACATTAGCAGACAGTTTCTTCTCTGTATCAGATTCACTCTTTACTTCCAGTGCATACGTCTTATGCCAATCAGCTATTACATCTACTTCGAATCCGTTCGAATCCCTGAAATATGTGAGTTCAGGCTTGCGACCTTTGTTGAACCGCTCTTTCATCAGTTCGGATACCGCCATGGTCTCAACCACGGCACCTTTGAATCTCGAAAGCAATAGTTCCTCCTTTGATTTTATTCTGAGAAGATAACACATGAGACCGACGTCAACGAAATACAGTTTTGGTGTCTTTACAATACTTCTCCCAAGATTGTTTGTGTCAGGCTCCAGGAGATGGATGATAAAGGAATTCTCCAGGATCGAAAGCCACGATTTGATCGTATTAGCCGTAACTCCAATCTCTCTCGATATACTCTCCATATTCAGCATCTGGCCGCTGTATATGGCACAAAACTGAACGAATTTCTTGAACTGAGAAAGATTAGAGACCTTGATAGCTTCGGCAACATCCTTTTCAAGATATGTATCTATGTAGTTCTCGAACCAATCTTCACGATCGAAATGCTTTGTGTCGTCATAAAAAGGAGTATAGAATCCGTTAAAAGCATAATCATAAGCATCACTGCCCAGAATACCTGCCCTGCATAATTCCATTATCGACAACGGAAGGAGATTGACTATTCCTATCCTTCCGGATAGGGTCTCCCTGATATTCTTCTTCAATTTAAACTGCGACGATCCGGTTAATATATATTTACCGGGAGCGTATTCATCGCTATCTACGATCATCTTGATCGCATCGAACAGTTCAGGAACCTTTTGTGCCTCATCAATGATCACACCATCCTTAAATGCCCTGATGAAATCACGGGGGTTCGAAGCAGCAAGTTCTCTGATCGTTATATCATCAAAGCTTACGTATCTCTTATCCGGGAACGTCTCTTTAACGAGCGTAGATTTACCGCTTTGTCTTGGTCCGGTAACTGCTACAACAGGGAATTGCTGTGACAGTCTTAACAATGTCTCCTTAGCCGATCGTTCTATCATAATTGCTGCTACTCTAAAAGTGGACACGATAGGCAGAAAAAATATCAGTAATGATGTATCTTAAAAGAAGTTGATTCGAGTGAAGGTCGTAGCCCGTAACGAGAATCAACTTCGGCGGCCGCCGAGGATATCGTCTGATAGGA
>JAFVDI010000021.1 GCA_017478485.1 Clostridiales bacterium | reverse complement strand
TGTTGCTCCGTTCTGGGTTGCTGTTACCTTGCTGAAGTCAAATGTGTTGCCATCTGCATTCGTGATAGTAAGAGTTGCGCCTGCAAGTTCTTTGCTGTTTGCAGCATCAACCTTGCTGATGTTTACATCGAAGACTTTTGCTTCATCGAATGCAGTTACAACATTGTTTGTTTCGTCAAGATCTACACTCGTTCTCGAGTCCGCTTCTCCAATCTTGCCGTTTTTTACATTAAATGTTGTTACCGTTATTACTTTGTATCCGTCAGGTGCTGCTGTTTCCGTGAGACTATATGTTCCGTCAGGGAGCTCTAACTTGAACTGGGTCGATGTTGTCTTCCATGTGATCGTCTTGTTTCCGCCGGAAACTGTTACGTCACTTCCGCCTGAATGTGCGAGCTTGCTGAAATCTACACCGGCTGTTGTCGTGCTAAGCTGCATCGTAGCACCGGTGAGTTCATTTCCGCCCGTTGTTCCCCTTGCTGTCATGTCCTTCTTGCTGAAGGTAACTGTTGCAGGTGTGGGTCCCTTTTTCTTATTGATAACAGTGATCTTCGCATCTGTTGAATTGTTTGTGACAACGGTAACTGCCGAAGGAGTCTCACCGAATGTTACATTTCCGTCAGCAGAAAGTGTCATGTAGATCAGGCCTACTTCATCGATGTTATTGGACGCTGTCTCAACAATTGTATAAGGGCCGACTTCATCAAGGCCATCAAATCTGACTGAGCCGTCTGCCGTGAATGTTGCCTCTTTGATAAGTGCAGAGTCTTCGAGATTCTCTACTTTAGAATACTTACCATAATATAACTTGAATGTTGCCGTCTTACTCTCAGGTCCGAAGCCGGTAAACTTCTTTTCTAAGACAACAGATCCTGTAGGTGTAGCCTTCTTTCTGGAATTGGTTACATCAAGTATGAGGTTTCCGTCTGTTGAAGAAGAATCAACCTTTACATTTGAAGCACTCTTTGGTGAGATCAGTTCTACGCTTCCGTCTGAATGCAGCATTACATGGATTAGTGTATCACCCAATCCATCGTAGTTTGCGCCGGTTTTGGTCTCTCTGATCGTATAAGGGCCAGCCTCTTTCAAAGCCTTTGAAGTATAAGTGTTGCCATTCTTTGTCATCTGATCGCCAGATGCACTTGCATTATTGATTTCAGCAACACTTCTGTAGTTACCTTTATAGATAACGAAAGTAGCACTTAAATCCTCATCACCAGAATGTTCAAAGATCTTCTTGATTGAAACCTTACCAGAACCGGAAGCATTCTTACCGATGAACGGGAACGCTGCCTGGTGGATCTCAACAGAGTCATTCCTGAAAGATCTGGCGATTGCATTACCATCATGAGTTGAAGCAATCGTAAGATCTGCACCGGGTGCAAGAAGTGTTCCAAGCTCTGTTGTCGTTGATTTTCCAAGATTAACAGTATGAATGTCTTTGTGGAAGTTAAAAAGAATATGAGAAGCTGCTGTAAGTGAAGCTTTTGAAGCTTCAGGATCACCTTGACCATCAAATGTTACTCGTTTATTTGCCTCATCATGACTCAGATTAACAATTCCATCTCCGTCATCTACAACATTGATAACAATAGAACTGCTTCCATTGGGAGAAGACTTAAAGTTGAAGCCATAGTTGTTAAGCTGCTCTTCTGTAATGTTGATATAGTTGACGCCATCATGAAGCTGGATGTTGTATTCCATGCCACTAGGTGTATAGTCGCTCAAAACAAGGTCATGCTCGTTATAGAAACCTTTTGCCCAATTTCCAATTGCGGTGAGAACTTTATCGAAATCAATTTTGCTAGACGCTTTAACTTTACCGCCACCGGAAATAGTTGTCGGATTATTACCTGAACCTACTATTTTTTTCTGTGAAATAGAATAAATAAATCTACCATCGCCATTATTTGCGAGATCATTGGATACAGGAATAGTATTTCCGTCAACGGTAATCTGATAACTGCCGTCTACATTCTTTTCAGGCTCAACATATACAAGATCAGGTCCCAAATACATTGAAGCATATGGTTTGCCGTCATCAGGAGTCTGGCTGATCATTTTCTTGTTGATCGGAGTCTGATCTATGCTATTGAAATAGAAATAGTAATTTGCATCATATACATAAGGGAAGATCCTTGGAGTGATCTCCATTATGGAATCAGTATCTCTGATATATTTATCCGCTGCAACAGAACCTTCCATATGGTTCGAATGAATATACTTTTCTGCAAATATACAGAAAGCTGCAGCATTGTTATAAAGAGTTTCGCCATTGCTGGATGAGAAATCATTCTGTGCAGGGTCATCAGATCTGTTGATCTTGAATTTCGCTCTAGCGTCATCAGTGCCGCTTGAAGCACTCATCTTGCATGTTGTAGCAAGCTCACCTTCTGTACCTGCAATAACCTTACCAGCGAGGATAGCTGCAGCCTCAGAAGTGGAATCTGCAACTACATAGTATTCTACAGACTTACCGTAGTTGGACTTAGGGAGCTTGACTCCGTTTTCGTCCATTGCGCCTGCTGTCAGGACACCCTTGAGACCTGCGGGAATGTACTTGGATGCATCGGTGCCGTTGTTGCCGGCAGAAGCTACAACCTTGATGCCGTTGGATACTGCTTCATCAACGAGAACTTTGAATGCCTCATACTGGCCGAGGTCACGGAGTGAGATTGCCATGAGGATGACTTTGCAGTCAGCATCGATGGCATAACGGAGAGCTGCATAAACATCAGCTACCTTACCGGTACCGTCATCATCGATAGCCTTGATTGAAATGATGTAAGCATCATCAGTCTGGGAAAGAACAGCTGATGCCATGGATGTACCATGGCCGTTCTTGTCTGCTCCCTTGTCACCCATGACGGAGACTTTCTCGTTTGCAAGATCAGATCCTGTATCGATGATAGCGATCTTTGTCTTGGCATTCGGATTGATTGTAACATTGTTACACTTGATCTTTTCACCGCAGAGTTCAACGCTTCCGTCGATACTGAAAGTGATGTTCTTGCTGTTAAGATACTTAAGTGCCGCATCGTAATTATCGAGGCTGTCGAAAACCAGGACATACGATCCGTCATAGAAAACTCCCCTTGCTCCGTTGAGGGATGTAAGGTCAGCGTTGGTGTCGATAATGAGTCTGTATTTTGCAGGGAGGTTTGCAACGATGCTGACAAACTCTTCAGCATCTTTCGCGACAGTGATCTTTGCCGTGGGAGCGGTTTCATTGGCAGATGTTTCACTTGTCTCGGATGTTTCAGAGGGTTCTGTCTCCTCAGTAGGTTCAGTTGTCTCTGAAGATTCAGCGGGTTCGGATTCAGAAGGCTGGGATTCCTCTGAAGTCTCAGCAGGCGAGGAAGTCTCTCCGGATTCTTTCGTCTCAGAAGGTTCAGTCACTTCCTTAATCTCGGAAGGTTCCTGCTGCTTTGTCTCTTCTGAAGTTTCAGCTGCAGTCGGTTCAGAAGCTTTTGTTTCTTCCGGCTTCTCTTCTGCTTTTGTCTCAGCCGCAGTCTCTTTAGCGGATTCCTTTGTCTCAGAAGTCTTGACTTCAGTTACCTTAGTTTCGGTATCCTTAGTTTCATTCTCCTTTGCTTTGGTTTCCTTAACCTCGGTTTCCTTGACCTCAGCTTCTTTAGCCTTTGTCTCTTCAGCTTCAGCCTTGGTTTCCTTTACTTTTTTAGGCTCTTTGGATACCTTGGTCTCCTTTGCAGCTTTCGTCTCTTTTGATGCCTCAGTCTCCTTTTCCTCAGGAGCCTGTGACTCGACAACGATGCCGGTCTCAGTTTCATGTGCAGTAGCAGCTACGCTATACACAAAATTTGGTGACGCTATGGCCACCACAAGTAACGAAGCAACAAACGAAGTTAACCTCTTTAATACCGCTCTTTTCATTTCTTCCTCCCAAAAAGAATATTTCACTCTAATTAATAAATATAATAAGAGCTAATTTTGAAATTGCAACATTTTATTCACAATTTCTTCATTTTTTAGGACAAAAAACACGATTTTGTCCTGCTTTTAACCAAAATGTAAAAGAGGCTTCCACTCAAAGCGGAGTGAAAGCCTCAAAAAATCTTAACCGAAAAACTATCGTTTAGACAAAAGAAGATCAGTTGGACATGAGATAGTAGATGACTATCAGCGCAATGATCGCCAGAGCGATCGCAGCAATGACCTTAGGTACGGATACAGGCGACTTGCCGGCGATCTTACCGGTCTGGCCGTTGACTACGAAGTTGTAGACCTGTCCGTTAAACTTGTAATTTGCGATCCAGATAGGCGCCAGAACGTATTTAAACGTTACCTTGGCGAAGTCAGTATTGAAGTTTACCTTCTCGACCGTGTCAGCATTTTCTCTCTTCTTCTCATACTGGCCGATCTCATACTTAAGAGTATTCCTGATCTGGTTCTTTGCGATCTGCCAGCCGTCATCCAGGCCGACTGTGTATCTCTCGGCAAGGAAGCCTGCGATGAATTCAGGAGAGTACGGACGGATCTTCTTGAAATCAAAGCTCTTTACGGCATTGATGTAAGGGTTATCGGTCCTCTTGCTGCCGTATACAACCTCGTCATCTACGAACTTCTCGTAGATGCCGGAGAAATGCTTATATTCATAATATGTCTCAGTCTCGCCCTTTGAGTTGGTCCTCTCGTGTCTGTATCCGAGTTCGACCTGATACGGAGATGTCGTCTGTGAATCGTATGTCCAGAACGGGAGATATACTCCGCTGAAGTTCTTAGCTTCGCATGACTTCCTTGCGGCATTCGGAGCGAAGAACTTGCCCTTGATCCAGCTCTTGAAAAGCTGTGAAGCCTTATCCTGTGAAACTTCAAACGGAACGACGCCGCCCGGAGCCATTGCATCCGCCTGATCGTCAACAGGCATTACCTGTGTCGATCCGCAGTAAGGGCAGCAAGCTGCTGTATCAGTAGCATCGAATACGGTCGTAGCGCCGCAGTTCTTACATGTAAGAGACTTTCTCGCCTGACCCCAGTCGATGTTAGCTCTCTGTGTAGCCGTGGTAAAGTCGATCTCCTGAACGTCCTTTGCGACGTCTTCAGGCTTAGGAAGCTGCCTTGAGTATCCGCAGAACTTACAGGTCATAGAAAGCGTATCAGGATCGTATACGACGGTAGCGCCGCAGTTAGGGCACTTCTTGTCTGTCGATTCCATGGTGGAGCCGACTGCGACCTCATTGCCTTCAGCATCGAGATATGTCTTTGCAGCTGCCTGAGGTGCGGCAGCTGCCTGCAATACGGCTGCACAGGAAGCTTCCGGATCAAATAATCCGTCAGGGCCTACAGGATAGTCAGAAGCAATACAGCGGTTCCAAAGAGCCATTCTCTGTGCCCAGTCAGAAGCAAGTCTTTCCTTCTGGGCAAGGGCAGTCTCGGCAGCCTTCTTTGCATTGCCTGCGGCGATACCCGCCTGCTGCATCGCTTCCTTCTGGCCGAGCTTGTCGAACTTCATTACTTCACGGCTCTGCTGTTCCTGTACTGACTTGGCCTGAGCGATCTCGGTATCCAGGACGCGCAGCCTGTTCTTTACCGCATTCCCCTCGATCATATATTGCTGACCAAAATCAACATGGTTCGTGATCCAGGCACTTGCCAGAGCGGATGCCTTGCCCGCAAGCTCCGAATCGGGAGTCGATGTATCCAGAGCAGGCGCTCCTTCCGGGTGTTCTGTCAGAAATCTGACTGACAGCTGCTGCTGAGCTGTTGCAACCCTTGTCTTGAAAGAATCCGGTATCGTACCGTTATTGATAGAAGCATATTCTTCAGGAGTTATATAGATGAATGCCCCCAAACGCTGTGCATCAGCAGTTGAGATCGGTGCTCCTGGAATGATAGTAGGCATAATTAGACCTCGCAATGTTTTATTTGTTGTAGTTTATCACAAACGGTTCAATAAATAATAAATGCCACGGAATAAGGCTTAAGTCCAACTATCGTGGAACCGTTCTCAAAGCCTCCGAATATGATGCTTTCAGAAAGGGGCGGATGCCATCCCGATACCTTATCCGTCACGTTAACACCGGAATAACTGTCGTTACATGTAACATACAGCGGTTTTTCGGATCTGTTCGCAACAAAGACGATCTTCTTTGCGCCCGTTCCCTGATGCCCGAAATAGTCTCTTCCCTCAGAAAGATACCTTTCGAAAGCAAAAGCCCCCTCATCGGCCAGCAGTGTCTTATAAAAGCCCGTGCGGAGGCACGTATGCACCTTGCGCAGGCCCGCGATCCGCTTAAAGAATGCAAGATTTTCCTGCTGCTTGGCTGTCAGGCGGTTCCAGGGATAAGTCCTTCTGTTGAAAGGGTCCTTATAGCCCTGCATAAGCACTTCGTCGCCGTAGTAGAGGCAGGAAGCTCCTATGTAAGCATTCTGGAAAGCATATGCCATCCTGGCAAGCGCTGCGCACCTGTCGTAATCTGCCGCATCGACCTCTATGCCGCGCTGGATCTCACGGTCGTCGGTCTCTACGGGCTTGCCGAGCATGGTCATTATCCTCGGAACATCATGCGAAGATACGAGGTTCATCATGCAGTAGTATGCTTCATCCGGGTATCTCTCGCGGAAGCCTTCAAATCTTGAATCGGCGACCTGCGCGGATATATAACCGCAAAGGAAATCCAGAAGGATATGCCTGAACGTATAGCCCATTACCGAGTCATGGGTGTTGCCAAGCATGAAATCACGGTAAGAACCGTAGCTGCATTTGTTGGATGCGTCCTCCCAGACTTCTCCGACCAGCATTCCCTCGCCGTTCGTCTTGGCCTTGAGGGTCGATCTCATCTGTCTTATGAAGCTGTCGGGGAGCTCGTCGGAGACATCTAATCTGAAGCCGTCAGCGCCCCTGGAGGTCCATGTATAGACTACTCCGTTGTCACCGAAAACGAAATTCCTGTATGAAAGGTCATTCTCGTTGACATTGGGAAGGTCTGGAAAGCCCCACCATGAGTCATAACAGATGTTTCCGTCCTCGTTACGGTAAAGGTTGTACCACGAACGGTAGCGGCTCTCCGTGCCGTCTCTGTAAGCCTCATAGGCGCCTTCGCCTCCGTAACGGCCGAACTTGTCGAAATAGATCGAATCTGCTCCCGTATGGCTGAAAACGCCGTCAAGGATTATCTTTATCCCTGCGGCCTCAGCCTCGCACGAAAGCTCGTTAAATGCCGCCACTCCTCCGAGCATCGGATCAACGTTCAGATAATCCGCAGTATCGTAGCGGTGCGAAGACCTCGCCTCGAAGATAGGATTCATGTAAAGGATATTGATCCCGAGCTCTTTCAGGTAAGGAATCTTCTCCCTGATGCCCCTCAAGGACCCGCCGTAGAAATCACACGCGAGATAACCGGTCTCAGGCGTGCCGTAGATATCGACATCCTCATACCAGTCTTCGTGATAGACGCGCTCGGGACGCGGGTTGGCATTCTTCATTGCCTTGACCGAAAAGCCCGTGTCTCTTGCGAATCTGTCCGGGAATATCTGGTAGATATTCGCACCCTTCATATAATCCGGGGTCTTGAAATCCTTGTTGTAAACGGTTATCTGGAAAGCAAACGGATACTTGTCCTCATCTGCACCGACGCGCGGCGGCTCATGGTAGATCGTGCCTTCGCCGTTTGCCGTATCAGATGCGGCACCGTAGTAGAGCGTGAGCTCCGGAGCCTTCTCCTCACTGCCCTCGCCTTTTTGTGACAGCCATTCGGGGAGTTCGTCGGAATTTCCCGCTATCTTGAACCTGAACCAGTAGAACAGGACCGACGGCTCGTGGGGCATCATGAGATTTACGTGATACCTGGAAGAACCAGCGACACGGTACATCGGCTCCTCGTGATACGAGAACGAATAAAGTCCGTACGTATAGCACAGCGTAACGGCCGAAGCATCTTTATAGCAGTCGAAAAACAGCTCGGTATAAGAAGACACGGGCCTCGCCCCGAAAGGCGTCCTGTACTCAGGAAGGCGCGATGCATGAATGCACCGCGCCCGTGAAATGTTATTCAGATTGTCTGTCCCGGAAGACTCCATCAGTCTTTCTTCTCCTCGGGTTTAACTTCTTTAGGAGCCTCAGGCTTTTTCGCCGCCGGCTTCTTTGCTGCGGGCTTTTTAGCCGCATTCTTCTTGGCGGGAGCCTTTTTCTCTGCTGGCTTTTCGGCCTTGGGAGCTGCTGCCTTCTTCTCGGATTTGGGCTCCTTCTTGGGAGCGGGTTCTTCTTCCTTAGGCATAGGGATTCCCGTGATCAGTGAATACAGGCCCGCGTACTCGCCTGCACTCTTCTTCCAGGAGTAATCACCCTTCATGCCTGTCTCGATAAGCTTGTTCCATACATCCTTGTGATGACGGTAGAGGTCAGCTGCATACTTGGTTACGAACAGGAACTCGTGTGCGTTGATGTTCGCAAACGAGAATCCGTTGCCTTCGCCCGTATATTCGTTGTAAGGCGTTACAGTGTCCTTGAGGCCGCCTGTCTCACGGACAACAGGAACAGTACCGTATGCCATGGAGACGAGCTGTGAGAGGCCGCAGGGCTCGAAAAGGCTCGGCATCAGGAAGATGTCCGCGCCTGCGTAGATCGTATGTGCAAGACCGCTGTCGAAATCGATGCATGCGCACATCTTGCCGTGGTTGCGGTTTGCGATGTCCGTAAGCGCTCTCTCATAGTACGGATCGCCCGTACCGAGAATGACGATCTGCATTCCGTCGTAGAGCATTTCCTCAAGAACGTAAAGCAGAAGGTCAAGACCCTTCTGGTCAACGAGACGCGAGATCATGGCGCAAAGAGGCGCACCCGGATTGACATCTAATCCCAGCTGCTCCTGCAGAGACTTCTTACATGCGGCCTTGCCCTTCTCGTAATCCTTGACGGAATACTTCATCGGGATCTTGCCGTCTGTCTTCGGGTCGTATTCCTGCTCGTTGATGCCGTTTAAGATACCGGAGACCTTGTAAGCATACTTCTGCAGCGTGCCGTTCAGTCCTTCGCCGTAGTAGTCGGTCATGATCTCATACGCATAAGTGGGAGAGACCGTCGTTACGGAATTGGAGAAAACGATACCGGCCTTCATGAAGTTGATGGCCTTGTCCTTGATGCAGAAATCATCTCTAAGATAATCGTCGGGAAGATCGAGCATCTCTCTTACGACGTCAGTCGAATGAACACCCTGATACTTCAAGTTGTGGATCGTGTAAACGGTCTGGACGTTGTTGTGATATCCGTGCTTCTTGAAGTGGCAGTCGAGCAGCATGGGCATCATACCGGTCTGCCAGTCGTTGCAGTGCAGAACGTTCGGCTCGAAGTTCATGAAGTCGCCCATGAAGTCTAAGACCGCGCGCTGGTAAAAGCAGTAACGCTCGATATCGAAAACATAATCAACATAGATCTGGTCAAAGTTGAAATAGTACTCATTGTCCACGAAATAGAAAGTGACGCCGTTTTCCTCGAGCGAGAACAAACCCGCATAGAGTGAACGCCAGCCCATATGGACCATCTTCCAGCCGAGGAACTGAAGCCTGTCGTTGTATTTGACCTTGATCTTCTTGTACAGCGGAATGATAACTCTTGCATCTACTCCCTGCTTGTTCAGCTCAACGGGAAGGCTTCCTACAACGTCAGCCAGACCACCGACTTTAACAAACGGACTGCACTCGGATGAAGCGAGTAAGACTTTGATCGATTTTTCCATATCAGATACCTGCTCCCTTTCCAATTACGATGGGGTAATCGGGATGTCCTACGAGACGGACTCCCGGCCTGACGAAGGCGTTCTTGTCAAGGATTACGTTTTCGAGATGGCAGTTCTCGGAAATATGCGAGTCCTGCATGATGACGCAGTTCTTGACCGTCGTGTTCTTTGCGATAGTAACGCTTCTGAAGAGGACTGATTCCTCAACCTTACCGTAGATGCGGCAGCCGTCTGACACGATCGAATTGCTCATGTCAGCATTGTCGAAATAGAGTGTCGGAGCTTCGTCCTTGACCTTTGTGTAGATCGGATCGCCGCTCCAGAACAGATTGTTTCTGACTGAATCGTTGATGAGTGACATGGATGCGTTGAAGTATGTCTGAACGCTGTTGATCCTCAGCGCGACACCGGAATACTCAAAGCCGTGAACCTTGAGTTCGTCAAACATCTTAACGATGGAATGGATTCCGAAATGCTGCTGGCCGTGTGCCATCTGGCGTGCGAGGATGTCGATCAGGAGGTCTCTTCTGAGGCAGAGGATGCCGAGAGAAGACTTTGTCGAAGCAGCCTTATTGGGATTGTAGAGCATGTCTCTTACAAATCCGTCCTCATCGATATCGAGGATGTATGAAGGGCTTCCGTACTTCGTGCCGTCACGGTTATACATTACGGAAATGTCAGCTCCTGATTCCTCATGAGACTTGATGAAAGCATCAAAAGTCGTATTGAGGATGACATTTGCGCCTGCAACGATGATGTATGTCGTTCTTGACTGTCTCAGGAAGTCCATGATGCCCGTAAGCTCTTCGTCGGAGTTGATTCCGGTTGCCTCAGAGTTAACGTACGGAGGCAGGATGTGCAGACCGTCGTTCTTACGGTCAAGAGACCATGCTCCGCCGGTTCCGGTGTGGTCCATCAGCGACTTGTACTTGTTGTAAGTCAGAAGTCCGATGTTCTTGATACCGGTATTGACCATGTCAGAAAGCATGAAGTCGATGATCCTGTATCTGCCGCCGAAGGGCATTGCTGAAAGAGCACGCGGATTGGAGAGCTCACCTAATGAAATCTTTTTGTTGTCGGCTAAGATCAAGCCCATTGCATTATTGAACATATCGTAATCTCCTTTTCCTCAAGCTCACACCCTGAAGGTGGATTCGATGACGCTCTGATCGTCAGAGACCTGAACGTCGGTATCGATCATGCTGTTGCCCGGAATGACCGCGTCATCCTTTATCTTCAGACCGCGCTCGAAAACGCAGATGCCTTCTGAGCAGATCTTCTTGTTGGTGTAAGCACCTTCGCCTTCAACGAATGCACCGGCAGTAACGTTCTTTCCGATGATCGTTCCGAAGTCAACGATGCAGCGCTCGATATGTGCGCCTTCCTGGACTACTACACCCGGCATCAGGACGCAGTCTTTAACGATGGCGCCCTTCTCTACTATTACGGACTCGGAAAGGACTGAATGTTCTACGTCACCGAAAATACGGCAGCCGTCCGTCAGAGCGGAATTTTTGACCTTTGCGCCGCTTCCGATGAAGTGCGAAGGCTTGACCGGGTTCCTTGAGAAGATCTTCCAGGATCTGTCAACAAGGTTGATCTCTTCAGGCTTATCAAGGATATCCATGTTGGTCTCCCAGAGAGAACTGATCGTTCCTACGTCCTTCCAGTAACCGGAGAATCTGTATGCGCAGAGCTTTCTGCCCTGAGCAAGAAGGTTGGGTACGATGTTCTTACCGAAGTCATTGCTTGAGTTCGGATCGTTCTCATCATCGATGAGAGCCTGTCTTAAGACATCCCATGTAAAGATATAAACGCCCATCGAAGCGAGGTTGCTCTTCGGCTTTGCAGGCTTCTCATCGAACTCTTCGATGATGTCGTCTTCCTTTGTGTTGAGGATACCGAATCTCGGAGCTTCTTCCCACGGTACCTCATATACTGCGAGAGTTGCATCCGCGCCCTTGTCGATATGCGCCTTGAGCATAGCGGCGTAATCCATCTTGTAGATGTGGTCACCGGAGAGAACAACGAGATATTTCGGGTTGTTGTCGTCGATAAAGCTCATGTTCTGATAGATTGCGTTTGCAGTTCCCTTGTACCAGGAAGAACCGCCTGCCGTCTGATAAGGCGGAAGGATATATGCGCCGGCATTGTTACGGTCGAGGTCCCAAGGATGTCCGTTTCCGACGTATGTATTGAGAGCGAGCGGCTGATACTGTGTAAGTACGCCAACGATCTCGAATCCTGAGTTAACGCAGTTTGACAGCGGAAAATCGATGATCCTGTAACGGCTTCCGAAAGGGACTGCCGGCTTCGCGATCTTCTTGGTGAGAACGCCGAGCCTGCTTCCCTGTCCGCCTGCGAGTATCATCGCAACGACTTCAGTCTTAGCCATAATGATTTTACCTCCGGTTTATATCCTTAATTATTTTGCTTTTTCAGGTGCCTTGACGGGCTTCTTTGCCGCCGGCTTTTTTGCTGCAGTTTTCTTTACCTGCGCTTTTTTCGCAGCTGCGGGTTTCTTCTCTTCAACCTTCTTTGCTGCGGGTTTCTTTGCTGCTGTCTTTTTTGCAGCAGGCTTTTTGGCAGCCGGTTTCTTTTCCGTAACCTTCTTTGCCTTCTTCGGCTTGGGATCCTTCACCTTCATGAAGTAGATACCTGCGAGAGGCGGCAGGTTGACGGATACGTGATACGGCTTACCGCTCATCGGTTCGTCAATCGCCTCGAAGCATCCCATCGCGTCAGTTCCCGTAGGATAGCCCGATCCGCCGTGGCTCATGTCGTCCGTATTGAAAACGATGCGGTATGTGCCGAGCTCGTAGACCGGGATGTTGTAATCCTCAAGAGGCTGCGGAACCATGTTGAGAGCGACATAGATATCGTTCTCCTTCGGGTTCGGAGAAGACCTCTTGTATACGAAAACATTGTTCTTGATATCGTCAGCAGCGATCCATTCGAATCCTGCCCATGTGTGATCGTCGATCCACATCTGGGGATGCTCGATATAGAACTTGTTAAGTTCTGAATTGAAATTCTGAAGGAGCCTGTGTGACTCATAGTCGAGCAGGAACCATTCGAGCTGCTCATAGAAACGCCACTCGATGAACTGACCGAACTCGGCGCCCATGAAGTTGAGCTTTGCGCCCGGATGGCTTATCTGATAGAGCATCATGGTACGCAGAGACGCAAACTTTCTCCAAATATCGCCCGGCATCTTGTCGATAAGGGAATGCTTTCCGTGTACGACCTCATCGTGTGATAGGCTCAGGATATAGTTCTCTGCAAATGCATACATCATCGAGAAGCAGAATTCATCGTGATGCCATCCCCTCGCATAGGAATCAGTCGAGAAATAATCCAGAGTGTCATGCATCCAGCCCATGTTCCACTTATGCGTAAAGCCCAGACCGCCTTCTTCAACGGGATGTGAAACCTTGGGCCATGCCGTGGATTCCTCAGCGATGAGCATCGCATAAGGATAGTTCTTGCGAAGCGTGGAATTGAGTTTCTTGAAGAACTCGATAGCCTCGAGATTCTCATTTCCGCCGTACTTGTTAGGAATGTACTGAGTGCGTCCGTAGTCGCGGTAGAGCATTGATGACACCGCATCAACGCGGATACCGTCGAGATGGAACTCATCGATCCAGAATACCGCATTGGAGATAAGGAACGAAAGGACTTCGTTCTTGGAATAATCGAAAACGTAAGTACCCCATTCACGATGCTCGCCGATCCTGGGATCTGCGTACTCGTAGCAGGGTGTGCCGTCAAATCTTACAAGACCTTCAAGGTTCTTCGGGAAGTGCGCGGGAACCCAGTCGAGGATTACGGAAATGCCGTTCTGGTGCAGAACATCTACCATGAACTTGAAGTCTGCGGGCGTGCCGAATCTCGAAGTGACCGCATAGTAACCTGTTACCTGATAACCCCACGAATCGTCAAGCGGGTGCTCCAAGATCGGCATCAGCTCGATGTGCGTATAGTGCATCTTCTTGCAGTAATCGGAAAGATCGATCGCAAGTTCCCTGTAAGAGAAGAAGTTTCCGTCAGGATGACGGCGCCATGAACCCAAGTGGATCTCATAGATGTTGATCGGCTTGGGTGCCAGCGCATCAGTACGCTTTCTGCAGAACTCGTCGTCATTCCAGATATAGTCATCCGGATCGTAGATTATCGAAGCATTATTGGGTCTTGTCTCGAAATGCCTTGCAAACGGGTCGCCCTTCTCATAGATGCGGTTATCTGCACCTACCACTCTATACTTATAGCGGTCCCACTGCTGTGCACCGGGAACCTTCTGCTCCCAGATACCGGTCTTGCCGAGCATAAACATCTGGCTTTCATTCGGATCCCAGTCATTGAAGTCGCCCATTACGCTGACCATTCTCGCGTGCGGGGCCCAGACTCTGAAGATAAATCCCTTACCGTTCTCATCCTCATACGGATGAGCGCCAAGGAATCTGTAGCTCATGTAGTTCTCACTTTTGTTGAACAGATAAGCAGCATCCATATATGTGCTTTATTCCTCCCTTGCGGATGTAGTCCGGCCGCCTGCAGAAAACCGCGGGCAAGCCGAATAACGCGTCAAAATGTCAACGCTTCTTTATTATATACTAAATTATGGGAATTACCAACCGAAAACACAAAAAAACGCGGGAAGATTTCCCGCGTTTTGTGCAATTTTACAATTTGTTCACCCTGAAGTTTTTTCGCGAGAATACCAGCCGCGCGATTATATATGACGACACAAGAGCCGTTACCGCAGTGCCCGCGGTCATTATCACAGATACCGGACTCAAAAAGTCAGGCAGTGACAGGTTGTCGCTGATGATAACGGAAATTCCCTCGATCTGATGCCCGACCGTATAGTCCTTCAAGATCTTGAAAAGAACCGCACCGCCGTTTGTCAGAAGAGTTCTGACGACGGAATTGAAACCTATGAAAATCGCAGCGGCAAATCCGATCAAAAGACCTTTCTTGCCAAAGAACATAGACAAGGGAACCATTATCGCGATTATGATCATCGCAATCGAGATAATAAGCGAGACCGCCAGAAACGAAGGCAGATGAGCCTGCCCGCGTGTAAGAGCCAGAGCCAAAAGCGTCACGACGGATGCCGAAACAACCGACGCCGCCAATGCAAAGAGCGTATTCACATACTGTGCAGTCACGAGATGCTTTCTTCCGCCCGGAAGCGACAAAAGTTCATCGATCTCCCTGTCAGAATTGAGCGAAGCGACCGGAGACAAAGATGCGAAAATGCTTATGTAAAGAATGGTTACCGCAACCGGAACCGTAGTTGTCTTAAGGCTTACTGCGAAGATCAGAGTTATCAGGATCATCATCGCATAGCCGGCAGCCAGCCTCTTATGCTGCTCGAAAAAATAAGTCAGATAACCTTTCATTTCTTATCCTCCTCATTCTTTCCCGCAAGTACGACCAGACACTGGTCGAGCGTTCCGTCTTCAACTGCCAGGGCAGGATAGTTTTCGAGATAGTAACGCTTCTGCGATACCAGAACATCTCTGCCGTATGGCGCTTTCTTAACACCCTTGACGTATTCCTTATCAAGCTTTTCAAACTGTTCTTCGGTGCATTTGACCAGACCGTAATCGTCTGTGATCGTGTCGGTATTCTCGTGAAGTACGATCCTTCCCTCATCGATCATGTATACGTCATCCGTAAGTCCTTCAAGATCCTGGGTTATGTTTGAACTCAGTATTATCGCCGCATCCTCGTGTCTTTCCATGTAGTTCCTGAGCTCATCAAGGATGCCGTCCCTTGCAACAACGTCAAGACCAGATGTAGGCTCGTCAAGGATAACGAGCTTCGCGTCATGTGACATAGCCGA
The DNA here is from genome assembly GCA_017478485.1 of Clostridiales bacterium. GTDB lineage: Bacteria > Bacillota > Clostridia > Saccharofermentanales > Saccharofermentanaceae > Saccharofermentans. The sequence continues at coordinate 182,555 of JAFVDI010000021.1, read as the reverse complement.
AACAAACCTGAGCTTGGCAAGCTCACCGGTGGAAAGATTACGGATCTTTCCGCCCTGCGGGATATCAAATCTCTTGATCAGCCTGTCATATTCAGCAGCATTAAAATTCTTATATGCGGCTTTCAGTATCCTTCTGACAGCCGACACTTTATATTCACCGCTGAAGAAGATATCCGTATAGGCGATGCCTATCATTGATCGCTCATCTTCCGTCAGCCTTCTGTTATCTTTTCCAAAGATCTCTGTCTTCCCCCCTGCTCTGACAACATCAACGATAGCCTTAAACGTAGTCGTCTTGCCGGAGCCGTTTCTTCCAATAAGTCCGGTGATCATTCCGGGTTCCACTGTCAGGGAGACATCGAGATTGAAACGGTCATACTTCACCGAAGCATGCTCCATACAAAGCAGCGCCATTCCTACTTGTCCTCCATGATCATATCGAAAATGCTCCTGATGTCGTCATCCTTAATACCCGACTGGCGTGCCTTCAAAACGGCCTTGGCCATGTCCTTTTCGACATCACGAACCTGTTCCTCATATATCCTGTCCTTGTTGGTCTCAGACACGAATGTGCCTTTGCCGTGGACAGTGGTTACAAATCCCTCTTCTTCAAGGGCGTCATATGCTTTTTTCGCCGTAAGGGCGCTTATTCTCAAGTCCTTCGACTGCTGTCTTACAGACGGAAGCAAGTCGCCGGGCTTGATATCCCCGACGACTATCGCTGCTTTGATCTGATCGACGATCTGCTCATAGATCGGTACCATCGACGAATTGTTGATGATTATGTGCATCGCGTCTCCTTTCACGGCATTTGTTTCTTAAATACAGCGGACCGCCGTGGGTCCCTTTTTCCATTATATCCCACGACGGCCGTTGTTAACTTGGTTTATGCTGCGATCGCAAGTTCTTCTTCAGTTGCGATTCCGCCTGCTATTGCCTTCTGCCTGAGTGCTGCATACAACTCAGCATATGTTGTTTCCTTATAAGGAGCGAGGAAGTAAGCTCCGATACCGAATGTAAGGATTGCAAGGAGTTCCCATCCGATGAATGAAAGCTGGAGTACGAAAGTTCTCCACTTTTCGCCGCTCATTGTCTTCTTGCTGATCTCGAAAACTCTGCTTGCGGAGAGATTCGGATTTGCTGCTGTAATGTAAGGAACCATCCAGTATGAGTAGCTCTTGATGATGCCCGGGATAACGAAGAGCATTGACCACAGGAACTCATACAGATCCTTGAGGAACATGTTGCGGAGAGATGCCTTGTAGTGACCGTGTGTGAAACCGCCGAAGATGTTTGTGAACTTGGATGTGCCTTCACGCTGTCTGTTAAAGAAATTGTATCCGCCGACTCTTACCGGGTTGATAACGAAGATGTCAAGGAGTGTTCCGATAACGCAGATGAAGAACATCAATACGGCAAATACTACTGCAAAGATACCGAGTGCTACGCCGACCGCTTCCCTGCCTTCATCGAGATTGCTGCTGAATACTATCGATCCGTCACCGTCCTTGATAACGAGCTTACCCTTTTCGTAAGATACGCTTCCGTCAGCATCACCGATATTGAACTCATTACCGTTAAACCTGACTTTGCCGTCACGGCCGTTAACGCTGAAAGTCCTGCCGTTGATCACGACCTTGGCATCTCCGTCCTCTGAAGTGATCTCTCTATCGTTGATATATATCTTGCCGCCATCGATCTTAATGCTGAACTTTCCGCCTTCGTCGAGATCAACATTGAATTCACCGTGCTTGCCTTTCTCTTTGTCCTGATCCTTGTTGTCGCTGTCCTTATCCAGCACGATCTTCGTGTCACTGTCGTGTTTCGACTTGTACATCGAATTGGAGAAGCTTGAAATACCGTTGCTCGCTCCGCTGAACGCTCCGGTTCCCGCACCTGTTACCGTGATAAGCACCAACGTTACCAGGAATGCCTTCCAATAATTCTTGGAAAGGATCTTTTTGGCATTTTCCTTTAATTGCTTTCTTGTCCACATAATCTTAACCTTCTTCTTTCCTTATGGTAATCTCTCCGGCTGCCGGCGCTTATTCCCGTCGCCTGCATGCCGGTCCTTTTATTCCGGATGACCGGGTTACCGGTTTCTCCCTTCCATCCGCAAACAGTGTATAACAGTTTATAACTGCTGTCAACTGTTTTATGGTGTTTATTGCAAACTTTTTTCAGAATGCCCGAAAAGCCTTGTGTTCAGGCATTTGCTGCGTTTTATATTGTTTCCTTTAATATAAACACTGAGACTATCAGGAAAGGACCCGATTTCTATGTTCTGCTCTATGTAAATGGGGTCAACATAGACAACAACATAGACTTTTCGAAAAACCACGCATAAAAACAACCCCCGCACGAGCGGGGGCCGTTAAGAGCGATACTATAACAGTTGATTACTGAGCGAAAGCTGCGCCCTTGTCGAAAGCTGCCATATTCGTAGGAATAAGGCCGTGCTTTCTCTCAGGAAGGATCTCGTAAAGTGACTTCTCGAAAGAATCTCTTGTGAAGCATCCTGTTGCAGTTGCCATGCAGCCCATCATTGTAATAGGAGCAAACATCATCTTGCCGAGCTCGGAAGCGATGTCTGAAGCAGGCATTGCGATAACCTTGATGTCAGTTCTCTCAGGTCTTGTCTTGATGAGGGAAGAATCGAGGATCATGAGAGCTCCTGTCTTGAGCTGCTTCTCGAACTTCTCCATGGAAGGCTGGTTGAGGCAGATAACTACGTCTGCATCATTGACTACGGGTGAACCGATAGCCTCGTCGGAGATAACGACGGAGCAGTTAGCGGTACCGCCGCGCATTTCAGGGCCGTATGAAGGGAACCATGAAACTTCCTTGCCTTCGTAAAGAGCAGCCTCAGCTGCCATCTTGCCTGCGGAGAGGATTCCCTGACCGCCGAAGCCGGCAAAAATTACAGAGAAATCGATCATTTCTTCACCTCCCCAACGTTAACGCAGTTGTTTGCGGTAGCAGGTGTGCTACCTGAAACATACTTGCCGTTCTCATCGAACTTGAGGTCCTCACCCTTGTAGCATCCGAGAGGATACTGGGTCATCATGTTCTCCTTGAGCCATTCCATAGCAGCCAAAGGCTCCTTGCCCCAGTTTGTAGGGCATGTGGAAAGGATCTCAACGAGGGAGAATCCCAAGTTGTTCTTCTGAACGTCGAAAGCCTTCTTAAGAGCTCTCTTTGCGTTCTGGATGTTCTTGAAATCAGTTACCGCAACACGCTCAACATATGCAGCGCCCGGAAGCTGTGCAAGGAACTCGGAAACGTTGATAGGATATCCCTGTGTCTCAGGATTACGTCCCCAAGGTGATGTTGTGGTTACCTGGCCTACGAGTGTAGTAGGAGCCATCTGGCCGGAAGTCATTCCGTAAACAGCGTTGTTAACGAAGATAACGGTGATCTTCTCGCCTCTTGCTGCAGCGTGAACGATCTCAGCCGTACCGATGGAAGCGAGGTCGCCGTCTCCCTGATATGTGAAGACGAAGCTGTCCTTGAGATTCCTCTTGATACCGGTAGCAACAGCCGGTGCTCTACCGTGAGCAGCCTGCACCATGTCGCAAGCGATGTATTCATAAGAGTTGTATGTGCATCCGACGGATGCAACGCCTACTGCTGTCTCAAGTGCATCCTGCTCGACGAGTGTCTCTGCGACAAGTCTGTGGATGATGCCGTGGCAGCAGCCGGGGCAATAGTGGAAAGGCTTATCTGTAAGGCCTTTTGTGGGTTCGAAAACTACAGCCATCAGAAATTACCTCCTTCTGTCATTTTTCCCTCGTGGATGGCAACGATCTTGTCGAGGCTCTCCTTCTGCATCGGGAGGTTGCCTCCGAGCCTGCCGTGGAAGTAAACAGGCTTCTTGCCGTTAACGCCGAGCTTAACGTCTTCAATCATCTGACCTGCGTTGAGCTCTACGTCGAGGAATGCCTTTACGCTGGGCATGTCAGCAGCTTCGGCGATCGCCTTGTAAGGGAAAGGCCAGAGCGTGATAGGTCTGATCATACCTACCTTGATGCCAAGCTCTGCAGCCTGGCGGATGACGTTGCGGGAGATACGTGAGCATGTGGAGAATGCTGTGATAACGACCTCAGCATCTTCCATGTTGATAGCCTCATAACGTACTTCGTTTGCCTCAACGATCTTGTACTTCTCCTGGAGCTCGAGGTTCTTCCTCTCGAGGACATCCGGATCGATGTAGATGGAAGTAACTGTGTGGTGGAAGGAGTCGCCCTTTCTGCCGCATGCAGCCCAGGGCTTCTCAACCTTAACGATGGGCTCCTCGTCACGGAAAGCGACAGGCTCCATCATCTGACCCAAAGTACCGTCACCCATGATCATGCATGTCATTCTGTACTTGTCAGCGAGGTTGAATGCCTCAACTACGAGCTCATAAAGCTCCTGAACGGAAGCAGGTGCGATGACGATGTTCCTGTAGTCACCGTGTCCGCCGCCCTTTGTAGCCTGAAAATAGTCGCCCTGTGCAGGCTGAATGCCGCCCAGACCCGGGCCGGCTCTTACGATATTTACTACGACTGCGGGAAGCTCAGCGCCTGCAATGTAGGAAATACCTTCCTGCTTGAGGGAAACTCCCGGAGATGAAGAAGATGTCATAACTCTGAAGCCTGCAGCAGCAGCACCGTAGACCATGTTAATGGCTGCGACCTCTGACTCGGCCTGAACGAAGTTACCACCGGCCTCGACCATCTTCTTAGCCATGTAGTGCATGACTTCGGTCTGAGGGGTAATAGGATATCCGAAATAGTTACGGCAACCGGCTCTTAAGGCTGCCTCGGCAATGACTTCATTGCCCTTCATTAAAACTCTTTTCTGTGCCATAGATTCCCTCCGAAACTTAATCACGCTCAACGGTGATTACGACATCCGGACACTGCGTAGCGCAGAAGGTGCAGCCGATGCACTCTTCCGGCTTTACGCATGTAGCCGGGTGATAACCCTTAGCGTTAAGCCTTGTCTTGTCCAGTTCGAGGATTTTCTTGGGGCACGCAGCGACGCAAAGTCCGCAGCCCTTGCACAGATTCTCGTTAAAAGTAACTTTACCTTTAGCCACGATGAACCTCCTCCATTATCACAAACGCGATAAACGCGCATAAAATAATTCAAAGTATTATAAACATTATGGGTGAGGCTTGCAACTATAAAAACGCTTTGATTATCAGGGCCGGAGCATTATTCCTTATGCTGCAGCCTGTTCAGCGCATATTTGAGGAACCCATTCCCCAAAAGGACGTTTAAAAGGACGAATACAGCCGCACCTGACGCGGCTCCTCCGAAGAGCCTGACCGCCTCATTTTTAAAAATGAACATAAAACCAATAACAATACCAAACATTACAGCAGACGAGATCAGCGTCACCACAAGGTTTTTCACATCAAACTTGTAATGCTGGTACTTTCTTGCAGCACCATAGACAAGGACAAACACCAGAATCTCAGATATCAAAGAGGCTATCGAAGCTCCGAAAGCACCGAATCCGGGGATCAGGATAAGGTTATTCACAAAATTGACCGCCATCGTTATCAGGTAAGAGATCATCAGGTAGGACTCCTTACCCGCGCACATCATGACCTGATAGCAGATTATGTCCCCGATACATTTAAGCGGGATCATAAAGGCAAGAACTGCCAGGCAATTCACTGCATCGCCATAACCTTCGCCGAGCCACAGCGTTATCAAAGGTGATGCTACGGCTGCTATGCCAAGACAAGCCGGGAACGAGATGAAGATCATAAGATCCGCGCCGAACTTGGTGAGCTTATTGAACTTGGCTCTGTCGGCGGCAAAATAGTAACTGAGGCGCGGCAGGAAAACAGCTGTTATTGCTATGGCCGTTGCAATGATAAGACCGACTATCTTCTGGGCATATGAATAATATGCAACCGAGGCATCCTTATCCATTATTCCGAGCATAGTAATGTCCATTCTCGCATACAGTTCAGTAGATACCGTACAGAGCGCCAGAAAAACAAGCGACTTGATGTGAGGCTGAATATTGATGTCCCTGAAACTGACAACAACGCGGCGACTGGCATAGACGATGTTGAAAAGATGGTAAGCAAGCCCCGATAAAACACTTATCAAAGCATACTTGTATACATCTTCAGGCGAATGGATGAAAACGATCACAGCGATAAGTCCAAGCAGTTTGACGACAAACGAACGGATCGCGATAAGCTTGAATTCTTCAGTCCCCTGGAAGTACCAGTCGACATTGATGAAATTAATGACGACCGCGAATCCGCAAACGAAATAGAGCAACTTATCCGAACTGAAAAGACCTGTCAGCACCAGGCAGGCAATAAAGATAAAGATGGCCGCCATTGTCAGGACAGCGTTTACGACCAGCATTTCAGAGAACAGTTTATCCCTTGCCTTTTTGTCATCTCTTCTTTTCGCGGTCTCCCTGATCGCATATGCCTGTATTCCCAAAGAACCGAGAAGGACGAAGTAAGATACATTATTGGCAGCTGCGGCATAACGACCGACACCTTCCGGAGTAAGCATCCTGGCAACATAACCGGAACTTATAAGCGGGAATATGATATCCAGCATGCGGTAGAACGTGTTGAACACAGCGTTCGTTGCAAGCGACCGCTTCTCTCCTGTTTCAGTCATTGAATTCCCGTCATCAGGTCTCATGATCGATCTTTCTCAGCATGTCCTTGTACCGGTCGTAAAATCTCGCAACCGTATACTCTTCTTCATAGAGCTGAACCTGTGCCGCTTCTTCGGCTCTTATCTTTTCAGGTTCCGTCTCCATTATACTTCGAACAAGTTCAAGAGCCTGTTCATCAGTTCCAAAAGTATATATTCCACAGTCCTCCCTGCCTGCGAAAGTTTTGTTTCCGCCGGTCAGTGATATGAGCGAGCATTTGCCGAAAGACATCGTCTCCAGAAGAGACAGATCAAAATACGTCTCACGGTTAGGAAGGAAAAACAGATCCGAAGCATTCACATAAGAAAACGGATCATCAGTCCATCCGATCTCTATCCAGTCAGGAGAATCGGGATGTTTTACCGCTCCTTCACGGCCGCAGCACAAAACGGTCACGTTACTGAGCTTTCCGAACAAGGATACAAGTCTGTCATACCCTTTAACGCTTATGTGTCTTCCGACAAAAGAAATGACAAACCTGTCTTCGGGAATATTCAGTTCTTTCCTTATCTCTTCTCTCGACCTGCGCACACTGATCTTCGGGACACCGGTCGGAAGATAAAGGATCTTCTTTTCATCCCTTATCTCAGGATAAGCATCCCACGTATGGTAATAAGGTTCCTCGGCATACTTGCACGGGAACACCAGATAATCCGCGTTTCTGAAAGAATACTCCGCAAACTCCTCTACCCTGTCGAAAAGATCTTTATGTTTGAGATACTCATCGTGATCCAGCGTATCCTCAATGTATTCCCTGTAAGGCATTTTCGGAGTATGGGAAGTAAGAAGGACCTTTCCCTTAAACCCTTCAAGGTTTTTCTTTTGGGAATACATGTCGATAATGCTGTGGAAATGGATCACGTCATAACCGCTCAGATCAAAAGGGCCTTTCTTTCCGCTCTGATACAAGACTTCTTCGATCCATGCTGCGTGATCTGACAATTCCTTCCGCGGAGCACCTAAGCTGTGCATCTTGTGCATGACTTTATATGAAAGCTTTGGATCGAAATCCTTCTCATTCAAAAAGACAATTTCATTGTCCGACAATTCGTCCCTGCGTTTCTTCAGGTTGTACAGATATCCTGACGGACCGCCTGACGGACTGATGTATTTTTCAAAAAAGTATATCAACGTCTTCATTTGCAAATACCCTTAAACCGTTTGTCCTGACCCGAAAAGCCTGCAGAATGCTTTTACCCCGAACAAAGACAGTATCATGCCTTTTATCTTTGCCTTCATTCCGGAAGAACACGCCCATATCCTGCGGCGCGGAACATCTTTCCTGCAGTCATATCTGTAAACCTCATAAGATGATAATATCCAAAGATATTTTCCGCTCCAATGAGAAAGCAGGCTGTTCCTGTCATCAGCATCGCTGATCTGCCCGGAATAAAAATCATAAAGCGAATTCATTACATGCACCATTGCTTTGGCATGCTTTTCCTGAAACTCCGAAGCTCCGCTCATGATTGAGTTTTCCCGAAGCCTGTAGCAATAGATCTTTTCAGGCAGATAGCTTACTTTCGATGCACCGGCCAGAACCTGCGGTGTCCAAAGTTCATCTTCATGTATGAGTCCGGGCTCAAAAAGCAAACCGTTATTCAAAAGATAATCACGCCTGCACGCCATGAGCCAGGCAGTAACCGCAAATCTCCCGTGGTCATTTATCTGCGATATCATCGCTCTCAATCCTGACATTTCAGCCGCCTTATCAAGGCCTGAATGCCCAAGAAGAACATCGTATCCCGAATCAGTAACTGAATCGTCTTCACCAACAGTGAGTCCGTCAAACATTATCACTTCTGCACTGCTCTTCGAAACAGTTCTGATCAGAGCATCAAAGGCATCTGGGATTACCATGTCATCCGGATCGCAGAAAAAAACATAGCTGCCGGACGCCTTTTTCAAGCCATAGTTCCTGGCATCTGAAAGCCCTTCGTTCTCCTTGTGATAACAGGATATGAAATCATATCTGTCCGCAAAAGATCCGGCGATCGAACCGGAATCGTCAGTAGAGCCGTCATCAACGATAATGATCTCGGTTTTCTCTATCCCTTCAGCCGCCGTCAGGGAATCAATGCACCTGCCAAGATAACTCCCGACGTTATAGACAGGAACTATGACCGACAGGCAAACGCCCTTATTTGTATTTAATCTTGAGTAATCCATAATACAAAGCCGAAAAATGCCTCAGGACAAACAGTTTGAATCCCGTCTTAAATCCAAGCTTTCCTTTTATCTTATCAGATGTTTCAACAGCTATCTTTTTTAATCCGTCCAGGTTTTCCCGGCCCGAATCATCCCTGATGATCTGAGTTGTCAGATCAAGCGCGGTAACAACTTTTCTTCTCATGATCTCAGAGGCCAGAGCCAGATCACCTTTGCAGATATCCAATTCCCTGTCCAGAACGGTGAAATACTGCATCTTGCTGCCGTCAAAAGTCCTGTTCGTAACAGAGTCAGGATTCTGATAATAGTAATAATGCGGATTGTTGCTGCAGGCAATCTTAGAAGCTTTCATGCAGCATTGAAAAGTTAAGAACGCATCTTCCTGAATGGTAAGAGTCTCATCGAAACGGATGCCGTTTAACAATTCACTTTTGAAAAGTTTTGCCCATGCCGCGAGACAGATCTTTCCCACCATTCCGGAAAAATAGGCATGCATGATCTCATCATGACCGGCAAAAACAGCATCAACCGTTTCTTTCTCCTGTACAAGAGTTCCGTTATCGTACCAATAATACAAAGAACACTGTGATATATCCGCATTCTCTTTTTCCGCAAGCTCTACGAGTTCTGAAAGATAATCAGGATCTATCCGGTCATCGGAATCTATAAAAGTGATATAATCGCCTGTCGAAAGTTCCATGCCGTAATTGCGTGCTGCTGATACGCCGTTCCCTTTTGAATCAAATACACGGATGCGGTCATCATCTTTCGAAAACGTCATTGCTGTCACAACGGTATCATCAGTTGATCCGTCATTGATTATCAGGAGTTCCCAATCCGTAAACTTTTGTGAAAGAACACTTTCGATGCATCTTCTGATATAAGCACCGGAGTTCTTTGCAGGCATGATGATCGATACGGTCGGATGCATTTTAATTCACTCGTTCAGATGTATAATGATTTCATGAAAGTAAGCATTATTATACCAATTTATAATTCCGAAAACTATTTGGATAAATGCATCGGCTCTGCCGTCAGCCAAACTTACAGTGATATCGAGATCATCCTTGTAAACGACGGTTCAACTGACGGTTCGGAAAAGATATGCCGTTCATACGAAGAAAAGGATCCGCGCGTCAGACTTATAAACCAGCCAAACTCAGGTGTTTCGGCTGCCAGAAACGCTGGCCTTGATATAGCTTCCGGAGACCTCATCGCATTCATCGACAGCGATGACACTGTTGAAAAAGACTATATAGAATACCTTGTTGATTTTATTTATAAGTACGGATCCGACATGTCCTGCTGCCAGTATGATGATCTTGGAAATAAGCCGGAAGAACCTAAAAACATAACCGGCACCGGATCCGTTCTTAAAGAGTATCTTCTGTCAAACGACATCACCGTGTCGGTCTGCTGCAAACTCTACAAAAGGCATCTCTTTGACTGCGTCAGAATGCCTTTGGGCAAAAGATATGAGGATAATTTCGTCGTTTATAAACTCTTAGCCGGATGCGGCTCGGTCACTGTAGGGTACGAAAAGAAATACAACTACTATTCAAATCCTGAAGGCTTCGTCAATGAGCCTTTCTCAAAGACACAGATGGACATAGTGGAAGCAGCGCTCGAGCAAAAGGATTTCATTGACAGCAGCTATCCTGAATTGTCTTCACTTGCAAATTCCAGGGTCATTTATGCCTCCAACCGCAGCCTTTTAAAGATGGCTGATTCAGGTACCGTTGATGAAGACTGCATCAGCAGGCTCAAGCCGCTCTATAAAGCTTACTGTAAGGATTTTCTTAAAGGTCCCAGTCAAAAGGCAGCAAAAAACTTCGCCAAGATGGCGAAGATAAGTCCAAAGCTTGCAATGAGGTTTTACAGACTTTTACGCAAGTGACCGGTAACCGTCTAGAAGAGTTTTCGCAGACATGCTCCAGGGATATTTCTCTTCATAGATTTTTCTGGACCTTGAGCCCATTTCATGCCACTCGTTTTTTCTGTCTAAGAGACGGTCCAAAGCAGCAGAGATCTCTTCGCTGACTTTTCCTTCAGATGCGTCTATCACTTCACCGATCCCGTTCTCCTCGATGTTCTTATAGATCGATCCGTTCCTTACCATAACAAGAGGTTTTCCGAGCATCAGAGCTTCATAAAACTTATTAGGCGCGGAATACCTGTTGTTAGGCACTGACGGATCCTGAAGAGCCGTCATGATATCACACTTCTTTTCGAGCGCAAGGATATCGTCATAAGGCAGCGGACCATAGTAGAAGATGTTATCATGATTAGCCGCACACTCTTCGATATAAGGCCTTAACACGCCGTACCCTGCGACATGCCACTCTATGTCACTTCTCGAGATCATCACTTCGGAAGTCTCTTTCAGGAACCTGTCGAAAACAAGCATGCCGGCATATACGACTTTGGGCTTTGAAGGATCCGAACCCGCAGCCAGTTCAAAGTCATCCCTGACCTCAATGTCTTCAGGCGTATTCTCAACAATGATGAGGTTTTTAGGCGACGAACCGCTGATCTGATGCTTTCTTTCATCGCTGCAGATGATCGTCATGTCAGCTTTGCTTATGTAATTATTCTCAAGGTTCCTGATACAGTTCTTCACTATTCCGGGCGCGTTATATGAGTCGGAATAGTAATCAAAGATATCGTAAACGATCTTCTTTTTAAACTTGCGGGCAGCCTTGTACGCAGGCTTTGCAGTATCGAAATTCACAACATGTATCGCATCGTATTTGTCTTTGTTTTCAAAAAGCCATCTGTATGCCATTTTCCAGAATTTGATCATAGGGCCGAGAATGCTCTTCATGCCGCCGCCGTACCTGGCAGCTTCAGGTATCAGATAGTAATCAAACTCTCTGCCGTGGATACCGTGTTTTTCATGTATCACGCCGTCACCTGACTTCTCGCGGTTCCATCCGAGCAGGAATACTTCATGCTCTTCCGAAAGAGCATACATCTCCTTTTCGACCCTGGAATCCGGATAACCTTTATCTGATCTGACAAAACAAATACGCATGCCTGAATTATAAACTAATTCCCGATCTAAAAAACAGAGCCGCCTCAGCTGAGACGGCTCCGGAAATATACCACTGATATCTTACTTTGCAGCTGCAACTACCGCATCAGAGATAGCCGCCTCGTCACCAATGACAACTACGTTCGGGTGAAGCTGAAGGATGGATGCTGGAACCTTAGGTGTAACAGGACCGCAGAACGCCTTCTCAACGATGCCCTTCTTGCCTGCGCCGGTAGCCATAAGAATGACTGTCGTTGACTTCATAATGTAGCCGATACCCATCGTGTATGCCTGTGTGGGAACTGCAGCGAGGTCGCCGTTAAAGAAGAGTCTTGCATTGTCCTGGATGGTCTGCTCCTCGAGGTCGATGCACTGTGTGTTAACGCAGAAAGCATCAGCAGGCTCATTGAAGCCGATGTGTCCGTCTCCGCCGATTCCGAGGAGCTGAATGTCTAAGTGGCCCAAAGACTCAAGGATGGCATCGTAATCGGTGCAAGCCTTGACTGCATCCTGCTCGAGTCCGTCAGGCACATATGTCTTGTTCTTATCGATGTTTACATGATCAAAAAGATTCGTATTCATGAAATATCTGTAAGACTGATCGTGATCACCGCCCAATCCTCTGTACTCATCGAGGTTTGCTGACGTGACCTTTGAGAAATCAAGGCTTCCTTCCTTGTACATGTCAACAAGAGCCTTATATGTTCCGATGGGTGTGGAACCCGTGGCAAGGCCGATCTTGCTGTCAGGCTTAAGTCTTATCTGCGAAGCGATGAGCTCAGCACATGCCTTTGATGCTTCCTCGTAGTTGCTTTTTCTGATTACTCTCATAGTTAGTTCTCCCGCTTTAATTATTTAGTATAACGGCTCCGCAACAACATGCGAAGCCGTAATAAACTTTAATCTGCAATAAGTCCCTGTTCCTTGATGACAGAAATGACTTTGTCGACGTTCTGTTCACAGAGTTCATCCGTCTTTGCCTCGACCATTACTCGGATCTTAGGCTCTGTTCCTGATGCACGGAGAAGGATCCTTCCGTCACCGCCCAAAGACTTGGTTACTTCTTCAACTGCCTTCAGGACAACAGGATTCTTCTGTGCCTCTTCCTTGTCCTTAACAACAACGTTCTTGAGGCACTGGGGATACATCTTCATCTCGCCTGCAAGCATTGAGAGAGGAAGCTTCTTCTCGAGCATGGTCATGAGGACCATGAGAGATGTAAGGATTCCGTCACCGGTTGTGGCATACTTTGCGAAGATGATGTGTCCGGACTGCTCACCGCCGAGAACAAAGCCGTTAGCCATCATGTTCTCTGCGACATACTTGTCACCTACATTGGTCTTCTCGGTACGGATACCGATAGCCTCGCAAGCCTTGTAAAGACCCATGTTGCTCATGATCGTCGTAACGATGGTATTGCCGTCGAGCTTACCGCTCTCCTTCATGTACTTACCGCACAGATACATGATCTGGTCGCCGTTGACTTCGTTTCCGAGCTCATCGACCGCAAGACATCTGTCAGCATCGCCGTCATAAGCAAAACCGACATTGAGGCCGTTATCAATAACATACTTCTTGAGGTTCTCGATATGTGTGGATCCGCAGTTTGCATTGATGTTAAGACCGTCAGGTGTGTTGTTGATGATATAGACCTTTGCACCAAGCGCCTCAAAAACAGATCTTGCGATGTTCCAGGAAGCGCCGTTTGCACAGTCGAGTCCGACCTTCATTCCGTTGAATGCCCTGGTGGGAACAGTCATCAGATAACCGATGTATCTGTTACGGCCGGAAGCATAATCGATAACGTTGCCGATAGCCTCGCGTTCTGCGAGAGGGATCTCATCGATCTCACCATCGATATAAGCTTCGATCTTCTCTTCGATCTCTGCCTCAATCTTCTGACCGTTGGCACGCATGATCTTGATACCGTTGTCATAGAAAGGATTGTGTGATGCGGAGATCATGATTCCGCAATCGAAACCGTCAGTCCTGCAGCAGTAAGATACCGAAGGAGTTGTGGTTACGTGAAGCAGATAAGCATCTGCGCCTGAAGAGGTAATTCCGGCGGTAAGAGATGCTTCGAGCATGTAAGAACTTCTTCTTGTGTCCTTACCGATTATGATCCTGGCTCTTCCGTCCTCGTGTTTCTGACCGTAATACCAACCAATATAGCGACCGACCTGGAAGGCTTTCTGTGCTGTGAGCGCCTTATTAGCCTCGCCTCTGAAACCGTCTGTTCCGAAGTATTTTCCCATAAGAACAAGACCTGCCTTTCTATGAAGCTTTTTATGATTGAAAATTTTAACACAAAAACTTACTGATTATTATTATTTTTTATTAGAAGAAAGGAGCGGGCTGTCACATGTATTCAGGAGGCCCAAAACCAGCCAGAAATGCGGAGCAACACTGATAACGCTGGTGTTAAAGCAAGCCTGCGCTGCATATGTCAGGAACATGGCGAGGAATATCCAGTTCAAAGCTCTGGAAGACTCATCTTCGCCCTTGAATATCTTTTTGACATTGTTAATAACAGCACGAAGATAAAGGAAAACATAGAAAGCAAATGCAAACACACCCTGTGTAACGAGAATGTGGATAAGCTCATTGTGAGCTTTATCCCTGAAAAATGCCATTTCGACATTTCCAAACTTCTCATAAAACACTGCACGGAAATTATCAAGACCGATGCCGGTCGCCCAGTGATTCTTAACGCTTTCAAGACCGTATTTCCAAAGCAAAAGCCTGTTAGAACCCAGACCCTGCTCAACCGTGCCTTCCATTTCCTGCTTCGTTCTCTCGATCCCTTCTCTTACCATATCTGTGCAGTTATAAAGTACGGCAAACATAACCGCATAAAGGACAAAGAGGAGCAGGAGTCTGGCAAAATATCTCTTAAGTGCCGTTCTGTCCATTTTGCTCTTTATCATTATCAATCCGGATATCACATAGAATGCAGCCATTACAGCAAATCCCGGCCATACAAGTCTCGACTTGCTGCCCATCATTACATAGAATCCGAATCCTGCAAACACAATAAGCAAAAGCCGTAGGATCTTGTTGCGGATAAACTGTTCGGAAAAAAGATATACTCCGGAAATGCAAGCAAGCATGAAGACTGCCAGTCCGCCGTAATAATTTATGTTGGGAGTTAATCCGTATGCTGCGCCGATACGCCACGCGAGAAGCGAAAAGGCAATCTGGATATTAAAGGTCTGAAAGAATGCAAAAACGCCATGGATGATCTCAACCATCAACAGGACAAAGATAAGTTTCTTACGGTATTCCGATGATCTGATATTTGCACCGGCATAAAACATGCAGAAATAACCGAGAAAATCCGCCGGATTCTCGCTGTTAAAGAAATAACCGTATGAATACATTCCGGGATTGGTTGAAAAGACAGCTGAGATCACCATAAAGAAGACCAGCAGCAGATACAGAAAATCCGACAAATACCATCTGCCGCGTGTTTCAGGAGACGTAAGCTCAACAGTTTTATATAAAAGTACGGCAAGAGTTCCTAAAATGCCGAATGCACCGAAAACAAGCGGGTGGAAATATGATGGCAGGAAATCCTTAGAGTAATGGGTAAGGACCTCGGCTAATATTTCGCTTGCCGGCATAAGAAGCATTATCTGTGCCACAAGAAAGAACAGTGTCTTCTCTGAAGCAAAACGCCTTAATCCTGTTGTCTCCAATCTATGCCTCCTACCTTAAATGACTGTACTTGATTATTCCCCTGACTGCATAACAGACCATATAATACGCAGACTGAAAAAAGCCGAGTCCGATATATCTGTACGTGCTCAAGTTTAACATAGCTGAATGCAATTTGTTACCCGTCATAGAATGTTTATGGATCCTGTACGTCAGGAGCGGTTCATCAATCCCGCTTGCATCGTGACCGTCTTTCAAGATCAAAAGCCAGCAGGCGTAATCTTCATGCATATCCCGTTGATCCTCGGAAAAAGGAGAATACTTCAGAAATATCTCTTTCTTTATCACAACGGATGAATTCGGTATGACATTCTGCTTTAAAAGGCGCTTATAATCCACTTTGGGCGGCACATGCATTACCCAGGAGATCTCATTTCCGTCACTTCCGATAAATCCTGAAGCACAATAAGTGAGGACGCTTCCGGTTCTTTTTTGCAGCAGCATCTGCTTTTTCAGTTTATCCGGATCCCACAGATCATCACTGTCAATAAAAGCTATC
Source organism: Clostridiales bacterium (assembly GCA_017478485.1). GTDB lineage: Bacteria > Bacillota > Clostridia > Saccharofermentanales > Saccharofermentanaceae > Saccharofermentans. The sequence continues at coordinate 166,448 of JAFVDI010000021.1, read as the reverse complement.
CACTGCCCCATAGCAGAACGCACGCCTCTCATGCGTGTCTTTAACACACCGATATTAACTTCATTACAAAGGACTTTCACCCTGCAGTCCTTCTGTGCATAATTCTCAGCTATTGTCCTTGTACCGTCAGTAGATCCGTCATCAATAATGACAAGTTCGATCTTGTCATAAGTCTGAGCAAGTACTGAATCAACAGATTCCGCGAGTGTCTTCTCCGCATTGTATGCGGGAAGTATTATGCTGATCAGGGCGGATCGCTCAATATTCAATTTCTATCCCCTCAAACATAAGACACACCGTGTCTATATTAGATTACGGCAGAAGCATCACCCAAATTGCCACTATGATCCGTATCTTTTTCATTATCAACTAAAACCACCATAAATTTCAACAATCTGACATAAATATCTTGAATCTTTTATAAAAAAGGCCATCCCTTTCGGAATGGCCTTTAATCTGCTTAGTTTTTGCCTTTCGGCTAATGTACAGCTTACTGGAGCTGTGTACCGCATTCAGGGCAGAACTTGGATGTCTGTCCGGGAGCCGGCTGCCAGCCGCACTTAGGGCAAGCCACAGGAGCGGGCTTCTTGGCACCGCAACCCTGGCAGAAATTACCCTGGTTGCCTGTCTGGCCGCAAGAGCATGTCCAGCCTGCTGCTGCGGGAGCTGCCGGAGCGGGCTTGCCTGCACCGCAGTTCATACAGAAGTTACCCTGGTTGCCTGCCTGACCGCAAGAGCATGTCCAGCCTGCGGGAGCTGCTGCAGCACCCGCTGCGCCCATTGCTGCGCCGCCCATAGCTGCGCCTGCAACAGGAGCTCCGCCCAGAGGAGCACCGCCCATAGGAGCGCCCATAACGCCGTTGTTAGCCATTGTCATGGCAGCGACACCGAGCATACCGATACCAGCGCCTGCACTGCCTGCACCAGCTTCGTTAGAACCTGCAGCTCTGATACCGTCTGCAACAGCACGGCCCTTGTAAGCGTTGAGCGCAGCCTGGTCTCTGCCGTAGATCTGCTCTGTCTGGATGCTCTGGATCCTCTGACGTGTCTCGTCATCAGGTGTGACAGAACCGATAGCGACTGCCTGAACGACAACGCCTCTTGTCTGGAGCCAGTCCTGATCGAGGACCTCAGCCATGTAGTTACGGAACTGGCCCTGATGTGCAGGGAGCTGTGAGAACTTGATGGCAGGGCTGTCCGGAGTATCAATGCTGCACTTGTTGAGAGCCTCGGTAATGTGATCGAGGAACTCAAGACGAGGCTGGAGGGGCTTTGAAGGTGTGCCCATGAAGTCGTCGTTGGTGTAGACATCAGCGATATTACCGGAGATATTCCTGAAGAATGTTACAGGGTCCTGGATCCTGTAAGAGAATGTACCGTTAAGGCGGATGTAAACTGTCATGTAAGCAGGATCTTCGTAGCTGACAGGAGCAGGTGTACCGAAATTCTGGTTCCTGATCTCGAGCAAGTTAACGAAGTAAACTCTCTGCTGCTTGGAGAGCTCTCCGCCCTGCTTCATACGTGTCCATGCATCAACAACCGTCTTCTTGATGTTCTCGCCGAAACCGCCGGGAGCAAATACTGAAGGAGATGTTGAAGAATCCCATCTGTAGTAGCCGGCAACCATTGTAAAATCAACGATCTGTCCGCCGTCTACGAGCAGAAGTGCTGTTCCTTCGGGTACAGCAATGACTGAACCCTGTGAAATGATCTCTGAGCTGCCTACGTTGCGGCCCTTCTGCATACGGTTGGCACCCTTCTTAACAAGGATGTTGTCGCCGAGAGAATCGCAGGTAAAGAACTCAAGATACTGATCTCTAACCTCATCACCGACCGTTCCGAAAACGGTACCGGCAACGTTCTTAATCAAACTAATCAATCCCATGATATTATTCCTCCTGATATTTCTTTACGGTCCTTGCGACCGCCAGTAAAATAATATCATTTATTTGACAAAACAACAATATTTTACATACTCAATGACCCCGAAAACGAAAAAGCCCCGGGAAAGATATCCCGGGGTTTTTGAAGGGGGGTAAAGGATGAGTATAAAGACTGTTTATATCAATAGGAATGAAACAGGCTCTATTGTCAAATTGTTTATACGAGAATACCAGACTGTAGATTCTGACCTTCTCCTGCTATCGAAATGTCCTGATTCTGCATATACTGCTGTACTGCAGCTTTGGCTGCAATATGAGTCTGCTTTTCAGGTACAAGATGTGCACAGCCTGCCAAAGAGACTGACATTATCAAAAGTGCTGCTGTTGCTGCAAGTGTTGTTACTACTTCTTTCATGTTCATGTCCTTCCTTCAATACCCTGTGGTTTTGTTTGATGGCCCCATTATCATCATGGAAGGCACCTGAAACAATCAGCAATGAAGGGCGTTTCTGATGCTTAAACAACACTTTGGATGCCGGGTGTCGAAAACGGACGAAAAAACATCCGGATAATAACAAAGGGGCTCCGCAAAGGAAGCCCCTCGAAAAGCATGAAATACAGCTGTCAGTAATTATAGAAGATCTGCCTGGTCATCGGGAACAGCTCATGTCCTTTGATCTCCGGAAGATCCGTTCCTTCCATATAGCAGGTAGCAACGACGGGGACGCCTGTCATCTTTGAAGCCTCCTCCATTATCCTCTCGCCTTCCGCGATTATCTCAGGCGTAGTCTCTTCCAGCAGATTGGTGTTATGAAGGTACCCGTCGATCTTAAATCCTGCGGCCTCCGAAAGGATCGCTGTCATCTGCGCAACCTGCGCCGCATCTGAAGTAAAAGGTCTCAGAGTGTTTACGGCCATGAGGATCTGCGTGTCACAGTTCTCGATCCTTTTTCTGATCGATCCAAGGACCGTTGCTCCCATGTCCTCTCCGCCGATATCGAAAATGCCGGTGTAGCTTTCGTCATCGAAGATAACGAACATTTCCGGAGGCAGGACCGGAGCATCCACATTGGAACCCGCATACATCGGCGAGATTACCTTTATTCCGGATTTCTCAAGTGCCGGTGCACAGTCGGACGACCTGTAGAACGGATTTATTATATCAAGGTCGGCGATGAGGAGCTTTTTGTCAGGAAAAGCTTTTCTCTGCGCAAGCGACATATTGACGGCTATCTCGGACTTACCGCTTCCGTAAGCCCCTATTACAATACTTAATCTGTGATCTTCGTAAAACATTAGAACAAATCTTTCTTTCTGAAAACTGCAAAACCCGCAACAGTTACAACGGCATACCATATCACGGACTTCAAGACGTATTCAAGACACTTTGAACCGTAAGACGTTGTCACGCCGGGCTGATTGTCGAAATTCTCCTTATCTGTAAATATATTTCCAAGCGCTGCTGATTGAGCCAGATTATCCGAAAAACTGAACTTTTCCGGATAACGCATTTCAGCTCCCAATCCGAGCGCATTCGGCATCGCGAAATCACTCTGGAAACCTGCCGTGGTTGCCTGATATACAGGATGGAACACGTACCATGCCTTGCCGCCTCTGATGCTCTCGCTCGTGTGCATCTTCTTAAGTGCGGCTCCCTCGGCCTCAGTATAGATTCCTTCGGAAACGTTATGTTCGATCGTTTCGACGCAGACCTTTTCGTAACTGTCGGCAGCCGCTTTCGGCATATTAAACATGCCGACCGCCATCGTTACCGTTCCGATTATCATGGTAAACAGGATCGATAAGACCACAGGCAGAGCGCGGTTGCGGAATGCCATTGCAAGAGACGTGAAAAGCGCTGACATCACGAGAAGCACAACGACTGCCGTGGCAACACGGATAAACATCTCCCCGCCGTTAATATCAGGACCGATACCCGTTAGCTTCAGGCCCAAAGCACCAAAGCACACATAGACAAAGCACCAGAAAACGGTAACCAGCGACTGTGCGATATTATTGGTCATGAATATTGACAGCCTCGAGTGGCCCGCGATTATCTTGTTGCGGACAAAACCGTCACTCGTGTCCTTGCCGATATAAAGACAGGTGAACAGTGCCATGAACTTGGGCATCTCGGCAAAGAATGCCGAAAGTATGAGCCATGTGATGTACCGCTTCTCATCACCCGACATAACGAGTTCACCGAATGAAATGCCGCTGTCGGTGATCTTTAGAGTAAACATCAGCCTGTAGAATCCGGCTACAAAGATCGGCCACACGATGCAGTATGCGGTTATGATCCAGAAGAAAAGGTTCATCCTTATTCTTTTAAATTCAAATCTTAAAAGCTTACCCATTCAGATGACCTCCCACCAGATTGATGAAATAGGTCTCAAGATCAGTGTCCCGCGTGCTGACACGGGCAATATTGACGCCCTGCTTTGAAGCTTCCGTAACAACATCGGTCAGATTAAAGACGCCTTTTGCCTTTACTATGCCTGTCTGAGGATCGATCCTGGCTTCAAGTCCTTTTCCCTGCAGCACCTTAAGCAAACCTTCGGGATTTGCCGAGTAGAAATCTGACTGGATACCGCCTGCATTCTCGACTTCCTCGGTCGTAACCTCACGTACGATGGTTCCGTCCTGAACGAATGCAAAGTTGGTCGCAAGCTTCGAAAGTTCTGAAAGGATGTGACTTGAGATTATTATCGTGATCCCCTTCTCTCGGTTTAACCTGATCAGAAGATCTCTTACCTGTATGATTCCTTCAGGGTCGAGGCCGTTGATAGGCTCGTCAAGGATCAGAAGATCAGGGTTGCCGGCCATTGCCATGCCGATCCCAAGCCTCTGGCGCATACCGAGCGAGAACCTGCCGGCCTTCTTTTTGCCTGTATTCGCAAGATCGACATACTCAAGTATCTCATCGATGGAATCATCGATCTTAAGGCCGAGATTCATATACTGAAAGATGAGGTTATCCCGCGCAGACTTGGTCGAATAGATCGAAGGCAGTTCTACCAAGGCACCGATCTTGCCGTAGCCCTTATGGTCAAAACAGTATTCAACTTTGCCCGATGTGGGTTTCTGAAGACCTGAGATGATCCTCATTATCGTGGTCTTACCTGCACCGTTCTTCCCAACCAGTCCGTAGATCGAACCTTTCGGAACCGCAAACGACATCTGCTTGAGGACTTCATGTTTGCCGTAATTCTTGCAAACATCGGTAACCTTGAGCATCAGATCCGATGTGTTATCCATTGTTGACCCCCTATTCCAATAGTCGGTTAATATCAAATCATATTAACACAAACAGGGGATGTTTTCTTTACTTACGGACGAAACGGTATGCGCGGCTTCCGATTACCGCTGCTGCGATCATCTTGACGATATCCGGGATGATGAACGGTATCACGCACATGCTGAGAACCGCTCCGAGACCGATGGGGCCTGTCTTGGCAGCATAGACGGTCATGAACCAGATGACGCCAACAACATAGAGGACCAGTTCGAATATCAATGAGTTGATGAGACCGAAAACCAGACGTTTTGCAGATGTTGACATAAGGCGTGCGAATACAAGCTTTTCAAGAAGCCAGAATATAAGTGCCGCAGCGATAAATCCCACAAGGAAACCTCCCGTAGGTCCAAGAAGCGCCGCGGGTCCACCCTTGAAACCGGCAAAAACAGGAACACCGATTGCACCGAGTGCCAGATAGACCACGATAGCTATGGTTCCCCTTCTGCCTCCGAGCGTCAATAGCACTGCAAGTATCGCCAAGGTCTGAAGCGTAAACGGGACAGGCCCCAAAGGTATGGAGATCCAGGAACAGACCGTGATCAAGGCTGCCGAAATGGCTATGACAACTATGTCATATATCATGCTGCGTCTTTTATTTGCGGTGCTCTTTTCGGATTCCATGCAATTGTAAACCTCTTTCGCTTTTAACTTTACAATCGCAATTATAGCCATTTTGTTCAGAATCTCAAGCACAATTTTTCAAAGCGGAAACAGGTGAGCATCTGCTAACGGAAATCAACTTGTCAATTTACCAAAATATAAGGTTTATATTTGTAAATTATCTAAAATCTTTTAGATTTGAGTGAATTATTACAATCCCGTGACTATAATCAAATCAGATACAATTTCTTACCTAATTGAAGTGCCGTATTTCTAAACAAGTACTCCTTTTCGTTAAGCAAATATGTATCGCAGCTGAAACAGCCTGCGATTTTCGGTGTAGCCGGCTGAAATGCTGCATTTTTAGTTGGGAGGTAAGTTATGAAACCAGTTGTAAAGAAGTTAAGTGCAATGCTGCTTTCATTGGCAATGGTAGTAAGTCTGACACCGTTCCCCGGCGGTCTCTTATTAGCTGATGAAACAGATGCCGCCACACCGACTGCTGTAGGCGACACAGAACCCGAGGACAAGAAGGAACCGGAGAAACCGGCAGCAGAAAAACCTAAGGAAACCAAGAAGGCTGCTGAAACCGCTCCTAAGGAAACAAAAGAGACCGAGGCTGAAGCTCCGAAAGAAACAGAAAAGCAGGAGACTGAAGCTCCGAAGGAGAAGGAAACAACCGAAACCGAAGCTCCTAAGGAAACTGAAAAGCCCGCTGAAGAAGAGCCTGCAGAAACTGTTCCTGAAACAGAGGCTCCTGCTGAAACGGAGAAGCCTGAAGCTGAACAGCCCGAGGAAACAGAAACTCCGGCAGAAACCGAAAAGCCGGCTGAAGAAACACCCGCAGAGTCAGAAAAGCCCACTGAGGAAACTCCGGAAATCACCGAAGAAACCACTCCCGGAGAATCAGAGAACAGCGATGCAAAAGATAAACCCATCGTAGAGAGCGATATCGATGATATCGATATTGATGAAAATGGTGTTATAACCTGGAAGGCTGTCACAGATGCAACTCAGTATGACGTTTCGTTCTTAGATCATACTTATACAGTTAAGACCAATTCATTTGAATTCTATAAAGAGATCGATCGATTGATCAAAGCAAACGAAATCGAAAAACGAGCATATTACTATGTTTACATCTATGCATATGACAGTAACGGTGTACGCAGAGCTGAGGGCTACGATTATTTCTATTACACTTCTCCGGCTGAAAACACAGTCGGAAAACTCAGCGCCACTTTAAAGAACGGTGTTCTGTCCTGGAAAGCATATGCGAACACAACGTTTTACAGCATAAAAATCGGATCCTGGGGCTATTTAGAAACGAATAGTCTTTCCATTAATCTGAAAAGCACGATCGACAGAATGATTGAGGACGAAGAGATTGATAAAGCAACTGATGGAAAGTACGACATCCGTGTTTCAGCCATAAACAAGTTTGATATTACGATCGCAAAGTATGAAACCACTTTCACGTACACATCCAATGCCACTCCCATAGTATACGGTAATATCACGAATGCCCAGATCGCAAATGGTGTTCTTACCTGGGATCCGTATACAGGAGCCGACTATTACTATATTGAATTAACGTCATCCTGGAGTAAAGCGGTCGAAAAGACATCATACAATATCGGAGCAGTTATCGATGAAATGATCAAGACCGGTGAACTCGGTAAATCCGGTAAATATTGGGTAGGAATATCTGCATACGATAAATATGGTAGATATATTGCAGGTTTTGGTGGTCAATTGGCTTATGAATCATCTTCTGAAGAATTTAAACCCGGACAGATCAACGGTTATTCAGTTTCATCAGAAGGAAGCCTTACCTGGGATGCGTATGAAGGCACAAGCAAGTATTGGGTCGATATATGCAACGACGAAGGATGGGGAGATATGTCTGAAGCAAAAACTAATTCATTCGATCTCCATAAAGCAATCGACGTGCTTATCAAAAATGATTCCGATTTCAGAAGTAACGATAACAAGTATACGATCACTATCTATGCCGACAACACTAAGGGTTGTACGATAGCTTCATGCACATTTACTCATACATATGATTCTAAAGCCACCCCTATCAGTTACACTGATATCGATGTTACTTATGATACAGACGGCACAATGTACTGGGACGCAGTCAAAAATGCTGCTAAATATGTGGTTTATGTAAGTGATGTTACATACGAGATCACAAGTACTGTTTTCGATATCAACGCCAAGATCAATAAGCTGGTATCTGCAGGAACAATTGAAAAAGACAGTCCTTATTTTTTAGGTGTCGAAGCATTAGACAGCGACGGAGTAATCATTGGAGAATGGTGGGGAAGTTATTACTATAAGTCAAGCTCCACAGCTCCCAAATACGGTAAGATCGCAAACGTCAAGAGTACAAACGGAATCCTGTCCTGGAGCAAATTCAAAGGCGCCACCAAGTATAAGTTAAGCATTAGGTATGAGGATGTAGTCATTACTACTACTTCATCAAATTCAGTATATCTGAATGATCTGCTCACCAAGCTGATCAACGCAGATAAGGTTGCCAAATATGGTTATTTTGATATAGAGATCCTTGCTCTAAATAAAAAAGGATCCGTGATCGCAAAAGGATATTACGATTACAATTATCTGGAATCCAATACTCTTAGTGTTACGGGAAAGTCAGCTAAAGCTAAACGCAGAAAGAAGACTAAAATAAGCCCTTCTAAACTGTATATTTTTATTGACAAAGGCCAAGGCAGGCTTACCTTCTCAAAGGTCAGCGGCAAGAAACAGTTTTCTGTCAGTAAGACAACCGGTAAGATCACCGTAAAGAAAGGTCTGAAGAAGAAGACTTATACGGTTAAAGTCAGAGTCGCTGCCGCAGGTCGTACGGCATTTGCGGCTACGACACGCACAGTAACAATAAAGATCAAAGTCAAATAACCGGCAAAGCGTAAGCAATCAAGAAGGGGCACCGCACAAGCGGTGCCCCTTTCATTTGCTTTGTTGTCTTCTCTGCCCTGTCCGGATCAGTATTATCCGGTTTTGCTCATTTAACTCTGTTCATCAAGAATACAATGATATTAGGCAGATAAAAATCCAGGAAGAAAATGATCGTCATGGCGATGTAAAGCCACATTGTCTTATCCTTGAGGAGCAGGCTCCTGACGATCTTGTGACTGGGCTCGCCCTTCATCATGTTCAGAGCCAGCATCTTTCTCTTCAGTCTCTTGATAAGCTTAACGATGCCGATGATGCCGATGGCAAAGACTCCGCCTGCCCAGGCGAGCGCGATAATGGCACTGATCATTACCACAGGTGAAACATCACCGCCGTTCCTTCCCTCGAGCATCTTCTGAAGCAGCGTCTGAAGCACGAGCGCACTTGAAAGATTGATCGCCATGTGAAGGAATATCGTATAGCGGACACGTCCCGTACGGATGTAGATGTATGCAAAGAGCATTCCGATAAGTGCCGCAAAGAAGAACTGCTGAAAGTTGCCGTGAAGCAGGCCGAACATCATGCCGGAAAGAACAATGCTCACATATTCTCCGTACTTGATCGTCCTGTCGATAAGCACCTTACGGAAGATAAGCTCTTCAAACACAGGTGCTCCGATACCGACGACCAGCGTTCTTATTACGACGTTGGAATTCTGCATAAGGTTGGTTGCATTGTTAAGGTCGTTACCGGAAAACGGCAAAGTAAGAGCACTATGGATGGAATTTCCGATCATTGATCCGGCCAGGATCAGCGCCTCACTCATGCAAAGGTATGTAAACCACTGTGAAAATGAAATGCTGTGCTGTTCTATCTTAACTTTGGGAATACCCTTCATCAAAAGCCAGATGAAAGGGAATCCGATAAGATCGACTGCGAGAACCACAAGGCCGAAAGAGATAGATGTCTTGTATGCCTTAACGACTTGAGGAACCGTAAGCGCAAGGATAAGCGAGCCCGCGAACTGGATCAGAAGGAATACGACGCAGAATGCGGCATATTTAGCCCCGATCGAGGATACCCTGTTCTTGAGGCCTTCAACAAATTCAGGATCGCCAGGATTTTCAGGCTTCTTCGGCTTTGCCCTGTAATCCGGCTTCGGTGCCTGGTTATAAACAGGGGCAGAATATACAGGCTGCTGTATGGGCGCCGGTGCAGGAACATAACTTTGAACCGTCTGTACGGGGACAGGAGCAAAAACCGGCTGCACAGGCTGTGCAGGCATCTGATAAGTAACAGGAACCTGGTACTGCTGCTGAACAGGTGCAGGATATGCAGGAACCTGATACGAAGGCATCTGGTACGTTACGGGAGCCTGATAAACGGGAGCAGGTTGGTATACGGGTGCAGGATTAACGGCCTGAAGCGCCGCAGGAGCCGGCTGTCCGCAGTTTGCACAGAATCTTCCTGTATTCTCCCTCTCTCCGCAGGCGCTGCATATCCACATACCGGGAGCCGGATAGTTCATTGCAGGCATCGCATATCCGTATGCGCCCTGTCTTGCTGCAGGTTTTACAGGCGGTTCAGGTACCGCGGGGCCTGTGCCGTCATATACTTCGGGTTCGGCCGGCTTCTCCTGCTTAAAGAGAACGCCTAAGACTATGAAAAGAGCCAAAAGAGGAATACCGATCCCCAGAAGGGCCGCAATATCTACAACGCCTGCCCTCGAGCCTTTAACGGCAGTTAAGCTTGTCGTGATGCTTACGGATACGGTACCGTCCTCATTAAACCTGGAGAACTGGACCTTTTTAAGTGCTTCCTTGAGAGTGACATCGCCGATGTAAGCATTGAGATCGGCTACGTAATCCTTGAATTCCTGCTCAGAAGTTATGTATCTGTATTCAATGCAGATAGTTCCTTTTTTGAAATCGTATTCCTGAGTGACTTCCTCACCGTTAAAAAGAATTACGGCACCTGCCAATACTCCGTTGGTATCGTAAACCTCGCCGCCGACAACAAATGTCTTGGACTTGAGATTGGGTTTGAAAGAAATACCGTATTTGCCTTCCTTTTCGATCTTTGTCTCATACTTGAACAGGTTTTCACGCGGCAAACCGTCATTAAACTTCTGGGTATTCTTTACCTGCTTGGAAGTTACGGCGCCTGTACCGGCGCCTTTATTCCTGACCGCAGTCGTTATAACGGAAAACCCCAGCGCTACCGTGAGCACCAGGGCTATAATCCATAAAACCAGTTTTGTAATCTTCACCCAAAAATCCTCCCTTATATAAAAATCCGAAAATAATATAACACAGAGGTCAAGTCAGAATTTGGGTTACTTTGTAAGAAAATGACTTATTCTTCGCCGTAAAAAACGGAAAATGCGCTGTTGGAAAGTTCTCCGTTGGCTTCAGATACGAGAGAACCGTCTTCCAGAGAGATCTTGTACTTATTCTGACCGCTCCTGCCTAACGCGGTCTCACCGTCAAAACCGAGAAGCATCGTGTAGAACGCATCAGTAAGAACGCCGTCAAGAAATTCTCTTAATACCTTCTCATCAGCGGAAGGAGCTCCGAGGTTCTTAAGCAGTGTGCCCGCAGGTGATTCTCCGCGGCCGAAGTATGAAGAAAGCATTCCTTCCTTTTCATCTTTAAGTGCCTGAGCAAATTCCTGTGCTGTCATGTCGGGAACCCTCCGTAATTCAGATATCTAGTCAGGAGGCAATTATAGTGCCTCAAATCCGAAAAATAAAGCATCTGAATAATTATATCACCCTATTTTTGCTAAATATATACGGAAAGTTGGCATCTTACCCCTTAACTTAAGGTTTTTCTGATCATAATGATAAAATGTTTACCGAACACCCTTAAATAATACAGCCTCAGGAAGGCAGCAAAATGAAAGTAATACTTGAGACTGAAAGACTTTATCTGCGCGAAATGGATACGGACGATTTCGATGCTCTGTATCAGGTCTTGGCTGATGTTTCGATCATGCAGCACTACCCTTATACTTTTGACGAAGAACGTGTCAAAGGCTGGATCGAACGCAACATGAGCCGCTACAAGGATAACGGATTCGGGCTCTGGGCCGTATGCCTCAAATGTACCGGTGAGATGATCGGCGACTGCGGTCTGACTCTTCAAAACATCGACGGCGAGATGCTCCCTGAGATCGGATACCACATACGGAAAGACTGTCAGCACAAAGGCAACGCCAAAGAAGCATCAAAAGCCGTCAGAGACTGGGCTTTCAGTAACACTTCATACCCTGCCCTTTACTCATACTGCAAATATACAAACGTGCCGTCTTACAGGACAGCCGAATCCATAGGAATGCACTTCGACCGCGAATATCCGGACGAAGCAAATACGCTGACTCACGTGTCGGTGATCTTCAGGGACGAATGGGTAAAGTCACTTTCCGAGTGAAGAAAGCCACATCATAAATGTGCGCAAGAGCGCGATCAGGAACTGTGTTCCAAAGATTCCGCCTACTATGAGACCGAAGATCATGAAGAATCTCTTAAGTGACTTAGGCCATGTGCCGACAATGTCACCTGTCTGGCCGTTTACGAGCACGCGGTAAACCGTTCCGTGGTAATCAAACGACGTGATCCAGATAGGCGCAAGAACATACTTAGCGCGTATGTTCCCTGCCTGAGGCGTCATATCGATCCTGGCGATAACGTCAGCATCTTCAATACCTTTGATCCTTCTTCTGATCATCTCATAGATCCTGTTCATTGCAGTCTGCCATGCCGAAACCCCGTCTACCGTATAACTCTCTGACCAGAATCCGGAAAGAAGATTAGCATCGTATGTCTTTGTGAGATCAAAGTTGAATTTCGAAACAGACTTCCAGAACGAATCCTTCTCGAGGCGCGCGGAAGCCATGACCGTCAGATTCTTGACAGGCATCTGGCAAACTCCTGAAGACTTGTGGTACTTCGTATACTGGTCATCACCGCTTCCGTACGTTTTTCCGAATTTTCCACTGTACGGTGTGTACGTATCACAGTCGAATACCCAATAAGGAACATATACACCGACAAGATCGGTTATCTGGGCATTCTTAGTAATATCCATAGGCGCGAATCTTCTTGCTGAGATCCACTGTTTAAAGATCGCCTGAGCGTTTTCCTTGTCGATCTGAAATGGAACGATGCCCGTAGGTTCAAGGACTCCGGCAGTCTCCGTGGATTCGGTTATCGAATTCGATCCGCAATAAGGGCAAAGTCCGGAAATGGAACTTGTCTCGGCAACAAATGAACCTCCGCATGTTCCGCAGATGATACGCTTTACTCCGTACTGAATACGGCGGCCTCCGTTATGCTGCAGATCTTCAAGAGTATAACCTGCGCTCCGGTCTGCAACAGTCGTCTTTAACTCAACGTGATTACCGCAGAAGTTGCAGACCAGTCCTCCCGTTGCAGGATCAAACGAAAGCGTTCCGCCGCATGAAGGACACTTGGTATCCTGAGAAGTTTCATTCGGCACCCCGTTAAAGACATTTCCCATATCCCTTACTCCTAATCCATGATCAGTATCCCTTATCAAAACGCATAAACATGCGTTCTATTGATTATTATATCAGAATCGGGAAACAATATAAAAAAAGCGGGAGCAAACAAGCTCCCGTTTTGCAGCGGTATTATTTCTTTATAGGTATGGTCAATGTTGAGTGTAACATGATGGCTTCTCCTTTACCGGCACTCCGGGAAGCGCTGTCCTTCTCCAGCGCTTTACTGACATGAACAGCGCTTCCCTTAAGCCACACGAAGTATAGCAATAATGCATCGCCTAATATGCGTGAATGATGGGTGAAGGATGAGTGAAAACTGAGGGAAAAGAGTGACAAGTTTTTGACACGGGTGTCTTGACGCATTTATACTGCTGCTGTATCATCACTTCAGAATTCATACAAACGGAGGAACACCAATGAGAAAGACCATCTGCTGAAGTTTATAAACTGCCTCGCGGATAAGTCTTTTTTGTGTGTTCATTTATATTGCATTTTTATAAGCCGCGGCCGCTACTGTTGTCGCGGCTTTTGATTTATCCGGCAGAGCATTTTCGAAAGGAAATAATATGCCAGTAATCAACATAAACAACTTAACATTCGGATATGACGGTTCCGAAAAGATACTTTTTGACGATGTCTCCATCGTTTTGGACACTTCATGGAAGTTAGCACTCGCCGGCAGGAACGGCAGAGGAAAGACTACTTTTTTCAAACTTTTGAGAGGCGAACTTCCATACAGCGGGACGATAACAGGTGTCCCTGAAACAGTTATCTTCCCAATGGATGAGCTTCCCGAAAATGAAGACTGGAAAGTTCGTAAAGAGCTTAATCTCATGGGCGCGGATCCTGATATCATGTGGCGTCCGATGGATACTTTGTCCGGCGGAGAACGCACCAAACTGATGCTCGCAAATCTGTTTGCCTCTGACGGCATCTACCCTCTCATCGACGAGCCGACAAACCATCTCGACCGTCAGGGACGTGAAGCCGTTGCGGATTACCTTTCTTCCAAAGACGGTTTCATCCTGATATCACATGACCGCGCCTTCCTGGACCGCTGTACCGACCACACTCTGGTCATTACCAAAACAGGACTTGAACTTGTAGGCGCATCCTATTCCGTATGGTGGGAAAATAACGAGCAGCGTATGGAAAATGAACGTTCCAGAAATGATCAGCTCAGAAAAGAAATGAATTCTATTGATGCTGCAATGAAGAAAAATGCGCAGTGGTCATCTAAAGCCGAAGGCTACAAAAACAGAAGCAAGGCTCCGAGCAAAGTTGCAGAAGATCATTTCAGAAGAGCCTATGAAGCGGAAAAGGCAAGAAAACTCATGTCCGCAGCAAAGAACCTTGAACGCCGCAACGAGCGTAAACTTGAGGAAAAGCAGAGTCTGCTTAAGGATCTCGAACGCACTGAGACGCTTAAGCTTACAGGCACCGAACATCACAACAAGACACCTGTAATACTTAAGGATATTACCCTTAAGCGTTACGGTGAACCTGTCGTCAACGGTTTTTCCTTAACCGTTGAACGCGGCAGTAAGATATCACTTCAGGGAAAGAACGGATGTGGCAAAAGTACGCTTATAAAATACCTGGCTGGTCTCGGTGAAGACGAAGGCATCACCGCAGAGGGAGATATCTATATTGCCAACGACCTGAAGATATCTTATGTCGGTCAGGATACCTCTTCCCTCGCCGGTTCACTATATGACATAGCTGATGAACGCGGAGCTGACAAGACGATCTTTTCGACGATACTGATCAAGATGGGTTTTACCAAGGAAATGCTCTACAGGGATGTTTCTGCGCTTTCGCTCGGACAGAAGAAATTCGTCATGATCGCACTGTCCCTTTGCGAACATGCAGATCTTTATCTCTGGGACGAACCGCTCAACTACATCGACGTCTATTTAAGGCAGGAGATCGAGCGTCTGGTCAAGTGTAACAATGTTACAATGCTTTTCGTAGAGCATGACAGGACGTTTTCGGAAGCCGTGGCTGACAGAGAAATAATTATGTGATCAGATTCCCTTGCAGAACCCGATGATCTCGGTTCTGCGGGGTTCGACATCCGTCTTGTATTCAACGGAAGTAAGGCCGAGATGTCCTGAGCATTCGATCTCGAGATGGCCGTAGAAGTGTTCGATACTGCCGATGATCTTCTCACATTCAGGCATATTCGGGCCGGTTCTCAAAGCAACCGCATAGCCTTTCTTCCCGGGCTTGAGGCAAGCGTGAGGCTCGTGGGTATTGCACCAGGGAGTGACTCGGTCTATGAATGCTTTGAACTGGCCGGGAATATCTGCCCAATATGAAGGCGCGACAGAGACGATGATATCAGCAAGATCGAATTCGTTCATGATCTCTCTGATAACCGGAGCGTCAGACATAACGCACTTCGCGGTCTTGTGGCATGACCGGCAGCCTTTGCAGAAAGAGAAACTGTAGTCATCAATGCATATGCTTTTCGTGTCATATCTTGTTCTGAGCTCTGAACAAATAATGTCAACGATCCCGGCTGTGGCACCTGTCCTGACCGGACTGCAGTTGATGACCAGTGCTTTCATGTGATCTCCTTTGCAAAGGATGATTCATAGACTAATTTAAGCATTACGGTAAATCTCAAACAATAAACAAACCGCGTTGCCGGTGTATATTAATCAACAGAATAAACCTTTAGTGTTGTTTATTTTTCAGTATTTCCATAAAGACATCAACATCATTACGGTCATACTCTTTAAAGCCGCACTTCTCATATACGTGATAAGCACGGGCATTGTCTGCATAAACTGCCAGATATATCCTTTCCAGGCCGAGGTCGTTAAACCCGTAGTCAATCATGCGGAGAAGCGATTCTTTTCCAAAGCCTTTGTCCTGCATGGAGGCTGTAAGGACAATGCCCCACTCAGCTTCTTTATATACACGGTTAAAGAACTCGGCATTGCCGATAAACTTTCCGGTAGCCTTCTCGATCATGGAGTACATCGTTGCGCCGCCGTCGATCTTTTCCTTCATATACGCGATCTCTTCCTCTTCGGTATAAGGTTCTCTCCTGTCACCGATGAATCGGGCTACGCGTTCGATGTCATTGACCATCTCGAGATAATCAGGAACAAGATCAAGCGTGGGCTTAACGAATAATATTCTTTCTGATTCGAATACTGTTTCCATATCTTAAGTTTACTTGCAGGGTACGCCTTCCTTTTTGCAGATTCGCCATGCAGCGAATTTGCCCTGTACCGTTGCCGGCGGAAGTCCGCCTGATCCCATGTTCCACTGCCCTGCTATGAATACATTCTTAAGCTGTTTGATAATGCCGGGGGTGGTAACGGTCTTTGAATTCTTGTCAGCGACAAATGACATATATGCGCCGTTATAGGAATTGCAGCGTGAAGCGTATGTCGCAGGAGTCCATGTGTCGATGCAGCGGATCTTGCCTTCAGCTTCAGGATAACGCTTAACGATCTCAGCCATGAGGAGGTCTGCATATTCCTTGCGTCTTGCCTCATATGCGGAGTTGTCTTTTGCAGCGAGTTCGATCCACTCTTTGCAATCATCAAGATACTGGATTACTTTTACCTGGATGAGAGTCTTGTCTTCTGTGGGATATGTCTCGGGATCGTAGTCGTAACAAAGCGTTCCGAGTGCATTGACTTTCGTACGGCCGATCATGGGACCGTCGCACTTCCAGAAACTCGTATCCTCAGGAATGCCTGCCTTTCCGTCGATAAGATAGATGGCATGGAATTTCGAGAATGTTGAATAGTGTTCTTTGGCATCGAAAACAGCCTTCATCTTCTTAGGCATGTATTCAGCCGGAAGAAGCTTGGTGAATGCGTGATTTGCATCGGTTGCAACGATAACATAGTCAGCATTTATCTCTGTACCGTCCTCAAGAAGAACGCCTGAAGCCTTATTGCCGGAAATAACAACTTTCTTTGCAGGGCTGTTCAGATGAAGGTTTCCGCCGACCTCCTTATATCTGTCACAGATCCTCATTGCAGCAGCAAGGGAACCTCCGACCGGGATGTCTCCGCTTCCGGAAGTGATAGTCGCATATGAAACTATGAACGAAAATGCCTGCGTGTCGGCCGGATGCATCATTGTGAAAGCTTTGCCCAATACAGGGCTCTTGAATGAATCCGCAAGATCCTGAAGGCTCATGCCGGCATATGCCTTTCTTATGGCACCCATGCCCTTAAGGAAAGGCATGAACTTTTTGAGTTCCCTGGGACCGAATTTGTCCATCGGCTTGTTTGCCGGAACCGTGAACACTTCACCTATCTTTACGGTATTAATGAATTTCTCGATATTATCCTTATCTTCAGGAGATATCTCGAGCATCTCCTTCTTCGTTTTCTCAAGATCGCGCCAGAAAGTAACAGTCTTTCCGTCAGCCGTATATGAGAAGAATTTGTCCTTGGGACACATCTTTATGTCATCCCCGAGCATTCTGATATCTTTCCAGAGTTCGTACATCTCACTGCCGTCAGCCTTGCTGTTGGTAAGCCAGTCAATGCAGTTATCAATATAGACGCCTTCGCGCTTCCAGCCGGTAAGTTCTCCTCCTCCGACAGGATTCTTCTCATAAATGTGCGTTTCAAATCCGGACTTCTGCAGAACGATACCTGCGGTAAGTCCTGAGATTCCGCCGCCAACGATGATCACCTTTTTCATCAGACCACCCCTCCTTAGATCAATACATACAAGACTATCACTAATGATGCATATTACCAAAGTTATATTTTTAATTAATTAAATTATGCATGCCCATATTTTCACGCATTTTTGCCGTCAGATTCACAAGTTCAGATCAATTGTGAACGATATAGTTAAGACATCACATTTAGAAAGGACGTGATGCTGCAGGAAAAATAAACAAATTGTAAACGATTTGGACAGGAATTATAGTCTCAAATCGTAATCCCATTCAAAAACTTTCCTTTGTGTAAGGGCTGATAAAGCAATTTATCAGCCCATTTTTATGTATTTTATTCAACCGAAGCGCAGGGCGGTTGTGCAATTTGTATATTTTCAAATTTTGTTCTCAAATGTGAAGACTTTGTGAACTAATTGTGTTATAACTATTTCGTAAGAGTTAATAAACTACATCAGGAGGTAGATTATGAAAAAGCTCAATAAGTCACGTAAAGGTTTTACTTTGGTAGAAATGGTCCTCGTTATAGCTATAATTGTTATCCTCGCAGCAGTTCTTGTAATGGGTATCGGAACTTATCTTGAAAGAGCACGTGCAGCTGCTTCTTCAGCTACAAAGCACAACAGCTCTATCTCGGTAGTTGTAAGCCAGATCGACTCCGCACTTTCTTGATCTGAGAAAAATCCATCTGAAAGGGGCTCACGGATCTTCCGCGGGCCCCTTTTCCTTTTATTATTTGAATATGAACGGAAATATTTACCTGACGATCGGCGCACTCCATGCCATCTTGCCGTCTTCCGAGATCAGCTCTACCCTGACATATTTGTCAACACAGGTGAACCTGTATCTGGCAAAACCGTTCCTCGCATCCTGTACCCTCTGTGAATCCCATACACAATTAGAGAGGAAAAGTATCTTGGACGCTCCCCTGCACTCTACGGCGATCATGTCACCGGCACGTCTGATCGCAACAAACTCAGGGCCCTGGCTTGCGTAAAAATCCCCGTTCTTTATTGCCGCAATTATCGCTTCACGGGTCAGTTCAGCTGCCTTGACCATAATGTAGTTCTGTGTCTGCTCACCTTTATACATATGGCAGTCATCTGAAGCAAACGGCCTTACCATGTAGCCGTTGTCTGCCCAGATATCGAAATAATGAGATGCATCTGAACGCCTTCCGTTGAAAAAGTCCACGCCGGAAACAGTATTAAAGATCTCTGCACCCGCTATCCCCTTGCACTTGGAAATGTCATCGGGATTCATTATCGACCACGCAGGGTGAGCCAGTATCGCGATACCGCCTGCTTCATTTATGGCGTCAATGATCTTCTGTGGAGGTATCGTGTGGTCGACCTTGTCAAACGCAGGTCTGTCCATGCCGATGCCGAGTATATGAAAGACTTTGGAATGGACCATGTCACCCGTATCGTATTCCACGCCCGAGATCTCGAGCATGCTTCCGTCCTTTGAAGGGACGTTCTCACTCATTTTCCAGTGATCGGTAACCGCTATGAAGTCATAACCGGCCTTCCGGTATTCCTCACGCGCGCTGGCGGGATCGAGATTGCCGTCAGACTCCGTTGTATGCATATGAAGGTTTCCTCTGAACCATCTTCCTTCATTTTCAAACATATATTGCCTCCGATTAAAAAGCTTTCAGTCTTACCGCCACATTCTCTTTGAGGTTTTGGAAGAAGAACCTTATGTCGTAAATATGGTATTCGCCGCTCTTAAAGCATGACGGCCCGGGCTGATAGCCGTTCTCAGTCACATCCGTTACCTTGAGAGTCCCTCTGACAGGATCGATATAACACCCGGTCAGGTTCTTTTCCATGGTGCCGTCTAACAGCAAAGAGCCCTTATTAAGTGACTTGTCAGCAGGTGTAGGATCCGTCTTCCAGTTAAGCGGATTGATCGATCTGCTCTTCATTCCTTCAGGAACAACAAGTGAACTCTTAACTTCCTCAGACTCACAGTCGTAGCAGATGATAACACCCGTATCGCTCTCGCCCTGAGCAGGTTTCAGATGCGGATACTTTGAAATGTCTTCATCAGTAAGGCGCCAGCCGATCGCATAGCATGCAACGAGGACCTTCTTTACGGCAGGATCATTGCCGTGGTCTTTCAAAAGCCTGATGCACATATCACCGCCCTGCGAAAACCCCGCCAGAACGAGCGGCCTGCCGTGATTGCAGTTCTTAATGTAATAAAGAAAAGCTTTCTCGACATCTGCATAAGCGATGTCAAAATACTTGGAAGCTTCCGTCTCATTCATGCTGTAAACTTCGATCGCTGCCTGGCTGTAAAACGGCGAATAGACCGCACAGAGATCTGAGCAGAGCTCTTTTTGTTCAGAGATGCCGCTGAGAAAAACACGCTTTACAGACGGATCTTTAACATTCATGTTCTTATTCCTGCCGTTTGCGGCATAGACAGTGGGACTGACGACAAAACAGTCAGCATCTTTCGGGCTGCCTCCGTCATCATTAAAGCAGGCCCACATTCCCGCCTGGGAATAATCAATGCTGCTCTTTACCTGAGATTTCACGCCTGAAACAGAAGAGCATGATGAGATGAGCATGCAAGATGCGATCAAAACGGCCGCAAAAACATGAACTCTTATTCTGATACTGTCATAAGCTTTATCATGCATACGGATATTTTATACTTCTTTTCACCTGCGGCAACAGGACAAAGAAAACCGCCGCGGAATTACCGCGGCGGCCAATCGCAATAATTATTTTACTGAGCAGGCAAATAATTACTGTTTCTTGTTTCCTTTCTTGGAAAGAATATCGAATACTACGGCTGCGAGAAGAACGACGCCCTTAACGACTTTCTGCCAGTTCTGGTCGATACCCATAAGTGACATACCGAGGTTGATGACACCGATGAGCGTAGCACCGATTACCATTCCCATTACTGTTCCGGCTCCGCCGTAAGCGGAAACACCGCCGACGATACAAGCTGAGATGGCATCCATCTCGAAGTTCGTACCGGATGTGGAGTTAGCTGCCTGGAATCTCGTTGTGACAAGCAGTGAAGCTATTACTGTAAGAACAGCCATATTGAGGTATGCACCGAACATGACGATCTTATTATTGATACCGGAAAGTCTTGCTGTTTCAGCATTGCCGCCTACCGTCATGAAATGTCTTCCGATAGTGGTCTTTCCGCAGACGAAGTTATAGATGACCATGATCACCGCTACCCAGATAAGAGCTACCGGAATACCGCCGTCGAATGCGAGCATTCCCATAACGAGAAGGATAACGGCCGCTTCGATAATGTTCTTGGCAGTAAAGAGCCAACCAGGTTCAACTTCATAACCCTTTTCAAGCTTATTCTTTCTGCCGGTGATATTCATTACGATAACGCCTGCAACAGCCAAAACGCCAGCAACGATACAAGGAATGTTGGCAACACCGCTGTCGGTCTTCAGGATCGTACCGGAGAAGATAGCCAGGAGTGCCGGAGGGAAGTTTGTGATGGCACTTGTCGTAGATGTTGTTGTCAGGATCTCTGTACCAAGTCCTCTGAAGGCGAGGTATCCGGCGAGGGTCGCAATCCACGGAGGTATTTTGAGGAATGCGATCATGCCGCCGAGAACCACGCCATAGAAGATGCCGATGCCGAAAACACACAAAAGCGTCAGCGGTGTATTAACTTTGTTTATGACGGACAGAACGCCTGCGATCGCACCGACGACGC
Organism: Clostridiales bacterium; assembly: GCA_017478485.1. Lineage (GTDB taxonomy): Bacteria > Bacillota > Clostridia > Saccharofermentanales > Saccharofermentanaceae > Saccharofermentans. The sequence continues at coordinate 144,841 of JAFVDI010000021.1, read as the reverse complement.
ATACGAAAGAACCGCATGACAGATCGATGTTACCGCCTGTAAGCATGCACATCAGCATACCTACGCCGAGAATGAATACATAAGCATTCTGCGCTATAAGGTTGTTGAAGTTCTCCGGTGTGAAGATCCTTCCGTTTGTCATGATAATGAAGAAGATATAGACCAGAACAAGTACGATGGTCATCGTATTCTTCTTAAGTACTGATTTCAGATCATTGCTTTTCATGCTTTAGATCCTCCCTTCTTGAACACCTTCGACATAACATCGAAGAATACCGCGATTAGGAGAACAAGGCCTTTTACGACTACCTGCATGTTTGCAGAAGTTCCCATGATGCTCATGCCCTGGTTGATGACACCCATCAGGGCAGCACCTATGATAACGCCTCCGATCGTTCCTGTTCCGCCGTATGCGGAAGCTCCGCCGATGAAGCAAGCTGCGATAGCGTCCATCTCATAACCCTGTCCGTATGTAGGCTGCGCGCCGACGTATCTTGCAATGTTGAGGATACCAGCGAAGCCTGCGAGGAAACCCATCAGGGTGTAAGCAAGGAACATGACTCTGTTGGTGTTGATACCTGAAAGCCTTGTAGCCTTCTCACTTCCGCCGACAGCATAGAAGTTACGGCCGAGAGTTGTTTTCTTAGTGATGTAAGAGAAGATAGCGAGAACAGCTATGATCCAGATAAGAGCTGTGGGAATGCCCTTGTAAGAAGCGAGCTTGAAAGCGATCCACAATGCAACTCCGCAGATCAGAACAGTCTTGATGATGACCGCTATGACCGGATCAAGAGTATATCCGTTCTTCTTAAGAAGTCCGCGGTTAACGATGGTAAAGATAACGAAACCGATCACGAAAAGGATTCCGACATAAAGACATGTCCAGTTGAAAGTATATTCGTTAAGAGAAACGACGTTTCCTTCAACATCATGGAACTGTATGCCCCATCCGTTAAGTGTCTTGCCGACCGCGGTTACTATACCCTCATTCCTGAGAAAATCAGGAATGTAGCAATCAGCTCCGCCGCCGAAAACATTAAGGAATGTATGATCATCTACTGTGTACTGATAACCGCCCATTACAACGTTGGAAAGTCCTCGGAAGGCAAGCATTCCCGCGAGTGTCGCAATAAACGGGGGAACCTTGATGTAAGCGATCCAGAATCCCTGCCACATACCTATCAGCAGACCGATAACAAGCATTACTACAGTAGCTACCGGCCAGGGGATGTTCTTATCCATCATTACCGCACCGACACCGCCTGCAAAGCAGACAACGGAACCGACAGCAAGGTCGATGTTGCCGCCGGTCAGGATGCAAAGGAGCATACCTGTAGCGAGAACGAAAACATAAGCGTTCTGAGCTATAAGATTGTTAATATTCTTAGGATTAAGTGTTACTCCGTCTGTAGCGAAAAAGAAGAAAATAACGACTACAACAAGAGCCAACAACATGGTGTACTTTTTGAGAACACCTGTTAATTTACCGGTTGATCCCATGTCACTCTCCTCTTCCTGACTTGACTATGCAAGCCATGATGTTTTCTTGTGTTGCCTCTGATGCCGGCATTTCACCGACGATCTTGGCGGCATTCATAATGTAGATACGGTCGCTCATTCCGATTACCTCAGGAAGCTCGGATGAGATCAGGATGACTGATTTACCGGCCGCTGCCAGATCATTGATGATGCAGTAGATCTCGTATTTCGCACCAACGTCGATACCTCTTGTAGGCTCGTCGAGGATGAGAACATCCGGATCAGCAAACATCCATTTGGAGAGCAGTACTTTTTGCTGGTTACCGCCTGAAAGATTTCCGACGTTCTGCTCTACTGAAGGTGTCTTCGTTCTGAGCTTCTTAACGTACTCAACGGCAACCGCATATTCTTTATCCTGATCGATGACCTTGTTCTTGCTGATGGCATCAAGGTTCGCCAGGGATGTATTTGTCTTGATGGAATTGGTCAGAACAAGGCCGTTGCCTTTTCTGTCCTCAGTAACATATGCGATCTTGTGAGCGATCGCGCTCTTCGGGCTTGTCAGATGTACCGGTGTGCCGTTGAGTAATAATTCTCCGGTGATACCGATACCGTATGATCTGCCGAAGATACTCATTGCGAGCTCGGTGCGGCCTGCACCCATAAGTCCGTAGATTCCTACGACTTCGCCCTTGCGGACATTTATGGAAACATCATCTACGACCTTACGCTCGGTAAATTCGGGATGATATACGGTCCAGTTTTTGACCTCCATCATCATGTCACCGATCTTGACATCTTTCCTCTTAGGGAAACGGTCTGTCATTTCACGGGCAACCATGCCTTTGATGATACGGTCCTCGGATATATCGTCTTTCTTGCAGTCAAGAGTCTCGATAGTGGAACCGTCTCTGACGATAGTGATCTTGTCAGCTACATAAGCAACTTCGTTGAGCTTATGTGAGATGATGATCATCGTCATACCGTTCTTCTTGAATTCAAGCATCAGGTCAAGGAGAGCTCTTGAATCTGTCTCGTTGAGTGAAGATGTAGGCTCGTCGAGCATGAGGAGCTTCGCGTTTTTAGCGAGAGCCTTTGCGATCTCGACCAGCTGCTGCTTACCTGTACCGATGTCCTTGACCAGTGTCTTTGATGAATCGGTAAGACCGACCATCTTAAGGTATTTGTCAGCTTCGGAATACGTCAGATTCCAATCGATGTTGTATTTCTTACCACGTTCATTTCCCAGGAACATGTTCTCGCCGATTGTCATGTAAGGGACCAGAGCCAGTTCCTGATGAATGATTACTATTCCTTTGCTTTCGGAATCCTTAATCTTATGGAATTGGCAGACTTCTCCGTTGTAAATGATGTCTCCATCATAAGTACCGTACGGATAGATACCGCTGAGTACGTTCATGAGTGTGGATTTTCCGGCGCCGTTCTCACCTACCAGAGCATGTATCTCGCCCTTTTCAACTTTCAAATTGACATTGTCGAGTGCTTTAACGCCCGGAAAAGTTTTGGTTATACTTTTCATTTCAAGCAAAACTTCTGCCATTTGATTTCCTCTTTCTCTTTGTGTGGGGTTATTAAACAAACATACAGGCGGGATCAACCCGCCTGTATGCTGTAATTTAGCAGGTCTTATGCAATATCTTCAGCCTTGTAGTAGCCGGAGTCGATGAGGATCTGCTTGTAGTTATTTGCATCAGCAAATACAGGGTCGCAGAGGTAAGAAGGAACTACAACCTTACCGTTGTTGTAAGACTTGGTGTCGTTGACGTCAACCTTTTCACCCTTGAGGATCTGGGTAACCATCTTAACAACCTGGTCTGCAAGAGTACGTGTATCCTTGAATACGGACATTGACTGCTTGCCTGCGAGCATGTTCTTAACGTTAGCCTTATCGCAGTCCTGACCTGTGATGATCGGGTACTTACCATTGTAGTTGGAAGCGAGAGCGTTTGTTACGCCGAGAGCTGTTGAGTCGTTGGAGCAGAGCCATACGTCGAGGTTAGTACCGTCAGAATAGAAAGATGAGAGAATGTTCTCAGCTCTCTTCTGAGCTTCCTCTGTCTTCCAGGCAGCTGTAGCAACCTTGGAGAACTCAACCTGACCGGACTTGATTACGAGCTTGCCGGAATCAATGTAAGGCTTAAGTACATCATAAGCACCCTGATAGAAGAGGCCTGCGTTGTTGTCGCCCGGATCGCCGGCTGTGATCTCGAGGTTGAACGGACCAGCTGCTTCGTCGAGCTTAAGGGTATCCTTAACATATGTACCCTGGATAGTACCAACCTTGTAGTTGTCGAATGTTGCATAGTAATCAACTGTAGCAGAGTCCATAAGGAGACGGTCATAAGCGATTACGGGGATCTTCTTAGCTTCAGCCTTGTCGAGAGCTGTACCGAGGGAAGAACCTTCGATAGCGGAGATAACAAGAACGCTGCATCCGCCGGAGATCATGTTCTCGATCTGAGAGAGCTGAGTAGCTACGTCGTTAGAAGCGAACTGGAGGTCAACATCGTAACCTGCAGCCTTAAGCTTTGACTCCATGTTGGCACCGTCCTGGTTCCATCTCTGGAGATCCTTTGTAGGCATAGAAACGCCAACCTTCTTCTTTCCGGATCCAGCGCCGTTACAACCAGCGAGGCATCCAACAGCCATCGCGGACAGCATAAGTCCAGCAATTAACTTTTTCATTCAAAATTCCTCCTTTGAGTGAATGTGTGTGTGAACGATTTACTCATCGTTACACTTAAACTAACACTCACCTTATAGGAGAAACATATCTAGTTTCTTTAAATTTTGGCTTATTGCTCAAAGTACCGGACGGGGTTTAGCACATTTTTGCTTCAAAAGTCACAAAAATGATAAATATATGCTATTTTTGTTTGTTATCCACATTCATATATACTTCTTCATACCTGTGGAAACCGCTGTTTATAATAATGTCATCAATATTATTCTTATATACGGCAACAGGCTGGATAGCAATATACGGGATCTCGTGCTTTCCGTCATTGAACTTGGAAACAGCATTATCCAGGGGCTCTCCCTTGGCAAGCTTTACGGTGCACTCCGCTGCCAGAATGGCCAGTTTATCAACGGGCTTACATACGGTCATGAGCTGTGTTCCTTCAACGATCCTCTGACATGCTTCAACATCCGCATCCTGACCGACTGTATAGATCTTTTTTGAAAGTCCTCTCTCGGCAAGCGCATGAATGACCTCGCCTGCCAGGGCGTCATTGCCGCACATTATCGCCTGCGCTTCCTTGACCGTATCGATATTTGTATTGATAAAATCATACGCCGCCTCAGGCTTCCATTCGTCACAGTTGCAGCTTGCAAGGACTTTGAGTTCATAATCAGCACAGGCCTTGTCAAATCCGTTCATTACCTGCTCTACGTTGTAGTCGGAATTAGGACCCATGACCTTCACTATATTGGCACCCTTGCCGATCTTTTCGCAGATGCCCTTTCCCATCGCTTTGCCGACTGACTCGTTATCGAAAGAGATATAAAGACTGCATCCCGCGTTCCTGACGATACGGTCATAGCACACGACCGGTATGCCTGCATTTTCAGCTTCTTCGATAACCGGCGTCAGAGCGTCTGAATCGATGGTAACGATAACGATCGCACTGACCTTGCTCTTAATAAAATACTTAATCTGTGTGATCTGTGTCTGGACGTCGCCGTTTGCGGACTGTACGTTGACCTCGGCTCCGAGTCCGTTTGCGGTAGAAACGAAGACGTCACGGTCCCTGATCCACCGTTCGATTACGAACGAGTCAAAGCTCATGCCGATAGTGCAGGCATTTTCTTTTGTAGGCTGATTCTGATCAGGATTCTTATTGCCTGACTTGCATGATGTAAAGAGAAACACAAAAGCCAGCAAAAGCGCCAATAAAGCTCTCTTTCTCATTTGTGTGTAACCTCCTTATATTCCGTGGGCGTAACGCCGGTAACTTTCTTAAATATTCTCGAAAAATAGTTCGGATCGGAATAACCGACCTCCGAGCAGATCTCCTTCATTGAAGCATCAGTATCCGCAAGAAGTTCCTTCGCTCTCTCGATCCTTATGTTCGTCAGATAATCTATGAAGTTCACGCCTGTCTTGTTCTTGAAAAGCTTGGAAAAATAGTAAGGGCTTATGTCGAACTTTCTAGAAATATCATCGAGAGACAGATCCTTGCTGTAGTTGGCATCGATATAATCCTTAGCTTTATCAACGGCACTTACGGTCTTGTCCTCGTGAGCGGAGTTGATCATGGTGACGGCCTTCTCGATGTGCTTTATGAACCAGAGCCTCAATTCATTTGCGTTATCGATCGAGCACACCTCAGGGAGATACTCGGATCTTGAACGGAAATGATATACATGTCCTCCTCTGCTGTACCCGAGGCGTTCTGCCCATAAGACGAATTCGAGGACCTTGAGCCTGATATCAGAGACCGTTCCGCCTGAGCTGTTGTTCATCCAGTCGAAGAACCTTGTGGCCTCATCAGTCGCAGACTCGACCTGACCCGCCTCGACCGCGGCAAACAGTCTCTTTTCATACTGCAGAGGATAGCTCTCATCGTATTCGCAGCTGACGCTGACATCGTCTGCGTGCGCGACTCGTTCCTCAGAACGCACGAGTACCGCTATCGCTTCACTGTATGATTCGGAAACCGATGCGATGGGGCGGACCGATCCTATTCCGATCCTGAACTTGATGCCGAAACGGTGATCGAGCTTATGAGACATCTGTCTCGCTTTTTCAACGATCTCGGTCCTCTTGTTATATGAAAGTTCCCCCTTCTCATAAGGGATGAGGATGGGAAGCTTATTGCCCATTACCGAACCTATGACACCGTGGAAATAATCCTCGATGATTACTCTGATATCAGAGTAATTGTTCTGAAGTTCGATCGATGCGGGGACGGCGCCTTTCATGTAGTTTCCCACCTGCTCGCTTCCGCTGACGATCGCCATCATGTAACCGAACTGTTCCTTGATGCCTAAAAGGTTCATGTAGTTATCGATATCTTCCTGGAAATGCTCACGGAAAAGAAGATTCTGGATGAGGCCGTTTTCGATGATCGGCATGACCGTCTCGAACTTCTCTTTGATCTCAAGTTCCTCACGCCTTGTCTTCCTCTCGGCATCAACCGCGGACATTGCCTTTTTCAGCACTTCAACAATGCGGTTCTTGTCAAACGGTTTGTTGATGTATTCGAGAACGCCGAGGTTGATCGCTTCTTTCGCATAATCAAATTTGTCGTATGCGGAAAGAACAATGAAAACGATATTCGAATTGTTCTTCTTGATCTCCTTCATTGCTTCGATGCCGTTGATACCGGGCATCCTGATATCCATGAAAGCAATGTCGGGACGGAATGTCTCGGCGAGTTCTATTACGCTCCTTCCGGTCTTTGCAGACTGTATCTCACATTCACCAGGGAAATTCTTCTCTATGATGAACTTAAGTGAATCGATGACTATTCCTTCGTCGTCAGCAAGCATTATTCTGTACATGTATCTTTCTCCATGGGGATCTTGATGATGATCCTTGTTCCTTCTCCTTCTTTGCTTATGATGTCAACGCATTCGGCGCTGTCGTAGAAGAGATCGAGCCTTGAAATAACATTGTTAAGGCCGATGCCCTTTGTCTCGTCGTTGTCTGTTCCGACGATCTTCTCTCTGGCGAGTATCCTCTCAACAGTTTCGGCAGGAATGCCCGGGCCTTTATCGCTGACCTCTATGCATGCCTTGTCATCCTTCTTGTAAAGCGAAAGGACCACCTCGCCTCTTTCGCCGTTATTCTCGGGATCCGGCATGCCGTATTTGATCGAGTTCTCGACCAGAGGCTGGATTATCATGCTCGGAACTTTCACGTTCAGGAGCGTCTCATCAATGACCTTCCTGAATCTGATATCGCCCGAAAACCTGACATTCAAAATATAGATATAGCTGTCAACGAGTCCTATCTCCTCGGAGACCGTAACGACCTCATTGTCTTTCTTAACATTATATCGGAAGAAATCCGCCATATGCCTGATGTACTCGTTTGTCCTGTCAGCGCCTTCCATCATGGCTAGCTGCGCTCCGGCATTCAGCGTATTAAAAAGGAAATGCGGATTGATCTGTGCCTGCAGGTATTTGAGCTGTGCGTCCTTGAGGTGGTTTTCCATCAGAAGGCTCTTTTCTTTCATTGCGCTTTCGGTAACCATCTGCGCCCTGATGCGGCGGATGTATTCCTTGATGCTCATGAGCATCTGGTTAAACGCCTTGGTAACAGTTCCGATCTCGTCATTGTATCTGACTTCAAGCGGATCGACCTTCTCAGGGCTCTTGTCGGAGATCTCGTTCGCCTTTTCGGAGAGCGTTGTCAGAGGCATCGTGATCCTTCCGGTCATGACTATGATGAGCAGTACATTAAGGACCGAAACTATGGCAAAGATCGAAAGGCAGAGCATTTCGGAAAGCTGCATTGAATTCATCAGCTGCTTGTAGTTTTCCGAGTTGTTCTTAAACTGCTCGTTGTTGAGGCTGTAGATGTAAACGTTCAGATAATCATAGAGCTGCTGGCACTCCTCGTACCTTCTCGTATACTCCATGATCTTTCTTCCTCGCTTTGCCGTAACGGCGGCATCTGCAACGCTCAGATAGTTCTCGGTCATCTTCCTGATGTTGCGCTCGGTAAGTTTGCTGGTGTTGTCCGTTGCGTTGTTGTAGAGATCGTAGAGCTGACTGTTGATCTCCTGCTGATATTTGTAATACGCCTCAAGCTCATCAGTACCCTTAGTCTCAAGGAACCCGTTCAGGTTCATGTGGATCCTTTCAAGGCTTTCCGAGATCCTGTTGAGGCTGACGTTGCTCGAATATACCGCGGCCATCTTGTTAAGTGCGGTATTGAGGTTAACGTATACGAATATGTTGATGCCGAGCGATGCAAGCGACGTCAAAAGGAACACAAGGACGAGCTTGTGCCTGACCTTGAGATTCCTGAAGTAACGGTTAAGCTTCTTCATTCTTTCCCTTGCCGCCGTTCTGCTGTTTTATCACGATTGTATCGATGGTTACCAGTTCATAATCCGTGCTGAAATAAGTGCTTACGTTGCCTGTTGCCTTATACTCGTTGAGTGCGTCGACACAATATTTCGCCATCTGTTCCGTAGCAACGGTGAATGTCGCATATATGGATCCGCGCTCGATGGCCTTAAGAACAGTATCCGAATCGTAATAGCCAAGGATCTTCGTGCTTCCTACGCGGCTGCTCTAGACAATGCACTGGTTGACGCTTCTGGTGATGATGTCGCTTAAACATATGATGACATCGGGAAGCTCATTGTAACTGTCCAAAAGGTCTTTTACTTTCTCCTGGATGCTGAACGCCGTGGTGCTCGTGATGTTTTCGGTAGTTATCTTGATCTGCGGACCTGCAGGGTTCGAGTTTGCAACTCCAGCCTGGATAGCCGAAAGGATCGTGTTCTGGTTTGAATACTGGGAATTCATCATAACAAGAACGTTGATCGTCCGGTTCGTATGAGCATAACCGTCTCTTACGGCGTTCTTGATCTGTGTGGCATACTCGGTACCGACACTGTAGTCGTCCATCGCGATGAAGCTCTTTCTCGCGGAACTGTTGTTGTCCGTGAGAACGGTTACGACGGGGATGCCTGCCTTATCAGCCTTGTTGATCAGCTCATCAGTCTCTTTGGTACCGTCACCCTGAACGATGATGCCGTCCACCTTTGAATATATCGCGATATTGAAAAGATCCTGTTTTGAATAGTTGGCGGCGAGACCGCTTCCTATCCTCTCTACAAAGCAGTCGTTCTGCTTTCCGTATTCGATCATGTCATTGTAAAGGGAATCTGAAAGCGTATCGAAGGTATCATCTGCGATGAAGGCATAGACGTGCTTGTAACGGTTTATCTTCTCGTTTCCGCCGGAGCTGTATTCATCGATACGGCTGTTGAAATAGAAAAGACCGATAACGGTCGCGATCAGGAGAGCCAGCGAAGTGGCCGCCAGCACCGTCAGTATTATCCTGTTTCTGTCCACAGTCTTATGCTTCATCAAGAGGCCTTTCATAACGCGCATACGCGGATATATATTTTAAATTAGGTCAAAGTGTTAGGCAAGGTATGCTAAAATATTTATGAGAATATACCGTAAAGGAGGCCGTACAGGACATAACATGTCTGATATTACCGGCACTTCATCAGCAGGAAGATTCGTATATCTGGTCGAAGACAAGTTCAGCTATCACCTTGACGCAGATGATATTACCGTAGTCGTCGGTACCGTCCACGGAACAGTACACGTTCACGATGAAGTCTATATCATCGATCACACGGGAAAGACGCTTCTGACCCGGATAAAACAGCTTGAATCGATGAGCGAAAAAGGCACCGAGCATCCTGATCAATGCACGGATTCCCCCATCGCACTCATACTTGGATTATCACCCTCCGAGATCGACAAGTTCTGCGTCGTTACCAGCATCAAGCCCTGGGTAAAACAGGACGTCAACCAGGCAGTGGAAAATCCTTATCTGCTCGGAATGCTCCACGGAGAAAGATTCAGAGATGACAATCTCTATTTCAGCAAATTCGTCTATGCGGCAGCGCACTCTTTTTTCCTTGCGCCCGTATCGATGAACAAAAAACCTGTAGACAACGGTGACGGAACCGCGACTTTTGAAGCAAAGTCACAGATCAGGTTTCCTACTCTTTCAAACAAGAGTTTTCCGGGAAAGACTACCCTTGCCGTATTTACCGACTGGATCGAACTCGGCAAATGGCCTGATGCTCCGAAAGACGACAACGGCAAGATCCAGACCATGATACTCCGTTTCCCTGACATCGTTCATCTTGTGGCTGTTCCTGATATGAACGGATTTGTCATAAACGCTTTCAGCGATACATGTCTTTTCGTACCGGCATCGCTGATCGACCAGATCACGAGCCTGGAAGGTTACCGCAAAGAGAACGGCGACTCGCCAAAGACAGACAACTGAAGTTCTAAGTTTTACCGGAGGGGAAAATGAACAAGGCGGAACGTAAAAGCAATTTTGATCTGATGAGGGTGCTCTGTATCCTGCTCATAATCATGTATCACTACACGACTCATAACGGATACTTATACGGCAATTTCCGCCCTCAGAAGTTCATATATGAATCGACCGGGATCTGGGGCCTCATGGGCGTTATCGGATTCGTAATGGTCAGTTCTCACTTCTTATATTCGACAGGTTCGTTTTCGATGCAGAAAGCAATGAGGGTAATCTTTGAAACAGCTTTCTATTCGACTTCCATAACACTCATTCTTTTCTTTACCGGGAAGATCGAACTTGGCGGTGATTATCTGCTCAGATGTATGTTCTCGGTATTCTGCAGACAGTACTGGTTTCTCACCGACTACGTTATCTTCTACGTTATGTCTCCTTTCCTGAAGCTGTTCTGCGACAAGCTCACCATCCATCACCATAAATGGCTTCTGGTGGTCCTCTTCCTGATCACTTTTCCGTCACGCGAGATCACACACGTTACAACGTTTTCCAGGCTTGGAGTTTTCGTTTACACATACCTGCTGATCGCATACTTTATCAGAAAGCCCGACAATATTTTCCAGAGACACTACAAGCTGTTTTCGGTAATAGTTTTCGGCGGAATAATCGCCGTCGTATGCACCTTCATCTATCTAAACAAGATTACTTTTGACAACACATACCTCGATTGGGTAAATGACATGACGAGCATTACGTCGACAACAATGTTCCTCGCTGCGATCTGCGTGTATTTCATATTCAAGAACATGAACATCAGGTATTCAAAGATCCTGTTCCTGATAGGGGGTTCCACTCTTGGGATCTACCTGATCCACGAACATGATTTTTTTCACTATGTCTTATTCGATAACATATTGAGAAGAGGCCAGGTCTACAGCATGACTCTGGGACCTTTGATCTATTTTGTCTCCTGCATCGGCGTACTCATAGGATGTGCTCTTATACATTACGCGATCGAATTTGTCTTCAGGAAAACGGTATATATGCTCAGCGACAAATACCTCAAGTCCAAATACAAGGCATTTGACGTCAAATATGTTCCGGGACAGACCCAGGATCAGCCCGCATAGTTCTTTATCAGGCCGGCACCTATTATCACTGCCATAAACAAACCGAAGATCACTACCGGTGCAGCAAGCACGCAGATAGTGAGTTTGACATGACGTTTTTCTTTAAAACAGCAGATAACGGCAGATGCAACATCGAGGCAGAAGAACATCTGCATCACGCATCCGAATACCGCAAAAACGATGCCTGCAGCAGCCCGCGGTCCCTTTCGTGACAGTGCTCCGTCCCTCGCCCCCTTCACGAAATATGCGACCATGAAAGGCACGCTCTCCGTCAAAGTCACCCATCCCAGGATCGTCAGCACGATAATGATGGGAGGCGATACAAAGATCATGATGACAACCGGCGTAAAGATGAGCAGGAAGAAAACCGCTATCAAACAGCCTCCGAAAACAAAATACGGTATCAGTCCGTACTTCAGGATGAGAGCCGCGCCTAGAAGATATCTCCTGTCCAGTTTACGTCCGTATGTTAATGTAACGACCGTATTAGCGATCGTAAGAAGGAACGGGAAAAGCAGGAATACCGCAGGAAAGCTGGAATTCTCGGTTGCGGCAAAACTCCTTAGAAAGTTACTCGAAACAGCGAAAAGAAACAAATAGCCGTAAGTCAGGACAACGCATGCAATTGACCAAATATACAGCGGATGAAAACCGCCTTTAAAAGGCTGCGGCTGCGTAAAGTACATCTGCTGTGCCGGATACTGTACCTGCGAATAATACTGAACAGGACCATGATTATCTGTCATATTCTATCCCCCTGCCGCATGACTTCCACATCATGCGGACAAGTGCATTATACATCAGATGATCTGAAACGGGGACATATCTTTCTGATGACCTGCGTTCCTGTTATAGGTCATGTTCGTAACAGCGATCAGGACCCAGCCTGCAAAGAACAAAAGGAACAGATATATGATTCCCCACTTCGGGGGCTTGCCGAATTTCTTTGCAAGTGATACAGCTGTAAGAGCACCGAGAACGATTCCCGCAAACTGTCCTACCGTCGGGATCAGCGTAATGAAGAACAGCCATCCTTTGTAACCTGATATCTCGTAAAGAGTATAGCAGTTCAAAACAGGGATCAGAGCCTTCCACGGACTCTCGCCTGCCTTGTCGAAGACAGGCCATAAGAGAAGCGACGTCATAAGATATACGGACAGGCCCAAAAGCGTGCACCATAAAGGAAGATATCTGAACCTGTAGATGAGCATCAGGATAAAGACGACCGTGAAGTCGATGCCTGCAACTCCGGCAGCCAGAACAGGCCACCACAGACTAATATCCATGGTCTTTACGAACTCGATGAAAGAACGCCTGGGCCTGTGCACCTTCTGCTTAGGCTGTTTAGGCGGCTTCGGAGGTTTTTGTTTCTTCTCCTTTTTGACCTTTTCCTTCTTAGGTTTGGCAGCCTTTTCAGGTTCTGGCTTTGAAGCCGTAAAATCTGTATATGAAGAATCTCCGGATGCAGTATAGTTTCCGGAGCGTGATGCGCTCGATGCGAATTCGGTATATTCTGAATCAGGCGAAGATGTCTGGGCAGAACCGGTTACGGTGACTGCCTCATTTTCGGGGATGGCATTGCCGCACTGCGAGCAAATGTAATTCCCGGCAACTTTAGTGTGTAAGCTTCCGCCGCATTTAGGGCACTTCTTTATATCAGCCATGTATGCACCTTTCTTTTGATGCTATACATAATAACACTAAACCTCAGTTTCTCGACAATGAGTGCTCATAATGCTAAAATGCGGTTAATTTAAGGCAATCCTCATTTAACGGTCAATCCGATGAACAAACGCAACCATTTTCTTGATTTCTGGAAATTCATAGCCGCCATTGGGGTTATCCTTGTTCATATCCCGTTTCCCGGTCCCATAGGTAAAATTCTGGAGGCTGCCGGCAACGGCGGAGTCTGTCTTTTCGCTGTAATAAGCGGTTATGCGTGTTTTGGAGAAAGTAAGGAAGCTTCGGAAAAGATAATAAAAAGATTAAAGAGGGTCACAGCGATCACCGCTGTAACCCTTATCATATACGTCATCTTCAGTTTTTTCCTCATGAGCAGCATCGGTCAGTCAGAACTGTGGATACGCGGGTTCTCTGATCCGCGTTCGTATCTGAGGATGATCGTCCTTGGTGATTTCGAATTCTTCTATGCCGCTTTTCTTTGGTATATGGTGGCGCTGATCTACTGCTATATCATCTTCTATTTCCTGATCAGGTATAACAAAACAAAGATCATATATATCCTGCTTCCTGTAACCATCCTCCTGAGGATCGCTGCCGGAATATACACAGGCACAACAGGCGCCAGCTGGCATATCCGCAACAATTTCCTGGCAGGAGTTCTTCCCATGATGTGCATCGGATATGCGGTTGCGGGTCACAAAGCAAAGATCGAAAAACTCTCCAAGGAGTTTCTGACAACAATAACATTGCTGTCTGCTGTGCTCATGTTAACATCCTTTAGTTTCACTATAAACGGGCTCGATTTGTCACAGCCGTTCACGATCCTGTTTATAACATTTTTATTTATTACAGGCATCCGCATGCCCGAATCATACATCATCAAGCCCATAGCATATCTGGGCCAAAAAGATTCACTCTACATCTATCTCTTCCATGTTATCGTCATTCTTGTGCTAAGAAGCATCATTAACAGTTTTCCGATATCCGCAGATACGATCAGGATCATCCTTCCGATCCTGTCCATTATCGGTTCGGTTCTGTTTGCCAGATTGCTGTCCGTAACCGTTTCACGTGTCAAAAAGACTGTTCGCGATTGAATCCGAAGACAAATAATCTCGACAACGTACAAATCAGATGCTAAACTTTCTTGATTTTATTTTCACGTATCTTTTTACTGTTTAGGATGAGATCTTGAGTAAAAGAGATTCTGGGACAGCCTTCCTCAGATGATGAAACAGCACTCACATACGTGAAAAACTGAATAGAGCTGCAGTTCATCACCGATAATTCAGGAAAGGTCGTTCTCATCCTCTACACTCACGAAACGGCTGAGGAATAAAAACAAAGCAAAACAAAAAGGTTCCCTTTTGAGAACCTTTTTAATGCCTTAAGTTTCTGTAGGTGTCGTCGTATCTTCAAGCGACGGCAGAGGGTGCTTGAACTCCTGCGACGTCATCTTGTTGGTAACGGGGTCTACAAGAGTGAAGAACCTGACTTTAGTCGTTGTCAGAAGGTATGAATAATACACTCTGTAAAGATTTCCTGAATCCTTCTCCCAAAGCAGGAGCATATAGCTTCCGTCCCAGTTGTATTCAACATTATAGAGAAGATCGACCTTTCCCCTGTTCTCCTTCTTCTTGTCATTAGGAAGGTAGCTCGAATACTTCGCAGTGTTGTCCTCATAGATCTCAAGACGCTCGTCCTCAGTGTTTGCGACCTTCTTGTTGTTCGTGCCGGTGAAGACCCATTCGCCGAAAAGTTCAGTATCTCTGGACTTGGGAGCTGAATCGATGCTGTTGTTGTAGAAATCGTAGGCAAGTTCGCCTGCAAAAGGAAGTCCGGTGATCCTGAGCTTGTGGCCGTCTATCTTGCATTCGAGTTCTTTGTATGTAGTCTCGCCGCTCTTTTCGAGCTGAACTTTGCAGGTACGTTCATCCACATCTGTGGATTTGAATGATGTCTTGATATCAAGAGTAGGATCCAACGTACCCTTCTTCCTGACTTCTTTGAGATGGAAGGAACCATCCCCATTGATTACGAGTATTCCGCCTGAACAGGGATTATATGAAGCTCCGATCCATACACCCGCAAGGCTCTCGCTTGCAGTCTTGGGCTTCTGCGTCGTCGGGCTTGTCTTAGCAGTTGATTCAGTGGGTTTCTTTGTGATCTCCGACGTGACAACAGTAGATTCTGAAGTCATTGCCGTAGCCTTGGGCGGCAGTATCTTATCACATCCGGCAGTCGTAGCAGCCATGGCAATAACCATGAAACCGGCAGCCAGCCTCAGTTTATTCATCGGATCTCCTCCAGGTTGGTCCATTATTTCTTAATTAACTTCAAAATTTATACACACTAATCTCTTTTATGTCAATTACAAAGATATTAAATATAACTGACTTCAAAAGAAAGGCGCCCCGTAAAAGGGCGCCTTTGATTGCTTTTTTCGCTGTTTCGCGATCAGGCTGCGTCAGCTGCTGCGGAACTCTCCGTAGGAGCGGAAGTTTCCTCTGAAGAAGGTTTTGTTTCTTCAGGTGCCTCTTTGGAGGTTGAACCGCCGCTTACCTTTGACTGATCGATCTTATCAACATAGTCAAATCTGTCGATATTACGTGTAATTGCCTGGTTCTTGAGAGAATCCATATCAAGGAATCCGTAATAGTACCAGGTCTGGTAACCTACAGTACTCTTGAACGATACGTTTCTGCTTGTGTACATGGACATAGAGTCGAGATCAACACTTGATGAACCGTCGGGAAGAACAGTGATGTTGTTGATGTAGCAGAATGAGAAGAATACGTTGTCCTTCGAATATGTCTTCTTGTTGTAGGTATGTGTGTTGTGAACAACATTACGGTAAACGAAGATGATCTGGTTGCTGTTGCCTCTCTTGGCTGTAAGGAAATAATATCCGATGCACTCTGAGCTTACGAGTTTCTCGTCATCGTGTGTTATATCTCTTGCAAGACGCGCGTCATTGGTTGCATCAGCCTGTGCCTGGATCTTGCTCATCATGTCTGAAGAGATATCCTCAGGCTTCATTGCCATAGCAGCAATGCCGGAAACCGTATAAGTCTTGGACTCAGCTTCAGGAAGTACGCCATAGTTCTCGAGCAGATACTTTTTGAGATTTGCGCCTCTGCTTGTTGTAACGGTAATTACATCGCCGTTTGAAAGACCGCTCGTCTTGTCAGCACGGAAACGAAGACCATAAGGATTGTTTCCTGCGTCGATGGATACTGAAACGTTAGGTGCTGTTCCTCTATAAACGAGCTCAACATCCTTGAAGATATCGACAGTGCTTGCAATACTAAGTCCCTGTACGGTTCCTTCAAGCTTGTCATTGTCGATCTGAACCTTGAAACTCTCTGTAAGAAGAAGGATCAGGCTCTCTCTCCATGTGAAGGTAACGGTATCGCCGTTCTTAAGATCTCTCTCAACAACACGTCCGTTCTTGGCATAGTTGGACATAAGACTCTCGAATGCCTCACAAGGTTCCATATCACCATAAAGAAGCTTTCCTGCCTTGGTGAATCTGAGTTTCTTCTCATACTTCTCATTGAACTTGTCGTAATCAAACTTGAACTGCGCTTCACCGACAGAATCATAACCTACATACTCAAAGCTTGCGAACTCATTGAGGTCGACCTTGATGTCACGATTGACAAGGAATATGACGAGGATCGTTACAGCAATGATGACTACGAAAAGAGCAGAACCTCCGATGATAAGAGGCATAAGCCACTTTTTCTTCTGGCCCTGAGCTGCAGGTGCAGCAGGCTGAGCGGCAGCCGGAGCAGGTGCAACGGGTGCTGCAGGAGCTCCTTCAACAGTTGTTGCTTCAGCTGCAGGAGCAGGTGCTGCTTCTACGGGAGCCGCCTCAGCTGCAGGTGCAGCCTCTACAGCAGCTGCTTCAACAGGCGCTGCTTCAGCAGGTGCTGCGGGAACAGGAGCAGCCTCAACAGGGGCTTCAGCAGCAGGAGCAGCTTCTGCAGGCGCGGGTGCTGCTGATACAGGTGTACCGCAGTTGCCGCAGAACGTTGCATTATCTGCAAGCTGTGAACCACATTTATTACAGAACATAACAAAAACCCTCCATTCAAAAATGAATATATCTTTAATAAACTAAAATAAAAAAAGTGTCAAGCATTTCAGAGTTTTATGACAACAGGAGCTTCAGTAAACGAGGAGATAGTTGCCACAGCGTCCTTGAAATAGTAAACGACAGTGTTTCCGTCACCGGCTTTATACATTCCGCCGAGTTCAGGATAAGCATCCAGCATTGACTTCTGGGCTTCGATCCTGTCATCTTCAACAAGTTCGCCTGCAACACGGATCCATTTGCCTTCCATGAAAGCGCTTATCTCAACCTTCGGATTAGCGGCTATCTGCTTTGCGACATCTTTAACCTTGCCCGTCTGAATGTAGAGCTTGCCCTCAAAGATGTTGACTGTACCGAAAGGTCTTACTCTCGGCTGGTCTCCGTCGACTGTTGCAAGATAGTAGGTTCCTGCCTTCTTCAAGAAATCATAGACTGTGTTCATGGTTCTTCCTCCTCTTTATTTTCTGTGTTGTCTGTGTCTTCCGCTTCTCCGGGTATATCTATATATGTTTCGTAACCCTCGCTCTGATTCAAAACGCCGCCTCCGTTAGGAATTACGATCTGTCCTCCGATCATGACCGGATAGTAGACCGTGATCCCTGAAACATCACCTTCCGCATAAACGGTGCAGGAAGCCATTTCTCCGGACGAAAAGCACCTGATGAAGAGATAATCGGGAATGCTGCCCTTTTCAGCCTTAAAAAGCTCCTTTCCGTTTCCGTCTTCGTCTTCGCCCACGGTAACCTTTAAGAGCTTTACGTCATCACTGAAGCAGAGCATCCAGATGTCGCTTCCTCCGAAATCCAGGAAACGTGAAGGATCCTTAAGAAGACTCTCATCAACGCCAAGCTCGGCAAGGACTACTTCCATTGCAGCCTGGTTTTCGATTTCGCCCAGATAAGTGGTTCCGAAAGCACAGGTGTATTCAGCCGTCTTTAGAGCCGCCCTCTTTGTCTTTACGGTATCCGCTGTAACCGCTGCAGAAGCAGAGGTTTCGGCAGTTTCCTCCGTCTTATCAGTTTGCCTGCTTGCTGCAGATGTTACTGATGTCGTTGTTTCTGACTGTGAAGCAGTTGTGGAAGTAATCGAAGTGAGTCCTGCGCGGACAGATGATCCGGAACATCCGCTGACAGCCGTCATTCCAACTGCAAAAGCCGCAATAACGGCAAGTATCTTCATTCTGAACATATAAAAACCTTTCGTAAAAGCATTCTCTTTTCGAGTGTAGTTTATCATATATTGCTTTCCTTAAAATATCTTTAAAGCCCTTGCTCAAAAAGAAAATTAACTAACCAAAAATTGACATTTTTATCACCATGATATTATCTTTCCGCTTTCTATGCGAAGAAAAATAAGCTATTATTTGAATAATTATTCACGCATTTCAGGAGGGGCTGTTTATGGCATGTTTTCTTGTACCCACAGGTGAAGCGATCGTAACTACAGTAATCAAGCATGTTGCTGACAAGAAGGGCGTTGAGAGTCCTTTTATCAAGCGCATGAACTGGCTTAACAATATGCTTTGGGGCGGTAGCGCTCTTCTCGCTTTCGAGCACGTATGGCACGGCGAGGTTACCCCCTGGTTCCCTTTCCTGACCAATGCGGCAACACCTGAGCAGGCTTCAGAGATGCTTCACGAAATGGCTACGAACGGAGTTGCAATGGCTGTGCTTGTTACACTAGCCTGGATCGCGATGGTAAGCATCTCCATATCAGTCTCGAAAAAGAGCATCAAAGCCGAAAAAGCAGCGATTTCTCCGGAAAGTAAGGAGGCGTGACATGACTTTGCTTATCACCGCATTTGCAGCGGTTATATCTACCGTGGCCTGGTATAACGTCAAAGCTGACCGTAAACTCGGTACTCTCGCGCTCATGTATTGGGGCGCTGCACTTATGTGGCTCGTTGACTCTGTCGTAGAATATCTTGAAGCCGGTGCCGAGTTCTTTACTCCTGCCGCAGCTGACATGATCAACGACTCATATCTCGGTCTGTCAGTAGTTGCTCTCGGTCTTATCATCTGGGTCGTCGTCCTCATGGTAAAGGATCCCGACGGCAAGGTCCGCGCAGCTCTTGCCCGCAAGTAATGCAGAAGACCGTATTCCACAAAACTGATCAACCTTACGCCCTGCCCGTCAGCAGGGCGTATTGCTATCATTCCTGATGATGTTATTCTAAATATATAAATAATGTTGAGGTGCTGAATGGATGACGTAAAGACACTTCTCAAAAAGGTTGCATCAGGTGAGATCACGCCCGAAGAAGCAGAACTCATGCTGAAGATGAAGCCTTTTGAAGATCTCGGTTTTGCCAAACCGGATACTCACCGTGCCTTGAGACAGGGCACTGCCGAGGTCATATACGGCGAAGGAAAGACTGCGAAACAGATCTCCGTGATAGCTGACGGTCTTCTTAAAGCCGGCCAGGAAACCGTCATCATTACAAGGCTTTCCGAAGAAAAGGCTCTTGCGGTTACCACTCCTCTCACCTACTACAAGGAAGCGCGCATCGGAGCATGCGGAAAGATACCCGTACCCGATACGGACGGCAAGATAATCGTAGCTACCGCCGGAACATCCGACATTCCCGTTGCTGAAGAGGCTGCAGTAACCGCCGAACTGCTGTGTAACAATGTTACACGGATCTACGATGTAGGCGTAGCAGGCATTCACAGGCTTCTTGCTCATTCAGAAGAGATAATGACAGCGAAGGTCATCATTGCGATCGCAGGCATG
Source organism: Clostridiales bacterium (assembly GCA_017478485.1). Lineage (GTDB taxonomy): Bacteria > Bacillota > Clostridia > Saccharofermentanales > Saccharofermentanaceae > Saccharofermentans. Next base: position 124,707 of record JAFVDI010000021.1, on the reverse strand, counting down.
GAAGGAGCTCTTGCAAGCGTCATAGGCGGTCTCGCAGACTGCCCTGTAATCGCTGTTCCGACGAGCGTGGGATACGGTGCCTCATTCGAAGGCATCACCGCTCTTCTGGCAATGCTCAACTCTTGCGCGAGCGGTGTCAGCGTCGTCAATATAGACAACGGTTTCGGCGCAGGTTACCTCGCCAGCATGATCAATCACATAGGGGGAACCACAAAATGAAGATTATGTATATCGAATGCAACATGGGTGCAGCCGGAGACATGCTTACCGCAGCACTCGCAGAAACGACAGGAGACGTCAAAGCCTGCGAAGCTTCTCTCAATGCATTGGGTATCCCCGGTGTTAAGTATTCCCTCTCTCCTTCCGTAAAATGCGGCATTACAGGCACTCACGCCGACGTGTTTGTTAACGGTGAGACAGAAGACGAGCACATGCATGAGCATGAGCACGAACACCACCATGATCATCATGAAGAACACCATCATGAACACGAACACGGACATCACCATCACAGTTCGCTCCACGACATAGAGCACATAATAAACAGCCTGAATGTTTCAGATAAAGTCAAGGCTGATTCCATTGCGGTATATAAACTCATAGCCGAGGCTGAGAGCAAGGCTCACGGCCGCGATATTACCGAGATCCATTTCCATGAAGTCGGAACGATGGATGCGGTTGCCGATGTTGTCGGTTTCTGCACGCTTATGGAAAAGATAGCTCCCGATAAAGTCATCGTCTCCCCCATCCACGTCGGCTGCGGTGAGGTAAAGTGCGCTCACGGGATCCTTCCCGTCCCCGCACCCGCTACGGCTCATATTCTTGAGGGGATCCCCGTTTACGGAGGCGAAGTCAGGGGCGAGCTTTGTACGCCCACCGGCGCAGCACTTTTAAAGCATTTCGCCACAGGATTCGGAAGCATGCCCGTAATGAGAGTCGAAAAGACAGGCTACGGCATGGGCAAAAAGGATTTTGAACGTGCAAACTGCGTAAGGATCATGACAGGCAAATCAGCCGCTAACGAAGTTGACAAAGTCTGCGAGCTCTGCTGCAACGTTGACGACATGACCGGAGAAGAAACAGGTTATGCGACCGAGCTTCTTATGAAAGAAGGCGCGCTTGATGTATTCACAACACCTGTAGGCATGAAGAAAAACCGTCCCGGAATCCTCATCACATGCCTTTGCAGACCTGAAGACAAGGAAAAGTTTGCAAAACTCATTTTCGAAAACACAACTACCATCGGCATACGCTACTGCCTCAAGGACCGTTTTGTTCTCGAACGCCGCGAAGAGAAGGTCACCACAAAATACGGTGACGTAAAAGTCAAGATCTCAGAAGGTTTTGGCGTTAAAAAGGTAAAGCCCGGATATGATGATATTTCCGGTCTGATCGGCAGAGACTGATCTCTTACTTCTCTGCAAGAGCAGCGAGCCACTGCTCGATATCAACGTCCCTGACCGAAGGGCTGAAACGCGTGCCGCTAAGCCACTTTCCTTTATTCTCTGCAAGCTCGGTAAGTTCTGTTGCACTTGTGCCTATGCCACTGCTTCCTGATGTGCAGAATGGTATAACCGTCTTGCCTTCAAAGGACTGTCTTTCAACAAAAGTGCAGAGGATCCTGGGGGCCTTGGCAAACCAGATCGGATAACCGATGAACACCGTGTCATAAGAACTCAGATCGATCACCGTTCCTTCGATCTCAGGTCTGGAGTTTTTATCATTCTGTTCCCTGTAAGCGCGTGATCTTTTGTTTGAGTAATTCAGATCATCATTAGTGTACTGCTTGGAAGGAACTATCTCATAAGTTCCGCATCCGATCTCAGAAGCGATCTTGAGGGCAACTTCCTTAGTATTGCCCGTGCTAGAAAAATACACGACCACTGCCTTGCCCCACTTGCTCTCAGGCTCAGTATCAGAAGGCAGCGTAGTCTCCTTGGGTGTCGTTATCAGAGACTGTTCCGTGGCAGCCGAAAGTGAAATACCGGACGATTCGTTCACGTTATTTTTCGAACATGAAGCCATTGCTCCGAGGACAACGGCAGAAACCGCAAGTGTCAGTAATTTCTTAAGTATTCTCATTTTCCATCTCCTTTAACGCTTCCATTACGCCATTTTCATCATTAGTATATCGTGTTATGTGTTTTGCCGCATATTTCAGTTCGGGATGCGCATTTGCCATTGCATAAGATTCACCGGCAGCTTCAAACAGGCTCATGTCATTCAGATAGTCGCCAAACGCCGCCGTCTCCTCATTAGATACTCCTAAAATGCCCTGTATTGCCCTCAGAGCCGCTCCCTTGCCGACAGAAGCATTCGCTATATCTATCCAGCTGTCGCCCGACAGGAGCGTCATCAGACCGTCATTGCGGGGCTTAAGCGATGTATATACTTCTTCTGCGCGGAAGTCATTCACAAAAATGGCGATCTTCAGGATACGGTCCTTAAGAGCGCAGGAACGCAGATCATCGTTATACTCGATATGCGTATAGTATTTTGTCGACTCTTCTTTGGCCTGTCCGCCGCAGTCCCTGACATATGCGCTTTCAAGTCCGCAGACCAGCGGCTCGCATCCCGGGACACCTTCGAATTCATCCAGCACTTTAAGCGAATTCTCAGGCCTCATCGAATCCACGCAAAGGAATTCACCGGCATGATATACACACGCACCGTTTTCGGCTATGTACCACAGCTGGTCCCTAATCTCTGAGAACTGATCGAGAAGAGCGTATATCTGTCTTCCGCTCGCAAGAACAAACGCAGTCTCCGGATGTGATCTGACCCACTCCGGAAATTCCATGGGAAAGTTTTTCCTTGAATCTAAAAGTGTCCCGTCAAGGTCGAGAGCGATAATCTTAGGCATGCTCATCTGATCACACTCAAAGCCTGTGACTCCGACAAAGCCGGATAATATGTAAGAAGCACATGTTTAAGTTCCGATGCCTTGGCAGCCAGATGCGGGTAACTGTTTATGTCCCTGCCGTACTTATCAGGCATGAATATCGCTGCGAAAAGCCTTGCCCTGTCTTCACGAGGGCTTGCGCATGCATAAGAGTCGGTGAAATAGACTTTGTTCACATCACTTTCATTCTCAGGGACATAAGGAGCTCCTTCAGACCCGGAAATGATCTCTGAATAATAGAAACCTTCGGGATTTAAACTGCTCCAGCTGACAAAAACCTTGTCAGCATCAGCCATCCTGTTTTCGATGGTATGCATGAGTTCGCAGCATAATGCATTCTCTATGTCTCCGGCTCTTACATCAAGCGCAATGAAAAAGGCATTCTCTCCTGTAAAAGAATAACCCTGAACACCTGTTTTTCCGTCGATAACATCGACACCGCCTGTAAGCATAATGTTGATGCCGTCCTTCTTACTCTGCTTGAAAACTTCGAAGAACCTGTAGTTTACCTGCTTTAAGACTGCAGAGAGCCTGTTCATGGCACTCGCTGCTTCAAGTTCCAGAGTTACCGGCGTTATCTTGGCATTCTTCTCGGCAAGCTTTGCCGTATCTTTACCATAAAGGATCTTTACGCTGTAATGGAATTCAAGATTTTTCCTGAGCGCCGCCGCGTCTGCCTTCACCTTCTTGATGTAAGCATCACCCGTCATCACCTTCTGATCGGCAGGATCTATGAAATATACCGTCGTTCCGTACTGTACATAGAGATAGCCGCCGTAAAGTCCTATCAGCGATGCGCCCTGAAGGAATTCGGCTTCCGACATGACGCAGATCTTCTGCTGTGCAGGCATGTAGTACTTTATCTTACGGTCAGCTTCGTCAAAGAAATACATCCTGCTGCCGTCAAAGACAGAACCCGTGAGCATGCCCGGATTCTTGCTCGGATATCTTACGGCCAGCGGCTTTTTGCTCGAGAAACTGCCGATCACGTATTTGCCTGAAGCATATCCCGCAAGGCCTGTATCACACAGTGAAACATTTTCAGGAAGTCCTTTCCAGTATGTTTTGCGGTTAATGTCATAGACAGTGCATACTTTGTTGTCAGCAGCATTTCTGTCCTTCAGTTTCAGAAAAGTATTGTCACCGGTCGAATGGTAATCTATGACCTCGTAGTCTGCAGAATCAAGCATTCTGTATGCGGTATCTTCATCGAGATGAAGTATCCTGAGATTTGCTCCGTCCTTTACGATGTAGCCGTCCTTATAAGGGACCAGGCTCTGTTCCTCGCCAAGGTCGCGTGATCTGCAGATCTCATGGAAGTTGAAATCGTAAAAGATGGTCTCACCGTGTGTGTTTATGCGCAGACCGAAATCAAGGATCGCAGCCGTTCCGTTGCTGACCTGGATCTTTGCTACAGAAGACTTATCAAGCTGCTCAAGATCTATCCTGCGCAGTTCATAGCTTCCGTTGTTTCCCGAAAGGCAGTACATGAACTTTCCGTTGATTATGTATGACGGTGAATCCTGGCTTGTCATTCCGAGGTTTATGTTGCCGACGTTATCTGTAAAACGGGTGTATGTAACCGCAAGATCCTGATACTGCCAGATCACGATCGGCATGTCGCTTTCTGACTGTGTCTGCTGATCAGCTCCTGCAGGAGCTGAATAAGATGATATGACCGGTTTTTCGCCCGTTGAAGTTGTCTTGGCAGGTATCTGCGAACAACCGCCGGCTGCAGATACGAAAGACGTGAGCGCCAGCTTGAGGCACCATACTTTGACCAGTTTGACTATCAGTTGTTTCCGTTCTTTAAACATATTTACCCATCCAGATTCTTGAATATATCCGTTTCCTTCAATGACGGATAAAGTTTGTATAAGCGTTCCCTGATGTATAAAGCCTTTTCCTTTATCTTAGGCAGGTCATTTACCCTGCATTCGTCCTTTTCAACACCGAGTAAGTTTTCAAATACCCTGGCGCGGTCTTCCATCGCGTTTGTCTTCGAATACACATCGAAAAAGTAGATGTCATAACCGTCAGGACCTTCAATGGAGTATTTTGCATCTGCGGTATTCGCATAGCTGTCGGTGTATTTAAAGCCCTTGGGATTGTACTTTTTCCAATCAGGGAAAAGCGTTTCGGAATCAGAATTCTGTTCCATCGAATGCATTATCTCGTGGCAGAAATTCTTGCCCGCATAATCGTTGTGAATGTTCAGGATGATGTAGAACCTGTCATCCTGTCTGAAGGCTACTCCGCTCGCATCTATCTTTGCGCCGTCGTTGGTAACTTCCGTAGCGCCCGTAAGAAGAATGTACAGTCCCTGTGATGTGCCATAGCGGAATTCCTTGAAAAAATCCTTACCGAAACGCTTGATGTATTTGTAGATCTGTTTAACGGAGTAGTAGATCCTGAAATCATCTTCGACCGCCTCGGCTTTGATATTGCTCAGTCTGTATTTCGCCGCTGCTTTTCCCGTAAGGATATTGATCGAGTACTGGTCTCTGATCTCAGTCTCCAGATCGTCTATCTTGCCGTGAAGTATGATGTTGTATTCAGCAATAGGGATCTCTTCCGCACCGGTTGAATCGATAACATAGACTTCCTGCGCGCAAGAAACAAACACCTTGTTTCCGTAAGTGCCCATGATGCTTATGTTGTATTTTCCGAATTCATATTCAGAAAGCACACAAAGTGTCTGCTTCGAAGGATCGTAGAATTTAACCGTCATGTCGTTCGGATCGGCCAGATACACTCTCTGACCGTCGAAATATGTATTGAACGGCGCGCTCTTATACTGAGCCTCGTACTCCTGTCCCTTGGATTCAGACAGGTTCCTGATCATTACCCTGTTTCCGTTAATGTCGTAGAAACCGTCCGAAAAGAAGTTGTATCCCATGTCAGATACAATCTCATACTTATCTTCATTGACATTGTAGATATAGAAAGTGAATGCTCCGCTCTCATTGTTGTCATTAAAAAGAAGCCATGTGTTATCAGCTGTCGTCTGACTGGTAAGCAGACTGAAATTCGCCTGCCTGAGCTTCTTGAAAGGCACGAGATTTCCTTCGCTGAGCATCAGGAGGTCTTCTCCGTTCATAACGAGGTACGAGTCCTTGTAACGGATTATCTCCTCGTAATTATCAGTGTTCGGAATCTTTACGATCTCATTGAGATCAAGATCCATGAAAGTGACTTCCGTCTCGTTTTCATACCTGAAAGCATAATTGTAAAGATGACAAAAACATCTGTCATTTTCAAACCTTGCGACGCCGGATCCGGACGGGTCTTCGGTGTTGATCCTCTTTAGTTCGTACTTACCGTCAACATTGCTCAGGTAATACACGTATTTTCCGGCAACTGTATACTGAGGTGTGTTCCTGTCATCCACCGGTCCGAGATCATATTTGCTTACGTTGCCTTCTACTGATGAAAGTTTGGCCTCGTACTTCTCAAAATTGCTTTTTTCTTCATCTGACGAAGAAACTGTAACTGAAGCGCCTTGAGGCTCTTTATCCTTCCCGGCGGGAGAACACCCTGAAACCAGTGCTGTCAAAAGACCTGCAGCTGCAAGTAAAACAGATGCCGTCCGGAGTATGTTATTGCGCCTATATGTTTCTTCTTTTATAAAAGTCATGTATTGAGTATACCTTGTCAGAAAGGCCATACAGCCTTTGCCCCGAAAGTGTCTCGGAAGCGTAACATAACGGTTAGCGAGGCACAACAGAAGTTTCAGGCAAAATTGCTGTTTACTATCCGGAAATCTAGTAGTAAAATCCGCTCATGAGAAATTTTTGGTTTACAAGCTTTGACTTTACATTTTTTGCCCTCACAAAGAGCGAATAGTTTTCACTGCCTGTAAACCGAGAAAAGAAAGAACAGAACTTCAGCCCCGCAGTGAAACAAACTGCGGGGTTTTTGTTTTAGCAAAGGAGAATGACATGACACAGAAGGAATCAAGCAGAAGGATCGAAGAGATCGATCACGAGATCGCCAAACTCGTAGAGGAACGTTTGGCTGCCAGCCGCAAAGCCGATGAAGGCATACCAGCCTCTGAGATCGCCCAGAAATGCAGGCGCTACGAGAGAGGATTCATGAACAGCCTCGAGCAGGAATACAAGGATATCAGCGGTTACGAGCGCGTTCTCTTCCAGGCCCTTTTCGACATGAGTCACTCCTATAAGTACACCATGTACGGTACTAAAACAGAATTAGCCGACCGCATCAAGGAAGCTATCGAGAAGACACCCAAGATCTTCCCTTCATCCGGAACAATTGCCTGCCAGGGCATCGAAGGAGCCTATTCCCAGATCGCCACAGACAAGATCTTCGCAAATGCCAACATCATGTATTTCAAGACATTCGAAGGAGTATTCCAGGCCGTCGAGAGCGGACTTTGCGAATACGGCATGCTCCCCATCGAAAACAGTTCATACGGTTCGGTAACGCAGGTATATGACCTTATGGCCGGCCACAGATTCCACATCGCACGCGACTACAAACTTAAGATCAACCACCAGCTTCTGGTCAAGCCCGGAACAGGTCTTTCCGCCGTCAAAGAGATCTTCTCCCACAATCAGGCGATCGGCCAGTGCAGCCACTTCCTTAAGGATAATCCGCAGATCAAGATCACCGTTGTTGAGAATACTGCTGTAGCAGCGCGCATGGTCGCAGATTCAGAAAGAACTGATGTCGCAGCCATCTCCTCTGCCGACTGCCGCGAACTCTACGGTCTTTCTTCCATTCCCTGCAACATAATGAACACAGACCACAACTATACACGCTTCATCTGCATCACAAAGGATCTCCGCATCTATCCCGGCGCATCCAAGACTTCCATCATGATGGCTTTGGGACACAAACCGGGCGCACTTGCAGATACTCTCGCAAAGTTCTCATCACTCGGACTTAACCTTACAAAGATCGAATCACGTCCCATCGCAGGCTCGGATTTCGAATTCATGTTCTATCTTGATTTCGAAGCTTCAGCTTATTCCGAGGAAGTAGTTAAACTTCTGTGCCAGCTCGATGCGGAACCGTCTGATTTTGCATATCTCGGGACATATATCTGAACCTTCTTGATTATCGTGTTATAATAAGACAAATTCCTTTGAGGGTTTGGCTTCCGGTTTCAGTCACGACAAGGAGAGCAGACGTATGGAGAACAATAGTCAGCAGTTGGACCAGCTGTTAAAAGGCATTTACAGACTTTGCGTCAACATGGACGAATGCTATGGCTGCCCGTTCCACAAGAACAAGTGTGTTTTCGGCGAGCCCCAGCCCAGGTCTTGGTTTGACGAGGATTCCATACAGGTTCCCGTAGCGGCGCATACACCCGTAACCTTCGTAGCTGAGCCCGAACCAGACTCCAAACATGATCTTCCCAAGGACGACGATGACTCAAACGGAACCTGGATCCTCAGTACTTCAATGGGAAGCGTTTTTTCGAAATATGTCTTCATCTGCTCCAAGTGCGGATACAAAAAGGAATCGGTATTGGCACTGACACCGATGTCCGTATGTCCCGAATGTGAAAAACGGAAGGCCATCAAGGACTTCAGAGGAGACTAAGCCTTATTATTGAACCAAAAAGAGCGTCACAAACGTGACGCTCTTTTAATTTGCTCATAAGATCTGTTCAGAACACACCCATTTTCTTGAGCTGTACCAGTGCAAGGATCGCACCGATCACGATAGAAGCAATACCGTAAAGGTATTCGGTTGCAGAACCTGCAATGTCAACAAACTGTCTGTTCGAAGGATTGAAGACGATCTTTACGGTATCACCTTCAGAATACTTGAACTTAGAAGGATTGGCGGGAACGCCGCCGGGAAGCGTGAGTTCCTCCCCCTCATATTTGAAGCTGAATACAGGATATGTTGCACCCTTTTCTTCCTGAAAACCTGCAAGTGTTGCGTCGAGCTGAGTTCCCTTCTTACGGTTCAAAGCGCACTTGATGATGAGATAAAAACCTACAAAGACTAAAAGTCCTCCGAAGATAACATAAAACATAGATAACCCCTCCAAATTATTTGATATTTTTACCACGAAGAAAAGTATAACAAAAAAATCTACCAATTCAATTCTCAGACTGCTATTTTAATGTTCGGTTAATATTAACCGATCATTTATGTAAGACTTCCCTTTTATCATTGCATTGAGTTCAAACCGGGGGAGGTTATTGGGATGAAAAGATTGTTTGCGGCTTTACTTACGGTAATGCTGGTATTTGCATGTCTGCCTTTAAGGGCATTCGCGGCTGAAAAAGAAGAGCAAAAGACACCTTCAGGCATAGCTTATCAGGACATAGGCACTAACATAGACAGTTTTATCGCCGTGCGCGAAAAGGGCCTTGCCGCCTGCGAAGTAAGCGTTTTCGACAGAAACGGCACGATCTGTAACAGATACTACGGATGGTCTGACATGGAAAACAAGGTCAAAGCCGATGAACAGACGGTTTTCGACTGGGGAAGCACTTCAAAGATACTCGTATGGATATCGGTCATGCAGCAGTACGAGAAAGGCAACATAGACCTTAATGAAGATATCCGCACATATCTTCCCGACAAGTTTCTGACAAAGCTTCAGTATCCTGAAGAAAAGATCACCATGCTCGATCTCATGAGCCACAGAGCAGGTTTTCAGGACAGTTTCTATGAAAATCAGGAAGCAGGACCGGATGAATTATTCTCATCACTTGAAGAAGCAGTAAAGAAATGTGAATGCTTCCAGGCATTTCACGTAGGCGAATACACAGCATACTCAAACTGGTCCACAGCGCTTGCCGCCTACATCGTGGAAAGAACGAGCGGCAGGGACTACGTCTCGTATGTAAATGAGAACATATTCATACCTCTTAACATGGAGCACACTTCAGCAGATCCGCTTCAGAAAGACAACAGATGGGTCGCAGAAAAGCGTCATGAGCTAAAGTGTTATTCGGTCACGTTAAGCGGCAGCGAATCTTACGGTGAAGGAAGGACATACGTCCAGCTGTTCCCTGCAGGCGCAGTGATCGGAACGCTCGGGGATATCTCAAAACTCGGGCAGGCGCTTGTAAAAGACGATTCACCGCTGTTCAAGCACAAAAACACACGCAGTGAGATGTTCAAGGCAACTTCTTTTTTCGGTGACACCAAAGTCGCTAAGAACTGCCACGGATTATGGACCACGCAGCACAAGGTCGAAACGGTCGGACATGGCGGAAACACATACTGCACAGCCAACCTTGAATTCGATCCTGTCAGCGGACTCGGCATCGCTGTACTTACCAACGAAGCCGGAGAAACAGCATTCTGCAACGGCATTCCCTGTCTTATATACGGTTCGATGACAGACCGTGAAGACTTTAAAGCATACGCCGGAACAGTGCCTGATTTAAGCGGAACGTACTACTGCAAACGTTCGATAGTCGAAGGTGCAGGCAGAGCATCTCAGTACTTAGCAGGTATTTGTCCGATGTCAAGAAACAGCGACGGTACCTATTCAATAAAACTGTTGGGATATACTTTCAATGAAGGCATCGAGATCGTACCTGTCGGCGAAAACCAGTACATCGTCAAAGACAACGGTTCTGAAAGTTTTGCCTACATAAAAGACGGTATCTACGAGACCGGCTATGCGGACTGCGTCCGGAGCAAAACAGGCCCCCTGCCCACAATAGCATGCTACGCATTCATTTTGTTCGGTCTTATCTGTTTTGTCGTTGTTTTGATAAAGCTGATCGTTATGCTGGTCAGAAAGCGCCGCAATACCATGAAGACATACAGTAAAGAGGACAGGCTGATATTTGCTCAGCAGATGATCTACGGTGTGTCCGGAATCATCCTTACACTTTTCTTCTTCGTTGTCAGCGCATGCAATCCGACATTTGTTATGGTATCCTGCATCCTTGCCGGCATACTCGCGATCGCATCCGTCAACATTTCAGGCCAGCTTGCCTACAGGACTTCAACAAGCAAAGCAGGCATTAAGACAAAGATCAGAAACATCATCTGGATCATCCTCACACTGGTCTATCCCGTGTTCATATGGGTCATGAAACTGAGCTGTTTCCAACAACTGTAAATCATCTCCCTAATACTTTCCTAAATAAACAACCCGCAGGATATTCCTGCGGGCTGTCTTATTGAAATGACTTTTAGGAGTCTTATCAATTAACGGTGATAAACAAGCCTGACTGTCTTATGAGAAGACTGGTGACCGTGAGACTTTAACATTGTCTTAGCGATCTTCTTCATCATGTTCTTCTTAGCCTCAGCCTTCTTCTGAGCAGCCTTCATCTGTGCGATCTTCTTAGCAGCTGCTTTCTTAGCTGCAGCCTTCTTCATAGCTTCCTTCTTAGCCTGTGCTGCTTTCTTAGCAGCAGCCTTCTTAGCTGCTTTCTTTGCCGTCTTCTGAGCGGCCTTCTTAGCTGCCTTAGCAAGCTTCTTCATTGTCTTCTTGATCTGAGCTGCCTTCTTAGCTGCGGCCTTCTTAGCTGCTTTCTTTGCCGTCTTCTGAGCGGCCTTCTTAGCCTGAGCTGCTTTCTTAGCAGCAGCCTTCTTTTCAGCTAATCTCTTAGCAGCGGCTTTCTTGGCCATCTTCTGGGCAGCCTTCCTAGCCTGTGCCATCTTCTTGGCAGCTTTCTTAGCTGCAGCCTTCTTCTGAGCAGCCTTCTTCATGCTGTTGAGCTTCTTAAGGAAATCCTTCTTAGCCTGTTCAGCCTTCTTTGCCTGAGCAGCTCTCTTGGCAGCGGCCTTCTTGATCTGCTCGATCTTCTTCTTAACTTCCTGATTGAGCTTGTAGCTCTTCTTTACTGTATTCTTCTTGGAAGAAGGTGACTGCTTTACCGTCTTCTTAGTATTAGTTGTCTTCTTTGTATCTGTATGCTTCTTGGAATCAGAAGTCTTCTTTGTATCCTTCTTGGAGCCGGTATCCTTCTTTGTATCGGGCTTCTTGGATGTAGGCTTGTAAGTAACGGGATCGCCTACAGTCCAGATACCGGGATTATTGTTGTGATCCTTATTTGAAAGATCACGTGATGCAGGAACATATGCCAAAGGAATGTCTACTTCCCACTTGCCTGCATTCTTTGCAGAAGGTTTTGTTGTCTTTCCGGAAACCTTCTTAACTGCCTTCTTTGTTGTCTTGGTAGACTTTGTTGTCTTCTTTGCAGTTGACTTATTTGTTCCCCTGGTTGCAGTTGTCTTAACATTATTTGCAGCTAATGCCTTAAAGACATTGTTAGCCTGTTTTCCCTCGGGTGCATAGTAATCGAGGTCATAATCACCTGTCATATACTCATCATAGGATCCATCTGCTTCTTCGGTTGTTTCCTCAGTTGCTGCGATAGGCTGTTTTACTGTCGGCAGCAGGTTAGTTTTGTTTCCACAACCGGTAGCTGCTAGGGAAGCGGTGAGCACCGCACTTGCGAAAAGAATCATTACTTTTTTGTTCATGTCATTTACCTTCCTTTTGAATGGTTTTGTGTTTTTGATTGACGCCCTGATTTAACCATTCGCAATAGGTGAACTCAATGAACAATGTCAGCCGTTTATGTCGGTTAATCAACACTCTGAAAGCGCCTTGTCGATTATCTCGAGAAAAGCTCCGCATAAAGCAAAAAGCCGTCTCATGATCGAGACGGCTTCGATAAAACACATCAATTATCAATCAGGATCTATTGCCTTTCTGGGACATACAGAAGCGCAGGCACCGCATGAATCACAGAGATCAGGATCGATCGAATATGAGCCCCAGCTGCGCCTGATGGCATCCATTGAACAGATAAACTCGCACTTGCCGCATCCGTTGCATCTTCTTGTTATCTCATAAGCCATATTACGTTCTCCTTTATCTGAAAAGAATACATTTGTTATATGCTTATATTATATAGTTGCATATCATACGGCTCAGGTGATAAGCCTTGCATCCGGATCATTCCAGTCAAATGAAGTCTTAACGCCTTTCATGCATGCGATCGAAGCCATGCCGTGAACGATCGCCCATGTCTTTATCAGTTCTATCTCCTGTTCTTCCGAAGATATCTTTATTCCATTCTCCTTAAGATGCAGTTTGTAGAACTTGCGCAGAAGTAGAAACGGAGGATAATCCTCTTTGTTTTCCTTATTCATCTGAAGATGAGCGGATATATTCTGCTTACCAAACAAAAACATATAGTAATCGGGATTGCGCGAAAAGAAAGAGATATAAGCTCTGCCCATCGCGATCAGGGCCTCATCCGCACTACCCGCGCCTTTGACTGCAGTTTCAAGTTCCCCGGTAAACTTATCGGTTACGCTCTTTTTTATTGCTTCCAGAAGTTCATCCTTGTCCTTGAAATGAGCATACGGAGCAGCATGTGACACATCGCACGCGGCAGCTGCTTTACGCAGAGACAAAGCCTCTTCACCGTTTTCATTGATTATCTTTATTCCTGCATCGATAAGTGCCTGTCTCAGATTGCCGTGATGGTACCGGTCAGCCATTTTGCGTCATCTCCTTTATCTCTCTTAAGATCCTGCATGTTTCATCAGGGTTTTCCCACAGCGGGCTGTGCGCAGCGTCAGTGATCATATAGAATCCTTTTGACGGCGCGCTTATCTTTTCATTGTATTCCCTTACGAGTTCCCATGGACAATTGTAATCGTATTCACCGCTGATAAAAAACGCCGGTATCTTTAGTTCTTTCAGGCTCTGCCTGTAATCGAAATCATCCAGTTCAGAAGCAAGCGGTGTTGTCCTGTACATTTTCATTGAAACAACATAGTTTATCTTCTCTTTCAATGTATAACACTTAGCGGTAATTATAGGCCATGTTATGCCTTTAAACTCATCCTTATCCCTGATCGTTCCGCCGCCCGCATTATGCAGCAGCATAACATACGAATACCAGTCTTTGCATTTGACATTGCCGTTTTCAACATGATCGACTGAAGCTTCAAGTTTTGAAAGATTCTTTTTGTCACCGCGTCCCGAAAAGACTTTCTTCATGAAGTCATACATCAGTGTATCGTTCTCATAAGAATCCGTTACGCACTGCGCCATACCGATATAAGCATGGTAGTTTTCAGGATGTCTTGCAGCTTCCCGCAGAGCGATATGCGATCCGCCCGAAAAGCCCATGATGTAGATCTTTTCCTTGTTGAAGCGTTCCTTAAGATATTCCGTTACTTTCTGAGTATCATCAAGAAGATTATCAAGGGTGATCTCGTCTTTCCTTACGGAATCATCATATGCGATACACATCCACCTGTAGTCCCAGTATACAAGCGTGAAATCATCTTCAAGACGCATGTCTTTGTATTTGTCTGTGAAAACATAATCGTCCGTACCGGGACCGCTTGAAACCAGAAGGAGAACAGGATTATCAATGTTCCTGCTGTTAATGAAAAATCCGTTCGGGGCACCGTTAACATCCATTACGAATTTCTCCGAAAGACTCTCCGGTTCGTTATATGTTCTTATCTTCCCCGGGCTTAATATTGCCCATACTGCCAAAAGCAGCAGAAGAACTGCCAAAGCACAAAGAACTGCAATCATTATCCGTTTTTTCGCTCTCATAGATACTCCAAACTTGACACTGTCAAGATAGAGTATAACGCGGAACTTTACATTGTCAAGATTAAACCTATGCCTTAGCTCTCCATGTCTTTGGAGCCTTTCTGGAAACGAGCGTCCTCATGATAATCACAAACAGGACCGCGAAGACTACCGTTACTCCAAACACGATAAGCGAATGTGCAGGGATCCACATGACGATTGCCATGATAATTGAAAACACCGTCCTTGCAGCCGCATACGCACCGCTCTTTACCGTAACCGTGGTCGTAAACGGCTGGAAAAGGTAATAAAGCGAAAGCCAGCTCATCGAATAAACAACTGTCATCGCCGCGGCGATAATGAACGTTACAAGGTACTGGAACGGATAATCCTGACCGCCGGTTGCAAACAGTACCAGATTTGCACCTGCCGCAGAAATGATCGCTGGCGGAAGATTTATCTTTAACAGCTGCTTAAACCTGATGTCAAACAGCTTCATTATCATTTCCCTCTTCTTGAAGAAACTGAACGTCATGAGGCTGTTGTCGCAGTTGATATACATTGCCTGAGTGCACTTAAATGAGTTCTCAGCTATTGTTATCGGAACTAAAAGCGCGAACAGCTGAAAAGAAGCGCACCACCTGAAGAACTGGAATGAAGAATCCTCAAGGTTTACCAGCGGATCACTAAATCCTTTAAACGTGAAAAGATTGACCAGGTTATTCATAACCATGTTCCGGCATGCATCAGCACCGTTATCCTCATAATAAACGGCAATAAACAGATAGATGATGAATGCCAGTAAAGCCAGCAAGATGACCGAGAAAACAACAGGCTTCATGATTAACATCTTCCTGTGTCTTTTTACGAACAATGCATTTAAATATTCAAAGCCTTTCTTGTCGCTTTTAAAGCTTCCGTCTGCCTTGATCTTCTTAAATGACCTGGTCTGGTTTTTCGCTTCGACTGTTGATGCTTTTTCAACAACAAAGCCGTCATGCAGCGCTTTGCGGTGAAGAGTCGAATCCGTATTCTTAAGCACAAAGAAGCCAATGATTCCAAGAACCATGAGAAGGATCACGCATGCAATTACAACGGGCAGAGGTACATAGCATCCGTTGATTATCATTATCATCAGGACCGGCATCAGCAAGATGATCGCAACCAGCTTAAACACGTCTCCGGCATAGCTGTTCCGAAGCGGCTTATGCTTTATGCTGCGCATCTTATATCTTAAAGAGAGGAATCCCGCACCGAAAAGTTTGATGAACACAGCAAGGAACGGTATTACAAGCCACGCCCAGAAAGGACAGCCGATAATTGCTGTCACAGGACCTACCAGATAGTATCCGATAAACATCTTGGTCAGATCATATGCAAAGAGCGTGTTGTTGAGCTTCTTTGCGTCCATGCGGATCATGAAGACAAGGTAATCCTTTTCGGGCGTCTTTTTGAATATATTAGTGTTAAGAAGCACTCCGATCAGCGCATACAGGATAAAGAAGAAAAGAGCGAACATGCCGAAAATATTGCTTTCGCTCATGCCCGGGATCATATCGTGGGATTTATATGCCGATGATAATACCCATGCAGCAATATATACGCAGGAAATGCCGGCCATCTTACCGATAAACAGGGCTCCGACTTCTTTAATGATATGGAATATCCAGTATATGACCTTAAGAAAGGTCGTCTTATACAAACGGTCAGGGATCACCTTACCGATAAGAGGTGTCTTCTTAAGCGCGAAAACAAGGCTGTTAAAACCTATGATGCTCCTTAAATGAAGAACCTTGGGCAGGATCGTGAAAAAGTCCTTAAACATCTTCTTCATCCCTCAGCGCGGCAATGATCTTCTCCTTGAAGTCGCTGTCGCCAAGGTTATTCTTATCGATCGGCTCAAGCTTTCCGTGATTTAACAGAACTATCTCGTCACAAAGATCCACGGCAACATCAAGAAGGTGTGTCGAAAAGATCGTGATTCGGCCTTCTTTCTGGCTCCTTATCACGTTCTTCATCTCTTCGGCAACGATAACGTCAAGCGAAGTGAGAGGCTCATCCAGAAGCATGAGTTTCGGTTTTGCAATGATGTTTACGAGCATCTGCATCTTGTTCTTCGTACCGTGCGAATAATCCTTGAGGATGCGGTCACGGTCGTCTTCGGGGATCATCATGTAATCGAAGTATTCATCGATGGTCTTTTCGGGCTTTATCTCCTCATGGACTTCAATGAAGAACTTCAAAAACTCGCGTCCCGTCATGAACTCGGGAACTGTGGGCGTGGATACGACATAACCGATGTCTTCGGGCTGCAAAGCCGTCTTTGCGGCTGAGTCTTTTCCCTCGCGGAAATAGAACTCTCCTGAGTTGATATCAATATCGCTGTTAATACAGTTAAAAAACGTCGTCTTTCCCGAGCCGTTACGTCCCAGAAGGCCGTAGATCCTGCCCTCTTCAAACACAAAATCGCAGTCCTTAAGGACCTGCTTTGAGCCGTAGCTCTTAACCAAGTGGCTGATAACAAATTCCATTGTCCTATCCCCTGTCTTAATATTCCTGTGAGATTATATCACTTTCTAACAGATTTATTCCGCAGGATTATCTCAAAAAGAAAACCGATTGATTAATCAAATCGGTTTTCTTTTGTTTAAATCAAATTGAATCAACGTTTTTTAAAGTTAACCGTTGTCTGATAGACATGGTAATTAAACTGGCTGTAATTATACTTTTCATAGTAAACAACAGTAAAAATCCCCTTCTTGTATTTCAGGCGCAGATGATTACCAATCACAACATTAGTAGGAATGCTTTTAAGATTTCTAATATTAAAACTTACCGTTTCATATTTCCTTTTTAGCGAAGCACTATAATCTGAATAATTAGTATAACGATAATAGCATACTGTTCCGGATAGGTTTATCGTTCCATCTCTGTTTACGGAATAGTCTAACCTCAAATACTGCTGACTAACTATTCCCTTAACATACCAATAATACTTATATTTTTTATTGTTATATTTTCGTTTTGTAGTTTGAATCCTATTCGATTTAACAGAGTAATTACCTTTTATCTTTGAAAACGCTGTTATTCTGCTCATCAACGACTTTCGCGCTGAAATATTAATTCCGTTAACCTTGAGACTCTTGGGTACCTTGCTGTAGAAAGTGGCCGCAGTCTTGTAGTCATTCTTGGCAATGTTTTCCTCAGCTAAGCAAACATTAAGTAACACTTGTGAGTTTTTATAGTTTTCGCCTTTGGAAAAATAAGTTTGTGCTAACTTGAAATCCTTATCAGCTAACGCTTTTACACCAAGGAAGTAATTGCTTGCTTTTATATAAAGAGATGTATCTTTGGTATCCTTGGCCCTCTCAAACGCTAAAAGCGCAGCAGCATAATCGCCATCGCTATATGCTTTCCTGCCCTGAATATAATCCTTTAATCCCGCAACCTTAGAATCTTCGTAATACGCAGCCATTTTCTCGGCAGTGGAATAATCCTTTTGAGCAATCAGATTCGTAATCGTTGTATCAAGCAGTTTCTTTGCAGCAGGATAATCTCCGGCAGACTGAAGATCCTTTGCACCTTCTTCATAGTTCTTATTCTTCAGCGCTGATATACCAAGGTTATAGTACAGTTTTTGAGCTTGGATCTGTGCATCTTTGTAATCCCCCGCGTCAGAAAAATAAGAAGCGGCCGACTTAATATCTTTGTTTTTCAAGGCTTGTTCAGCACAAAAATATGCTATTTCAGACAAGCGTGTTTTCGAGTCCTTGTATGCCCCTGCATTTCTATAAAAAATGACTGCTTTATCAAATTCTCCAGCAGCAAATGCCTTTTCGCCCTGCGCATAATAAATAGCTAGTATCTTATCTGATACGTCTTTATATTCAGAAGCCTTTTGGTAATTGCTTATAGCTTCATCGTATTTATCTTCAGCCTGAGCCTTTTCAGCCAGAGAACAATAGATTTTGAATATTTTCTCGTTTGCATCAGAATAGTCATTCGCCTTCTTATATTCTTCTATCGCTTCAGCGTAATTGCCTTTTGCTGCTAAATCTGCAGCTTTTGAATAATGTTCAGCTTTAACAGACTCGCTTGTATCTTCAGTAACATTGGTTTGTTCGTTATCTGTTACTTTTGTTGCGTATTGAGGACCGGATGAACACCCAGTCAGCAAAGCAATAGCAAAAGCAATGGAAATTGCTATAACACCAACCCTCTTCATATGCGCCCCTCCAATATAAATCTATATATTTGGGATAATAGCACACCAAAATTAGGATATGTTTGATTTCACATTTATATAACAAATAATTCGAATTATTTATACTCTGCCATTAAAACAAACGACCCGACATCATTGTGCCGAGTCACTTTATAATATCACTCATCCTTACCAGTCTTTATTGCTTATTCTTTGCCATTAATTTCTTATTCTGTTCAAGCAGATCGTAAACTGCGTCTTCGGACAGCACACCCCGTTTGAGATCCGGCGGCAGCTTTCCTTCTTCGTCAAGCTTAAAGTCTGCTTTCCAGTCTTTTCCGGTGTAGTACTTTTCGAGTTTTTGAATGTCAGGCTGGATCGACTCGAATTCGGAGATCTTGGATTCAAGTTCATTAATGACCTTGTTTGCATGGTCAAGTATCTCTTCCATCTCCTGTATGCGTTTTACGGCCTTCTCATCATTCATTGTTCAGTGCCTCACTCAAACTGAACGGAACGCCTCTTGGGCCTCTTACGGCGAAGATACCGTATTCATCGTTAAGTATCTTGAAAGTGAATTGATTTTTGTCATAGCGCTTTAGAAGTTTTATCTTCATCAACGCTTTAATCGTCAGGTTCTTATCCTGATAGTTGTACGGAATATCTGTTTCAGTTACTCTGCACTTATAGAGAATGGCAGATACGGGCGCTCCCACATAGAGATAGATCGTATCTCCCGTCTTAATTCCCGCGCCCTGCTTCCAGTCTATCTCATCAGCTTTCTCAAAAGCCTTGATGACGTCGTAGTACTTGGGATTTGAAGGGATTATCCACTCTTTCACAGGACGGTCATTCTGCTTCTTCTTTTTCGAAGCGGTTGCGCTGTAACTTGCATCTATAAGATCTGCCACACGTTCCATCGGCACTGTTCCATCCAGGAACACGCTTATCCACTGCCGCTTGTTCATGTGATATGCAGGAATGATTCCCGGCTGCTCTATCAGGATGTCGCGGAATACAGGGTCATCGATCTTCAGATTGATAACGGGAATAAAAGAAGTGGTGTCAAGACCAAGCTTGACACCACTCACATTCATGATAAGCCCAAACCACTTATTGTTGTCCTTGTGACGGAAGGAAACTATCTCAGGATATTTTTCGAACGGATAGTCCGGTTCGATTCCGTATTGGTCCCTTATGTGATCAAAGACAACCTGCTTCAACATGGTTCAGATCAGCAAGTACCTTTAAGATCAACTTTTCCGTTAGGAGTCTGAACCTGACGGAGAACATAACTGATCTTGCCGTTTGTGTTCATGTAAGGCATTGCACCGTTGAGAGACTTAATGGTAACAGACTTCTTCTCCATTTCCTTCTTCTCGGCGCTTGTATCCTTCTTGAAGTTGTTCTTCCAGTAATTCTGAACGCTTGCCTTAACCTTGACGTTGAAGGTGTTATCCTTCATGCCAAGGGACTTGAGGACCTGTGCACGTGTCAGCTTCTTGCCGTTGATCCTGGATACGTTGTAAACATAATAATCTCTGGTCTTTGAATTGCCGGGTGTCTTCTCAACGAAAACAACTACAGAGATAAGGTACTTACGGACATAGTATGTGTAGCCGACTCTGCTGTTGTTCTTCTTTGCGATGGGCTTGAACTTGTCAGCGATCTCCTTGTTGACCTTAGATGTGTTGACGTTTGCAACCATGATCTTAGGATACTGTGTCTTATAGCTCTTCTTGCCCTTCTTGAATGTTCTCTTGTATGCATTGTAGATAGAGACTGTAGCAAGACCGGAATTCTCACCTGTTTCCTTTGTAGTATCAGATGAAGATGTCTCTGTGGTCTTTGACTCTGATGCTTTGGACTCAGAAGCTTTTGAAGACTCAGTGGTCTTTGTAGACTCAGCCGGCTTGGATTCACCTGACTCCTTTGATTCAGAAGTCTCGGAAACCTTGGATTCTTCAGACGCCTTGGACTCCTTTGACTCTTCAGATGTCTCTGTTGTAGTCTCGCTGGATTCTGCTGCTGTTGTTGTAGTAGTAGGATCAGTTTCGCTGCGCTGGAGACCGCATCCTGCGATGCCTGCAGTCATTGAAAGGATCAATGCTGCACTTACGATCGATTTCAGTTTCATTTCAATTTACCTCCGCTTTCCTGTTTTATGAAAATGTACCGTGTAGATCTATATGGGACATCTGACCCGGGACTTCGATCTGCCTGACCAGATATGCCTTTTTACCGTTTTTGTTCACATAAGGTATGGCGCTGTTGATCATCTTTGTCTTGAGGGAATTCTTTTCCATCGTTTTCTTTTCAGCGCTGGTATCCTTACCGTAGTTCTTTTTCCACATGTTCTTTATTGCATTTTTAACTTTGCTGTTGAACGTCGAAGAACTTACGCCCATTATCTTTAGCATTTCTTCTCTGGAGAGTTTTTTGCCTGTAGTTCTCGAGCAGTTATACACATAGAAGTTTTTCTGCTGCGAATTACCGGATTCAAGTTCTATCGTGATGTAAAGCGAAACAGCCTTTTTGCCGACAAAATAGGAATAGTAGACACGGCTGTCGTTCTTTTTGGCGATGTCCTGGAACTTCTTTAAGACCTCGGCGTTAAACGCTTTTGTATCAACGTCTTCGATAATTACCTGAGGGATGTGAGTATAAAGCGTCTTTCCGTTGACCTTGAAGCCGCGCTTGTACTGATCCTTAACTGTTGTCTTGGCATCAGATTCAGGAATGGGTGTGGGAGTTGCCTTCTTGGTCGTCTCCTCAGTCGTGGTCTCTTCTGTCGTTGTTTCTTCTGTTGTCGTCTCTTCGGTCGTCTCTTCCGTTTCCGAAGTTGCCTCTGTGGTCTCTTCCGTTGTGGTTACCGAAGCCGTCTCGCTTGACTGCGTTAAGGCAGTCGGAAGACTCGTCTGGGCAGGCGTAACGTTGCAGCCCGCGATACCCGCGGTCATTGCCATCATCAGTGCTATGCCAATTGTCGTCTGAAACTTCTTCATTTCTATCTCCTGTATTCGTTATCTTCTAATATATGCTATAAATATGTCTATTATTTGACAATTTCAATTCCTTTCACTTACAAGGGCCACATTTAACCGTTTACAGTAAGAATTCCTACTGTTTTCAGCACACCCGCAATTCCGGGGCACGGAAACACGGCCGCTGTCCAATGCGATCCCGAGGTAATTCTATAACGAAAGAAGTGGAATAAATGAGGTAAAATTCAAGCAAGTCAGCAGCCGCTTTTGCTCTCTTTTTTAGTCCTTTCTGCTGAAATCTCAAATCTTTTCAAGATAGACGAAAACAAGTTCATCATCTACCTGTCTCCGATCAAAGATCCTGTATCCGAGCTTCTCATAAAGCCTTATGTTTTCTTTGCTCCTTGTACTGGTGTAAAGCTCATATCTGCAGCCCGGAAAACACTTTTCGATCTCAGAAAGGAGCATGGTGGCATACCCTTTGCGGCGGTGATCCGGATGGACCATAAGTTTGCCGATATACGCCGTTCCGTCCTTTGAATGAGCACGGACCGAACCTGTTATCGAGCCGTCATCTTCCACGAGCTTAAGAAAAATACCGCTCTCATACTGCTGTTTAAGTTCATCCAGCGTTTCCGTAAGCGGCTGTATGTCGTTTCTGCCGAATCTGGCTGCCTCGGTCTGATACGCAAGGTACTGCAGATCAAGGATCTCAGGCAGATCGTTATATCCGGCTCTGATTATCTTACTCATTGCTGTCATCAATGATATTTCCCTTCTGGACGTTCTTTTCGATCAGGTTTTCCCTGGCGTATTCCCAGATGTCCTCTGATCCCTTGTGGGTATTCTGATTGCGCTTCATTACCCAGTTTTTTCTGACGTCATGTTCCTTCCATGCCCTGCCGTCTGTTGCATCGTTTAAGATAAGAGGCTGGAAGCAGTCCATCGTCCTTGCAAACTTTGCTTCGGGAGTCTTTTGTTCTTCAAATTCAAGCCAGAGGGATTTCAGGTATTCGCCCTGGTCTTCCGGAAGAAGCCCGTAGAGCTTGTCGGCAGCTTTCGCTTCGCGTTCTGCCTGAGTCTTCTTACCTTCCTCGTCATACGCATAGGTATCGCCCGCATAGACCTCAACGAGGTCGTGGATCAGGAGCATCGACATCGTCTTGAGGACGTCTATATCTTCGTTTGAATATTCCTTGAGCAGGAGCGTCATTATCGCCATGTGCCAGGCGTGCTGGGCATCATCCTCATGCGTCTCGCAATCAGAAAGGTAGCTCTGGCGCTTGATCATCTTCTCTTTGTCGATCTCGCGGATGAATGCCATCTGTTTTTCGAATCTTTCAATGTCCTTCATTGATTTCTCACCTCACAACTGTTGATAAGATCATCTGCACTTAAGCCTGATCTTAAAAGCCTTCGTGTATCCGGGAACATCGTGAACAAGAGCAATCGTTCCGCCGTAGCGGTCAATTATGCGTTTGGTCAGAGCAAGCCCGAGGCCTGTTCCGCCGCCTGTTGACCTTGCCGTATTCTCGGTTACAAAAGGCTCGAAGATATTCATTCCCTCAGGTATGTCGTTTCCGGTATCGGCCAGGATGATCTCGCACTTATCACCTGTTTTCTCCATCCGAACATAAAAAGTGATTCCGTCGGGATTGTGCTTGTATGTGTTGATCACCAGGTTTGAAAGAGCTCTTGTAATATCGCGTTTATCAGCATTTACGATCACCGGAGTGTCAGGTATGTGAACATCGACTTCTATCTTATGGTCTTCCAGATCGCTGTAATTCTCGGCGATTATCCCGCGCATGAGCCCGGCTATGTCAAAATCAGAAAGATTGGGCTTATATTCTGCCGTTCCGAGCTGTGAATATTCAAAAAGAAGATCCACAAGTTCGTTCATGCGTTCGCTCTTCTTTGCGATTATGTCTGAAATCTCCTTCTTCTCTTCTTCGGGGACCTTACCGTCTTCGAGTGCTTTTGCGAAGCCCTGGATCGAAGTCAGCGGAGTCTTGAGGTCATGTGCGACCGCAGCATACATCAGGTTATTCTCTTTCACCTGGCGCTCGCTCTCCTTGCGGATGGCACTCCTGACGACAATGTAAAAGATCAGGCCGCAGGACACATAGGCAAGGAAGTTAAACAGGATAACTACGGGCAAAGATGCGATGATAAGCCTTTCATCACCTGAAAGCAAGGGCTGGAGCGATGCAAAGATAAGATCAAGGATCTCAGTTATGGTACCGCATAAAAGAGTGACCCAGATAAACGTGATCACTATCTTTTTTCGAAGTCTCACCATACCGTTCTTACTCTTCATAGCGGTAGCCCAATCCCCTTATCGTCTTGATGTGCTCTGCTCCGACCTTGTCTCTAAGGCGGCTTATTATGACCCTTATCGTATTGTCATCAACGCTGTCCGCATCGTACCAGGCGGATTCGTAGATCTGCTCTTTGGTAAAGACTCTTCTGGGGTTGCCCATTAAGAGTTCAAGGACCTTAAACTCATTCTTCGTGAGTTCAACAGTCACGCCGTCCTTGGTCACCGTGCATTCGGAAACATTGAGTATAACGTCACCGACCGTGACAGTCTCCGTCTTTGCAAAAGCATCCGAAGCCGAAAGGCGTCTTAACTGCGCCCTGACCTTTGCCTGTACCTCAAGGGGCTCAAACGGCTTGGTTATGTAATCGTCGGCGCCTATATCCATGCCTAAGATCCGGTCTGAGAGCGATACTTTCGCGGAGATTATTATCACCGGAATGTAACTGCTCTTTTCGCGGATCTTAGTTATCAGCTGGTATCCGTCGACCTTCGGCATCATGATATCCACGATGGCAAGGTCAACCTGTTGTGAATTAAGGATCGCGAGGGCCTGCTGCCCGTCATTTGCCTCAAGCACGTTATAGTCGTTCAGATAGATCTTGAGAAGTCTTATTATCTCTTTCTCGTCATCTGCTATAAGG
This sequence comes from Clostridiales bacterium, assembly GCA_017478485.1. Classification (GTDB taxonomy): domain Bacteria; phylum Bacillota; class Clostridia; order Saccharofermentanales; family Saccharofermentanaceae; genus Saccharofermentans. The sequence goes on along the minus strand of JAFVDI010000021.1, from coordinate 100,129 downwards.
ATGTTAGGCATAAACAGGCCCCCGTTTAAAATTTTGATCCTATTATACTATTATTTCAGTTCCTCTTTTCTGAACTTTGCATAGCTTCCCATAATGACAAGGGCAATAAAAGCAATGCAGACACCGAGAGCGAGAACGCAGTTCTTATTGCTCATGTCAGAGAAAACGATCGCATTCTGTCCGTGAGGCAGATACTGAAGAACATTTTCTCCCCAGGGCTTAAGTGCAATAAACTGAACTGCAAGGCTTGCAGTGAGCGTTGTTACCATGTTTACGATGACTGCGATGCCGGGCTTTTTGCAGAGCATCGAGATGATGAAGCAAATTGAACATACAGCGATCTCTGTGAGTAGGTAGAGAGGTGCTCTTGCTACCACGTTCCTGAGGAACGAACCGTCCTCACAGACTGTTCCGAATCTTATAAATCCAATGGTTGCCGGGAGCAGTACGGATGTTGCGAAATAGAGAGCGATCGCAGATGCAAATGATGCAAATTTGGTTAAGAGCACTTTCGCCCTGCTGTTGCCTGCCATGACCGCAGCCTGCATCCTTCTGTCATCAAACGCTCCTGTTATGTGAAGGCCTGCGAATATTCCGGTGAAGAACAGTGACGCCGATCTGAAATCCCTGCACAGGTTCAAGAAAAGTTCGTACCCTCCGACGCCGCCTTTGATGAGGTCCTCGCTGTGAAGCAAATACATAAGAAAAATAAACGCGCCTCCGATGAACCAGAACACCTTTGTTCTGAACATCTGCTTCATTTCCCATTTATAAAGGTTCATGTTATTACCTCCCTAAAAGCTCGATATAGTGGTCTTCAAGTGACTTTTCGTATCTTGTCAGCTGCGTGAGTATGATGCTCGCGTTGAACATGATCATTGCCACCTGCTTCTCTTCGACGTTGTCATGGATCTTAATCGTGTCGCCGTCGATCTCAACGTCTTTCAAACCGCAGCTTTCGAGTACCTGCAGTGCCTTTTGCGGCTGTTCTGTCTCGATCAGGATGTATGACGTGCACTTCTTGTCGAGTTCCTCTTTGGATATCTGCTCGATGATCTCGCCGTGGGAGATAATGATGTAATCTGTAACCAACTGGTAGAGTTCTGCAAGGATGTGGCTCGAGATAACGATCGTGATGCCGTCTTCGTTGCAAAGCGACTTAAGGAGTTCTCTGACAGCGACCATACCCATCGGGTCAAGGCCGTTTACCGGCTCATCGAGGATCAGGATCTCCGGATCGTTGATGATGGCCATCGCGATACCGAGCCTCTGCTTCATTCCCAATGAGAAGTTCTTGACCTTCTTTCTGCCGACATCGCCGAGGCCGACGCGCTCCAAGGTCTTCGTTATCTTGGCCTCGTCTTTGTGACCGTACAGGAGCTGCTGCATCCTGAGATTTGTCTGGGCGGTCTCATTCATCGAAAGGATCGGATGCTCGACAAGATATCCCATCTTCTTTCTGGCTTTAAGGATGCTCTTCCTGTCGCTTGCCCCGAAAAGTTCTATCGTTCCTTCGGGAACTTCGGACAGACCGGTAATTGCCCTGATGGCTGTGGTCTTGCCTGCTCCGTTTTCGCCGATAAAGCCGTAGATCCTGCCCTTTTCGACTGAAAATGTAACATTGTTAAGCGCGGTCTTTGATCCGTATTTGCGGGTCAGTCCGATTATTTTAAGAATCGTGTTCATTAGTTCATCTCCTTATTTCCTTTGGCGTCCTTGCGCCTGCTTTGATAGTGAGATGATAATCCCTGTATATTAATCTCATGATCGTGAAACATTAACCGAACATTAAAATACACAACAATGTATAATCTCCTTATGATCAATTGGATTATGAAAAAGTCAGGCGAAAAGGCACTTAAAGTCGATCTCGCAAAGATCGATCCGTCCCGTCTGCCCGAAAACATTACCGAGATAAAGGATATTCCTTATATAAAAGACGGGCTTTCCGGCCATACATTCGATGCCTATGTCCGCAAAGACGGCACCAAGAAGCCCATTCTCATTGACATTCACGGCGGAGGCTTTATCTCCGAAGACAAAGCGATGAACCGGATGTTCGGCAGCTACATGGCCTCCCTCGGGTTTACCGTCTTTGACCTCAACGTCAGGATCGCTTACCCCGAATGGACGGTCTTTGACCAGACAGAGGACATCGACAGTGCCGTCAGGTATGTCCTGGATCACGCCTCTGAATATGAAGGCGATCCTGAACAGCTTTATATTGCGGGACATTCATCAGGAGCTGTCCTTGCGGTAGCCGAAGCCCTTTTATGTGTCGATCCCATGATGAGGTTTGATTACGGGCTCCCTGAGCGCAGCTACAGTTACAAAGGCATCATAACCGACTGCGGACTTCTCCACTTCTACAAGAGCAGCATCGCCTACTGGGGCATGAGGAAGATGGTCTTCCCCAAAGGCTATAAGAAAGATAAAAGGTACGGTTATCTTCTTTTCGGGAATAATAACGCATTAAAAAGGCTGCCCAGGCTGGCACTTCTGACTAACTCAAAGGACGTGCTGCGCAGGATGACGTTCCACTTTGATGAAGTGTTGAACGGGTTCGGCTGTGACCACCGCCTGTTCATGTACGGCAAGGACGGCCACACCGGGATCATTTTCGTTCCTTATACTGAAACTAACATAAATACACTGAAGCAGATTAAGGATTACCTTGAAGTGCCGGCTGTTCACAAAATCCGTCACGAAAACGACTGAAAACGTGACGCAAAACGTGAAGGCTCTGATTAGACGGATCTAAAGCCTTCGGGTATCATTCATTGAGGCCGTAATACCTGTCCCGGCCGGCCGCCCGAAAAAAAAATTCGAAAAAATGTGTGAAATCGTATGACCTCATTCGTCTTATAGGTGAGATCTCAAAAATCACGAAAAGGAAGGTTAGGCTAAATGAACAATGAAGCTGTGTTGAGACTGTTCGATACATATGCTGATGACGCATTCCGTCTGGCATATTCGTATCTGGGCTCAAGACCTGATGCCGAAGATGTTGTTCAGGATGTTTTCGTCAAGCTCATAAAGTCCGATATCACTATCACAAAAGGAAAAGAAAAATCATATATCCTTACCATGACCGCCAACAAGTGCAGGGATTTTCTGAAATCGGCAAGCGTCGCTTTCAATGCACCGTTCGAAGATGCGGCAGATGTAGGGTCAGACATCGAGATAGATGAAGATGATACGGAAATGTATGCAGCGGTATCCGAACTTCCGGACAAACTCAGAGTCGCGATACACCTTCATTATTACGAAGGCTACTCCCTCAAAGAGATCGCTGACTTTCTGGATATAGCCCCGTCGGCAGTGTCAATGAGACTTACCAGAGCAAAAGAAATCTTAAGAAAACGTTTCGTGGGAGGTAGCAGTTATGCAGGATGAATACGTAAAAGCTATCGAAAAGATACAGATGAACAAGGACAGGAAAATAGAAATGAGAAAATTTTTGGAAAATGAAATGGCTTCAGCCGCAACTGAAGTCAAAGCAGAACAAGTAGGCAAGCGTGCAAAGACAACACGCCTCAGCAAGGGGGCAAAGGCAGGAATAGCGGCAGCAGCCATTGCTGCAACGATGGGCGTCCTGATGGCAGTTCCCACCTCGCGCAATGTCATCAATGCAAGCATCAGAGCCATATTCAACATTGAGGTTCCAAAGGGAGCTACCGACGCCCAGATCAAAGAAAAGGAAAACAGAGACATGCGCCAGGAATGGCTTAAAGACCTTCCTTCCGACCAGAGAGCCGAGATTTCAGCAAATGAATCAGCAAAAGACAAAAAGACAGATAAGTTCTACAAGGATGTCACGGTAAAAGCTGATTATTACAAAGATGCCGAACTCAACAGACTCGCTAACTACTATGCAGATAAGAAAATGAATATCCTGGATCTTAAGAAGGCCTCTAAGAACGATGAATTATTCTATTTATTAAACACAACCAAAACAGACTGGTTCTCAGACGGTTTCTACATAAATTACTGGGTCGGCAGCAACGCTTCCGGCAATGACGGTACGATCATCTGCTTCAAGGCTACCGAAGACCAGCTTAAGATATTCATGAATCGCAATTATGATGATGCGGTTCAGAGGATGAAGGATCACGGACAGAAAGTTGTTTCTTTCGATAAATTCTGGAAGAAGAGCACGGACGAAGACGGCAATACCGTTTACGTCGGCAACTGGAAAGGACCCGAACCCGAGGTGAAGCTCCTCCCTTCGGACAGCGCATCTTTCAAGAACGTAAAGATCGTTTATGATGCAAAGAATCACATCGCAAACTCCAGCATCGAAGAAGGCGGCGGAGTAGGCTGAATCCACCTCCCGATGTGATATTTTGTCCGACCAGAAAAAGAAGGGCTGCAGATCAGCTGCGGCCCTTTTTCTTCGCATTTTTCTCGAGATACATTGCTTTGTCAGCTTTCTTCATGCATTCACCGACCCCGTGCCAGTCTGTCATGTTGCATGTGCCTATCGAAGCACCGAGCTCAAACTGGTAATTCCCGCTCTGATTGACGGTGCGCATATTGTTCCTGACTCCTCTTATGAACTTGCCGACCCTTCCGGGCTCACTCAGGACAAGGACCGCCTCGAACTCGTCTCCGCCCATCCTGGCAACAAACTCATCGGGTTTGAGCGCATTATCGACGCACTTTGCAAGTTCCACGATCGCATCGTCACCGCTGTTATGGCCATAGGTATCGTTGACAGCCTTAAGGTTATCCATGTCGATCGACACGATGGCAAGCGGCTTTTTCATCCTGCCTTCCTTGTCGAACTTCTCGGAAAGTCTCTTTTCAAAACCTCGTCTGTTGAGTATTCCCGTAAGAGGATCCTTGATATAAAGGCTCATGACGTCTGAAATACCGAAGAGTTTCTCATAGAGCTCGAACTTGTTCATGTTCTCGCCGACCTTCATCAGGAGATACTCAACTTTGAAATCAAGGAATGAAGGCACATCCGTATCGACTACCATCGCAAGATAACCGTATACTTCGTTCTTATATGCCAGAGGGAAATGAATGCGCATTCCCTTTCTGTTCTTTTCCAATTCTTCAGGGAATATCCGGTTGTCAGGATACTGGATGTAGTCTAAAACGCTTTCGCCCTTGTTTTCAAAATATCCTACGACATCCCTGCTGTCTTCCCTGTATCTGCAGATATAGCAGGACTTGACGCTTTCAATATTCCTAAACAGGTCGAGAGCAACCTTTTTGCCGTCTTCTTTGGTGAGAGCGCCCTCGAAAAGGTCGCTGATGACTACATATTCCCTGCCGCTCTCGTTTGTCACCGATACTTCGGCCTTCAGATCGCAAAGAGCCGCGAAGACATCTCTTTCGACAAAAAGATCGCCGGTACTCTCACGCAGGATAAGTGTCTCGGGAACATATGTCTCAAGTTCTCTCGGTTTTCCCGCTAAAACATCTTCGAGGACTTCTATCGCCGTATCCACAAATGCCTCATTGGAGATACCGACCGTGGTAATTGAAGGAATATAATCCTGAACTTCACTTACGTTATCCACGCCGCTGATCATGACATCCTGCGGGATGACATAACCGCGCCTACGCAGTTCGTTGCACAGAGCCAGTGCTTCATAGTCGTTTGAGCAGATGATTGCTTCGGGTAATTTGCCGTTTTTCTTGATGAAGAAATCAGCCATCTGCGGTCCCTGATCGAACCAGTAGTTGCCGTGGTAGATCCTCTTCTCGGAAACCTTGTACCCGGCCTCGGCCATGGCGTCCTCAAAGCCCTGTCTTCTCGCGAAGGAATCGTCAATGTCGTCTCTTCCGGTGACAAAGCCGATGTCTTTCGTCTTGCACTTTGAGATCACGTGCTTGGCTATCGTATACATAAGAAGCCTGTTATCCGGGATAATGTTATAGAAACCCGAGATCTCGGCTCTAATACAGATTACCGGCGGGGCTTCGTTATCAGCCAGAAGGTCTTCAATAAGATCTTTTGAAACGCCCTCGTGGATCAGGGTATCCGAACACAGGATCACGCCATCGTAATCGTGTACGTCAGGCAGCGACAGTATGCTCTTGAAACCGATGACATGAAGAGGGTTCTTCGTAGGCAGCGAACAAATGCCGAAAACATCGATCGTATAGTCTTTCTCGCGCGCATAGTAATCCAGACGCTTCAGGATCCCCAAAGCGAAATCCCTGTACATGTCACCGATAAAAACACAGAGTTTCATGCAGATATTATACTAACCTGCCACGAAGACTGCAAAAGGATTATCTGTTGTCGACCTTTTCGGGATACATGTCGTGGTTAAAGAGCCTGTCTTCAGCTACCTTTTCCCACTTTGTTCCGGGCTTTCCGTAGTTGCAGTAGGGATCGATCGAGATGCCGCCGCGCGGAGTAAACTTTCCCCAGACCTCAATGTACTTGGGATCCATGAGCTTTATCAGATCCTTCATGATTATGTTCACGCAGTCTTCATGGAAGTCTCCGTGATTGCGGAAAGAGAACAGATAGAGTTTTAATGATTTGCTCTCCACCATGCGTTCACCGGGAACATATGAGATCGTGACCGTTGCAAAATCAGGCTGCCCCGTGATCGGACAAAGACTTGTGAATTCAGGACAGTTGAACTTTACGAAATAATCGTTGCCGGGGTGCTTGTTGACGAAAGTCTCGAGCACTGACGGATCGTAATCCTGACTGTACTTCGTGCCGTTGCTGCCGAGTTTTGTGAGGCCTTCTTTCTCGCGCATCCGATTACCCCCTGATGAAGTTATACTTGAGTCCTTCGTCGTAGACATCGATGCCTTCAGCCCTCTTGACTGCCCTGACCACAGCATAAGTTACGGGCGTGAAGAGAACCTCGTAACCTACTTTGAACAGATACTGGAAGATGATCATCTTGAGAACGACCTCGTTTTCCATCGTTCCCCAGAATGAGATCGTGATGAAGATGACGGAATCGAGGCCCTCGCCAACGACCGTTGAAAGGATCGTACGAAGCCAGAGGTTCTTTCCTTTGGTCGCGACCTTAAGCTTTGAGAGGACAAATGAGTTCGAGAACTCGCCGAAAAGATATCCCGCAAATGATGCAGTAGCAACACGAGGAGTCGTTCCCAATATGGTTGCAAATGCCTCCTGATTTTCCCAGTATCCCGGATGAGGAAGCGCGATCGTCAAAAGATAGACCAGAACCGCAAAAAAGCTGCAGGCAAAGCCGAGCCAGATGATTGTGCGTGCTTTTCTGAAGCCGTAAACCTCAGTGAATACATCACCGATGATGTATGTCAGCGGGAAAAGGATGACCGCAGCAGGAAGCGTGATATCGGGGGTTACAGCCCACATCTTCCCTGCCACAAGGTTTGAGAGCAGAAGGCATGTCACAAAGACAATGCCGATGCACATGAAAAGTCTTGATACGTTTTTTGATTCATTCATAATCCAAACTCCAAATAAAAAATGGCCCCCTTTCAGGAGCCGCATAAAACCAAACGAGCATGCAGGTGCATGCACAGTTAATGATCAAATGAAGTCCTGGTTTTATTTAGCGACAGGATGGCACAAACGAACTGTCGGCCGGTAGGGGTGTTTACAGGCACGCATAATCTATCATCAGATGGCCATCAGGTCAAGGAAACAAAGTGAAATACGATAATTATCATGAATTATTTATTTTATGCTATATTATTTATTACGGAATAAGAAAGGATGATAAACTATGGCTGTATTATGCAGTAACTGTGCAGGCAAGCTGATATTCAATCCGGCTTCTCAGAAGCTGGAGTGTCAGACCTGCGGCAGTTCATTCAGGCCGGAAGACGTCAGGGACATATACGCTGAAGCCGGCACGAAATTCTACGACACCAGGGTCTATACCTGCGGTCATTGCGGCGCTGAGGTAATTACGAGCGACACTGAATCCTCGACATTCTGTGTTTATTGCGGCAACCCGGCAATAGTCTTCAGCAGGGTATCAAAAGAATACAGACCCGACGGACTCATCCCGTTCAAGATCACAAAGCAGCAGGCGGTCGAAACCATCAAGAAAAGGTTTCTCAAAAACCCGTTTATTCCTAAAGAGGTCAAGGCCAAGTGCGTTCCGGATAATGTCCGCGGCATCTATGTGCCGTACTGGGTGATCACTGCCGACTTTTCGGAAGCAGATTACATCAGCGGCGAAGTCAAGCGCGGAAAGAGTACTGTTACCAAGTACTATTCCAGAGCCGGCGAGACGAGATTTCACAATCTCCCGATCGACGGATCAAGGATCCTCAATGACGATACCAGCCTCAAACTTGAACCTTTTCATCTCGAAGAAGCGACGGAGTTTGATGAGGATTATCTGAACGGCTTCTATTCGAACACTTCCGATCTCGGATATTACGATCTGAGAAGATCCGCTGCCGAAAGATGCCATAAGCTCTTTACAGAGGAAGTGGTAAAGACGATCCCCAGAGGCACCAGGAACGTTAAGATCAGAGATTCCTTATACTGGGTCGACATACATGATGATCCGGTCTATATGATGATGCCCGTATGGTTCTTTACCTTTAAGCACAAAGACAAACCGTACACCATCCTCGTAAACGGGCAGACCGGGAAAGTCGTCGGAACGCTGCCCTGGACAAAAGGTCGAGTTTATGCTATTGCCGCAGCCCTCTTTGCGGTCATAGTAGCATTCATCGGCTTCTTTTTCTTAGGCTTTAATAACGGGGCCGCAAGACACTTCGGCAACACTTACGTGAATGCTGTTGCGGCATTACTCGTCACATCCATGCTCTTCTTCACCAAGGGATTAATGGGGCTTAAGAGGATCTTTAAGAATCTGAGACTGACTCAGTCTGAAGGCATCTTCAGATATGTAAAGAAAAGACAGGAGTGATAAAGCCTATGACCAGAGAAGAAAGCATACTGGTAGTTGTATTGGTATACGGCTCAATGATAATATTCACCGGCATATCTTATGCGATCATGATCACATATCTTATACTGAGGAAGTTCAACGACTTCGGAGATACATCATGCAAACTCAGTGAGTATTCGCCCAGAGGCATCGGATACACACGAATGGTCGATGATGTTCCAGCGATCGAAAAGAACTTTCTCTTCTCCGAATACGGCGAGGATCCCTACATAGTCAAGCACAGCGGCATCCCGGAGATCCTTCTTAAGAATTCCGAGAAGAACAGCGAAAAAGAATTTTGATCAGAAAGAGGTTATTATGCAGGAGAAAAAAGGCGTTATTTTCGACATGGACGGTACAGTTTGGGACTCATCCGAAAATGTCGCTAAGGCATGGACTGTAAAGGTCCACGAAGCAGGATATACAGACAGGACAGTTACACGCGAAGACATTCAGAGTAACATGGGCAAACCCATGGATGAGATCGCAGACAATCTTTTCTTTTATGCCGAAAAAGGCGAGGCAAGAAATGCACTTCGTTCTTCCTGCGAAAACTACGAGAACGAATATCTCCGTCAGCACGGCGGCATCCTTTACGACGGTATCTGCGAGACTTGGGCCAAGCTCAAGGAAATGGGATATCACGTCTATATCGTAAGCAACTGTCAGGCAGGATACATTGAAGCATTCCTTGAATTCTACAAAATACCCTACGGAAAGCCCGAAGACCTTGTCGAAGACATCGAGTGCTACGGAAACAACTTCCTTCAGAAAGATGCGAACATCAGACTGATTGCAGAGCGCAACGGTCTTACCGCGGCATGCTATGTAGGTGATATCCAGAGTGATTACGATTCAACGGTCAAGGCCGGCTTCCCTTTCATCCATGCGAAATACGGATTCGGCACGATCAATGCCGAAGTTCCTTACATCAACAGTTTTGATGAACTTACAAAGGTCGTTCCCGAAGTTATCTGATCATAAGAAAGCGAGGAAATAAACATGTCCAAAGACGAGATCTCAATTCCCCCTATCCTCAAGATCGAGCGCGGCGTCACAGCACACATCGGCGAATATCTTAAGGCGGAAGATTTTACGCAGGTCGTCATCCTTTTCGGAAACGGGCTTATCTCCATGTTCGGTGATACCGTCTTCAAGTCTTTTGACGAGGCAGGCGTCAAGGTCCTTCACAGCCAGGAGATGGACACTGTCGATTTCAAGGACATCACAGATCTTGCTTTCGAACTCCCGAACAAGACTCAGGCGATCATCGGCATGGGCGGCGGAAAAGTCATAGACGCAGCTAAATATATCGGCTACATCCTGCGCATCCCCTTCATCAGCATCCCGACGAGTTCATCATCTGACGGCTTCTCAAGTTCAACAGCATCTCTTATCGTTGACGGACACAGGAAATCCCTTCCTGCGAAGATGGCTTACGGCATCCTCGTTGATACTGATGTCATAAAGAGCGCCCCTGTAAGATTCCTGCACTCCGGTGTCGGCGACATGGTCGCGAAGATCCAGTCAACATACGACTGGCAGCACGAGGAAGACTTAGGCTACGGAGAGGTAAACGACTTTGCTTTCATGATCGCAAAGAAAGCAGCAAACTCATTCGTAAGAACACCTTTCGAATCGATCGATGAACCGCTCTTCCTGAAAGAGTTATTAGACTCCCTTGCAATGAGCGGCGTTGCAAACGAGATCGCAGGATCATCCGCACCCACGAGCGGCAGCGAACACCTCATATCACATGCCCTCGATTCATTCCTGGAGCACCCTCAGCTTCACGGCGTTCAGGTCGGCATTGCAACATATATCATGTGCAAGATCTTAGATCACCGCTGGCAGAGAGTCGACACTGTCTTTACTAAGACCGGCTTCTGGGATTACTGCGCAACGCTCGATCTCAAGGTCTCCGATTACGCAAAGGCTATCGACCTCGCTCCTTCAATGAAGCCCCACAGGCACACATATCTTCATGAAGAGAAATATAGAGAACTGGCCAAAGCGCTCCTTACTACTGATGAGAAACTGAAGGCAATACTGCACTGATATGAGACTTACAACACTTTCTGAAAAAGAGATAATCATGACATTGATCGCGATAGCGCTCCTGCTGCTGTTCGCGTTCACTTTCGGAACTCTCATTGAGAAGATAAAAGGACCCAGAGTCGTAGGAGAGATCTTAGGCGGCATGATCTTGGGCGGAAGCTGCCTTTTCCTGCTCCTCCCCTCTCTTTCACAGCAGATATTCTTTGCATATCCTGAAGAGGGAAAAGTACTTAATATCTTCTACCAGTTAGGTCTTATCTTCCTGATGTTCCTGTCAGGCTACAACACGGATATCAAAGTCGATAAGACCAACGCAAAAACTATAAGCCTGGTATTCATCGGAGCAACTTTTCTTCCCATGGCAGGCAGCATTCCCTTCTTCGGAATGTTCAGGGATCACTTCATCGGAAGCATAAATAACAACACGGCTTACTGCCTTGTTTTCGCAATTGGAGTTGCCATCACATCCATCCCGGTAATATCGAAGATATTCTTTGACATGGGGATAATGAACACGAAGTTTTCAAACACTGTCCTGACCGTTTCAACGTTCCAGGATCTGTGCCTCTGGATACTCTTAAATGTTGCGACAAAGATCGCACAGTCAGGCGAGATCAAGCTTATCGAGATGATCGTGATCGTTGCAGTCACCATCGGCATCTTCGTTGTCATCGCACTGATATCAAAGCACGTCAAACAGATAAAGAGCGAATGGAAGCCTGTAACTTTCTATTCGCTCAGTTTCGTCCTTCTGCTCCTTACCTGCGGTCTTCTTTACATGGCCGGAATCAACATTATGTATTCAGCGTTCATCATCGGTTATCTGATCAAAGCCATATTCGGAACAGCTGAGACAACGAAGGAACGCATGCATTCATTGGAGCAGATCGCTTTCTCATTTTTCATTCCGGTCTATTTCGCACTGGTAGGAATACAGCTAAATGTCATCCACGATTTTTCTCTTGCGAGATTCCTTTTGTTCTTCGTTATCGCATTCGGACTCGAGTTCATAGGCACATGGCTCCTGCTCCTGCCTTCAGGCCTTAAGATGAGCACCAAGATGAACTTTGCGATAACGATGAACGCCAGAGGCGGCCCGGGCATCGTACTCGCTACCGTCGCTTATTCATACAACATCATCAGTCTGGAATTCTTCACTGTACTGATCCTCACAACGATGCTCTCGTCCATGATCGCAGGCTACTACCTCCGTCTGCAGCAGAGAAAAGACGCAAATGTCTTCAACGAGCTTTAAACAAACATAATGATATAATCGGACGAAAAAGGAAATCACACATGGCAGATAAAACACGCGCAGAAGAACTTTACGAGAAGTACGACAAGGGCGAGATGGACATCCAGACATTCCTCAAGCAGTTCGGCAAGGAGAAGTTCTTCTACTCAACACCTTTCGGTGAAAAGAAGGATGGCAGCAAGACGTTTTTCGTTCTGAAAGCACCTGACAATGCAGGATTCCTCCCTGTTTTCACCACCACTGACAGAGCCAAGGCTTTCTTTGAGAAGATGGACCGCGCAGGATACATGCTCATGCAGGGCACATTCCACGATATAGTTTCAACAGCAAAAAAGGCCAACGAAAAGGCTCCCTTACAACTCGGTGTAATCGTTGATCCCGGCTATCCTCAGATTCACGTCGAAGCAAAGAACCTTGATCCCGTGATCGATGCAACAAGGTAATAATCATGCCCGTCACATACAGAAAACTCACGGCATCAGATCTTGATACGTTCATAAGCATGCGCATCACTCAGCTCAGAGAAGAAGGCGCAACTGAAGACATTGATCTCGTGCCTGCATTAAAGGATTATTACAACCGTCATTTATCTGACGGCACGTTCGTTTCATGGCTTGCAGTGGACGGCGAAAAGATAATCGGAACCAGCGGCATGTCATTTGTTGAAAAACCGCCTTATTTCAGCTGCCCGACAGGCAGGATAGGCCTTCTTTCGAGCATGTTCACAGATCCCGGTTACAGGCGCATGGGCATCGCGAAAGAACTGCTTCACAGAGTCGTCTGCGAGGCAAGAGACTATGGCTGCGGTGCTGTTCAGATCACCGCGTCAGACATGGGCGTAAAACTCTACACTGCATACGGATTTGTCCACAACGGCAACTTCATGCAGTACAAACTGTGAGGATTATATGGAAATCAAACGCATAGAAGAAGTTAATGATACGATCGGCGAATTCATAAACAAAGAGTTTTCCGATTACGCAAGACAGAATGAGGTCACGCTGAACTACGATGAATTCAATTTTGTCGCAGAAGATGACGACGGCACGATCCTTGGCGTGATCACCGGCCGCACTACATACAATGAAGTTCACATAGTTGATCTCATCGTCAATCACGAATGCAGAAGAGGCGGCGTCGGAAGTAAGCTTGTTGCTGCCGTTGAGGAAGCATATAAAGGCAAAGGTTACAGCAAGATCACGCTCACGACATTCGGTTTTCAGGCACCCGGTTTCTACAGGAAGCAGGGCTACGAACTTGAGTTCGTAAGAGAAGACAAAGACCCTAAGCTTTCAAAATACTTCTTTGCAAAACACATCTGACAGATGGAACAGAACGTCAGAAACACAAAGAAATATGCTTATGCTGCTCTTTTGACTGCAGGATTATTTGCCGTACAGTTTCTGTTTAGTAGGCTGGGATGGCTTGCCGCAGGACTTTTTGATTATTCATCTTTCGACAAGGAAGAAGTGTTTGCAAGACTCGCTGTCCATCACATAATCCAGATGCTGCTCGCTCTTCTGCTGATCTTCATTCTCGTTAAAACTAAAAGGGTCGGCGAATTCAAACTTGCGCCGAAATACGATGCAAAAGGAATAAGATACACACTCATATTCTGCGCTGCTTTGACGGCATACTATTTAGTCTCATACATCATCGGTTCCTTCACCGGAACAATAGGTACGTTCAGTCACGAGCTCACTCCTGTAAACGTCACAGGATATCTTGGTTTCCAACTGCTGCTTTCAGGGCCTTCGGAAGAGATTCTGTTCCGTTCATTGCCGGTCACACTGCTTCTTTCATGCCTGAAGTCAGACACTAAAAAAGACAATACTATCGCCATTGTCATTGCAGCCGTCCTGTTTGCGATCGCGCACATTGATTTCTTCACTTTCTCGTTTGACTTGTTCCAGGTATGTTATGCCTTTGTTTTGGGTCTGATATACGGATATACTTTTATTAAGACGAAAAGCGTCATCTACCCGATGACAATGCACAGCATGAGCAACGTGATATCAGTCGGCGGATGCTATCTGTATATGTTTTTATCTGCCGGCAGGTAATTTGAAATGGACAAAAAAGCTTACATAGAACTCATAGACGAAACTATCGCAAACGGCAGATACAAGGCCGACTGGTCTTCCCTGTCGGGACACAAAATTCCTTCATGGTATTACGAAGCCAAGTTCGGAATATTCATACACTGGGGCATCTACAGTGTTCCCGCTTATGCATGCGAATGGTATCCCAGGTGGATGTACAACCCGACATCACATGAATACGAATTCCACAAGAAGAACTTCGGCGATCCTTCCGTATTCGGTTACAAGGACTTCATCCCAATGTTCAAGGGCGAAAAGTTTGACGCTGACCAATGGGTGGAACTCTTCAAAAATGCAGGCGCTAAATATGTTATGCCCGTCGCTGAACATCACGACGGATTTGCGATGTATGACACAGATCTCAACCGCTGGAACGCAGCGAAGATGGGACCCTGCAAAGACATCGCTCTCGAGATAAAACAAGCATGCGAAGACAAAGGACTTGCCTTCTGCGCATCTTCTCACAGAGCAGAGCACTACTTCTTCATGAACATGGGAAGGTCCATAGACAGTGACGTTAACGATGAGGAATACAGTGACTTCTACGGTCCCGCCGTCCTCACTCCTGAGCTTTCTGACACCGCCGTCTTTGCTACGATCAACGACATCTTTGCAGCGCAGCCTGATGAAGAATTCCTCACTGACTGGCTCGTGCGCACATGCGAGCTTGTAGACAGATTAAAGCCATCTATCCTCTACTTCGATTCATGGATTCACAACGCTGCATTCAAGCCTTACCTCAAGAAGGTCTGCGCATACTACTATAACCGCGCTCTTGAATGGTGCAAGGAAGTAACGATCAACTTCAAGCACAACGCATTCCCGCCTGATGTCGCGACTTACGACGTTGAGCGCGGAGCTCTTACCGGCATTGCTCCAACACCCTGGCAGACCGACACAGCGATCGGCAGGAAGTCCTGGGGATACACCAAAGACAACGAGTTCAAACCCGCAAGGCAGATCATCACCGATCTCATCGACATCGTCAGCAAAAACGGAATGCTTTTGCTCAATGTCGGTCCCAAGCCCGACGGCACGATAACCGATGAAGAAACAGCAGTTCTACTCGAGATCGGCGAGTGGCTGAAAACAAACGGCGAAGGCATCTACGGAACAACGCCGTGGAAGGTTTTCGGTGAAGGTGAAGTCAACAACATCGAAGGTTCTTTCCGCGACAACGACGAGAAAGCATTCACTTCAAAAGACTACAGATTCACTTACAAGAACGGATGTCTTTACGCTTTCTGCATGCATCCGGATAATAATGAATTCTGTATCAGTTCTTTGAAGATAAAGGGCGAATTCGACATCGTTACGGGCAAGGTTGAAGCACTTGGCAGTTACTCTGTTACAGAGTGCAACCGCGATACTGAAGGACTCCACATCTTCATAGATAAGATGTCCGCTTCAAACAAACCCATAGGATTTAAGATCGAGATAATCTGATCAGCTTAAGATGCTTTTCGCTGCAAGGTATGCTTCGCTCATGCATGCCTGAAGATTGAATCCGCCGCTGATGCCGTCGATGTCAAGTGCTTCTCCCAGAATGAATAGACCCGGTACGATCTTTGACTGCATCGTCTTGCGGTCGACTTCATTTAATACGACGCCACCTCTGGTAACGTATGCTTTTTCAAGGTCAGGAGCCCTGTCGACACTGATCTTAAGATGCTTCATCTGGCGGCATAGCTTCTTCCTTTTGTCCTTCGGAAAACCCTGCGCGTACATGTCAGATGCATCAGCCTGCGCTGCTATTTCTCCAGCGACAGATGCGGGAACAAATCTTGAAAGGATAGTAGTTATCTTCGTGTCGGCATGAGCATTTATCTGAGATTGAAGTTCGCTGTCGAATGCCTCATCATTAAGCTCAGGAACAAGATCAAGTTCAAGATATACGTTCTTTACATCAACCGGAATTTCTCTAGAGATCTCCATGGGAGCCGGGCCCGTAAGTCCGAAATCCGCAAACAGAGTGTCGCCTTCAAAGGATGCTGTTTTCTTATCACCATCGAATACACTTACGCGTGCGTTTACGGAAACACCGCTCAAGCTTTTGCAAAGCTTAGCTGAAGCTTCATCCGCCTTAATGGGTGCAAGCGCTGCTTTAACCTGGTTTACGCTATGTCCCAGCCTTTTCGCAAACTTATATGAATCACCGGAAGAACCCGTATGCGTGAAAGAGTTTCCGCCGCACGAAAGGATCACCTGATCGAAGTGATATGTTCCTTTATCCGTTATTACTTCGAAGTCATCTGACTTATTGATTTCAATCACCTTGGTCTCACGAAGTATTTCCGTACTGTCAGAAATATATTCAACGATCGCATCCCTGACTCTGACTGCGCTGTCGCACACGGGGAATATCCTGTTGTTCTCTTCTTCCTTGAGCTTTAATCCGAGGTCATTCTCCACAAAAGACATTGTGTCTTCAGGACCATATTCCTTCAGTGCGGGGAAGATAAATTTCTCTGCTTCGTGATAACACTTCTTAAGTGCAGAAGCGTCCTTGCGGTTGGTGATGTTACAGCGGCCATGTCCCGTAAGAATAAGCTTTTTACCGGGTACGGGATTTCTGTCTATGAGAGTAACCTCAATGTCACTCCCTTCATTAAGGCGCTTCAACTGGCAGGCCGCAAAAAGGCCCGCTGCACCGCCTCCGATTATCCCAACTCTCTTTTTCATACAGATATTCTATCTCAATTATCCTGACGGGGAATAATCTTTTTCCGTTCCGCTAAAATACCCAAGACAGACGGGCTTTGAGGCTTTAAAATATAACTGTTATAAGAGCGGACAAAACATTATCGAAAATGACAGGAACTGTAATCCACCGAAAGTTATACTGACCTCATCAAGGAAGGAGAACACGAGATGGAGTGGCTCACGGGTATCAGATCAGCGATAGACTTTATCGAGAACAATCTTGAAAATGACATCAGTGTACAGGATGTCGCTGACAAGGTCTTTATCTCTCCGATCTTTCTGCAGCGCGGTTTCTCGCTCATGACGGGTTTTTCCGTTGGTGAGTACATCCGCAACAGAAGACTATATCAGGCGGCGCTCGACCTGGTAAACACGGAGGATATGGTGATCGTCATCGCCTACCGCTACTGCTATGAAACTCCCGAGAGCTTCACCAAAGCATTCTCGCGTTTTCACGGAGTAACGCCTTCTCAGGTCAGAAACAGCACTCCGTTCAAACCTTTCCTTCCTATAAAGATCAACTTAACTGTTCAAGGAGGAAACAACATGGATTACAAGATTACGTCAAAAGCAGGCTTCAAGGTCATCGGATTCCAGAAAGTATTTGATTCAGAAACTTCGTACGCGGAGATCCCGAAGTTCTGGGATGAGATCTGCGGCAAGTATGCCAACAATGTCTGGGCAGGAAATGCTCCCGCCAACGTTTTTGAAAAGGCCGTTAAAGATTACAACATCGGCGAATACGGCATCTGCATCGATGACATCGGCGGTAGCAAGTTCAGATATCTGATCGCAGGAAAGTACGAAGGTGGCGAGATCCCTGAGGGCTTGGAGGTTTTTGAATTCCCCGTCGGCGACTGGGCTGTCTTTGATATCTTCGGTCCCTGCCCCGGAGCTCTCCAGTCGGTAAACACAAAGATCTTCACAGAGTGGCTTCCCGGCAATCCCGAGTACGAGATCTCAGGCAACGCTAACGTCGAATGGTACGATTGCATGACAATGCCGAACGACAAGGATTACCACAGCGCGATCTGGATTCCGGTCAAGAAGAAATAAGAACAATCTGTTCATCCGAGAGGCTGCCACCAGGCGCGGCCTCTTTTATTTCCCTCCCAAATGTGAAACAATATCAGTCGAAAAATCGTAAGGCGGTAATCACGTGACCAAAGTAATCGTCGGAATGTCCGGAGGAGTCGACAGCGCTGTTGCAGCATATCTGCTGAAGCAACAGGGCTATGAAGTCCTGGGTGTAACTCTCCGCGTTTGGGGTTCTGACGAGGAAGGCGACAGCAGGTGCTGCGAGATCGATGAGGCAAGGCGTATCTGCCAGCTTCTCGATATTAAGTACCATCCGCATAACTGCACCGCCCTTTTCAAAGAGAATGTCGTAGTTCCATTTGTGGATGCTTATCTTGAAGGCCTTACGCCAAATCCCTGCATCGAATGCAACCGCTTCGTCAAATGGGCCAAGATGATCGAGCTCGCAGATATCTTCCAGGCAGATTATGTCGCGACCGGTCACTACGCTTACATTGACAAGCTGGATAACGGCAGATTTGCAGTGCGCAAAGCTTCGCAGATCGCCAAAGACCAGACATACATGCTCTATAAGCTGACACAGGAACAGCTCTCAAGAACTCTCATGCCTCTCGGACAGTACACCAAGGATGAGGTCCGTAAGATCGCCGAAGATGCGGGTCTTCCCTGCGCCCACAAAGAGGAATCTCAGGAGATCTGCTTTGTAACCGAAGGAAGATATACTGATTTTATCAGCGAACACACGGATAAAGTCCTCCCCGGTGAAGGCAACTTCGTGGATGAGGAAGGCAATATCTTGGGAAAGCATAAGGGGATCCACCAGTACACTGTCGGTCAGAGAAAAGGCCTCGGCATTGCTCTGGGCTACCCTGCATTCGTCACGAAGATATGTCCTGAGAACAATACAGTCGTTCTGGGAACCGAAGAAGCTCTTATGTGTGATTCGTTCCTTTGCAGGGATGTCAATTTCCAGAGCATTCCCGAGCCATCAGCCGGAGAAAAGATAAGGTGTCTCGCCAAGGCCAGATATCACCAGACCGAGCGTCCCGCCACCATAGAAATGCTGGACAACGGACTTGTAAGCGTTAAACTGGATGAGGCTGTCAAAGGGGTTTCACCGGGTCAGTCTGCTGTTTTCTACGATGAAGGCGGTCATGTTGCAGGCGGAGGCCTGATCGTCAGATAACCCTTGATCTTAATGCTTTGTAACAATGTTACAGAGCTTTTTTAACTCTAGAACTGCAATAGTTTGTAATTTGTTTACATCAAGGCAACTTCATGGAAACCCTGAAAGATATAATTAAAGTAAGTGATCGGCCAATTCTTTCTACAAGGGACTGCCATGGATACTGCGATCAACCTGCAAGCCGTATATGTTACCGATCTGGTCGGAATAACCATCCTTGTGGTCATACTGGCAACAAGAGGCTGGAATCTGCCTGCGCGCAAAGATGAAAGCCATATTCTTCTGGGCCTGCTTCTCTTTTCCATCCTGAACTGCATCGCAGACATCTATGTCTTCGGCTGCGACGGCCTGCCGGGACTTAAATACTACTATATCCTGCTTATCGGGAACTCTTATCTGTATTTCTATAATCTTATCGTCGGCATCGGGATCATATATCTGATAATCAAGCACATAGACCGGAAAGCTAAAGGCTGGCATATTCTGCTGTTCTGGATCATAGTAACAACCGAAGCCGTGCTTCTTATCATCAATTTCTTCAATCCCGTAGTATTCAGGATAGACGAAAACAACACCTATCACAGGGGCCCATATTACCTGCTTTTCGTCATAATAGGATTCATCCTGATATTCTACGGATACCTGTACTACCTGATCAACAAGCTGCGTAATCCGTCACTCCGCTACTTCCCCGTTATCGGTTTCCTTACTCCGATCCTGCTGGGCAATGCAATACAGATGCAGAGTTATGGGATCTCACTTCTTCCGATAAGTTTTACCGTGGCTTTTTCCGCGATATCGATATCGCTTCAGAATGAGTGCATCTATATCGACAAGCTCACAGGCGTTTATAACCGCTACGAGCTCGATAAAGTGTTAAAAGGCCACATATTTAAGCGCAAAATGAGGATCGCCGCACTTATGCTCGATCTCAATGACTTCAAATCCATAAATGACGAATTTTCTCATGAGGAAGGTGACAATGCACTGGTCGCGTTTGCATCCATCCTGTCGGAAACAATTGCGGCAGAAGGGATAGTAATAAGATTTGCCGGTGATGAGTTCATCATATTGATCCCCAAGTTCAAAGGGAATGACATATCAATCTACAAAGAGCAAATAAATGCAAATCTCGAGAAGTACAACGAGACATCAAGCAAACCATATAAACTCGCGGCAGCCATCGGCGGAAAGATCTTTGACTCCAGGCATGATAATATGGATGACCTGGTAAGCCAAATCGATTCTCTCATGTATTCCGACAAGAAAGCATATTACACGGACCACGACAGACGCGGCAGAAAGCATCATTCAAAAAAGGCAGCTGAGTAGCTGCCTTTCTCATTTGCTGTTCCGGTAACAAAGGATCAGTATAGACTTACCGACTTGCCGTCTTCGTTATAGATCTTCTTCTCGTTTACGACAACATAGCAATTGCCGCCAAGCTTAGCAGCTTTTGCCTCGATCGTCTTGAAATCGATCTGTCTGCCGTTGATCTCGAGCATGATGGTGCCGCTCTTTTTGGAAGATGAAGTCGTTTTCTTCGCGGCAGTAGTCTTCTTAGCCGTTGTCTTCTTTGCTGTAGAAGCCTTCTTTGAGGCAGTCTTTCCTGCATTTGCGGCTTTCAATCCGGCACTCGTAAGAGCGGAATTTGTTTTGCTGGAAGAAGTCTTCTTCGCAGTTGTCTTCTTTTTCTGAGTCTCGCCTGACAAAGCGTCAGAGATCTGCTTAAAAGTATCTCCAAAGATGGAAGAAATATCGAGTTTGTCGTCTGCCATTTTTAACCTCCGGTACAGAGTTTTAATCTGTTTTAATTATAACTTTTTTAGTGTCTTTCTCCATTGTTTAAATGAAGTTTGTCCAGACATGTTCTTCGGTCTCGGGTAATCCGATCTTCTCCCTGCCGAGAGCAATACTCTCCATAAGGAATACCATGTTCCTTGCAAGAACACGCATCGTCTGTTTGCCTTCTTCGTCAGAGTCAGCCTCGCCCGGAGCGCCTCCGTGGATGTTGTTCCAGTACTGGCTCGTCGCAACAGGCATGTTTGCTATCGTGAAGAACTTGTTGAGTTCGTCAAAAGTGGCAGTGCAGCCGGAACGCCTTGCGCAGACAACGCTGGCCCCGACTTTAAAACTCTTGTCGAAATGCGAACTGTAAAAAAGTCTCTGAAGCGCAGACACTAGTGTACCGTTTGCGCAGCCGTAGTAAACCGGTGAACCTGCAACGATGCCGTCCGCCTTCTCAAACTTGGCGGCGATCTCGTTCACCTCATCGTTAAAGACACACTTGCCCGTATTTCCGCATGAACCGCAGGCAATGCATCCTCTGATGTTTTTCTTACCGAGACGGACCTCTTCGTATTCAACATTCAATTCATAGAAGATCTTTTCCATCTCACGGAAAGCAACCGAGATATTTCCGTTCTCCCTGGGGCTTCCGTTGAGCATTAATACTTTGAATCTTTTTTCCATGGTCACCTCAGTATCCTATCTGCTTTAATATCATGTCAAGAAGTTCTGCATTCCTGATGGAAAACTCAGGCTTGATATGCTGTTCTTCACCGATCTCGATGCATCTTCCGAGCTGCTCTATTTCGAGCATGTAATTCTGCACTGCATTGACCGTAGGATTATATTCTTTCGTACCAGTCTTTATCGTATATGTGAGCCTGCCTGACTGGTTATACTCGACATCAGAAACTATGGTTCCCTTTGTGCCGTGAATATAAAGACGGTCCAGTCTGCCGTTATTACCCGGATCGAATACCATACCGACATTGAACGCCGCTCTCACGCCGTTCTTGAACTTCAGGATGACCGATGCCATGAGATCCGCACCTTCATCATTAAACTCAGCACTTGCCTTTACGTAATCGATCTCCGAATCGATCAGCGAAAGGATCATCGTAGTGCAATAGCAGCCGAGATCATAGATCGCTCCGCCGCCCATGCTCTTGTGGATCCTGATGTCTTCGATATAACCCTGCGTGTAGAAAGCAGTCTCGATGAAATCAACGTCGCCTATGACGCCGCTTTCAAGATCGCTCTTGAGAGATGAAATGTAATTCGTATGAAGGTATGCATACGCTTCCATGAGGATGACGTTGTTCTCTTTCGCAACTTCAAACATCTCTTTTGCATCTTCAGCATTAAGGGCCAGAGGCTTCTCGCAAAGAACGTGCTTCCCTGCATTCAGAGCCTTGATGACCCACTCTTTATGAAGATGGTTCGGAAGCGGGATATATACTGCCTGAACTTCCGGATCTTCAAGAAGCTTTTCGTAGCCGACGTAGCTTTTCTCAAAGCCGAATGCTTCCTTATACTCAGCGACCTTCGCTTCGTTTCTTCCAGCTATGGCATAAAGCTCACAGTTGATAGCATCCTTCATGCCGGGGATAGTACATCCCTTAGCAATATTAGCTGTGCCTAAAACGCCCCATTTTACTGACATATCAAACACCTCCTCTTACATGCTCATGCGGAAAATCTCAAGCATGTCCTGCTCATTGAGGATCCTTGCCGAACCCATCTCTCCGCCGACACCTACAGCGCACTTGTGCGCCATGGTAACAAGATCTTCCTCGGTTGCATTGACACCGAGTTCACGCAGGTTCGTAGGCATCTTGATGCTTCTGTAGAAGTCCTCCATCGCCTCAATGCCCTTGAGAGCGATCTGCTCATCCGTGCCTTCATCTTTGACGTCCATGACGTTTATAGCAAACTTCTTGAATCTCGGCAGACAGTTCTTATATACATAACGTGCCCATGATCCCCAGATAGCGGCAAGACCTGCACCGTGTGCAACATCGTAGAGGCCTCCGAGTTCGTGCTCGAGCTTGTGCGTCATCCAGTCGCCGCCGTCATTGCCGCAGCCTGTAAGGCCGTTATGCGCAAGGCTTCCCGCCCACATGACTTCTGCTCTTGCATCGTAGTTCTTGGGGTCATCTCTCAGGATGATTGCATTCTTCTTTACTGTACGCAGGAGTCCTTCAGCAAGAGCATCCGTGATCTCCATGTTGCCGCCGTTCGTGAAATATCTTTCCATCGTATGCATCATGATGTCTGTGCATCCGCATGCCGTCTGATAATCAGGCAGTGTCATCGTAAGCTCGGGGTTCATGATCGCAAATCTCGGACGGCCGTAATCGCTGCTGTATCCGCGCTTAACAAGGCCTTCCTCCTTGGTGATGACTGAAGAATCGCTCATCTCGCTTCCGGTTGCGGCGATCGTAAGGATTACGCCCAGAGGAAGACAGCCGTTTACCTGACGCTTATAATCGTAGTAATCCCAGACATCACCTTCGTTTGCAACACCGTAACCGATGGCTTTCGCAGAATCGATAGCGCTTCCGCCGCCTACGGCCAGGAGGAAATCAACTTTTTCTTTTTTGCAGAGCTCAATACCTTCATAAACAAGTCCGAGATGGGGATTGGGAACCGCTCCGCCCAGAACGACATAGTTTATGCCCGCTGCATCGAGTGTATCCGTAACGCGCTTGAGAAGACCCGAACGGACGACGCTTCCGCCGCCGTAATGTACCAGCACCTTGGTCCCGCCGAACTCCTTGATAAGGTCAGCTACCTTGCTCTCTGTATTCTTTCCGAAAATGACTTTTGTGGGAGTATAGTACTTGAAATCGAACATGGTCGGATTCTCCTCTCAAGAAAAATTTATAATGTACTAATTTTAACATCTATTAAATTGCTTTATTATTAGATAAAGAAAATTTTTATCATATTTCAGTTTTTCAAAAGACACTGCAACATTTTTCTCCTTTTATCTGTATATAGGTTGAAGGCACAAAAAAGGAGATCAAGACTATGAAGATAACACAGGCTAAAAACTATAGAAAACCGCTCTATGCGATAGGACTTGCAACAGTCATCATGGCGGCATCAGTATCCGGATGCACAGACCCCGGCAAAGGTCCCGACTATGCGGGCGGAATGGATGTCCGCCCCACCGAGACGACTGAAGTTGCATTAGCCGGCGACGTGGCTGTGGCGCCTGAAGAAACTGCAACAGAAACTGAAAAGCCCTTGATCACGGACGGAATAGTTTCGAATAATGTTGACTGACGACAGATTATGAACCTTACACTTCACCTTACAGATAATTGCAACATGGACTGCAGCTACTGCATCCGCGAGAAATGCCCCAAAGACATGAGCGAAGAGGTGCTCTATAAAGCCTGCGATCTTGCGTTCTCGAAAGGAACGCGCGCGGGCCTCTGCTTTTTCGGCGGCGAACCTCTGCTCAAGAAGGACCTCATATACAAAGCCCTGGACTATTGTGAAAAGAAAGCGGCCGAGACAGGAATAAGGTTCGACTGCAAGATGACCACGAACGGTACTCTTCTCGATGAGGAATTCCTTGAGCGTGCGGTTAAGGCTCATCTCGGAATAGGCATGTCCTTTGACGGCAAGGCACAGGACGTCTGCAGGATCTTTGCAAACGGAAAGCCCACTTCATCTGTTGTTGAAGAAAAAGCAAAACTTCTTCTTAAATATATGCCTGAAGCATCCGCGCTTGCCACGATCGCGCCTCAGGCTGTTCCCTTTTACGCAGAATCAGTCAGGTATCTTCACGAACTCGGATTTAAGCACGTATCTTTCGTCATCGCATACGGTCATAAAGTAAACTGGACCGACAGCGATCTCGATCTGTTAAGAGAGCAGCTTGATCTTACTGCATCATATCTTAAGGAACTCTTCATCAAAAAAGACAGGTTCTATATGTCCGCCTTAGACTCAAAGATAAGCGACTGCATAAGAGGCAATAACACGGCTGAGCGCTGCCATCTTGGAGTAAGACAGCTCCCTGTCACGCCTTCAGGAGAGCTTTATCCCTGCACCTCATTTATCGGAGATAAAGACTATCTTTTAGGCAATGTATTTGACGGCATCGACAATAAAAAGGTTGCAGAACTTGCCAAAAAGTCTTCGACTCCGGAGACATGCAAGGGATGCGATCTGGTAAAGCGCTGCACCAATTCATGCGGATGCGCAAACAGGATGAATACCGGCAATGAGAATCAGGTATCGCCTTTGCAGTGCACATATGAACGCATGCTGATCGAGATAAGCGACAGATTAGGCAATGAGATGTATCAGATCGACCCTGAGAGATTTGCTGAAAAGTTTACTTAAAGCAATCCAAATGTCACGCGGTTCCGCTCACTACAGGAAGCTTAACGGTCTCATAAGTGCTGGAGATGGCGGCAGTTAATCCTTGCCGTATCTTCTCTCATATCTGGCCTTGGCGCGTGACCACGGTGCCAGTTCATTGTATTTCTCATCGCGGATAATACAGTAAGCGGATTCAATATCCTCACCACCAGCTTCGAAAAGCAGACGTCCCTTGCTTATCAGCGCATCGGGACTGTCATCACCGGTAAGCGCATCATCAAGCCTGTCATAGGTTTCTTTATCGATCTGGCAAAGCTGATAAAAACCTCTCCAGCTGCGTTCAGCCGTATAGATGTCTCTTTCTTCGTCATAACATGCTTTCCAGCAAAGACCTTCTTTGAACTGCATCTGACAACCCCTCTTACACTGTTTTACCTGAAACATTATACGCGTTTTTAGTTTGTACTATGTCAGACCCGGCCTCTTCCCGCCTTATGCCTCTTTTTCTCTTCATACATCTTCTCGTCCGCAGCTTTCAGATACTTCTCTGAGATCTCCGTAATGCTGCCCATTCCAGCTTCAGGGACCATTATGCAGTAGCCCGCACTGAAATCAACGGCAAACGGTTTTCCGTCACGCTTGTTGATGCGTGTGAGATGTTCTCTCATGTTTGAGATGAACTCATTTGCCATCTCTTCCGTATAACCTTTGGCGATCATGGTGAATTCATCACCGCCGGCCCTTACGCATATCTCGCCGTTCTTAGCCGCAAAGTTCATTGATTCCGCGATCGCGCAGAGGCTGTAGTCGCCTTCTGCATGACCATAGTAATCGTTGATGTGCTTTAAGTCATCCATGTCAAAGAGCAGCAGAGCGACCGGTATCTTCTTTTCGATGCCTTCACTGCAGAGCTCATCGAAGAACAATTCAAAACCGCGCCTGTTATATAGATTGGTCAGCATGTCCCTGTTATAAAGGTTTTCCATGTGCCTTACCGCAGAACTCAATTCCTGTCTGACTCTCCAGTTGTCGAGCATACATCCGAGATTGACTATCCATGCGAGCATCGTAAGTTTGTTGTAAGTCTTGTCCTCAGGTGAGACGATCATGTAACCCATGTAGTACTGAAGATGATGGATCGGATATATGAAGTATGGTTTATCAGAATCCATAAGCGACTTTGGGAGCAAGTCTTTCTTCCTGAACGTCTGCTTTTCAACAGGTTCTCTGTTGATAAAGCCGGCAACTACTGTCATCTCCTCATCGGTCTCGTGGAAATGCTCATCGATGGTCCTTTTCTTGTTCCAGTCGTGAGGCAGGCACAAGAGCATGTCTTCAAATCCCGTATCGACCGCTGCATTTTCCGATATCTCACGGAAGCAGTCCTCGATAGTATCAGCGCCTGACACACCAAGCGAAAGATTGATCATTGACTGTGAAAGATAAGATGCGCCGTTGAGCCTTGCCTGGAAAAGCTTTCTTATGTCTTCGATCGAATCGGTTGACAGTTCCTTGCATCCGCACGACTGCATGCACATGAGCTTACCGTGGATCCTTATATTGTCTTTTATCTTCTCTCCGTCCCAGATTCTGTGAAGCGCATAAACACTCTGATAACCCGACTCATAGAAGGGCTGTTCGGATGTAGTTATCGAAGGAAGTCCCTGATATGCTTCCTCAACTCCGTCATATCCCGTGACTATGATATCTCCCGGCACCCTGATCCCTCTGGCTTTGCAGGCTGCAACGAGTCCCACTGCGGAATAGTCGTTTGCGCAAATTATTGCTTCCGGATATTTCCTGCCGCGCTTCTTGCTCTGCTCGAGGAAATAATCAAGAGCTGCCTCTCCGCAGCTTCTCCATAAAGTGCCGTAATAGACTTTCTCAGGATCAAATTCAATGCCGTTCCTGATAAGTGTCTGCTTATATGCTTCTAATCTCTCGCCGGTGAAATACTTTCCCTTGATGCCTGCCAGATGGTAGATGTCTTTGCAGCCGTGAACCTTGATAACGTGATCTACGATATCGCTGAACGATGCCACTTCATCGTTGAGGATATTGATAAGGCCGTCCTCTTTGCTTCCGACGTTGATTACAGGAAGATCGGTTGATTGAAGCCTTTTCATAAGGCAGTTGTGAGCATGACCATTCATGGACTGATCGACCTTTATGATGCCGTCAAAATCATTCAGGTCGGGGAGCTCTATGGCAACAACGTCACCTTCATCGTAAAGATGAAATTTATCGTATGTCTTGCTGCTATAGGAATCACTGAAGCTCGTGAAACAGATCACCTTGTCACCCGTCTCTCCGGCAGCCTTGATAATACCATTGAGCATGGTGCGGACCATAGGTTCGTATACACTTGAAGAAAATACAGCGATCTTTCTGCGTTTTATCATTTTAATCCGTCCGTACGATCTGCTAAGCAGGTGCTAACTATGTTTACATTTTAGTCTCCCGTTTTGACGAATTTTAGATAATGTTTTAACGACTTTGTAAATTATTGCCCCTGAATAAGTTCAGGCTTTCGGGCATCGTTACGGTAAAGCAGGAAGTATGCCCCAAAGAACGTAACGATAGAAACGGCAATGAATATGATCTCAATTGCAATGGACGGGATCTCGACCGCTTGAACGATCTGCAGCGCGGCAACACCGTCGACCAGTGTATGTATAACGATAGCCAGAGGATAGAACCAGAACTTCTTTTTATCCCTGCAGGCATAAAACACGAGTATCGAAGCTCCGATATGGAATAACACGGCAAATACGCGCTCGATCAGAAGAGTACAAAGAGAAGTCAGATCAAAGCCTGTGATCGTCTTCATCTGACTGTTCATCTGCTCGATCATCCAGGGCTGATCCATCTCTTTTAATGTTTCTTCAAACTCCTTTATTGCTTCACCGCTGTTGATAGCGAAGCCCAGCGCGATGTATGCGATCAAGGATATTCCTACAGCGAACACGACCTCCACTCCGCCATGACCGATTCCGTAAGATATCGATGTCTCACGCCAGGTTCTCCTGCGAAGCAAGGTTTTGAATGCAATGAGCCTTCCGGTCTCCTCGAAAACGCCCGGAAACAGTCCTAACAGGAATGCGAGCAGGAAAGGTCTTGCATTGATAAACATACTTACAGGAGTCTCGGGCAGTCCCATCTGACCGGGTATGATCAAGATGTTTTGTATGGTCTTTTCGAGCATGACGGCGAACAGCATGAATGCCGCGGCACCGATCAGGACTGTCGTAAAGGGCTCCTTCTTTTTCCTGCACCATACTATCGCGATTACGATCGGAACAACGATAGCGATAAATGCGCCTATTCCCATCAGCACAAATGATGAAGTGCTTACTTGACCAAAGTTAAAGCTTTCCATATTAGATCAATTCTCTCCCTTATTCTTGGAAATAACCTTCTTGTGATATCCCTTCTGACCGCAGTAGGGGCATACCATTTTTCTGGAAGTGCCCATGTGTGGTGCCATGACTACAGCCTTCATCGTCGGCACATAGCGCTCACCGCAATTTGGGCACTCATAGTAACCGGCATCGTGTTCGATTCGAAGACCGATACAGGCCAAAACGGCTACTAGAGCAACTGCCATGACGATCAAGGCAATTCCGAGCAGAATATTACCGCCTTTGCAGACGTTGGCACCTATAATTATCATTGCGGCATAGAAAGGGATCGCGACGGCGATCATGATTTTTTCCACTTTGAGCAGGAGCTTATCTTTCTGCTCAACCTTTGCGCTCATCTCCAAAAGATTTGCCTCTGCCTTATTCTTATAGTTTTCCATGGTGATATGTTCCCCGGTCAGGAGTTCATTTACGTCTATTTCCAATAATCCGCAAAGTTCGAGCATGATGGAAGCATCGGGAAGGCTCTTGCCGGTCTCCCACTTTGATACTGCCCTGTCGGTTATGCCGAGCTTTTCAGCAAGGGAAGCCTGGGTCAATCCTTTCGCTTTTCTGCATTCTGCTATGAACTTTCCGATCTTGACCTGATCCATTTTTGAGGGAATCCTCCTTTCACCACGGACAATAAATCAGTCACGGTTATTTTACCACGAACCCATGGTTGAGTTGCCCTAAAAAGAGCTTTTCCGGGCTTCCCAACCAATGGTGGAGTTTTGCGCAAATGTAATAGATTAAATGCTTTTCAGCTCAAAGAGTCTGTAGATCCTGCCGTACGTCTTCCCCGTAAACAGCATCTTGAAAAAGCCTCTTTCCACAGGCTTCAGTTCATCGATAAGGTGCTTCGGAGTGAAAGAATGCTCGGCAGTCTTCATCACGCCAGTGCCTTCACATATGGCATCAATATCATCCACACCGTAAACCTTGGTAACGCCCACATCATTTATCGGATTCTTCTTTTCAGATGCTCTGGCTCCAAACTGTGTGTAAACATCAAGCAGAACATGCACATAAAGATACTTTTGGCGGAGCGAAGCTATAAGAGCTTTAAGCTGGTCATTGGTCAGATACATGGAGATACCTTCCAGGACGACGATAACCGTATTTCCTTCAGGAAGCTGATCTATCTTCTCTGTGTCAGTGGCATCGAGTTCCATCATGTGATATGAGGAAGATTCCTGATAATACTGTCTCCTGACTTCGAGAACATCCGGGAAATCACAGTCATACCAGCAGCTATATGGCTGTTTTACGCGCAGGCACCTGCTGTCTAGGCCGCAGCCTATATGAAGGACAATCGCATCCGGGTTGTTTTTGAGCATCTGATCCGTCCAGTCATCGAAAACGCGGGCGCGCATTGCCATGTTGTATGCAAGCCATTTCGACTTGGATTTCCCTTTAAGCTCAAAGCCCTCTTTTGCCCAGATCTCTTCGGCCTTTGCATCGTGAAGGATGATATCCTTCCTGCTGACAAAGGACTTACCGTAAAGCGGTATATATAATGTCTTGTTTACTTCGTTCATTTGGCCTTCCTGAGTGTACCGAAACCTTTTTCAAGATCCTCTTTGGTGAAAGGTGCATACCCCTCCGAATAAAGCGAGATCTTGTATAAGATCCTGTTCCCGCGGAATATGTACACATCTCCGACAATTCCGTTGTCCACGCTTCTTTCGTCAACAAAGATCCCGTCAACGCTTGTCATCGTGGTCCTGTAATATATCCCGTCGTCTTCCAGTGCGACAAAGAGTTCGCCGTTTTCGATCTTGAGCCAGACGTTGTTGAAATTATCCATTGAAGGACTTATCGTCTCCACATCTTCGCCTTCAAAGAACAGAACCTTATCGCCGTTTCTGCTCTTAACCGTCTGATCTATTGTCGGGATCGTGGTTTCCGGTGTCTTTGCGCCGCATCCGAAAAGACATGCGGCGGATAACATTAAAGCAGTCAGCAAAATCACTCTTTTCATACATCTCACCTGCATAAATCATTAAAACTGTTGAATCTCACGCGTTCTGCGAATTTCTTTTTCGACGGAGCGTGAAAATCATCAAGAGCTTTTCCTACGGGAAGCACGCAGACAACATCGTATCCGTCAGGCACTCCCAGAACGGAAGCTATCTTGTCGCAGATCCTGTCATCATCGGTGATGTGGCCTTCATACCAGCAGCTCTGATATCCGAGTTCGACTATCGCAAGAAGCATGTTCTCGATCGCAGCGGAATAATCCTGTATCGCAAAGCACCTGTCGCGGTAAGCATTTATCTTTCTTGAAAGCACAACGATCATCGCAGGTGCCGTCTGCGCTACGGGCGGGTCTATGACGGCCTTGACCGCTTCCAGTGTCTTTGGATCGTCAACCACCACAAGATCCGTAGTCTGCTTGTTGCAGCCCGAAGGTGCGTTGATGCCTGCGCCTGCTATCGCAATGAGGTCCTCTCTCGGAACCGGATCGGAAGAAAACCGTCCCCGGTAGCTGTGTCTGACAGAAATGGTGCCGATCGCGCTCTTGAGGCTCAAGACATATACCTGACAGGGATTTGCGGCATCCCAGTATTCCTCGAAGACTTCCAGTTCCTTAAAACCGAGGCTCTTATAGAACTCGTTGGTCTTGTCGTAATCCTCATACATGCCGGAACGCACGGTCTTGACCTGTATGAAGGAATATCCCTTTAGTGCCGCATAATCTTTTGAAGCGGCGAAGAGCCTTCTTCCCAAACCGTGTCTGTGAAATTCCTTCTTTACGCCCATGACGGCAAGTTCCATGGTCTCTTTTCCTGTCTCCTTAAGACAAAGGAATCCTGCGGGGACATCATCTTCAAAAGCTGCCCAGAAAGGCTGGTCAGCTGACTCCCTGATGTACTGTTCCCTGCTCTCATTGACCTCGAACCATTCCTTCAGAGCTTCCAGGACTTCCCTGGATATCTTTCTCTTCTCGTCTTTATCTTCTATGAAACGGATCATAAATGCCTCTTTGTTATTCATAATTGCCCTATTGTACCATTGCGCTCAGAATGATTATCTATTATTAATTTATAAATGCTGAAAAACACCGCAAAACTGGAGCAAATATATGAAGAACCGCATCAAAATACTGATCTCTGCACTTCTCGCACTATCTGTGACAGTGCCTGTATTTGGCGGATGTAACATTGTTAAACCTGAAAAAGAGACATCAATTACGGAAAAAACGGCTGCTATGACTACTGAAACAACCACAACCGGAACAACGGAACCTAAGATATCCGAAAGCATCGTTTTAAAGACACCGGACGGCAAGACCGTGGTGGACACATCCTACGTCCGCCTGATCGACGGCGTGAAGCCCGAGATGATGCAGGCAGGCTATTGGATAAAAGAAGACAGCGGCAAAGTCCTCATGACCGCAGACGAGATCGCGAAGTTCAACAGGAACAACCGCGGGGTAATAACGGCAAAGGACAAGACCAAATTTCCCAAGCTCGATGAATTCGAGGATACGCTTGACGGCAAAGTTTTGCGTTCATTCCTGAACGACAATGCAAAAGCTGCTCCCAAGGATCCTTCAAAGTACTATCTGAACGGGAAGGCAACCACCCCTGAATACTGGCAGGAGCTCATCGCGCTTTCAAACATCGACGGTATCCCGGATGAGATAAACGTCAGATTCGGTTTTACCACAAAGCGTATGACGATAAGGCTCTTCCCCACCGAAGACCGCGTTTTCGAGAAGACTTCAGACAGATACTACGATTCCATGATCTTCTCCGAGTGCATGCCCTACATGCCTGTCGCGGTGCTTCACGAGAGCACTGACGGAAAATATCTTTACGTCGTATTCGACAGCTATGCCGCCTGGGTCAAAAAGGACGCCGTTGCGATCTGCCCTGACAGAGCTGACTGGCAGACCCGCCAGGATCCCGGACAGTGGCTCGTCGTTACCGGCAGGGAACTCAGACTGGGCAACGATCCCTACAATTCGAAAACTTCTAACCTCGTACTGCCTATGGGCACGAAGATGGAGCTGGTCCCTGCGGACAAAGCACCTGAAAGCACCCATCAGCGCACGACCTACGGTGATTATGTGGTAAAAGTTCCTACACGGGATTCCGAAGGAAACATCAAGGACGAATACGTTCTCATCCCCATTTCTGATGATGTCAACGTAGGATTCCTCCCTCTGACTTCCGAGAACATCGTAAGACTCGCTTTCAAGCGCTTAGGCGACAGATACGGCTGGGCCGGCGATCTCCAGGCAAATGACTGCACTGGGATCACAAGGGAGATCTACCGCTGCTTCGGTATCCTCATGCCCCGCGTCGGCCAGTCCAACGTGAACGGCGTCCACAAGGTCAACATGAGCAAGATGAATTCAAAACAGAAGCTCCAAGTGATCGAAAAGCTTGCTCCGGGAAGTCTTATCTCAATGCCCGGCCACATGATGATCTATCTCGGCACCGTCGACGGAAAGCCTTTTGTCATCAGCGCCTGCGGATCATTTGTTGCCCCCGCTCCCGGCTCGACTGATGTTAAACATCCCAATAGCGTAATACTGAACAGCCTTTATGTCAGGACAAAAAGTCTTAAGACATGGCTCGATGTCTCAACGACCGCTCTTACTATCACCCCGGAAGGCAAAGTTGAAGCAGGTTCCTAAAAGTAATAAAATATTTATTTGTTAAATGACAAATAGCTGTTTTGACTTGGAGAATCTGCTCATTGATTGATATCATTAACGTTCTATATATCGATCCCGGCACGGGAGGAATGCTGTTTACCGTTCTTTTCGGTGTATTCAGCGTCGCAGTATTCTCATTGCGTGCGCTCATAATTAGAATGAAGTACCGTGTCAGTGGCGAAAGTTCCAAGGTCAGCTCGAAAAAGATCCCCATCGCCATTCACTGCGAACACAAGAGATACTGGAACATCTTTGAACCGATCTTGGACGAGTTCGAAAAGAAGCAGCAGAAGATCGTTTATCTTACAGGATCAGAAGACGATCCCGTTTTCCAAAAAGACTACAAATATATCAAGCCTGAATTCATCGGTGAAGGCAACAAGGCATTCTCCAAACTCAATCTCCTGAATGCCTGCGTACTCTTATCCACTACCCCGAGCCTTGATGTTTTCCAGTGGAAGCGTTCAAAGGACGTGGACTGCTACATTCACATAATGCATGCCGCCAAAGACATCACGATGTACCGCATGTACGGCACTGACCATTACGATGCCTTCATTCTTTCAGGAGAGCTTCAGGTAAAGCAGATCAGGCAGATGGAGGAAATGCGCGGCATCAAACCCAGGGATTACGAGATCTGCGGCGTTCCTTACCTTGACGAGATGAAGAAGAGAGTAGAAAACGCAGAGCCTGTCCCCTCTCATGAACGCACGGTGCTCCTGGCACCTTCCTGGGGCGAGAGCGGCATTCTTTCAAGGTTCGGCGGGAAGTTCATAGATGCCCTTATATCAACAGGCTACAAGATAATCGTAAGACCTCATCCCCAGTCATTCGTTTCGGAAAAGGACATGCTCGATAAACTCATGTCGGCATATAACGATCCTTCAAAAGTCGAGTGGAACAGCGACACTGATAATTTCGATGTGCTTATGAGATCCGATGTCCTGATATCAGACTACTCCGGTGTCATGTTCGAATTCGCAATGGTCTTCGACAAGCCGGTAATCTACACAGACACTAAATTTGATCCCAGACCTTACGATGCCGACTGGATCGAAGAGACTCCGTGGACATTTTCAATACTCCCGGAACTTGGTCCCAAGCTGAGCGAAGAAAACGCAGATAAAATCAAGGATCTGATCGATAAGAGCATTGATGACAGCCAGTTCAAAGAAGGCCGCGAAAAGGCCAGAAAAGATATCTGGGCAAACATCGGTGAAAGCGCAAAAAGATCTGCCGATTTCATCATCAAAAAGTATAAAGAAACATCCGCCAAAAAGTCTAAGGCGCCTGTCAAAGCTAAGAAAGGGGCTGCAAAATGACGTTCCTTTCCATGCTCTACACATTGATAATCTCGCCTTTGCAGCTTCTCTTTGAAGTCATCTTTTCGATCGCATTCAGACTCGTCGGCAATGCCGGTTTCTCAATTGTGATCCTCAGCATCGCAGTGAATTTCCTTGTCCTGCCTTTGTATAAGCGCGCCGATGAACTCCAGGCGGAAGAGCGCGACATCCAAGCAAAGATGGCTTACAGGATCAAGCGCACCAAAGAAACGTTCAAAGGCGACGAGCGTTTCTTCATGCTCCAGGAATACTACCGCATCAATAACTATAAGCCTGTCTATGCCCTGAAGAGCTCGGCATCACTTCTTCTCCAGATCCCGTTCTTCATCGCAGCCTACAGGCTGCTTTCAGGCATGCAGAGCCTGAGCGGCGTACCGTTCGGATTTATCTCAGACCTCGGCAAGGAAGATGCCGTGTTCACGATCGGCAGTTTCCCGGTAAACGTCCTGCCGATACTTATGACGCTCATCAACGTGGTAACAGCGGTCATCTATACCAAAGGTCATCCGTTAAGAGAAAAGATCCAGGTATACGGTCTTGCTGCCGTCTTCCTTATCCTGCTTTACCGCTCACCTTCCGGACTTGTCTTCTACTGGCTCTTAAACAACGTGTTCTCGCTCATTAAGAACCTGTTCAACAAACTTAAGGAGCCGAAGAAAGCTCTCAATATCGTTCTTGCCGCTGCAGGTGCCGCAGTCATTATCTTTTCACTCATCAAGCCTGCATTTGATGTAAGACAGAAGATCCTTCTTATCTCAGGCGGAGTACTGCTCGCACTTCCTCTCATAACAGGATTCCTGAGCAGGAAGAAAGAGAACCATGATCTTAAGGGCGACAAAGGCGTTTTCTTTACGGGAACAATACTGATGGCACTGTTTACGGGCCTGCTTGTTCCTTCAACCGTAATCGATGCTGCGGCACTCGAATTCATCGACAGCGTACACGTCGCAAATCCCATTCAATATGTCTGCACTTCAATGCTGCTTTCGTTCGGATTCTGGGTACTGTGGGGCGGCGTGTTCTACTTCTTCATGAGCGACAAGGGAAAGTATGCTTTCTGCAGGGCCATCTGGATCATCAGCGCTGTTTCCGCAATCGATTATCTGCTGTTCGGTAGAAATCTCGGAACAATGTCTTCAACGCTTCAGTTCGATCAGACACCCGTTTTCAAGGTCTCCGAATATCTTATTAATGCTCTCGCAGTTGCAGCTGTAGTCATCCTTGGCGGACTCCTTTACAAGAAGTTTTCGAAGATCATCAAGTATATCCTCATCATCGGAGTGCTTACTGTCTTCATGTCAGGTTTCCTTCATTTCACAGGCATCATCGGCACTTACACATGGTTCGGAAATCTTGCAAGACCATCTGAAGAAATGCCGTCCATTCCCTTGAGCAGAACAGGAAAGAACGTGATCGTCCTTATGATGGACCGCGCAATGGGAACTCAGGTCCCTTATATCTTCAACGAAAAGCCCGAGCTCAAAGAAAAGTTTGACGGATTTACATACTATCCCAATACGCTCTCTTACGGTGCACACACAAATTTCGCTGCGCCTGCGCTTTTCGGCGGATACGATTACACTCCCGAAAAGATCAACGCAAGATCTTCCGAAAGCCTTGTC
Organism: Clostridiales bacterium; assembly: GCA_017478485.1. Classification (GTDB taxonomy): domain Bacteria; phylum Bacillota; class Clostridia; order Saccharofermentanales; family Saccharofermentanaceae; genus Saccharofermentans. Next base: position 63,735 of record JAFVDI010000021.1, on the reverse strand, counting down.
AGCAAGCACAACGAAGCTTTGAAGGTCATGCCGGACATCTTCGGAAAGAACGGATATAACGTTACCATCTGCGATCCGCCTTATGCAGGCTACAAGTGGATCCCAGACCTTTCTATCTACAGCGCTTACCCTGATTTCCATTGCTACAACACCAACGGCCGTTTCAATTATTTCGATGACAACGGCAGTTCATCAGTGGACATGGTCAACCGCGTAACGGAAGTAAGGAACCGCAACTTCTTCATGTTCTCACTCATGAAGGCCGCACCCGTTGTCTTCCAGGAAACAATTTACGACGGAGGCACTTATAACAGTTCCAATTCCGGCAGCGACAGCGGTCTCGTCATCTCTTCAGTCAATCAGAAGACCAACACGGTCTTCACTGCAACCGGCTACGACAAGAATTTCCTTGAAGCATATTCCGTTCTGTCCAAGCTGCCTCAGATCACAAAAATAACAGATGATCAGCAGAATACTTTCCTTATGATGACCAACAACACAACGCATTCTCCCTGCCTGCTTCAGGAGCCTGATTATGTACCGGCCATCAAAGTCGACAATACGGCATGGAATACAGATGTCATTCAGAAATATACGCTCAACGGCGTGACGATGAAGATGACAAACATTCATCAGGTCAATCACTATAACTGCAATATGGCCGCATACCTGAAGATCGGTGAATGGCTTGATTATCTGCGTGCAAACGGAGTTTACGACAACACAAGGATAATAATCGTATCAGACCACGGTGACGATCTCGGTCAGTTTGACAAGAGACTCGGGAATCTCGATCTTGAATTCTTCATGCCGCTGCTCATGGTAAAAGACTTTGGTGCCAAAGGTTTCACTTTCAGCGAAGAGCTCATGACCAATGCGGATACACCTGCACTGGCAACTTCCGGGCTCGTCAAAGATCCCGTTAATCCCTTTACGGGAAATCCTATCAACACAAACGGAAAGAACGGCCCTCAGACTGTCTTCTATTCAGACATCATCAATGTCGATGAGAACAACGGAAACACTTTCCTTCCGGGAGCATGGTTAACCGTTAAAGGCAATCCGCACGACCCTGCTAACTGGAGCCCTGCCGGCAAATGACAGATTGATTATTTTATCAATCCGCCGTGAAAACGGCATTCGTAGATCTGCTCACCTTTTAATGTGATGATCTCTTTGCCCTGAAACCACTCATAATCGCCTTCGATGCTGCACTTATAAGTGTAGTCACCTTCCGAGTATTCTTCAGGCCCTCTGAAAGGCTTATCTTCAGGCACACGCAGCAATGCTTCCTTAAGGAAATCTCCGCTGAAATCATCTCCCGTTACCCTGCCGACGTAATTCATGCTCCAATAAGGAACCTCAGAGATCCAGAGAGCTTCCTCGCCTGCAAACTTATCTCCGCCCAAGTAAGTATCGTAATACATATACTCACCTTCCTTAAAGACAAGGTCATGCGACTTGACTCTGGAAGAAGCCGTCTCAGCGCCTTTGCCGGCATATGTTGCCTGTTTTGCTCTTATCAGAAAATCAACTAACTGCTTATCCATATTTATCTCACTTAACATTGCTCGTAAGTCTAATCTTAGGTCTGTCAGGTCTCTGTTCAAACGCCAGCATGCAGATGAGTGCAGCTACGGTTCCCATAAGATCAAAATGCGATGTGAATGTGCTGATATTATTAGCATAAGGCTCTCCGAGTTTTATCTCCGGAAGTCCTATGGAATATCCAAAGAGCATATATGGAACTGCCGTATGCATTATCTCTTTGATGTTTTTCTTCTCAACGAAAAAAGTTCTCCTGGTAGTTACAACGACTCCGGTCTTGCCATGAACGAAAATGCCGTCATCGTTGTAGCAGATTATCTTCTCATCAGGAGACATGCTGACTGCTATTCTTCCGGCGATGCCTCTCATCTTATCCTCACGGATACCGGGCGCTGAGATCTCATCAAAATTCATCAGATAGTCACGCATATATGAAATGACCTTCTCAGATGAATCATAGTCGTTCAAAGTGCGAATAAACGCCTGTACGGCATCACTGCACTTTGGTGTCGCATTAAGTTTGTCAAAGTCCCACTCATAGATGAACCAGTCTTTGTTTACCGGATTATCACCGATCTCCTGCTTTGTCGTCTCATCAAGTTTGAATTCGCTTCCGCAGTACGGGCATACAAGTCTCGTTCTGTTGGATGAAAGTTCGAGCTTGCCGTTGCAGTTAGGGCATTTATTGAGCTGTTCCATATATTTTCCTCTTAGTGTTTTTCAGATATTGTCAGGATTGTAACAGATTATAGTCTCATCAGTCGGAAAGTATTTCTTTCCTTCCTCGAGTTTGAACGGATGCTTTTTACCGACTCCGCCAAACCACTCGTAAGGTTCATCATTTTCAGTCTTTCCTTCAACGATCTCCACGATGCCGTCGCGCATGCACCTCATCAATGAGATATCCTCAGATTCCCGGGCATGACCCTGAAGGATAAAGTCCGCCTCTTTCTCAAGGAACATAAGCCTGTCAAGAGACTTAACATAATCAGAGAGCTTCAGGCATCCGTCAAGCATCATCCAGAGATAGTGATTTACTGCATCTCCGGTGAAAAGAATGCGGTCTTCCTTAAGGAGCAGAACGATCCCGCCTGGAGTGTGACCCGGAAGTTCATATACTTCAAGAGTTCTGCCTCCGAGATCAAATACATCCCCCTCTTTCACAGGCTTGAAATCAGGCATTGAAACTCCGCGTGCTTTGCATGCATCGGCAAATTCAGGCAGGTTCCTGAAAGACTCAGCCATCGGAAGATCCTTAGGATTAAGATAAGCTTCTTCCTTAAAGTATACATTTCCGAAAATATGATCCGGATGACCGTGCGTATTGATCAGTACTATCGGTTTATCGGTTATCTTTCTGACAGCAGCATGAATATCATTGAGACCGTTCATGGTATCGATAACGGCAGCCTTCTCATCTCCGACTACAATATAGCCGCTGGCCATATGGCCTTCATCCATCAGATATATTCCGGGCCTGAGTTCTTTAACATATAATTCAGCTTCCATACAGATCCCCTTTCAAATGATCACCTGTTTGATTATATCATTTAGAAAGATCATCTTAACGGATCTTGAATTGAATATGCGGACAGTTAATTGAATCTCAGAGTGATGGTAAGCATGCCCTCGTTTAAGTCGGCGGAAATGCTGCCGCCGTTCTTGCTTATAAGATCCTTCGCAATGGAAAGTCCGAGGCCTGTGGAATTGCTGCCGTCCCTGACTGTGTAATACTTGTCGAACAATCTGGAAACCTGAACCGCAGTAAGTTCCGGAGCATCGTTCGAAACTGTTACGACACCGTCTTCTGTCAGTTTAACAGACAATGACGAGGCATATTTCGCGGCATTGCTGAAAACATTGTCAAATATACGCATAAGCGTTTTACGGTTGGCATTAACAATAACTTTTTCAACCGGAAGATCCGTTTCGGGACTGATGCCTTTTGATGTGAATTCTTTGTAAAAAGAAATGAGGCTGTTCTCGATTATGCTCTGAAGATCAAGTTCTTCTGTCGATAATTGAGAATCATACTGCATTTCCGAAGACACGGAATACTTGAATAGCTCTCCCGTAAGATCTTTTAATTCCGAAGTCCTTTCCTTGATGCGTTCAAGGTATTCTTTCCGCTTGGTTTCATCAGTCTCGTTTTCGAGCAGTTCAACATATGAATTGATGGCTGTCAAAGGAGTCCTGATATCGTGTGAGATGGCGGTAACATTTGCCTTCATGCGTCTGTCACCGTCCTTAAGAAAAACCCGTTCCTCATGAAGCTCCTGAAGCGCTCCGTTCAGGCTGTTGGCAAGCTTACGCGCGTTCCTGTCTGACGTAGATAGCGTGAACGCAGAAGAATTCGTACCATCCAGATGATCTTTTACCTGACCGTCAATCTCGCCGAATGCGCGTTCGAGCAGCAGCACCTTAATGACAAGTGCTGTTACGGTTACCGCCAATGCGGTACAGATACAGATGAGGACAGCCTGCAACATGAGTCGATTATATAATATTCCTCCGCTTAACGACAGCACATCCGGTATACACAATGATCACCATATAGACCGCCGATACAGCAATATATCTGAACAGGACACCATCCCTGTAGATCGGGTACTGTCCCCAGACCATCATTTCCATCGGGAGCATACAGATGTTCATCCTCCATATGATCCTTGCAAGAGCAACCTTTGAATCTCCCGGGTATTCGGGATCCGGTTTATCGGTCATAAAATCAGAATATATCGTTCCGTCAGCTTTTCGTACTGAATACAGATTGAATCCGTTAACTGGAAAATAAAATTCAAAACCCAGGTCGCTATCCTTGACCTTTGACATGAACACCTGATAGGAGGTTTTGTTCAACTCATATTTCGGTGCAAACGCTTCAATATCTGTCATTGTACCAGCGGCAGCGCAATACACAGCAACGCAGGCTATTATGACGAGAAGTGCCTTAAGCGGACGTTGAGTAATAAACACAAGCAAAACAGCAAGTGAACTGATAACAATTCCAACCAATAATTCAGCCAGCAGCATTACTGCAAAAGACTGAAAACAAATTATCGGATAGAGTCCGTTTGCTATTGCATATATACTCATGGAAAGAATGCATATGACCGAAAACACAAACAGCAGGAACGCATTGATCACCAAAGAAGAAAGGAACACTTTGCGTTTGCCGGCTCCTGCTGCGATCATGTTGCGTATCGCGCCTTTTGAAAAAAGTTCTCCGAAAAAGATCACGCCATACAGTACATGGATGATCAGCACAACAATTGACGCATATAACATTAGAATGTCTACCGTTTCTACGTTGTTCAGCGAATCCCTGTATAAGATATCTTTTCCGGGAATATTGTGAACATAGGAATCACTTGCAAAATAGTGTTTTGCGACATTCAGAGCGTCTTCCTTTTCAAATTCAACGGTAACGTTCTCATCATACTTTGAAGTAACATGGTTCTTTAATCTCGCACCTGAAAAACTCACGATGACCAATGAAAAGAAAATACAAAAGGCAATGGCAAGATAGAAAAAAATGTCATGTGTTGCTCTGTAGAGCATGGATCTGATCAGTTTTATCATGGTATCCTCCCATCAGTTAAAATTGCGTTTGTTAACGATGTAACACCCGCCTGTCAGGATGAGCAGCAGATACCCGGAAGAGAATACGGCATATCTGGCAAACAATCCGTCACGATACATCGGATAGATCAGGAACATATTCATCTCGAACGGCAGATTCATTATGTTTGAACGATAGAGTGCCTGTGCCGCCCGTACCATCGTATCACCGGGGTAATACGGATTCGGTCTCTCCGACTGGAAATCAACTGTCTCATTGTCTTCCGGATAATAAACTCTGCCAATGCGGAAATCATCAACGGGAAAATACCATTCACCTTCACCCGAGATCTTATATCCACCCTTAAAGAAGTTATCCGTCATAACATCATCATTTATATACGGTCTTGAAAAGACCACGTCACCCACGGACAAGCTTAGGATTGTGAGCGCAATAAGCGACAAGCAGAAAATAAACGAAACGACCGGATTCTGGTCAACAAAGAGGATCAGGATGAAAAGCGTAGTGATTGCAGCAGTAACAAGAAATCCGGTAAGTACCGCCATAGCGAAAGCCGGCACATAGATGATCGGATAATAGCCTGCGATAAGCACGCATGCTGCAAGAACGGCAAACACAAGAAGATACATGACAAGACACATGATCAGATTAATGATCACAGACACAAGAAAGACCGTCACCTTACGGATATTAACAGTAACCAGGTTGCGTACCGCACCGTTCGAAAACATGTCACCGAAAAAAGCCATGACGAATATTACATCAGCTGCAAATATAATGAGCAGAACAGCAGCTAAAAGCATACTGACCGATCCGCAGTTCATTATTGATACTTCATATTTACTCTGCTGGCCCTGAAGAAAATCAAATTTACCCGTGTAAACATTTTGTGTGAGTTTGCTGACAACAAGCGGATCCTCTTCCTCAAATTTCGCAAATTCAATCACTTCAGTCTCAGTGTCATGATCATGATATGCATATTTTTTATGATTGGCAAAACACTCACAATACTTTCCGTTAGATCCGCCGAAAAATAACGTGAACACCTCAAGAAGGATGAGCGCTGCAATGATGATCCATACCAGCTTACTGTGAACGAGTCGGTATGTCATTGATTTAAATACGCGTGACATATTATCCCTCCAAAAGATTAATGAAATAGCCTTCGAGGCTTGTATCCGCATAATTGAATTCGAGCAGTTCACATCCTGCTTCTTTCGTCAATTCATTCATGGCAGTCAATGTAATATCGCCCATTACCGTCAGACTGTTATTGCCCTTGATCTCATACTTAAAACTCTTATCATCAAGCAGTCTGCAAAGCGCTGAAGTATCAGACACTTTTGCATTAACTGTTTTTCCGGTATTGTTGTGCAGTTCATTTGCACTGATCTGTTTGATTATCTTTCCATCGTCGATGAATGCGAAATCAGTTGCCACCTTGGCAAGCTCATCGAGCAGATGGCTCGAAATGATAAACGTCATACCGCGTTCTTTATTAAGCTTTAAGATAAGTTCCCTGATAACCACAATTCCCTGGGGATCGAGTCCGTTAATAGGCTCATCGAGGATTATAAGATCGGGGAAACCGCAAAGCGCGATCGCAAGGCCTAATCTCTGGCGCATACCGAATGAATAGGACATTACAGGCTTTTTGCCTGCGATCTCAAGACCTACAAGATTGATTATTTCAGGAATAGTCTCATAAGATGTGAGACCCAGATTCATGTACTGGATCTTCAGGTTCTCATAAGCATTGAGAGTTCTGTAATAAGCAGGCGTATCGATCAATGCTCCTATGACCGGGCAGCTGATATTATAATTTCCCTTATTCTGTTCCTGAAGACCTGATACTATTCTCATCAAAGTCGTCTTGCCGGCACCGTTCTTGCCGATAAGGCCAAAGATCGAACCCTTGGGGACATTGATCGAAACATCTTTCAATGCTTCGTGCTTCTTATATCTTTTCGTAAGTGAATCTGTTGTCAAAATATAGTCCATGGTCTCCACCTCCATAGCTAGAGGATATACCATGGCAGTTTTCAAAAACAGTTAAGAAACGGTTAACCTGAACCCTATTCCCCAGACCGCTTCTATCTCGCCGCCAAAACCTGCCTGTTTGAGCTTTTTGCGCAGGTTGCTCATGTGTACCTTAAGCGAGTCTTCAACAAGATCAGGAGTGAATTTTACAGCCGCTTCGAGGAGTTCTGATTTTGATATTACTCTGTCGCTGTTTATCAGCAGCACCTTAATTATCGCGTATTCAGTCGGAGTAAATCTTACCGGCTTTTCATCAACTGTAATCGCGTGAGAGGATTCATCCATCGTAAGATTTGAAAAGGAAAATGACTGCGTTTTCTTTTTGAATTTCAGTGCTACTTCGATCCTTGCAAGAAGCTCTTTGTTATCGAACGGTTTTGTGATGTAATCCACGCATCCGAGAGACAGGAGATCGACCTTGTCATCGACACTGCTCCTCGCGCTTACGGCGATAACTGGTATACTGCCAGGGATAATCTTCAGTAATTCTTCACCGGTTGTATCGGGAAGCATCAGATCCATAAGGATGAGATCAGGAATCATCTTTATCTTAGGGTCAGCCTCTTTGCCGTTAAACGCGCATTCGACTTCGTATCCGTTCTTCTTTAAAAGTCCGGACATTATCTTATTAATATCTTTATCGTCTTCTATTATGAGAATCCGAGTCATGGTCCACCCTTTGCTATTCAGACAATGATCCTTCGTCTAAACATTACAACATCATGCCCTGTTTGCCAACAGGTACGGCAAAATAAAGATGCAAAATATGAATTGCTTTTTGTCGTATATACTTGACATTTTGTAAGGCGGGTGTTATTCTCTGCTTACGAACAAGGAGGATAGAACCATGAAAAACAAAACAGCGATCATATCGGTCATTATCTCAGTGTTAACCATAATCTTCATTGCACTTTTCACATCCGCTAAGAGCAACGAAAAGAATCTGACGTTCTCGATACCGGTTAAAGTAGAGAACAATCAGATCACATCCGAAAAGCCCGCACCCGTCTACTTTCAGCCTGTCGGTGAAAAGTGCAGTTTTACGATCGACATATCGGGGATGGATCAGTTTATTTCAAACATCAAGATCATAACGGGTTCAATCGGGAACGAACCCTTATACAATACTTCCGCAAATAACGCTACCATTACGACCGGTGAACTGAACGTCGATAACAAGAGCATCTTTATCGTGATCGATCCGGAAATCAAGGAAAAGACTTTGGAAGATCAGGAGTATCTGATCAGGTATGGAATCATCCTCAGATCGGAGAGTTCTTCCATGCCCAATGTAATGGCATATATATCGGCAATATTGATAATCATCTTTGAAGCATTCATCATATTCATGGTCAATAAAAATGCAAACAGGGATTATGACGAAAGACAGCTTAAAGCACGCGGTTCTGCTGCCATGAATGCTCTGATCGTAACGGTAATAGTAGCATTCGGTATCGGAATCATATCACGCACAACATCTTCTTTTCCTTTGTCTGTATATGAGACCGGAATGATAGTTTGTCTGACAGGCATCCTGACGTTCCTGATCAATGCTGATCTGAACGATGCCTTCATAGGTTTGAGAGGTAAAAGGTTTCCTCTTGCCATCGTTTACACTATAGTGGGAGTAGTCGAATTGATGATGTCAGGATTCTACAACCTGATATTCAGATTCGGTACGGTCCGTGAACTCGCTGTCGCCGCTTTTGTTTCCGGCATTTACTTCACATTATTGGGAATCGAGATGATCGTACACGGTATCATTGAGAAGAAGGAGGCAAAGGAAGATGAAGAATCTGAGGCTTAAGTCTGCCCGCGCCGCCCTTGATCTGTCCCAGCAGGAGCTGGCTGATAAAGTCGGCGTGTCAAGGCAGACGATCAATGCAATAGAAAAAGGGGATTACAATCCGACTATCAACCTTTGCATCTCGATCTGCAAGGTGTTGGGAAAGACTCTTGATGAATTATTCTGGGAACAGGAATAGATAAAAGGGGCCGCCTTTCAAGTGATGAGTTCACTTCAAAAGGCGGCCCTTCATATCATTTCTTTTTCTGCTTACCGGGATGCTTGCCGAACCGGGCTTCGAAAACACCGTCACCTATCATTGTCTCCAGATGAAGCTTATGCTGCTCCAATATCCTTCCGGCAATGGCGATTCCGGTTCCCGGAGTGAAATCATCCTTATCAGTCTTGTTCCTGATCATGATTGCATTGCATGTAATATCAACCTCGATCTTGGAATCCTTGCTCTTATATTTCGCAGCATTATCCAGCAGGCAATACAGAGCAGACTTAAAGTATTCCTTGTCCATCTTGATCTGCGCATCACCCTTGATCTGAACATCCTCACCGAGTTTTGCGGCAACTTCGCCGATACATGAACGAACTGATTCTTTAGCAAACTTACGGTCAGTTTTTTCAACCGTCCTAAGGATCGCTTCAATATCTTTATTCATCTCGCTTGTCTTCACAAGGATCTGTTCCGCATAACGATCCTTTTCCGCATCGCTTGAGACATCCTTAAGGTTCTCCGCATAACCTCCGAGGATCTGCAGCGGCGTCTTCATGTTGTGTGCCAGAGAATCGATGAGATAATTCTTGAAAATGTTGTTCTCATAGGCTTTCTTATACTGGCTGTATGGCCTGAGCGATGTGAGCAGAGAGATCACAACTGCAGCAACCGCAAGAACAACAGCCATTACGATGTAAAACGGCCGGAAGAAATAATCCGCCGGAACATTTTTAATGATAAATTCAACAACATAGAGTTTTCCGTTGATCTTGTAGAAATCAATGGCTCCGCAGCCGTCCAAACTCTGCTCATTGACTGAATATCTATATCTTCCGTCTGTGCGCTTGTTTTCTGCAAATTCTTTAAACAAAGCTTCAAAGTTTTCATCTTTGTAATCTTCTTCTCTGAGCTCATATGCTTTTTGAAGCTCGCTCATGCTGTTTGCGAGAAACAGTCCGTTGTTAGATTTTAAGAATTCATCAGGACGTATGCGTACCGGAAATAAAAGCAGTTCTTTTTGAAAACCGCCACTGTCTATGTTAATATACCGGTCTGCTTTTGAAGCATCGGTAAAATCCCATTTCTTAGCATAGAAGGGAGCCTTATCCGTTTCATACGTCATACCAAATGACTCGACAACTTTTCCGAGGTGAAGCGTGTCTCCTTCCGCATAGAAGGTTTGAGCCACCGGACTGCGATACTGGGAATACCCGCTGTAATCAAGAGCCAAAGTGAAAAGCCTGTTCGATAAATACAGATCGGACTGGGCAGCAAGATCCCAACTGTTGACTACACTTGTATCAGCATAATCTTTGAAACGCCAGGCCTCGTCACATTTCTTATATTCGATCGTCCACTCATTGTTACTGACAATTTCAGTTCTTTTGCCTTTTGCAAGAAGGTCCTTGTCGTTGGTAACATAATACCAGTGACGCATCTCGTCTTTCATCGGCAGACTTTTGTAATCACTCTCGGCTATTGTATTAAAGCTGCCGTCTTCTCTTACCTCTGCGAACCTGTAGTAATCTGCCGTGAAGAAATTCGTGAGAATATCGATAAAAACATCACCGTTTTTACCTTCAGCATAGTTTCTGACAAGACTCTCATATCTTTCACGGCGTCTGTTCCATCCGGAATCGATCGCGCTGTTGTAAGCATGCACCAAAGTGGCTTGCGATATGCTAAATACGACTGCTGCAATAAGTAATGCTGTGACCAATCGCGGAAAAAGAAAACTGAAATAACTCTTTCTTTTCATGTGTAACACCTCCCTAGTCGAATCTGTATCCGACTCCGATCAGAGTCTTAATACGGGATCCTTCTTTACCAAGTTTGTGGCGGAGGTTCTTCACGCGGTTATCTATTACGCGCTCGGTGATGTACATGTCATCGCCCCAGGCAACAGCCAGCAGAAGCTTTCTGGTTATGGCGGCACCCGGATGCTGCATCATGTACTTCAGGATCTGATACTCTTTGGGCGGCAGATCGACGGTTTCACCTGCAACAGTAACTTCAAACTTCACGGGATCAACAGCAATCTTTCCGCTCTCTAAGATCTTTCTTGATTCAGTCTCAGGTGTATTGCGCTCGAGCATCGCAACCAGCTTGCTGTACAGGACAGCTATCGAAAAAGGCTTTACGATGTAATCGTCCGCGCCTATCTCGAAGCCGTAAAGCGCATCTTCTTCCCTCACCTTTCCGGTAAGAAATACGATGGGCACTTCAGATTTTTTCCTGATGATCTTGCAAAGCTCAAATCCGTCAAGGCCGGGCATCATGATGTCCAAAACGATAAGGTCGTAGGATCCGTTGAGGAACTTGGACAGGCCTATATTCCCGTCCTCAGCAAAATCCAACGCTATCTTGTCGCGCCTTCCGAAATAATCCCCGATGACCTGCCTTATCTGGCTGTCATCTTCAACCAGCAACACACTGTACATGAATCTCCTCCGTCAAGAGTATGTTACATGTACAGTGTATCGTTCATGTATCAATTTAACAAATTGAGTTTGACTAGTGTGATCAGGTCTCTTTTTCCTTCTCGAAAGCGACCAGTCCAATCTTAGTCGGGTGGTCAAGAAGAACAACATCCTTGCCCTTGGTCTTATGGAAAAGAAGCATCGCAGTGATAAGGATATCGCCTGCGCCGCCGATTATCTGGATCACGCTGATCGCTAACAAAATGAAGTTTCCGATGAAGATCGAGACAATGCCGAACACGACACCCAATATCGTCATGGGCATCATGGAACCCAGGATATACATGGACTTGGTAAGAGGTGACGTGCATGTGCAGTAAGGCGTAAGTGTCTCCTTCTGAAAACCGAATTCGATGTCCTTCTTGCCGTTCTCTGCACCAATTGTCCAAAACCATCCGTGTATCTTTTCGTGAACTACAGTAAGAACGATCGATGCGGCTATGATCCCGCCGATCCCCGCGAAATACAGCACAGGATTCTCATCCAATACTTTATGGAAATCAAACATGCCGTTTCTTAATATGTATCCGGCAACGATGACGGCAACAAAAGGCAGTGTCAGCAAGATACCAACGAAATTCGCCTTAAGGACTGATATCTGTATATCCTTACGCTCATAGCCTTTTTCCAGGAGTTTCTTCTCCTTCTCTTCAAAAGCTGCCTGGCGCTTCATCTCAGCTTCGGTAAGCACGTGACCGTCGCCGTTCGTTTTCTTCTCTTTATTCTTCTCATCACCCATGATCAACCTCTTTCAGGCACCGCAAAAAGCGCCTTCTAATCAACCCGGCCATTATAACACTAATCCGGATTCAGAGTGATTCAATGAATGATAAGAACATATCGAGCGTCCTGCTCTCTTCACGTGTAAACATAAAGCAGCCTGCCGTGTACCATGAGTGAGTATTTCTTTTGTCTTCAACTTCGTATATCTTGCAGTTGTTGCCTACTGTCTTAGCTTTCTGCGCAAATTCTTCCGCACATTCGAATTCTATAAGTCCGTCATGGCGGCTCTGTATTAAGAGCATCGGCACGTGGTTCTTCGTCATCAAAGACCAGGGCTCGCCCTGACGCCTGTCATAACCCTTTTCGAAAAGCATTCCGATAAGCATTGCGAGTGTCTTTGTCTGACTCTTTCTGAAGATATACGGCCCGCCGAATCCTACGTAGCCGATTACATTTGAAATATCCACTTTGTACTTATCCTGAACGTCTTTACAATAGCACATGATAGATGACAGATGCGCTCCTGCCGAAGGACCGGATAACACCGTTTTCGATGTATCGATTCCCTTATCTTTAAGATACTTCATGGCTGCGTTATATGCGCTGCAGACGTCGATCAGCTGAACAGGATACTTGTTTTTGGGTGACAGCCTGTAACCTAACGAGATGAAACGGTATCCTGACCTTGCCATAGTCTGTCCGACATAGTCGAAGAACTTCGGATTGCCCGCATTCCATCCGCCTCCGTGCACCCAGACAACGATCTTGTCACTGACAGGTTTAGCGGGTTCATAGTAAAGGAAGTACTGTTCCTTATCCTCACCGTAAGAAACATATTCAGGCGTAAGCTCCTTCTTTGTCTTGAAAAGAAGACGCCAGTAGATCGGGTAGTAGCTCAGGTTCTCTCTTATGTAATCGATCATGAAATGAATCCCTCAACTTCGGCCGCCCACTGCTCACACTTGAAGCAGGCCAGTTCAGCATGGGCAAGACCTTCAAAGCATCTTATTTCTGTCTGCGGATTTGCTTTCTTCATCTTAATTGCGCACTTGCGTGAGACCTGTTCATTGCCTTTCGTGCCGTGCATGAAAAGTATGCGCATGTCATCGGGATATCCGCTGAAATCGAAATCCGAAAATGCAGTGTCGATCATGTTTACGATCGACTGCTCTTCCATGTTGTCCGCAACGTTCAGATAGAACGGTATCATCTTCTCGGGCAGGAAATCTTTCTTTGCACTTTCTAAGATCTTCGGTTCGCGCGCTTTGGACTTTGCGATTATCACTTTGTAATTCTTCTTGAACACAGCCTTCAGCAAGCCGTTGATCTTTGCAAGCGGAGCTCCGTCGAGAACGAGATTATCGATCTTTACGTCTTTGCTTTTCGCAGCCGTTGCAGCTATCCGTCCGCCCATCGAGAGGCCTGCGAGAAGGAAGACTTTTCCGCCGAGTTCATTCTTTATATAGTCGGTAATCTTCGCTGCTTCATCGTCAACTGATATGAACGTGCTCTTCTCACTTTGCGTATGACCGTCAAGTTCAGGTACTATGACATAGTATCTTTCTTTGAACTTATTAATTGCATCCGTCCAGATCTGCCACGGATTGAGAACTCCGTGTACCAGTATGACCGCTTTGTCTGCTTTATCTCCGAAAGTGTGAAATACCATATCAGGGCTTGCCTCCGAGCATAAGTATCACTGATCTTGCGAGCTGTTCGAACATGTCTTCGGGCTTGTACCTGCCTTCAACATGAGGAACCTTAAAGCACTCCGTAAGCACATATCCCGTCTGCACGCCGTGGTATGTAACTATCATGAACTGCAGTATCTCATCGACTGATGAAACAGGCTTAAGCTTATTCTTTTTGATTATCTCAGTCAGGAATCTGCCCGTTGCTTCCGTAGCGTAAAGAAGCGGACTCTGTTCGTCTTTGCCGAGCCTTTGGGCAATGTTCATCGCCCTTTCGGGATCGGCCATCGCCATCATGTCACTGTATATGGAGACCTTCAGAAGGTCCGTTCCGACTTCTTTCATTTGATCCGCGAGCATCCTGCAGATAGCACGGATAGTCTTCTCCCACTGCTCCGGCTTTGCTTTCTTCAGGATCACGTCAAGCTTCTCGTCTATCGTATTATTTGCGTTGATCGTGATCACGAGGTCCTTCAAGACTTCATCCAAGTCCTTGTAGTACCTGTAGATAACACCGTGCGAAAAGCCCGTTTCCGCAATGATGTCCTTCATCTCGACAGAAGTTATGGGCTTTCTTACGCATACGCGGTAAGCCGCATCGATTATCTCTTTGCGCTTCTTCTCATAGTATTCTTCGCTTACTTTGGGCATAACAACCTCCGCTCGTCAAATAAATGACACGGTGTCATTTTAATTCCCAAAGCGGAAGTTGTCAAGTTATAAGCTCTGATCAGTCTAGAGAATACTTGCTTATCAGTTTCATGATGTCCTGGAGTTCTTTGTTGTCATAGCAATAGCCATCATAGAGCACGTGGGCATTGCCTTCGGTATCGTAATAAGTAAACGTATATGTTGTCGCGTCACAGATGTCCTCGCTGTATCCCGCGAATCTGTTTTCGGCAGCAGCTTCGACGCAGAAGTTGTATATCCTGAGATACTCGTCATCGGGCATCTTCACTTTCGCGTTATTGATCGGATTGGGGTTGATGGCACAGCCGTCATAGGTTACGGACATCCTCACCACCGCTTTATCATATTCTTCTGCCGGCATCGCCTCCTGCGGGTGCGATACTATAACGAGCAGATCACCCTTATGGCTTTGAAGCTCATTGATATCAGACCTGCCCGCCTTACCCGGAGCGGTGCATCCGGACATTCCGAATGCCAGTACTGCTGTCATAAAAACGCTAAAGATCTTTGCTGCGATATTCATGTTATTACCTTCCCTTCAAAACGGTTCTGTCATATATACAGAACCGCAGAAGGAAATGTTGCAGCCTTGGGGCTTATTTTTTCACTCTTACATATCTTCCTGAATTAGATCTCTTAAAGATCTTTCTGTAAGATCTGATCTTGCTCTTCTTGACCTTAACGGTCTTTACATAAGACTTCTTAAGGGATTTTTTCACACCTGATTTGGTCAGTTTGGTAGTGTATTTGATCTTGATGGTCTTTAGTTTCTTATCTTTCTTAAATGTGTATGAACTTATCTTCTTGAGCGTGGAAGAAGTAATGGCAAACGACTTCAGTTTCGAACAATACGCAAAGGCATATGAACCGATCGTCTGAAGTCTTGCGCCGCCATACGCCTTCGTCATGTACTTGCATCCGTAGAAAGCATAACTGTCGATTATCCTGACATTGGAACCTATGGTGAGTGTTCTTATTACTGTGTTCTTATAGAACGCTTTAGGTCCTATTCTGTTGACGGCATAAACATGTCCCTTTATCTCGGCAGAAGCGGGAATGGAAACTCCAGCAGTCTTTGTTGCCACACCGATCAGAGTAACCGTTCCGGTTCCGTCTGTTGCAGGATTCGTCACCCTGTAGATGAAGTTGCCGGCCGTTGCTTCTTCACCTAAGACTGCTGCGCCCTTCTTGGGAATGATTATATCTATATCCTTAAGTTCGGTCTTGGCATCGGCATCTGCGAACTTCTTGCCGCATCTTTTACAGACATAGTACTCGATGTTGCCGTCTTCATCATCTGTAGGATACTTCGCATTTACATGTTCGAGATCGTGACCTAAAGCAGGCAATACTGTATCTTTTGCTTCGATCTCATTCTTTCCTGATGCATCGCTGAAAAGCTTTCCGCATACGGAACATTTCCAGTATCTGATATTGCCGTTTTCCGTACAGGTCGGATCTTTTGCAGCAACCTCGGTAAGTTTATGCTCATAATGAGACATGGAGGATCCGAAATCCGTAATGCCTGACGGAGTCCATGAAGGCTTTGTCTCGCCCGATTTCAAAGGAATGCAGGCTACTGAGATCACCGTATCCTTGGTGTTCGTCAGATGTATCGCAAGCTTTCTGTATCCGCTGTTGTCAGACTGTCCCGGTACAGACGGAGTCGAAGGAAGCGGCTCAGCCTTCATCGACGTAAACTTTCCGCCTTCACTTAATATGCCTAACCATAACTTGTCAGAGCCGACCGTTATGACTGCGCTCCTGCCGCCGGATGCAACGCTTATGGATCCCTTTGTATGCGCAAACCAGTATATCTCGCCCGGGCTGTTCAATGAGATCTCATCCTGGACGATCACGCACTTTTTATCCTTGATCATCTTAAGGCCGCGGACTACCCTGTTTGCTCCGCTCGGTTTATAAGCGGCGGTCAGGTCGGTAACGGCGTAAGCTTCTTTTCCGGACTGGAAAGCGGTCACAACGCATTTCAATTTATCTGGCTGGCCCGGATCCTCGGACGGGTTTATAACAAGTGTATTGTGGCCCTCGGTCCTGATGCGGTAAGCGTTTATGCGGTTGTTGAGCTCATAATTCTTCTCATTACCCAAGTCAGTAATGAATCTGTTTCCGTTAGACTCAACATAAAATGATCCGAGATCAAAATGTCCGTGATACAGATAATTATTCTCACCGGCATGAAGCGCTGCAACGATTCCTGTCTTATCCCATGTGTTCCTGAAGCTCGCATTGGAGTAATTCTTGCCGCCCCAGTCATCAGGACTGGAATTCTGTGTGCCGGTATTGAGAGACTCGTCGATCCACAAGACATCAAGATAATCGAATCCGGTTCCTTCTGCGATCTTTTTGAGGCGGACATTTGCCATATCGCGCGATCTATAATTCTCGCCAAGCCAGAGAAAGACCGGCCATCTCGTGTCAGTTTCATCGTTGTCATCGCCGAAGCTGAATGATTTAGGTGCATTTGAACTCATGCAGCGGACGAAATCAACGGATTTGCGTACACCGTCATGGTTAACAAGTCCGTAGTCTGTTCCTGTGGTGCTCTTAAGCGAAGAAGAGATAAAACCGAGATAATAGGTTGCGTAATCCCAGTAACCCAGGCCTTCAATGAATGTTCCGTCTAACGATTTGTATCCGGCACGGACTGAAGTATACGCTTTTTTATAGCCGTATGTGAGGACATCGGAAGCGATAGATTTGCTGTCTGATTCATCTCCTATGGCAAGGGCAGCCATGTTGGTGCCTCCGATGCAAACATATTGCCAGTTGTCTCCTTCCGTACTCTTATACCATTCATATGAACGGAGGTTACCGTCACCACGTTCGCCGCGTGTTTTGCTGTATTTGACCTCGCCACTATAGTCTTTCATGACCTGAGCCAGTCCTTTTTCGATCATGGTCTTACGCAGGAAATCCCTCTGGGCATCACTCATCCAGTTGTAGAGCCAGTCGTAACCGATCGCGAAAGCCGTGCACATCTCGCCTGTATCGAGGAAATGATAAGGATTCCAGTCAGGAAAGTTAGCGGCATTCTTAAGTTCTTCATAGCAACTCTTTGCATATTCTTCATTGCCGTAAATATTGTATGCCAGGGCAAGAGCCGCAACGCGGCGCTGTACTCTTTTCGACTGTTCGAGGATCCTTATTCCGCCGACCAGCTCATACTTGATAGGATCATTTATATACGAATTCTTTTTGCTGTCAGCTTCATCTTTGAGTTTTGCGAGAAGCTTGGCAGTCGTCGATCCGTCATTGAGATGGGATTTCAGTTTAGAGAACTTGTCATTGGTCATTATGATCCTCGGATGACCTTTCTCGCCGTGCTTTTTGATCATGGAACTGATGACATCAGCGCCGCTGGTAAAAGTACCGTAGTCCGCAGCAAGCAGTTTATCCGTTTTCACGGAGGATGCAGAGACCTGATACGGCATTAAGCCGATCACAAATACCATCATTATCAGAACACTGAGCAGTCTTTTTCTCATGTCGATCATACAGTCTCCCCCTCATGTGCTTTCCATACGCATTCCGTCAAGGAAAGATCCGTAAACACAGCCGTAAAGCTCGAATCTTCAGGGCTGCAAGCATAAATGCCGAACCTAATCTTTCCGGCGCCTTCCCACATATGACATATCCTCATCTGCGTGAAGGTCTCTCCGTCATAGGAACACTCGATACAATAATCATCTTCCCTTCGGCTAAATCTGTACCACATCGTCTTAACATCAGCAGGGATCGCGGTGGTCGCCCAGTCGGAATATCCGTGATTTGTTACAACGGAACCTAAATGCTGAAAAGCATCGGTCTCATATTCGACCGATGCTTTAAGCCAGTTATCGGAATCAAGATACATGACGATACCACACTGATCAAAGCGGTGATGGCTGTCAGCGAAATCTGTTTTTACGGTAAATGAGAAATACTTTTCGTCCGTATCTAATTGAAGGACAGGTGCATTGTCATTCCGGAAATGATAGTAAGTTCTCTGCCAGAGGTCGGTGTGCGGTTCAGTCTTTATCTCGATCCTGCCGTCATCAATACTGAATTCTTCCGGCTCTCTGATCCACTTCATTCCTAAGATATCCATGGTTGTACTCTCCTTGTTTTTAGGGGCAGGCATACCTGTCCTTTATACAATTCACAAAGCACCACGGTTAATCTTACCATAGAAGCAGCAGGTTTAACTATAAATAATTTAGATTACAGTCTGTCCTTCCCTGTATCTTCCGAAGAACACTCCTTTAAGAACCGGTGAAATCGTATTTCCTTACGCCAAGCATCCAGAACCTGTAGCTTAAATATACGAACAGTATGCCATACAAAGGCGATATCCATGACAGGAGCGGAACGTTGGAAGGCTCCAGGATGACAAGGCTCGGATAGTACGCGATGAACGCGATCGGGATGATGAACGTGAAGATTATCTTGAAGATCCCTTCAAAGATCGACGAAGGATATTTCGCGAAATCCTTGAAGCGGAACATGATGACCATTACGTATCCCGAGCCTTTTATCCAGAAGCATGTCGCGGCCGCAAAGTTCATGAGCGCGATCATGAAGAGCGATGCGGTAAGCAGGAACACAAGAAGTTTCGCAATAATGATAACGGTTACCGGTATTCCTATCTTTATCCATGCATACACTATCGTTCCGATGCCGAAAGCCAGCTGTCCGAGACCTTTAACGTCAAACACTTCAGAGATGAAGTAGAAGAAAACATTAACTGGTCTGAAGCAGTACTTGATGAAGTCACCGCTCTGCACCATAAACCTTAAGTTCCAGTTGTTGTCGAAGAAACACTGTACAGGCGTGAGCGCAACGAGTGAAAAACCATACAGGAACAACATATGGTAGTAGTCCCATCCGTTGATCGTAGGGAAGTTATGGAACAGGATCATGAAAGTGATGAAGCCTGACAGATTAGTCATTATCATGCCGAACGTTGAGATGATAAAGTCGGCACGGTAACTCATCTTGCTCTTAAGATCCTGAATGAGTATCTTCCTGTAGATACGCGCATAAAATGCCAATCCTCTTTTATGCATATCAGCCTCCGTTTACGGTGACTTTCTTCACCGCACAATTCCAGAATAAATTGCCCGCCAGTGTCAGCACAGCAAGCCACGCGAGCTGCAGCGCGAAAAGGCTTACAAGTCCCTGCCACGTATCTGATCCGTTCTTCTCAAGAAGGATGGAAAGCGGTATATCATACACTGCACGGAAAGGCAGATACTGTACCACCATTCTCGCCTTCTCCGGGAAGAATGCAAGCGGTATCGTTGCACCTGAAAGCAGCAGCACGATCGTCTCTTTTACGATGTTTATTCCCCAGGTCGATTCCGTATAAAAACAGATAGGCGACACGATCATTTCGAGATTGTAGTTGATCATCAGTGCAAGCACTGTGGCGATCAGAAACCACACAAGATTTAATCCGACCGGGATCGCTCCCTTGGTAACAATCATTACCACGACAAACGTCGGAATAAACGTCAGTACGAACTGAACGATGTGATTGCCTGTGTAGCTCCAGAATGTGTACTTCCTGAAGCGCATGGGTTTGAGCAGATCCAGCACGATCTTGCCGGACTGGATCGATCTGCTCATATCCCACACAACGAACATTTCAAGGAAGTTGAAAAGTGCAGTGGCAAGGATCAGATAGATCATCGTATCGGTGAACGTCATCCCGTTTACAACAGCTGTTCCGGATGAATCATAGATCGCCTTCCAAAGGTAGTAAACAAGGACCAGATAGATCAGGTTCGCAAAGAGCGTAACGAAGATACCGAGCCTGAAATGGAGCGATTCCATTATGCCGGCTCTCGTTATCGCGAGCAGTCTTTTCGGATTCATTTTGCGCTCCCTTCGTAGATCTTCTTGATGACTTCTTCCGTTGAGATCTCATCGATCTTAACGTCCTTTATCTTCATGCTCTTCTGCTTTTCCATGATGACGTCCATGACATCTGTCGTCTTCTCATCGATCAGGTATTCTTCCCATGTATCGTCAGAACGCTTGAGCTTCAATGTTCTGTACGATCCGAAATAGTTCTTCAGATGCTCTATGTCGTTATCGTAGATCTTTGTACCCTTATCGATGATGACGATCCTCCTGCAGAGCGCGTCAACGTCTCCCATGTCGTGCGTGGTAAGGATAACTGTCGTGTTCTTCTCTTTGTTAAGGCCGAGGATAAGTTCTCTTATCTTTGCCTTCATGGAGACATCAAGACCGATGGTAGGCTCGTCAAGGAAAACTATCGCGGGATTGTGAAGGAACGCTGCCAGGATATCGCTCAAGGTCCTCTGACCGAGAGACATCTCCCTTACCGGCTTATGCAGGATCGGCTCTATATCGACGAGCGAACGGTAAAGCTCGATCATGCCCTCGTAATCCTTTTCGGGGACCATGTAAAGGTCTCTTAAGAGCTTGAAGGATTCTATCAGAGGAAGCGACCACCAGAGCTGGCTTCTCTGGCCGAACACGACTCCGATATTCTCACAGTTCTCTGTCCTGTTCTTGTAAGGCACCTTGCCGTTTACCAGGAGCTCGCCGCTCGTGGGTTCCAATACGCCGGTCATCATCTTGATCGTAGTTGACTTGCCGGCGCCGTTAGGTCCCAAGTATCCGATTATCTCTCCCCTGTTAACCGTAAGAGTTACATCCCTGACCGCGGAGACTGTCTTATAGTCTCTCGAAAACAGGTCCTTGATGCTGCCTTTCAATCCTTCATGGCGGTTTAATACCTTGAAGTCTTTACAGACATTCTTCATTATTACTGCTTCATTTCCTGAATACTCACTCATTTCATTTTCCCTCTTTCTTTTCTGTACGATTGCAAGTATATTGTAAGTATCTGCACGATAACAGTTGATTATTGCCTGATTTTTATAACTATCTTCCACACGTTTGGAATATTGTTATACTTTTCGGGATTTTGGAGAAAAATAGTTATGAAAAGAGAAGTCATGGGCCTCATCGTTAAGCGTGATGACGGCTCTGAGATAGTAAACTACGATGATCCTAACTTTCCTTCCTATATATATGATGGCTGGATAGCGCCGAAAATGACCTGGGAAGGCGTTCCGCACTTTCACGAAGACATTGAGATAATGACCATCAAGGAAGGCCGTCAGATGTACGTAGTCAACGGCAAGAACATTCTTTTGAACAAGGGTGATACGATAGTGGTCAATTCAAATCAGATCCACTATAACGTATGTGTTGACGGAGAGACCGCCAAGTATGTCATCGCAGTCATCAATCCGAGGATACTTTCCAACTCTGTCGTCGTTGAGATGCAAGCCATAAGACCCATCACAGACAACACGGAGCTTTCATATCTCCGTTTCCGTTCGATAAACGAAAACACCGAAGCGATAAGAGATCTTGTATTGGGACTCCCTTCAATAAGACATGACCCTTTCAAAGTAACCATGCAGTTCTATCAGATATGGGACATCATAAGAAGGCAGGCGGAATCCTACGGAATGACCGAAGAGACCGTTTCAGACCCGGGAATGCTGCCTTTTAAGTCAATGATGCACTTCATCGCGAATAACTATCAGGAACAGATCACATTAAGTGACATCGCAGCGAGCGGAAGCATCAGCAAATCGCTTTGCAATACGCTTTTCCATCAGTATGTCGGCGAATCGCCCATCAATTACCTCATGCATCTTCGGGCCAGAAAAGTCGCGGAGCTGCTTAGGGCAAACAAGATGCCTATGGCTGAGATAGCTTCGCAGACAGGCTTTAGAGGCGTCAGCTACATGGCCGAGACATTCAGGAAATTCTTTGAGAGTTCTCCCCGCGAATACAGGAAAAAGTGGGAGTCTATCTGATCAGCGCTGTACTCTTCCCGATCCGTCGCCTTTTGCGAGCTTTAAGACTTCGTCTACAGTAACCCTGTTGAAGTCACCGTCTATCGAATGCTTTAGACAACTTGCGGCCACAGCGAATTCCAGTGCCTGTTTGTCATCACCCAGCACATTGAGTCCGTAGATAAGTCCGCCCGCAAATGAATCACCGCCGCCGACACGGTCAACGATGTCATACATCTCATACTTGCGGCTTACTATGAAATCTGTGCCGTTATTAAGTGCAGCAGCCCAGAAATTGATATCTGCGCTCTTGCTCTCTCTTAATGTAATGGCGACTTTCTTAACGTTAGGATATTTCTCAAGAAGGGTGTTACTTAAGTTTCTGTAATCCTCGTTATCGAGCTTTCCGCCTTCAACATTGCTCTTGCATTCGAGGCCTAAAGACTTCTGACAGTCTTCTTCATTTGCGATTATGATGTCCGCGTATTCCGTCATGACACTCATTACGTCTTTTGCTTCCACTCCGTATTTCCAGAGATTCTTACGGTAGTTAAGATCAATTGAAACTGTTACGCCGCGCTTTTTTGCTTCCTTTACGGCCATTATCGAAGCGTCTTTTGTCTCTTCGGATATCGCAGGAGTAATGCCTGAAATATGAAGCCACGTAACGTTGTCATAGATGCTGTCCCAGTCATATCCTTCAGGCTTAAACAGAGATATCGCGGAATATGCCCTGTCATAGATCACTTTGCTCGGACGCTGGTTTGCACCGGCCTCAAGATAGTATATTCCCATTCTGCCTTCGGTCCTGATGATCTTATCTGTACCGACGTTAAACCTTCGCAGTTCACCTATTGCAGCGTCACCGACAGCATTTGAAGGGATAACGGAAAGGAACTCGCTATCCAGTCCGAAGTTTGCAAGTGACACCGCAACGTTTGCTTCGCCGCCTCCAAATGTCGCTTCAAGCGACGGCGACTGCATCAGACGTTCCCTTCCGGGACTCTTAAGTCTCAACATCAATTCTCCAAACGTAAGGAACTTACTCATACTCTTGTCTCCTTGATTATCTTTACCGCATTTGCGGCAAGTGAAGTTATCTTATCCCAGTCGTGGTTCAACACGTCATCTTTTTTGCAGACCCAGCTGCCGCCTACCGCGCATACCGACTTATTGCCAATAAACTCAGCAAGATTCGCCTCCGACACGCCGCCCGTAGGAAGGAACTTAACCTGTCCGAAAGGAGCCGATAGAGCCTTGATCGCTTTGATCCCGCCATATACGTCAGCAGGAAAGAATTTGACGGTCTTAAGTCCGAGACTTACCGCTTTCATTATCTCAGTAGGCGTGACAGCTCCGGGAATTACCGGTATTTTGTTTTCGAGCGCCCACCTTACAGTCTCTTCGTCAATACCGGGTGAGACAATGAACTTTGCACCGCACTTAACTGCTGTCTTCGCCTGCTCTATATTCAACACTGTGCCTGCACCGACAACTGCTTCAGGAACCTCTTTGCTGATGACCGAAATACACTCTGCAGCGCACTCAGTCCTGAAGGTTATCTCCATGAAATCGATGCCGCCCTTAAGCAGAGCTTTTGCAAGCGGGACCGCATCTTCAACATTGTTCAGGACTACTACCGGGACTATTCCCGCTTCATAAACTTTTTCAGAAAAAGACATGTAAAATACCTCGTTTTTGTTAACTGGTATTCTAGCATATTTTGAGTTGCGATAACAGCGGAAATTGGTTAATCTATATCAGTAAATATAATCTGAGGTGACCTATGAAGAGCTTTTTAGATGAAGGTTTTCTTCTCGAAAACAAAACGGCAGCAGAGCTTTATGACTCATACGCAAAAGATCTCCCGATCGTTGACTACCACTGTCACATCGAATCGAAAGAGATCGCCGAAGATAAGCATTTCGAAAACCTTACCGAGCTTTGGCTCAAGGGCGATCACTACAAGTGGCGTCTCATGAGAGCCTGCGGCATCGATGAAAGATTCATCACCGGTGATGCCTCAGACAAAGAGAAATTCATGATGTGGGCGATAGCCGTCGAATCAGCATTCGGCAATCCTCTCTACCACTGGACAAACCTAGAGCTTTCAAGATATTTCGGTATCAGCGAACCGCTTACCGTAAAGAATGCTGAAGAAATCTGGAATAAAGCAAATGAGATCCTTTCATCGGGAAAACTTTCCGCAAGGAGCATCATGACTTCAACCAAAGTAGAGGCAATATGCACCACCGATGATCCTTGTGATCCACTTATCTATCACGAACAGATCAAGGAGTCCGGATTCGGACCTAAGGTCTTGCCTGCATTCAGACCGGACAACATAGTTGACATAGAAAAATACAGTTTCAACTCTTATGTTGAAAAACTTGAAACTGTATCAGACGTTAAGATCGACTCTGTTGCATCGCTTAAAGATGCTCTCGTTTCGAGGCTCGATCACTTCGCTTCACACGGCTGCGTGATCTCAGATCACGGAACCGAATATATCAGTTATGTAAAGGATCCGGATATCTCTTCTGATGAAGTTTTCAGAAAAAAGACCGCATCGAAAGATGTTGTTTTAACACCCAAAGAGATCACAGCTTACAAGACGGATCTGATGCTGTTTTTCGCACGTGAATATGCCAAGCGCAGATGGACGATGCAGCTTCATTTCGGATGCAAGAGAAACGTTAATTCTGTCATGTTGAGCAAGGCCGGAATCAACTGCGGATGCGATACGATCACCGGTTCAAATGATTTCCTGACTCCTCTTTCAGGATTCATGGATCAGCTTAACAGCGAAGGATTGCTGCCGCGTATGATCATCTATTCTCTGAACCCCACTGACAATACGGTTATAGATACATTATGCGGATGCTTTAACGATGGCAGCGTACCCGGCAAGATCCAGCACGGCGCTGCCTGGTGGTTCAATGACAACCTCGTTGGAATGGAAGATCACTTGAGATCGCTTTGCGCGCAGAGTCCTCTTTCCTGCTTTGTCGGAATGCTTACAGACTCAAGATGCTTCTTATCCTATACAAGACATGAATACTTCAGAAGGATCTTCTGCAATTTCCTCGGCACTGAGGTCGAACGAGGAAGATTCCCTGATGACAGTCGTATCCTGAAAGACATCATCGAGCGCGTATGTTATAAGAATTCGCGCGGAATGCTTTTCGAAAACTAACTTATCTGTTGTTGGATAAATAAAGGACTCTCACGGAATGATCCGTGAGAGTTTTTTAATTCATGAAAAAAGGCTGCTTCTTTCGAAACAGCCCTCTTCTTTGCTACAAATGATTTAGGGGAAAACTAGATCACTTCTTGTAGAGTTCAGCATAGAGATCTTCAAGACCCTTCTGGTTGAGACCTTCGCAGGACTTCTTGTACTCATCCCACTGCTTCTCGATGTCAGCCTGACCTGTGACGAACTTAAGTGTCCAGGCATTTACGTTACTGATGAGAGGTGTTGCGATCGTGTTGATCTGCTCATTCTGATCAGGTGTAGGGAAGATTGCCGGAGGAAGTGTGTGTTCAGCTCTGTCGGCAAGATCACGGTTGATGTAATCCTGAACGGGAGCGATGAGGTTGTCAGACATCTCAGCGATCGTTCCGCCGTACCAGAAGTTACCGCCTGCATAACCCCACTGAAGTCTGATGTCGGTAAGTGTCTTTTCCTTGTTGTTTCCATAACCGAGACCTGAGCAGCAGAAGCCTTCCTTAAGCGTCTTTCTGCCGGTAGCATCCTCGGTGTAGTGAACGTCCTTAACGCCCCACTTTGTGAGCTCGTATGCCTCATGAGAATAGAAGAGCCAGTCAACGAATCTGAGCATCTGGATAAAGCCTTCCTCGCCGAGATCGTCGAGAGCCTTCTTGGAGATCATGACACCATTCTCAAGTCTTGCAGGGTCAACAGATGACAAGTTGTTTTTGCCTACAGGAACAGTGATTACATAGTTCTCATACTTGCCTTCACCGAGCTGCTTTGTCATGTTCTCTTCATAGGCTGCAAACTGACCCTGGTTGACAGACATGATGGCTGTCTTGCCGTTGTAGTACTTAGATGTAGCTGTATTGTCGTCCTGTGTGAATGTTTCAGGATCAAGGAGACCTTCCTTAATAAAGCTGTTAGCTACCTTGAGGAATTCCTTGTATGTATCTGTTGTAGGCGAGAATATGAACTTGTCCTGTTCTTTGTTATATCTCATGCCGTTAGCGATGTTCCAGCCGGCATTGCAGTCATAAGTTGCTGCCATAACGCCGAGGAGGTTACCGCCGCTGCCCTTGCCGGACTCGGTTCCGCACCAGAGGTCAGACCAGATATAATCCTTCTCTGTGCACATCTTCTGGGAAACCATGTAAGCCTTAACTTTCTTGAGTGCATCACGGAACTGATCCCATGTCCATGTCTTCTGAAGTGCAACTACATCAACACCTGCTTTATCCCAGATATCCTTTCTGATAACGAAAGAATAGTTGATGATGTTCTTTTCCTTCATGCCGGGAAGCTTGTAGTACTTGCCGTTGGATCTTGTGATGGTCTGGATGTCCTTGGAGAGATCGTACTTGTTGTAGAAATCCGTGTAGTAAGGCATGTACTTTACATAGTCAGAAACAGGTACGATAGCGCCGCCGTCAACGAACTTTGAATCATCATAGATCTTAGGGATGATATAAGCAGCATTGCCTGCCTGGATATCGAGTGTGATCTGATCCATGTAGTCGTTGCTGTCGTAGGATTTGAGGTCAAGAGTAACGTTTGTCCTCTTCTCGATCTCCTTGAAAACACCCTCTGTCTTCCATGTCTCAACATAAGGATACCAAGATGCATCACTGAAGAACATGGTGTAGGTTACGGGCTTGTCAGCTTTGAATGTTTTTCCAAGTCCATAAGTGTAGGGAACCTTCTCTTCTGAAGCGCTGGTCTCGATCTGGCTGGGAAGAGTCGTGATCTCTGAAGTCTGTGCTGCACCGCCGTTACATGCTGCCAGGCCGGAAAGCATACTGATAGCAAGACCGACTGATGCAACTTTTGTAAGTTTTGTTGTCTTCATAATTGCTTCCTTTCTTTTCATTTTTGTATTGCCTTGGGGTTTCCCATTTAGCACAAGCTCACTCTTTTACGCCGCCGAGCATCATGCCCTGCACGTAGTATTTTTGTATTGCCGGATAAACGCAGATGATCGGCAGAACGGTAAGCACCATTGCGCATGACTTGATGTTTGCGGTCATGTTCTGCGCATCGGGTTCGTTTGCACCCGCACCTCTTATGATCGTCTGGAGGAAGTATGCAACCGGCCACTTTGTCTTATCCTGCAGATAAAGCTTTGCATTGAACCAGTTGTTCCAGTACATGACTGCATAGAAAAGCGTCATCGTTGCGATGATAGGCGTTGAAAGCGGTCTGGCGATAAACCAGAAAACACCCCACTTGTTGAGTCCGTCGATCTCTCCTGCTTCTTCAAGATCTTTCGGGATGCTCATGAAGAACGATCTCATGAGGATTACATAATAAGTGCTGATGAGCATCGGAAGGATGAATCCCCACATGGAGTTCTTGAGACCTAACTTGAGCATCAGAACGTAATTTGCCATGAGTCCGCCGCCAAAATACATGGTGAAGATGATGAACGGTGAAAGGATCTTGTTGATCCTGAGCTTCGGCTTTGAAAGCGGATATGCAAGGATCGACGAGAAGAACAGTGATAAAACCGTTCCGATGAACGTGTAGATTATCGTATTCAGATAGTATCTTAAGAATTCGTGATCATTACGCGTAAGGATATACTGGTACGTTTCAATATTGAATCCTTTGGGTACGAGTCCCGTATATCCCTCGATGATAGCCTGCGTTGATGTGAAGGACTGCGAGATAAGATAAAGGAACGGATAAAGTGTGGCGATCGAAACGAGGATCATTATTATCGTGTTGAACACGGTAAACACTTTATATCCGGTTGATTCTCTGATCTTATTCTTAGGGTTGTGTGCCTTGATATCTTTCAGATCAAGTTTTGCTTTTTCAATATCACTCATGACATACACCTCTTACCAAAGACTCGTATCCGCGACTTTGCGCGAAACAAAGTTTGCGATCGTAAGAAGGACAAGATTGATGACGCCTTCAAACATACCGACAGCCGTTGCGAAATTGATGCTTCCGGACTCGATACCCATACGGAAAACATAAGTCGATACGATATCGCTTGTCTCGTAAGTCAGAGGGCTGTAAAGAAGATATACTTTTTCGAAAGCTCCGCCTGATCCTACAAGTCCGCCGATATCGAGTATGAGTAATGTAGCGATCGTAGGTAAGATGCAAGGTATGGTAACGTGGATTACCTGCTGGAAATGAGATGCACCGTCGACAGTAGCCGCTTCATAAAGCGACGGATTGATGCCTGACATTGCTGCAAGATACAGTATCGTTCCCCATCCTAAGCTTTGCCATACGCCTGATGCAACAAATATCGTTCTGAACCATTCGGCCATAGCAATGAAACTGATCTTCTCGCCACCGAGTTTCGCAATTACGTCATTGATGGGACCGCTTGTGGAAAGAAGTTCCTTGATCATGCCGCAGACGATAACCATCGAGATGAAGTGCGGAAGATAAGATACAGTCTGAACGAATTTCTTCCAGTGAAGATTTCTTATCTCGTTTAAGAGAAGAGCAAATATCAGTGTCAACGGGAATCTGAACAACAGATAAAGTCCGTTGAGGATAAGAGTATTGGAGAAGGCCTGCCAGAATGGCTTGCCGGTAATAAACTGTCTGAAATACTTCAGGGTAAGCGGCCCTTCGCCGAAGATGCTTCCGCCTGATGTGTATTTACGGAATGCAAGGATATTACCAAACATCGGAATATATCTGAATACCACGTAGTAAATAACAGGAATAATGACCATGACATACAGCTGCC
Source organism: Clostridiales bacterium (assembly GCA_017478485.1). Classification (GTDB taxonomy): domain Bacteria; phylum Bacillota; class Clostridia; order Saccharofermentanales; family Saccharofermentanaceae; genus Saccharofermentans. The sequence goes on along the minus strand of JAFVDI010000021.1, from coordinate 34,192 downwards.
AGTTGACACGGAGATCCTTATTGAATCTCTGGCCGAGCGTCAGTTTTCTAGGTGACCATTCTTCTGACTGTTTGATCCGGATATTATCTTCTTTCTCATTCATTCCGTTTCACCCTCTCAGAACTTATGAAGTCAATTGCAATTTCAATTCTTGCATACTTGTATGTTAGTTGACTCGCATTGAGATTATCACCTCATAGGCGATATGTCAAGATGTTACTAGACTAGAATGCTAGGATTTGTGCAATGAGAATAAAGGATTCATGTAATTGCCGATATCTGCCATTCTAGTTTGCAATCGTTTGATTTTTGATCTTTTGACTTTTATACTGACACCTGAGGAGACTTGATCTGATGAAAAAATCTTTTGATCACATTACAAGCAGCTGGCTCTACAAGTCAGCTAAAGCTGTCGGAGATGTCGTTATCATCTCCGTTCTGTTCCTCATTTTCTGTCTTCCGGTCGTTACTGCCGGCGCATCCGCTTCTGCTCTTTATTACACCGTTTACCGGAAGTACCGGAAGAAGTCTGATGACTTAACAAAAGATTTCATGCATGCTCTTAAAGATAATCTCAGGCATGGGATCATAATCCATATCATCTACTCTTTATATAGTGCTGTCGTTGGTTTCAATATCTACTTCGCGCTTTTCGGTTTCAACGGATTGAAGCTTCCTGACTGGTACACTGTCATAGCTTTTCTTCCTGTCCTTCCGGTCATCTTTTCGTATCCGTTTATCTATCCTCTTGTTGCCAGGTTCAGCAATTCGGTCAAAGAAACGATCAAAAACAGTTTTACTCTCTGCATGATCAACTTCCCGAAGTTCCTTCTTATATGGCTCATCATCATCCTTGCACTTGGGATCAGCATCATATTTCCACCTTCAATGCTGGTTACACCTGCATGCGCCGCTTATCTTATTCAGATGATCACGGAAAGATCTTTCGAGTCCGCGATCAGGATGATCGAGTCACGCGAAGAAACAGAAGACATCGAAGAGGTCGAAGTAAATGAATGAATTCTATAATCTGATCCAGGTCATCGCGGGCATCATTTCTGTGATTCTCATATTTACAGGTGTTCTTCTTTCAGTAAAGAAACTTAATCCGGAAAAGTATGAGACCATACCCGTTAAGAACACTGTCATCTCCACTTGTTTCATCGCAGCGGGACTTCTTTGTTATGCCATAGTCAAGACATGCACTAATCTCAACATAATCACGGAAGAACACTATGACACAAGTACCATATACTTGGCGTCACTGGTCGATGTCGTTAAGATGTTCGGTTTTATCCTGTTTGTCCCTTTGCTCTTCAGACTGTTCAAACCGAAGACCAAAAAGCCTGAAAAGAACGAAGAAGAGATCTCAGAGGAATAAGACCGTCTATCCGTTACCTGCATGATCTATAAATCAATAACTTCTCCCCTATTTAACTGAATTTTGGCAGGTGCTTTAAAGCTTCGCAAAGGTTAACATTTACACATGTCATAATCTATTGACAAAATTCAAGCCTGCTAGTATGCTAGTTAACAGAACAAGAGTTGAGTATTATAGCAACTCTCTTTCACTATATATTCGGGGTGTTATTACATTATGAAATTGGTATTTCGGTGGTTCCCTTACGGTGATGACAGCGTAACCCTTAAACAGATCAGACAGATACCCGGTGTCAGCGGCGTTGCCACACACCTCACCAGAATCCCCGTTGGAGAGATCTGGACATCTGATGAGATCGATCTGGTAAAGAACGAGATCAACTCCTACGGTCTTGAGATGGAAGTCATCGAGAGCCTTAACATTCACGAAGATATAAAGAAAGGTCTTCCCACGAGAGACCATCTCATCGAAAACTACATCATTTCGATGAAGAACCTCGCAAAAGCCGGCGTCAAATGCATTTGCTATAACTTCATGCCCGTAATGGACTGGTACAGGAGCAATCTTGCAAAAGAACTGCCTGACGGAAGCAACACAATGGCATACAGCCACAGCGATGCTGTTAAGCTCACACTGGAAAAGATCACGTCTTCAATGATCGACGGCTCCAACAATTTCAGCCTTCCCGGATGGGAACCCGAAAGATTCGGCCAGATGGCAGAAGACATAAAGTTCTATCAGAACATGTCTTCCGATGAATACTTCAGGAACATAAAGTATTTTCTTGACGCTGTCATTCCCGTTGCCGAAGAATGCGGGCTCAATTTCGCCGTACATCCCGATGATCCTCCGATGCCTCTTTTCAACCTTCCCAAGGTCGTTAACAGCAAGGAATCGATCGACACTTATCTGGGTCTCAACCCTTCAAAAAGAAACGGTCTTACTCTCTGCACGGGAAGTCTCGGAGCAGGCATCAATAACGATGTTGTTGATATCGCAAAGACATTTACTTCAAAGGGCAAAGTCCATTTCGTTCACTTGAGGAACGTTAAGCATGAGACAGATACTGACTTCCACGAATCGGCACATCTTTCCTCATGCGGCGATCTCGACATGTTCGCGATCATTAAAGCTCTTTACGACAACGGCTTTGACGGATATATCCGTCCCGATCACGGACGCATGATATGGGGAGAAGTCGGAAGGCCCGGATACGGTCTTTACGACCGCGCCCTCGGTGCTGCTTACATCAACGGTTTATGGGAAGCAGTAAGCAAACTCAGTTAATGAAAAGCAAAGGACCAGCAATAACACCTTTCTTGTCCGCAAAACCGATGATCTTATGAATGCTATAAGGTTATCGGTTTTGTAATGAGAGAGTTTCGAAAGGATGAAGGCTATGAATCTGTCAAAAGAGAATCTCAAGGATAAAAGTTTCTGGAACAGCATAAACGTTAAGCTGCCGGAATATGATATCGATAACGTCATCAAAGCAACGGCTGATAAACCGACATGGCTTCACGTCGGCGGCGGAAACATCTTCAGAGCTTTTATCGCAAGGGTCAATCAGAGACTTTTGGATCAAGGCCTCACCGACACGGGCATCATCGTCTGCGGCACCATGGATTACGAGAATTTCGAGCGTGTCTATAAACCTTTCGACAACCTCACGATCATCTGTGATCTTAAGCCTGACGGCAATACGGGCTACGAGATAATCGGAAACATTACAGAGGCCGTAGCCGCAAATTACGACATCAAAGAAAACATCGAAAGGCTCAACAATATAGCCTGCTCTCCTTCCCTTCAGATCGTTTCATTTACGATCACGGAGAAAGGTTACGCATTAAGAGATGCCGACGGAAATCTTTTCGATTCCGCCAGATCGGATATGGAAAACGGACCCTCCCACCCTCTCACATGCATGGGCTTCATAGCTTCATTGCTGCTTCAGAGATTTAACGCAGGCAAATATCCTCTCGCTCTCGTAAGCATGGATAACTGCAGCCACAACGGTGATAAATTGAAGTCTTCAGTATTGGAGATCATAAGTGCCTGGGCCGTCAAAGGTTTCGTTGATGAGTCTTTCCTTGACTATGTAAACGATCCGTCAAAGATAGCTTTCCCCTGGACCATGATCGACAAGATCACGCCCAGGCCTTCTGATGAGATCCTCGAAAGGCTTACCGCTTTGGGAATCGATAACCTCAAGAGCGTGAAGACAACGAACGGTGTTTTCGCGGCACCTTTCGTAAATGCAGAAGTACCCGAATATCTTGTAGTCGAAGACCTCTTCCCCAACGGACGCCCCGCGCTTGATAAAGGCGGCGTGATCCTTACTGACAGGGACACGGTCGATAAGTGTGAAAGGATGAAAGTCACAGCATGCCTCAATCCTCTCCATACAGCGCTCGCGATATTCGGATGCCTGCTGGGATTTACCAAGATCTCGGATGAGATGGGCGATGAGGATCTTAAGACTCTTGTCACCAGAATGGGTTACGATGAATGCCTTCCGGTAGTCTGCAACCCCGGAATCCTTGATCCGAAGGCTTTCCTTAAGGAAGTCCTTGAAGAAAGATTTCCCAATCCTTTCCTCCCCGACACGCCTCAGAGGATCGCAACGGATACAAGCCAGAAGCTTCCAATAAGATTCGGGATTACACTGAAAACATATATGAATGAGCAGCCGGAAAAGCTTGCTTCCCTTAAGCTCATTCCGCTTGTAATTGCCGGCTGGCTCAGGTACCTCCTTGCAGTCGATGACGAAGGAAATGCTTTTGAACTGAGCTCAGACCCTCTTGCGGATTTTTTCAGTAACGAACTTAAAGCAAAAGGCATAACATACGGTATGACCGAAAGCGTCTCAGGCAGACTGTCAGGCATTCTTTCCAACGAGACCGTTTTCGGGACCGACATCAACAAAACGGGATTGACCCCTCTGATAGAGAGCTATCTCAATGAGCTTTTAAAGGGCAGCGGATCAGTCCGGAAGGTGCTTCATTCAGTCATTGCAGATTAGTATGCAAGTTGTAGACACAATAGAGTTTTTGTGTTAGTTTCATTGTAGTTATTAATCCACAAAGGGGCTCCATATAATGATCATCACGCCGAAGAACACGTTCGAACCGAACCGTGAATACGCACTCCGCATCGTCAAAGACAACATCATCAATATGGAGATCAAACCGGGCTCCCTTATCGGTGAACAGGAAATAGCTTCGCAGCTCGGCATTTCGAGAACTCCCGTACATGAAGCTTTTCTTGAATTATCCAAATCCAAGATAGTCAATATCCTTCCCCAGAAGGGATGCAGCGTTTCGCTTATCGACTATGAGCTCATCAAGGAATCAAGATTCCTGCGTATCGCCGTCGAGTCTGCACTTCTCAAGGAAGCATGCGACGTTGCGACAGAGGAGGACATCCAGAAGCTCTATGCCAATATCAAGCTCCAGCAGTTCTATATCGAAAACGACCCTCCGAAGTTCTTAGATCTCGACAACGAATTCCATAAGGATATATACGTAGCCTGCAACAAGCTTCAGTGCTTCTATATGGTAAGTCTCATGAGCCTTCATTTCGACAGGGTAAGGTCCCTCTCTCTCAAGACGATAAAGGACCAGAAGCTCGTATCCGATCACAAGGCTATCGCAGACGCCATTGCAGCACATGATAAAAAAGCGGTCGAAGCAGCTTTCACAAAGCACATGTCAAGATTCGACCTCGACTGGGACATCATTAAGAAAGCTTACAGCGAATACATCACGGAATAACTTAACCCTTACAAGTTGCGGATCAGTCTTAAAGCGGGTCAGTCACCCGCTTTATGTTTTCCCTTTTCTTGAAAACATATGTAAAAAGTGGTATTAAAAAACGGCAAAGAAATAACTCTCAAAGGTGCTTCCGGTGAATAAATACAATTCACAATTTGAAATGATGACGACCAAACCGGTACCGAGCCTGATCGTACAGCTCGGCATTCCGACCATGATCAGCATGTTCGTCACGAGCATCTACAACATGGCTGACTCCTATTTCGTAGGTCAGATCAACACGTCGGCAAGCGGAGCAACCGGAGTCGTTCTCGGACTGATGGCGATCCTTCAGGCGATCGGCTTCATGTTCGGTCACGGAAGCGGCAGCATAATCAGCAGAAAGCTCGGCCAGAAGGACATCGAGAGCGCGAGCAGGTTTTCTGCAACCGGTTTCTATTCGGCTCTGTTTTCGGGATTCCTGATCCTTGTCCTGGGAAGCATTCTCTTAACGCCTTTAATGCTTCTTTTGGGCAGCACTCCTACCATTCTCCCCTATGCAAAAACGTATGCTGTCTGCATTCTCTGTGCAGCGCCCGCACTGGTATCAAGCTGCGTATTAAACAACATTTTGAGATATGAGGGACGCGCTTTCTTCGCCATGATAGGTCTTACTTCAGGCGGTATCCTTAACATCTTTCTTGATTCTCTTTTCATGCAGTACATGGACATGGGAATACTTGGTGCAGGTCTTGCAACTGCCATCTCGCAGTATGTTTCCTGGATACTCCTGCTCACCATGTTCATCCTAAAAAAGACACAGACTTCACTTAAGTTCAAATACGCAAGATTCAACTGGTCAACTTTAGGCGACATAATCACGACAGGGCTTCCGAGCCTTGCCAGACAGGGACTTGCGAGCATCTCAACAATGCTCCTCAACAACGCCGCAGGTGTATATGGAGATGCTGCGATCGCTGCAATGAGCATAGCAAACAGGATCAGCATGTTCATCTTCAGCGCAGTGCTGGGGATAGGTCAGGGATTCCAGCCTGTTGCGGGCTTTAATTTCGGAGCAAAGAAGTATTCAAGAGTTCGCCAGGGATTTTTCTTCACCCTGATCTTCGGAACATTCACTCTCGGCCTCGCCGCTCTCGCTGTCTTCTTCAATGCAGGCTCATGCATCCGGATATTCAGAAATGACCCGGCAGTCATCGCCATCGGAATCCCCGCTTTGCAGGCACAGTGCATTGCACTCTTTTCCGTACCATTCCAGGTATGCAACAACATGATGTTCCAAAGCATAGGATATAAGTTCAATGCTACTTTCCTGTCGTCACTTCGAAACGGGTTGTTCTTCATACCTGTACTCCTTATCTCAAGCTGGCTCTTCGGCCTTACCGGAATACAGTATGCGCAGGCGATCGCAGACGTTATGACGAGCCTTGCATGCATTCCGTTTACGGTCAGTTTTTTCACAAACATACCGAAAGACAATTAGTTTTTCCAAAGTAAAAGGACTTTTTTCAAATTAAGCAACACCGGGAACCTTAGGTGTTGCTTAATCATCATCCGGCAATGACATTGCTGATGGTTTTATCCCCTTGCAAAGGCAATAATGAAGCCATCAAACAAAAACAAACTTAAAACAAAACAACTTAACAGGGGGAAAGAAAAATGAAAAAGGTAAACAAGACATCATCCAAGAAGGGCTTCTCACTCGTTGAACTCATCTGCGTAATCGCAATCATCGTAATCCTCGGATCAGTAGTTGCATTTAACTACATCAAGATAGTAAGAGAGCTTCCCTGGGAGCAGCTCGTCGGAGAGAATCCTTTCTCGGTATCAACAAGCGTTAAGAAATAAGACTTCCAATATCACAGACACAAAAAAGACGCTGTCTCAAAAGTATATTTTTTCAAAACGAGATACCCGTAATTATGACGGCTATTGAATGTACAGCAGAACGTCCCTATAGGAGGGACGCTTTCAGGGACAAATGGCCCAAAAAGGCTCAAATGTACAGCAGAACGTCCCTATAGTAGGGACATCTTTCGGGACAAAAGAACTACAAGAACAGTTCAAAATACCAAATGAAAGCACAGACCATCTGCCTTCCGGCTGAAAATTATCATAAAACAACGCAAATGGGGTGTCTCATTTTGAGACACCCCATTTTTCTTATGCCTTGAAGTTGTATACGGGCTTGATGACTTCCACAACATCGACGGATTCAGCGATGACATCGATTATGTCTTCCAAAGACTTGTAAGCCATTGGCGCTTCATCGAGAGTATCTTCGCTGACGGATGTTGTGAAGACACCTTCCATCGCTTTCCTGTACTCTTCCATAGAAAGAGTGTCCTTTGCCTTTGTTCGGGACATGAGTCTTCCAGCACCGTGAGGAGCAGAGTAGTTCCACTCGGGATTTCCCTTGCCTATTGCGATAACGGAACCGTCTCTCATGTTTATCGGGATGAGGACCTTCTCGCCCTTGTGGGCAGCGATCGAACCCTTTCTCAGGATCATCTCTTCCGTATCGATGTAGTTGTGTATCGTGTGGAATGATTCACCTGCTGTAAGCCCTGCTCTTTCGATGAGGATCTCAGCCATAAGTTCTCTGCTTCTTTTCGCAAACGCCTGGCATATCTCTACGTCGTGGAGATAGTCTTCAAGGTATTTGCCGGAGAGATAGCAAAGGTCTTCCGGGATAGGAGTCTCGCCCTCAAACACTTCCCACTTAAGCTTTTTCAAGGCTGACTCTATCTCTGACTTACGGCCCTGCTCTTTGTAAGTTCTTATGATCTCATCTTTCTTTTCGAGATAGTCTTCGTACCCTCTGCTGAGGTTGACCGCGAGCTTCTGGTGAAGCTCTGCGACCTGCTTTCCGAGGTTTCTGGAACCGGAGTGTATTACAAGATACTTTGTTCCATCCTTTGCCTCGTCGATCTCGATGAAGTGATTACCGCCGCCTAAAGTACCGAGAGATCTTACTAGTCTCTTTGTATCCTTAAGCTGTCTGAAGCAGGTAAGCCCGGTAAGGTCGAACTGTTCTTTTCGTCCTTCCCAGACGCTCTTGCCCGAAGGAATATAGTGAGCAGCCTCATCGACCTTTTCGAAATCGATATCGCCTTTTCCGAGCTCAACAGTGTACATTCCGCATCCGATATCAACGCCGACAACGTTGGGAACAGCCTTGTCAGTAATAGTCATTGTTGTTCCTATTGTGCAGCCTTTACCGGAGTGCACGTCCGGCATGATCCTTATCTTAGACCCTTCGGTCATAGGATAATCGCACATTCGTCTTATCTGTTCTATGGCTTCATCTTCCACGACTTTTGCGTAGCAGAGAGCTGTGTTTACCTTTCCCTTTATTTCTAAAACTTCCATATGTATTACCTTTCATTTATGCCGCGACTCTTTCATATCTTTCTGATGAAATGACGCTCATCATGAACGCGTAAGGGTCAAGCTTGCCTTCCTTCAGCATCGAAAAGATCTGAGGAGACATACCGGACACGAGGATCGTGCCCTGTTCGTTCATTGTAACAGGCTGCTGTCTGTTAAAGCTGTTGACATTCCAGAAGACCAGCTGCGGGAGCTTATAGCCCTTCTTCGCAAACTTTGCCTTTGCTGCTTCGAAGTTCGTCATTTCCGAATCATCAGCGCAATAATCGAACTCCATGTCAGAGATGATTATCAGCCTTGAAGGCATATCCGACTGCTTCATGCGGTTCTTTACGGCAGTGTTCAGTATCAGGTCGAAGGTCTTCTCGATGTTGGTGTTGCTGACCTCGTTAAAGCTCATGCAGTAATTGACCTTCTCAAAAATATCCCTGCCCTTGATCTCAACAAGCCTGGGGTTTGCAGAGAACGTAATGAAGCAGTTTGCAAAAGCACCCTTGTTGCGCTCTGCAAAATAGATGCCTAGTGACTCTGCAATTGCAGCAGGCTTAACCGAGAAGAAGTCACAGTACATGGAGCCCGAGCCGTCGACTACGACAAGTGTATTGTCGGAGTTTACGTAGTTCTCCAGAGCATTCCAAGTGGTATCCAGTACTTCTCTTTCCTCTCCGGACATACCGCTCCTGTTCTTCAGAACAGAGTTAACGATATCGTAAGGAGTGAGTGACCCTGTCTTCAGGACAGAAGGCTCAGACTTGGCCCTGCACATGAAATCCCTGTATCTTTCCTCATCGTTTCTGATAAAGGCTTTCCTGTACTTGAACATTGCCTTTGAAGGCTGCTTCTCATAAGAGAAAGAGTAGTCCTTCTCTCTCAGGTTGTTCTCGATTATCTTTATGTAAGCTCTCAAGGATGACAGCATCCTTCTGTAAGAAGCGTCAGACATATTCATTGCCTTCGCGATCTTCTTCGCAGTTCTTACAGTCTCACTGCTGCTCGCGTTGACGGAAGGCAGCCACTTAGCCATTAAGGATACGGATTCCTGTGCCTGCATGGACTTCATATCCTTATTCAGGTTCTCCCTGATATAAGTGATTGCTTCCGCCTCGCTTGCAGTGCCGATCAATGACAGAATGTCATCGTATCTGCCGTATTCAGCGATATTGGCAATATTCTTTCTGACTGTGTCAGGATAGTTATCTGCCAGGTATCTGATTATTACTCTGAAAGCCCTTCTCTCGCCCAGACCGCCTCTGATGTCTCTTGCGAAAAAGAGAGTCTTCATGGCGATATCCCTGTCTTCTGCAAAGGCCCTGATAAATCTTGCGGTGATCTCTTCATCGCTTGCGTTCCTCAGTGCGCCTGCCGTTGCGAAAAAGTCCAGGCAGTCGGACATTGTGCTTGCATTGGATACGGCACCGTTTGCCGTATAAGCCGTATTAGCTTCTCTTTTTAAAAACTTCAGCATTTCTTTTCTCCTTAAAAAACAAGGTGCGCTTTTCGATGAATTAACAGTTCATGATCCTTAATTGCTGTGTGCACCTTTAGTCAACACGCTAACAAGACACATCATAAATGCAGGATTCGAACCTGCGATTACCGCCTGTCTGTATCTGATCGCTGTGAGTGTCTTTCGCTCGTTGCAATTGTATGTTAACCCGGAACATGGGGTTTTTATAGATGCAAGTTGACTTATTGATACAACCCCAATATAATTTGAATATTAAGTTATATTCAGCATTTTCTATGATTTTTACAACCCCAAATAGGAGTTATCTATGACCGAGAAATACAAAATATATCTGTCTGAAGACACCAAAACAAGGCTCGCTACCGATGCTGAGCTTTTCGAGTTCACCAGGGAAAACGGGACCGTAAACCTCAACGGTTTTCTCAAAGAGCTCATCGTCAACTATTTCGATCAGTACAGGAACGACAATGAGGAATTGCTCAATAACGTGTTGGGCGAACTGACTTCCGTAAAAGAACTGAAGCCCAAAGCCGCATCAGTTCTTGCGGACAGGATCATCAAGACATATATAAACAACAAGGATACCGTTTCCGGAAAGGGCGCGGTCATTACTCTTACCGTCAGCGGGGCTTCTTACGAGATAATTAAGATCATCGAGAATAACCTTCTAAAGGATAATTCCCTTTCAGGTTACATAAAGGAAATGTTCCTGTCTTACCTGTCGATACCGAGGAGCAAGAGAGAAGAGATCATATTCAGGGATACATTTGAATCAATAAACAAAGCCATTTCTGAGAACAGGCTTCTCTCTTTCACATCAAGAGGCCATGAACACAAGGCAGTTGTTGAACCTTATCTCATAGCTGCGTCCAAGGAAGAGCAGTTCAGCTATCTCCTCTGCCACGACAGGAGACAGAAGAAAAACCGTTCTTTCAGGATCTCAAGATTAAGCAATGTATTCGTCACTTCTAACTCTTTCACCAGGGATCAGAGGATTGCAGATGAATTGGCAAGAAAAGGCTTAAGAAGTCCGCACTCAATGTCTGAAGACATTCACGCTGTCGTAAAGATGACAGAGCGCGGCAAACAGATGTACATCATGATCGTAAAGAACAGACCGTACGTAACTTACATCGATGGTGATGATTACCACTTTGACTGGCCTGAGATGCAGCTGGAAGACTATTTCAGGCGTTTCGGAAAAGACGCCGTGGTCGTAAGTCCGTCCTCATTGAAGAGCAAGCTGAAGAACTACTATTCACGTGCTTTGGAAGCCTACTCCTGATAAGTCTGTTTTGGCTCAGATCATTTTTTAGAATAATAGTCGTCGGTGTACTTGTCGTTATACCAGATCTCGCCGTCATCATCGCCTAAAACATCGTATTCGAGCTTGATCCACTTGTTCTTCCACCAGCCCTTGAATTCATAGGCTCTGCTGCTTTTCTTGTTTCTGACTATGTAGACCACATGGCCCTTATACTTCTTGCCCCAGCCAGAGCTGACTTTTTTATAACCCTTCGGGATGCTCGGGACAGAAGACTTTTTAGCTGTCTTTTTGGAAGAAGCACTCGAAGGTTTAGTCGTTGCCGCCGTAGTCTCTGTTGTCTCTGTTGTCTCTGTTGCCTCTGTTACCGTTTCTTCAGCGGATGCGGACGTTGTTTCAGAAGTTGTGGTCTCTTCTGTTGTGGTCTCTTCAGAAGTGGACTCTTGCGTAGATTCTTCGGTCGTCTCTTCAACTGTGGTCTCTGTCGGATTAGATCCGCTCAGAAGATTACATGACGTAAAAGACATTAAAATACCTGCAGCCATTATTGCTGAGATCAATTGTCTTTTCATGATACAGCCCCCTTAGTATCAAAGAATTCAACACTCTGATTATATTCGAATCCGGACAAAAATTAAAGAAAGTTTATCTTTTCGAGGTCTTTTCGCATCCGCTTAGTCTACTTCATTCTTTCTGCCGAGATCGCCAACGAGATGAACGTACGCAAGATGAAGATAATGAGTTCGATTGACCTTCTGACCGGCGTATACAACCGTAATGCGATGAACAACAGGATTAGCGAAGACCTCAACGGCTCCAATCCGATACCAAGGCCCTTTGGAATCTGTTTTATCGACGTTAACGGACTTAAGGCTACAAACGATCTTAAAGGTCACGAGGCCGGTGATAATCTCCTCAAAGACGTTGCAGTTATATTGAATGGTCTCAAGACACCGGACACCGATATCTACCGTGTCGGCGGCGATGACATTATCAAAGCCATGCAGGAAGCAGATTGCGAAATTTATGCGGTAAAGGCGGAATACTATTCAAGACATCCCGAAACGGATTGGCATAACAGCAATGCCTGACCGCTTATAATGATCCTCTGAGTTCGGACCGGCAATCCTCATCTTCTGACTGATCCCGGTCTCCCAGGTCTGTGTTGTTCAGGCCGATATCAGAGTTATATACATGTCTTATTACATATTGCGGTGAATTATTCATACAAATATATATTCGTCCAACGTATTCACCTATCATGCCCAGGACAAAAAGTATGCTTCCCCCGATAATCAGAATAACTGCAATTGTCGAACTCCAGCCGATCGGAGCAAGCGGATTAATTATTTTATTAATGACAACATATAGAGCATATATAAAACCTACAACAGCAACAAAACCGCCTGCACAAGTCGAAATACGAAGAGGCTTTACCGAGAAAGCAGTAAACCCGTTGACCCATAGGTTAATAAGTTTCCTGAAGGTATAACTTGAATCACCTTCAAATCTCGGACGATGATTGACCTCAACATTACAGATCTTATTTGTTGTACGGAGAACGAGACCGATAACATACGGATAGGAATGCTTATATTTCAAGATTTCATCAACAATAAATCTTTTTGCGGCGAAATAACTTGATATATATAATTCTTTAGGTTTGTTCAATAACTTTTCAGTCATTAAGGAGTTAAGTCTGCTCCCCACATTCCTTATTCCGGAATGCATTTTTTTAGTGTACTTGGCATACACCACATCGTATCCCTCATTGATCCTGTCCAAAAGCTTATGGACCTCTGATGCGGGTGTCTGTCCATCATCATCTAAGCAGACAATAATATCGCCTTTAGCGAAACCCATTCCGGCCATCAGCGCTGCATGCTGACCGAAATTCTTGGCAAGATCGATTCCCGTAATTTCTGGTCTGTCAACACATAACTCTTTTATAGTGGATAATGTTTCATCCGGAGAAGAGTCATTAACAAGGATAATCTCATAACCATAACGATCATCATGATTCATTGTTTCACTGATCTCTTCTACTACCAGTCTAAGAGTCTTTTGTGATCTGTAACAAGGAATGACAAAAGATACCAACATTATTCGCCCTCCAAGATAGCCATAAATATAACATCTATAGGATGCCCGTCTAACCAGACATCATCCTTTGCAGTTCCTTCCACATGGAAACCCGCATTTATATAGGTGTTATATGCCCGCTCATTGTACTTTAAGACCCTGAGATACACTTTGTGCATTTTCAAATGCTGAAATGCATGGTCGAGGATTAACTGTGTTGCTTCTTTTCCGTATCCTTTTCCAAGGTACTTTTCTTCACCTATAAAAATACCGAATTCGCATTTTCTGTTATCCCGGTCTATATCTCTTAAATAAACAGAACCGATCTTATTGCCGCTTTCCAGTTCAATAATGATGAACTGATCTGTTTTCCCTGTTTCGACCATAGTTCGAAGCCAGTTCTCATGGATAGCTGCTGTAAACGGAGCGCGAAAAATAAAATTATCCCGGACAAACTTAGTGTTTCTCCATCTTACGATGTCATCTGTATCATCATACTGAATCTGTCTGATGTATACTTTCTTGCCGAAATACTCCATATACTTCCTCATTTGGATGAATAAAACCGTTTGATCGTTTCGACAATGTATTCGATCTCGTTTGTAGTCAGACCATAATACATAGGCAATCTTGTCAGTCTTTCACTTTCCAAAGTGGTATACCGGTCCTCTCCGTTAAACCTGCCGAATTTCAGGCCTGCCGGTGCTGAATGCAATGGAACATAATGAAACACCGACATTATTCCGTTTTCCTTAAGAAAAGCAATAAGTTCGGTCCTTTCTTTCAAGTCCTTAGTCTTTATGAAAAACATGTGCGCATTATGAACACAGTTTTCAGGGACAGTCGGAAGCATAATCTTCCCTGCCTCTGCAAGAGGAGTCAGTTTTTCCATATAGGTATTCCACGCTTTGATGCGTGCATTATTGATCAGATCGGCCTTCTCAAGCTGGGCCCAGAGATATGCTGCATTTAATTCACTGGGCAAATAACTGTCTCCAAAATCCACCCAGGTGTATTTATCAACCTGCCCTCTGAAAATCTTTGAGCGGTTGGTTCCTTTCTCACGTAGGATTTCCGCTCTTTCAACAAAATCCTCATTATTGATAATGATAGCTCCGCCTTCTCCCATTGAGTAGTTCTTAGTTTCATGGAACGAATAGCATCCGAAATCTCCAATTGAGCCAAGCGCTTTTCCATTATATGTGCTCATCACGCCCTGAGCAGCATCTTCAACCACTAAAAGATTATGTTTCTTAGCTATTTCCATTATGCTGTCCATTTCGCAGGCAACACCGGCATAATGGACCACGGCAATAACTTTTGTGCGGTCCGTAATCGCATTCTCTATAAGGTTTTCGTCTATGTTCATAGTGTCAGGACGAACATCCACAAATACGAGTTTTGCACCGGCGAGTACAAAAGCATTAGCTGTTGACGAAAAGGTGAAACTGGGCAGGATGACCTCATCACCCTCTTTAATCCCGCACATCAGTGCAGCCATATCAAGAGCAGCTGAGCCACTGGTTGTAAGCATCACCTTTTTCTCTTCAAATCTATCTTCCAGCCATTGGCTGCACAACTTAGTGTACTTGCCATCTCCACTAATCCTATGATTAGAAACAGCATCTGCGATATAATCAAGCTCGCTGCCAATGCAAGGTGGCACATTAAAGCAAATCATGTTTAAACTCCTCCAATATAATATTATGCAAACTTGCTTAAATCCTCAATACTTTTATTTTTTTACGATTTAACTAAAACCCGAACGCTATCCATGTGAAATTGCATTTGACTAAGAGCCAAATGTTATAAAAAATTGTATCAACCCCTCTTACAGGGACCGGTCAATTGGGATTTCTCCGGGTTCTCCCCAGGCACCCAGGTCCTTGCCTTCGTAGCTGAAATAATGCTTGCAGGTTGTCTTTACAGGTCTGATGCGCATCAGTTTCTGTTCAAAAGTCTCATCAGAAGAAAGTGATTCATCCTGAAGAACATTTCTCATCTTGCAGAGCATTATGGTGCCGTCATGTTTTTGAATGAAGTCTGTTACCTCAAGTTCAAAGTTAACGTGAGAATCGTTAAGTACCATATAAAAACAGTGTTTGCGGACAATAATCGTTATACGGTTTCAGGCTTATCTTTCCCATAATGCATATTTCCTTTCTGTCAGTTCATCTAAGCGTGCTGATGTATTTTTCATATCTCAGGTTATGCGACTTCATCGCATCATCAGAATCCACATAAGAGATAAATCCCGCGGCATCCACCCACTTGTAATCAGTGGTCTCGCCTTCCTGAAGCGTGACGCTGTCTTTATCGCAGCTGACTCTTGCAATGTAAGAATAATACATGGCATGGGTGCTGTCTTTAAAAGATACGTCGACCAGTTCCAATGAGTCAGGAATAAGACCGGTCTCCTCCGTTAACTCCCTGTTAGCCGCATCCAAAGGTTCTTCGCCTTTGAGCGCAGCTCCGCCGGCACTTGCTTCCCAATAACCTGGATACCAGTCCTTTTCTTCACTCCTCTTGGTCAGAAGATAAGCTCCATCGCTGTGAATGACGAGCAGATCGACAACGAGATGATAACGTCCGTCAGGGATGTTCCTGAAATTCCCGAAACGCCTTTCAAACGTCTCGCCGGTCAGTTTTCCGTCACTGTCATAAAGATCCCAGATCTCTTTATTCTCAATATGGTTGATCGGTTCGTCCTTCCGTATTCCGGTTACTTCAACCTTATGTGTTCCTGCCGTCTTCCCGAGATCGAGTTCAAAGATATCTCCGGGTTTTACATCAACAGTCTTTCTGAAATCATCATCGAAAATAACATCCAGATCAAAATGATCCGTCTGATCAGGATCAGGCATGACTGCATAAGCAGACCACGAAGTATCTTTCTGCAAAACAGAAAGCCAGACAGGTTTGCCTGCCTTCTCTTTAAGATACTCCTTGAGTCCGGACGTGTACGTTATGCGTACAGTGTATATGTTTTTGATCTTCATTGTTTATGCCTTCTTCTGGATTATATTAGGAAGGAAAGAATAATTAATCCGAGCACATAACGAGCATGACCTGCACGGGAACCATGCTGAAAAACAGTTTGCGTGTTATCTTTTCATCGTATCGCGTATTCATCTGACTAATTCTTGAACAGATCCTTGAGTGCCCGGACAAATGCAATGGCAGAGATTACAAATACGATCGCCGCTACAATAAATTTCAATCCTGCCCAGACCATCGCACGCCCTCCCTGATGTTTCTGATGAACAGATTATAAACTTATTTGTAAAAAGGTGCGATTTATCAGGATCGATCTCATTGCAGAAATAATTAAACCCGGATCTTTTTGACCCGGGTTATATGGTTTATTCTTCCTTAAGTATCTTTACCGGCTCGAGCTTCGTTATGCCCTTGCCGCTGAAGAATGCGGAGACGACGGCGCAGACTAAGATCATCAGTGCCGTAAGCGCGATCCAGACAGGTGATGTCTTAAAACTGTTCTGCTTGATGCCGAATGTTGAAAGTCCTATGAGGATCAGTCGGTTCGTGAACAGCACATGCATGACTATACCTAAAACCATGCCGATGACGATTGTCGGAATGTTTGTCATGAGCGTTCTTCTCATAAGTTCACCGGATGTGTAGCCCAATGCTTTGGATACTCCCAGGTCTGTCCTCTCGCGGATGATCTGAGCTCTTGTTAAAAGGACCTGTGTGAGTATTACTACAAAGCATGTTGCGATGATGAATATCACACAGATGGCTTCCATTGCCTGAGTGATCGTGTTGACCGTTGAGCCGATAAGATCTTCAACAAGTGTGAACCGGTAATCGGGATACTCCTTTTCCCATTCTTTCTTAAGTTGTTTTGCCCTTGAAGGTTCGTTCAGATAGATGAGGACATTTAAGAACTTGTAATCGGGATCGAGCCTCTTTGCTCCTTCTTCCGTCATTACTGCTTTCTTGCCCATATTGTTGATCTTCTGGTCGATCCCGCTGACTGTATAAGCTACCGTACCTTTGCCGGAGACCGTTTTGATATTGACCTTGTCACCTACTTTGGCTCCGATGTTGTCTGCCTCGACAGTTGATAGAACGATCTCCTTATCGTTTTTGGGTGCGTGGCCTTCTAAGATGTATTCATTCTTGAGCTTGGAGACGTCTCCATATACGTCTATTCCGAGTGACGTGCTCTTATCGAAGTGTGTTACTTCCATCGAAGACAATGTGGTCCATGTGTTTACCATTCTGACAGCGGGATCTTTGCGCATCTTTTCAACATATTCCTCATCGCCTATGACTGTAACCTGGATATCCGATGATTCAAAGCCTACAAGCTTGAGGAGAGCTGCCTGATCGAGCGCCCAGTTCTGGAAAAGCGTAAATCCCAAACAGGTTGAGAGTGTAAGGCCTGCAACGATCAAAGATATCAGAACACTCTTTTTTCCTGAACCGAAGATATTCTTTCCGGCCATTGCAAGGCTTAAAGGAAGTTTGCTCGTCTCGAGCGGGAAGTGATTCTTCTTGAAGTTATGTGAAGTTATACCGCTCTTCAAAGCCTCGAGAACAGTGAGCTTTCTGTATGAAGAAGTAGCTATCAGAGCTCCGATAAAGACCATTGCCGGAATTCCTGCTGCGGTTGAGATGAGTGCGGGAACCGAGATCCCGGTAAAGCCTGACAATCCCATCATCATCCCTGACAAAGCAGCCAGCGGCTTGGCGAGAAAGACACCCGCTGCAACTGCTGCAGCGGTGGCAAAGATACATATGATCATCTGCTCTATGATACATGCCGCGCGGAGTTCCTTCGAAGTGTATCCTGTAGCCTGAAGAAGTCCGATGTTCTGAACGTTCAGTTCGATGAAGTTCCTTATGGAGAAGTGCATGATGATCACTGCCATGACCACCAGGACTACCGTAAAAATAAATACTATCGAAGTTGCAATGTTGGTAATACCCGTTGTCGCCATGTTCATGGTCGGACGGTCTATGGTCAATGGGGATGAGCCGGTTAACGCTTTTTGTACTTCCATATCAAAACCGTGCAGATCAGCTCCGGGCTTTACCTTGAACATGCCTACTGACATTCTGCTCATGTCATCGGTATTTTTGCAGATCTCTTCAAACATGTCGTGACTTACCAGGGTATAAAGACCGGAAAGATTCATAGCTGTTGCAAAATACAGGTTCTCGGCAAAGCCTTTGACCTTGAATGTGTAATCCTTGCCGGCTGCACTGACATGAATAAGATCGCCTTTGCTTATCTGATAAGACATGTAATAAGGCAGGACTATCTCGTCATCCTTAAGATCATTGAACTCTTCAGGGAAAGCATTGAGATATGTAGGCCTTGATGAGTCATACATATAGAAGATATAAGAGATCGCATCTTCCTTTGCCATATCACTGTAGTAGTAATCTGAAGGTGATTCTATACAAGGGACGATCTCGTATCTTTCCAAGTTGTCCAGACCCTTGATCTTTTCTTTCATATCGTCCGTGCCAAGTCCTGCCGACATAGCCATAAGGTCTGCGATGTGATACTTCTCATCACAATCCCTGATAGTGTTGGAGCCGGAGAGCATGAGTGAAAGACTCGAGAAAAGGAGGAGCGCCGCGATGAAGATCAGCGCAAAGATAATGGCTGCCTCTCCCTTGTGTTTCTTTATGTTGTTTTTTGCAATGAAAAATAGCGAGTTCATCTTTACCACCCCATGTCGGAAAGAAATGCGCGGAGTTCTTTGTGACGTTCTTTGTCCCGGCCGTTGTAAGGAGAAAGTGTTATCTCGTCACAGATAACGCCGTCTCTTAAGTAGAGGATGCGGTTGCCACGTTCTGCTGCTGCGACCGTGTGAGTTACCATGACGATGCTCTGGCCTTTTCTGTTCATATCTGTGAGAACGTCCAATACCGCTTCGGTATTCTGAGAGTTAAGCGCGCCTGTCGGCTCGTCTGCGAAAAGGATTTCCGGCTCGTTGATGACAGATCTTACGAGCGCGACTCTCTGCTTTTCGCCGCCGGAGAGCTGGTTGGGGAACTTGTTGTAACAGTTCTCTTCAAGTCCTACCTGCTTTAAGAGCTCCTTTGCCCTTGATGCGATCGCTTTTCTGTCACGGCTCTTGAGAAGGCCTGATACGATGATGTTATCCAGGACGCTCATCGTGTCATTCAAGTAGTTCTGCTGGAAAACGAATCCGCAGTGCTTTCTTCTGAAGATCGCAAGCTTGTCGTTGCTGTATCTTGAGATATCCTCATTGCCGAACATGATAGCTCCGAGGCTCGGACGGTCCATGCCGGAAAGAGAATAAAGGAGCGTGCTCTTGCCTGCGCCCGAATCACCCATGATGACCGTGAAGTCGCCTTCCCTGATCTCAAGATTAAGATTCTTTAATACGTGCTGCTGAACGCTCTCATTGGAGAATGTCTTGCAGAGATCTGTTGCTTTAAGTACTGCTGTAGCCATTATTGTATTTCCTTTCGGTTGGTTTTGTAGAATTCTTACACTGCAATCTTACGTCTCTTTGCGGAAGAATACTTTACGCAAGCCTTGCTCAATCCTTAACTGTTTCTTACATGAGCTCTTACAGGGTTCTGCCGGCATATTGTTGTGTTATACTTCGAGATATGAATTATAACTGCCTGATAATAGACGATGAGAAAGATCTTTCCCGCATGACGCAGGAATATTTTGAGATGTTCGGAGTAACCTGCGAGGTTGCTTCATCATCTGATGAATGCCTGAAATTTCTTAAAGAGAACACGGCGGACATATTCCTTCTGGACATCAATCTCGGCAACGAGAGCGGCTTTGCGCTCTGCAAGCAGCTTCGCGAGACATACGATACGCCGATCCTTTTCATCTCCGCCCGCCAGAGTGATGACGATGTCCTCGTAGCGCTCAACATCGGCGGCGACGACTACATAAAGAAACCTTATACATTAAGCGTTCTGCTTGCAAAGGTTAAGGTACAGCTCAAAAGGCTTGAAGCCGTAAAGCAGCCTAAGGCAGCGCAGTCTCAGGATGGAGGCGAGTCCTTCACGATCGATCCTTCCACAATGAGCTGCACCGTTGAAGGAAGGACAGTATCTCTTAAATCGAAAGAGTTCTCTCTTCTTTCGTGCCTTTATTCCCACAAGAACACCATCGTTACCAAAGAAACTCTTTTCAATGAGGTCTGGGGCGATTCATTCTATTCCGACAGCACGCTCAACGTTCATATACGCCGTCTTCGCGAGAAGATCGAATCTGATCCCAACGAGCCCGGGTTCATAAAGACTGTCTGGGGCACGGGTTATATCCTGGAGACTGACTGATGAAGGTCAGGATGATCGTAGCTTTCTACACTTTGCTGATAGTCGCGGCAGGCATTTTCCTGTGGACAAGGCTGAACAAAGAAGTATCGTTTTCTATCGACATGCTGGACCTCAACACCAAATGCGAAGAGATCTCAGATAAGCTCTCTTCGGGAACTTCCGCCGAGCAGCTCGAAAATGAATACGGCTGCGACATCACATTTCTTACAGATGATAACTACGATTCGGTAAACAACCACTTTATCAGAGAAGGCCTTTCCGTCTTCGACTACAGAGAAGACGGAGTGATAAAAGGCAAGATCGCATTTAATGCGAGAGCCGGTGAGCGCGAAGAGCTCCTGAAAAGATCCCGGCAGCAGCTCTTCGTTACGATTGCGATAATATATGCCGCGGGCATCATCCTTCTTACTGCTGTCTGGTACTTCTACATCAGACCGTTCAACAAGCTCTCCGATTTTGCGAGCAGCGTATCCAAAGGCAACCTGGATGTCCCGCTCAACATGGACAGGCACAATTATTTCGGTGCATTCACGGAATCTTTCGACCGCATGAGAGAAGAACTGAAACTCTCTTCCGAGAGAGAAGCTGCCGCGAACAGGAGCAAGCAGGAACTGGTCGCAGAGCTCTCACACGACATAAAGACACCGGTCGCTACTATCAAGGCGACATGCGAGGTCATGGAGATCAAATACAAAGATCCGGATGTTAAGGAAAAGGTATCCGTCATCAAGTCAAAGGCTGATTCGGTCGAGCATCTTGTTGACAACATGTTCCGCGCGACCCTTGACGATCTCGACGAATTGAAAGTTACTCCCCGTGAGGAAAGCTCCCTCATAATAGATGACATGCTCAAAGACTTGCGTTTCTATGGAACAGTCGAACAGAAAGGTTCTGTCCCCGAGTGTCTCATCATGGCCGACAAGCTAAGACTGGAACAGGTCATTGATAACATTGCAGGCAATTCATTCAAGTATGCGGGAACCACGCTGGAAGTCGATTACAAGGCAGAGCCGGATAACATCCGCGTGATCTTATCAGACAGAGGTCCGGGCGTCCCGGAAGATGAACTTGCAATGCTCACGACAAAGTTCTACCGCGGATCAGAAGCAGCCGGTTCAGGAAAAGAAGGCAGCGGCCTCGGACTTTATCTGGCATCACGCTTCATGGAAAAGATGGGCGGCGGACTTGAATTAAAGAACCGCGAAGGCGGCGGATTTACTGCTGAGATCGTTATCAGTAAAGTGTAACGATGTTCGCTGGTGTCATTGAGCTTCATTATTTCTTTTCCGCGCGTTTTTTCAACGCAATTCGAGTGTTTGGCAGCCTATATTAATCTTTGCGGACACGCCAGTCATCCGGATGCGAAGCAACCCATTCTTTGTATGCCTTCAACTCTTCTTCGTTTGCTTCCCAGATCACTTTTCCGTCACGGGTAGTCAGCTTGGTGATCGTATCCTTTTCTAAGAAGCGAAGGGCACATTCTTTGTCATGATATAAAGGCCATATGTATTTATCAAACAACGTCTGACTGAACTCAATATTCCATTCACCGCTGCCATCGGCTGCTCCGGCACTGATAAGAAATCCCCCCTGTCCATGGTAAACGAGATAATAACTGTTTCCGCGCAGTTCAAAAGTGAAGTTGCTTCCGTCGTAAGGAATATCGATTTGTTTGGCATTTATATACTGAAATCCCAGAAACAGTATTGCCAGCACTGCAAGAACCGTGATAACTGCAGTCAGCCACTTCCATTTGGTCACTATCTTTTTAAGTCCCTTTATGGGTTTTGTATCCTCTTTTCTAAGCTCGGGGCTTACAGGAATGCTTACCTTTCCCGTCATGTTCTCCAAAGTCTTTCTGCAGCTTCCGCACTCTTGGATATGCTCATCCACAAGTTCCCTGGACGCATCCGAAAGAACGTCGTCAACATATAAAGGCAGAAGATCATTTATCACATCACATTTAATTTTCATGTTATACCTCTCCATTTCCGGACATATACTTCCTGATATCGTTTTTCGCTCGGTAGAAGGTCACGCGGGCCCAGCTTGCACTCTTACCGAAAATGTCACCTATCTGCTCGAATTCCAGTTCTCCGAATACCCTGAGGTGAAACACTTCCTTGTATGGTTCTTTCATGCCGTGGAGATATTTATGGATCAGCACCGCCGTTTCCTTGTCAGAGATAACTTCTATGAAATCTCCTTCTGCAGCAGGGATCTCCTCTGACACTTCCTCATCGGCGATCCATTTTCTTTTCCGGCATTCGCTCAAAAAGGTGTTCTTCGCGATAGTGAAAAGCCATGCTCTTACGTCTTTGGAACCGTCAAAAGAATCTATCGCCGCTAAAGCCTTAACAAATGTCTCCTGTGCCAGATCTTCGGCAGAGTCATCAGCCTTTGTAAGGCTTAAGCAAAAACGGTAAACGTCTTTGTAATAGTTCTCATAGATCTCTTCGAAAAGCATTTCTTTCCTCCTTTCACCTTACTAACGCACGAACCCGGGAAACGTTACAGAGTTTTTCGTCACGCAGTAAGAATTATAAACGACGGCGAAAAAACAACAAAGCGGGGATCTGCCCCGCTTTGTCAGTTCCGGTTGTCAGAATTGATTTTCAGTATGATTACTTAAAATCCACCGTGCATACAAACAGTTCACTTTCCGTTTTGATATTCAGAGTGTATTTCAACATAGCCAGATCATTCTCAGCTATGGCAAGACCAAGTCCGGTCCCACCGTTTTCCCTAGACGAACTACCCTTGATAAAGGGCTCTTTGATCTTATTAATGTCTTCAACAGGTTCTGCCATAACATTAGTGATCTTTATCCCCTCATCATTGCATTCGATCGTGACAGAGGTATTATCTTTCGAATAAAGAACAGCATTGTTGATCAGATTTCCGAGTGCCTGACGGAATAGTTCCTTATCCGTATTAAGCGTCGGAGCTGTCTTTTCATCAAAGTCCACCTTTAGTCCCTTTTCGCCTATCTTTTGCTCGTTATCACTGATTATGTTCTTAACAATCTCAGCAACTTTCACTTCGCTCTTGGAAACTGGTATCGCTGCGTTTTCAGAACGCGAAAACTGCAAAATATTATTGACACTGTTATTCATCTGGGCTGCCGTTTCATTTATCTTTGCCAGATAGAGTTCACGGTTTCCGGCATCGACATTGTTTTCAAGAAGTTCTGAATATGCAATTATTGAAGCTATCGGTGTCTTAAGATCGTGTGCCATCGCATTTGTGGTCTGGCGTCGGTACTCATAGATCTCATAATTGCGTTTATTGATATTGTATCTGATAGTTGCAGAGATCAGCGCGCCCATAACAACACAAACAGCAAAAAGTATTATTCCTATTGAAATACGAGATCTATATACATCATAAAAGTATTTAGTTGAAAAGAACGTTTTTTTCATACCAATACGCTTATCATAACCGTTACTTATATCAAATAACTCTGTCATCTGATCCTCTGAAACACTTACTTCGCAACCTGCGACAGTTCCAAATGCCTCAATATGCTGCATGTCAGTTTTCTCTATTTCTTCTGTAATCTTGATTAAAGTAAAACCTTTCAAATCATTTTCATCCGGCGATATTCGAATTACAGGGCCCGACTCACCAAGGCCACTTACAATTCTTGAAACAACCGGAATAAATTTATTGTTTTCCAGATCGACATAGAATTCATCGCAATTAAAATGAACTACGGGTTGATGTCTAAGTGCTTCGAGTTCCGATCCGTAAACAGCATTATCTTTAAAGCGGTTAACCTCAGGAGTATTAAAATATTCAAGATACTTTTTATCTGCAATCTCAAGCGTATAACTTAGTTCATCGGATATATAGTATGTCATTATTGCTGTTTGCGAAGAATCAGCTATCCGTTCACCATCAAACAAAACCTGTATGTACTGACCCGTCTTTGAATAATGATTAACAAGACTTTCTTTTATTCCCGCAATTTGTTTTCCTGTTACATCATGAATGTTCTTGTCTTTATTCAAGTAATCAGCTATCTCACAATCAAGTTCCTTCTCTGTGAATAAACGAAAAGTATCTGCATTCCCATTGAAAGCAAAGTCAGCTACTAAATAAATAAGAGTACCGATAAATCCGAGAACAACGAACATGATCACAAAACTGATTGCGTATGTGATTATAAAACTAGGTTTCGTTATTACTTTTCTGCGTGTTGTCATATTAAGCCTCCGTGATCTTATAACCTCTGCCGATCACTGTCTTTATCTGTTTGGAAGCCTCACCCAGGTCCGTTCTTAATCTGCTTATGGCGTTATCTACGATCCTGTCATTAACGTCAAAGTTTTCTCCCCATACCCTATCCAAAATGCGTTCACGGGACAAAGTTGCATTCTTGTTTTCAACAAGATACAGGAGCAGGAAATACTCTTTTGACCTGATGTCGGCCTCTTTACCATTGACTGTGACAGTCATTGTCTGAGTGTTTATCGTAATGGCTCCGCAAGATAATGTCTCCGCCGCTTTCTCTCCTTTTGCGCGCTTAAGAAGTGCAAGACTCTTGGCATAGAGATGGCGTATCGAAAACGGCTTGACCACGTAATCGTCGCACCCGGTCTCATACCCCTTCATTATCTCGGGTTCGGCGCCCAATGCCGTCAGGAATATGATCGGGCAGTCCCCCTTTTGACGTGCTGCCCTGCAGATATCAAAACCCGATGCACCGGGAAGCATTATGTCTAAGATCATAAGATCGAATTCTTCACTCCTGACCAGTTCAAGAGCTTCATTTCCGTTTGACGATGTCACAACTGTCCAGAGCCCGGCGCCTTTCTCGCGAAAAAAGACACTTATGGCCTGAAGCAGTGCTGGTGTATCTTCAACGATCAATAATCTGTATGACATAACTCTGCCTCCTCATGCTTACGGTTGTATCATATATCACAGATGTATCAACAGTATTAAATGAAAACCGGCCGGACAATGTCCGGCCGGTTAATATCCTACTCTTACCGCTGTTTACAGTCTCACTGCTGCAACAAAACTCCCTTCATCAATTCTGACATCAAGTTTGTACCCGAGCATCGCCAGATTATTTTCAGCTATGGCAAGACCCAGACCGCTGCCTTGTGTACTACGC
Organism: Clostridiales bacterium; assembly: GCA_017478485.1. GTDB lineage: Bacteria > Bacillota > Clostridia > Saccharofermentanales > Saccharofermentanaceae > Saccharofermentans. The sequence continues at coordinate 8,401 of JAFVDI010000021.1, read as the reverse complement.
TCATCGCTGCCTTTTACAAAAGGCTGTTTCAATTCTGCGGCATTATCAACTTTCTTAGCAGGTGTATTTGAGATCACCAATGACTTTTCATCAAATGAAATGTCTATGGCAGTGTCTTCTTTGCTGTACAGAACTGCATTGTTGATCAGATTGGATACAGCCTGACTGAAAAGCTTGATATCCGTCTGAATCGTAATATTCTTCTTCTCGCAGTTGATCTTTAGGGATCTTTCGGCTATCACGTGATCATTGTCTGCTATGGCCTTCCCGATAACTACACCTACGTCAACATTCTCTTTCTTGATCTCGGCAGACAGATTCTCTGACTTGGAGAATTCCAGGATGTTATTAACCATCTTGTTCATCTGCGCGACTTTCTCTTCTATCTTGCCGGCATAATACTCCCTCTTATCAGTTGCGACATTATCCGAAAGATTCTCGGCAAATGCCGATATGGCAGCCATCGGTGACTTCAGGTCGTGTGCCATTGCATCAGTCATCTTGCGCCTGTATTCGAAGATCTCGTATTTACGCTTCTGAACGTTATATATGATAGTTGCAGGCATCAGTGAAAGAATGAGACTTGCAATGATGACCAGCCAAACAGCTTTACTTATCTGTGCCTTGTATACTGTTGCAAATGGAATCCATTTTAACAGCGTTTTTTTATAGCCGAAAAACTTATAGCCGCCATTACTCCGATAATCTATATCACCATAATCATAGTCATTGTCCGGACCGTCAAATCCTTCAATCGTTGCACTAAAAGCAGGATAGTATCCGCCTGGCTTATAAAGAGTATACCCTTCGGGAACTCTATTTTCGCTTTCGTTTGGGATACTTACAATAGGCCCGGTGGCAAAACCAAATTCATCGTTTTTGTCTGAATCATCTATCACACAAACAATTGGAATAAACCTGCAGTGTTCAAGATCAATATATGCTTCTCTGACCTCCAGATTAAGCACTTTACTTTCATAAGCTTTTGGTAATAATCTATTATCTCTATCATTTTTGTTCAGATCAGCTAGGGATTCGGATTTTGTTTTCCAATAATTTGATAATTCTGGCGTCTTAAAGTATTCCAGGTATTTTTTGTCAGCTATTTCAAGATTGTAATGTTCTTCATCGGTATAGTAATACATTAATGCGGTTTGTGTTGAATCCGCTATTTCTTCGTTGTCAAAATATACTTTGAATCTTTGACTTGTTTGTGAAAAATGCTCCAGAAGTATGGATTTAATATCTGTACGATCTTGCGCCGTTATCTTTCGTTTATTCAACAGAAAATCTACAATAGCCGTGTGAACGTCAGCTTCAGTCTTGGGTATACGGATTTCCGCTAAACTGTTATATGAATTTGATGCACCGTAAAAAGCTATCAGGCCCATACAGGCAAGAATTATCGCTACGATGACAAAACTACCCAAATATGAAATTATAAATCTTGGCTTCTTAATGCTTTTGCGCACTTTCATGGTCTATTCCTCCGTTAACCGGTAACCTCTGCCTATCACAGTCTTGATCTGACCGGAAGCTTCTCCAAGGTTATCCCGAAGACGCCTTATCGCAGTATCAACGACCCTGTCCGTTACATCCAGATCATCTTTCCAGACACGCTCAAGTATGGCTCTGCGTGTCAGGACGGAATTCTTGTTCTCGAGCAGATAGACAAGTAGAAAATATTCCTTTGCGTTAATACTGACCTCCCGGTCATTGACTTTGACGAGCATGGTCCGTTTGTTAAGGGATATGGAGCCGCAGCTCAAAAGGTCACTGTCCTGGTTTTTCTTTGCGCGCTTCAGAAGTCCCAGACTCTTGGCATAGAGCTGTTTAAGCGAAAAAGGTTTAACGACATAATCGTCACACCCGGTCTCATATCCTTTTAAGATACTGTTTTCGGAGCCCAGAGCCGTGACGAAGATGATAGGACAGTCGCCTTTACTGCGTGCTGCCTTGCAGATATCAAATCCTGACGCCCCGGGGAGCATGATGTCCAATATCATAAGATCGAAATCATTACCAGCGACCTTGGCCAATGCATCTTTTCCGTCAGATGCGGTCACAACCTCCCAAAGCCCGGCGCCTTTCTCGCGATAAAAGTCGCTCATAGCCTCAAGAAGCTCCTGTAGATCCTCTACGATCAATACTTTATAAGACACTGCCTGTTCCTCCATGACCACATCTTATTGTATCGATGTGACACGAGTGTGACACGGGAAAAATAGATTACTTTTCAAATCCCGGCTGTAAAAGAGGAACCATCATATTAATGGTACATTTCTTCGACAGTTATCAAGATGAGCTTGTCATCTTCTTTCTTGGAAATCCATTGTGAGAAACCGCTCAAAGAGAACAGAAGATAATTCTTCAGTTTGTATTTGCCGGAGATCAGTGCAGCTCTGCGTACAAGCGTCTCATATATTTCTTTATCTATATTTGCCTTAGGAATTACGATTCTTAGGGGATTTTCTCCATAAATTATTTTTGGTGATAAGTATTAGTACAAAACTTAAGCCTGAGATAGTGAAGCTCCCAGGCTTTGTAGGTTATCTTGCAAGATTTCCTGAATAACGTTGTCAGGGATCCTGCCCATATCAACCGAGCATTTCTTTTAAAGTTCTCCATCCGAGGAGAGCACACTTAACTCTGGCAGGCATATGGCATACATCCTTAAGATAGTATGCTTCATCCAGTTCCTCAAGTTCCTCTTCATCGGTTACTTCACCATTGATCATGGAATGGAACAGGGCGCTCTGCTTCAAAGCTTCATCCTTGCTGAGGCCGATGATATTATCGATCATCATGTCTACGGAAGCCTGGGAAATAGCGCAGCCCGATCCTTTGAACATAGCATCGGAGATCTTGTCTCCGTCAAATTTCAACTGAAGAAATATATCGTCTCCGCAAGAAGGATTAACCCCGCGGAGCTCCATATCGGGATCTGTCATCTCCCCTTTATGCTGGGGATTCAGATTATGATCATTAACGATTTCCCTGTACAGATTCTTAAGATCCATAGCCCATGAGATTCCTTACATTGGATAATTTCTCGAGGAAGAAATCAACTTCCTCATCAGTATTATACAGATAAAGGCTCAATCTGGCAGTAGAACCGACTCCCATAAATTGCATAAGAGGTTGTGCACAGTGGTGACCAGCCCTGATACAGATACCGTCATCATTAAGTACCGATGCCAGATCATGAGGATGAACACCCTCAAGGTTGAATGTCACGATGCCGCAGTGTTCCTCGGGATCGGGAGAGCCGTAGACCGTAACATAAGGATTCTTTGAAAGACCTTCCATTACTCTTGCAGTCAGCTGCTTCTCGTGATTTTCGATATAATCAAATCCGATCTCATTAATATACCCGATCGCAGTGTTAAGTGCATATGCGTCAGCCGCATTAACAGTACCTGCCTCGAACTTGTGAGGGATCTCGGCAAATGTCGCATCGGTCCTTGTAACATACTCGATCATCTCCCCGCCCATAAGGAACGGAGGCATCTTATCAAGGAGATCCAGCTTGCCGTAAAGACAGCCGATACCCATGGGCCCGAGCATCTTATGGCCCGAAAAAGCGTAGAAATCGACATCAAGCTCTCTGACATCGACCTTCATATGTGGGGCAGCCTGAGCGCCGTCGACTACAACAACGGCTCCGACTTTATGTGCAGCCTCAACGATCTCTTTGATGGGATTGGTCCTGCCCCAGACATTGCTTACATGCCCGATAGAAACGATCTTTGTCTTTAAATCGATCTTGCTCTTGATCTCATCCAAAGAAAGAAGACCCGTCATGTCAGGTTCCATAAATACGAGATTCGCCTTCTTCTGCCTTGCTACTCTCTGCCATGGCAAAAGATTACTGTGGTGCTCTGATACGCTGATCACGATATTATCGCCTTCGCCAATCAGAAGCTCACCCAGGGAATATGCCGCGAGATTGATGGACTCTGTCGTATTTCTGGTGAATATGATCTCTCTTGCACACTTGGCATTGATAAATGCGGCACAGGCGGTCCTAGCCTTACCGTACATCTCCGTTGCGAGAGAGCTCAGATCATAAAGACCTCTTAAGGGGTTGGCATTATAGTTGTCATAGAACTCCTTGATCGCCGCTGTAACGGCAGCAGGTCTGTGTGTTGTGGCAGCATTATCAAAATATACTGTCTTCTCATTAATTAAGGGAAAATCAGCACGGATCTCATTTACGTTCTTCATTCTTCATCTATACTCCGGAGATCAAGTTTATTCTTCAGATAATCAAGGATAATCTTTTTGATCTCTTCATCGGAGATCTTTGAAATTGTCGTATTAAGCCTTGAATTGATAAGCATATTCTCACAAGCTTCTCTCGAGAATCCCCTGGACATCAGGTAGAAGAGAACAACGTCAGGGATCTGTCCGACGGATGCACCGTGTTCACCAACGACGTCTTCCTCACCGCAGAGGATAATGGGAAGCGAGCGGGTGCCGACGCCGTCTGTCAAGAGCATGACATCCTCATACTCGGCACCGACTGCACCTGCGCAGCCGCTCTTGAAATCGAGCGTTCCTCTGAATGTCTTCATGGATTCATCCTTAAGGACACCGTTGAATCGCATGTCGCTTTCCGTCATCTTACCGTCATGTGAGGCAATATAGTTAAAGTCAAGAAGCTGGCTGCCTCTTAAATAGTAAGAACCGAGAACCTTAAATGATGAAGCTTCACCTGTGAGTTCACTGTTACAGCCCTGATATGCCTTCAAAGCACCGAGATCAGTCCTGAAGGCCTCGAAAACAGCATTATCAGCTAATTCCGAACCCATATCATCGATATAGATGAACTTATCGCCGAGAGTCTGGGATTTGACCAAAGTGAGCTTTGCGCCCTCTCCGAGGATATATTTTACGGATACAGCCGCAAAACCTTCAGGAATATCAGAATCCGTATGCTCTATAACAGTCAGTTCACTTCCGGGAGCAAGCTTTACTACAGCCTTATAAACACCTGCAGCTGTGGCTTTGAGCCTGAGGACCAGAGGTTTTGAATAAGACTTGTCCTTTGCAGTCTCAAACAAAGGAATATCGCCCTTTACGTCTGAGATAAGCGCTGCAACGTCCTTTCCGCAGCCGGCCTTAACTTTGCTCCAGTCATGATCACCCTTTGAAACGGAGATACCTTCGGGTATATCTGCCTTTGAATCGAGAACCCCGAGTTCTCCGGTCTCAAGCTTTATATGATCATCATTTATCTTCATCCAGCTGAATGTCAGAGCCGGTGAAATATTAACTTTTAAATCCATATTCATATAATCATCTCCGTCAGGTCTTATGTCCGCTCATCTCAAGTTTGATCAGGTTATTCATCTCGACCGCATATTCCAACGGAAGCTCCTTGGATACGGAATCGGCAAAACCCGAAACGATCAAAGCCTTGGCATCCTCTTCGGTCATTCCTCTGGACATCAGATAGAAAACGGCCTCATCACTGATCCTGCCGATCTTGGCCTCATGTCCTACATCAGCGTCATGTGCTCTTATATCCATTGCAGGAACCGTATCGGCTCTTGAAATGGAATCAAGCATCAGGGAATCACAGGATACGGAGCACTTGGACTCCTTAGCTTGCTTTGCAATCACAACGGAAGATCTGAATGTTCCGATACCGCCGCTCTTTGAGATCGATTTGGATGTAATGACGGATGTCGTTCTCGGAGCCAGATGAACTACCTTGGCACCAGTATCAAGATTCTGGCCTTCACCGGAGAAAGTGATACCGGTATAAGTCATCTGGGCGCCTTCACCCTTAAGGATCGTCATAGGATAGAGATAAGATACATGAGATCCGAAAGAACCGGATACCCATTCCATCTTACCGCCCTCATCAACGACAACTCTCTTGGTATTGAGGTTGAACATATTCTTGGACCAGTTCTCGATCGTTGAATAACGGAGTCTGGCATTCTTCTTAACAAAGAGTTCCACGCAGCCGGCATGGAGATTAGCTACGTTATACTTAGGAGCAGAGCATCCTTCGATAAAGTGAACATCTGCTCCCTCCTCAACGATGATCAACGTGTGCTCAAACTGTCCTGCGCCTGCAGCATTGAGTCTGAAATAAGACTGCAGAGGGATATCGACCTTAACTCCCTTGGGGACATATACGAAGGATCCGCCTGACCATACTGCACCGTGAAGGGCAGCAAACTTATGGTCTGTCGGGAGAACGAGAGTCATGAAGTAATCTTTTACGATATCCTCGTAACCTGTCTTCATGGCTGTCTCAACGTCAGTATATATAACACCCTGCTTCTTAACTTCTTCCTTGAGGTTGTGGTAAACGATCTCAGAATCATACTGGGCACCTACGCCTGCAAGTGACAGTCTCTCAGCCTGAGGGATACCGAGCCTCTCAAAAGTATTCTTGATATCTTCGGGAACATCTTCCCAGTTGTTCTTCATCTCCGACTTATGTCTTACATAGGAGGCGATCTGGTCCATATCGAGTTCGGAGATATCCGGACCCCAGACAGGCATCGGAGTCTCTTTATAGATCTTCAGACACTTAAGACGGAAGTCGAGCATCCATTGAGGCTCTTCTTTCTCCTCAGAGATATGTCTTACGATTTCCTCGGTAATACCTTCTTTTTCACGAAAAAAATCACCGCGGCTCTCATCGTCCTTAAAGTCGTACAGTGTTCTGTCTATATCCTTTATGGAATTCTTATTATTGTTCATTTGTATATCTTTCAAATCCGTTTCTGTTTATCTCTTCAACAAGGGATCCGTCTCCCTCGGCAACGATCTTTCCTTTGACCACAACATGAACCTTATCGACATGAAGGGCCTCAAGGATAGCTGCATTATGCGTAATGATAAGGAGTGAACCGTCCTTATTCTTCTTATACTCACTGATACCGGCAGATACGGTCTTTACGGCATCTACATCAAGACCGGAGTCTGTCTCGTCAAGGATGGCAAGCTTGGGCTCGAGCATAAGGAGCTGAAGGATCTCGGCTTTCTTTCTTTCACCGCCGGAAAAACCTACATTGATATCCCTGTCGGCATATTCTTCGGCAAAAGAAAGCGTATCCATAACGCTCCTGAGCTTACGGTTGAACTCGGAAAATTTGATTCTCTCTCCCTTGATCTCCTGAAGAGCGTTTCTTAAGAACTGTCTGATAGTAAGTCCGGGAACCTCAACAGGGCTCTGGAATGTAAGGAAAATGCCTTTCTTGGCACGCTTATCAGCTGTAAGAGCTGTTATGTCCTCACCGTCGAAAATGATATTACCGGAAGAGATCTCATATAAAGGATTGCCCATTATCGTATAACCGAGTGTGGATTTACCTGCTCCGTTAGGGCCCATGATAACATGCGTCTCGCCTTTTCCGATTCTAAGATCGATATTATGAAGGATCTCGATACCGGCTTCGCCGACACCGGCAGTGAGATTCTTAAGAGTAAGTAAGTTTTCTGCAGACATAAAAATGCCTCTTTCTAATATATTTTAAAGGCTGAAGATTAATCAGCCCATAAAATACTAAAACTATTTACCTACCATTTCAATAGGAAAATAGTGCTTAAAAATGTCTTTTAAAACTCTTGTTTTTTGATTTATATGATTTTTCAAGTATCATCGAGGCTGAGAGTATCATGGCAACTGGATTTGCCTTTCCCGTTCCTGCGATATCGGGAGCCGAACCGTGTATCGGTTCATACACTCTTAGCCATTTGACAGTTCCCGCCTTGTATATTCTGCAAGTACGCCGCAGTCGATTATATTCATAATTATGCGTACTTATAGCCCTATTTCTAATCCAGATTCTGAAGAAACGCTTTGATCTCTTCCGCTATGCGTTCGGGCTCATAATGGAAGATGTAATGACCACAATCAAGTTCTACAAATGATACATAATTAAGGTCTTCTGCATAATCATAAGCTATTCCCTTCCACAATTCGTTACTTCCATCCAGTTTCTTCTCAGACAAAAACAGAAGCATCGGAATGTCCGGCTTATCGCCTGAAGCAACCTGTTCCGCGCTGTCTTTCGCGGCAGAAGCTTCCTTTGCAACATCAATGTTATTTCCGATCCGGTTCACTAACGCAATATATATCTTCTCTTCAGTCTCCGAAAGGAAACCGCCTTCAGGAAGGAAAGTGTCGTCAGAGAAAAATCTACCTATACCAAGATTGATAAGACCGTTTTGTACAAGATAATAAGGCTCAACCAGCGCTCCTCCTTTTGTATAGTTGTAAGCATCGGGAAAAGCCATGTCGAGACCTATGATCGCTTCAACTTCATCAGGATAAGTCTGTGCCCAGTATAACGCTTCAAGGCCGGAATAAGAATGCGGACAAAGGATATAAGGACCGTTGATTCCCGCACCGCTAAGGGCTGCTCTTGTGTCA
>JAFVDI010000020.1 GCA_017478485.1 Clostridiales bacterium | reverse complement strand
GCACAAATTCGTGTTTGCGGTTAGATCGTCCTAATGTGTGGCAGTTTTGAATAAAAAACGCCGGGGGAAAGACTCCCTCGGCGTAATTATAAACTGTAAATATTGCTTGATGCTTTACAGTAGCGCGACAAACTTATTACTTATTTGTCGAGCCTCTCGGAATAGCTTGTTCCTTCCTGCTCATCGAGGAGCTCGTTGTGAGCCTCGACCTGATCAAGGTAATCGTTCTCGAAGAACTTGACGTCGCCGTCATCCTCGCCATACTCGTGGCCTGTGATGATCTTGCTGTTTGCCTTGATGACAGGAACAGCGGTGATGTCGTTATGCGACTTGACGCCTGTACCTGCAGGGATGAGAGCACCGATGATGACGTTCTCCTTGATACCGACGAGCGGATCGACCTTGCCCTTGATGACAGCGTCTGTGAGAACCTTTGCGGTCTCCTGGAAGGATGCTGCCGACATGAAGGAGTCGGATGCGCTTGCGGCCTTTGCAATACCGAGGAGGATCGTGTTGCCCTTTGCAGGCTGCAGACCCTGCTCCTCACAGTCTCTGTTCCTGGAGATGTAGTTATACCAGTCAACAGTTGTACCTGTCATGAAGCCTGTATCGCCGGGTTCATCGATCTGTACACGGCGCATCATCTGCTTTGCGATGATCTCGATGTGCTTATCGTTGATGTTAACACCACCACCTGAGTAGTAAACCTTTGTGATCTCGCTGATGATGTACTTCTGTACCGCACGGATATCCTTAACCTTGAGGATCTCCTTAGGATCGATCTTACCGTCGATGATCTGATCGCCGGCTTCGATGACCTGACCGTCCTTAACGGTGAGGGTAGCGTGTGAAGGTACCTTGTACTCCATCTTCTCGATCGGGTTGCCCTTAGCGTCCTTAACGGGCTCTACGCCGTCTGTAAGAACAGGGGTAACGATGATGGTCTTCTGCTTTGTCTTCTCGTTCTCAGTGATCTTGACGGATCCGGGTACGGAAGAAATGATGCCGTGACCCTTAGGATCTCTTGCTTCGAAGATCTCAGTAACTCGAGGGAGACCCTGCGTGATATCTTCGCCTGAACCGGCGATACCACCGGAGTGGAACGTTCTCATCGTGAGCTGTGTACCAGGCTCACCGATGGACTGTGCAGCGATGATACCGACTGCTTCACCGACAGCAACAGGGCGGCCGGTAGCAAGGTTGATACCGTAGCACTTTGTGCAGACGCCTCTTCTGGAGCGGCAGTCGAATACTGATCTGATCTTGAGCTTTCCGAGGTCTTCGATCTGCTGTCTGGAAAGGATCTTTCCTGCAGCCTCAGCGTCAGCGAGCTTAGCGTCGATCTTCTTCTGCTGCTCAGCAAGCTTCTCGGGTGTAACTTCGCCCTTGATCTTGACGGAGTCAGCAATCTTAGCGCGCTCATCGTTTGCTTCCTGCTTTGCGAGGTCTACGGAATCGCAGATCTCTTCAGCCTTGAGAGCGTCGATGAGTTCGTTCTTCTTAACGATGATCTCGCCTGTCTGATAGTTCTTGATGTCCTCAGCAGCATAACGGCCATAGAGACGGTCGTTGAGTGACTTGATGACGTTGGTCTTCTTGTTGGAGACTTCTGTGATCTCCTTGACCCATGTGAAGTCGTCTGTTCCGCAGTCTTCCTCTGCAACAACAACAGCCTGTGCAACGTCAACGAGACGTCTTGTGAGGTATCCGGATTCAGCCGTCTTGAGAGCCGTATCGGAGAGAGCCTTACGCGCACCGTGTGATGAGATGAAGAACTCGAGAACGTTCATGCCTTCACGGAGGTTAGACTTGATCGGGATTTCGATCGTGTCACCTGTCGTATCCTGCATGAGACCACGCATACCTGCGAGCTGCTTGATCTGGTTGTTGGAACCACGCGCGCCGGAGTCAGCCATCATACGGATAGGATTGTAGATGTCGAGGTTCTCCATGAGAGCCTTGGTGATGTCGTTGGTCGTGTCTTCCCAGATCTTTGCAACCTGCTTATGACGCTCTTCCTCACTGTAGAAGCCCATTTCAGCCTCTTCGTTGAGTGCCTCGACCTTCTCGTCACCTTCAGCGATCATCTTCTCCTTGATGTCAGGGATGATCATGTCTTCGATACCGATGGAGATACCGGATATCGTTGAATACTTGTAACCCATTGCCTTAACGTCATCGAGGAAGATCGTTGTTCTCTCGAGGCCGTGAACGGCAATGCACTTGGCGATGATCTTTTCGAGCTTCTTCTTGCCCATTGCGAACTCATACTTGAAGTCCTTGTTGGGATCCTCTGCCTTGATCTTGGCAGCGCGCTCCTTCTGGTCAGCAAGCTTCGGGAAATCGATCTCGAGCTTGAGACGGTTCTCGGGCTTCTTTCTGTCAACGAATCCGAGGTCCTGAGGAACGATCTCGTTGAAGATGAATCTTCCGAGTGTGGACTCGACAAGACCTGTTTCTTCAACACCGTCGATCTCTCTTGTGATGCGGACCTTGATCATGCTGTGGAGCGTGAGCTGGTGCTCGTGGTAAGCCATCATAGCCTCATCGAGTGATGAGAATACCATGCCTTCGCCCTTGTCGCCTTCGATCTCCATTGTCAGGTAGTAGCAGCCGAGGATCATGTCCTGTGTAGGAACTGTAACCGGCTTACCGTCCTGAGGCTTGAGGAGGTTGTTTGTAGAAAGCATGAGGAATCTTGCCTCAGCCTGTGCCTCTGCGGAGAGAGGTACGTGAACAGCCATCTGGTCACCGTCGAAGTCAGCGTTGAAGCCTGTGCAGACGAGCGGGTGAAGCTTGATGGCACGGCCTTCTACGAGAACAGGCTCGAATGCCTGGATTGAAAGTCTGTGGAGCGTAGGAGCACGGTTGAGGAGAACGGGATGATCCTCGATGATCTCTTCAAGAATGTCCCAAACCTCAGGTACTCTCTCGTCAACCTGCTTTCTTGCAGTCTTGATGTTGAGCTTGTCGTTGATCTCAACGAGCTTCTTGATTACGAAGGGCTTGAAAAGCTCCAATGCCATCTCCTTAGGGAGACCGCACTGATGCATCTTAAGCTCAGGTCCGACGATTATAACGGAACGTCCGGAGTAGTCAACACGCTTACCGAGGAGGTTCTGTCTGAAACGGCCCTGCTTACCCTTGAGCATGTCGGACAGTGACTTGAGCTGTCTGTTGCTCGTAGCGGAAGTTGAACCCTTGACGGGTGTGCCGTGACGGCCGTTGTCGATAAGAGCGTCAACAGCTTCCTGGAGCATTCTCTTCTCGTTCCTTACGATGATCTCGGGTGCGCCGAGGTCGAGGAGCTTCTTGAGACGGTTGTTTCTTCCGATAACTCTTCTGTAGAGGTCGTTAAGGTCAGATGTAGCATAACGGCCGCCGTCGAGAGGTACCATAGGACGGAGTTCCGGAGGAAGTACCGGGATTACGTCAAGTATCATCCACTCAGGTTTGTTGCCGGATGCCTTGAAAGCTTCAGCGATCTCAAGTCTCTTATTGATCTTGAGTCTCTTCTGTGTGCTGACAGAACCTGCCTTCTCGGAATTGAGTTCTTCGATGATGCCGTCAATGTCGATCTCCTGGAGGAGGATCTTGATAGCCTCAGCGCCCATCCTTGCATCGAAGGAGTTCTTGCCGCACTTAGCCTTGATAGCCTTGTACTGATCTTCCGTGATGATCTCCATCTTGGTAAGACCTGTCTCTTCAAAGTTACCCGGATCGAGTACTATGAACTTTGAATAGTAAAGAACGCTCTCGAGCTGCTTTACTGTGAGGTTGAGCAGTGTGCCGATCTTTGAAGGCTGGGTCTTGAAGTACCAGATGTGTGATACGGGAGCAGCGAGCTGGATGTGACCGAGTCTCTCACGGCGAACTGTGTTCTTTGTGACTTCGACTCCGCACTTGTCGCAGATCATTCCCTTGAATCTGATCTTCTTGTACTTACCGCAGCGGCACTCCCAGGACTTTGTGGGTCCGAAGATCTTTTCGCAGAAGAGACCGTCAACTTCAGGTCTCTGTGTACGATAGTTGATCGTCTCGGGCTTCTTTACTTCGCCGTGCGACCAGCTCTTGATAACTTCGGGAGAAGCGAGCTGGATGCTTATTTTTGTAAGATGATTTGTATCGTTCATGTATCGAGCTCTCCTTTACATATCATCGTCGTCGCCGGAATCGTCGCCGAAATCATCGACATCCTCTTCCATGATGTTTCCATGCTCGTCAGCTTCAACGAAACCGGAGCTGAAAATATCTGCGGGCGACTCTGCGTCCTCACCGTCGAGTGAGAGACGTGTGTGCTCGTCCATTTCGCTGTAGGTGTCGAGAGATGTCTTCTCCTCAGCGATATATTCCTTACCATCCGTGTATGTTCTTACGTCGAGCGCAAGAGCCTTAAGCTCGTTAACGAGGACGTTGAACGACTCCGGAATACCAGGCTCGGGGATGTTCTTGCCGCGGATGATAGCATCGTAGGTCTTTGAACGTCCTTCGATATCGTCGGACTTGACTGTGAGGATCTCCTGGAGGGTATGAGCAGCACCGTAAGCTTCGAGTGCCCAAACTTCCATTTCTCCGAATCTCTGTCCGCCGAACTGAGCCTTACCGCCCAACGGCTGCTGTGTAACGAGTGAGTAAGGTCCTGTGGATCTTGCGTGCATCTTGTCGTCGACAAGGTGGTGCAGTTTCATGTAGTACATGACACCGACTGTTACACGGTTCTCGAAAGGCTCACCTGTACGTCCGTCATAGAGGATTGTCTTACCGTCTGAATCGATTCCTGCGAGTTCGAAAGCGTCGGCGATGTCGTTCTCGTTTGCGCCGTCGAATACAGGTGTAGCGATCTTCCAGTTAAGTGCCTTGGCTGCTCTTCCGAGGTGAACCTCGAGGAGCTGACCGATGTTCATACGTGAAGGAACACCGAGAGGGTTGAGACAGATATCAAGAGTCGTACCGTCAGGGAGGAAAGGCATATCCTCTTCAGGAAGGATCCTGGAGACGACACCCTTGTTTCCGTGACGACCGGCCATCTTATCGCCGACAGAAAGCTTACGCTTCTGTGCTACGTATACACGTACACGCTTGTCTACGCCGTTCTTGAGGTTGCCGTTTGTCTCCTTTGTGGAAACAACGACATCGACAACGACACCGGAACCGCCGTGAGGAACTCTCTTGGAGGTATCCTTAACATCTCTTGCCTTCTCACCGAAGATCGCCTTATAGAGACGCTCTTCAGCTGTCTGGTCTGTCTCACCCTTAGGTGAAACCTTACCTACGAGGATGTCTCCGTCCTTGACCTCGGCACCGATCATTACGATACCGTTCTCGTCGAGGTTGGAAAGCGCGTCGTCACCGACGTTGGGAACTTCCCTTGTGATCTGCTCAGGTCCGAGCTTTGTCTCTCTGGCCTCGCACTCATGCTCCTCGATATGGATGGATGTATAAACGTCGTCTCTTACGATCCTCTCGTTTACGAGAACAGCGTCCTCGTAGTTGTAACCTTCCCATGTGGTGAAGCCGATGAGAACGTTTCTACCGAGAGCGAGCTCGCCTTCGTCCGTAGCAGGACCGTCAGCGATCGTGTCGCCGGCCTTGACCTTGTCGCCCATGGAGACGATAGGTCTCTGGTTGATGCATGTGCTCTGGTTGGATCTCTGATACTTAGCAAGCATGAAAGTATCAACGGAGCCGTCCTTAGCAGTTACTTCGATCCTGTCAGCGGATACATAGCTTACGACACCGTCGTGAGGTGCGACTACGCATACGCCGGAGTCCTTGGCTGCGCGGTACTCCATACCTGTACCGATGATAGGTGCTTCAGGCTTGATGAGAGGTACGGCCTGACGCTGCATGTTCGAGCCCATGAGAGCACGGTTAGCGTCGTCGTTTCCGAGGAACGGGATAAGGCTCGTGGAGACTGAAACGAGCTGCTTAGGCGAGATGTCCATGTAGTCGATCTCTTCGGGATCGAGCTGGAGGAACTGGTCTAAGTGACGGCAAACGACCTTCTTGTTCTCGAATCTGCCGTTCTCGTCGATAGGCTCGTTAGCCTGAGCGATATTGTAATCGTCCTCTTCGTCAGCAGCCATGTATCTGACTTCGTCTGTGATGACCTTGTTCTCCTTGTCGTACTTGCGGTAAGGAGTCTCGATGAAGCCGTACTTGTTGATACGTGCATAGATAGCGAGTGAGGTCATGAGACCGATGTTCTGACCTTCCGGTGTCTCGATCGTACACATACGTCCGTAGTGTGTAGGGTTGATGTCTCGGACTTCCATTGAGGCACGCTCTCTGGAGATACCGCCGGGACCCAGTGCGGAAAGTCTTCTCTTGTTCGTAAGCTCAGCAAGCGGGTTGTTCTGATCCGCGAAAGCTGAGAGCTGTGAAGAACCGAAGAACTCACGGAAGGAAGCTGAAAGAGGTCTTGTGTTGACAAGGCTCGTAGCTGTTACGACTTCGCCTTCCTTGGAAGAGATCTGGGAGATCCTGTCTCTCGTGTTCTTCTCAACACGTGCGATACCTGTGCGGAGCTGGCTCTGGAGGAGCTCACCAACGCTTCTTACACGACGGTTTCCGAGGTGGTCGATGTTGTCGACCTTACCGATTCCGCGGTGGAGACCGAGGAAGTAGGAAACGAATGCGTAGATATCGTCAACTGTGAGGTTCCTGGGCATGAGGTCAGCCTTGCGCTCTGTGAGCTCAGATTCAAGTCTTGCAGAGATGTCGGACTTGCCGCCGTCTCTTACGGACTCAATGATCTCACGGAGAACGCTGACTCTTACGTCCTCATTGATAGGTGTGTTGTTGATGTCGAAGTTCTTGAGGTCCTTCTTTGCAAAGCTGTTCCTGATGTAAGTATCAGCATCAACTCTGCCGTTGCCGATAACCTTGAGGGGTTTATCGTCGAACTCATCCTCATCAGCAGCTCTAACGAGCTTCTTAGGATAGATGAGGCAGGAGATAACGCCTGCATCCTCGATCTTCTTGGCGATCTCAGATGTGATGACTGTGTTCTTCTTAACGATGACTTCACCATCCTCTGAAGTAACATCCTCAGCTGTCTTCTGACCGACGATTCTGCCGGAGAGGCGGAACTTCTTGTTGACCTTGAAGATACCTACACGCTCGAGGTCATATCTGAGAGAATCGAAATATGTCTTGTTGAGAATGTTCTTTGCGTTCTCAACAGTGAAAGGCTCGTTGTTACGTACCTTCTTGAAGAACTCGGCATATGCAGCTGTCTGGGGATCCTCTGCATCCTTTGTCTCGTCCTTCTCAAGTGTCATCCTGAGGCACTCTTCATCACCGAACATGTTGATGATGTCCTCGTTTGTAACGAGGCCTAAGCACCTGAGGAATACAGGCAGAGAAATCTTATGGGATTTATCTACAACTATATATATAAGGTTATATTCGTCAGGCTCGCCGTCCTTGGAACCCTTGTCCTTGATGCCGACCTTGCTTTCCTTCTCGTCTTCCTCGATGAGGATCCATGATCCCCTGTAAGGAATGAGTTCAGCGGAAAGAAGCCTGTTGCCCATCTTACTTCTGGCCTCGCCGTAGTAAGCTCCGGGTGATCTTACGATCTGGTTGATGACAACACGCTCAGCGCCGTTGATGATAAAGGTTCCCTGATCGGTCATGATAGGGAAGTTGCCAACGAAAGCCTGTTCATCAGTAACCGTTCCGTCTACCTTGTTGCGCAGACGAAGGTTGATGTACAGCGGAGCAGCATAGTTGCTGTCGTTCTTCTTGCAGCTGTCGATGATGAAAGACTTGGAATACTTGGGCTGGACCTTGTTTTTCCTGCTGGAAGAGCTCTTCTCGTTCTCTTTACCGGTAGGATCACACGGGTTGTCCTGATCGAAGACCTTGTCTACGAAATAAACCTCGTACTTGCCCTGCTCGTCAGTAATCGGCGAGATCTCGTCGAAAATCTGCTGCATTCCCTCATCGATGAACCATTGATAAGACTGTCTCTGGTTGTCGATAAGGTTGGGCACCTCGATTACTTCGTTGATCTTGGAATACGACTGCCTCTCTGTCTTGCCTTGTTTTACGGAATGGACCATGACTAACGAATCACCTCACACAAAGCTTAAAAAACCTAAGTTTAAGCAGTTATTACGTTGAAAAAGCCTATTTATTTAACACAAAAGGCTCTTCCCGTCAAGCGAAAAGGGCATAATGCCCCTAACCCATTATGACGCAATAAAGAATTATATAGATGATTGCAAAATCTGTCAACGGTTATTTTTCACCGCCGGCATTATTTCTGACCGTCAAGGTCCCTGTAATATCTTAATTTACTGGCTTATGCGCCGTAAATAAAATTTTTGACCAGGTCTGAATTTACAACGAACTGAGGGTTGGTAGCCTTGAGGGACTCCTTCAGCTTGTTGACGTTCTCTGTGATCTTTGCGTTTCTGGCTTCGCCCATCCAAGCAGGTGAAGACTTCTCGTAGAAGTAAATGGTGACTGTCCTGTTGTCGGCAGAAGTCTTGATATAGATGTCGCCGGCCTTGCGAGATTCGTCGAAAAGCCAGTCAGCGACAGCCTTTGTCTGTGCATCGACTTCCTTGCCGTCCTCAGCCTCTGTCATGTCAGCCTTGGTCTCGCCGGCAACAAAACCGCCGTCCATCATCTCATCCTTGTCGTTTGAGTTAGCCTTAACGAGCTTGTAGAAATCAAGGGATGACATTCCTGCGGGAGCAAGCTGGGCTGCCTTATCTGCAAGAGCCTTTGCGTCAGCAGCAATCTGATCGTCAGTACGCTCCTTGCCTTTTGAATCATTATTAAGAGTAAGTGTTCTGTAAGATACTTCCTTATCCTCATCGAGCTTTCTGCCGTTAAGGATAACGACATATGCGCCTGTCTTTGTCTCTACGACTGTCTTATCGCCGGCCTTTCTTCCGTCAGCGAAAAGAAAAGCTGCGAGATTGGCATCGTACTGCTGCTCGATGTTTGCCTTTGTCAGGTCAGTTACTGATGTGGGATCGGCATCATTGTCATATTCCTTAAGAGCCTCGGTATCGCCCTTGCCCTTGAGATATGTCATAACAGCATCGCGGAAAGACTTTGCATCTTTAGCCTTGTCAGAGATCCACTGTGCATCCTTCTTAGCCTGCTCGATGTCGGCCTTGCCGTCCTTTGTGGCAGCTGTAACGAGATAGTAGTTGAAATCAACGTTGTCGTAAGCGGCAGGATCTGCCTTGTATGCTTCTCTGATGGAATCATCTGTGGGAACGATCGAAGGATCGAACTGTGAGATGTACTGCTGGTACTCGTCGGCATAAAGGCCTCTTGCCATGCACTGTCTGTAGAGTCTTGATGTCATGCCTGTGCCGTACTGTGCAGCGATGTATCTGTCGAGTGTGGGATAGCCGTAGAGCTGTGACATGCCGCGGAGGCTCTCGAGCTCATCTTTTGCAGCCTTGTCGGCAGCAGACATGGAACGGAAACCCTTTGCATCAGCCTCACGCTCCATGAGGACATTTGCAAGTGCCTCTTCAGCGCCCTGGGAGAGCAGGTATTCACGGTATGTCTGACCTGTTGTTGAATTGAATACGCTGTCGAGAGAGTCAGATGTGATCATGCCGTACTGTGAGTACATGCTGTAGATGTTCATGAAGTAGTAGTTTGTCTCAAGAACAGAAAGATCCTTGACCTTGACGGTGGCTCCATCCTTTGTCTCTGTGATGGTCATGCCGGGCAGGAGCTGCGGAATGATTCCGGAGAAGTAAACAAAATAACCCGCTACAAAAAGAACCATTACGGCAATTACAAAACCAAGTGCAACCTTAGCCTTGGACTTCTTGCCGGATCTAGACTTCTTCGTTGAATTTGCCATACTGATTTCCTGCCTTATATAAAAATAAATAAATGTGTGCGCAAAAATGCAAGGATAATTATAATTCCCTGCCCCTGATAATGCAAGGAATCTCGTCCAATGAAGATATTACGAAGTCGGGACCGAGCTTTCCGATCTCGTCTTTAGGCATCAGCGTCCAGTCGACCAGCGCAAAGGAAGCACCGCAGTCCCTTGCCGAAAGCAGGTCAGATCCGGCATCTCCGACGTAAAGAACGCTGCTCATGTCGGTAACGCCCAACCGCCTTGCAGCTTCGATCAAAGGATCGCCGTGGGGCTTCGAACGCTTCGTGTCCTCGCTGAATACCATCACGTCAAAGTATTTGGCGATATCGAGCATGTCGATGGTGATCATGGCCGAATCGCGTCTCTTGGCAGTAACGATGCCCTGCCTGTAGCCGAGGCTCTTTATATTCTCAAGGCCTTCTCTCACTCCGAGGAAAAGAGGGATCACTCCTTCGAGCATCCTCTTCTTGTTATAGGTAAGATAAGCCTCCGTGAGCTTTTCGGCCGTCTCTTTGTCATGCCTTTCGAACGAAACGGTAAGGGGCCTTCCGATATAGCTCATCAGGTCTTCATCGCTTCTCGTGCATTCGCCTAAGACTATCTCATATGCTTTGTGGAATGACTCGACTATGAGAGGCACGGAATCCTGGATCGTGCCGTCGAGGTCATAGAGTATCAGATCAATCTTCTTTTTTTGCATCAGCATTCTCCCGGTCTGAATCCTTTTCACCGGATTCATCGTCATTGACGACCGGCTTGTTGACGTGGATAAGAACTTTCGCGATCGCGCGCTCCTCGATCTTCAGGACTTTGATGTCGAGATTCTTATAGTGAACGATCGGCTTTTCCTTCTCTTCAGGAACCCTGTCGAGAAGCTGGATAACGAGACCTGCAATGGTATCGTACTCCTCATCCGTCAGCTCTGTGTCGAGCTCATTCTCGAGATCGCTCAGCGTCATGTCTCCCGCAACGATGTAGTCGCCGTTGGAAAGCTTGACGAGGGACTGCTCCTCATCGTCAAACTCATCGGTGATGTTTCCTACGAGCTCTTCGAGCATATCCTCAATTGTGCAGATACCCATCGTTCCGCCGTACTCGTCGATGATGACGGCCATCTGCATTCCGGAGGTCTTCATCTCGCCGAAAAGAGATGAGATCTTACGTGTCTCATGAACGAACAACGGCTCTCTGATGAACTTTTCGAGCACGAACGGGTGCTCCTCATCAGGCGGCATGATGCCGATGAGATCCTTAATGTGCAGTATTCCCTTGATGTCATCGATCGTGTCTTCGTAGACGGGGATCCTGGTGTATTTCTCTTCACGCGCTACCCTCATTACCTCGCTGAACTCGGCATCGATGGGGAGCGATACGATCTTCTTTCTGTGGGTCATGATCTCCGAGACTTCCTTGTCGTTGAACTCGAAGACGTTGTCGATCATTTCCTTTTCGGAATCCTCGATGTTTCCGGATTCGGAACCTACGTCGACCATCATGCGGATCTCTTCCTCGGTGACGCTCTTGTCTGTGTGCGTCGGGGAGATCTTGAAGAGCTTGAGAATCACGTTGGTGGAAGCCGTAAGCAAAAGGACGAAGGGCTTGAGGATGACGCCGAAGAATCCTACCACGCCGACAGCCGCAAACGCCCACTTTTCGGGATTGTTCTGGGCAACGCGCTTGGGAACGAGTTCACCTAAAACGAGCGAAAAATATGAAAGAACGATGGTGATGATGACCGTCCAGAATGATTCAAGCCATTTGTATGAACCCGCGGGATCGACCAGCTCAGCAAGCTTCGATGCGAAGCTGTTGGCGGCGAAAGCGGATGACAGGAATCCGGCGAGCGTTACGCCTACCTGGATCGTAGCCAGGAAGTTTCCGGGATTGTCTATGAACTTAACGATCCTTTTCGCCTTCTTGTGGCCTTCCTCGGCCATCTTGCGCATCTTGGCATCGCTCAGGGAAATGACCGCCATCTCCGTTCCGGAGAAGAATGCGTTCACTATGACGAAAAAGATTACAAGCAGTATTTCAGCTATCGTTTTTCCCATTATTTCATTTCACCCAAAAGCTTTTCGAGTGTCGTTCTTACGGCCTGAGGATCCGCCTTGCCCTTGAGTGCCCTCATCGACTGGCCTACAAGGAACTGGAAGTTCTTTTCCTTGCCTGCGAGATACTCGGAAACAGGACCCGTGTTGGCATCTAAGACTTCCTTGATGACAGGCTCGATCGCCGATGCGTCAGATACCTGGGCGAGACCGTTTTCCTTGACGTAGTTTTCCGGATCAACACCGTTCATGAATACTTCTTCAAGGACCTTGCGGCCTGACTTACGGTTGATCTTTCCGTCCTGTACCATTTTTATTATGACGCCCAGGGACTTGCCGTCGAACTTCATGTCATCGGCTGCGACTCCCGCATCCTTGCAGAGTTTGAGGAGGTCGGTCATGAGCCAGTTGGAGACTTCCTTGGGGGAATCCGTAACTTCGCATGCGGTCTCGAAGACCTTTACGAGCGCAGGGCTTGCCGTAATGATGTCCGCATCGTACTCGGGAAGACCCAGTTCCTCGACATAGCGTGCCTTCTTCTGGTCGGCAAACTCGGGAAGACCTGCCTTGATCTCATTGAGATACTCATCGGAGATCTCGATGGGCATGAGGTCAGGATCAGGATAGTACTTGTAATCCTGTGCATTCTCCTTGGATCTCATCGCATAGGTGTATTCCTTCTCGTCGTCCCAGCGTCTTGTCTCCTGAACGACTTCATTGCCTTCCTCGATAAGGTCGATCTGGCGCTCCCTCTCGTACTCGATGGCACGCTCGATTGCCTTGAAAGATGCGATGTTCTTCATCTCAGTCCTTGTACCGAATTCCTTCTGGCCTCTGGGTCTGACTGAAAGGTTGACATCCGCGCGCATTGATCCTTCCTGCATCTTACAGTCGGAAACTCCAAGGTACTGCATGGTGTCGCGGAGCTTGGAAAGATAAGCGATGACTTCCTCAGCGCTCCTGAAATCAGGTTCGCTGACGATCTCGAGGAGCGGTACGCCGCAGCGGTTGAAGTCGACCATCGTCATGCCCGTAACGGGATCGTGGACGAGCTTTCCGGCATCCTCTTCCATGTGGATCTCATGGATCCCGATGGACTTTGTGCCTGCACTTGTCTTGATGTCGACGTGGCCGTTCCTGCATATCGGGAAGTAGAGCTGCGATATCTGATATGCCTTGGGAAGGTCGGGATAGAAATAGTTCTTACGGTCGAACTTGTTCTTTCTCGTGATCTCGCAATTGAGTGCGAGTCCCGCCTTAACGGCATATTCAACTACTTTCGTATTCAGCTGCGGCAGCGTTCCGGGCATACCCGAACATACCTCGCAGACATGTGTATTGGGCGCGCCTCCGAACTTCGTCGAGCACCCGCAGAAGATCTTCGATTCGGTCGACAGCTCGCAGTGTACCTCGAGCCCTATAACCATTTCATAATCTCTCATATCTTTTTCCTGCCCTTGTTCCTTACTGGTTCTTCTGATATGCCGCAGCGAAGCCCAGAACGTTTGCTTCGTCAAACGGCTTTCCGATCAACTGGAGACCTACCGGGAGCTTCTCGGCTCCTGCCTCTCCGCACGGAACGGAGATCGCGGGAAGTCCTGCGATATTGATGAGTACCGTGCAGATGTCTCCAAGGTACATCTTAAGAGGATCAGAAAGGCTCTCTCCGGCCTTGAGCGCCGGTGTCGGCGCAACGGGTCCCGCAATGATGTCATACTTTTCGAAAGCTTTGTCGAAAGACTGCTTTATCAGGTTCTTTGCCTGAAGAGCCTTGTTGTAGTATGCGTCATAGTATCCGGACGAGAGAACGAAGTTGCCGAGCATGATCCTTCTCTTGACCTCGAGTCCGAAGCCCTCGCTCCTGGACTTGATGTAAAGCTGTGTAAGATCTATCTCGCCTTCGGGACGGTAGCCGTACTTGATTCCGTCGTAACGTGAAAGGTTCGAGCACGCTTCCGCGCAGGCGATGATGTAATAGGTCGGGATGGCATATTCCGCGATTGGGAAAGAGAACGTCTCAACTTCCGCGCCGAGGCCCTTCATGACCTCGATCGCAGCGTTGACCTTCTCCCTTACCTCGGCATCGATGCCGTCACCGAAATATTCTTCGGGAAGACCGATCTTCTTTCCCTTGAGAGAGAAGTTTTCGAGAGCGCTGATGTCAACGGTCTTGGCTTCCTCTGAAGAAGACTGGTCCTTGGGATCTGCGCCGCAAATGATGTTATAGAGCGCTGCAGCGTCTTCTGCATTCTTTGCGATCGGTCCGATCTGGTCGAGAGAGGATGCGAAAGCAACGAGTCCGTAACGGGAAACGCTTCCGTATGTAGGCTTTAAGCCGGTAACTCCGCAGAAAGACGAAGGCTGTCTGATGGATCCGCCGGTATCAGAACCGAGTGCGATCGGTGCGAGATCTGCTGCAACTGCAGCTGCCGATCCGCCTGAAGAACCGCCGGGTACCCTGTTGATCCCGTGAGGATTGACCGTGGGTCCGAAGAAGCTGGTCTCTGTGGTGGAACCCATGGCGAATTCGTCCATGTTAA
Organism: Clostridiales bacterium; assembly: GCA_017478485.1. Lineage (GTDB taxonomy): Bacteria > Bacillota > Clostridia > Saccharofermentanales > Saccharofermentanaceae > Saccharofermentans. The sequence goes on along the minus strand of JAFVDI010000020.1, from coordinate 160,496 downwards.
CCTTGCCGACGATGACCATGCCCGCTTCTTCGATCTTCTTTACGACGGTTGCGTCGTAAGGGGGAACGAAGTTTGAAAGCATCTTCGAGCCGCATGTGGTAAGAACGCCCTTGGTGCAGATGTTGTCCTTGACTGCAATGGGAACGCCTGCGAGAGGGCCTGTGAGCTTGCCTGCTGAAATGTCAGCGTCTACGCGTGCCGCACGCTTGAGAGCCTCTTCCGTAAGAACGGTGATATACGCATTGTATTCGCCGTCCCTTTCATTGATCCTCTCGAGATATGCGTGGCATGCCTCGACCGATGAGGTCTTTCCTTCTTTGATTGCTTTTCCGAGTTCCAGAGCGGAAAGGCTGATGATCTCTTCTGATGTCATATCTTTTCCGCCCCTTTAATCAAATGTTCTCGGTACGAGGATCGTACCTTCCTTGGTCTCGGGAGCATTTGAAAGAACAGTGTCTCTCATGTCTCCGTTAGAGACTGTATCCTCACGCATTACGTTGCTCCTTCCGAGCGCGTGGCTCAGAGGCTCAACACCTGTCGTGTCGAGTTCATTGAGTTTGTCGAAATAACCCAGGATATCCGAAAGGCCTTTCTGCATGCCGGCTTCATCTTCAGGTGAAAGCTCGATCCTGCCCAATGCCTCGAGATATCTTACCAGATCGGTCGTGATCTCCATTTTGACTGATGCCCCTCTACTATAATTAGTTATTCTTTATTTCTTTCTCTTCTTGGAAGGTTCTTCTTCCTCTTCTTCGTCATCAGAGATTCCGGAATAGAGGTCTTCCTGCTCTTCAGGCTCTTCCTCTTCGCCGTCATCCTCATACTCTTCTTCGTCTTCCTCTTCGTCCTCTTCAACGGCTTTCTTAGAGCTCTTCTTAGAAGATGAACCCTTGCTTGAGGAATCGTCTTTTTCGGAATTTCTGGAGTTCATTACGAGGATTATGATGACTGCAATGATTGCAACTCCGCCGATCGCAACGAAAACGATGATGAGAACGTTGGACATTCCGTTGTCTGCAGGAGTAACTCCGCTCTCCGTGGGAAGAGCCGTGGGAGCTGTCTCGCCGCCCGGAAGTGAAGTAGCCGGCTCGCCTGTCGGTTCGGGTGCAGCCGTGGGAGCAGCTTTTGCAGGACCGTACTTTTGATCGGTATGGAAATTGTGCTTGTTTTCCTGCATCTCCTTCTCGATCTCGGCGTTCATCGCATCGTTTGCGATCTGCTCCTGCTCTTCCTCGTCAAGCTTGACCTTGCCAACGTATCCGACTACGAAATAGCCGTATTCCTGAGACAGGATGACGCCCATCTCGCCTTCTTTGCGTGATGCGCCGTATGCCCAGTCCTCGAAAGCGGAAACCATCTTTCCCTTGGGAACTGAAAGCGTGCCCTGATCGTAAATCGTTCCGTCCTTCTGGCCTGCTTCTGCCAGAGTCTTGAGATCGTCGAGATTCTTGCACTTCTTGAGAAGGTCGTTTGCTGCGGTTTCAGCCTTCTTCTTTTCGTCAGCGCTTGCGGTAGCGCCCGGAGCATAGAAAAGAGCATATCTTACGTTAGGTACCAGAAGCTTATCGTCGGGGATCTTATAATCCTTTACGTACTTTTCGGAGTACTTTCCTGCGAGAGTTGCGTTCTCGAGGAGTGAACGGTAAGCCTTCTCATCGCACTGGGGTCCGAAGTAGAGCTTCAGGATGACATCAAGTGAAACACCTGCGGGCTTGGCCTGCTGCTCGATCCTGTCATTGACCTCATCTTCGATCGCCTTCCTGTCCTCGTCTGAAAGCTTTATGCCTGCAGCCTTGGCACGCTCGACAAAGATGTATGTGCTGTAGAGATAATCTTCAGCCTGCTTAACAAAATACTCTGCGTATGTCTTTTCCTTGTCGCCGTCCTTGTATTTGGCAGCGAGGTCAAGATAACCTGCAGCAGTTGCCGGATAGTATCCGTAAGCAGCATACTGGCTGAGCTGAAGGAAGGTCAGAAGGAAATAGTAGTTTGATTCTACGACCGGGATCTTCTCTCCGTTGTACATGTACTCATGATTAAGGAAATCAGGGAGCTGGTTTCCGTACATTGTGTCGAAGCTCAGCTTTGAGATGTCGAAAGTGGAAGTCGTTGATTCGCTCGTACCCTGTGCCTGTGTGGGAGCAGTAGTCTCATCAGCAAATGCAGCTGCTGCGGAGGACATCATTACTGCTGCGGCAACGATTCCGATAACAATTTTTTTAAGTGCCTTCATTGATTTACTCCGTGATCTTTTTGTAGTCGGCCGCGGCATCGGCGATGGTATCGTCCATGTCGTAGTACTTATATTTTCCGAGCCTTCCTCCGAACCAGACCTTATCGTCTTTCGACGCAAGTTCCTGATATTTGCGGTAAAGGTCGTTATTTCTGTCGTTATTGAGCGGGTAGTAAGGCTCGTCGCCCTTCTTCCACTCTGCAGGATATTCGCGTGTGACCGCGGTACCCTTTCCTGTTCCGAATTCGAAATGCTTGTGCTCGATGATCCTTGTGTAAGGGGTCTCGGCGTCAGTATAGTTGACTACCGCATTGCCCTGGTAATCGTTGACGTCAGGCATGTATTCGGTCTCAAACCTTAGGCTTCTGTATTCGAGAGTGCCGAGGCTGTAACCGTAGTACTCGTCGATCATTCCGGAATAGATTATCTTGTCGGCGAGGGCGGAAAGCTCATCCCTGTTCTCCAGGAAATCAACGCCTGTCCTTACTTCGATGCCCTCGAGCATGTTCTCGATCCACTTTGTATAGCCTCCGACGGGGATCCCCTGGAAGCTGTCGTTGAAATAATTGTTGTTGTAGGTAAGCCTTACAGGAAGCCTCTTGATGATGAACGAGGGGAGTTCTGTAGCAGATCTTCCCCACTGCTTCTCAGTGTAGCCCTTGATGAGTTTGTTGTAGATATCGGGGCCGATGAGTGAAAGAGCCTGCTCTTCAAGGTTCTTCGGTTCATCGATCTTAACGGAAGCGATCTGCTCATCGAGCTTCTTCCTTGCCTCTTCAGGAGTGATGACTCCCCACATCTTATTGAATGTGTACATGTTGAAGGGCATTGAGTAGATCTCGCCCTTGAAGTTGGCTACAACGGTATTCGTGTAACGGTTGAATTCAGCGAATCTGTTCGCGAAATCCCAGACTTCCCTGTCACTTGTATGGAAAATGTGCGCTCCGTACTTGTGGACGTTGATCCCGCCGACATTTTCGGTATAAACGTTGCCGGCTACCTGTCCGCGTCTGTCAATGACCAGGCACTTATAACCGCCGTCTGTCGCAAGGCGCGCAAAAGTAGCGCCGTAAAGGCCTGCGCCGACGATGAGAAAGTCATATTGGCTCATCAGAAAAGATCCTTTCGAGAATTTTGCAATAATATAATATACACTAAACGGCGGGTTTTCGCATTATTTATATTTAATTGGCGGATTCAGCCGGCGGCATCATTTTACATTCCGTTCCCTGTTACGTCCTCACTTTTTAGCAAAACAGAGGACCAAACAGGGAATAACTGTCATTTTTCCGTTCAGTTCCCTGTTACGTCCTCACTTTTAGCAAAAACAGAGGACCAAACAGGGGATAACTGTCTATTCGTGTCTGAAACTGCGGCATGCCGCAAGGAATTCCACATATCCGGCTGCTCCGGGATAGATCTCCGAGACAGGCTTGAAAGGCATGTAGATGCAGTCAGACAGATAAAGTCCGTAGCTGTCGCCTTTTGTTTCCACATCCTTTTTAAGCGCCGCTTCAAGTTCAGGGTGCTGTGCTATCTTGCCGCAAGGCCATGAGATGCCGCACTTGAGCTCCGGAGAACCGTCGTCGATCCTGATCTGCGACGAAGCCTTTAAATCTTCGCAGTCAAAGCCGCACCTGATCTCATAGGCGCCTTCCTCGAGCAGGAACGTTCCGCGGTCGGCATCGAAATACCTGAGTTCGGATGTGTCAAAGGAAAGTTCGGCCGTTTTTGTCTCGCCGGCTTCAAGGAAGAACTTTCCGAATGCGCGCAGTTCGTTCTCCGGACGCGGCACATCAGCTCTCACCTTATGCGAATAGATCTGCAGCGTCACTTTGCCTGCCCTGCTGCCGGAATTTTTGACGGTAACAATGTTACAAACCCTGCCGTCATTAACTTCCGAGGCCATTTTTACGATCTCGAAATCCGTGTATGAAAGGCCGTATCCGAAGGGGAAAAGCGGCTTGATCTTCCTCTTCTGATAACCTCTGTAGCCTGCGTAGATGCCCTCGCCGTAAACGCAGCTGAAGCTGTCCGGGTAACTTAAGAAGGACGGAACGTCCTCAAGTCTTTCCGGGAAGGTGACCGGCAGATGTCCTGAGGGGTTTACTTTTCCGGTCAGGATGTCAGCCATTGCTCGTCCGCCCTCCATGCCCGGGTAGAACACCGCGAAAAGCCCGTCCAGGCAGTCTTTGTAACCGCCGAGTTCTACAGGCCCCGGGGTATTAAGTATCAGGCAGATCCTGCCGCTTCCGCCCGCAGACTTAAGTTCATCGATAAGAGAACAAGTCTCATCAGACAGCTTCAGATCTTTCCTGTCGGCTCCTTCACTCGAATCCATCGTCTCGATGACGACCGCCGTTGCACCGTTTCTATAGGCTTCAAGATCGTCGAAAGCGATCTTTTCAAATCCCGGTATCTTTGAAAGCTCATCGGGAAGGACTGTCGTCCTGTCGGTAAATACCTGGGCACTTCCCGTGCCGTAATCCCTGAACCTGCCTTTGCTACGGCCGAAGAAAACGGTTACGCCGCCCTCTTTGAGCGGAAATGCGCCTTTGTTGATCAGCATCACAATGCCTTCGCATGCCGCATCGTATGCCGCTTTTCTGCCTTTGGAAACATATTCCTCATCGGTAAAGCCTTCGGGAACTGAGACTCCCGAATGCCGGCTGATCAGCTCAAGCACTCTTCTGCAAGCTTCATCAAGGCGTTCTTCCGGAACGCGCCCGTCCTTTACCGCGGCAACAATGTCAGTGTGATCCCAGGGACCCGGCATGAAAAGGTCGTTTCCGGCCGCTAATGAATCTCCCGCTTTTCCGGTGCAGGCTGCCCAGTCCGTGACGACCGCGCCGTCAAAACCCCAGCGGTCCCTTAAGACTTCCGTAAGGAGCCACCTGTTCTCGGTGCACTTGCTGCCGTTGACCGACACGTATGCCGACATGAAGACCGACGAGACTTTTGCGCACTCTTCGAAAGCAGGCAGATAAAGTTCTTCTATGGCTCTTTGCGGTATCTTCTCGTCAATGCCGACGCGGTTTATCTCTAAGTTGTTGCAGGCAAAATGCTTGGCATTTGAAGCGACTCCTGCTTCCTCAACACCTTTGCACATCTGAGGTGCAAGGATCTTGGCAAGGCAGGGGTCCTCTGAATAACCCTCGAAAAACCTTCCGTTTCTCGGGTCTCTCAAAAGATTGCAGTTGGGCGTTCCAAGGAGGATGCCGATCTTATAGACCTGAGCTTCCATGCCCAGGGCGCATGAGACCTCATGCACAACATCAGGATTCCATGAAGCACCGAGAAGAATGCCCGGCGGATAGCAGCCGGGGGCGGAAGAGATGTTTCCTTTTATTTCTGAAAGTCTGCGGGATATCTTTTCGCGGAGCAGATTCTCGTGAACGGTCAGTTCATCGGTATGGTAGAAAAGCGTGGTGACGCGGCGGATCTCTTCGGCTGAAAAGCCTTCAGTCTCACCGTCCTGGCGGTCCTGGAAGAGCTGCTCGAAATTGATGCCCGTTCCGCCGTCCTGAATATAAAGCACCGGGATATCAGTACCTTCGCACTCCATGCCCCCTATAGAAAACGGTGACCGTCCGCAGATCAGTCGTGCCTTATCTTCAAGCGGCATGTTTTTGAGTGCAAGGTCAATATCCATCAGTAGCTCCGGTATCTGTCGTACCTCTTTTTCGCGAGTTCCTCACCGTCAAAGTCCAGGTTGTTTCCAATGAATCCGGAGATGCCTTCCCTGAGCTGTGCAACGACGGTCTCTATATTATCTTTGCAGAGATCTTCAGGCTCTGCAATGATCTTTTCGACGATCTTTTTCTCTTTCATGTCTTCTGCCGTCAGCTTCATCTCCGCTGCTGCCTCGGATGCGCGCTTTGAATCCTTCCAGAGGATGCTTGCATAGCCCTCGGGTGAAAGGATCGCGTAGATGGCGTTCTCGAACATCCAGACTTCGTCTGAAACGGCGACAGCCAGTGCTCCGCCGGAACCTGCCTCGCTGATTATGATCGAGAGTACGGGGACCTTTAAAGAAGACATCTCGTAGAGATTTCTGGCGATCGCTTCGCCCTGTCCCCTCTCCTCAGCTTCAAGTCCGCAGTATGCGCCCGGAGTATCAACAAAACAGATGACGGGACGTCCGAACTTCTCGGCCTGCTTCATGAGACGCAGAGCTTTGCGGTATCCGTCAGGTGACGGCATTCCGAAATTGCGGTCGATGTTTTCTTTTGTATCGTGGCCTTTCGACTCTGCTATGACAGTGACTGCCTTGCCCGCAAATGTAGCGATCCCGCCCATTACGGCCTTGTCGTCATTGACGAACCTGTCACCGTGGAATTCGATGAAATCAGGGAAAAGCTCTTTGATGTAATCCTCGGCAACGGGTCTGTCCTTGCCGCGGGAGATCATTACCTTATCCCAGGGAGTGAGTTTGCCCGAACGCTTGGAAATCTTGATCTTTCCGGTCTTTTCAGGCTTGAATGAGCCTTTGTCGGCGTGGAATTTGAGAATATCCGTAAGATGATCCTTCATGTCGGATCTTGTGACGATGTCATCTACAAAACCGTGCTCGAGAAGGAACTCGGAACGCTGGAAGCCCTCGGGGAGCTTCTGTCCGATCGTCTGCTCGATGACCCTGGGTCCTGCAAATCCGATCAAAGCACCGGGTTCTGCGAGGATAATGTCTCCGAGCATCGCAAAGCTGGCGGTAACGCCGCCCGTTGTGGGATCGGTCAGTACCGTAACGTAAAGAAGTCCCGCATCGGAATGTCTCTTGATCGCAGCGGAAGTCTTTGCCATCTGCATCAGGGAAATGATGCCCTCCTGCATCCTCGCTCCGCCTGAAGCGGTGAAGATGATAACGGGGAGCTTTTCTTCTGTCGCGCGCTCGAACATCCTGGTGATCTTTTCGCCTACGACGCTTCCCATGGAAGCCATCATAAAACGGCAGTCCATGACGCCCAGACATACGGGATATCCGTTTACAAGACCCTTGCCGGTAACGACTGCTTCATCGAGCGATGTCTTTTCGCGCAGTCTTTCGAGCTTGTCCTCGTAGCCGGGAGTTCCGAGCGGGTTAAGTTCCTTGATGTCGCTGTCCCATTCCTCGAACGAGCCGTCATCCAGGATGCTGTCGATCCTGGTTCCGGCGTACATGCGGAAATAACCGCCGCACTGCGGGCATACGAAAAGATTTCTCTTGAGTTCCTCAGAGAAGATCGTTTCACCGCACTTGGTGCACTTGTGGAAAAGGCCCTGCGGTGTCTGAGGTCCCTGATCTTCGTTTTTCCGGTTTTCCGAGCCGGGAACGGACTTGGTCTTCTTGAATAAATATCTTAATTCCATCTTGAGTTACCCCGGATCATTTCCTCGAGAACTTTTCGATAAAATCGATGTCTGTATTTCCGCTGACAAATTCAGGACTCGTGATTATGCCGTACTGGTAATCGATGTTTGTCTTGATACCGGTGATAATGACTTCGCCCAGAGCGGACTGTGCCTTCTTGATCGCTTCCTCACGTGTGGGTGCCCATACGGAAAGCTTTGCGAGCATTGAATCATAGAACGGAGGGATCTCAAGGCCGCTGTATACCGCGGAATCGATCCTGACTCCCTGGCCGCCCGGAAGGTACGCCAGTTCGATCTTTCCGGGACACGGTCTGAACTTGTGCTCAGCATCTTCTGCGTTGATGCGCACTTCGATGGAGTGACCCTTGATCTGAACGTCTTTCTGCGTGAAACCGAGCTTCTCGCCCGAAGCGATCTTGATCTGCTCCTTGATGAGATCGATCCCCGTGACCCATTCGGTGATCGGATGCTCGACCTGGATCCTCGTGTTCATCTCCATGAAATAGAAATTTCCGGAGGGCTCGAGGAGGAACTCGACAGTTCCCGCGTTCTCGTAATTTACTGCTTTTGCAGCCTTGACTGCCGCTTCACAGATCTCCTTGCGCTTCTCTTCCGAGAGTGTCTCGCAGGGAGTCTCTTCAACGAGCTTCTGATGATTTCTCTGGATCGAACAGTCACGCTCTCCCAAAGAAACGACATTGCCGAACTTGTCTGCAAGTATCTGCACCTCGATGTGCTTGGGGTGCTCGACATAGTGCTCGATATACATTGAACCGTCGCCGAAAGCATTCTTTGCCTCCTGCTGCGCGGTAAGGAAAGCCTGCTGGAAAACGTCCTTTGTCCTTGCAACTCTCATGCCTTTTCCGCCGCCGCCCAATGCAGCCTTGATCATGACAGGGTATGTCGCGACTTCTGCAAGCCTTAAGCCGTCTTCGACAGTCCTTGCGGCTTCAGCGCTTCCCGGGATCGTCGGAACGCCCGCGTCCATCATGGTCTTCTTGGCCTGGGCCTTGTTGCCCGAAGCTGCGATCATCTCTGAGGAAGGACCGATGAACGTGATGTTGCAGCGCTCGCAGATCCTCGCAAACCTCGAATCCTCGGAAAGGAATCCGAAGCCCGGATGAATAGCGTCAGCACCCGATGTCATCGTTGCGCTGATGATGCGGTTGATATTCAGATAGCTCTCTGATGAGGGAGCGGGACCGATGCATATCGTCTGGTCCGCGAGCATTGCATGAAGGGCATTTCTGTCAGCCTCGGAACAGACCGCGACAGTCTGAATGCCCATCTCACGGCACGCTCTGATGATGCGTACCGCTATCTCGCCTCTGTTTGCTATCAGGACTTTCTTTATCATAATCTCGCCTTATCAGACTTCTGCACCCTTGGGGAGGATCGCAAACTTGAGTGTAGCCTTGACTACGACGTTGCCGTTAACGGTAGCGACTGCCTCGCCGATACCGAATGTGTTCTTCATTGCGGTGATCCTTGTCTCAAGTCTTACCTGGTCACCCGGAACGACGGAGCCCTTGAACTTGCACTTGTCAACGCCTGCGAAAAGAGCGATCCTGCCCTTGAACTCTTCCTTTGAAAGGATGCTGACCGCGCCTGTCTGAGCAAGAGCCTCAACGGTGATGACGCCCGGAACGATCGGATATTCAGGGAAATGTCCTCTGAAGAAATATTCGTCGTATGTGAAATTCTTATAAGCGATGGCATATTCGCCGGGCACGAAATCCTCAACTCTGTCAATGAGGAGGAAAGGATGTCTGTGCGGAATGATCTTCATGATGCCTGTTGTGTCGAGTGAATTAGCCATGAATCTGTCTCCTTTTAAATTAGCTTATTCTGAAAAGCGGCTGACCGTATTCAACGGGGGAACCGTTCGTTACCATTATCTCAGAGATCGTGCCGTCACAGTCAGACTCGATCTCGTTCATCATCTTCATTGCCTCAACGATGGCAAGGACCTGGCCCTTCTTTACGCGGTCGCCGATCTTTACGAAAGGCTTTGCGTCAGCTGCGGGCGCAGCATAGAAAGTGCCTACGAGAGGTGACTTGATGATGAATGCGTCATCGTCCTCATCCTCTTCGGAATCACCGCTTGAAGCGTCTGCAGCAAAGGACATTGCCTTGTTGAGATCAGCCATCGAAACGCCCGAGAAAGCGCCTGCTCCGGCTGCGTTTGCAGCGGATGTCAGGATGCCGCTCCTGCCTGTGTGAAGCGTGATCGAGAACTCGCCTTCCTTGTAATCGAAGCTGTCGATGTTTGATTCGGAAACAGCTTTGATAAGGGCGGTCATCTCTTCGAGCGAAAGACCCGTGCGTGAATTCTTATCTGCCATTTGGTCCGTCCTCCCTTACTTAAACAAATTTCTTGACGATCATTGAAGCGTTATGTCCGCCGAAGCCCAGGTTATTCGTCATTGCATATGTGATGTCGCGGTTCTTAGGCTCATTGAATGTGTAATCGAGATCCATCTCGCCGTCAGTCTCTTTCGAGCCTGCAGTAACGTGAACATATCCGTCCTGAATGGCCTTGACGCATGTGATGAGCTCGATGCCGCCTGCACCGCCCAAAGCATGTCCGATCATGGATTTAGTGGAGTTGATCGCGATGTTCTTGATGTCTTCCTTGAACGCGTACTTCATTGCACGTGTCTCGAAAAGATCGTTGTGATGCGTGGATGTTCCGTGAGCATTGATGTAATCCATCTGTGAGGGCATGATGCCTGCCTCCTTCATGGCGATGATCATTGCTTCGCCCGCACCTGATCCGTCCTCAGCAGGTGATGTGATGTGGAACGCGTCGCATGTTGCGCCGTATCCTACGATCTCTGCAAGGATGTTTGCGCCTCTTGCCTGGGCATGCTCAAGGCTCTCCAAAATGAGAACGCCTGCGCCTTCGCCGATGACGAAGCCGTCTCTGTCCTTGTCGAAAGGTCTTGATGCAGTCTCGGGATCCTCGTTGGTAGAAAGAGCCGTGAGAGCGGCAAATCCCTGAATTCCTGATTTGCAGACAGCAGCTTCGCATCCGCCTGCAATCATTACGTCGGCATCGCCGTACTTAACTGCCTTGAAAGCGTCGCCTGCAGAGTGAAGTCCTGTTGCGCATGCCGTAACGACGCATGTGTTGATGCCCTTCATTCCGTACTGGATCGCGATGTTTGCAGATGCCATGTTTGCGATCATCATCGGGATGTACATCGGAGCGATCTTGCCCGACTTTTCGAGCCTTGCCTGCTCTCTTTCGTGAGCCTGCATGGAACCGATTCCGGAACTGACTATGACGCCGACCCTGTAAGGATCTTCTTTTGTCATATCAAGACCTGCCTGGTCGATAGCTTCCTTTGCAGCTGCCACAGCATAATGCGCAAAGGGCTCCATGCGCTTCATTGTCTTGAAGTCCATGTAGTTCAGCGGATCGAAATCCTTAACTTCGCATGCGAGCTTGACCTTAAGGCCGCTTGCATCGAACTTGGTGATCGGCGCTGTAGCTGCCTTTCCCTTCTTGATACCTTCCCAGAAAGACTCAACTGTGTTTCCGAGAGGTGTAATCGCACCCATACCGGTTACTACGACTCTGTTTGCCATTTGCTTATTCTCCAAACTTTATTCGATTGCCCAAAGGCTTGATTACATGTGCATGCCGCCGTCGACGGAAAGGATCTGGCCTGTGATGTAGGAAGCATCCTCAGAGCAGAGGAAGTTAACGGCATTGGCGATGTCCTCAGGCTGACCGTATCTCTTGAGAGGGATCATCTCGAAGATGGCTTCCTTCTGCTTGTCTGTGAGAACGGCAGTCATGGGAGTCTCAACATATCCAGGAGCGATCGCATTGAACGTAATGTTCCTTGAAGCGAACTCCCTTGCGCAGGACTTTGTGATGCCGATTACGCCTGCCTTTGAAGCGGAGTAGTTGACCTGTCCCGCCTGACCCTCGATGCCGACGATGGAAGAAATGCTTACGACTCTTCCTTCCCTCTTCTTCATCATGATGGGTGAAACGTGCTTGATAAAGTTGAACGTACCCTTGAGGTTGACGTTGATTACCGCATCAAAATTCTCCTCGGTCATCTTGATGAGGAGACCGTCTCTCGTGATTCCTGCGTTGTTAACGAGGATGTAGATACCGCCGAAGTCTTCGTTGATCTGCTTGACTGTCTGTTCAACAGCAGCGAAATCAGCAACGTTGCACTGATATGCCTTTGCATCGACACCGAGTGCCTTGACTTCCTTAACTGCGTCTTCGCTCTTTTCGAGGTCGCATGCGTCAACTACTGCGATGTTGTATCCGCTCTTTGCGAGCTTCTTTGCGATCGCAAGGCCGATGCCTCTTGATGCGCCCGTTACGATTGCTGTCTTTCCTGTATTCTCTGCCATTATCTGATCCTCCTTGATCAACCGAGTTTTTCGGATAATTTCTCTATGTCTTCGGGTGTGGATACACCGATTACTTTTATCGACGGAACAGTCTTTCTTACGAATCCCGCAATGGTCCTTCCGGGACCGACTTCGATGATCGTATCTACGCCTTCTTTTTCGAGCTCGTAAAGCGTCTGCTCCCACCTTACGGGGCTATATACCTGCTCTTTCAGGAGCTCTTTGATCTGCGCCTTATCGGTAACCTTTGAAGCATTTACGTTTGCGTAGTAAGGGATCTTGAGGTCGCCTAATTCAACGTTCTCAAGCTCTTTGCCGAGCTTCTCGCCGGCGCCCTTGAGAAGAGGTGAATGGAAAGGTCCGGATACATTGAGTTCAACGACCTTTATTGCGCCTGCATCCTTGAGCCTGGGCATTGCCTCTGCAACTGCTTCCTTTTTGCCCGTGATGACGATCTGTCCGGGGCAGTTGAAGTTTGCGGGCCAAACGCCTTCGATGGTGTTTGTAACGCTTTCAACGGCTTCCTTATCAAGGCCGATGATTGCAGCCATTGAACCTTCGCCTGCGGGAACCTCGGAAGACATGAGCCTTCCCCTGATCCTTGTAAGTCTTACAGCATCCTCGAAACTCAAAGCGCCTGCTGCATAGAGGCTGCAGTATTCGCCCAAGGAAAGACCTGCCGTGACTTCAGGCTTATAGCCGGCCGATACGAGTGCGTCAGTGATGATGCAGCATGCCGTAACTAACGCAGGCTGCGTATATTCAGTGATGTTGATGTCTTCATTTGGCTCGAAAAGAAGCTTGTTCATGTCGAGATCTGCCGCCTTCGATGCAGCGGTGATCATGTCAGCATACTTTGCATCAGCTTTGACAAAGCCTTCTGCCATGCCTATCTGCTGGACGCCCTGTCCCGGATAACAAAAAGCTATCTTCATTATGCTTCCAGCTTTCTTCCGAGGAGCTTGTCAGCCTCTTCGAACATTGATTCGATGATGACCTTTGCAGGTCTTACTTCCTTGATGAGTCCTGCGATCTGGCCTGCCATGAATGTACCCTGCTTTGTATCGCCCTCGACAACAGCCTTACGGAGACTTCCTACTGTAAGTCCCTCGAGCTCCTCGAAGGTCACGCCGCTCTGCTCCATCTCAAGATACTTGTTGGAAAGAGCGTTTCTGATCTGTCTTACGGGATGGCCGTAGGATCTGCCGGTAACTCTTGTGGAGTTGTCCTTTGCCTTGACGACCATGTCCTTATAGTTCTGGTGAACGTTTACTTCGTCGCATGCACAGAAAATCGTTCCGCACTGTACGCCTTCAGCACCGAGCATGAAAGCTGCTGCAACGCCTCTGCCGTCAGCGATACCGCCTGCTGCGATAACGGGGATGGATACCGCATCGACTACCTGAGGAACAAGAGTCATTGTAGTAGCTTCGCCGATGTGTCCGCCTGACTCTGTACCTTCTGCGATGACAGCATCAGCACCACACTGCTCCATTCTCTTTGCAAGAGCAACGCCTGCCGTTACGGGAACGACGATGATGCCTGCTTCCTTCCACATTTCCATGTATTTCTCAGGTGAACCTGCACCTGTGGTAACTACCTTAACCTTTTCCTCAGCGATCACCTTTGCGATCTCTGGTGCTCTGGGATTCATGAGCATGAGGTTTACGCCGAACGGCTTGTCCGTAGCCTCGCGGCAGAGCTTGATCTGCTCTCTGAGCCAGTTCTCGTCAGCGCCGCCGACACCGATGATGCCGAGTCCGCCTGCGTTGCTTACTGCAGCTGCGATATGCCAGTCTGCTACCCAGGCCATTCCGCCCTGGAAGATGGGGTATTTGATTCCGATAAGATCAGTTATTCTGGTCATGCTCAATCTCCTTTACCTAGATCAGTATTCTATGTAGTTGGCATCCCATGTGAGGCCGCCTCCGAAGCTTGCGAAAATGAGCTTCATGCCTCTCTTGAGCTGTCCTTTATCCTTCATCTCTTTGAGGAGCACCGGAATGCTCGCAGAAGATGTGTTACCTGTTCTCATGATGTTCATCGGGAACTTGTCGAGGCTCACCTTGAGTTTCTTTGCAGTTGCCTCAATAATCCTGGCGTTTGCCTGGTGCAGTACGAACCAGTCAATGTCTTCAAGCTCAAAACCGTATTTTGCCGAAAGGTCTCTGATGATCTTCGGAACTTCAGTTACAGCAAACTTGAATACCTCACGGCCATCCATGTTGAACTTGGTGAGTTCCTTAAAACCTTCCTCGTTCATGCGGGCAGGCTGCATTGCATTGTCGCAGTGCAGGCAGTCTTTTCTCACGCCTGAAGATCTCATAATGAACTGATTCGGCTTGCCTTCCTCTGCCTTGAGGACCGCAGCGCCTGCACCATCTCCGAAAAGAATGCACTGGCCCCTGTCTTCCCAGTTAACGAAGTTGGATGTGCACTCAACGCCTGCGATGAGCGCAAGCTTTGCGTTGCCTCCCTCGATGAAGCCCTGTGCCGCATTATATGCAGCGATCCAGCCCGGGCATGCGGAGTTAACGTCAAACGTTCCGCACTCCTCGCTTACGCCGAGTTCCTTGTGGATAACGCAGGAAAGCGTCGGAAACATAAGATCCGACGTCGTTGTGGCGGTAATTATGAGATCGATGTCCTTAGGGTCGATCCCCGCGTCCTCAACAGCCTGACGGGCAGCTTTGACCACCATCTGTGAAGGCTTGTCGTTCAGAGGATCGGAAATTCTTCTTTCCTTGATTCCCGTTCTCTCGGTGATCCACTCGTCGTTTGTGTCGACCATCTTAGACAGATCGTCGTTGGTCAGGACCTTTGCGGGCAGATATGAACCTAAACCGATTATTTTTCCGGTCATTTGGATTTCCTTCCATACAAATACTTTGACAAACCAATAGTTTGATTATCAAAGTATAGATATGGGAAGCGGAATTGTCAAATTAATAAGAAAAAACTGATTATTTTGCCCCCGTTTTGCCTTCATTTCCGCCCGGGGACGTCAAAAAAAGTCATTGAAAGGGTTTATTAGCTGTTTGGGTATCTGTTTGAATCAAAAGAGATACCTAATCAGTTAATCCGCCGGCAAAAAAGGCTGAATTAGCTGTTTGGGTATCTGTTTCATACGAAATAGATACCCAATCAGTTAATTTCTTACAGAACGCGGTCGTTTTTCTATTAAAACTCAGCTTTCCCGGTCCCTTTCGGTCCACCGGCCTTCTTTCCAGTGAGCCTTGGTAATGGTGGAAAAGCTTAAGGGCGAGAGCATCGGAATGGAGATCTTGCGGAAAGTCTCGTCTGACAGGCTGAAGTTCGATGCGTATTCGGCGCCGGCCGCTCTGATGCTCTCGAGATAAACGTCCTGCTGGCGCTTTGCCTTGCCGGTAACGAAGATCTCGCCCTCGGGACAGAGGATCGCGGTGTAGTTGCCCTTTCCGCAGATCAGGTCGTACTGCGCAAGGAGCGCGGGATAGACGGGTTCGGTCTCGACATAGCCGCAGGAACTGATGAGGACGAGCTTCTTTTCCCACATCGAGGGATCGCGCAGCTCGTTGAATGTAGTATCGGAATCACTCTTGTCGCCCATGTAAGGCATGACGAGCTGGAGGCACCTGTCGGTCATGGCCTTCATCTGCGAAGGCATGCCGTAGAAATACAGAGGGTAGCTCTGAATAATGACATCCGCTTCCTTGATGGCGGAGATTATCCCGGCCATGTCGTCATTTATGACACACTTGCCCGATTCGCTCTTCCAGCACGAAAAGCACCCCCTGCAGGGCATGATGTTCTTCTCGTAGAGGTCGATCCTTTTGACGGTGGTGTCTTCGGGGAAGCCTTCGGTGAACGCTTTTGCGATCCTGATGGTGTTGCTTCTGTCACACTTGGGGCTTCCGTTTAATACGAGTAATTTCATTCCTTATTCCATCCTGAAAATTAAAGTGAGAGACCGCCGTCCAAGACCAGGACCTGGCCGGTCATGTAGGAGAAATTGTCGGAACAAAGACTTGAGACAACGTTTGCAACGTCCTCGGCGGTTCCGAATTTCTTCATGGGGATCGACTCGATGTATTTGTCGACGAGGTCACCTGGGATGGACTTGAGCATGTCGGTTCCGACAAAACCCGGAGCGACTGCGTTGACTCTGATGCCGCGCGGGGCAAGCTCCTTAGCCATCGTGGCGGTCATGGAATTGACTGCGCCCTTGGTCGCGCTGTATACGGTCTGGCCTTCGACTGCAATGACCGAGCTTACAGAAGAGATATTGATTATGATGCCTTTTCCTGCACCGGCCATGCGGAGTGCCGCCTGCTGCGCGCAGTTGATGTAACCCTGGATGTTGATCGCGAGGCTCTTTTCGAGAGACGGCTGATTAATCATCAGAAGGTATGCATCATCAACGATGCCGGCGTTGTTTACGAGAACATCGAGGCCGCCGAAATCATTTCTGATCGCCTTGAACATGGCCTTGACCTCGTCCATCTTAGAGGTGTCGGCCTGGTAGATCCTTGCGGTCACGCCGTACTGCGCGATCTGGGCCGCTGTCTTTGCAGCAGCCTCCTGATTGCTGTTGAAGTTGACAGCTATGTCGTAGCCGTCCTTTGCAAGCCTTAATGCTATCGCTTTGCCGATGCCGCGTGAGGCGCCCGTGATCAATGCTGTCTTTCCCATGGCAAATCTCCGTTATGCTTTCTTGAGGACTATCGCGGAATAGATTCCGCCTGCTCCGAAGGATACCGCAATGGAGTAATCTCCTTCACTTGCATCCATTTCCTTAGCTGCCTTTGCGAGTGAGAGAGCTGCTGACGCTGCCCTTGCTTCGCCTGATTCCGACCTTACGTTCTTAACTTCGATGCCGTCCTTCCAGATCCTGGAAACGGCGCGGTCTAAAACATCATCGAGAGACTTGATCCCGTTCGCGAAACCGTAAACCGTCTTGATGTCGCCGGCCCTGATCCCGGCATCCGAAACGGCTTCTTCAATGGCGCGGACGAGGGCTTCATCAGTTCCGCCGATTTCATCGTAAGGAGCGGAATGCCTTGCTATTGAGTAGCCGGCCACCTGCGCGTATTTTTTGCTTCCGCGCTCTGCAGCAGCCTTTGAAGACTCGAGGATCAGCGTTACCGATCCTTCTCCAAGGACAACCCCGGTATCTTTGCCGTTGCCCGTAAAGCCCAAGTTCTTATAGAGCTCGGCCTCGATGTCGGTAAGCTCGTCAGTACCGTTCGCGAGCATGACGTTCTCGTCTCCCCTGCGGATCGCCTCGCAAGCGTTCATCACACTTTGAAGGCCCGCCTGGAAGCCGTTTGCAACCGTTATGTTGTAACCTTTAATGCCCGTAAAGATCGAGAGATATCCGCCCGCCGCGTTATACACGGTGTTGGGGAACATGAAAGCGCTGCCGTTTTCGATGCCCTTCTCGATCACGAGTTTCTGGAAATTCACTATCTCGGTAATGGGTCCGTCGGACGTTCCGATAACTATTCCGATGTCATCCGCATTGGTGTCATCGACCTTTATGCCGGCGTCTTCCAGAGCCACGATACCGCTGAGTAGAACGAGCTCGCTGAACCTGTCGAGCTTTCTCAGAAAAGCGGTCTTTACCTCATGCTGCTTAAAGACCTCGGGGCTGACGTCCGCCCTGAAATCAGAAGCGCCTTCAGCTTTCGTTCCGGTCACTTCACCGATGCCTGTGATGTAGATGGGATCAGTATTCCTGACGTTCTTGATCTCGCGCGGCTCTTTCGAAAAGATGATGCTCGCGTTGTTGCCTCCGAACGCGAAAGAGTTCGACATCGCGAGCTTCACGTCCTTGGCCTGCTTATCATTTGCAACGAAACCGATGCCACCGGACTTCTCCCTGAGCGCTTCAATGTCGTCGCTGCTGTAGCCGGTCGTAGGAGGAACTTCGCCTCTGTTCATTGCCTCGATCGTCAGCACGGCTTCGATCGATCCTGCTGCTCCGAGGCAGTGTCCGTTCATGGACTTGGTGGAACTTACCGCAAGGTCAGGCCTGTTTCCGAAAAGCGTTCTGAGCGAAAGGAATTCCGCTTCATCGTTTTTCGACGTGCCTGTACCGTGTGCGTTTATGTAATCGATCTCCGAAAGATCAACGCCGGAGTTAAAGGCAGCGCGTCTTATCGCGCTCATCTGTCCCTCACCGTCAGGCCTCGGGGCTGTGATGTGATAAGCATCAGAGCTTACGCCGGCGCCCAGAACGTCGCAGTAGATCTTCGCGCCGCGCGCAGCAGCGTGTTCATAGCTTTCGATGATGAGAACGCCTGAACCTTCGCCGATCGTGATTCCGTTACTGTGATTGAACGGCGAGCATACATCTTCAGACAGAGCGTGAAGCGCATGGAAACCCGCATAGGCAAGCGATGAGAAACTGTCACATCCGCCTGCCACGAAAACGTCCGCTTTGCCGGCCCTGATCATGTCGCAGGCACCGGCAAGGCTCATCGTTCCTGCAGCGCAAGCATTTACGATGTTCGCGGTGATGCCGTCCAGACCGAAATGATATGCGACATTGTTGGCGATCGCGGATGCCGGCATCCTCTTGATGTCTTCTTTATCAGCAGGCCTGCCTTCAAAGCTGTCGGTGTAGTATTTGTCGATGCTCGCAGCTCCGCCGATGCAAGTGCCCAGGATGACGCCGATCTTTGTGCGGTCTTCATTTCCGAGATCGATGCCTGAATCCGCGAGTGCTTCTCCCGCAGCCTTTATGCAGAGCAGTGTCGTTCTGTCGTACTTTTCGCTGCATAGCTGCTCATCGGTAAGGGCAACCTCGGCTCCTTTGTGTGAATAGCAGTTTGCGGTATCGAAAGACTCAACATCCTTGATCCCGCTCTTCCCTGAAAAAGCAGATGCCGCACACGAAGCGGCATCGTCACCAAGCGCACATACGAGGCCTAAGCCCGTAACCACGCATCTTTTGATGCTGTCAGACATATCAGTCCTCTTTATGTTCTTCTACGTACTGGGTAAGCGTTCTGATCGACTGGAAATTCTCTTTGCCGGAACCGGACATGTCGACTCCGAAAAGATCCTCAAGACCGACTATGATCTCGATGGAATCGATGGAATCAAGTCCTATGTCCTCTCCGAAGAGTTCTGAATCATATTCAAGCTCATCCTCAGGGATCCTGAGTCTCTCAACGAGCATTTTCTTTATCTTTGCTGCAATTTCCTCATTCATCGAAGAATTCCTCCACATCTCTTTTCTTAACTGAATAATACTACTTCATTAGGGCACTTCTTGCAATTTCCTGCTATAACGGCAGTACCGCGTAGAACCTGACGCCCGCAGATGCCCTGTCCAGGTCGGAAAGCTCTATCCTGTGCAATCCTCCCCAGGAAGACACCTCAAGGTATCTGTCGTCGATCCCGGTGCATGTCACCCAGTGAAAACCGATATTGCTCCCCGCGCCGTTGCAGTTGACGATGCTGACGTTGTTCAAGGGCGCGGCTATCAGCGATACTACCGGCACGCCCATTTCCAGATACTTTTTGACCTTTGTCTCGTAATCAAAAATGAATCCTTTTGCTTTGACCGGGATCCCCCGCGAAGCCGCGAGCTTCTTTATCCCGCTCTTGAAACCCAGGGTGCTGACGCCGAAACTCTTCGGGTTTTCAGGGCTGCCGGGAAGAACGATCGGCTTCAGATAACGGGCGGCGTCATCAAATCTTTTGAGGTATTCGTCCATTGTCAGCGTGGAAATGCCCTCATATCTGAGGACAGCATCGAGCCCCGCAATTATGCCGCAGCCGCAGTTCTGCATAAGAGGCGTGGAAGTCCACATCTGGTTTCCGCCGAAACTCCCGTCGATCGAAGGAGGACGGGTAAGACATGAAGGCCTTACCGCTCCGGAATGGCCTGATGTCATGTGATCAGGGCCTCTGCCCACGCGCCTTCCGCGGGAACTCCCGGAAGTGACCTGCAGCCCGCCGCTTCAAGCATCGCGCGGCTCTCGTAGATATTCGAATTTCTCGGAACGGGCGCCATAAAGCACCTGATTCCTTTGGCAGTCCACTTTCTCACCTTCGGCACGAGCTTCACGTCCGCAGTGCCGGAATGGTGGCACATTATGAGGACCGTATCAAAGCCGTCATCCAGGACGCCCGGTGTCGGCGCGGCCGCTATTACCTGTATCCTGTGAAGCTTTTCGGCTGCGAAAAATGCTTCGGCCGCTTTCTTATATCTGCCGGAAGAAAAATCCGTGTCAGCGCTGTCAGGCCAGATGCCGTAATCACCGTAGATGTCAGGTGACGTGACCTTGTCAGCCGGGATTATCTTCTGGACGCCGTCGTGCGCCGTGAAAACAACGCCGCTCTTTCCAAGGGTGACCTGTTCGACCGCGAAATCCATGTTCTTAAAGGCATCCGTATCTTCCCTGTCGGGCGGTATCTTGGATCCGGTGATGACGAAAGGTATCGCCATGTGGCTCAGCGCCCTTGCCGCAAGCTGGGCAAAATACGCCATAGTATCGGTTCCGTGAAGGATTATTATCCCGTCCGGGCGGCTTTGCGAAGCCGCTTCGGAGACAGCTTTGAGCACGTCACGGTAGTCCTCGGGACGCGCATTTTCGGATGAGTAATTTGCAGGCGAGATCAATTCGATCTCCTCAGCTTTTCCCCTAAGGTAGGATGCTGTCGGGGATTCCTTTTCGAGCTTGACCAGACCGTCCCTGACTGACGACGAGACCGTTCCGCCCGATACTGTAACAAGCAGTTTTGTCACTGTTGGTGCGCCTCTCTTTTTAAGGTAAAATACACGCATAAATTATAATTCACGAGGCATGATATGAGAATAGTAAGCTGGAATGTTAACGGCATCAGGGCAGTCGCGAACAAGGGCTTTGCGGACGCCGTAAAGGCAATGAACGCCGACATCATAGGCATTCAGGAGACAAAGGCTCAGATAGACCAGTTAGGTCCGGAGATCACTCAGCTCGAAGGCTATAAGAGCTGGTTTTATTCGGCAGAGCGCAAGGGCTATTCAGGCACCGCGCTTTATTCCAGGCTCGAGCCTGAAGACGTCACCTTCGGCCTGGGAACCGACGAGTTCGATCACGAAGGAAGAACGATCTGCGCTGATTTCGGAAAGTTCGTACTTTTCAACATCTACTTCCCCAACGGCGGAAGAGGCGATGATTTCGTAAAGTTCAAGCTCAGGTTCTACGACTGCTTTCTTGACCGCGTCAGGGAACTCGAATCAAAGGGACGCGAGGTCATCTGCTGCGGCGACGTGAATACCGCACATAAAGAGATCGATCTGTCCAACCCGAAGGCAAACTCAAAGATCTCGGGATTCCTTCCCGAAGAGCGCGTTTACATGGATCATTTCGCAGAGGCAGGACTCACCGACACTTTCAGGATGCTCTATCCCGACAAGAAAGAATGCTACACCTGGTGGTCTTACAAGACAGCCGCAAGAGAGCGTAACGTAGGCTGGAGGATCGACTATTTCTTCGCTACAAAAGGACTCCTGCCAAACGTAAAAGAATCCAATATGATGAGCGATGTAATGGGATCGGATCACTGTCCGGTCTACCTTGATCTCAATATCTGACCCTAAGACTCAGTAGGAATTGCGGTAGCAGGCTTCGCCGTTGATGTCGATCATGACACCGACTTTGTTGTGCTTGAATGACATCAGATCCAGATCGAGCGGAGGCTTTTCGCTTGATACGATCTTTCCGTCGATGCTGCATTCGCTTATCGATACCGCGGAATTGATATCCGTGCCCCTGAAAAGCGAGACCATTCTTCCGTCGCACTCGGCCTTTACCGTGGCATATTCGATCTCTATGTTCGAAGGCGAGCAGTCAAGAGATCCGAACATGATGCCGTTTGACGCGCTGAACCTGCTCTGAAGAGTGACGCTGTAGATATCGATATCTGCCCTGCCTCTTCTGATGTTTCCGAAAACGGCAACGTCGTTGCCCTTGAAATCAGAAGTAAGCGCAATGTGCTCGATCTTCATGTCAAGGTTGCCTTCAAACGAACCGATACCTACGGAAGACATCATGTTGGA
Source organism: Clostridiales bacterium (assembly GCA_017478485.1). GTDB lineage: Bacteria > Bacillota > Clostridia > Saccharofermentanales > Saccharofermentanaceae > Saccharofermentans. Next base: position 138,495 of record JAFVDI010000020.1, on the reverse strand, counting down.
GGAAAGATTGATCATGCAGTTGTTGATGTTTGGAGCGAAATCCCCGATCAACGTGCCGATGCCGACGCCCTGCTGGCCGGACATCTTGAGGAAATATCTTCCCTTCTTGATATTGATCCCGGCTCCGTTGCCGCCTCCGATGCAGATTCCTCTGGAAGCATTGAGAGCTATCTCCACGGTTCCGTCCTGATCGAAAGTGATATTTCCCGCGGCAGCATTCGGGGCATTGCCGATACCGAATGACTCGATCTCGTTTACGGTTATGTTGAGGTTTCCGTCTCCTTCGAAGATCAGGCTTGAAGTAGCGGGTATGAGGATTCCGCCGTCGTTCAGGATATTCTCGCCCTTAAGGACCATTGTTATGTCGCAGTTTTCGCCTATGACTATTGCCGCTTTCCTGTCCTTTCCGGAGAAGCAGACATTCTCGAGCATGATGCGGCCCGAATAGCCGTCGTCAACGTTCAGGAAGATCGAAGACGTAACACCGGGGATGCCGGTGATCGTGATGTCCCTGAAGGTAACTTCGCCGTTGGTGACCCTGATGCTCTTGATATCGCCCGAAATAAGGCTCTGGAGCTGCACTCTGGCTTCCCTTCCCGCAACGTAGACGCTCTTGTTGTGCTCGTCTTTTTCGAGGCGGTTGTATCTTAAGATCTCATCCTTGATCTCGGCATCGATCTCCCTGGTGATGTTTGCGGCAGGTCTTGCTGTGTAGTAACCCTGGATCAGGTCTACACCGAGATGGATCGAAGCAGCGAGCTCTTCCTGTGTCTCAACGCCTTCAGCCAGGATCTTGATGCCGTTATCGCGGCAGAAGGAAATGATCTCCCTGACGAAATGCTGCTTCTGCGGAGACGTCTGGATCTCCGAAATGAGCGAACGGTCGATCTTTAGATACTTCGGCATATAACGCAGCAGGTTGCTGATGTTTGAATAGCCGGTTCCGTAATCGTCGATCGCGATATCGATACCCATGTCGCTGTAACTCTTTTTCAGATATGCGAGCTCTTCGGTGCTGAGCTCATCCTGCTCGGTAAGTTCCACGACGATCCTGCTGCCGAGGCGCCTGACCGAATCAATGAGATTGCTGAGGTCACTGTCCTTCAGATGCTGTCCCGGAATGCTGTTGATGAAGACTTTCGTGCCGGCGGCGAATTCATCCGTCCTCTCGCTGACGATATCCAGGATGTTCCCGAAAGTCAAAGCCTCAACATCGTAAAGCCTTCCGAAAAGTCCTGCATACTTGAGTACGACGGGCGGTGCGAGATAAGGCGTGACATTGACTCTCATCAGAGCCTCGTATGCGAAGATCTCACCGGTATGGGCATCAACGATGGGCTGGAAGTGATAATTGATCTTGTTCTGGTCTAAGATCTCATTGACCAGGTCAGCCTGCTTCTTATTGTCTATCTCGGAGTTTCCCTCTCCGCCGATGCTCCTGATACGGAGCTTATATGCGTTCTTGTTGGCGACCGCGACACTCGCGATCCTTTCAAAATCATTCCGGTCTTCCGGTTCGCCCTCGGCATAACCGTAATAGATATCCAGCGGAACGGTGCAGTTGTGCGCTTTGGTATAGACGGCAAGCTTTTCGCGCACGCCGGAAATGGCCTCTTCGGCCTTCTTCTTGCTGTCGTCGGAGAGGCTGTCGATCACTATGATCTCACCGTTTCCGAAAGAGAAAACATTTCCTTCCGGGAATGCTTCCTGGATAAACCTGCCGAGATGTACGATCGCCTTGTCGCCTTCAAGTCTGCCGTCCCTGGAATTGATCTCGGAAAGGTTCCTGATATCCGCGGCAACGGCGCAGATGTTCTTTAAGCCCTTCTCTTTGTAGAAAGCGAGCAGGCTTTCCGCCTTCTGGTTGAAACCCCTGTAATTGTAAAGACCTGACAGCGGATCTCTGATCAGATTGGATTCAAGTATCTCATTCGTCTTCTTCAGATTGATCTCGCGTCTTAAGGTCTCAAGTCCCCTCATTACGCCTCTGAGCCAGATCCTGTAATTGTCGGCGTAAGATCCCGGCTCCGTAAAAGAGATCATGGCATAGCCGAAGCACCTGTGCTCGAAATGCAGAGGCGTGAAAATGAAGACCTCGGGAGAAGGCCTCTCCTCATCAAGCCTCGGAACAAGATCGTCCCTCTTGAAAAAACTGTCCAGTGAGATCCTGTCGCGGTTAAGCCTTTCCGGTCTGCAGCTCATTACTTCGAGCATTCTCGCGGAGAAGAACTTTCCGGGATCTGCAAGGAAAGCGGAATCGATGTGCTTTTCGCTGGAACCATTCCTCGGGATTATGGTGCCGTCATCGAGCACGCTCTCTTCGGCATTCGTTCCGTAATGATCCCAGCCGTCATTGATGCAGAGGCTGAAGCTCTCGAATTCCCTTAACTGGTAAACATATGTGAAAAGCGTGCTGACGATGCCGTAAAGATCATTCTTTGAAAGGATGTCGTCTTCCAGGTGGTTGAAATTCGAGAAAACGCTGTTTGTCGAAGTATTGGTATCCCATGTCTGACGGAATGCCGGAACAGTGTCCTCAAGCTTCATCTCACACCCGCAGCTCCTGCCGGTGAATTCGATCACCGGTGAATCGAAAGGCTCGGGTTCTTTTCCTTCCGATATGGTCATGATCGCTTCTGCGGCGTACTTTCCGAATTCGGCTGCGGGGAGCCTGACTGACGTTATCGGAACAGGTGAAAGCCTGCCTTCCTCGTTTGAATCGTAACCTACGACCGCAATATCCTCAGGCACCCTGATGCCGTTCTCGGTAAGTCCCTTGCAGACGCCGATGGCCATACAGTCGTTGGCACAGGCGATCGCTTCGGGAAGATTGTCCCTATCCTTTGCAAGACGGTCGCCCAGATTTTCACCGCTCGTATACCAGAAATCGCCGTAGAACATGCGGTTGTTGTGGATCATGAGCTTATGCTCGGTCATGGCGTCCTTGAATGCCTGCATTCTCTGCTTGGAATAGGGATGCCATGCCTTGCCCGTCAGGAAAGCGATGTCCTTGAAGCCGTGCTCTTCTATGAGGTGGTTGACCAGATATTTAACGCCTTTATAGTGATCCGGGAAGACCGAAAAGAAATACTTGCTCTGCTTGTCTACGGAAATGACCGGGCACTTCGCCCTTTCATGCGCGGCTTCCTCCACGGCGTCGGCAAGACCCGGCGTCTGAAGGGTGTCGAGCATGAGGATTATGCCGTCAAGATCTTCGTAGGGAACGATGGAGTATATCGAGGATTCGCCCTGCTCTCGCGCAGTGCTGCTCTGGTATTTCTGGTACATGGAAAATACACAGACATCCCAGTCAAAGCTGAAAGCCTGTTTTTCAAAACCGCAAATGAATTCGGCCTGATAATACTCGTCTGCCTGACCGACAAGTATAGCGACCCTTTTGCGTCTTCCCATCAGTCACCTCTCCACACCGGCATAATAATCTAAAGTTATTCTAATATGACCCTTTTTTAATCACAATCAGAACGGGCCGATATTCAAAAAAGGTTATCAATTGCGTAATAGTGCGTTAATCAGGAAGAAGCCTGTCTACAGGTGCGAAACCGCTTGTCTTCTTGAATTTCTCGTTGATCTCAAAGCCTCCGAGGCAATCCGAAGGATCGATCCTTTCGAAATTGATGGTCATGAGCGAATCACGCTTGATCTTGACAGAAACGATGGTGATCTCCTCCTCGTTGCCCGTAGCCGTGTTGAGCTGGCTGTCGACAGCGTGGATGATGACCTTCTGGATCGGGAGGAGCGCGAACGAATCACGTGCGACACGGAGGATCGTGCTTGCAACGTAATCCTGAACAAGCTCATAGTATTCACTCTTTGTAAAAGGCTTCTCGGCAAGATCGCCGTTCGCCTTGAGCGACAGCTTGTTCTGCGGGATGACCTCGCTGCTCATGACCTTGAACTCGATCTCGAGCATTGAAGGATCGTCCGTGCCGACTTCGAATCCGCTTCCGAATTCGAGAAGATCGTCAAACGGACCTGCCTCTGCGATCACCTTGAAATACGAATCGATATTGCCTGCGAGAACGCTCTCTGCGAAAGGAACGAGTTCCTTGTTGTTGCCGGCGCCCTTCAGTATGACTTCCCAGTCGATATAACCGTCGCTCTGCTTGTGTACGGACTTGACCGCATTGATCCTCTCCTCAAACTCTGCAACGAGCTGCCGGTTTCTCTCGAGATCGGGATTGACCGCAGGTGCTGCCTTTGCTGCAGCTGCCCTGGTCGTCTTTGCACCCTTTGCGGCTGCTGCCGTGCCTGCTGCTGCGGGAAGAGCTGCCTGCTCCTCACCCTTGCCCTTCTTCTTGGACGTCAGCTCTTCGAGCTTCTCCTTGCCCTTCTTGGCAAGCGTCTTAACGTTGGTGTTCTTTGTATAGTAAATGCCTGTGCCGGGGATTCCAACGGAAGTACGTGCCTGTCCCTTGAGGTTGATGGACTGGCGGAGTCCCGATCTTCCGAATGAAAGTGAAGGACCTGACTTGCTGAGGTTAAGCTTTACGCCTTTAAAAAGTGTGATGGATTTGCGGAAATTAAGTCCCATGGTTGCTCCCCCGATGTATCAAAATTGCCTGTAATGGTATAAAGACAATGTTATCACAAACGGGATGGATTGTAATTAAACTTTGAGGAATTTCTGGAGATCGGAAAGCGAGGCGACATAGTCCCTGCGGCCCAGCTCATACATCTCTTTCGCAGTGTTCTTGTTAATGTTGTAAGTCGAGGACTTTATCGGGCGGCTCATGCAGTAGAGGAACGCCGTTCCCCTTGCCTCATAGCCGAACATCTTCCTCTGGCATTCGCGGTAAGACAGGTGCCTGTTGTCGACGGCCTTTATCGTCTCGGGCCAGTCCTTGAGCACCCTTGTATAGGCGGTCTTGAAACTCTCGGGTTCCTTGACGAAATCCCTGGGCTTCGATGTGATGACCACGATCTTGTCGCAGCCCTTTTCGAAAGCCCTGTCGCATGGGATCGAATCGGCTACGCCGCCGTCGAAATAATATCTGCCCCTGAACTGAACGGGTCTGGTCACCGCGGGCAGACATGCGGAACACATGATGACCCTGTAGTCATCTTTCTGAATGTCAGACTTCTGGAAATAAACGGCTTTACCCGTCTCAGCGTCAGTCGCAACAACCTCGAAATCGCAGGGATTTGCGGCAAACGTCTCATAATCCAGAGGATCTTTTCCGGTCGATTTCGAGAGCTCGTTGTAGATGAATTCGATCCCGAAGATCCCGCCCTCTTCGATGAGAGGCTTAAGTCCGAAGTATCTGGGATCGCTCGTGTGCTCGGTGTAGAACCTCAGGTTTCTTCCGTGCTGACGTGCGAGGAAACTCATGCCGTTGCCTGAGCCTGCGGAAACTCCGATGCAGTAATCAAACTCGATGCCCGCTTCCTGAAAGCAGTCAAGAATGCCCGCTCCGTACGCGCATTTCATTCCGCCGCCTTCAAGTACCAGACCGATCTTCGGTTTCTTGCCGGACATTTATCTGAGGAATCCTTCGATGATCTTCTGCTCAGCCTGCTGCTCCGTAAGACCCAGCGTCATGAGCTTGGTGATCTGCTCGCCGGCGATCTTGCCGATCGCTGCCTCGTGGATCAGCGAAGCGTCAACATTGGTTGCCGCAAGCTTAGGTGTGGCAATGATGATGCCGTGGTCCATGATGATGGAGTCGCACTCAGCGTGACCGCTGCACTTTGCGTTGCCCGAAATGTCGATAATGACGTCCTGCTTTGAAGTATCCTTTGCAACGCCGCGGCTGACGATGTCGCACTTTGAATCTTCGCCGTCGAGTGAGATGACCATCTCGGCAGAAGCCGTCTGGTCAAAGTTGGTGAGGATCTTGTCGTGCAGAAGGAGCGTCGCGCCGGGACCTACCGTCGCCTTCGTGACTCTGTGCGTGTCGTTGATGCCCGCGATCTGTGAAGTGTCCATTTCCATTGTCGAGCCTTCGAGGAGCTCTACTTCGGTTGTGGGGTTCATGAACCTCTTGCCGGTACCGGTGCCCTCACCGTAATGCTTTTCGATGTATTTGACGTGGGAATTCTTTCCGACGTGGAAAGAGTGAACGCCGTCGTGCCGGCTGTCATGGCCGCCGCAGTTGCTGATGCCGCATCCCGCAACGATCGTGACATCACAGTCCTCGCCGATGAAGAACTCATTGAAAACGGTCTCCTTGTGTCCGGACTTGCTTATGATGACCGGGATGTGGCATGACTCGTTCTTCGTGCCGTCCTTGATATAGATGTTGATGCCCTGACCGTCCTCACGCGACTCGATATCGATGTTCGCGGTCGAATTCCTTGCCTCGCTCGCTCCGTTGTTCCTTATGTTGAAAGCGCCTACGGGGAGCGAATCCAGCTCGGCGACTTCCTTTAATATCCTTTTCTCGAGATCATCCATTGCAGTTTACCCCCTCAGCTCCCGCGATCAGGCAGCCTTTGCGGTTCCTGTGATGCGTCATGTTAAGCTCTTCCATTATCTTCGCGCCATCATCGTATCTGTCGACTTCGCCGTCCTTCAGGTAGATGATCTTGTCAGAAATTTCGAGTATGCGCTCCTGATGGGAGATGATCATGATATTGCCGTTGGTGACTTCCCTTAAGTTCTCGAAGACCTGAATGAGGTTCTGAAAGCTCCAAAGGTCGATGCCTGCTTCCGGCTCATCGAAAAGGCTTAATTTACCGCCTCTTGCAGCCGCCGTTGCGATCTCGATCCTCTTAAGCTCACCGCCCGAAAGAGTGTCATTGATCTCACGGTCTAAGTAATCCTTCGGGCAGAGGCCTACGGCTCTTAAGAACGTTCCCATCTTGACGGGCTTTCCCTCGGCGATCGAAAGGATGTCCCTTACCCTGATGCCCTTGAACCTTACGGGCGTCTGGAAGGCAAAGCTCATTCCGCGGTTTGCGCGCTCGTTGATCGGAAGGTCCGTAATGTCCTCTCCGTCAAAGATGATCCTTCCCGATGTGGGCGTGATGATGCCCATGATGATCTTGAGCAGCGTTGATTTGCCGCTGCCGTTGGGGCCGGTGATGGCAACGAATTTGTCGTCTATCTTAAGGTTTATATTCTTGAGGATATCCTTGTCATCGGCATGAAAGCATATGTTCTGTAGTTCCAGCATGACTATTCTCCTGTATGTTTTATTGCATTTAGCGTATCTACTATAAACAGTCGCGAGGGAATTAACAATAGTTATTTTTGACATATGCCGATAATTTTTTTGCCCGTGACTTTATACTTGTCCGACAATCTTTTAAACCATATGTTAAAATACGCTCTATGATAAATAAGGGCGCCCCGTAAGGCGCTCCTGATCAAGGGAATTACTGATGAGCAAGAATAAGAGCCAGCCGTATATCTTTGTTACCCAGCAGAAGCTTATCGACTTCTGCCGCTACGACATAGGCTGGTTCGACCTGGTCGGCGGAGATGCCGATGACGCATACCCCTCGAACGGATTTGACGTCCAGTGCGAGGTAGACTATCCGATGCAGCTCGACGACCTGAGGACCGCCCTCACGCATTTTGCCGACGACAACGTATCGCTCGATGACTTCATCTTCGACTGGTGGTATCCGGTTGTGGTCTATTTCTTTCACAACCTCTGCCTCGATGACCTTTTCGGCCCCGATCCCGATGCGATGACCGCGATCGAAGTGCCGTCGATCCCGATGAACGAGGATGACGTTCTCGTCACGATCCTCGCGGTGATCGCGCATTCCGACCTGGACAAGAAGCTCTATAAGCCCCTTCCCCTTTCGCGTTACCTGGACCTCGATTCCATGATCAGCATGATCGACCTCTTCCTCGAGGACAAGGATCTGCCGCTGACCGAGAGAAGATATACCGACCCCCAGAAGACTGCATTCATCAATCACTGGGACAACAACATCCTGCTCAATGACGCTCCCCCGGACATCAAGGAGCTCTTCAGGATGTTCACCGACGACCTTTGCGGGAAGGAAGTCTTCGAGGCTCTCAAGGCCAAGGCTTACGGCTGCTACGGCGGCAATGCGGTCTTCAAGTGCGACTTTGCGCTGTCTGCACGGTTGCTCGACATTCTCTGGCGCAAGTTCAGTTTCGGCTATGCCGCAAACACACTGGGCTACATACATTACTACGGAAGGCTAGACGGGAAGCCCGATTACGAGAAGGCATTCTTCTATTTTTCCGTTGCGTCGAACTTCAATATCGTTGAAGCAAAATACAAGATCGCGGACATGTTCATGAAGGGACAGTACGTGCGCCCCAATCCGCCTCTCGCCTTCCAGACATACATCAAGCTCTACGATGAGACGAAGTTCTATTTCGAGAACGGTGACTGCGGCTGCGATTTCGCTGACTGCGCGCTGAGACTCGGCAGGGCTCTCGGCGAGATCCCGAACCAGCGCTTAAGACGTTACGCCGTCATGCTCGAAGCCGATTACGCGATCAGCAAGAGGATCGAGAAGGCATACGAATATGGCGACAAGAAGGTCCAGGCCACCATCCGCGAAGAGCTCGCAAAAGCCCGTGCCGACCTTCTCCTCGACAAGGATTATTCGCACCCGTTCGACCGCTGGAGAAACGTCTTCTCCGAATACGCAACCGAACCGATCGAATCTTTCGTTTCCAACCACTCCGAGAGCGTTTACGACTTAAAGCTCAAGCGCCTGAGCAACGGCCGCGTCAAGTTCACGATAACAAGAGAGCCGGCAGTCTCGGGCAACGACGTCCACATGTCTTTCCTGACCCAGCCCTGGAGCGAGTTCTGCGGCATGGTCAGCAAGCTCGAGTTCACCATAGTCGAGAACGAGGAACACGACACGCTCGGCAGCATACTGGGCAGCGACTTTAAGTCTACGCATTTCGACAGGCTCGTCATCGAAAATCCCGACGGCAGCAAGGATCCGGATGTCGGCAGAGCCCTGGGATTCAAGTCCTTTAAGTTCTACAGCCACGGCCTGCTCGTCTGCTTCGCGTTTGTCGACAAGGTCTTCTACAACAAGCCGAAGGACGAATTTCCCGAAGGCTGAAAATCCCGCTTTACAAACCCGTCTATGCGGGTATAATTGAGGCGTCCAAGGCGGAGTGCGATTCTCCGACCGGCGGTGACCCCACTGGGGAAGTCCGCAAGTCCTGTAAAATTTCGTTCATGCAGGATCGATGCAGTGAAAGTCTGCAGCCGACGGTAAAGTCCGGAAGAGAGGAAGTGTTTTTTTGTCAGTTTCATCACCCGCAACTGTCGGCATAGCCGATGCTAAGTCACGCCGTAAGGCCATGATCCGTCGTATCACGGTCACCGCGATCCTTACAGCAATGGCATTCATTCTCATGTATCTTGAAGTGCCGCTCCCGTTCATGCCCCCGTTCCTTAAGTTCGATTTCTCCGAGATCCCCGTACTGGTCGGAGCATTCTCGCTGGGTCCCGTCTGGGGCATCGTCATCGAGCTCTTAAAGAACCTGATCCACCTTCCGTTCACCGGAACAGCAGGCATCGGCGAACTTTCAAACTTCGTCACGGGTTCCATTTTCGTAGGCTTCTCGGGACTTGTATATCTCAAGCTCCATACAAGAAAGGGCGCCGCAATCGCAATGGCAGTCGGCACTCTCACGCTCGCGGTCATCGCTGTCCCGATCAACGCATTCATAACCCTGCCGCTCTACGGTTCCATAATGAACTTCTCAACTGAAGCCATCGTAGGCATGAGCGCCAAAGTCAATCCTCTCATCAATGATAAGATGACGCTTCTCTTTTTCGCCTTCGTGCCCTTCAACCTTTTCAAGGGCATCGTCGTATCAGCAATAACATTCTTCATCTATAAGCCCGTATCCACGCTCATCCACAGGACCCGCGAGGTCACCCGCGGCGTAAAGGACGAAGCTGAGGCCGAACAGGCGAAAGTGTAATTGCCGGCGTCCCTGCGTCCCGGTCTTGCAGGACGCGTACATACGAAAACGGTCAAAAGGGCTGTTTTCGTATGTCAGGGCGGAATCTCAGATCTTTCCAGTTGCGTTCTGCGTAATGAGCTCGATCGCTTTCTGTGACTGCGGCCACTCGGGATGCGCGATCGGGAAAACGTGATGCATGTGCATGTCGCCCTCGTTCTTCGCATCGAGAAACAGCGCGTCTTTCAATAACTCTTTGGCTTTCAGGTTCTCTTCGCGGAGAAAGTCCTCTTCACCCGTGATAAGGGCGATCTTGAGTTCCGTGTCAGTCGCGGCGAGCTCAGTGATGTCGTAAACAAAACCGGGAAGTTTTTGTTTGTTCTCTTCGAAAAAGATCCCGGGGAATCCCTTGGGATGGTATCTGAAACCTCCGCAGACAGGGCTTGAGGAGACTACCTGTCCCTTAACCTTTTCGTAGACGAAGAGGTCATGCGCGATATTGCTGTTTCTTGCCGCAAGAGCTGAAATGAGCGCAAGGTATCCGCCTGCCGAATCACCGGTCAGATGGAATCTTTCAATGCCGTATTCCCCGGTAAGGAAATTCATGCAGCCGAAAATCTGGCCAAGTATCGTCGTAAGTCCCGCCTGAGGCATGAGAGTGTAATCCATGTTCGCAACGGGCAGACCGGAAAACTTGGCAAGATGCATTCCGAAACACTTGTCTAAGACCTTCGAGCCGTATGTGAAAGCTCCGCCGTGAATGAGCAGGAAGCATTCTTTCGAGTCTTTGGCACCAAGCGTGCGGTAATAATCGAGTTTAAGATCAAGGCCGCCGCCTGACCAGATCACATCCTCATCGATATCAACATCATCGGGATAGACCTCCGAGGCAAGTCGCGGCGCATCGGATTCGGTGCAGTTCTTAATCCAGATCTTGTTCTGATGTTCGGCTCTTTTCCAAAAGAAACTCTTCATCGCATTTCCCCCGCTTACGGCCATTTCTGTAGTCTTATTTCGTTAGTTTTAATTATAGAAAAACTCTTTTGCGAATTACACCCCCACAACAGGCTCCGGCTGTTGCTATAATAGGAGCGAAAAAACTCACGGAGGACAATGAAATGTCATACGATAAAGCTGCCGAAGAGCGCCTTTCAGAGCTCGTCTCTTCGTTCATCTGCCATGCATCGGGACACCTTCCGGATGATGTCCGCAAAAGGCTTTCCGAGATGGCCGAAGCCGAAAATGAAGGCTTTGCTCCCGAGATATACGACGTCATGAAAAAGAACATGGAGATGGCCGACAAGCTCGGCAGGCCTTCATGCCAGGATACGGGTATCCCCCAGTTTTTTGCGAGAGTCGGAACGAAGTTTCCTCACCTCGATGAGATCGAGCCCGCTCTGATAGATGCCGTAAAGAAAGCAACCGTAAGAGCTCCGTTAAGACATAATGCCGTCGAGGTTTTCGATGAATTCAACACCGGCAACAACATAGGCCACAAAGTCCCCTGGATCGACTGGGAACTGGTATCTGACAGCGACCAGCTCGAACTCTATTTCTATATGGCGGGCGGCGGATGCTCGCTCCCGGGAATGGCGAAGGTCTTAATGCCCCTCGAAGGTTACGACGGTATCGCAAAAGCGGTCTTTGACCAGATGACGACATACGGCGTAAACGCCTGCCCTCCCTGCCTCGTAGGCATAGGCATCGCAGGTTCTGCCGAAGTTGCGGCAAAGCTTTCCAAGAAGGCGCTTCTGCGTCCGGTCGGTTCACACAATGAGAATCCGAAGGCAGCTCAGATGGAAAAGGATTTCGAGGATGGCCTTAACTCGATCGGCCTCGGCCCCGGCGGATTCGGAGGCAAGCTCTCTGTCATGGGTGTAAACATCGAGCAGGCATCAAGGCATCCCGCCACCCTCGCAATGGGCCTTTCAACCGCATGCTGGGCACACAGGAGAGCCGGCATCAGGATAGGTCCCGACTTCACTTATGATTTCTTCACTCACAAAGGAGTCACATTATGAGCACATTCTATTTCACAACTCCCGTTTCTGATGAAGACATCAGGAAGGTACATATCGGCGACGTCATCTATCTTACGGGTGACATCACAACGGGACGCGACGACGTCCACATCAGGGTCGTAGCAGGCGGAAAGGAATCACCCGTTGATCTTAAGGGCAAGGCGATCTTCCACGCAGGCCCGATCATGAAAAAGATCTCAGCGGAAGGCGAACCCGACAAGTACAAAGTAATCAGCGTCGGCCCTACAACCTCCATGAGAATGGAAAAAGCTCAGGCTGAATTTCTTAAGGCAACCGGCGCAAAGATAATCATCGGCAAGGGCGGAATGGGTCCCAAGACGACACAGGGATGCGTTGACAACTGCGCGATCCACACCATTTTCCCGGGCGGCTGCGCTGTTGTCGCAGCTGAGGAGTGCGTCGATGTCGAAGGCGTTGAATGGCTCGACCTGGGTATGCCCGAAGCCATGTGGAAGCTCAAAGCCGAGAAGTTCGGACCTTTGATCGTATCCATCGATTCTTACGGCAACAACCTTATCGAAAACAACAAGAAGACTTTCCAGGAGAAGAAAGAGGCTGCTCTCGAAAACCTTAAGGGCAAGCTCGATTTCATGCACTGATGTCTGATTATCCTTCTCTGAAAGAACTCAAAACAAAAGGCGTAAGGCTCCTGATCTTTGATCTCGACGGAACGCTCCTTGATTCCATGAACGTATGGAACAAGGCCGACATAGATTTCCTGGGACGCTACGGATACGAGGTTACGCCTGATTACACCGACTTCGTAAAACGCGCATCCATCGATGACGCGGCTCTTTACACGCAGCAAAGATACAAGATCCCGCTGTCACCTGCGGAAATAATCGCAGAATGGGACAAAATGGTCAGCGGATTCTATAAGAACGAAGTTAGGCTCAAGCCCGGCGTAATTGCTTATCTTGAGGAAGCAAAACAGCTCGGCTTTAAACTCGGCGTTGCCACCGCGCTCACCAGGACAAACGCGCTATCCGGACTTGTCAGCAACAACATCCTTCAGATGTTCGATGCGGTCATTACGCTCGAAGACGTCGGCAAGAAGATAGACAAATCATCACCTGACATCTTCAATAAAGTTCTTAATTACATTAATGCGATGGGAAACTCTATAACGCCTCTGCAGTCGCTCGTCTATGATGACGTCGCGGCAGCTGCGGACGGCGCAAGAAACGGCGGCTTTCTCACCTGCGCGGTCTATGATGAGATCGGCTGCGGAGATCCCTTAAAGTGGGAGAGCTTCGCAGCCGAGTGTGATTATTCAATAAGAGAATTCTGAACAGTCTTATTCCTTATCTGCCGGTTTCTCTTCTTTCTTTTCTTCAGTCTTCTTCTCTTCGGCCTTGGGCTGTGCCTGAACGGGAGCCTGTGCTTTAAGCTGTGCCTGATACTGAGCCTGCTGTGCTGCCAGAGCTGCAGCTCTCTTCTTTCTGCCCTTCTTGACTGATGTGACAATGATAATGACAGCGATGACGGTGATCACGATCATGGGAACCAGTACGGGTGATACTGCTACGAGTACGAGGAAGAGGTTCTTGAAGAATTCGCCGATGTTGTGGAGAGAATTCCTGAATGTTTTAGCGACCCTCTCACCATATGTGTCAACATGAGGTGCTTCCTGCGGCTTGATCTCCATTACTTCCCTGATGCTGAGGGAAAGCGTTGCATAAGTGACCTGGTTCTCGAGAACGCGGAGTGTGGATTCTGCGCTTTCGATCTGATATCTGATCTCAGTGAGCCTGTTCTGGAGAACGATGATGGAATCAAGGTCCTTGGCCTGCTTGAGGAGCTCCGTGAGCTGGTCCTGCTCAACTCTGAGAGAATCAAGTCTGGCCTTTGTATCAACATAATTCAGAGTAACATCGGTCGTTCTCTCGTTGGTGCTCGTTACGGTGCAGTTTGAACCGACAGTGTTGATAAGCGCGTCAAGCTTATCTGCAGGAACCCTGATCACGTAATTCGCTCTTCGAAGGCTTCCCGCCTTGCCGGTTCCGCTGACACCTGAATTCTCAACATAGCCGCCGAGTTCCCTGATCTTGTCCTCGACTGCCTGACGGACCGTATCGAATTCCTTCGTTTCAGCTGCGATATTAACGTTCCTGATAAGAAGCCTTCCTTTAGTGGGATCGACGTTGGTCTGTGACTGGCCCTGATTTGCACCCGGATTGTTGGAATCTACAGGAGCAGCCGCATTTGTTTCTGCGGTAATGGTCTTTTTGCCGGCTGCTGATGCAGTGGAAGAACGGTTACCTGAGAAGGTAGCATTCTTTGTACTGCCCACCGCGGCATTTAAGTCTCCGTCAGCTTCTTCGTAATACTCTTCGGCATAACCGGCTTCACGGGCTGCCATCGTATTCTGGGCTGCCTTCGGAGCAGATGAGCATCCTGCAAACAGCGAAAGTGATGTAAACGCTGCAATTATCATCAAAGCTATCTTTTTCGATTTCATATATAATTCCTCCGTTTGATTGGCTTTCACACTATATACAGAACAGTTTTGCAAAATGTTGCACCCGGTCTCAAATATTTTTCAAAAACTCTAATGAGCCTTTATATGTGGTATATTTCATGCAATGGAATTCTGCGAAATCACAAAAGATCTGTGGTCTTATCTTAAAGAAGAGAAAAGACCTCTCGTTATCTACGGGACCGGCGACGGTGCCGATAAGATCATCGACGAGCTCGAAAAGCGTTCTCTGGGAAGCATTATCTCAGGCATTTTCGCGAGCCCGGGATTCGTAAGGGAAGGCCGCGTTTTCAGAGGTTTTAAAGTCGAATCTTTTGAAGAGGTGTGCGCACGGGTTCAGGATTTCATCGTTCTCGTCGCGTTCGGTTCGCCTCTCCCCGATGTTCTTTCATATGTTTATTCAATAGAAGAAAACTATGAACTCTACGCGCCCGATGTTCCGGTCTGCGGCGGCGAAGTGTTTGACATGGAATTCGTAAGGGCAAATGAAACGCGCCTCGCAGATGTATATTCAAGACTTGCAGACGATGTTTCCCGCAGATGTTTCAGAGCCATTGTGAACTATAAGCTTTCGGGCCGGCTTGAGTATCTGCGTTCATGCGAGGTCACGCCTGATGAAGCCGACAGCATCCTGGGGCCGTTCGAAAAGAACTGTTCTTTCATAGATCTCGGAGCATACAGAGGCGACACGCTTCTGCGCTTCACGAAAATGTTCCCGGTCTTCTCATCGGCAACCGCTGTAGAACCCGAACGTCATTCTTTCAAAAAACTCACTGAATGCGCGGAAGGTCTTTCAATTCCGGTCAACTGCGTAAACGCATTGATATCAGACACCTGCGGGACCGCCATGATGACCGGTTCAAGAGGCCGCGGAACAAGAGCCGCAAAACCGGGCACGGGACATGAGATCACAAAAGTCACCGTCGATTCTTTTGACGACAGTAAGACTGCGGGCTTCATAAAGTTCGATGTCGAGGGCAGCGAGCTGGAAGCGCTGGAAGGCGCAAAAAAGACGATCTCAGACAGGAAGCCCCAGATGAAGATCGCGTGCTACCACAAGAGCGCGGATCTTTTCGGGATACCGGAAAAAGTCTTCTCGATAAGGAACGATTACAAGATCTATATGCGCCATACCCCTTGTATTCCGGGCTGGGATGTTGATTACTATTTCTTATGAAGATACTTATCGTAAGTGATTCGCACCGCATGAGCGCCAACATTAAGATCGCGTTGACCCGCGAAAAGCCTGACATGCTCATCCATCTGGGCGACATCGAGGATGATCCGTCCAAGGTCTCTTTATGGGCCGGTTCACCAAAGACTCCGTGCATCTTTATCAGAGGCAACTGCGACAAATATAATGCGGTTCAGGGCGACTTAAGGGACGTTGCGGTCTTCCCTCTCAAAGGGCACAGATTCTACTGCTGCCACGGTCACAATGAATACGTGAATTACGACCTCACGGGGCTTTGCATTGAGGCGGCGACCAACGAATGCGACATCGCGCTTTTCGGGCACACGCATGTACCTTACGACAGCTGGGGTGATGCTGTAAAGGATACAGACAGAAGGTATAAAGAACTTGACCCGTATGCTTCCGCAGGCATCAGGGTGTTAAATCCCGGCAGCATTTCCCTGCCCAGGGGCGGGTCAGCCAAGACTTATATGGTGATGGAAATGAAAGATGACGGAAATTACTCCGTCATCCTTAAAGAACTGTAAATCAGTTTTTATGTCATCCGCGCTTTTCGAAATATGATGCGTCGTGGTTGCACCACGGGCAGACGAAATCAGCGGGAAGCTCTTCGCCTTCATAGATATATCCGCAGACTGTGCAGATCCAGCCCTTTTTCTCGGAAGTTCCTGAAGAAGGCTTCTGATTCACCTTGATATTCTTCTGATAGAAAGCATAGGTGACTGAAGGATCCTGAGAGAGTACTTCACCGTCGGTAACGTCAGCCAGGAACAGCGTGTGCGTGCCGAGATCGGTCGATGAGACGACCTTTGCAGACAGGAAAGCGTTGGTCTCATGCGTGATGTAGATGACGCCGTTATCAGCGCGTCTGTAAATTATGTCCCATGTCTTGTCTCTTTCCCTGCCGCTCTGGAAACCCCAGTTCTTATATGTCTCAAACTGAGACTTCTCCGTGAGCATCGAGACGTTGAACACGCCGGTCTTCATGATCATGTCATGGGTATAGTTGTTCTTGTTTACGCAGACGGTAATGCGGTTAGGTTCGGTAGTGACCTGACATACGGTGTTGACGATGCATCCGTTATCCTTTTCGCCGTCTCTGGCCGTAAGGATAAAGAGTCCGTAGGTGAGGTTATACATTGCTTTATTGTTCATGTCAGGCCTCCTCAAATTTGTTGTTACATCAATTATAAAGTGAGGTGCCTTTGATAAACAAGATTATGAAAGCGCCGTTTTGAGTTTTTCGAGGTTTTCGGTCATGGTCCTGATATAGTCAAGATCTGCTCCGCATGACTGCATCGAGTCAAGTACCTCGACCTTAACGCTGCTCTTTCCGGCTGTTTCAAGAACGGTCTTTGCGAGCTTTCCGTCAGAATTATCTATGATGAGGACTGCTTTGGAATCGAGCGCTTTAACCTTGTCTGCCAAGAACTTTACCGTCTCGAAAGACGCTTCGGTCTCCGCGGAGCATCCGACAAATGCAGCGCTGTATTTGAGCTTGTAGTCCTCTGCAAGATATCTGAAAGGATACCTGTCACAGACCACCATGGTATCGAGCCTTGCGCCCTTCACCATCTCTTCGTACTGCCTGTCGAGTTCTGAAAGCTTTTTATCGTATGCATCAAGATTAGCCTTGTATTTTGCGGCGTTCGAAGATGAGACCTTTTCGAGCGCTTCTTCAATGGCCTTGCAGGATCTTCTTGTAAGCCTTAATGACATCCAGACGTGTTCATCGTACTCGGGACCTTCTTCATGTTCTTCATGACCGTCCTCTTCTTCACCCTGCATGCCTTCTACGATCTCTTCCTCGACTATCGCATCCTTGAGGACGTCCATCAGGCAGACGACCTGCCTGTTCTTATTTGCCGGATCTTTGAGGGCATCCCTTATCCATCCGTCAGACTCGCCGCCCACATAGACCAGCACGTCTGCATTCTTGATCGAGATAATGTCCTTCGCGGACGGCTGGAACGAATGAAGATCCATGCCGTTTCCGATGATGAGCGAAAGGTCCGTGCCGTCTGTTCCTTCAGTTATCTTTCTCGTCCAGTCGTAAAGAGGCGCAGTCGCACAGACCACGCTGATACCCTTGGATGATGCCTGCTGTGTTTTCGAACATCCGGCAGCTGATACGATCAGGACCAGAATGGTAACGGCAGCAAATAACTTCCTGAACATGACTTTTCCTCACTCGAAATTGAAAATCGTTTTCAATTTTATAGGAATAATCCTGTTTGTCAACTGTGAATGTTGATCAGACGCGTGTTATACTATATGAGTAATTAAGGGAAACTATCGATCATCGATCCGACGGATTGCCGATGAATAAATCATTTGCTTATGTCAATCTTGCTATAGTCCTTATTGCCGCAGTCATGCTGGGGCTGATCTTCGCGTTCAGCATTCCCGACGGCAACGTTATCACGCCCAAACGCCCCCTGACCTCTGACTGGCTTTACAACGGAGGCGCCAGCGGCAATGTAAGGCAGGATGAGGCGGCCGATCCCGAGAAACCCGTTTTCGATCCGGTCAACTCCATATCCATGTACAGAAAGATCGACTGGACGACCTTCAACGGCGCCGATCTCTGCTTCACCACAAATAATCTTACTTTTAAGATCTACCTGGACGAAGAGCTCATCTACGACTTCCATCCGAAGCTTCTGAGGATCTACGGAAAGTACTACGGCGAATACATCCATGTCGTTAACATCCCGGAATTTGAAGGTTTCCGCACGATCACGATCGAATACGAATCACTTCTGAAGGGCGAATGGACTTCATTCCGCGGCATCCACGCGGAGGAAGGCACTGCATATATCAAGAATATCCTGCACAGAAATTTCTGGAAGTTCATCTTAAGCTTCTCGGCACTGTTCCTAGGCCTGATGCTGGTAGGCCTCGGCATGTTCCAGAACAAGCGGCCGCTCAAGATGATCGAGACGATCGCGCTCGGAACGATGACGATAATACTCGCGCTTTATACGCATTCGGGGACGCACATAATGTTCCTTGTGACTGGAAATCCGGCGATGATAAGAGTCATGGAACATTTCTGCCTCGTACTCCTGCCCGCGCCTGCGATGATCTATTTCGCCGCCATGACCGAGAACCTTAACTCGCATCTGGTAAAGATAATCCTGTGGCTCGTAACGGGCAACTTTGTCGTCTGTCTTTTTGTCATGATCTTCGGCATAACCGATTTCCATCACCTTCTCATCCTCTCACATGCCATAATCGGCATCTGCGTAGGATTCATCATCTTCATGTACATTAGGGAACTCAAGCTCGACAAGGAACGCGACAACCGGTACCGCTACATGCTGTTCGGTTTCGGCATACTGTTCCTGACCGGCATCATCGACATGGTCCGCTACTACATGCCCGGCTGGGTGGACGATACGGCTGCCGCAACGAGGATCGGCCTCACGGTATTCTTCATCGTTCTCCTCATCTATGAGACGACTTCCATCATCGAAACAAACCGCAAGAGCATGGAATCGGACATCCAGGCAAGACTCGCAAGAGTCGACGGCCTTACGGGGCTTTCAAACCGTCTGGCTTTCAACGAATGCGAAGAGGTCCTCCAGAACGGCGAATCCGGCAGGTGCATCATCGTCCAGTTTGACGTGAACGACCTCAAGAAAGTCAACGACAAATACGGTCATCTCGAAGGCGACAGGCGCATCCTGACCGCAGCCGAAGCGATCAAGACGACATTTGCCACCTTCCCGGGCACATGGTGCTTCAGAACCGGCGGCGATGAATTCATGGCCATCATGACGGGACCCGAAGTTGAAAGAACTACGACGAGGCTTTAAAGCTTTTCGAGAAATACATAAACGAATACAACACGGTCGAAAAGCCTGAGATCCCTCTTCTTATTGCCTGCGGCATGGCAGTCTACGAAAGCGGAAGCGGTGCAAGCCTCGTTGTCGCAGAGCGCCTGGCCGATGACCGCATGTACGAGCGCAAGAACGAGCTCAAAGAAGGCCACGGACTGTAATTTTTCCGGAATGTAACATTGTTAGAGAGTAGTATCTGTTATCCGGGCGACTTCCGCACAAGCGAAGCGCGGAGGACTTAAGCGGGGAGAACAGAAATTACTCATTCGCTTCTCAAAGCGGTAACAGGATCCTGTTTGGAAGCCGTCCTTGAGGGTATGAGTCCTCCGATGAGCGTCAGGATGATGCTCAGGAAGATCAGCGCAAAGGCAGCCAGCGGGGGCAGAGCGGCATTGACCGCTTCAGTATCGCCGATCGTATGGATCAGATAGTTTCCGGGTATCAGGAGTATCAGAGAAATGCCGACGCCCAGGATTCCTGCAAGGAATCCGGTGATGACGGTCTCCGCGTTGAATACCTGTGCGACATTCATCTTCGATGCGCCCATGGCACGCAGGATGCCTATCTCCTTGCGGCGCTCGAGAACGCTTATGTATGTGATGACGCCGATCATGATGGATGAGACCACGAGCGAGATCGCAACGAAAGCTATGAGGACATAAGAGATCGTGTTGACGATCTTTGTGACTGACTTCATGAGAGCGCCGACGATGTCGGTATAAGTGATCGACATGTCCTCATCGTCTTCATTCTTCTGATTCTCGACAGATTTGTTGTAATCCTCGATTATCTTGACGATCTGGTCCTTGCTCTCGAAATCCTTCGGGTAGATCGTTATCGAGGAGAGATCGTCGGCTGCGCGGTAACCGAATGAAGAGAGGTTTGATTCGGCAGAAGTCGTTTTGCCGCCCATCATCTCAGCCATGAAAGACTCGAGCTGGGACTCGTCCATATTCATCGAGAAAGCAGCGGCCATCGCGTCTTTATCAATAAGGAAAGCGTCTCCGAGATTCGAGAACGTGCTCTTCATTGCGGAAGTGATGTTCTTTCCGATCTGGGCAGCGATCTTCTTAAAGATGTTCTCCATGGCCTTGGCCATCTGTTTGCCCATGGATGCAGAATACGCGTTGACGTTCTTGGTAACCTGCTTCATTATCGCGTCGGAATTTACGGCTTTTCTGGCACCGTTGGTGATGAGCTTGGAACCTTCCTTGCTCTGGGCGTATGCGGCAAATGACTTCGCCAGGCGCTTCGGATCCGGAGCGTCATGTGACTCGGCATACTTCTGGTAGCCGTTTACCAGTGCCTTTACGAAAGCAGACATCTGCTTGTCGGAGATCTTTACGTTTCCGATTATCTCGTCAGTTACTGAATTAAACTGCTTCTGCGCGAGTTTCCTGCCCTCGTCGGAGCTCAGATACTGCGACATGTACTGCGTAATGTTGCCGGTCGAAAGATCCCAGCCGTGCTTTGCGGCATACTCGGCAAAACCGTCCATGATCGCCGTTTCAGCCTTTTTGACGGCCTTTTGCGAGACATCGCCGACGCTGTCTTTGATGATCTTCATGATCTGCTCGCGGATAAGCGCCTTGCCTTCCGCGGAATTCATGTAGGTCCTGAAAGCCTCGGGCATGTTGGCGTAATTCGTTTTCGGATCCTTGGAGGCATAAGCAAGATAGCCGTTCATTACGTTGGTCATGAGCTTTCCGAGCTCTTCCTGGTTCACTTCAAGCTTTATGTTCTTGAGAAGTGAGGTCATGTCCTTGGATGACATCTTGGGCATTGCATTCGAAAGCTCTTTTGCGAAATCGAGGTTGCCGAGATTTCCAAGCTTTTTCTTGTCGATCTTGAGCTTGTTCTCATCGAACTTGAATGCATCCTTCATCTTATTCTCATCGACCGAGAACATGTCGCCCATGTCGAAGTCCTCATTCTCCTCATCGAACCTGACTCCGGTGAGGACATTGACATTGCGGTCCTTGAGTTGCGCCTTTACGACTGCGGCATCCTCGGACATGGCCCTGAGCTCTTCAACGAGGTTCTTTCCGTAATAGATGCCGGAATTCAGCATCTGGATGTCCTCGCCGTCCTTGGGCTGCATGATGCCCACGATCTTGAGTTCACGCGCTTTGTTCAGGACTGGCTTCATGAAGTCCTTGTCTTTTCTCATGTCGGAATATATCTCGTGGGTACTGTCGTACTTGTAGAATTCAAAAGCCGGAACGACCTTGAAGCTCTTGCCCATGAACGCCTCGTACTGCCATGTGTAGCGCTCCTGATCGGCAGATACCTTCTTGCCGTTCGAAAAGTCGGTGATCATACGGTCGAGTTCTTTTCTGTCCCTGAGGCCGAAAACATAGATGATGTAATCGCTTACGGCTCCGTTCTGGTTGAGGACGAGGACCGCCTCGCTGGAATTCTCGGGCCACCTTCCGCACTTTATGTCGTACTGGTTGATGTAGAGATCGTCTTTTTCCGGAAGTTCGAAAAAGACATTCATCGAATAGGCGCTCGTAAACATGCTCGAAGACTGCATGCCCATGGAAGCGAAGTCCTCGTTCGGGTTGACCTGCCTGAAATCGCCTGTCTTGCCGTCGAAATCGAAGATCTGCGGCTGCAGGGAATATTTATACTCAATGCCGTTCGTCAGATCATAGATCTCGGGCGCCTTAGTGTCGAAATGATCCTTGAGCGAAATGAGGTCGTTTGTCTTTACGGTCGAAAGGATCTGACTGACGCTCGGGATCTCGGTGACCGTTCCGGGTTCGCCCGGCTTCCACGTGTCAGTGCTGACCATCATGAGCTGCATCAGCGAGATCGACGACTTTTCGATCTGGATCGGATACTGAGACAGCGTCTTCTTCTCAGTGTCATCGATATACTTGTTGACGCCGTTGGAAAGAGACATGATCAGCGCGATGCCGATGATGCCGATCGAGCCTGCAAAAGCAACCAGAATGGTCCTGGTCTTCTTGGTAAGAAGGTTGTTGAAGCTCAGCGCGAGCGCCGTGAAAAAGTTCATCGATGCCTTGCCGAGACGTCTGTGTACCGGAGCTTTGAGGACGGATTCCTCAACCTTGAAAGGATCGCTGTCATCGATGATCTTGCCGTCTTTTACCCTTACGATCCTGGTCGCGTATTCCATTGCGAGCTCGGGGTTGTGGGTGACCATGACGACGAGCCTGTCCTTGGCGACTTCCTTAAGAAGGTCCATGACCTGTACGCTGGTATCCGAATCGAGCGCTCCTGTCGGTTCGTCAGCCAGGAGGATATCGGGGTCATTTACCAGCGCTCTTGCGATGGCAACACGCTGCATCTGGCCGCCTGACATCTGGTTCGGCTTCTTGTGGGCCTGTTCCCTGAGACCAACCTTATCGAGCGCTGCCAAAGCCTTTTCGCGCCTCTGTTTGCCGCTGATGCCGGAGATGGTGAGCGCGAGCTCGACATTTGCGAGGACCGTCTGGTGAGGGATCAGGTTGTAGCTCTGGAAAACAAAGCCTATCGTGTGGTTGCGGTAAGCATCCCAGTCCCTGTCCCTGTATTTCTTCGTTGAAACGCCGTTGATTATAACGTCGCCGGAATCGTAGCGGTCCAGACCGCCGATGATGTTTAAGAGCGTGGTCTTGCCGGAGCCCGAAGGTCCCAGGATCGCCACGAATTCATTGTCGCGCAGATTTAACGAAACGCCGTCAAGCGCCTTCTGTACAAGATTTCCAGTCTTGTATTCCTTACGGATATCTTTGATTTGAAGCATCTTCTTATTCCCTTAAAAGATTAAATGGATCTATCCCGTGAGAGATTCTATCACGCAGCAACAGGATTTTGTTTATAGAAGATGTTAATTTTTCGAAGAATCTGTGTTAATCGTGCTTCAGAAACCGAGTTTGTTATAAGTCCAGGGATATCTTTCGAAGAACTCTCCGCTGAACTTCTCCTTCTCATAAGGACGGAACTGGATCTTTCTGATCGCCTTAAGGAAAGGGCTTACCTTGGACTCGATCGCCTTGCAGTGCATGTTGAACTTTTCTTTTGGACAGTCGATGATGCAGACATAAGCCCTGTCTGACGGGTCATCCTGTGCGATGATGACGACTATGCAGAGCTTTGCGATATCAGCCTGGGAACCCGCGTATTTCTTTACGGCATCCTCGATGAATGTATATTCACCGCCCGGAACGGGATTGGTTACGCTGTATTCCCTGAGTCTCTGAGCGGGCCTTGCAGGTTCAGATGCGGATTCGCCCTCTCCGGGTACGAACTTCTCGGCGATCTTGTTCTGGCCGAAAAGCGCATGGAACTGAACGGTCTTTACTGAAGTGTCGAGCACTTCCTTGGGGAGCGCAAAGATAACGGGGCCGAGCGGATCGATGACCGCGCCGCCGTGGTTGTCGTCTCTTGCAACGCCGCAAAGCTGTGAATAATCGAGCTTGAGCGCGCTGTTGAAGCCGCCTGCCTTTGCGAGCATGTCCTTGTGCTTCTCAAATGCCTTGACGGAAGTAAATGCGGGGAGCATGGGCTTACCGTCGGAGTTCTCGCTGCGCATGCCGGCAAAAGAAACTTTCCTCTGGCTCGTGCTGCCGCCGGAGACCTTTGCGGGAACTGCGAATTCGGATGTCATTGCAGCATTCATAAGCTGGCCGAAATACTCCTGGTCGCCCTGGAATCTTGAGAATTCGCAGAGCATTGCAGGAAGACGGACGCCTTCCGAGATCCCTTCTTCCTCGGGAAGGTTCGTAAGGACCGCATATGTCATGATCCTGGATTCGTTCTGCTCATCCGGGGAATCGGGGTCCTTGAAATCACCCTTTGAGAGCTCGAGTTCAACGATCTCGTTACATGCTTCTTCGAGCATTTCGCGGTCGTCGTTGCGGATAGCATTTACCGTAACCTTGTTCATTGAATCGAGTCCGGAAAGAACGAGGATCTCCTGTCCCTTCCTGACTTTTCCACGCAGGATTCCCTTTACGATCTCATCTTCGGGATCGGCCATGTCGGTATAAACATGTGTCTCAACGAGCATGAAGAAACGCTCTTCGCCTGCTCTTGCAGGATACATGCCGATGACTTCTTTTGCGGCATCAGCGGCTTTTTCGATATCAGCCTGGAGCTCGCTCTTAAACTTCTCCTGCTCAGCCTCGCGCTCTGCGATCCTGGCCTGACGCGCTTCCTCTTCCTCCTGACGTGCCTGGAGGATTATATCCATCTCCTTGGACTTCTGTGCCGCTTCGAGCTTCTTGTCCTCGGAATTATTCTCGTCCTGCTTTTTCTTTCCGAAAAGTGCCATTAAAAAGGTCCCCTTTGAATTTTTTACAGAAAGGATTATAGCATGACGGCACTAATAATAAAAATTTAAGATGCGGCTTTTATGCGGGCTTTATGAATGCTTCCCATACGGGCCTGTATTCGGCATAAGAACCGTAGAATGCAAATACTCCGTAGATGAAAAGCACTATGACGACCGCGATGATGACTTTGGCCGGATTCTTTTTCTTCAGTTCCTGTAGTGTCATTCCGAAGAAGAGGCCTGCCGGCAGGAGCACCGGGATGATGAACCTGAGGCTCTCCGTGCTCGTGATCTGATATCCGAGACAGTAGTTCATGTAGCTTATGCACATGGTCACGCACAGTATCAGGATCGATGCGAAAGGAACCGTCATCTTCTTCTGCCTGATCAGTCTTATGATGACGAAAACGGCACAGCAGATGCATGCCAGGGCAACGGCAGCTGCAAGCGCCACCATTACGCGTCCCGTATTGATGAGATATCCGTCCTCAAAGTGCCTCTCGTCGAAAAGCGATGTCTTGATCAGAGAAACGAAGATATTGTAATCAACCGCGGGATCCGTATTGTTCATCACCATGAAAGGCGTCTTCAGAGACTCTGCGGATGGCGCGAAAAGACGCTGCCACGCCGGAAACATCCAAAGATCCTGATGCGCGGTGGACTCGATCCGGAAAACATATGTAAACGGAACGCCGTGCATAATGTAATTCTTCAGAGGGAACCACAGTCCAAGCGGAAATACAAGAAATCCGAAGAACACGAACTGCTTTACCAGTTCTCCCGTCTTGATGCCGGCCTTCTTCCTTATTGCCGCGATCAATTTGCAAAGGAACAGGAGTGCAACAGGTATCGCGACAAGGCCGCCTGAGATCTTGGCCATCATGGCGCAGCCGATCGTGAGCGCGGTAAAGAGTATCGTCGTAAGCTCGGGCTTCTCGTGCCATTTGAGCGCAAGATATATCGATGCGACGAACAGCATGTTCATCAGCGCATCGTTGTTGATCTGGATAGCGAGGAAGACAAGCTGCGGATGGAAGCTGATAAACGCAAGTGAGATGGCCAGCGGAGCGCCGCCGATCTTAAAATGCTTAAGTATCCTATGGCTGAACAATACGAGCCAGCTTGTATAAAGGAACGGGAGCGTTTTAAGAACGTTGATCTCACCTTCGAAAGCCGGGAAAAGGAACGAGTGAAGCTTTAAGAAAATGGCACACAGTGCGTGATGGAGCGGCGGATGGTAGAGCTGACCCAGATCTCTTACGTCATTGACCGGAAGCGACCAGTGCTCGTAGATGTACATGATGTAATCGTCATGGAAGCCCTCGAATCCGCCTCCGAATCCGGATACGTCATGCTGGAAATAATTCATGGGTGTGAAGACGACCATTACCGTACGGAGGACGAAACCTGCCAGGAGCACGGCAGTTACGGCATCTTCGGTCTTAAACTTTTTCGCGCAGATAAGCAGTACGCACATCAGGACAACAGAGCCGATGCCGCCCCAGAGAAGGAATCTCATCATGATCCCGAAGCATTCGATGGTCATTCTGTTGACCGAATCAAAAGCCGCTTTAAGAGCAAAGTACGACACGGTCCCGCAGGGAATTCCCGCAGCAAAGCCGAGCAGTCCCGTCTTCATGTCCTTGATCCGGCTCACCGTATAAAAACCGCAGAAAGAAACGAACACGCCGAACAGAAGAGCAGTCTTCCCCGCTCTCAGGTTCGATGCGGTCATGAAGGTGACGAAATAAATGAAAAGGACCGCTGCCGTAACTAAAAGGAACGACGGTCCTAAACTTGTGATTTCTTTTTTCTTTGTGACCATATCAAAAATAATAGACTTGAAGACGCCTGTTTTCAATACGCCCCAAAGGACCTTCCAAATCTGTTATAATTTTCTTGATTTTCAGCATATTCCGGGGGAGATATACGATGAAAAAGAAAGGTATTCTGGCAGGAGCAGCCGCCCTGATCATCCTGCTGTTGATCATCATCTGCGTTAATGCATCAAACAATCCCAGGAGCCTTGCCGAAGGCGCTTTGGCCAACACCGCAAGGGATATTTCCGGGATCGAATCCGTCAGCTACATAAGAAACCTCCTCAACGGCGGTTCAATAACTTTAAGCGGCAATCTCGCGCCTCTTTCAGATAAAGACGCCGATGCCGAACTGAAGGTATATACCGACTTTTCGCGCATGAGATTTGCAGCTTCAGGAAAGATTAAGGAAGGCAGGGATACCGTAGCAAGTTTCAAGGGTGCATTCAACGGAAACGACTTCAGTTTCGAATCACCCCGGATCGGCAGCAAGCCCTACGGCGTTTCGGTCAGAAAGATCCAGAAGAACCTTCCCGGATCGATATTCGATCCCGAGAATCCTGACGAAAAGGTCGAGATGGACAAGAACCTCTACGAGTATCTCCTGAGGCTCGACAAAACTGTCGCAGGCAACAAGGATCTTTCGAAAGAGTACGCCAAACTTGCCAGGACCTATCAGAGACTCCTTGTCACATCCCTCATGGACAATGCCCGCGTCTCCACTTCAAATGACCGCATCATGGCAGGCGGACAGCAGATCAGCTGCACCGTCGTAACACTCGATTTCGACAGAAAGTCACTGGCAGAAGCAGCGTCACAGTTCGTAACCGCCGCAAAGCATGACAGGGATCTCGAATCATTCCTTCTCAAGAGCTTCTCCAACACCGATTACGGCATCAAGGATGCAGACGACATGGTCGACGATTTCTATGACAGGCTTGATTCTTTCAAGCGCTCCGTCAAAGATTACGACGGCGACATGACGGTCTGGATCTACATCACAAAGTCAGGCAAGCGCGTCGCAAGGATCGATGTCGACACCGACGGAAGAAACAGCCGCGGCATCAGGGTTGCTTATGATATCAGCCTCGAGCTCGGCAAGAACGTCAAGACGGCCGAGGAGATCTCCTTCGGATTCAAGTCTTCCGAGGGCGACAGCATCGATATCTCCTACTCCGTCAGACAGAACGACAAGACAGCTTACAAGGCTTCTTTCGGCTTTGCGTATGATTTTACCCGCAGCGGCGGAAAGAAGACATCTGACAGCCTGTACTTCAAGTGGGACAAGAAAGCCGGCGGATACACCCTGACGGGAGATTCAAACGGCGACATCATCAGCGTCGAGGGTAAACTCCTTAGAAAGGGCGGCACCTATGTTCTGTCTTTCGAGAACCTTGAGGCCACCGGAAAGTTTAAGAAGATCTCAGACAAGTTCACTTCACCTGTCGCAGATTACAGGCTGACCGTTGTTTTTGACAGCGTCGACAGGGCGTTCAACCCTTCAAGGTATACCGAAATAACCAAGATGTCCTACAGCGACTACAAGGCTTTCAGGGAAGATGCGAAAAACGCTTACAAAGACATCAGGGATACCTGGTTCAAGAAATAAAACAACAGTAAAAATATAAAGACCTAATAAACATCACTTTGCAATTGCAGGGTGATGTTTTATAATTTATTCGCCTAAAGAGTTACATTTTTAGGGCACATTTCTATTTCAAGAGGGGTAATCAAATGAAGAAAGTTTTGGTGTGCAAGGAAACCCTGCCTGCCGAGACGCGTGTGGCCCTCATTCCGGATGACATCAAGAAACTTACCGGAATGGGATTTGAGTTCACGGTCGTAAGCGGTGCGGGATCTAAGAGCGGATTTGACGACGCGGCATACGAGGCTGTCGGAGCAAAGATCGTTAAGAGCGAAGCGGAAGCTTTGGACGATGCCGAGATCGTTGTCAGGATCCTTAAGCCGGAGACAGCAAAAGGCCTTAAAGCCGGTGCCCTCCATGTCAGCTTCCTCGACCCCTTCAACGAGAAAGCCCTTCTCCATGAATTCGCAGAAAACAATATCCAGGCAGTTTCTCTCGAGATGATCCCGAGAACGACTCTCGCCCAAAAGATGGACGTTCAGTCTTCCCAGACATCACTCGCAGGTTACGTTGCAGTTCTCAATGCAGCAGCAAAGATGCCTAAGATCCTCCCCATGATGGTCACCCCTGCAGGTACGATCAACCCCGCAAGAGTCTTCGTCATCGGTGTCGGTGTTGCAGGCCTTCAGGCTATCGCTACCGCAAAGCGCTTGGGCGCAAGAGTCGATGCTTTCGATACACGTCCGGTAGTTGAAGAGCAGGTTAAGTCCCTCGGCGCAAACTTCGTAAAGATCGACCTCGGCGAAATGGGCCAGACAGCTCAGGGTTACGCCAAGGAACTCACACCCGAACAGATCGCAAAGCAGCAGGAAGCTCAGGCTAAGGTCTGCGAAAAGTCCAACATCGTCATCACGACCGCAAAGGTCTTCGGCCGCAAGGCTCCCGTCCTCATCAAGAAGGACGTCCTCGACCGCATGCAGCCCGGCACGATCGTTGTCGACATGGCTGTTTCCACCGGCGGCAACGTCGAAGGTTCTGATCCTGCAAAGGAAGTCATCACCGACAACGGCGTAATCATCCTTCCGGGTGACGAGCTCCAGCGTCAGGTACCGTGGGATGCATCCAAGATGCTCTCCGGCAACATCTCCGCATTCCTCACTCACTTCTACAACAAGGAGAGCAAGGAATTCGAGGTCAACTTAGGTGACGAGATCATGAAGGGGTGCCTCCTCACAAAGGACGGCGCCATCATCCACGAAAGATTCAAGGAGGGTTAATAATGGATTCCAAGACCATAATGCTGCTGATATTCGTTTTCATCATATCGGCATACCTCGGAGTCGAACTCATCTCAAAGGTTCCTTCACAGCTCCACACTCCGCTCATGAGCGGTACGAACGCTATTTCAGGTATCACCATCGTAGGTGCCATCGCTGCATGCGCCATCTGCGTTGACAACCATATCCTCGGAATGATCTTAGGCGGCATCGCGATCTTTTTCGCAACGATCAACGTTATCGGCGGTTATTTCGTAACCGACAGAATGCTCGCGATGTTCAAGAAAAAGGAGGGTAAGAAGAAATAATGGATTTCCTCTCTATCAAGGATAATTTTATCTGCATCATCCTCTACATGATCTCCGCCGTGCTCTTCATCATGGGCATCAAGAAGCTCGGAAAAGCAGACACGGCAAGAAAGGGTAACCTTTATTCATCTGTCGGTATGGCAGTCGCAGTCATCTCCGTTCTCATTTCGCAGGACGTAATCGACGGCGGTATCGTCGGCTACGGCATCATCGCAGCTGCAGTCATCGCAGGTACGATCGTAGGTTTCATCTGGGCAAAGAAAGTCGAGATGACCGGCATGCCCCAGCTCGTTGCCCTCTTCAACGGCTTCGGCGGCCTTTCCTCAATGCTCGTTGCCATCTCCCAGTACTGCGCTCTCCGCGGCGGCTCCGACAGGATCAGCACCGACGCGTTCACATCGATCACACTTGGTCTCACGATCGTCATCGGTGCGGTCGCCTTCACAGGCTCGCTCATCGCATGGGCTAAGCTCGCAGGCCTTAAGATGT
This sequence comes from Clostridiales bacterium, assembly GCA_017478485.1. Lineage (GTDB taxonomy): Bacteria > Bacillota > Clostridia > Saccharofermentanales > Saccharofermentanaceae > Saccharofermentans. The sequence goes on along the minus strand of JAFVDI010000020.1, from coordinate 108,291 downwards.
TCAAGAAGAACATCAGCATTCCCGGCAAGAACGTGATCAATGCCATCATCCTCGTTATCGCAGTCCTCGGCATCGTTCTTTATACGATTGCACCTGACGGTGGCTTAGGACTTGCCGGCATCCTCATCACAACGATCGCTTCACTCGTCCTCGGTGTTACACTCGTTATCACCATCGGCGGCGGCGACATGCCTGTCATCATCTCATTCCTCAACGCACTCTCAGGTCTCGCTGCGGCATTCGCAGGATTCCCTATCGGCAATACGGTCCTCATCGTTTCAGGATGCCTTGTAGGCGCTTCCGGCGTCATCCTCACGCTCATCATGTGCAAGGCCATGAACAAGACTTTCGCAGCACTCCTTTTCAAGACAACAAAGAAGAAGTCCGCGGCAGTTGCAGGCGAGCACAAGGAACCCAAGTCAATGTCCGTCGAGGATGCTTATCTCATCCTTGAGGCTGCAAAGAACGTTGTCATCATCCCCGGTTACGGTATGGCTGTTGCCCAGGCTCAGCACGCCGTCAAGGAGCTCACTGACGTTCTCATGGAAAACGGATGCGAAGTCAATTTCGCGATCCACCCTGTTGCAGGTCGTATGCCCGGTCATATGAACGTTCTCCTCGCTGAAGCTAACGTTCCCTACGAGCAGCTTAAGACCTCCGACGAAATGAACCCTCAGATGAGCAATGTCGACGTTGCCATCGTCATCGGCGCAAACGACGTCGTTAACCCTGCGGCTATCAACGATGAGTCTTCTCCTCTCTACGGAATGCCTATCGTAAACGCTTACGAGGCACGCACGGTATTCGTCCTCAAGAGAGGTCAGGGTACAGGCTTCTCCGGCATCGAGAACCCGCTGTTCACAATGGACAACACCGTAATGATCTACGGCGACGCAAAGCAGACCGTATCCCAGCTCGTTGTCGAGTACGAGAACGACTGATAAGCCCAAAACAGCCAAAACAAAACTTCCGCCCGTATGGACGGAAGTTTTTTATTTCCTTTTTTGATATCAGTTGAAGCCGTAGAACTTCTGGAAAAGCTTGTATGCCTCCAAGGCAGCAAGTCTGCCGGTCTTGCCGGGAAGCGTAACGACTGAACCCAAAACTCCGTATTTGAATCTTATGTAGAGTCTCTTGCTCTTTTTGGAAATGTATTCCAAAAGCTCCTTGCGCTTTGCAAGTGCTTCGGGACTTCCGTCGAGGATCAGAAGGATCGCGGATACCGTAGTGATTATCTCCAGATAACTGTACATATACTGTCCGCAGTTTTTGTTTTCCCTGAAATACTTTCGGTTCTCGACATAATAGTCGATCATCAGATAATTGACCTTGAGCTGCTGGTCAACACGCTTGACCATGACCGCCTCGTTGACTGACTGGTCTTCACGTCCGATGAAATAATAGTAAAGGTTGGCATTCATGTAATAGATACGCTTGACCTTAAGAAGCGGCTCGAAAACATAAATGTTATCAACATAGAATGTGTGCTCGGGAAGCCTTAATCCACAATCCTTAAGAAGCTGAGTTCTGAAGATGACGGAATGCATCAGCAGGTAGTCACCCTTGCCGAATTTCGCGAGTTCCCAGGAAAAAACAAACTTCTCGGGAAGTACACCGGGATAGCTCATGACCTTCTTTTTGCAGTCGGGTACGCCAAGCTTATCGTAAACGAAATTAGTGACGAGCATATCCAAAGGCTCTTCTTCCTTTGAATAGAACTTTAAAGTATCCATGACTTCGGAAAGGACTTCCGGATCAAGCCTGTCATCGCTGTCCAGCACTTTGAAATACAGTCCCTTCGCATTATCGATTCCTGCGTTTACGGCAGAACCGTGTCCGCCGTTCGGCTTATGAACGACACGTACAATGTCGGGATATTTCTCTGCGTATTTATCTGCGATAAGAGCTGTGTCGTCTGTTGAACCGTCGTCAACAATAATAATGTCTATATCATCGCCTGATCCAAGCAGCGATTCGATTGCGTTGCCCATATAATCCTGAGAATTGTAACAGGGTATAGCGACACTCAATATTTTCATTGTTAATTAAGACCCGTTCCACCAATTTGAAATATCGTTGATATTATAGCCTAATAACAGAAAAATAAAAACATAGATAGTAAAGGCATATTAGCGGTAATTAACCAATTTGGGTCAATTAAAAAAGGGGGGATTTACCCCCCTCCTTATAGGTTAAACAACATTGTTCACCGTACCGATGAATATCGGGTTCATGGAAACGGTGTCCACTATCGCATAGCAGTAAGGCCTGTCGCAGACGACTTCTTTGTATTCCCGGACCGGCTCCGCAATGCTTTCGGTCTTGACTGTGACAGCCGTTGCCGCTGCAGCCTTGGTTCCTTTGCGGTCAACTTCGATGTGGGTCTTGTGGATGATCTTTGAGATATAGAAGTTTCCGTTGCTCGTATCGGCTATTCCGGAAAAATCAGCCTTCTCTTTGATAAACGCATCGGTAACGCCGAGTTTTCTTACGGTGTCGTTTACCAGCTGTCCGTAATCAGCCTTGAACTCCGGCATGACTGTCCTGACGCTGGTATCACTGCGGCTTGAGATGAATTTACTGTAATCATCATAAGAGAAGTTCTTCATGAAATCATTTGCTTCAGCTTTTTCATCCTTGGGAAGGATGACGACGAAAGCATACTCTTCACCTTCATAGTACTTGATGAATCCTGTAGCCTTGTCCGATTCGAAATATGCATCTTCAGTGCCTGTCAGCATGTCTGCATCTTTTTCCCCGTTGGTGCCCTTGAACTTCATCTTTCTGACCTGACTGTCCTGATAGCCTTTCGCCCACTGTGCCTCAAAGCGGATCGCATTGACGAGCACCATTACGGTCAGCGGATCGAGCGGATCGTCGAGCAGCTTCGGGATCATGTGATTCGTCTTGCCGTCGACCCATTTGTTGATCTCTTCGTGAGTGCCCGAAGTGAATTTTGCCGCGTTGAATTCTGCGCCAAAAGTCTTTCTGATGTAGTCCGTATATGTCGCATTGACCTTACCGTTCAGGTAGCTGTCATTGCTCCAGACGGCGTTTGCGCAATCGAACCGGATCTTCTGCGAATTGTTGATCCTCTTCATCATTTCGGATGCAAAAGCCTGCTGCTGGAGCGGATCTACATCTTTAGCGAAAAGATCTGAAAGCTGCTTCAATGTCTCGCCCTTTGCGCCTGCAGCGCACATGTCGAGAGCCATCATGATCGATGCGGGAGATACCATGATGTTGCAGTTCTTTTCGGCGCCGGATGCGATCTGCTTCATCAGATCAAAACTGTATCTTCCGTATTCGTCGTTAAGCTTTTTCTCATCGTATTTCTGATCATTTACCTTGTCCAGATCAAGTTCCGCTTTTATCGCAGGATCGTTTTTCAAAGGAACGGTATTGCCGCCGGTCCTGCCTGCACAGCCTGTCATTAAGAGCAGCGCGCTAAGGCCTGCCGCCATGGTCTTTTTTCTGATACTCGAATTCATTTCCTGATTCCTCCGGATGTGTTTCATACCATATATACAGAATGTGAAACGGAAATGTTGCACCTGCCTCAGACAAAATAAAGGGACTGCATTTCTGCAGTCCCTTGAAACAGTGTCCGGGTTTTATCAGTAGATAAGTCCGATGTAGTGTGATACGAATTCAAGTGCAACCCAGGCGATCGCGAAAATGAATCCCTTCTTGTTGCCTTCGAGCTTTGTCTCGCGTGTGATGCCCTCGTAAAGAAGGATGAACGCATAGATCGTAGCAGCTGCGGAAAGAACTGATGAGATCGGGAAGTATCTGAGCATTGTGTAATACCAGGAAGTATCAGCATTGCTCGGAACACTTGTGAAGAATCTGATGATCAGGATCCTGACAGCCTCAGAAGGGAAAACTGCCATGCTGCAGATCGCGAGAAGTCTTGAGAAAGACCACTTCTCCTTGAAGATCATGCCGATAACGAGTACTACGGCAGCAAAGCCGAATGTCATGAGGGCATAATCAAAGAACGAACCGAAGAAGTTTCTGAGAACTCTTACGAATGCATCACCGAAATTCCTCGGCCAGCTCTGGTAGAGAGTTGTTCTGAGCATGTAGAGCAGGAAGTTTGCGATCGTGAGGATGCCGACAACGATTGCGGAAAGGATGAGGGAATTTCCGATGTTGTCATACTTCTTAGCTTCATCAGAAGCGCCTGTTACAGGCTTCAGTGCAGCTGTGAAAAGTGACTTGAAGAAATCACCGAAAGGAAGGATCGGAGACTTCTTTGCAGGTGCAACGGGAGCCTGGGGAGCTGCATACTGCGGCTGAGGCTGGGGTGCATACTGCTGGGGTGCGGGTGCAGGCTGCTGAGGGATTACAGGAGCTGCTGCAGGTGCGGGTGCTGTCGGAGCCGAGAGCGGCTTTCCGCAACCGGCGCAGAAGGTTGAACCTTCGGGATTTTCTTTACCACAAATGGGACAAAACATACATTACTCTGCCTTTCTGCGGGAGCTTGCGGGCACCCGGCTAGTATTAAGCAGATTATACACTATAAGGGTCGGATTTAATCAAATAAAGTTCAGATTATCTCCATGAGGGAGATAAATACATTTGTATCCTTTTTGCTGCTGAATGCCAGCATGTAGCTTGTTCCGTCTTTTGTCCATGTTACGGCATCGAAAGGTCCGGCATTTTTAACCACCACATTTCTTCCGGCTGATGTGTCGACTGCCTTGAAAACCTGACCTGCCTCAGTCTGGAGCAGTGCGGGAACGCCCTCGAAATCAGGATAATATGCCTTTACGATATCGGTTCCTTCTTTCGCGGTGAAGAGGATCATCTTCTCACCGTCTTCTCCGGTATAGACCGTCATGCCGATATTGTCTTTCAATGAACCCGAGCCGACTGCCTTGACCTTAAAAGGCAGGCGGTCCTTTATGTCACCCTTGCCCTCACCGGGAGCAGCAGCTTGGGTCTCCTCATCTTCGTTTTCTTTGCCTGTTATGCCTTCTATGCTTTCAACGGTCTTATCGTTGGCTGCGGCGTTCTTTGTGCTGCCTACGGCCCCTTTTACCGTAACTTTATTTCTGTCACTGGCTCCGTCAGGTGCATCACCATAATGACTGCCGGATTTCTTATTGCCCGCAAAGGTCCTGTTGCCGTTGCTGACAGCCAAAGCCGAATCCAACTGATCAGTCTTTTCTTCCTGTGCAACTGTATTCATCTGCTTGGTAGATGAGCTCATCATCGTGGTTGACAGCATTACCGCGCCGCCTGCCACGAGGATAGCTGCAGCTGCGATCGAAATGATCTTTATGACAGACACCTTCGCCTTGCGCTTGATAGGTGTCTTTACCCTGTCCTCTTCTTTACTGTTCAGCGGAGTGATCTCAGCACCCTGCTCTATAGCCCCGGAGACAGCGTCCATGATACGGCGGTGCATCGCATCGTCAACTCTGATGTGACTCATAAAGTCGTTATACTTACTCAAAGTCGTCTGCCTCCTTCAGTATAGATTTGAGCTTGTCGCGTCCGCGCTTAAGGTCGGAGCGTACAGTTGCTTCCGGGCGTCCCGTGATCTCTGCGATCTCAGCAGTCTTGTATCCTTCCTGATAGAACAGGTGGATCGCTTCACGCTGGTTGACGGGCAGCTGCTCGACAGCTTTCCATATTGCAGACAGGTCATCGCTCACATTCCTGTCTTCTTCCTCGGCACCGGCGAGCTCTTCGTTAAGCTCAGCGGTGTCACGTACTTTGTTGTATTCGATCCTGTTCTTGGACAGGTTCGCTGCAACGGTCATGAGCCACGCCTTGCGGTGTTTCTCATTCTCGAAAACCGGAGTCTGCGTGACGAGTTTTATCATCGTCTCCTGAAGGATGTCTTCAGCATCCTCCCTGTTATGCAGATATGAGAAAGCGAGCCTTAAGATCGCGTCTCCCATTGTGTTCAGCACTTCCTCGGCCATTGCGGATATCTCGTCAGGAGACATCTTTGCGCCTGAGGTTACCGGCTCTTCGCAAGGCGCATCGCCTTCGAGAACTGCCGAACCCGGTCCTCTGTCTGTATTTCCGGCATTACCGCCCCGCGCAAAAAGCGCAGAGAAGAATGTCCAAAGCGGAAATCTCAAAGATAAACCGAATGCCATAAAGTCTCCCGTTTTTCCGCTTCTGTCCTAAATACAGATGAGCGGTCAATAATGTTGCAGCGAAAAATTAACTTGCGAAGATATTATATCAACAAAAATTGAAATAGATGATAAAATCGTCTCTAACATGAAGAAGATACTTGCAACAGCGTTGTCTTTGGCGATGCTTTTTTCACTCGCGTCATGCGGGAAAAAAGATCCTGCCATGAGTAATACACCGGGGAACGGCAATCCTGCCGTGTCCGGCAGAGCAGGCTCCGGAGATGATAATACCGCGGGCGCGAAGCTGATAAGTTTCACCATCGAAAACGGAGACATCATATTCACGTTAAGCGGCAGCATCAAACTCGAAACTGACGGCTGGATCGGCATCTGCCCGGACGGAAACTATGTTTACGAAGATGACGCGGACAATGCGGGTCTTACATACGATTTCTATGAGGAGCGCGATTCCGAAAGCGATCCTTATGTTTTTAAGGTAACATATGAAGGTCTCGAAGACGGCAGTTACACAATGGTCCTTTGTGATACGGACAATTCCGGATACGTCATGGCTTCATGGCCTCTCTCGATAAAAGACGGGAAGCCTGCGGTCGATCTTTCACACTTTTCGCTCAATCCGGAACCTGCCGGAATGCCTTCAAAACAAAGCCCTGCGGAGACTGTCGACCCTGACGAGGAAGACATCGATGACGACTATGACGAAGGACCCGGCATAACGGATTTCGAGGAGGAACCGGACGACGTTGCGGATGACGCATAGAATGTCCCAGAAATTTAACTTATTTTTAATACATAATTAGAGTGTTCCTTGCATAATATTTTATATGGACAGAAGAACTGACAGGATCTTTTTCAAATCCGGCGCAGCTTACATGACCGTGCTCATCGCGGGCGTGCTGCTCTTCTTCGCTCTCTGCGCTCTTCAGATAATGTCCAGCACTCTCACCAGATTCTTCCTCGGGATATCGCTCATGCTGCTTTCGATCATGATCAGCGTCTTCCTCGGGAAATTCGGTTTCTACATTTCCTTCGTTCTCAACCTGATGCAGTGCCTCATATACACATATGAGTACCTGAAGTTAGGCAATCAGAATGCGGCTTTCCTCGGCGCTATTGCTTTCACCACCATGATGATCAATCTGCTGATGCAGTATTACATCACGAGGATCGCAGCCAAGATCACCAGGATCGCAAAAGAGCAGCGCGAAGAACGCGGCAGGCGCATCAACAAAGAACTCGAAGAAGAGATGTTCAAGCGTACAAGCCTCATCGTCAGCCATGAGAAGTCAGGCTCGAGCAGCGAGATCAGTGAGGCCATCGGTCTCAACATCGCATCATCGCTCGACCCGCTGACAACTCTCCCCGGCAGGGACATGATCACCGACAGGATATCGCGCCTCATCGCCGAAGACATCAACAAGCAGCGTGAAGCCAGGATCCCCGACAACGAATCCTGTCCGTTCACGATCATATATCTCTCGCTCGACAATTCAGAGATAATCAGCCGCAGGATCGGCCACAATTCAATGGATCTCTTCATCCAGAATATGGCACACAAGATCCGCGAGGCAGCCGATCCTTCAGACATGGTCGCCAGGATCATCGCTGCCGATTTCCTCATCCTTGAGAGAAGAAAGCTTCCGCAAAAGGATCTTACGATATATGCCGACAAGCTCATGAGAGAAGCTTCCAGGGCTTTCGAGGCAGGTTCGGATTCCATGAACGTGCACATCTCATACGGCTTCGCGATGTATCCTCAGGACAGCAGAAACGCAAGTGAACTTATTTCGAAGGCTGAAGAAGCAATGCGCGGCACCTCGAAAAGAGCATCCGAAAGAATGCTCAGCGGAGATAACATCTTTGACGGCATGACGAAGGAAGACATTACAGCTGTTTTCGACAACGCTATCAGGAACGGCGACATCTACATGGTCTACCAGCCTAGCTATTCCTCAGAGCGTGAACTTGTCGGCTTTGAGGCATTCATGAGATTCGAAAAGGATGACATTTTCGTAAGTCCGCAGGTATTCATCGCCGCAGCTGAGAACACGGGTTATATGCGCCGCATCGGCAAGTTCTCGATGCTCGAAGCGCTGAACATGCTGTCCGTGATAAATAAGATCAACCCGAAGCTTTCCATGGCAGTCAACATTTCCGCCAACCAGCTCAAGGAAGAGAACTTCGTCCGTTCATTCATGAGCACCGTTGCCGCAGCTGACTGCGACATAAAGAACATCATATTGGATCTTCCGGAAGAAAGCCTTATTACCGAGCTTTCAAGCATACGTTCCGTTATCGAGGAACTCGCAGGAACAGGCGTCAGGATATCGCTCGACAACTTCGGCCGCGGATATTCATCGTTCAACGCGATCCCGCTCCTGCCGGTATCGGTACTCAAGCTCGACGGCAATTTCACTTCCGATATTGCAAATAATTCAGACGTCAGGATCCTCACCGCATCGGCAATAGATCTCATGCACGACACTGATATCAAGGTATGCGCCACGGGCGTAGGTGAGGAAGAACAGTTCGAGATCCTTTCAGGCTACGGCTGCGATGCATTCCAGGGCAAATACCTGGGCAGCGTAATGCGTGCCGATGCTATTGAAGAATTCTTAAAGAAATAAGGATCAGTTCATAACCAGTTTCACGATCATTTCTGCAGCCTTCTCATCACCGAAGGTCTCGGTATTTATGCAGAGATCGTAAGTTGAAGCGTATCCCCAGTTGTCGCCGCCGAACTGGTTATAGTAAGCGGCTCTTTCCTTATCGACTCTGAGGACTTTTTTCCGCGCAGCCTTTTCGTCTATGCCTTCACGTTCCATTATCCTCTTTGTCCTGTATTCAACTGATGCAGTAACAAAAATGCTGACAACGTTTTTCCTGTCTTTCAGGATCTCATTCGCGCGGCGTCCGACGATGACGCAGGGACCTTCAGATGCGATCTTTTCGATGACTTCGCTCTGGGCATTAGCCGCTATCTGACGGATCGATGTGTATGAAGGTGTCATGAAGCCGACCGACATATAGAGTGCCGCATCGGTGATGTCTTTTTCGTCAACGCTTTCAAGATATTTCTCGGAAAGACCACTGTTCTTAGCAGTCTCTTTAAGGAGCTCCGAATCGTAATAGGGAATGTTAAGGCTGTCTGCGACCAGTTTTCCGATGGTCTTTCCGCCTGCGCCAAACGATCTTCCTATGCTGATGATCTTTGATGTCTTTGCGTCCATAAAGCACCTCCCTAACAACTATAGGATATCATTTATCATTCCGCGTTGCCTCAGGTATCAGTAACGGATTCAGAGGACTTATCCCCTGTTTCAGCCTTCACGGCTTCAGCACCCTCTATCGCACCGCCGGCGGAACCGGTAACGGCGGCTGCTTCAGCGGCCTCTTTGGCATCGTGCTTCTTCTTCCAGAGGGTGTAGAAGATACTGCCTGCGATGCAGACAACGATTATGAGGATGATCATTATTATGAACGTCGTGTAGTTCTTCTCTCCGATCGCATTGCCGCTCATCGCGGACAGCAGGATCGCGGGGAATCTTCCTACGAAGGTGATGAAGATCCAGACGGGGATCTTCATGTCGGTAAAGCCCATGACGTAGGTGAAGATGTCCTTCGGGGTACCGGGTATCAGGAAGAAGATGAACGCCAGAAGGTCCCTTCTAGATGAGTGGTGGAAGAACTTGACCGAATCAAGTTTCTTTTTCGAGATGAAAAGGCAGGCGAACTTAACGCCGAATCTTCTTACCATCAGGAATACGAAAAGACTTCCCAATGTCATTGCGACATCGGCAACAAGCGCACCCTTCCAGATGCCGAAAGCATAGCCTGCGGCGATCTCGAAAGGTCCTCCCGGGATTACCGCCGCGACGACCTGCAGGAACATTGCAGCCATGAGCATCAGGTAGCCTTTTACTCCCTGCTCGTCGATATACGCGCGGAAAGCTGCCGGGTCCTTGCTCATTTCGAGCATCGGCTTGCATATGAAATATGAGATCACACCTACTGCCGCAAAGATGAGAATGCAGAGGATGATGCCTGTCACCCTCTGCTTTCCGGTTACTTTAACATTGTTATCTTCCATTATCGAACCGTTATCTCAGGCCTTTGCTTCAGCCTTCTTAACCTTAGCCTTCTTGGAAGACTTCTTCTCGGCTGCCTTGATCTCAGCTGCTTCCTTCTCCTCAAGCTCCTTGAGCTTATTGCAGAGATAGTCGGCTACGCGGACAGCGCCTTCGCCCCTGTGCTGCCAGATCTCGTCTCTTGCCTGCTCGCGGGTCTCCTTGAACTTCGGGTTCGTAAGGCACTCCTCGATGATGTCCTTAACGTTCTCTACGTTCTCCATTGTGAGAGCCATGCCGATCTTGGGGAGCATCGTGAGTGACCAGGGCTCTTCCTTGAGGAAGTAGTAGTCGTACTGACCCTTGTCGAAATTGATGTCTGCATAGATGACGGGCTTGTTGAAGATGAACGCGAAGTCGAGCATGACGCCGGAGAAGTCGGAGATCATGATGTCTGAACGGTTCAATACGTCGAAGTTGTCGTTGTCTCTGTTCCACTCGAGGTCATCGCTGTTCGGGAACTCTGCCATGAGCTTCTCGATGACTTCCTTGTCAGCCGTGAATGACTGGGGGTGAGGTCTGATGATGACGTGATAGCCGGTCTTCAAAAGACTGGAGATGAAGTTGGAACCGTACTTAACGAGAAGTGATGATTTGCCCCATGAAGGTGCAAGAAGGACTGTCGTCTTGTCTGACTTGGGCGCGGGAGGCAGAGCCTGTGCACGCTTCATCATCTCATCCATGTAAGGAATGCCGACGAGTGTGAGTTCCTTTGCAGGAAGGCCTCTCAGTTCCTCAAGCTCTCTGATCTGGTCGATCTGGACCTGGCCTGAGAAAAGGATCGAATCGAAGTAGTCGAGCTCGAACATTCTGTAGGAAGCAGCATCTCTCGGAGCATGCATGATGTGTGTATAATACTCGACTGATCTGGATCTCTTCCACTGAAGAACATCAAGTCCGGGAGTCGTGCAGAACACGAGCCTTGCGTTGAGCATGTTGAGTCTTGTGAAAGACTTGTTGCCCTCGCCGATGAACTCGGTCTTGATGTGCTTGTACTCTTTCTTGAGAGCCGGGTCGTCGGGGGAAGCCGTCATGAAGACCGCATCCTGTCCGCGCTTTTCGAGCTCGTCGCAGATAGGCTCGAACGTGTTCCAGTATCTCTTGTTATCCGAGTAGATAACGAGCGGGATCTTGTTCTTGTCAGCCTTTCTTCCGGCACCCGTGCGGAGCTTGATGAACAGCGTTCTTGCACCGTAAACGGCGGCGCTCAAAACACCGATAAGTACTGTGAAAAGCATGCTTCCCGTGCCCGGGTCGATGTAAAGATTAAGATTAACCATTGATGTACTCCATGAAATTATTCTTGTTCTCGAGCGCGGTCGTTGTCGGCCTGCCCAAGTCATCTCTTGCTCCTACCTGACATTTAACTTCTATCAACGAGAGCGCTCCTCTGGTCTTGGCGGCCTCGAGCTCTCTGTCTAAGTCTTCGAAATTATCTACCGATACGGTATAAGGATATCCGCATGCAGCTGCTACTGCGGGAAGGTTGACTGATGAATCGGATGCGACTGTAGGCATGCCTCCGACAGTCTCGTGAGCGCCGTTGTTGATGACGACGTGGATCATGTTGGAAGGCTTGTTGGAACCGATGACAGCCATTGCGCCCATGTGCATCAGGACAGCGCCGTCACCGTCGATGCACCAGATCTTGAGATCGGGTTTGTTGATCGCGATTCCGAGTGCGATGGATGAGCAGTGCCCCATCGAGCCGACGGTAAGGAAATCGTACTTGTGGCTCATGCCGTTATTTGTTCTGTATTCGAAAAGCTCGCGGGAGATCTTGCCTGTCGTCGAAACGATGGGATCCTCGCCTGCAGCCTTTGCGATATGGCCTATTACTTCCTCGCGGTTGAGGCTGTATGAATTCTTGTAATCGACCTTGCCGTCGAATGAAAGAGCGCCCTTGGATACTACGAAAGCAACCTGCTTGCCTGAAGCAAGGATCGGAGCAAACTCAGCCATCGCAGCCTTGAGATCGTCCTCTGTGGTCTCCTTTGTGATGACGTAATTCTTAACGTCCATGTCGTCAAGGAGCGTTCTGGTGACGATTCCCTGATAGATGTGCTGGGGCTCGTCCTTCGTGCCGGGCTCGCCTCTCCAGCCGACAATGTAGATCGTGGGGATCGCATAGACCTTGTCGTTTACGAGGGATGCAAGAGGGTTGATGATGTTGCCCTCGCCGGAGTTCTGCATGTAAACAACGGGAATCTTTCCGGTCGCCATGTGGTAACCTGCAGCCAGAGCCGCGCAGTTGCCCTCATTTGCAGCGATCATGTGATGCTTGCTGTCGATCCCGTACTTGCTCATCAGGAAATTGCAGAGAGCTTTGAGCTGGGAATCCGGAACTCCCGTGTAGAAGTCCGCACCTAAGATTTCGATCAGGCTTTCAACTTTCATAAAACGTCTTCCTTTGCCTTTTATTTCAGTATTATACGATAAAGTGACTCAATGCTTTCTTCGGTCAGCTTTACCGGATTGTTCTTAAGTCTTACCGGATTTACCGATGTCTTGAGCTCGGCATAATCCTCTTCCTTTGCTTCAGGAACCTTGAGTTCGAGCGAATCAAAGACCGACTGGAGCTTTGCGCATGCTTCGTCAGTGCTGCCGCATCCGAGCATTGAAGCAATCTCGCCAAATGTCTTCTTCAGATAATCCTCGCCTCTCGGATCAACGCAGCCTTCCGTATGAGAGACCATGTAAGGGAAAAGCTTGGTATCAACGAGTGCAGCTGCATGTCCGTGAGCTACGCCGTAAAGGCTCGTGAGCTTGTAGCACATTGCGTGGCCTGCAGTCGTCTGTGTGATGTTGATGGCCTTGCCTGCGTAGTGTGCGGCGGTCATCATCTCGCGGTTCGCCTGCTTGTCATTTGCGAGATAAGCGTCAAGATTTGCAAGTATACCGCTGACGGCCTTTCTGGAATATTCCTTGCTCTCGTCGTTGCTGTTGACGGACCAGTAGGATTCGATGGCATGGCAGAACGCATCAAGCATTGTTGCCTTCTTCTGATAGAGAGGAAGTGTTTCTAATGCCGAATCATCGAAAAGCACGACAGAGGGAATGATCGAATAGTCAGCAACGCTCTGCTTCTTTCCCTCGTAGTAGATTACCGCATATCTCGTAGCCTCCGAGCCGGTGCCCGCAGTCGTGGGGACCGCGAGAAGAACGACATCGTTAGGTACGATCTCCTGCTCAAGGTAGTTCTTCGAAGGATCCATGTTGCTGTAGAGCTTGATGCACTTTGCAACGTCCATTGCAGAGCCCCCGCCTACCGCGACGATGATCTTTGCGCCGGATTCCTTGAAAAGCCTTACGCCTTCAACGACTGATTCGTAGAGCGGATTCGGCTGGAAATCGTCGAACCTTGTGATCTCTATGCCGTCTTCCTCAAGAGAATCAAAATAATCCTTGATCTTGAGGAATCCGAAAGCGCTGTCGCAGACCAGGAAAATGTTGCAGATATTGTTATCCGCAAGATATCCGTTCAGTTCGGCGTAACCGTTTTCACTGCTTAATACTAACTGTTCCATTTTTCTTCCTTTAGATCTCGTCAGGGATGAGTCTGATGATCTGCTTGAAACCCATGAGATGCTCGTCTGCTTCCTGGGCTCTGTGGTTCTTTAAGATCTCCTCGGCGGTCTGCTGCATTGCGGGAACCTCTGCTCTCATGAGCTGGTTGGCATAGATGACAACGTTAACGCCGATCTTCTTCCATTCCTCTTCCTTCACGGAGTGGAATGATGTGGGAACGATGACGATAGGAGTGATCTTATCCTGCTCCCTGAACTTGTTGATGAACTCGATGATCTCATCAGGTTCTGTGCGGCGTGAGTGGATCATGATGCCGTCAGCTCCTGCCTTGACGAATGCGAATGCTCTTGTGAGGGCGTCGTCCATGCCCTGCTCGAGGATGAGGGACTCGATGCGTGCGATGATCATGAAGTCAGCTGACTTCTGTGCTCTCTTGCCTGCAGCGATCTTCTCGCTCATCTCCTCGATGGTTGCCTGTGTCTGCTTGACCTCTGTGCCGAAAAGCGAATTCTTCTTGAGACCCTTCTTGTCCTCGATGATGACTGCGGATACGCCGAGCTTCTCGAGTGAACGTACAGTGTAAACGAAGTGCTCTGTAAGTCCGCCGGTATCGCCGTCGAAGATGATCGGCTTGGTGGTGACTTCGGTAATATCGTCGATCGTTCTGAATCTTGATGTCATGTCAACGAGTTCGATGTCAGGCTTACCCTTTGCTGTGGAGTCGCAGAGTGAAGATACCCACATGCCGTCGAACTGGTATGAAGCGCCTGTCTCATCGTGAACGACAGTGTTCTCAACGATGAGTCCGGAGATACCGTCGTGAGCTTCCATCATGGTTACGAGGCCCTTCATTGCGATGAGCTTTCTGAGCCTGCCTCTTCTGTTGTCAGGGAGTGAGAGCTCGAGTCTGCTCCTTGCGTCAACTTCCTTGTACTTGGGATCTGACGAATAAGGGAACTCTACGAGCTGTCCGCCGTATGCTCCGAGGAGCTCGATGACCTCGTCCCTGATCGGCTTCTGGAAGCCTTCCTTCCAGTTGTCGCCGTGAACGATGATGTCGGGGTGATACTTTTCGATAACGTCCTTGTAGCTCAGTGTATCCTGCTCTACTACCTGCCATACGCCCTTGATGGACTTGAACATGGCCTTCCTCTCCTCACAGGGGACGAGAGGGAATCTCTTGTAGGAAGCAACTGCCTCATCGGTCATAACGCCTACGATGAGATGGCCGAGCCTTGCAGCTCTTCTTAAGATGTTGAGGTGGCCGGAGTGAAGAATGTCCGTAGAGAAGCAGACATAGACTTTTCTGGACTTAACTTCTTCGAGCTTGGCGCTCATAACGGCGAGGTCATCGGGATTGTCGACTTCACCGCAGAGAGCATCCTTAACGTCGTAAGGGATGATGTGCGTATTGTAGGTAACGACGTTGAGAGCGTTCTCGGCATAGCAGCCTGTCGTGCCCTCTTCGCAGAACTTGACGATGGAAGCGAGCCATGTCTCCCAGTCTTCTTTTGTGAATCTGTAGAGGGGCTGTGCAGCGAGAGCGTCATCGAAGAATTCAATGCCGACCTTCTTGATCTCGCCGTCAGCGATGACAGCCTTGAAATCCTTTTCGGGAAGCGGGAGGGTTGAAGATACGGTCATTGCGGACTGCTGTGCGAGGATGCCGTCTAATACTGCATTCTCGAAAACAAGATCGCCGTGCATGAGGATGAGGTCGTCACCCTTGAGGAGCTCCCTTGCCATGTAGATCGAATAAATGTAGTTCGTCTTGTCATAGATCGGGTTGTTTACGAACTTGATGTCAAGATCGAGGTTCAATGACTTGATGTAACCCTCAAGAACGTCCACGAAGGGTCCCGTGGTCATTACGATGTCGGTGATGCCGGCTTCAGCGAGCTGCTTGAGCTGGCGGCTGACGATGGTCTCTCCGACAGAGAGCTCCGTCATGCACTTGGGGTGCTCACTCGTAAGGGTTCCCATTCTCTTTCCGAGTCCTGAATTAAGAATTAATGCTTTCATCAATAACCTCCCAGATATTTCCAGTTTCCTTTTTTCCAGATGTTGTCTTTTACGGAATACCACTGTCCCGGCTTGAAAGTGTTTCCGTTATTCTTATCTACGCCCCATTCGCCGGAGTATAAGATCTTCTGTTCACCGTTCTTGGCGTCGTTCGTTATCGCCTTTCCCGTAAACGGATTGACGGGATTCTCGATAACTCCCTTTGAAGCAAGGAACGGAGTGTCGGCGTTCGTCATGAACTCTTCAGACTGGACCATCTCGCCGCGGCTGCCGAAATCCTTGACCATGAGCAGGGGCGTAAACCATTCCGCATCGATCTGGTGCGTGCCCGTGATCAGGAGATCGGAGAAGTTCGAAAGGCCGAAGCCGTGATCCGAAACGATGATGATCCTTGTATTATCATAACAGTCATTTGCCTTAAGATAGTCAAGCCATTTTGCAACTGCCTTGAGACCTGCCATGTTTACCTGGTAGTGCTGGTAGTCAACGCTGTCGATCATGAGCATCAGCTTGCCGTTGACCTTGAACCTGCTCTTGTTCTCCTGATCATACTTTGTGTTGTTTACATGATCGGCAG
This sequence comes from Clostridiales bacterium, assembly GCA_017478485.1. GTDB lineage: Bacteria > Bacillota > Clostridia > Saccharofermentanales > Saccharofermentanaceae > Saccharofermentans. The sequence goes on along the minus strand of JAFVDI010000020.1, from coordinate 91,915 downwards.
GCGCGTACTCAGGCTCCTGGAGGAGCTGTTCCTCATGGGCAACGCGTGAATTGAAGAACAGGTAATTGTTGCTCGATCCCTCATCGATCTTGGTCATCTTGTCGAGTGAGTTAACAGCCCAGTATTCAGCTTCGAACTCTTTGTTGTGTCCGCTTGCGACCGTGCTGCCGCGCTGTACCTGGGGCGCCGTGGACCAGTCGGTGACCGAAGTCTCGTTATAAGTTCCGTTGTCGTACAGATAAGGCTGAAGAACAACGGGTGCGCCTTTGTAGAGCGAGTAGCAGAAAAGGTTGCGCCTTACGGTTGCCTGATAGGCATCGCCGTAGTTGACCGGTACGTAGCGGAAGAGCGTGTTGTATGCGCTTACCCTCTCGAGTCCGTCAAAAACCGTCAGGTCCGAATTCCACTTGTAACCCGCATAAGAAGGATTGACGATTGTCGCGTTGTAGCCTGCCTTGGAAAACATGACGGGCATGACCTTGAGCGCCTCGTTCTGCTTGTCCACAAGACGCTCGGAAGAACGCTCGTTGACCCTCTCGGGAGTGTATTCGTATCCGCCGTAAAGAGCAGGTGTTGCAAAGTTTGTATATGCACCGTAAGACATGGTGTTGTGATAGTAGGTGAATCCGTCAAAGGACTCGCCTAAGGATTTGTTCTCGTTGAAGAGGTAAGGGATCATGGGACCCAGAGCGCGGTCGAGCATGAGGACAACGACATTCTTTCCGTTTTTTGAAAGAGTGAACTCGGGATCGTTGTCGGTGACTGCCTTCCTTGCGTCATTGTAGCCGCGGTTGACAGCACCTGTCTTTGATATGCCGAGGCCCGCGAAAACAAGAGCCATGGAAAGAGCTATGACGGTCGCAACATTCCTGCCGAACTTTGCGATCACTATGGCAACTGCAGCAGCGCCAACAGTGGCAGCAAGGCTTAAGAGCTTGGCCTTTGTCTCAAAGACCGGGAAGACGTCATAAACGAGCACGTTGGACATCATGCCGTAGCCGTTGCTGAAAAGATGGCTGTTAACCACGATGCATGCGGCCAGAGCGAACATGACGAAGGAGATGATCTTCTTTCCCTTCTCAGATGCCATGGCGCGGAAGACCGAGGGCCAGATAAGGAAAAGGCCCGTTGCCATTACTGCAGAACGGAGCACATATACCATGGGGTGAGCCAGAGTCTGCATGTCGACGAACTCTTCGGGTGAAGCAGCGAGGACCGACATCGGGAGGTAGATACCTGCCAGCGCAGCGCATGCGATGCAGGAGAAAACGAAAAGACCATTGTAGCCCTTTGTGTCTCCGGCTGCCTTCTTAACTTCTGCAGCCTTGGCGGGCTTCTTTTTCGCGGAGATGATCTTCATCACGATGTTCTTTACGAGTGAGAACAGGTTGTTGCATGTCCAGTAAAGAACCATTCCGGAAGGTGAATTGTAGAGGAGTACCAGGAAGAGTGCCGCCATGATGAAAAGCTGTACCTTTGACTTCATGGGCATCTTGTTGGCATAAACGGCAGCGGAAAGAAGGTTGATGGCCGTCATTACGAACGGGAGAACGTTGATCGTAACGGAACCGATTGCGAAGATCGCGTCAGGGCTTCCGAGATCACTGATGGGACCGAATGAAGCTCCGACAAGATACATGTTGCCGCTGAGCATCCTGTATGCGGCAAGGAAGAACGGGATCTGGAGCATCAGGGATACTGAGCTCTTGAGGACGGAGAGCGGGCTGTAGTTGTTCTGCCTGTAGTAAGTCTGCAGGATCATGAAGCGCTCGTCGCCCTTGAAGTACTGCTTGATGTGCTTGATAACGGGTCCGAGGCGCTCTTCCGCGTCCCTTGCTTCTTCCTGTATCTTATCCGCGCGCATATATAAAGGCAGAACGATAAGGCTGAACACAAGGCTCAGGAGCATGATATTAACACCGGAAATATGGATGTGCCTGTTAAGCACCGAGAATATGATCTCGAATACCAGTTCTATCGGTCCGATTATCAGCGCGTAAAGCTCCGAAAAGAATTGCATGCCGCTTTTAAACTTTCTCCCTAGGAATTAATCGTTTAATTCTATTACTCTCTGCTATATAAAGCAAATTATAATATATATATTAAAGAAAATTCGCGGTCAATTTGCCGAAAAACTCAGCGTGTGCCCAGATATTTCCAGTTTTCGATCTTCCAGATGTCGTTGTTGACGAAGAACCAGTCGCCTTCAGAATAGGTGTAACCCATGTTGTTCTTGGGGTTCCAGTGGTCGGAACGGTAGATCATGACGCCGTCCTTCTTGCCCTGATCGGTTATGGGATTGCCTGTATAAGGGTTGACGGGATTGTCAATGATGCCCTTTGTCGCAAGATAAGGAGTATCGGCATTCGTCATGAAATCGTTGTTTGTAACAAGGCTTCCGTGGCTGTCAAAATCCTTGACCATAAGAAGCGGAGCATAAGACTCGCCGTCGAGATTCCTGCCGAGGTTCTGTTCCATCATTTCAGGGAAGTTCTCAAGGTGGAATCCGTGATCGGAAACGATGATGATCCTCGTGTTGTCATAGACTCCCTGCTCTTTCAGGTAATCAAGCCATTTGCCGATGCCGAGGAGCGCAGCCATGTCGCACTGGTAATGCCTGAAATCCATCGAGTCCTTGACCCATGCCATCTGGCCCTTGTTAAGGAACCTGGACTGGCCCTTGGGTGACTTGGCAAACTTTGTGTTGTCAATGGTATCAGCAGGCTCATAAGAAGGCTCTGAAAGGAGCTGCGTGTCATGAGTCATGTCGGTTCCGAAATAGATAAAGTGATTCTTGTCGTTGTCTTCAACGTTGGTGAACGAGTTGATCGCCTTCATCGTGTAGTAATCCCAGATGAAAGGCTGCTCGTGGCCCTTAGCCTGATAGTTTCCGTGCCTGTGCTGGTCGATGAGCCTTGAGGCCGGAACATTCCTTACGTCGTTGTAGTTGCCGTCATCGTAGAGCGTGGACTGGAGCGCTACGGGAGCCGCTTTGAAGAGCGAATAGCAGAACAGGTGCAGTCTGAAGCATTCCGTATTCTCCTGCTTGTAACCTTCCTTAAGGTCTTCGGGCAGATAAGAGTACTTCGTGCTGTATGCCTTAACGTTCTCCATGCCGTCAAATACGCTGACGTCAGGGTACCACTGATAGCCTGCAAATTTAGGATTGATCAGAGTCGCGTCATAGCCTGCCTTCGTAAAGATGAGCGGCATGACCTTCAAAGCTTCATCGAACTTCTCGGGCATCAGTTTGTTGTCGCGCTTGTTCATCTCGGTAGGAGTATATTCATATCCTCCGAGAAGGCCCGGAGCAGCGGAGTTCGTATGCGCGCTGTAAGAAGCCGTGTTGTGGTAATAGGTAAAGCCGTCAAACTGTGTCCTGAGCTCTTTTTTCTCATTGAAGAGGAACGGGATGAAAGGTCCAACGGCTCTGTCCGCCATGATTACCACGACGTTCTTTCCGTTCTTGGAAAGGGTCATTTCAGCCTTGGAAGTGGTCGATCTTGCAGACTTCTTGTATCCGTCGTCGATCTTTCCGATATTGGTCAGTCCGAGTATCGCGAAAACAAGTGCCGCCGAGAAGAAGATCATCGGTGTGGCCATCCTTCCGAAACGTACGGCAAGGAAGATCACAATGCAGCCGGCTGCCGTAACGGCAAGGCTGATAAGGATGTTCGTCACCGTGAACTCGGGATCGCCGTTATAAACGAGGTGCTTCGACATGTTTCCGAAGTTGTTGCTGAAGAGCTTTGAGTTAAGGATGGACGAAACTGCGAGCATCGGCATGACATAAGCCATGATCCTCCTGCCGCCCTTTGAAGCCATCGCATAGAAGATCGAAGGCCAAAGCAGGAAGAGTCCGAAACCTTTCGCAACAGAATCCAAAACGTCATGCATGGGGTGCTGGTAAGTATAGAGGTTGACGAATTCTTCAGGTGCTGCAGCGACCGTCATCATAGGCAGATACAGGCCCATGTAGACTGCGCAAGTGAGGCACGCGAAGATGAACACTGCCTTGTAAGCGGGAGCGCTCTTGAGGGTCTTCCCTTCCTTTGCAGGCTTTTCAGCCTTGGCCTTCTTCTTCGATGAAACGATCCTGTTGATGATGTTCTTTACGAGCGAGAACAGGTTGTTGCATGTCCAGTAGAGGACCATTCCCGAAGGGGAATTGTAGAGCAATACGAGGAATACCGCAGCCATAGCAAGGAGCTGGAACTTGGACTTCAGCGGCATCTTGTTTGCATAGACCGCAGCCGAGATCAGGTTGATCGCAGTCATGACGAAAGGAAGGATGTTTATGGTTACCGCGCCGACATTGAGAAGCGCGTCAGGGCTTCCCAGGTCCTTGATCGGTCCGAATGATGCGCCTGCGAGATAGATGTTGTCGTGGAGCATCCTGTATGCCGCGAGGAAGAACGGAACCTGCAGGAGCAGTGATACCGAGCTCCTCAGCACGCCCAGAGGACTGTAGTTGTTCTGTCTGTAGTAGGTCTGCAGTATCATGAAACGCTCGTCGCCCTTGAAGTACTGCTTGATGTGCTTGATGACGGGTCCTAAGCGCTCCTCGTCTTCCCTGGCTTCCTCCTGGATCTTGTCTGCGCGCATGTACAGCGGGAGAACGATAAGGCTGAACACGAGGCTCAGCAGCATGATATTCACGCCGGGAATATGGATATATTTATTTAATACCGAAAAAATAATTCCGAATAAGAGCTGTATCGGTCCGATTATCAGCTGGTATAGCCACGAAAGTATCTGCATGACGTTCTGGTGTTCTCCTTATCAATAGTGTCCGAGATAACTCCAGTTCTCGGTCTTCCAAATGCTGTCCTTGACTGTGTACCAGTCACCGGGCTTGTACTGTGTGCCGTTGTTATAGTGGACTTTCCAGAATTCGGAATGGAATACGGTGATTCCGTTCTTCTTTCCCTCGTCCGTTATCGGATTGCCCGTGAAAGGATTTACCGGGTTGCTGATGATGTCTTTTGTCGCAAGATAAGGAGTATCAGCATTTGTCATGAACTCTTCGGATGTCTTAAGCTTGCCGCGGCTGTTAAAGTCCTTGACCATCAGGAGAGGCGCAAAAGCTTCTCCGTCGAGCTTTGCTCCGATGTCATACATCAGAAGGTTCGGGAAGTTTTCAATGTAATATCCGTGGTCGGCAACGATGATGATCCTCGTGTTGTCATAGCATCCGATCTCTTTGAGATGGTCGAGCCACTTTCCGAGCTCCCTTAAGGTTGCGAGATTGCACTGGTAGTTTCTGAAGTCCTTTGCATCTCTCATCCACATCATCTCGCCCTTGAGAAGGAACCTTGACTGGCCCTTCTGGGACTTGTCGAACTTTGTGTTGTCGACTACGTCGGCAGGCTCATAATCGGGTTCCTGGAGGAACTCCGAGTCATGGCATGTATCGAATCCGATGTATACGAAATTGCCTGTTTCGCCGTTCTCGATCTTCGTCATGCTGCTCATTGCCTTCAGCGTGTGGTAATCCCACATGAAGACCTGCTCGTGGCCTGTTGCCTTTGAGTTGCCGGACCTTCTCTGGTCCATGAGTCGTGAAGGATCGATGACTCTCGTCTCGTTGTAGTTTCCTTCATCATAAAGGGTCTTGTGGAGGACTACGGGAGCCGATCTGAAGAGCGAATAGCCGAACAGATTAAACCTGAATGCGGTGGTCTGCTCCTCCTTGTATCCTTCCCTCATCTCATCGGGCAGATAGGAATACTTCGTGCTGTAAGCCTTCAGATTATCGATATCGTTAAATACGGAAAGGTCCGGATACCACTGGTAGCCGGCGTATTTCGGGTTGATGACCGTTGCCTTAAAGCCTGCCTGCGTGAAGATCTTGGGCATGAGCTTCAGTGCTTCCATATGATCATCGCCGAGGAGCTTGTCGGAGCGCTTGTTCATCTCAGCCGGAGTATATTCATATCCTCCGAGGAGCGAAGGAACGCCGAAGTTCGTGTGTGTTCCGAAAGATGCGGTGTTGTGATAGTAGGTGAAACCGTCGTAAACGGTCCTTAATTCCTTCTTTTCGTTGAAGATATAAGGAAGCATGGGACCGATCGCCCTGTCCGTCATGATGACCACGACGTTCTTTCCGTCTTTTGAAAGCGGGATCTCCGCCTTGGATGTTTCAGATCTTAAGTCTTCCGCATAACCCTCGTTGATCCTTCCGATCTCGGTCAGGCCGAGCACCGCGAAGACCAGGGCTGCTGAGAAGCAGATGACCGGCGTTATGTTCCTGCCGAAACGGGTGAGCAGGAAAGCGGCAACAACTGCGCCAAGTGTTACGCCGAGGCTCAAAAGGATGTTCTGCATGTTGATCTTAAGCGAAGTGTCCTTGTAGATGAGCGTGTTCGACATGTCGCCGGAACCGCTGCTGAAGAGCTTGGAGTTCAGTATCGATGAGATAGCGATGGCAAACATGACGTAAGACAGGATCTTCTTTCCTGCCTTTGAAGACATCGCGTAGAAGATCGACGGCCAGAGAAGGAAGAGACCGAAGCCCTTGCAGGTCGCTTCCAGGATATCCAGGATCGGATGTGCCATCGTATAGAGGTTTACGAATTCCTCAGGTGCGGAAGCAACCGTGATCATGGGCAGATAGAAACCCATGTAGACAGCGCATGTGAGGCAGGAGAAGATGAATACGCCCTTGTATGCGGGCTCGTTCTTGAGTGTCTTCTTCGCCTTTTCGGGCTTTTCCGCCTTCGCCTTCTTCTTTGACGCAATGATCTTGTTGATGATGTTCTTTACGAGCGAGAACAGGTTGTTGCACGTCCAGTAAAGGACCATGCCCGAAGGCGAGTTATAGAGCAGCGCGAGGAACAGGAATGCCATTATCCAGAGCTGGAACTTGGATTTCATGGGCATCTTGTCCGCATAGATCTGCGCTGAGATCAGGTTGATGGCCGTCATTACGAACGGGAGAACGTTGATCGCAATGCCGCCGATGTTAAGGAGAGCGTCAGGGCTGTTGAGGTCGGCGATGGGGCCAAAGCCTTTTCCCTGAAGGAATGTGTTGTTGTGGAGCATCCTGTATGCCGCAAGGAAGAACGGGATCTGCAGGATGAGCGAAACCGTGCTTCTCAATACGCCAAGAGGACTGTAGTTGTTCTGACGGTAGAACGTCTGCAGTATCATGAAGCGCTCGTCGCCCTTGAAGTACTGCTTGATGTGCTTGATCGTCGGACCGAGCTTATCCTCCTGTTCCCTTGCTTCTTCCTGGATCTTGTCCGCCCTCATGTACAAAGGCAGTACCAGAAGGCTGAAAGCAAGGCTGAGCAGCAATATGTTCACTCCGGTGAACGGAATGTACTTGTTCAGTATCGAAAAGATGATCTTGAAGACCAGTTCAAGAGGTCCGATTACCAGCGCATAAAGATATTGAAAAAACAGCATGCCGTTTAGTTGTCTCCCTTGGAATTAACCGTTAAATTCTAACACTCTTGTTTTTTATCACCAAATAATAAAAATCACTTGAGTTCTTCTTTAAGCGCTTCGAGGAGCATGTCGTTGTCTTCGGTGTTCCTTACCGCGATCCTTAAGTATTTGCCGCCGGTCTTGGAAGAAAGGTCCTTGACCAGGAGCTGATGCTTGAAAAGAAGGGCTTTGAGCAGTTCTCTCGGTGATGCGTTCCTGAGCTCGACCATGATGAAGTTCGCCTGTGAAGGAATGACGCGAATGCCCTCGATCTTGCCGAGTTCTTCAGCGAATCTCGCCCTTTCGGCCCTGATCTTTACAAGTGCCTCAGCATAACAGCTGTTGTACTTCTCCTCGATCTGCATGTAGAATTCCGCGAACGAATTGATGTTCCAGATCGAAACGTCCTTCTTCATCCTTGCGATCGTGGCGATGTCGCCCGATGCGAGGACTCCGAGCCTTAAGCCCGGAACGCCGTAGGACTTGGAAATACTCTTCATGACATAAAGATGCGGGTTGTTGTCGAGGAGCTCGCGGTCGATGAGCGTTGAATCCGCTTCATCCGCGAAATCGACGAAAGACTCGTCGATGACGAGCTTGATGCCCTTTTCCCCGGTCCAGTCAACGAGCCTTAAAAGGTCCTGCTTCGGGATATAGTTGCCTGAAGGGTTGTCCGGATTGACTATTACGATCTGTGATACGCCCTTGCCTTCAAAGAAGGTCATGATGTCGTCCGCAGTATATGAGAAATCAGGATTGCCCGGAACGAGGCTTACCGTATCGGGTTCGTTGTATCTGTGGGGATATTCCTCGAAAGTCGGCCTGATAAAGCCGGTCTTGCCGTAGAACTGCGACATTAAAGACTTGATGAGCTCTGCGGCGCCGTTGCCGACGATGATGTTCTCCGTGTGCACGTTGAAGTTCTTGGCCGCAAGAAGCGAATTGACGCGCATTCCGGACGGATACTGCGAGATCAGGATGTCAAAGTTGGCCTTGATCTCATCAAGCATCTTCCTGGGCGGGAAATAAGGGTTTACCAGATAGCAGAAATCCTTCATCTTGGGATATCTCCAGTATCCGCCGTATCTTCCCTGGATAAGCGCAGCCTGCTCGTCGGGCGTGCCGGCGAAAAGCGACTCTGCGATGTCCAAGTCCTGGGCATCATCGATCTCATACCACAGCTGTCCTTCAAGGCGCCTTGCCCTGATCCTCGGAACGTCGAGGATGGTGATGACCTTGAGCACTTCCTCGTAATACTTGTTATAGCCAAGCGCCTTTTGGTAGGCTTCAAGGAAAGGAATATAGTACTTTTCGGAGAAGTCCCTGCTGAACTTGCTGATGTTGACCGTCTTGAAATACTCGTCCTTGTCCTCGAAACGGAATTCCTTTTTCGAGACGAAGGAAGTGATCCTGTCGTCCTTGGAAAGCTTAACGCATGTGCCGTCCATCCAGCTCTCGAACTTGTCGACGAGCGCCAGTGTGTCCCTGGGGTCGTTTATGAGAAGGTCAAGGACGGAATCCTCGAAGATCAGGTCGGACTCGAAAAGAAGAGTGTCCTCTTTGCAGAGCCAGTCCTTTGCGAGAGCGAGCGAATAGATGTTGTTGGTCTGGTCGTAGATCGGGTTCTCGACATACACGACCGGTGTCTTGATATCAAGAGTTGCAATGTAGTCGATGAGCTTCCGGCCCTCGTATCCTACGACTATTACGATCCTGGAGACTGCCTGTTTCTCTATCTGGTGGAGCATGCGGTCAATGAGCGTTACCCCGCCGACCTTGACCATACACTTGGTATTGTTCTGTGTCAGTTCCTTGAGCCTTTTGCCCATTCCTGCCGCAAGTATCAGTGCCTGCATATATCACACCTCGTAATGTTGATCTTAATGATTTCCCAGATATCCCCAGTTTTCCTTCTTCCAGATGCTGTCCTTCAGACTGAACCAGTCACCCGGCTGGTAGACATATCCGTTGTTGTTCCTGATGTTCCAGTTGTTAGAATGAAATACCGTTATTGTACCCTTCTTTCCCTGATCCGTTATCGGTTTTCCGGTAAAAGGATTGACGGGATCGTTTACGAGATCCTTCGTGGCGAGATAGGGCGTATCGGCATTCGTCATGAATTCCTCAGATGTCTTGAGGTCGCCCCGGCTGCCGAAGTCCTTGACCATAAGGAGTGGAGCGAAAGCCTCGCCGTCGAGCTTAGTGCCTATTTCGTCATGCATGAGCATTTCAGGGAAGTTCTCGAGATAGTATCCGTGGTCGGCAACGATGATGATCCTGGTGTTGTCGTAAACGCCTTCATCCTTGAGGTAATCGAGCCATCTGCCGATGAGGGTGTAAGCAAGAACGTCGCACTGGTAGTGCTTGTAGTCCTTGGCATCACGCATCCACATGAATTCGCCCCTGCGCATGAACCTGTTGGCGTGGTTCTTGTCGTACTTTCTGTTGTCGACATTGTTGCTGGGCTCATATTCAGGTTCCTGCAGCATCTCGACGTCATGGGCGATGTCCGTTGCAAAGTATACGAAATGCTTTCCTTCACCGTCCGTGACCTTCGTCATCTGGTCGAGATTCTTGACCGTGTAATACTCCCACATGAAGGTCTGCTCGTGACCGTAAGCCACGGAGTTGCCTTTTCTCTTCTGAGAGATCATGCGCGAAGGATCGACGCTTCTTGTGTCGTTGTAGTTGCCGCCGTCATAGAGTGATTTCTGGAGCGCGACGGGTGCGGACTGGAAGATCGAATAGCAGAACAGATTGTGTCTGAAGACCTCACTGTGCTCGCTCTCATATATCTCCTTCGTCTCATCCGGGAGGTAGGAATACTTGGTGCTGTATGCCTTTACGTTCTCCATTCCGTCAAATACGGAAAGATCCGGATACCACTTGTATCCTGCGTATGTCGGGTTGACCATGGTCGCATCAAAGCCGTTCTTCGTAAAGATGGAAGGCATGAGCTTGAGGGCCTCGTCATACTTGTCGGGCAGACGCTTGTCTGATCTTGCGTTCATCGCCTCAGGCGTGTATTCATAGCCTCCGAGGAGCGCGGGAACGGCTGAATTGGTGTGCGTTCCGAAAGATGCCGCGTTGTGGTAATAAACGAAGCCGTCAAATGTCTTTGCAAGATCGGGCTTCTCCTTGAAGATGTAAGGAACCATCGGTCCGACCGCTCTGTCCACCATCATGACTATTACGTTCTTTCCGTTCCTGGAAAGGGTGAATTCAGCCTTGGACGTGGCGGATTTTTCCGCCTCTTTGTAGCCCGCACTGATCTTGCCGACATTTGTCAGGCCGAGTGCGGCAAAACCGATCGCCGCGGACAGGCAGATGACGGGAGCGACAAACTTTCCGAAACGGTTGATCAGGAAGCATACCAGGATACCTCCTGCCGTGACGGCAAGGCTCAAGAGGATGGCCTTCGTCGTGAACGACGGGCTGTCCTTATATTCGAGGTAGTTTGAGATGTCTCCGAAATCGTTGCTGAAGAGCTTCGAATTCAGTATTGCTGAAGCAGCGAGCATGAACATGACATATGACATGATCTTCCTGCCCTTTTCGGAAGCGAGCGCAAAGAAGATCACCGGCCAGAGCATGAAAAGGCCGAATCCCTTGGCGGTGGAGTCAAGGATGTCTATCATGGGGTTTGCCATGTTATAGAGGTTTACGAATTCCTCAGGAGCAGCCGCAACCGTCAGAACGGGGATGTAGAAGCCGGTATAGACTGCGAGCGTAAGGCATGAGAAGCAGAAGACCGCCTTGTATCTCTTGTCTGCCTTTTCGGGAGCCTTGGTAAGGTGCTTTACGGCCGGAGCCTTTCTTCTCTTGCTGATGATCTTGTTTACGATGTTCTTTCCGAGAGAGAAAAGATTGTTGCAGATCCAGTAAAGGACGAGTCCCGAAGGAGACTGGTAAAGCAGCACGAGGAATACGGCGGCAAGACCGTACATCTGGATCTTGGTCTTGAGCGGAAATCCCTTTGCGTAGATAAAGCTCGATACGACGTTTATCAGCGTCATTATTATCGGCAGTATGTTCAGCGTGATGCCTCCGACGGTGAGGAGCGCGTCAGGATCGGAAAGATTTGCTATGGGGCCGAGGCTTACGCCTGCGAGGAGCTTGTTTCCTGAGAGCATGTTGTACGCGCCCATGAAGAACGGTACCTGCAGAAGGATTGAAACGGAGCTCTTCATTACGTTCAAAGGGCTGTAGTTATTCTGCCTGTAGCAGGTCTGCAGAAGCATGAACCTCTCGTCGCCGCTGAAGGTCTGCTTGATGTGCTTTACCATCGGGGCGATCGCGTTTTCCTTGTCCTTGGCCTCTTCCTGGATCTTGTCCGCGCGGTTATAGAGCGGCAGGACGATGATGTTTACCACAAGGCTCAGGATGATTATCGAAAGGATGGTGTTTCCCGACATCTTAGTGATGATCGAAAAGATCATCTCAAGGAGATACTCGATCGGGTAAAGAGCCAGGAGATAGAGGAAATGCAGGAAACTCATGCAGTTGCCTCCTTCTTTTCGGCCTTCTTGTCAGTCTTATTGTCAGTCTTTGCCGTTTCAGATTTGTCCTTGTTTTCGAGCTCGGCAAGCTTTTCTACCAGATAGTCGGCAGTAAGCTCAGCGCTCTTTCCGATATTGCACCAGGTCTCATTCCTGGCATCCTCGATGGCCGATGTCTGCTTGCTGTCCCTTATGCACGAATCGATGAGTTCCTTGACCCGGCCGACATTCTCGCTGCTTAATTCCCTGCCGATCTTGCGGATCGTCGAGAGCATCCATGTCTCGCCTTCGATGCACCACGCATCGTAAGGGTCCTTCCTGAACTGCGCGTTCGTGTAGATAACGGGCTTATTGAATATGAATGCGAAATCGTACATGATGCCCGAGTAGTCGGAGATCATGATGTCTGATCTTGCAAGGACGTCGAAGTTGTTGTTGTCCCTGTTCCAGTGAAGTTTGTTTGTCTCGGGATACTTCGACATAAGGCGGTCGATGGTCTCCTTGTCGGCCGTAAAAGACTGTGGATGCGGGCGGATGATTATGTCATAACCGGTCGCAACGAGCCCGTCGATAAGGGTCTCGCCGTATTTTACGAGAAGCGAGCTCGCGCCCCACGAAGGTGAAAGAAGTACGGTGGTGGTGTTTGTCTTCGGCTTCTGATAGTTTTTCGCATGCATGAGCATCGTGTCGAGATAAGGGATGCCGACCATCCTGATCTCCTTGGCAGGAAGGTTTCTCTGCCTTTCGAGCTCCCTGACCTGCTTTTCCTGGAAATCTCCCGACAAAAGGAGAACATCGTAATAATCGAGGCCGTAAAGCCTGTAAAGCGAGATGTCTCCGCAGGCGTGAAGAATGTGCACATAACAGTCAACGGTCTTGGAGCGCTTCCACTGGAAGACGTCAAGGGAGGGCGTGGTCGAAAGGACAATGCCTGCGTTGAGCATGTTCATCTTGGCAAAAGCCTTGTTGCCTTCGCCTATAAACTCGCATTTGATGTGCTTGAACTTGGATTCGAGTGCGGGATCGTCAGGAGATGCCGTCATGTAAACGGCTTTCTGGCCGCGCTTTTCGAGTTCTTCGCAGATCGGTCTGAATGTCGACCAGTATCTCTTGTTGTCTGAAAAGATGACTATCGGGAGCTTTTTGGCGTTTCTCTCATTCTGGCTCTTGATGCCTGCCATGTTCTTGGCCTTAATGATGAGAATGCGTATGAGATAGACAACAGCGCTTATCGCACTGATGACTATCGTAAACAACATGCTTCCCGTTCCGGGATCTATATAAAGATCTATCATCCGCTAACTCTCGAAAATGCCGATTTTTAAGGCTCGCTTATTCTACACCCATAAAACCGGTGTTTCAACCTAATTATTTTTTTATATAAGGCAAAACTCCGGGATAAGAACTTTATCGTGCGTAAAATACAGAATAACAAGCGATTTATAACCAAATATTGCCTATTATGGCACTTCTCAAACTCATGGCCTTCATGGTAAAGTTAGTGGTTGGTAATCCAGGGGGATATTTATGAACAAACAAATGTTGATCAGAGTTTTAGCAATCACCACAGCCGCTTCGGTTGTTTTCGGCTTTTCGTCCTGCAACATGGGCGGACGAATCACCAATTCTTCTGAAGCTTCTTCGTCTTCCATTTCCACGGAACCAACCACGGAAGAGACAACTTCGACCGAGACTGAACCTGACAAGTCCCAGATCGATTTCAAAGCTTCGAAAAAGATCTCCGTAGAGACAACGGAGAAGAAAAAAGCATATCAGAGCAAAAACGCTGACGAGTGCGTTATCATTGCGACCGGCGAAAAGAAGAAGATCAATCTTTCCGCCCCTGACATCAAGAAGGCCGGTGATACCTCAAATGCTGACAACAGCGCGATCTTCGGCGTCAATTCAGCTGTCCTTGCCATGGGCAACTCCAGACTCTACATCGCAGGCGGAAGCATCACCACTGAAGCAAACGGTGCAGCAGGAGTCTTCGGCTACGCAGGTTACGGCAACGTTGCCGGCATCACGGGCGACGGTACCCGCGTAACTTTGAGCGATGCAAAGATCACGACATCAGGCGACAATTCCGCAGGCATCGCAACATCATACGGCGCTACCTTCGGCATCACGAACCTTACGGTACAGACGAGCGGCAAGAATTCCCCTGCCATTTCACTCGGCAAGAACGGCGGAAACGTAACCATCACCAAGGGTACATACACAACCAACGGCACAGGTTCTCCGGCAGTCTACGGAACGGGAACCGTCACCGTAAAGAGCTCAAATCTCATTGCAAATAACTCTGAAGGTGTTGTCGTAGACGAGAACAGCACGGTATCACTTGCTGATTCCAACCTCACCTGCAACAATACGGCCAGAGGCGAAAAGGCGAGATTCCAGTACGGAGTCCTGCTCTATCAGAAAGTTCCCGTAAACTATTTCGACAACAACACCATGGCCGTCTTTTCGATGTCGAACGGAACCCTGACAAACAAAGCCGGCCATATCTTCCACATCACCAACACAAAGGGTGTTGTCAATCTGAGCAATGTGAAGATCGTAAACGAGGCCAAGGAAAATGTTTTCCTTTACGTAGGTCCCGACGGCTGGACCGGAGGCAACAACGTTGCGATCCTCAACGCCACAAATACGGCAATTAACGGTGACATCCTTGTCGCAAAGGAAGGCAAGCTCAATGCCAACTTCTCCACCGGAACCGTCTTTACCGGTTCATTCAAGGGCGACTTTAAGGATGCTGACGGCAAACCGGTTTCGTCAGAACCCGGCATCATCCACGTAAACCTCGGAACAGGCGCAACATGGACTCTTACCGATGACACGTTCATTACATCTTTCTCCGGAAACATCGAGAACGTAAATCTCAACGGCCACACTCTCAACATCAGCGGCGAGACGACCAAGCCTACGGCTGCCCCGACGAGCAAGCCCGCAACAGTCAAGAAGCCGACTAAGAAGCCGACAAAGAAACCGACTAAGAAGCCTACCAAGAAGCCCAAGAAGAAGGCGACTCCGAAACCGGCAGAAACAACCAATCCGAATGCACAGCAGGGTCAGCAGAATCCTTAATCCTGATCCGATTTTAAGTTTTGCTTAAGGTAAGCACTGTATACTGACGATATGGCTCACGAGACTACACTTTACAGCGTATTAAGGGTGCCCGAAAACGCCAGCCCTGAAGAGATAAAGCAGGCATACCGCCGGCTGGTAAAGCTTTGGCACCCGGATCTTCACCCCGATGACATGTCGGCCGAGAAGCGCATGGCAGAGATCAATGAGGCATATACCGTACTTTCCGATCCGGCAAAGAAGTGGAAATACGATGACGCTCTTTCCAGAAAACGTTCCCAGCTCCGCGCAAAGCAGGAGGAGCAATCACGCAGGGAAGCAGCCGCAGCCGCGGCCGCTGCAGCGGCAGCAGCGGCGAACGCATCGGTTAAAAAGCAGCAGTATCACAACGATCCCGATTATCCTTCAGGTTCTTACGGCAGTTCCGCGGATTCTTCCTACGAAGACTTCACCAAGACGCCGTTTGTGGTTCACGGTGAAAACAGAAGATCTTTATATGAAGAACAGGACGCCGGCGCAAAACCCGCAGGAAAAGGATCCCGCGAAGTCGTGGAACAGCTCACTTCCGGCGAAAAGCGCCTCGAGGATCTTTCGATCGCGATGTGCGTTCTTTTCCCGCTCCTCATACCCATAGTCCATAAACACATGAAGGAATCGCTTGAGATCTATCCCAAGAGCCATCACTACCGCGATGCCCTCACATCGCTCAGGATAGTCACGATATTTGCCGTTCCGCTCTGGGCATTGATAATCACCCTGGTATTAAGGGCAGTGATCGGAATGCATTCGTAACAGTGTTACAGGCTTAATCGTAATAGTGCACCCTTGCCTTGGGATTGACTTTCAGATTTACATAATCAAGCATGATCTTGGAAAACTTATTGTTCTCCGTTAACTTGGGTTTCCACTGCACGCGGTGGACGCGGTTCTTGTAATTGTTCTTGGTCTCGCCCAGGCCGTAATTTGACTCTATGTTCTTTTTGATCTGCTCATAGGCATTTCCGTCAAAATAGTAGTAAACATCAGTTACGACATTCTTCTTGAACTCGATCTCCACGGATCTTATCTTCATTCCGAAAACAACGATGTCTGCATAGTCACTGTTGATGAACGTGACCGTTCCATTGCCTTTCGAGACCTTGTCCGCAAGATTGTATTTTCCGAGTTCATCTTTCAGCTCGGCATATTTCGTGCCCTTGCGCGTAGCCCTTCCGACAGCCTTCACCATCTCCTGCGCCTTATAGCCTTCAGGCGAGATGCTGTATCTGATCTCAGTCGCAAAGCCCCTTCCGCTTCCGGACATCTTGCCGTATGTGACCGTGATCATGGCATTGCCTTCCCAGACATTCCACTCTGAACTGTAATCGCGGTTGCGCGAGGGGTTCCCGTATTCGTTGGTCAGCTTTTCGCGGATCTCGTAAAGATGATCGCCCTTCATGACGAAGGAATACGAAGTCAGATCTGCCCTTGGATCGAAATTCAGTATGACCGCCGAAGCGTTGGCCACTGCGAATTTTCCGAGATTGCTGTCGGATGAGAAATCATATCTTTTCATTGACATGTAGGTCTCGGTGCCGTCAACCGAAGTCGAAGTCTTCTGCATTGAGATCTTTTTGCGCGCGTCATCGGTGGTCATGCCGAGCCTGATGTCCGGCGACATGTCAGGCTTTACGGTGACTTTGGCTTCCTTCATGTTAATGTACTGGAGGAAAGAATATACTTTTCTGTCCAGGTCTGACATCCTCACGGTCAGGTTAAGGAGCACCTGGTCTTCTACCTCCCAGTAAACCGAATCGCCGCTCTTATAGACAGGCCTTCCGTATTTTTCCGTCAGAGCCGAGAGCACGTCCTGATATTTCTCCCTGTCAAGAAAATAACTGAAGGCATAGAGTCCGTCGTATCTGTCGGCGCTGATCATTACCTGCGAATAATCAAACCCTCCGATATTGGCCTTGCGCGAGTATGTCAGATTTAGTGTGTTTAACTCATCGGATATGGTTGAAGCAGCTTCATATGACACGTCAGGATATTTGAACTTTATCTCTGTCGGCAGCATCCCCCATTTCAGCGACATGCAGTCAGCCGGGACCATGCCCTCGGGGAATCTTTCATCGAATCCGGTGACGGGAGCGTCAGTTGATTCAGGAGTGCTTGTCTGCTGCGTGGTCTCAGATGTCACGGAAGGAACAGGCTGCTCTTTTTTCCTCACCGAAACCGCGATGGCGGCTGCTATTCCAATGCCCAGAACGATCACGCCCGAGACTATGACAAGGATAAGCCTCGTCTTCCTGTCAGGGGCCTCTGAAATGCTGTTATCGTCTGTCTTTGCAGTGAAACGCTTCTCCATATGCCATCAGTATACGTTATCGAATATGTCATTTCAGAATCCTTAATATGACATGTATATATACTGAAAAGCTATTCTTCAGGCTGTTTGTAGGTTAACTCCAGACCCAGTGTGGTCTTAACGGATCTCCCGAAAAGCGACATGTTTATCGTGACCAGCCGTTTGTGGCGGTCAACGTGAACTATATCTCCCTCAAGGCCCAGCATCGGCCCGGACACTATCTTTATCTTGTCGCCTTCCTTGTAACCCAATGAGATATCGACTATGTTGTCACGTCCGGCGATCCTGTTGATGAACGCTTTTTCCTCATCGCTGACGGTCAGTATGATGTCATCAGCCTTGAGAAGACTGTGCCTGCCTGGCACCTTGATAAGGGCCTTTTCGAGCGCCTTCGGGTCTTTAGTGACCATGAAGACATAACCTGAATAAAGGGGCCTTGTCTCCCTTCTCCACTCACCCTTATACTTCTTGAGCCTGACATGTTTGGGCACGAAAATATCTTCAAGGACGTCCTTGGAGATCATGTCAGAGCATGACTCCTTGATCTCGTCCTCTTTGCCGACGCTGACCTGGGCAACCACCCATACCTGTTCATTATCCGCCTGAACCATACTGATCTGATTTTAACACGGGACATCGGAAACTGCATATTTTTAAGGTCTTTTTGCAACACTTCCGGCTTCCGTCATAGTATAATCAGCCAATGACCGACAAAAGAAGATTCTGGACTCTCAGATACATCATAATAAATGCGACCTACTTCGCCGTGTACAGCGGGATCCACGCTTACGCGTCCGTTTTCCTGCTCGAAAAGGGCTTTACCAACACTCTTATCGGCATCACGCTCGCACTCGCGAATATCTTATCCGTCATATTCCAGCCGTTCGTCGCAGGCCTCATCGACAAGCAGGGAAAGCTCACGAACCGCAATGTCTCCATGGCCTCGACGGCACTCCTGCTGATAGGCTCCATCCTTTTGCTCCTTATAAAGAGCGGGGTCGTCATCATATTCATCATCTTTGCGCTGATCTACATGGTGCAGATGGTCTATCAGCCGATCATCACCGCGATGTATTTCGAGTATGAAGCCGCCGGCTGCCGCATCTACTACGGCCTCGCAAGGGGCCTGGGATCCTGCGGTTTTGCGGTCGTTTCGGTATTCACCGGAATGGCGATCGGCAGGTTCGGCGTAAACATCCTCATGATCCTGGACATCATATTCCTCTCGGTCGCACTCGTCGTTCTCTACTTTTTCAAGAAGCCGGTCACAGCTCCTTCTTCTGATAAGACCTCTGAGACCGGAGTCGCGCACAACAACCTGATCGTGTTCACGAAGACATATCCTTCCTTCATGCTTTTCGTTGTCGCGGGAGTGTGCTTCTTTTTCGCCCATAACGCGATCAACGACTACATGATCCAGATAATCACTCCGCTCGGCGGAACCGAAGCATCCATGGGCACTGCGGTCTTTATCGCAGCTCTCCTCGAGCTCCCCACCATGGCTCTTATCGATAAGATCATGAAAAAGATCTCCGTTAAGAACCTTCTGCTCATCTCCGCCGCCGCATTCCTCGTCAAAACTTTGCTGATGCTGGTCGCGCCCAACATGGCGGTCGTCTATGTCAGCCAGGCGATGCAGATGTTCGCCTACGCGGTCTTCATCCCTGCAGGCGCATATTTCGTAAACCAGACGATGGCCAGATTCGACCAGGTCAAAGGCCAGGCATATATCAACTGCTCGATCACGCTGGGCGGCGTTTTCTCAAGCCTCGTCTGCGGGCGCCTTTTGGACATCAGAGGACCGCATTTCATGCTCATCGTGAGCCTCGCGGTAACCGCTGCCGGCCTCGTGATCGCGTTCTTTGCACTGAAAGTTTTGGGCAAATCTGCGGAAAAGCGCTCTTAATCAAAATTCAGTATTGAACATTATACAATACCGTGCTATTCTCCCCGTATAGGCCGGAAACCTAAGGGAGAGATTAATATGAACGACGATTGCTGTTTAAAGTATCCGTTATTAATGGTTCACGGAATGGGCTTCCGTGACAGAAAACACCTGTGCTACTGGGGCAGGATCCCCAAAGCGCTTGAGTCCCGCGGTGCAGACGTATATTTCGGACATCAGGACGCGGTCGGCTCTGTCGAAGGCAATGCCATGACCGTCGCAAAGAGCCTCGATGAAGTCCTCAGGCTCACCGGTGCCCCCAAAGTCAACATACTCGCACATTCCAAGGGCGGACTTGAATCAAGGTGGCTCGCAAGCCACGGTTACGCAGACAAGATCGCCTCGATCACGACGATCGATACACCGCATCACGGTTCAAAGACCGTGGATTTTCTCATGAGAGCTCCCAAGTGGATGGTAAAAGCCGCCGCCAAGGGCACAGACATCTGGATGCGGATCCTGGGCGACAAACACCCCGACTGCTACGCATGTTTCGACATACTCACGACTAAGACCGCCGAGCAGTTCAACATCGAAAACCCCGCGCCTCCGGACATCCTTTGCCAGAGCTACGGATTCAAGGTAAAAGGCGCGTTCTCGGACTCGATGTTCTGCATCACGCATCCCATCGTCAGAAGATTTGACGGCGACAATGACGGTCTGGTCTCCACTGATTCCATGCACTGGGCAAACTTCAGGGGCGTCCGCACTTCCACCAGAAAGCGCGGCATCTCCCATGCGGATGTCGTCGACATAAGACGCAGGAGATTCACCGGGAAAGCTCCCGCTTCCGACAACGAAGTCAGCGACATCGTGCCATTCTATGTCGGCGTCGTAAAAGAACTCAAAGAAATGGGTTGCTGACACCTCTCATTTCACGATCCCTTCCATCTTTTCGCAGAAACGTGGAATATTCTGTGGAATGACTTTTTTATGTGAACATTGACACACCGGATGCAGGGTGTTACCCTTTATTAAACATGTTTAATAATCAAGGCGGACACCCATGCAAAAAGAAGTTAAGACAGAGATAACAAAAGAGAAACTTATCGCCGCGGCATCAAAGCTGATCGACGGATGCGATGACCCGTTCAAGGTCACGTCGAGGCAGATAGCCGAAGAATCCGGCATGCAGGCCGCCATGATCAACTACTGCTTCGGCTCACGCGAGAGCCTGATCTACGAGGTCTACCACAGAAAATACAAGGAATCCCTTCGCGACGAACTGATAGCAAAGATCATAAATTCAGACATTTCCCCGAAGGACAAGCTCAAGAAGCTCCACTATCTCGTCGCCAAGTTCCTTGTCGAGAATTACAAGCTGACCAAAGCCATCACGAACCTGGTCGTTTTCGGGCGAGACCTGTCTGAAGAGTCCTTCAGTTACGGCTATGTAAAAGAGCACTTCAAAGGCACGAAGACCGACAAGGAGTGCCGCCTGATCGCATACGAGATGTCCACCATGATGCAGCTGATCATATACCGCAAGGACGATATCGCGAGAGACATGGGCATCGATCTTTCCAAAGACAAGCAGTTAAAGCATTACATCGACTTAAGGATCGATCTGCTGCTGCCGGATGTTGAGGGCTGATATGGGTTTTGTTTACAGGTTCGACAACACGCCGGATGCAGTCCTTCCGCGCTGCGGAGGTAAAGGCGCATCGCTGATCCGAATGACGAGGATGGGTCTTCCCGTTCCCGAAGGCATGGTCATTCTCGCAGACGCATCTTCCGCTGAAGCGCAAAAAGAGATAAGCGATACCCTCGCTTCTTTGTCAGACAGCTGCACCTATGCAGTACGCTCATCTGCCCTTAACGAAGATGGTTCAGACAACTCTTTCGCGGGCCAGTATGAGACAGTTACGGATGTGGCAAAAAAGGATCTGCCTGATGCGGTCAGGACCGTTGCCGGTTCTGCCGGGAATTCACACGTAAAAGAATACCTTACAAATACAAACACAGCCGCAAGCGACATCGCTGTGGTCATACAGCGTTTCGTAAAACCTGAATATGCAGGCGTTCTTTTCACCGCCGATGCGGTAACCGGAAGCAGCCGCGAAATGGTCGGCAACTTCGTCGAAGGCGAAGGAGAGGCTCTCGTATCCGGTCAGAAGAACGCATCCGAATTCAGGATAAACGCGGTCAAATATGCGTATTCCGGAAGCATCGCGATGAAGAAACACGCCCGCAGTCTTTACAGATACGCAAACAGGATCAGAGCTGAATACGGCCTGGAAGTTGACATTGAATGGGCCGTATCTGAAGGCAGGCTCTACATTCTCCAGGCGCGTCCGATCACCACACTCAAGCGTTTCGATCCCACTGATTATAAGATCAACGGCAGCAAGTCAGGCGACTTCCTTCTCACCAAGACAAATGTCGGCGAGATCTTCATGAAGCCTCTGACTCCCGCGACGTTCAGCGTTCTCGAAGAGATCAACAACGTGCTCTGCCTCCCCTGCTGGCTCGACGCCGTTGACGGCCAGGCATACATGAACGTCAGCGTCCTCTGCTCCATGCTCATCTCCATGGGAATGAAAGAGGAAAAAGCATACGGCGCGGTCAAAGACCTGGTCGGAAATCTCCCCTCAGGCAAGACCGTTCCGATCTTTCCTTTCGACGGGAAAAAGTTCAAAAAGAACCTTTGGAAGCTCCTGACCGGCGGCCATGCAAAGAATTACAAAAGGCGCATGAGCAAGGCCGAAAAACTTCAGATGGTAAGAGATCTCCCCGAGATCTCAAGAAAGCTCATCGGCGAGATCAGGCAGCTCGATACAAACGAAAAGATCTACAGATACGGCGGTGACGTCCTCATCCCCAAACTCGTGGACGGACTGACCGCGATCATGGCATCAAGCGGAATGAAGATGGTCCCTCTTTTCAAAACGCGCGGAAAGCTTTCAAAACTCGCCGGCGAAGAAACCGCCAAAGCCCTACTCGGCGGATGTCTCGGCATCATCGAAAGCATGAAGCCGCTGCTTCTCTTGGAAGACGTGATCGACGGAAAGACCACGACCGAAGAATTCATGAATACATGCGGCCAGCGCTCCGTCAACGAGATGGAACTGAGCGAAAAGCACCCATTTGAAGATCCCGGCTACCTTTCAAAAGCAATCGAAGACTACAAGACGCAGGGCATCAGCGCGCATGACCTGAAGGCAAAGAGCGAGCGCGAATTTGAGGAATCGCTTGATTCGTTCTGCAGCGAAAACCCCGGCAAAGCAAAACGCGTCCGCAAGATGATCAATGACTTCCGCCTTGCGAATTCTTTTCGGGAGGAGATCCGCGCAAAGGGCGTCTGGTGCATGTGCATCCTCCGAGAATGGTTCCTTGCGCTGGGCCGCGTGAACAACCTCGGCGACGACGTTTTCATGCTCTACATCAGAGAAGCAGTTGCTCTTGCAGGCGGTGATCCTTCAGTGACCGCAGCTATCCCCGCTAGAAAAGCAAACTACGAAAGATACCTTTCGCGCCCCGCTTTCCCGAACATAATCATCGGAAGATTCGACCCCGATGAGTGGATAAAAGATCCTGCCCGCAGGAACGATTTTTGCTGCAGCGGCAGTGCTGTCACCGTTTCTTCCGACGTGAAAGGTTTCCCCGGCGCGGCAGGCAGAGTCACCGGCAAAGTCCGCGTAATAGAAAGCATCGATCTGATCGACACGGTCGAGCCGGGCGAGATCCTCGTAACAAGTGCAACAAATATCGGATGGACGAGAGTATTCCCCAAAGTTTCCGCTATAATTACTGATATCGGCGCGCCTCTTTCGCACGCAGCGATCGTTGCAAGGGAGTTCGGAATCCCCGCGGTCGTGGGCTGCGGCAACGCGACGACAGTCCTCAAGACGGGCGACACCGTCGAGGTGGACGGACTTAACGGAACGGTGGTGATCAAATGATCCAGGACATATACCCTCACGTATTAAACAACCATTTTGACCCTTCAAAGCACCCCGGTGAAAACAGCCTCATCCTATCATACAGCGGCCTCGATCTGCTGATAAAAGACGAGACACTTCCGCGCCTTTCCGATCTTAAAGGCATCGATCCCGGCAATCTGGTCTTCCTTTTCACCGTCGATGACGACAAGGATTTCTTCCTGCTGCGCGATGTTATCGCTCCCGAAAACACCCCGGAAGGATATGAATACATCAATGTCAGGACCCTGCGCGGCAAGGGCTTTGCCGAAAGATACATGCCGCTTGCGATCTACACCGGCCTTCATCTTTCACACTGGTACGGAAATTTCAGGTTCTGCGGAAAGTGCGGAAAACCGACCCGCTTAGATGACAAAGAACGTGCTCTCCGCTGCGACTGCGGGAACGTCATCTACCCCGTGATCGCCCCCGCCATAATCGTAGGCGTAACCAACGGCGACAAGATCCTCGTCACGAAATACAGGACCGGCTACGGTCATTTCGCGCTCGTCGCAGGCTTCACCGAGATCGGCGAAACACTCGAAGAAACGGTTGCCCGCGAAGTCATGGAGGAGACCGGCCTCAAAGTCAAGAATATCCGCTATTACAAGTCCCAGCCCTGGGGCATCGTCTGCGATCTCCTCGTTGGCTTCTTCTGCGAAGTCGACGGCGACGACACGATAAAGATGGACGAGTCAGAACTCAAGGTCGCCGAGTGGCGCGCCCGTGCCGATGTCGAGCTCCAGCCCGACCAGTTCAGCCTCACCAACGAAATGATGACTGTCTTCAAGCAGGGGCTGGTCTGATCCTTTGCTTCGATTCTCCTTCACTCATTCATCTATTCACTTATTCGCTCATTAAGAGCCGTTTTACCCATAAGGATCCGTTTTTC
Source organism: Clostridiales bacterium (assembly GCA_017478485.1). Lineage (GTDB taxonomy): Bacteria > Bacillota > Clostridia > Saccharofermentanales > Saccharofermentanaceae > Saccharofermentans. Next base: position 67,794 of record JAFVDI010000020.1, on the reverse strand, counting down.
GATTTCTTATGGGTATTTTTTGGCGTTTTCAGTTCTTAAAATCCTGATTTACCTATAAAAATTCGTTTTTTTGATTCTTATAGGTAAATTTCATGTCAAAAATCTGTTTTCGGGAACGATTTTACCTATAAAAATGGATAAATCCGTTTCTTATAGGTAAATCACCTGGCAAAGACCGGTTTTAAGGCGAAAATTTACCTATAAATCCGAAAATTCCCGATTTTTATAGGTAAATGACTTTTTTACTGCTGCGACTGGCCGGTCTTCGGCTGTTCAGGCTGAGGATTTGCCGGTGCAGGCGGAATAGGTGCAGGCTGAACCGGCGCCGCTTGGACAGGTGCAGGCTGAACAGGTTGCTGCACAGGCTGATGGACAGGCGTGGGCTGCACAGGCGGCTGAGCCTGCTGCTGAATCGGAACCTGCTGAACCGACGCCTTCGTGAGTTTTGCTGCATATTCAGCCTTGGGCATCGGCTTTGCAAAGTAATAACCCTGGATCAGGTCGCAGCCCTGGCTTGCAAGGAACTCAACCTGCTCCTTCTCGTCAACGCCTTCAGCAACAGTCTTCATCTTAAGGTTCTTGGCAAGCTTGATGGTCTCTGAAACGACGATCTGACCGCGGTCGCCTGCTTTATCGCCTCTGAAGAATCCGGCGTCGAGCTTGAGGACGTCAAGCGGCATGTCCTTGAGCGAATTGAGGGATGAATAGCCTGCGCCGAAGTCATCCATGGAAACCTTGAAACCGAATGATTTAAGGGCTTTGATGGTTTCGATCATGGCATTCTGGTCATCGAAAAAAGCACTTTCGGTGAGCTCGATCTCGAGCAGGTTATGCGGGCATCCGGCGGCATCGACCATATCCCTGATCTGCAGGGCGAGGTCCTTTTCGGCGAAGTGGGCTCTCGAAACGTTGACCGAAACGCAGCCGACTTTGTAACCCATGTCGAGCCACATCCTCTGGTTTGCAGCAACGTTGCTGATCATGAAATGGTCGATCTCGGTGATAAAACCGTTCTTTTCGAAAATGGGGATAAACCTTCCGGGTGAAACAAATCCGTACTCGGGGGAGTTCCATCTGATGAGCGCTTCTGCGCCTCCGAGCTCCAGCGTCTTGGGGTCGTATTTCGGCTGGTAATATACTTCGAATTCATGATTCACGATAGCCTTCATCTGATGCTCCTGAACGATGTCGAACCAGCGCTGTTCTTCAAGGAGCTTATCGTCAAAGATGAATACTCCGCCGGGATCAGTCTCACCCTGGGCCGTGATGGCGGTACAGGCGTTATTGTATGCCTTTTCGATGCTGCATTCAGTGCGCCTGACTATAACGCCGTTGTTTTCCTCAGGCCTTATTATGTCAACGCCCGCTTCAAAGATGAAGTTGTGATCCTTGTCGGTATTCTGGAGCACGTCCATCATGGTCTGAAGTCTCCTGATGATGTTTTCCTCGCTGTCGAAATAAAGCAGGAGCGCAAAGCTTTCCATTGTGGTGTGAGCGCACATCTCCCAGCCTCTTACCTGGGCAGCGAGCGATCTGTTAAGCTTGACGAGGATCTCCTCGCCTTCGGCAATAGAGTGGCACAGGCAGTAATTTCTGTAATTGACGAAAGTGATGTTTACAACTGCAAGGCTCTGCTTTTTGTACTTCCTGCTCTGCAAAAGCTCGTCGCCGTTCATTACATACCACATCCAGTTATGGCCGCCCGTGATCGGGTCGGCATAGAACAGCCTGACGACTCTGTTGAAATTGATGATGCTTCGGATCATGAAAACGATCAGGACCACAAAAGCTATAAGTATCACGCTTATAAAGAACAACAGCAATTCTCCGACGAGCGTGACTTCCTTTAAGGTATTAAAAGTGAAATACGCCTTGCCGACAAACTCCTGGTTTCCGCCGTTTATTCGTATGCCTATCCAGAGCGGAAGCTTTACGGTGTTGTCTTGCTGAAGACTTTCGGAATTTTTGTCAAACGCAAGCCTGAATGCACTTACAAAATCAAATGAGATCTGACGGGTTTGGGGATCGGCTTCGAATAAACCGAACTCGGTATCTTTATAGATCTTCCTCGATTCCGATCCGTTTGAAAAATCGACGATGCCGCCTTCTTTGCTGCATGTGTTCCTGCCCTTTTCGTAGATGACATTGCCCGAACTGTCTTTTACTATGAATTCGCGGTCGCTTTTTTCCAGATATTCCAAATAGCCGTTAGTCTCATTGGCGGCCTCATACATGCGCGCCTCAGCGAGTAATCCGGCATAATCAGCATCAACCTTCGTTTCGATCAGGTACTGGCAGAAAAAACCTGCGAAGATAATAACGAAACTCAAGAAGAGCAGATTGACAAACAGAAGGATGCCGAGCGTTCCCCACGAACTGTTGTGCCTGACCTTCTTAAAAAGCTTAAGTCTCTTCCTGTTCCTTTTATTCCTGATCTTCGCCATGATCTGTCCCCCTTCTCATTCCGCTGTCAAGTGGGCTCAATGACCGTTACTTCGCCCTTAACATATGTCCAAAGTATCGTATAGAAAAGAATTGCAAATATCATGAAAGCCACTGCCAGGCCCCTGACGAACTTCGCGGAAGCGCCGTCCTTGGTGCCCGGGATCTTTATCTCTCCAGCCCTCAAAAAGAAGACCAGGCCGCAGAGCAGAAACGGCGTGCTGTATCTGAAATTCTGCGAGCAGATGTGCGGGAACTGCAGCGAAAACGATATGACCGAAACAGTCTGAACGACCGCAAGAACGGCCATGGACAAGTCTTCCCACAGCGTCTTTCTCTTTTTGAGCGTGACGAGCGTGTAAACAAAACCCACGACCGAGAGAACGATCAAAATCAGGAAAACGATCAGCAGCGCATAGCCCGCCATGCTCATCGCGAAATCGTCCCTGCAGTTCTCGGCATCGAAAAGCGCCGTCTTGACCTGCGCGATGAAGATGTTGTAATCCTGCTCGCCGTCAGACCCGAGATTGATGAAAAAGTCTTCGATCGGAAAACCGTAAAAACCGAAGATCCTCTGGACCGGAGTATATTTGCTGACGTCCTGATAGATGTTGTCAGACCTTAAGACATACGTAAAAGGCACGCGGTGCAAAATGAAATTCCTGACCTGGAACCAGAGCCCCAGAGGCGCACAGATCATGCCGAACACTACGAGCTGAAGGAAAGACTTTTTCCCTGCCTTTTTGTCCTCTTTGTTCATGAGGTCCCTGATGAGCTTCACGATGAAAAGGAATCCCACAGGGAACGCGATCATGCCGACGGAAAGCTTTGTCATCATGCCGAAGCCGACCGCCAGGCCTGCGAAGATCATGTTCTTCCAGGCACCTTCCTTAAACCACTTTACGCCGAAATAAAATCCCGTAAAGAACAGCAGGATCGAAAGGATATCGTTGTTTATTGATGCAGACATCTGCGTGAACGCGGGGAATGCAGCAACGATCAGGGCAGCCGTCACGCGGCTCTCTTTTCTGATGCCGAGCTGAACGGCAGTCTTATAGATCATGATCAACGTGAAGTGCGTCCAGAGCATCGATACGGCCTGGAGCGTCTCATAGTTTCCGGTTCCCCTCGGAACAAAAAGATCGACTATCCTTAAGAAGACCGCACTAACAAAATAGTGGAACGGCGGATGGTAGAACTCGCCGAAATTCCTGACATCGACATCCGGGATCTTAAAGTTATCCCTGACATAAAGCAGGTATCCGGAATGCCATAAGTTGTATTTTTCCTCGATGAATTCGCCTAAGTCGTGCTGCCTCACATAAAGTCCCGTGTAAAGCACATAACCCAGCCTTAAGACAAAACCCAGCGCAAAGATCAGAACGATCAATGCCTCATCCGTAAGCTTTTTGGTCTGTCTTAAATAAATCCCGTATCCGGAAACGAGCAAATATCCGAGTACCATGACCGCACAACACGCGTAGTTGTTGTCTATCTGCATTCCCGTGCAGATGAGCACGACAAACACGAGCATCGCCGAAATGCTGAACGGATGCTTGTATAAAACGTCTGTGATCTTGTCCTGCTTAAGTGTCACTCCCGGATCTCCTTATTTTTGTTCTTTATTTATAACATTTAAGGAGTTATCGTACCAGTTTAATCAGGGGTTGCCTTTCATTGACTTGCAGCATACAGTTTGCTAAATATATCTCATGTCACACGATAAAACCGGCAAAAAGAACTTAAGGATCATTCTGCTTCTGGCAGTCTTTCTTTTCGCATGCTCGGCCTTCCTCTATGTTTTGTATCTCGGCAGGCCGTCACGCGTGGCAGACATTCCCCGTGAGGCATATTCGGGCAGACAGATCAGGATCCTCAAGATCAGCGGAGTCAACAATGTCAGGGATATCGGCGGCTGGACGACCACAGACGGCAAACGTGTCAGATATGGCCTGATCATCAGGGGCGGCGAGCTCGACGGCATCCATTCAACACATATCACAGCCAAGGGAATAAAGCAGCTCAAGTCCGAAAGCATAAAGACCGAAGTGGATCTGCGCGGCTCAAGCGAAGTTGCCAATGCAGACTATCCGATAAAGGGTTTCGCCGAATACAACCGGTATTCGATAGCTTCCTACATGGGCGTCAAAGAAAACAAAGCGCTGTACAAGGAGGCTCTGTCAAAGATCATCACAAGCGTCCTTGAAGACAAGCCCGTTTATGTTCACTGCTGGGGCGGTGCCGACCGCACCGGAACCGTTATCGCTCTGTTAGAAGGCGCACTGGGCGTTACTAAAGATCAGGTGATACAAGATTACGAACTGACTTCCTATTCGCCCATTGGCGAACGGAGATACGGCAAAGGCACGGACGGCAAAAAATTCAAGGAACTCATCTTATATATCGAAAATGGATTCGAAGGCGATACGTTTGAAGAGAAGTGCACAAACCTTTTGACCGATCTCGGGATCGACATCAAAGACATAGAAGCCTTCCGCGCCAAAATGCTGGAACAGGCAGCGTAAAAAAACAGTTATTTCCTGATAACGATCTCGCCCTTTGCTTCCGGATCGTTCATGATTATCTCGCCAACGCCCTCGCAGACGATCTTTCCGCTCCGGGGGTTCTTTATGCTGTCTACGGCTGACTTGACCTCCGCCTCAACGTCCGACTTTTCGAACGAGAGGTCGCAGCCCTCCATCCTGCAGTTGATGAGCTTTAAGTCCTTGCAGTAGCAGAGCGGCTGAGTGCCTGTAATCTTACAGTTCTCGAAAACAACATTCTCACAGTACCACGCAAGGTACTCGCCCTTGACCACGCTGTCCCTGACAACAACGTTTTTCGCGTGCCAGAACGCGTCCTTCGTATCGAACTCGCAGTTGGTGAAAACAGAATCGGAAATGTACTGGAAAGAATATTTTCCCTTGAGCTTCATGTGGTCGAAAAACAGATGGTCCGACCGCATGAAAGCATACTCACTCTCAACGCTGGAATCCTTGACCGTAAGGTCACTCACCGACCAGCCGAACTCGGGCGATACGATGTCGCAATCCGTGATCTTCACATCGCTGCACTCACGAAGCGCTTTGATGCCGTGCATCTTTGTATTGGTGACCTCCACATTGGTCGAATACCAGATCGCCGCGCGGCAGAGCTCAGTCATTTCGCACTTGTCGACATGAAGGTTTATGTCGTGCCAGAACGGATATCTCAGATTGAAATAACAATCCTTCGCGGTGATGTCACGGCTCTCCTTGAACGCGCTCTCGCCGTCCGCCGGACCGTCAAAACGGCACCTTACTGCCGTAACGTCAACGCTCCCGTAAAGCGCTCTTTCCTCATCAAATGTCTGATCTGTAATGGTTTCCATGTCCGTTCCTTCTTGCTTTTGGTGATCTTTTCAGATTATAAAGCATTTCCATAACGGCAGGTAAGTTCCGCATTCACGATTTCCGTCACGAAATAGCACATATTCGTGTCATTTTTCGTGAATCGCCTGCAGGAGTAATGTTGCTTTGTGAGCAAACATACCGAGCATCACGATTAAAGAGGACCTGCTCCCCGAAGGAAACAGGCCCCCAAAAGCGGTATGGAACGGGCGTTTTAAAAGATTACCTGACTCCGAAAAGCAGCTCGCCGTAAGTCGGGAACGGCCAGTACTCTGCTGCGGTCTCAAGCTCCAATTTGTCGCAGTTTGCACGGAGGGCATCCATTGCGGGGATCATCTCGTCTTTGATCTTGTCTGCAAGAACTTCGTAATCGTCGATCGCGCCAAATTCTGCGATAAGCTTGTTCAAAGCCTTGAGTGACTTATTTGCAGCGTTCATGTCGGCAGTGATCTCAGCAAAGGTCTCCTTTTCGAAGTCTGCAGATCCGCCTGCGGATTCGATCGCGGCGATGCCGGATGCGAGCTCTGCGGAATATGCGGAGACTGCCGGGAGGATGTCCTGCTTAGCCATGACGGACATTGTCTGGTACTCGATGTTGAGGAGCTTGCAGTACTTTTCGAGGAAGATCTCGTGACGTGAGTTCATCTCGACTTCGGAGTAAACGTTGTGCTTTGTGAGGAGCTCGACGTTCTTCGGATCAAGATAATGCTTGACCGCGTCGGGCAGAGTCTTGTAGTTGGAAAGACCTCTCTTCTCTGCCTCGGCTACCCATGAATCATCGTAGCCGTTGCCATTGAAAAGGATCCTCTTGTGCGCGGTGATCTCAGACTTGATGAGGTCATGCAGCGCGCTCTCGAAATCGGATACGCCCTCGAGCTTGTCTGCAAACTGTGAAAGAACTTCAGCGACTGCTGCGTTGAGGACGGTATTTGCCATTGCGATCGAAGCTGCGGAACCCAACATCCTGAACTCGAACTTGTTGCCTGTGAATGCGAACGGGCTGGTCCTGTTGCGATCTGTCGTATCCTTGGGGAATCTGGGCAGAACGTGTACGCCGATCTTCATGATCTCCTTTTCCTTTGAGCCGTAAGGACGGTCTTCGACGATGGAATCGAGGATCTCTGTGAGCTCGGAACCGAGGAAGATCGAGATGATCGCCGGAGGTGCCTCGTTGGCGCCTAAGCGGTGATCGTTGCCTGCGGAAGCGACTGAAAGTCTGAGCAGATCCTGATATGTATCAACAGCGGAAATGACTGCTGTCAGGAAGAGCAGGAACGAAGCGTTGGCGCGGGGTGTGTCACCCGGATCGAGGAGATTGATTCCCGTATCGGTCGAGATGGACCAGTTGTTGTGTTTTCCCGAACCGTTGACGCCCTCGAAAGGCTTTTCGTGCAGGAGGCATACGAGGTCGTGCTTTCTTGCGACTTTCTGCATTATCTCCATCGTCAGCTGGTTGTGATCGGCTGCGATGTTAGTCGTTGTGAAGATAGGCGCGAGCTCATGCTGTGCGGGGGCAACCTCGTTATGCTCTGTCGTTGCAAGGATCCCGAGCTTCCAGAGTTCTTCGTTCAAGTCCTTCATGAAAGCCTGAACGCGCGGCTTGATTACACCGAAATAGTGATCTTCCATCTGCTGGCCCTTCGGAGGAAGAGCACCGAAAAGAGTCCTGCCGGTGTAGATGAGATCTTTTCGCTGATCGTACATCTTCTTGTCGATAAGGAAGTATTCCTGCTCGGGTCCGACGGTGGTGCGGATCGATGTGACATCGTCCTTGCCGAAGATCTTCATGATGCGCAGAGCCTGCTTGTTGATGGCTTCCATCGAACGCAGGAGCGGAGTCTTCTTGTCGAGCGCCTCGCCGTTATATGAGCAGAAAGCAGTCGGGATGCAGAGCACGCCGTCCTTGATGAATGCAAAAGAAGTAGGATCCCATGCGGTATATCCTCTTGCCTCGAAAGTCGCGCGGATGCCGCCTGACGGGAAAGAGGATGCATCAGGCTCGCCCTGGATAAGTTCCTTGCCCGAAAAATGCATTATCACCTTGCCGTCATCCTGAGGTGCGATGAAGCTGTCGTGCTTCTCTGCAGTGATCCCCGTAAGAGGCTGGAACCAATGTGTATAGTGTGTTGCGCCCTTTTCGACAGCCCACTGCTTCATCTCGTTTGCAATGACGCCGGCTACCTCGGGTGTCAATCTCTTGCCGTGATCGATGGCTTCCTTAACAGCCTTGTAGGCTTCCTTGGGGAGTCTGGACTTCATCACGGATTCATTAAAGACGTTCTCACCAAAATACTCTTCTACCGTTCTCATAAACCGTTCTCCTTAAATAGTTTTTGAAAACAAAAAAGACGCCACGAACCCAGTGGTTCATGGCGTCTTTGCCGTTTGTCTTCGATTTATGGCGTCAGAATACACCTCGAAAAATCAGCTGTCAAGACGCGATTTGAAATTTGTTTGCTAAGGTCCTCCGCGCTGCGCTTGTGCGGAAATCCGCTCACAAAATTCACATCACTGATTATTTAATTTGCACGCAAAAAATATCAGCAGCTGCGGAATTTTTCATTGACAACAAATGATCTGAGTGGCAAAATTTACGGCATGAACAAGGGCGTTCATTCAGTGCATCTGATGGTGTACTGAATGGCGCCCCTTTCTTTTTTAAGCGTGTGGAGGTATGGATATGGATTGTTCGCTAAGCGAATTTATGCAGTACGTCGAGGAAGAGGATATCAAGTTCATCAGGCTTGCTTTCTGCGATGTTCACGGCAACAGAAAGAATATCTCGATAATGCCGCATATGCTCGGTGAAGCCGTAAAGAACGGCATCCCGATCAATGCTTCTCTCATTCCGGGTTTCGGTGAAAATGTCTATCCGGATCTGTTCCTTCATCCGGATATCTCAACGACCACGCTTCTTCCCTGGCGCCCCGAAAACGGCAAGGTCATAAGGATGCTCTGCGACATCACGCTGCAGGACGGAACACCTTTCGCGATCGATACGCGCAAGGTCTTAAAAGACGCAGTGGAAATAGCTTCCAGGAAGGGCATCGATTTCAATTTCGGATCAAGGATAGAATTCTATCTTTTCAAGACTGACGAGGACGGCAACCCCACGAAAACACCTGTCGACAACGCAGGCTACATGGACATCGCACCTCTCGACAAGTGCGAAAACGTAAGACGTGAGATCTGCCTTACGCTCGAAAGAATGGGTATACTTCCCACCAACTCGCACCACGAGGCAGGCCCCGGCCAGAACCAGATCGACTTCGCATCCAATGACGCGCTCAAGGCTGCCGACAACGTAGTAACTTACATCACGGTCGTTAAGACGATCGCAGCGCGCTACGGCCTTTATGCTGACTTTTCGCCGAAGCCTCTGGACGGCGCTCCGGGCAACGGCTTCCACATCAATGTCCTCGCAACTGCAAGGTCCGGCGAACAGGTCCTTCCCAACGCGATCGCAGGCATCTTAAAGCACATTCACAGCACGACTGTTTTCTTCAATAATTCCGAGCAGTCCTACAGGAGATTCGGCGAAGGCAGCGCGCCCAGCACGGTATCCTGGTCAGGCGACAACAGAGGCCAGCTCGTGCGCATTCCGCCCGCAGGTCCTTCGGGCCATCACTATGCACAGCTTCGTTCACCCGATGCTCTTGCAAATCCTTATCTTGCGATGGCAATGATCATCTACGAGTGCCTCGACGGCATCGAAAACAAGTACGATCTGCCTACTGCCGGCGCCAATATCGACAGTCTTCCGGGCACTCTCAACGAAGCGAAAAAACTCGCCATCAAGAGCGATTTCGTAAACAAAGTATTCAGCAAGGAACTGATCGAAGCTTACTGCGGCTGATCTTTTTCGCACTGATACACACAAACAAAAGCGGTTAGAACAATTCAGAAAGGGGAGCGGGTATGCCTAAAGAACTGCAGATGAGCGTTCTTATAGCATCGTCAAACGAGAAGTTTGACCAGGTGCTCCTGTCCCTTCTCCCCTCGAATGAATTCGGGCCGGTTGACGTCGTCAATTCCGCGGGTGCGGCACGGCGCAGGCTCGACAACATCAGTTACGATCTTTTGATCGTTAACGCGCCGCTTAAGGATGAAAGAGGTGCCAACCTTGCCGTCGACGTAGCAAGCGAGACAGGTATCGGCGTACTCCTTTTCCTTGACGCAGCCATATATGACGAGATCTCCGCAAAGGCCGAGGAATACGGCGTTCTGACTCTGAGCAAACCGACGAGCAAAGCGATAGTTTCCCAGTCGCTCAAGCTCATCTGCGCAACACGCCAGAGACTCAAAAAGATGGAGATCAGGGCCCAGTCTTTCGAGGAGAAGATCGAAGAGATCAAGCTCGTAAACCGCGCCAAGCTCCTCCTCATGGAAAAGGAAGATATGGACGAAAACAGTGCTCACCGGTTCCTCGAAAAACTAGCGATGAACTCCCGCAGCACCAAACGCAAAATAGCTGAAGAAATTATAGCTAAATACAAGGAGTAACCACTATGACCAAGTACATCTTTGTTACAGGAGGTGTTGTTTCGGGCCTTGGAAAAGGTATCACGGCAGCCTCCGTCGGAAGACTGCTTAAAATGCGCGGACTCAAAGTCGCGGCACAGAAGCTCGACCCTTACATCAACGTGGATCCCGGCACGATGAGCCCCTACCAGCACGGCGAAGTCTACGTCACCGAAGACGGCGCCGAGACCGACCTCGACCTGGGCCACTACGAGCGTTTCATCGATGAGGACTTAAACAAGTTTTCGAACCTCACGACCGGCAAAGTGTACTCCAACGTAATCGCAAAAGAGCGCCGCGGCGAATACCTGGGTTCGACGGTTCAGATCATCCCCCACGTCACTGACGAGATCAAAAGATTCATCTACAACGTCGGCCGCCAGAGCAGCGCAGACGTCGTAATCACGGAGGTCGGCGGCACTATCGGTGACATCGAGGGCCAGCCCTTCATCGAAGCGATCAGACAGGTCGGCAATGAGGTCGGCCGCGAAAATTCCCTCTACATCCACGTGTGCCTCCTCCCTTATCTCAAAGCATCAGGCGAGCACAAGACCAAACCCACCCAGCACTCCGTAAAAGAGCTGCAGGGCATGGGCATCACGCCTGACATAATCGTCCTGCGCACCGACGAAAAGATCGAGGACATGAGCATCTTCGGAAAGATCGCGCACTTCTGCAATGTCAAGGAAGACTGCGTCATCGAGAACACCACGCTCCCGATCCTCTACGAGGCGCCCCTCATGCTTGAGCGTTCCGGCATGTCAGACATCGTCTGCCGCGAACTGGGCCTTGACTGCCCTCCGCCGGATCTCAGCGAATGGGAATCGCTCATCAACCGCATAATCACGCCATCAAACAGCGTGACAATAGGCCTTGTCGGCAAATACACACAGCTCCACGACGCTTATCTTTCAGTCGCTGAGGCCCTCCATCATGCAGGTTATTTCAATGACGCCACGGTCAACATCAAGTGGATCGATTCGGAAGGAATAAACGCAGATAACTACAATGAGATCCTATGCGGCGTTGACGGCGTCATCGTCCCCGGCGGCTTCGGCGGAAGAGGAATCGAAGGCATGATCCTCACCGCGCAGTACTGCCGCGAAGAGGGCGTCCCCTACCTCGGCATCTGCCTCGGCATGCAGATCGCCGTCATCGAAGCAGCACGCAATCTCTTGGGTTATGCTGACGCAAATTCCAACGAGTTCGATCCTGACTCTTTGCACAAGGTCATCGACTTCATGCCAGGCCAGAGCGACGAAGTCGAAAAGGGCGGCACACTGCGTCTCGGCAGTTACCCCTGCAGCATTACGGCCGGCACGAAGATGGAAGAGTGCTACGGCTCACTTTCGATCAATGAGCGCCACAGGCACAGATATGAATTCAACAACGATTACCGTTCCGAGCTGACCGCCGCAGGTCTTACGATCAGCGGCATCTCACCCGACGGTCTGCTTGTTGAGACGGTCGAATACGCATCACACCCGTTTTTCGTCGGCGTGCAGTATCACCCCGAGTTCAAGTCCCGCCCGAACAAGCCCCACCCGCTTTTCATGGGTCTGGTCAAGGCTTCGCTGAAGAAGTAAGTTTGGTTATTTCTTTTAAGAAAGGTTGCGTCCGCGGCGCAACCTTTTTGTTTTATTTTTCACCGGTGGGCGCTTCATCCCCTTTTTGGTCCTCTGTTTGGTCCTCTGTTTAAAACAAAACTGAGGACGTAACAGAGAATAAAGGGTGAAAAATGCAAAAATCCCCAGTTTGGTCCTCTGTTTTGCGTAAAACAGAGGACGTAACAGAGGATTGTCAGCAAAAAACAGGCGCCGGTACAGCGCCTGCTTTAGTTTTTGAGATAATAACGAATCAGATCTCGATGCTGCCCGTGAAGACCTTTTCGCAGTTGCCGGTCATGTAGACCGCATCATCGGTGTAGTTGATGATGAGCTCGCCGCCGCGCAGGATAACGCGGATGTCCTCGCCCTTGGGGCAGAAGCCGTTGAGGCATGCAGCCACGACTGAAGCGCACGCACCGGTTCCGCAAGCGAGCGTCTCGCCGGAACCTCTCTCCCAGACTCTCATCTTCAGAGTGTGGGAATCGATGACCTTGATGAACTCGGTGTTGACTCTTTCGGGGAAGATCTTGTGAGTCTCGAAATCAGGACCGATCTTCTCGAGGTCGAGTGCATCGACTAAGTCAGTAAAGATGACCGCGTGCGGGTTGCCCATCGAAACGCATGTAATATTATAAGTTGTTCCGTTATAGTCGACCGGACGGTTGATGACAGAATCTCCGTCAAGCGTTACGGGGATCAGCGAAGGCTCAAGGATTGCCTTACCCATATCTACTTTGACGCGGACGACTTCATCGCCCAGTGTCATGAGCTCGAGCTTCTTAATGCCGCTCTTTGTCTCGACGGTCATGTGCTTTTTCTTGTGGCCCGCGACGTCGTACATGTATTTGCCGACGCAGCGGATCGCGTTGCCACACATGTTGCCTTCAGAACCGTCTAAGTTGAACATGATCATGCGGCAGTCTGCAACACGGGAAGGTGCAATGAGGACGATACCGTCACCGCCTACGCCGAAATGTCTGTCGGACATATAGACGGAAAGCGATTCAGGCGAAGAGACCATCTTTTCGAGGCAGTCAATATAGATGTAGTCGTTGCCGCATCCCTGCATCTTCGTGAAGTTGATGACCTTTCTCTTTTCGCGCATGTTGTTGATATCAACGAGCTCTGTGTTGATCTCACTGTATCTGGACATGAGTGAATCAGCGAGGGCGTCAGCGGTGTCGATAGCAGTGAGGCAGGGTATGCCGAGCATGACCGCGCGGCGGCGGAGCTTGACGGAATCGCGCGCGGGCAGACGGCCCTTTGCCGATGTCGAAATGATGTAATTGACCTTGCCGCTTTCGAGCAGTGTCATTGTGTTGTTCGTCTCTGATTCGTGGATCTTGTGGACCGTCTCGACCTTGAGTCCGGCGGCCTGCAGCGCAGCAGCATTGCCAGGCGTCGCGTAGAGATTGAAGCCGAGGGATGCGAATTTCTTTGCGACCTCGACTATCTCGGACTTGTCGGAATCACGTACTGTGATGAGGACGCCGCCGTGCTTGTACATCTTGTAGCCTGCCGCGACAAGGCCCTTGAAAAGCGCCTCAGAAAGATTGCGGCCGACGCCTAAGACTTCGCCCGTGGATTTCATTTCGGGGCCGAGCTGCGTATCAACATCAGTGAGTTTTTCGAACGAGAAAACAGGAACCTTAACGCATGTGTAAGGCGACTGGCGGTAGAAGCCTACGCCGTAATCCATGTCGGCGAGCTTCTCGCCTAAGGATACCCTGATCGCGCAGTCGACCATCAGAACGCCGGTAACTTTGCTCATGTAAGGAACGGTACGCGATGCGCGCGGATTGACCTCGATGACGTAGATCTCATCGTCCTTTACGATGTACTGGATGTTTACGATACCGATGGAAGCGAGCCCCTCGCAAAGAGCTCTCGTCGTGTCAACGAGCTTCTTTGCCATGCGGTCGTAGATGTGCTTTGCGGGATAGACTGCGATGGAGTCACCGGAGTGGATGCCCGCTCTTTCGATGTGCTCCATGATGCCAGGAATAAGGACGTCGTGGCCGTCGTAGATCGCGTCGACCTCGATCTCTCTTCCCTGGATGTATTTGTCGATCAGGACAGGATTCTCGATCCCCTGATCGAGGATGATGTTCATGTATTCTTCAACGTCATCGTCGTGGAAAGCGATGGTCATGTTCTGACCGCCCAAAACGTATGAAGGACGCAGAAGGATCGGGTATTCAAGAGTGTGCGCAGCTTCGAAAGCCTCTTCCTTCGTAAGAACGGAGAAGCCCTTCGGTCTTGCGATGCCGAGCCTTTCGAGAAGTTCGTCGAATCTCTCGCGATCCTCAGCCATATCGATCGAATCGGCAGACGTTCCGATGATGTTGATATTGTTCTGCGCAAGCGTCTTGGTGAGCTTGATGGCAGTCTGTCCGCCGAATGCGACGACTACGCCGACAGGGTTTTCCTGTGCAATGATGTTGAGAACGTCTTCAGGTGTCAGAGGCTCGAAATAGAGTCTGTCGCCGGTATCGAAATCGGTCGAGACAGTCTCGGGGTTATTGTTGATGATAACAACTCTGTATCCCAATTCGCGGAGCGCGTGTACGCAGTGAACGGCAGCGTAGTCGAACTCGATTCCCTGACCGATCCTGATCGGTCCCGATCCGATAACGATGACTGTCTTGGCGTCGCCGGTATCCTCGATGGAAGCCTCATTCTCGCCGCCTGCCGCAGCAGAATTATATGTCGCGTAGAAGTAGGGCGTTACAGCCTCGAACTCGCCTGCACAGGTATCGACCATCTTGTATGTGACGGATACGAGGTTCTTGTATTCAGCGACTGATCTTCCCGAGATCCTCTCGAGCGCTTTATCAGTAAATCCAAGCTTCTTGCCCTTGATATATAGATCGGCGTCGATATTTTCCGAGATCGCCTTTTCGTATGTGACAAGGTTTCTGATCTTGCTCAGGAACCAGTTGTCGATCATGGTTATCTGATGGATCTTATCAAGATCGAAGCCTCTGAAAAGACCTTCCGCTACATAGAAAAGTCTTTCGTCAGTCGTGTGGCCGATGCCTGCCCAGATATCCTCGTCGGAGTGATCTTTGAGCTTGGGGAGCCTTACTGTGTCAACGGAGATCTCAGCGCCGCGGAGAGCCTTCATGAGTGCGCTCTCGAAAGAGTCGGAGATCGACATGACTTCGCCGGTCGCTTTCATCTGTGTTCCGAGGTCACGCTTTGCGTAAACGAACTTGTCGAAAGGCCACTTCGGGAACTTGACCGCGACGTAGTCGAGCGCCGGCTCGAAAGCCGCGAATGTATTGCCTGTTACGGCATTCTTTATCTCGTCGAGACGGTATCCCAGAGCGATCTTTGTCGCAACCTTTGCGATAGGATAGCCGGTCGCTTTAGATGCCAAAGCAGACGATCTGGATACACGGGGATTGACCTCGATTACCGCATATTCGAATGATGTCGGATGGAGCGCGAACTGGCAGTTGCAGCCGCCCTCAACGCCTAATGCTTCGATGATCTTCAAAGAAGCTGATCTGAGCATCTGATACTCTTTGTCCGAAAGCGTTACCGCAGGCGCGATAACGATGCTGTCGCCGGTGTGTACGCCGACAGGATCAAGGTTCTCCATAGAGCAGACCGTGAGAACGTTGCCTGCCTTGTCGCGGATAACCTCAAACTCGATCTCCTTCCATCCCGCGATGCACTTTTCGATAAGGACCTGCGTGATAGGAGATAATGCAAGACCATTACGTGCGATCTCGTGGAGTTCTTCTTCGTTGTTTGCGATACCGCCGCCGCTGCCGCCCAGAGTGAACGCAGGACGGACGATAACCGGATAGCCTATCTCCTTGGCAAAATCGAGCGCCGCATCAACTTCGGTTACGACCTTTGAAGGGATGCAGGGCTGGCCGATGCTCTCCATCGTGTCCTTGAACATCTGGCGGTCTTCGGCTTTGTCGATACACTCGGGTGATGAGCCCAGGAGCCTTACGCCGTTTCTTGCAAGGAAACCGTCTTTAGCGAGCTCCATGCAGAGCGTAAGTGCCGTCTGACCTCCGAGTCCCGAAAGGATCGCATCAGGTCTTTCGGTCTCGATGACTCTCTTGACCGTCGTAAGCGTGAGCGGCTCGATGTAGATCTTGTCGGCCATCCACTTGTCGGTCATGATGGTGGCAGGGTTCGAGTTGATGAGGACTATCTCGATGCCGTCCTCGCGGAGCGCGCGGCATGCCTGCGTTCCCGCGTAGTCGAACTCGGCTGCCTGGCCTATTACGATAGGACCGGAGCCGATCACCAAAACTTTTCGAATATTCTTATCCAGCGGCATTATCAATTCCTCCCTTCATCCATCATCTTTGTAAACTCATCGAAAAGGAAGTCCGTATCCTTAGGGCCTCCGCATGCTTCAGGGTGGAACTGTACTGAGAACACCGGCTTGTTCTTATACCTGATGCCTTCGTTCGTTCCGTCGTTTACGTTCACGAAAAGCTCGCTCGCGACACTCTCGTCGATCGAATCAGAAACGACCGCGTAGCCGTGGTTCTGCGACGAGATGTAAACGTGTCCCGTCTCGAGATTTTTTACAGGGTGGTTCGCGCCTCTGTGACCGTACTTGAGCTTGGTCGTCTTGAAGCCGTGGGCCAAAGCCAGGAGCTGGTGACCTAAGCAGATTCCCATTGTGGGGATGCCCGTCTTATCAAGTTCCTGAAGCGTTGCGATAGTCTTTTCGTTGTCTTCCGGATCGCCCGGGCCGTTGCTGATGAAGATGCCGTCCGGTTTTACGGAAAGGATCTCAGAAGCAGTTGCCGAAGCAGGGAAAAGAAAGACCTTGCAGCCGCGGGCCACAAGGCTTCTTACGATGTTCTCCTTGACGCCGCAGTCGATCATGGCAACGGTGTACTTGTTCTCTGCAGAATCGTGCTCTTCGACTGAAGGAACAGTAACGGCATCGACCGGATCGACGATCCTGTATGATGCGATGTCATTCAATGCCTTGTCCATGTCGGACGGGAGATTGTCAGTGATGAGACCGTTCATGACGCCCTTTTCGCGCAGGATGCGTGTAAGAGCTCTTGTGTCGATCCCCTTGAGTCCGGGAATGCTGTTCTCCTTGAGGTAGTTATCTATCGTGTCCTTGCATCTGAAGTTCGAAGGCTCTTCGCACGCTTCCCTGACGATGTAGGCCGATACGCTCGGGACAGGGCCCTCTTTGTCTTCCGGAATGACACCGTAGTTGCCGATCAGGGGGAAGGTCTGGACGACCGCCTGTCCCTTGTAGCTCTTGTCGGTGAGAGTCTCAAGGTATCCTGTCATTGCCGTTGTGAAAACGATCTCCGAGATAACCTCGCCGGAAGCGCCGAACGCCTCTCCTTCAAATACATCTCCGTTCTCCAATACCAAATACCGCTTCATACCATTTCCTCATAGCATATTGGAATAACCCATCAGATATTTATCAACTTCAACAGCGCAGTCTCTGCCTTCACGAAGTCCCCATACGACAAGCGACTGGCCGCGCCTTACATCGCCTGCGGCGAAGACTTTGTCTCTCGATGTCTTGTGATCTCCGGCCGATGCCTTGATGTTGGACCTTGCGTCTGTTTCGATCCCGAAGGACTCTGCGATATAACTCTCAGGTCCAAGGAACCCTGCAGCGATAAGAACGATCTGCGCCGGTATGACCTGCTCTGAACCTTCGATGAGGTTCATCTTCATGCGGCCGTCCCCGCCTTTCTGCCAGTCGATCTTAACCGTCTCAACACCTGTCAGTCTGCCTTCGTCATCGCGGACAAAGCTCTTGACTGTTGTCAGATAAACCCTTGGGTCTTTGCCGAATACAGCTATCGATTCCTCCTGACCGTAATCGGTCTTCAGAACCTTCGGCCACTCCGGCCAGGGGTTGTTAGCGGCGCGTGTGACAGGTGGTATGGGCATCATCTCAAGCTGTGTCACAGACTTGCATCCGTGCCTTATGCATGTGCCCACACAATCGTTGCCCGTGTCGCCTCCGCCTATTATAACCACATCTTTATATTTTGCACTAATATAATTAGTATCAGAAATATTAGATGAGAGAACCATTTTTGTTGTAGATGTCAAAAAATCGACAGCGAAATAGATTCCTTCACCGTCTCTGCCGGGTGCCTTGATGTCTCTCGGGTTTCTCGATCCGCATGCCAGGACAACAGCATCGTAGTCATTTACGATCTCGTCAGCGGTGATGTCGCGGCCGACGTCCGTGTTGTACTTAAACTCAACACCCTCGGCCTCCATGACGTCGATCCTTCTTTGTATGAAGCGCTTCTCGAGCTTCATGTTGGGAATGCCGTACATCAAAAGTCCGCCGGCCCTGTCTGCCTTCTCGAAAACAGTAACGCTGTGGCCTCTTCTGTTGAGCCAGTGAGCGGCAGATAAACCGGCAGGACCCGAGCCGATCACGGCAATCCTTTTTCCGCTTCGCTTTGCGGGCACACGGGGCGTGACCTTACCCTGTCCGTAAGCCCTCTCGATCACTGCGTACTCGTTCTCCTTGACCGTCACCGCGTCGCCGTTCATACCGCATGTGCACGCCTTTTCGCAGAGAGCGGGGCACACTCTCGAAGTGAATTCCGGAAAGGGATTGGTCATTGTGAGCCTCTCGAATGCCTTGTCCCAGAAACCCTTATAGATAAGGTCGTTCCAGTCGGGACAGAGGTTGTTCAGAGGGCATCCCGCGATCATGCCGCAAACGGGCTTTCCGTACTGGCAGAACGGGACGCCGCAGTCCATACAGCGCGACGCCTGCTCTTTTCTTTTTGCTTCGTCCAAAGGTTCATGAAATTCGTTGTAGGTCTTGATCCTCTCCATCGGATCAATGCCCGGGTTTTCAACTCTTCCGTATTCCAAAAAAGCGCCTGTCTTACCCATATGGCTCACCCGTTAACCCTTTCCTGGAAAGCCTTGATCTTGGCTTCATCCTCATTGCAGCCCTGCGCCCTGTATTTCGCGATCGCGGTCATCATTGCCTTGTATTCGTGAGGAACGACCTTCTTGAACTTTGTGACGTATTCATCGAAGTCTTTGAGGATCTCTTTTCCAAGGTAAGAATCAGTCCTCTTAACGTGCTCTTCGATGAGTTCTTTGAGGGCCTGGCTGTCTTTGTCTTCAGTGATCCTCGAAAAGCCTACGAGCGACTTGTTGAGCTTGGTGTAAAGGTCATTGTGCTCGTCGTAAACATAGGCAATGCCGCCGCTCATACCTGCAGCGAAATTTTTTCCGACCTTGCCTAAGATGACCGCAACGCCGCCCGTCATGTATTCGCATCCGTGGTCGCCGGTGCCTTCACAGACTACGGTCGCGCCCGAATTTCTTACGCAGAAACGCTCGCCTGCGACACCGTTGATGAATGCTTTTCCGGAGGTTGCTCCGAAGAGCGCGACGTTGCCGGCGATGATGTTCTCGTCAGCCCTGAAAGCAAAGTGCTCAGGGGCTTTGAGGCTGAGCGTGCCGCCTGACAGCCCTTTCCCGAAATAGTCGTTCGCATCGCCTTCAACGTTGATCGTAAGGCCCTTGGGGATGAATGCTCCGAAGCTCTGGCCGGCAGAGCCCTTGCAGTTGACCTCGAACGTATCTTCCTGAAGAGAGCTGCCGAATTTCTTCGTGATCTCGGCACCGAAAAGCGTTCCCACCGTTCTGTTGAGGTTCGTGATCTTTAAATCGATGCTCTGCTTCTTGCCTTCCTTGAAAGAGTCCGCAAATGAAGGGATTATCACCGCTTCGTCGATCGTCTTGTCGAGCTCGAAATCGTATGCATCTTCCTTCTCGAAATGCTGCTTTACATCAGCCCTTCCGGAGTAAGGATTATCGAGTACAACGCTCATGTCGAGGCCTGCCGGATGTGATCCTTCGGGGAACTTTTTGGGCGCTAACAGGTCAGATCTTCCGACCAGTTCATCTATCGTCCTGATGCCGAGTTTTGCCATGATCTCACGCATTTCACGCGCTATGAACATCATGAAATTGATGACGTATTCCGGCTTGCCCTTGAACCTCTTTCTAAGCTCGGGGTTCTGTGTCGCAACGCCTACGGGGCATGTATCCAGGTGGCATACACGCATCATGACGCAGCCCATCGTGACGAGCGGCGCGGTCGCAAAACCGAATTCCTCCGCGCCCAGCATGGCAGCGATAACAACGTCTCTGCCTGTTAAGAGCTTACCGTCCGCTTCGATGACGACGTGTGATCTCAGGTTGTTCTGGATCAGGGTCTGGTGAGTCTCAGCAACACCTAATTCCCAGGGCAGGCCTGCGTTATGGATGGACGATGCGGGTGCAGCACCAGTACCGCCGTCGTAGCCTGAGATGAGGACAACGCCCGCGCCTGCTTTCGCAACACCTGAAGCGATCGTTCCGACGCCCGATTCAGAGACGAGCTTGACGGAGATCCTCGCATCCTTGTTTGCATTCTTAAGATCGTAGATGAGCTGTGCCAGGTCTTCGATCGAATAGATGTCGTGATGAGGCGGAGGCGAGATCAAAGCAACGCCCGGTGTGGAGTGACGCGTTTTCGCGATCCAGGGATAGACCTTCTTTGAAGGAAGGTGTCCGCCTTCGCCGGGCTTTGCGCCCTGCGCCATCTTGATCTGCAGTTCTTTTGCAGAGATCAGGTATTCGGATGTGACGCCGAAACGTCCCGATGCGACCTGCTTGATCGCGGAGCAACGGTCTTCTGCGCTGCCCTTTGTCGCGATCCTTTCGGGATCTTCACCGCCCTCGCCGCTGTTGCTCTTGCCGCCTAATCTGTTCATCGCGATCGCAAGGCATTCGTGGGCTTCCTGGGAGATCGAACCGTAGGACATCGCGCCCGACTTGAATCTCTTAACGATGCTCTCGGCGGGCTCAACTTCGTCGATGCTGATGCCGCCGTTCTCCGGGAACTTGAATTCGAGCGTGCTCCTCAAAGTGATGTGGCGGTCTTCCCTGTTGATCGTGTCCGAAAACTGCTTGAACAGGTTATAGTCACCCGTCCATGTCGCCTTCCTCAGAAGCGCGATCGACTCGGGGTTGTAGAGGTGATCTTCCTTGTCGGATCTCTCCTTGTGAGATCCCACGATACGCAGCGAATCAGGGGTTTCGAGCTCCTCGGGATCGAAAGCTTTGTCATGCAGTCTGACAGTTCTGTCTTCAATATTCTTGAGCGTGATGCCTCCGACGCGGCTGACCGTATCCGGGAAGTATTCATCCATCAGTTCCTTGCCGATGCCGAGTGCCTCGAAGATCTTGGAGCCCTGATAGGACTGGATCGTGGAGATACCCATTTTCGCGCTTATCTTTACGATGCCGTGAACGACGGCCTGCGTATAAGCGGTGCTCGCTTCGGTATAGTCCTTGTCGATCTGTCCCTCGCTGATAAGCTCGTGGATAGAGTCAAAAGCGAGATATGGGTTGATCGCGCTCGCACCGAATCCCATGAGCGTTGCGAAATGGTGAACGTCGCAAGGCTCGCCGGACTCCAAAATGATCGAGATCGCCGTATTCATTCTCGTTCTTACGAGGTGTGTCTCAAGCGCCGCAACCGCAAGCAGCGAAGGGATCGCTACGTTGTCCTTGTCGACTCCGCGGTCGGTCAGGATGAGAATCGCGGCACCCTCTTCATGCGCCCTGTCAGCTTGCTTGTAGAGGCCGTCGATCGCATCCTTGAGGGACGTGCCCTTCTTGTAGAGCATGCTGATGTCGTGGCTCTTAAGGCCCTCAAGGTCAGCATGTCTGATCTTCATCAGATCGATGTTCGAAAGTATCGGATTATGGATCTTCAGAACGCGGCAGTTCTCTTCCTTCTCTTCGAGAACGTTGCCCGCGATGCCCAGGTAAACAGTGGTATCCGTGATTATCTCTTCTCTGATGGAATCGATCGGCGGGTTTGTGACCTGCGCAAACTTCTGCTTGAAGAAATCGAAAAGCGGCGGATCCTGCTCGGAAAGCGGAGGCACGGGCACGTCAACACCCATCGAAGCAGTCGCCTCGATGCCGTTTAAGCACATCGGGATAAGCGTGTTCGTGAGGTTCCCGTAGCTGTATCCGAAAGCCTTCTGCAAAGTCTTTAACTCTTCGCCTCTGATGCGGACGGGCTTCCTGTTCTCCTTTTCGAGCTCGCTTAAATTAACGAGCATCTGGTCGAGCCACTCGCCGTAAGGCTGTCGCTGTTCAAATCCTTTCTTGATGTCCTCGTCGCTCAGGAGCTTGCCGGATCTCGTATCCGCAACGAGGATCTTGCCCGGACGCAGACGGTCCTTCCTGAGGACTGTGTTCTCGTCGAGATCTGAAAGCGCGCCGACCTCAGATGATATGATGAGCAGGCCGTCCTCCGTGATGTAATATCTCGAGGGCCTGAGGCCGTTACGGTCGAGCGTTGCGCCCAGGATGTCGCCGTCCGAAAAGATTATCGACGCAGGACCGTCCCAGGGTTCCATCATGGTCGCGTAGTACTGATAGAAAGCCCTTCTCTCGCGGCTCATCGTCTCGATGTGCTGCCACGGCTCAGGGATCGTGACTGCGAGCGCCAAAGTCAGAGGCATGCCGCACATTTCCATGAACTCGAGCGTATTGTCGAGCCTTGCGGAGTCTGAACCCGTCACGTCAAGGAGCGGATAGATATCATCGAGCCTGTCCTCCAAAACCTTTGAATGGAGGATGTTTTCGCGGCTCAGCATCTTGTTCATGTTGCCCGTGATCGTGTTGATCTCGCCGTTATGGACCATGAGCCTGTTCGGATGCGACTTCTGCCAGCTGGGGTTCGTGTTCGTCGAGAATCTCGAGTGAACTATGCCGATGGCGGAAATGAAATCTTCCTTATTAAGATCCTCATAGAAAAGCCTCAGCTGGCCTACCAGGAACATTCCTTTGTAAACGACCGTTCGGCAAGAGAGCGAGCACACATAAGTATTCTCGTCGGCCTTTTCGAAAAGGCGTCTTGCGACATAGAGCTTCCTGTCGAAATCAATGTCTTCTTTGCAGCTTTCCGGACGCTCCACAAATCCCTGCATGATGGTCGGCATGCTGTCTTTCGCCTTGCTTCCGAGCACCTCAGGGTTGACGGGAACTTTTCGCCAACCGAGGAACTTCATGCCTTCCTTTGCGATGATGTCCTCAAAGGTCTGCATGGCTTTCTTATAGAGCTCTTCGGTCTGCGGCATGAAGAACATTCCAATGCCGAATGACCTTTTCGCGCCCAGGGTAATGCCGTCCTTGGCAGCCGCTGCAACAAAATAATCGTGGGGAATCTGAAGCAATATTCCGACGCCGTCACCGGTCTTGCCCTCGGCATCTTTTCCGGCGCGGTGTTCAAGTGTCTCGACGATCTTCAGCGCGCCGTCAACGACTCTTCTTTCCTGAAGGCCGTTAATGTTTACAACAGCGCCGATACCGCAGTTGTCGTGCTCTAATGCAGGATCATAAAGCCCCTGTTTCTTAAAGGGTTCGTTCACTCTGTAGTTGTCCATACCGCTTTATACTCCCTTCGAATTTAGCAACAAAAAAGGCGCTTACCCGGCAGAGTGAACTCTGCAGATAAGCGCCGTTGCTTGAAGTATTTAATTGTCAGAATTATGCTACTGGGCTTTGCGGTTGTCAATACACGATTCAACTTTTTGTTTCCGTCCTCTGTTTGGTCCTCTGTTTTGAGCAAAACTGAGGACCAAACTGGGGATAATGTCCAAAAAACGTGAAAATCCTCTGTTATGTCCTCAATTTCAGTTAAAACAGAGGACCATACAGAGGATCAATCCCGCTGAAAAAAATTTCAGGTCGGCAAACAACACTTTTACTTTTATTAGAGAGTGCTTTTCGGCGTGCGAAAAAAACTGATATCGGCTGTTGACAATATCAAATCCGCTGTGTTAATATCCCGGCATGCAAAGGTGCATTGAGCAAAGCAGCTCGGTGCACCTTTTTTATTTTAACTGCAATACGAAGAATCTGTCACAACGGTGTGATCACACGTGCGGCGGATTCTTTTTATTTGCAAGAGAACGGGAGGAAATGTATGGAAGACGTTTTAAAAACAATGCATGAACAGATCTTTGGCGTATGGTTCTTAGCCGGAGCAGCTTTGGTCTTCTGGATGCAGGCAGGATTTGCCATGGTAGAGACAGGCTTTACCAGAGCCAAGAACGCGGGAAACATCATAATGAAAAACCTGATGGATTTCTGCATCGGCACCGTGGTATTCATCCTTATCGGATTCGGTCTCTTCCTCGGTGAAGATGCCCTTTTCGGTCTCGTAGGTATTCCGAACTTTGATATATTTACGAATTATCAGACCTTCGACTGGTCAGGATTCGTATTCAATCTCGTTTTCTGTGCCACGACCGCAACGATCGTTTCGGGCGCTATGGCAGAGAGAACAAAGTTCTTATCTTACTGCATCTATTCAGGAGTCATCTCAGCAGTCATCTACCCCATCGAGGCTCACTGGACATGGGGCGGCGGATGGCTTGCACAGATGGGTTTCCACGATTTCGCAGGTTCCAACTGCATCCACATGGTCGGCGGCATCTCTGCCCTGATCGGCGCAGCGATCTTGGGACCCCGCATCGGTAAGTTCATCAAGGATGAAAAAGGCAAGGTTACAAAAGTTAACGCATTCCCCGGCCACAACATCCCGATCGGCGCTTTAGGTGTATTCATTCTCTGGCTCGGCTGGTACGGATTCAACGGCGCGGCAGCAACTTCACTCGAACAGCTCGGCAGCATCTTCGTAGCAACAACTATCGCACCTGCGATCGCAACAGTCACGACAATGATCTTCACATGGGTCAAGTACGGTAAGCCCGATGTCTCCATGTGTCTCAACGCTTCACTCGCAGGTCTCGTAGCCATCACCGCTCCCTGCGACACGGCAGATGCGCTTGGCGCTTGCATCATCGGTCTCGTTTCAGGTCTCCTCGTAGTGTTCGGCATATGGCTCCTCGACAATGTTCTTCATATCGATGACCCCGTCGGTGCAGTTGCAGTTCACATGATGAACGGTATCTGGGGCACGATCGCAGTAGGTCTCTTCTCTACATCAACGGTACCCGGCTACTCAGTAGCTGACAAAACAGGCAACGTAATGACTGGTCTCTTCTATGGCGGCGGCTTCAAGCTCCTCGGCATCCAGATGATCGGTATGCTCGCAACAGCAGGCTGGACAGCAGTCACGATCACCATCACATTCTTTATCATCAAGGCAGTCGTCGGTCTCCGCGCCTCCGAAGAAGAAGAAATCACAGGTCTCGATGTTACAGAGCACGGCCTCGTTTCCGCATACTCCGGCTTCTCCATCATGGATACAACAGACAACATGATGGCAGTCAACGAGAACACCGACCTCGGCGTTGCAGAATACGACAAGGCTTCAGACACACTCAAGGAAGCTGCAGTTCCTGTAGTAAATACAGTTGCTCCTTCTTTCGATACAGGCATCCACAAGGTCGTAATCATCGCAAAGCTTTCTCGTTTCGATACTCTGAAGAAAGCCATGAACGACATCGGCGTAACCGGTATCACAATGATCCAATGCATGGGCTGCGGCGTCCAGAAGGGTGCCGGCGAGAAATACAGAGGCGTCGAGGTCGACACTACGCTCTTACCTAAGGTCAAGGTCGAAGTTGTCGTATCCACGATCCCTGTAGACAAGGTCATCGCAGCGGCCAAGAAGGCACTCTACACAGGCCACATCGGCGACGGCAAGATCTTCGTTTACAACGTTGACCGCGTCGTCAAGATCAGGACCGGCGAAGAAAATTTCGCAGCGCTCGCTGACGTAGAATAAGACTTATCCCTTGTAGCAGCGAAAGGGCTGATTCCATTTTGGGGTCGGTCCTTTTCGTTTGGCGTTTTTGAGACTCCCTCAACACCAGAGTCTCAATTTTCGACACATTGGACGATTTTTCTTGAAGAATTGCCTGCGCGGAATTATAGTCCGATAAAAGGCCGTACATACGAAAATCAGTTTTTTGTTAAATCTATACGTGCGTTTTAGCCGCTTTGGAATCATCCGACGAAAAATGCACATACGAAATCAGTAATTATCCCCAAAATATACGTGCTCTAAGGCTTTTCGAGTCATTTTTCGATGAAAACGCACGTATAAAATCGATCATTTTTCTTTTTTCGTATGTATACAAGAAAAAACAGGAGGTGCCAAATGAATATAAATGAGAGTCTATTTACAGGATCAATAATAACGGAATTAGAAAAGCGGAAAGCTGCCATTGAATTTTTAATCGGAAGGCTTCAGGATGATATCTGCTCCGCACCGGAGGGCGCTCTTCGCATATCCAGAAACCGAAAAGGTTTTCAATACTATCACAGACGTACGGCACAAGATCCGCAGGGCATCTACATTAAGCGAAAAGACAATCCGCTCGCCTCTGCCCTGGCGCAGAAGGACTACGACTCAAAACTTCTCGCGGCGCTCGAAAAGCAGCTAAAGGCCATAGACAGATTCATAAAAGACTGCGACCCAGGCGCGCCGGTTAAGGCATACGAGGATCTGAACGCACCGAGAAAACAGTTGGTGACGCCGGTCTTTGTCAACGACGAAGATTATGTGAAACAATGGTTGAATGTGCCTTATGAAAAGCTTGGGTTCAAAAAGGATGACCCGGAGTTTTACACGGACAGGGGCGAGCGCGTCAGGTCGAAGTCGGAAGTGCTGATTGCGAACGAGCTTTACAGGCACGGTATTCCGTACCGCTATGAATTCCCGGTGTACAGCAACGGCGTGATCTTAGCCGCGCCGGACTTCAACTGTCTGAACGTCAGGCTGAGAAAAGACTACTATTGGGAGCATCTGGGCATGATGGGCAAGGAGGACTACGCGAACCGCAATGCCGCAAAGATCGAGAAATATACGCTTGCGAAGGACTTTGACGAGACAAGTCTCATACTGACTTTCGAGACCGACAGGCACCCCATGAACACCAGGGTCATTGAGGAAAAGATAAGGAAATACCTTGTTTGATGCAATGGCAGAAAAAAGCAGAAAAGATTTTTTAGAAATATGCAACATTTTTGAAAGCCGGACTGTATTAAGGGCATAAACCAAATCACAAACCGAAAAATGGAGGCAAATAAAAATGAAAAGCTTTACAACAAAGATCATGGCACTCGGACTTACGGCAATTATGCTCACAGGCGCAGTCACTGCATGTAAGACAACAAAGACCGGAGGCGCATCTGAAATGAACGCACAGACAAAGCAGGAACAGGCTGCCGAAGCAAACAGCGGAAAGCAGATCGCAGGCGGATGGACGATCCCCGAATCACACGAAGTCACCGAAGAACACAAGAAGTACTACAAAGCTGCATGCAGCAAGTACGACGGCACCGGCAGCGGCCACGAGCCCGTCGCGCTCCTTGCGACACAGGTCGTAAACGGAACAAATTACTGCTTCTACTGCATATCGAACGCAAAGTCTTCCAGCGGTCCCCTCTCACCCGTCATCGTATACGTCAACGTCAAGCCTTCAGGCGAAGCTGATTTCATCAAGACTGACAGGGACATCCTCCCCGGAACCGGCGAACAGCTGCCCGGCGGCTGGCAGAACGCAGAAGATTACAAGATCACCGATGAGGTCAAGAAGATCATCGAAAAGGCTTCCGCAACACTTACAGGCGCAACATATGAGCCCGTTGCCTACATCGGTTCACAGGTCGTATCCGGAAAGAATCACTACATCCTCTGCAAGATGACACCTTCCGTAAAAGAGCTGAACGGCGCTGCTTCTTATGTTTTTGTAACTGTCTATGAGAACCTCGAGGGCAAGTGCGAGATTACAAACACAACAGACTACAAGCTCGGAATCTGACAACAACTCCTAAACATATTACGACCCAAACGGAAAGGGCAGTCTCGTTCAAGAGGCTGCCCTTTTCATTTAAAGCTGTTCAATGTCGAAAAAATCAAAGCCACTGAATGAAAGCGGTCTTGTCGGAGCTGTTGTATCCGGCGTTTTCGTAAAAGCGCAAAGTCGCGGGGTTTTTCGAGCCCGTCAGGAGCATCATCTTGTAGCAGTTCTCCTTCACGGCGATGGATTTGGCATAGTCAAGGCACTCGCGCGCATAGCCGTGGCAGCGGTAGTCTGCAGAAGTCACGACATTCTCGACAAATGCATACGGACGGACGCCGCGTGTCAGATTGGGTATTATCACGCAGACGCAGGACGAGACGATCTTGCCGTCGATCTCGTTGACGATAAGATGATGGTTGGGATCGGCAATTATCGCGCCCCATGTGCTGCTCAGGTGCTCGTCTTTTGCAGGGATCGAATCCTCGTGCAGATCGAGGTAAAGCTCGAGCAGTCCATCCAGGTCCTTAAATTCAGCTTCTCTTGTCATGTCAGCCTCCTATTTCATACCCGGCATCGGCCAGCACATCAAGCGCTCTCTCAAAATTCTCTTCCTTGACCAGGATGTAGTCGGTGTTGTAAGTGGATACAGCGAATATTCCGATTCGGTTCTCAGCCAGGATAGCAGATATCTTGGACCGGATCCCTATCAGCGAAAAGTCCAGCACGCCCTCGATCCTAAAGCCTCTCCAGCCGTCATCGCGCGCGGTGGTAACTGAAGGAACCGAGGACGTTTTGCACACAAGAGATATCTCTTCGTCCGTTCTTCCGACGAAGTAAAAATCCCCGCCAAGATCGACCGAAGAAACATCGGCGACCTTGCAGACGGAAAGCTCATATGGAATCTTCTTAAGTTTCATTTTACACCCCGGGTCCTGCGGTAAAAACAATATACCATACTAAATGCGCAAGCAGCAAAGCGCCGATCACTTCAACGATGCCGAGGATAAAAATGCCGGTCATCTTCGCATTTGCAGCTCTTACCATTCCAATTATCGATAAGACCGAGCCGGGCAGGATTTCGAGCCCGAAAAAGATAAAGGACCATATTATCAGGAACGGGAAGACGACCCTGCGAAACCTCGCTAGTGCCCAGCCGACACCGAAGCAGGTCGCACCCAGCACAAAAAAGATCACGGGCAAGATCAGGAAGACCTTCGCAAGTTTGTCGGAACGCTTTTCTACCTGATTGGAGCTCACGGCCGCCTCCTTATTCTTCCACCCTGCATTACTCCGGCCGTTATCTTTTTAAAAAGTGTTTTCATATATCATTGATCTCCGTCTTCATTTGGAAGGAATTCCATAACTTCGTCATCGGGCGAAAACTCGGTGACTCCATTCTCGTTGGAATTGAGTTCTTCTCTTGGAATGACCGAACGGATGACCGCCGTTACGACTTCGTATTCCTCCATCATGGCATCATGTTCGGTTACGATCGTGGCGGCATCGCCGTCGTTTGCGGCAGCCTCGAGCTTTGCTGCGCGCACCGACAGTGCTGTTGCGCCTATCATCTTAGAAGAGCTTTTGAGTGAGTGCACATAGATGGCGTAATCATGCCAGTTTGCTTCGTCATAGCTCTTCTGCAGATTGTTGCCCTTTTCGATCTCTCCGTATGCATATTCGGCGAGTAGCGAGCGGTAGAGAGCAACGTCATCCTGGCAGTAGCGCAGGCCCGCCTTCGGCTCGATGCCGACGGATCTGAGGCTTGCGAATTCCGCATCTGACGCAGAGGATTCCTCTTCGGGATCCGCCGTCTCATCCGTAACAAGCTCCACCTTGCGCCTGGGAAGATGCTTGAGGATCATTCTTTCGAGCGCAAAGCTGTCGATCGGCTTTGCGAGATAGTCGGTAAAACCTTCGGAAAGATAGCGCTCTTTTGCGCCGATGACTGCATCCGCCGTAAGGCAGATTATCGGGACGTCGCTGCTCAATCCGCCTTCTGTCGCGCGGATCCTGCGGAACGCTTCGGTGCCGTCCATTTCGGGCATGCGCTGATCCATAAAGATGATGTCGTATTTGGTCCCGGCTGCCATCGCAACGGCCTGCGCGCCTGACTCTGCGGTATCGATCTTGATCTTGGTGTTCTTCAGGAGATTGACGACGACCTTCATGTTGATCTTGGTGTCGTCAACGACAAGGATGTGTGCCAGAGGCGCACGGAATGATTCCCTGTACGGAATGTCAGCGGGAGTATTGTCCTTAAGGCGGTTCTGGAAGTCGCCGATCGGAGTCTCATCAAGAACGTTCTGCGGGATCGTGGCGGTAAAGATGGAGCCTTTGCCGTACTCGCTCTCAACATCGATCTTGCCGCCCATGAGCTCAACAAGATGATGCGTGATCGGAAGGCCCAATCCGGTGCCTTCGATGGTGCTGTTGCGCTCCATGTCAAAACGCTCGAACCTCTCAAACAGCATCGCCTTGTCTTCTTCTTTGATGCCAATTCCGGTATCCCATACGCCGATTATGAGGTGGATCCTGCCGGCCTCAATCTTCTTGCTGCGGACCTTAAGAGCAACGGAACCCTTGTCCGTGTACTTAACCGCGTTGTTAAGAAGATTCGTCAGGATCTGGCGGATGCGGACCTCGTCGCCCTCGAGTTCGTCGGGGATCTCGGGATCGACTTCCACGCTGAAATCAAGGCCTTTGTCCTGCGCCTTGAAAAGGATCATGTTATTGATGTCGTTGATGAGCGAGCTGAGCTGGTACGGCGCATTTACGATGTCCATGCGGCCCGCTTCGATCTTTGAAAAGTCGAGTATGTCATTGACGATGGCGAGGAGGTTGTGGCCTGCCTTCTGAATGTCTCCGGCGTAAACGCTGATGTTTTCGAGGGATTCCTGAACAGCGAGCGGATCGCTCTCGGTGATGCCCATCGCTTTGTGGTCCTCGCGGATGATCATCTCGTTCATGCCGAGAACTGCGTTGATGGGCGTTCTGATCTCATGCGACATATTCGCAAGGAAGTCGCTCTTGGCGTTGTTTTCGCTCTCTGCGCGGACCTTCTCCTCCATGAGCTTGCTCTGCGCTTTGATGAACGGCTTTACGGTAAAGAATGCCAGAACAGCTGCGAGAAGCTGGGTGATCACGAGGATTATCAGGTAGGTGATAACGGATGCCCTGGACTGCTGGGCCAGCTGGCTGTCGAACCACTCGCTCGAAAAGTCGGCGACAACGATACCGACAACATTTCCGGAAGAATCGAAAACAGGGCTGTAAGCGCTGTAGAACCTGCCCCACCTGTCAGTATAAGGAACCTCATCGACTGAAGCAGCGCCTTTGGCCGCCTTTGCAAGCGCGTCCGTATACTTAACGCTGTCACCGTAGCTTGCGGGCGTTATCAGGTCAAGGTCCATCGTGAAAATGAATTCCTGAGGACCTGTCTGCTTGATGCAGTAAACATATTCGAGCTCGACATTGTCCCTGAAGACTGAGAGCGTGCTGTAGACCTTGTTATATGCTTCGCTTCCGACTGTCTCTTTGGAGAAGGTCTTCATTACCTCGCCGTCAACGGATCCCGCCGCGCAGTTGGAGATATCGAGCATGCGCTGCTGAATGGCCTTTCGTATGCCGAGTCTTGACATGTAAATGGAAACAGAACAGAACAAGGTGCTTGAAATAAGCAGTATGCACTCTACCATCAGTATTATCCTGGTAGACAGACTGTACCTCGACGACACGAATTGTTCCCCCGGTTGATTTTCTAAAATATTATAATAACGGATAAAGCCTCATATAATCAATGCCGGAAAGATGGTATAATTATATAGTTGTGGGTAGTAAGGGATATTTTTATGACATGGAAATCTAGACCGTTTAACAAAATTGACGCTGATCCGCTTAAGAACAAAGCGGATGAACAAGGCGATGTTTCGCTGCTCTCCGCAGATTCTTCAAAGTGCCCGACGTGCGGTTCGAACATCTTTTTCGAGCCTGAACTCGGCGGCCTTTTGTGCCCTAACTGCGGCAACGTATATTCGCCTGATACGATGGAGCCCCGCGGCTCTCTGGGCGTAACCAAAGAGCATGACTACGTCGGCGACGTTGATATGTCCGATGACGATAAAAAACGCCACGAGATCGTCTGCAACAGCTGCGGCGGCACGCTCGTAGCCGATGAACTCACGATGTCAACGATGTGCCCTTTCTGCGGTTCGCCTGCCCTCATCACACGAAGGATGAGCCGTGAATTCAAGCCGGATTACATCATCCCGTTCAAGATCGACAAAGACCGCGCCGAAAGCATAATGAACAATTGGATCTCCAGCAGGAAAAACACTCCGGCCGGCTTCAAGAAGAAATGCCGCACAACGCATCTGACTGCACTCTACGTTCCTTTCTGGCTCGTTGACTGCAGCGTCAACTCCGATCTGTCAGGAACCGGAAAGTTCGGCACCGTTATGGCATCAGATATCTACGAGGTTAATTCAAATCTCAAGTACTTTGTCAAAGGCGTTCCTTTTGATGCATCGCTCCAGATTCCGAACAAGCTCATGGAGGCTGCAGAACCTTTCGATTACAGCGAGATGGTCAAGTTTGAGAGCAAGTATCTGCAGGGCTTTTATGCAAATAAATATGACCAGCTCCCGACGGAAATGGTCGACAGGATAGTTAAGCGCATGGACAGATTTTCGCTCTCGACGACTGACATGCTGGCAAAAAAGTTCGATAAGTTCGAAGACAGATTCGATAAGCATTTTACATGGCTGAGCGACCTCAAAGTCAGCTACTGCCTGCTTCCCATATGGTTTGTAACCGTTGATTTCCAAGGCGAAAAGTACCAGTTCGCGGTAAACGGCCAGACCGGCGAAGCATGCGGCCGTGTACCGGTATCAGACGCTGTCGATTTCAGGAGCAAAATGCTCCGCTTAAGCTCCGGCCCCTGGAAATTTGCCACTATTCCTATCGCCGGAATATTACCCTTTATTATCATGACTATCGTCATGGATTTTAAAGTTACTCCGGTCAAAACGTTTATCATAGTATTGCTGACCGTTTTGCTCGTGCTGGACCTTATCTTACTGGTCGCATCATTCATCATGAATTTCATATGCAGACACGTGACTGACTTCGGCAACAAAGCATACGACCTGAACGATTACGACAAAGATCCGGGGCTGAATGCTTACTACGATTCCACGCGCAAGTCCGAACGCCAGGTATCCGAAAAGCTGCTCCGCCACACCGTAAATGTCACGAACGAACAGGGCAACATCATTGACCAGCATTCCATAGAACTCTGACGGCCCGAAGCGCAGTAATACACCTCGTATATCAAGTCCGGTTCCTTTTCGGGGCCGGACTGTTATTTGCTTCACAACAGCTACTTTGGCCGCCGCAATGGGGAAATTAACCGAAAAGGTATCTGTTTCGAACAAAACAGATACCCAAACAGCTACTTTGGCCGCCGTTCAGTGAGAATTTGCCCCGATACATATACTCGAGCGAAAATGTATAATTAAGGCAGTTTCACAGTACACGCCGTCTCTTGCGGTACGTGTCGGAAAGGTGCCCTTATGAATTCATTTTCTGAAAAGATCCTCGGAAACGTAGGCAAGGTCATCGTCGGAAAAGACGATCAGATCGAGCTTCTTCTGATCTCCCTGCTGGTCGGCGGACACGTGCTTCTGGAGGACGTTCCGGGAACCGGCAAGACGAAGACAGCAAAGGCTCTGGCCGCATCACTCGACCTTGATTTCAAGCGCGTGCAGTTCACGATAGACCTCCTTCCTTCCGACCTCACGGGCATCAACTTTTTCGACCGCGAGACCAACTCTTTCGTATTCAGAAAAGGACCTGTATTCACGAACATCCTTCTGGCGGACGAGATCAACCGCGCAACCGCAAGGACGCAGTCGAGCCTTCTCGAGTGCATGGAGGAAAAGCAGGTAACGGTCGATGGCGACACAAGGAGATTAGAGCCGCCGTTCCTCGTAATCGCAACGCAGAACCCGGTCGAATCACAGGGTACTTTCCCGCTTCCCGAAGCGCAGCTTGACCGCTTTCTCATGATGATCAAGATGGACTATCCGACACACGAAGAGAGCATGGACATCCTCAAGAGATTCGCGACGGAAGACCCGCTCGACAAGCTCGCTCCCGTCACTGACAAAGAAGAACTCTTCGCGATGCAGGAGCAGGCAAAGAACATCTTTGTATCAGACCTTCTCTACGACTACGCAGCCAGGATCGTCGAGGCAACAAGAGGTTCGGGTGACATAGCGCTCGGCGCGAGCCCGCGTGCGCTCCTTGCTTTTGTGGCCGCTGCCAAGGCGAGGGCTTTCGTAAGAGACCGCACGAACTGCATCCCCGATGACTTCAAGGCGCTTGCCGTTCCGGTCCTCGCACACCGTCTCACCATCCGCCTGCAGCGCTCAGTTTCAAAGGAAGGCAGGTTCCTTTCCAAGCGCGATGTGGCTGAAGAGATAATCAACAAGATCCTTGAACAGATCCCCTGCCCGACTGAGGATTTCAGCAGGAACTAAATGGAAATAATCGTTCTCGTCGGTATACTCATTGCGGTCTTCATGGGAGAGATCCTCTATTACCGCATGCATGCGCTCGATGAATTAAGCCTTAAGGTCGACTTCTCCAAGAACGTCGCGGATTTCGGCGAAAAAATCGAGCTCATTGAAGTCGTCGAAAACAGGAAAAAACTCCCTCTCCCGTTCATCATCCTCAAGTTCGAGACACCCCGCGAGATCAAGTTTTTCGACGAGGTTAACGCAACGACCTCCGACTTCATCTACCGCGAAGACATGCTCACGATGAAGGCCTTTTCGAAGCACACAAGGCGCATCAAGGCAAAATGCAGCAAGCGCGGATACTATGTCTTCCCGAGAGTCGGCATCACGACATCGGACCTCTTTCTCATCGAGCGCTTCACAAAGGAATTCGACAATGACTCGCATCTGATCGTGCTTCCCGAGCTCGTAAGGACGAACATCATAGATATCCTCGTTTCGGTCACGCTCAGCGAAATGCAGTGCAG
Source organism: Clostridiales bacterium (assembly GCA_017478485.1). Classification (GTDB taxonomy): domain Bacteria; phylum Bacillota; class Clostridia; order Saccharofermentanales; family Saccharofermentanaceae; genus Saccharofermentans. Next base: position 32,999 of record JAFVDI010000020.1, on the reverse strand, counting down.
AAGGACCCTCCTGACCGATCCGTTCTCGCTCTCCGGCATCCGCGAATACGGCCCGAACGATCCGATGAAGAGCATCAACTGGAAGGCGAGCGCCAAGACGGGCGACCTCATGGTCAACCAGAATGCCTCGACATGCACGCAGAAAGTGCACATCTTTTTGAACCTGGAAAACTATAATCCCAAAGGCTCGACATCGCTCCTCGAAAAGGCGATCAGCCTCACTTACACATACCTGATCGAGCTTTCACAGCTCGGCATTCAGGCATCGCTTTACACCAACGGGATAGACATCCTGACGGGCAATCCCGTCGTATCCGAAAACGACCCGGGATCCCCTGAAAAGCGCGGGATAATGCTCGCGGGGATCGATCTTAAGACGCCCGTCATCCCGTTTGCGGAGATCTTCGAAAAGTACGTTTCCTCAACTGATCAGAGCGATTTCATCCTGATCATATCCCCCCAGTTCAGCGACAGCTTCCGCATGTTCCTGGCTGACATTAAGACCATAAGACCTTCTCTTCTCTGGCTGATGCCCTGCTACAAGACATCGCCCGAAGTGCACCCGGAGCCGGAGATCGAAAGCTCTTACCTGAGGTGGGAGGAGGTCGGCTATGACTGAACAGGATACCAGAAGGATCCGCGAAAACTTCTTCGCCGAACTTTTGCTGTCGATGATAATAGCGACTTCGATCCTGTCTTGTCTCATGGCGGTCAGGGGCTTCAGCGAATACATCACGATAGACGCATACGATCAGTTTGTAACACTGTTACTAGCTGCGGCCCACACATTTATCAGAAGAAAATGGCCGAAGCTGATGCCTTGTTTCCTGATCCACATCGTCTCATCAGCCGTTTTCTATTTCGCGCTGATAATGATCCCTTTCCTGCCGTTCGGAGATCACATCGCGAACATGATCTATCTGGCGGTCATCGTATTCGTATTCACGGTATTTTCGATAAGCTACAGGCTGAATCCGACGTTCTCCGCGAGCGATTCCCAGGTCATCGCTTTCCCTGCGTGCATTTTCCCGGTCTGCGGCATCTTCTACGCCATGATGAGGCGCACGGATCTCATCGAAAACATCATCATCAATACCATCGTGATCGCCGTTATGTACCTTGTAATGCGCCAGATCGCGACATTTGACGAGAAGTACTATCACTCGATCAGAAAGTCAACGAGGCCGGTTAAATTCCTCAAGAGGCAGAATTACCTGACGGCTCTGGGCCTTGTCGGCGTCTTTGCGGTCTCTCTCGTTCTCATGAAGATTCTGCCCATATCCGTTCTTTCGAATGCGATACAGAACTTACTGCTCGCGATCATACCGTTCCTGATACGCCTGCTCCTCGCGATCCTTGATCTGATCAGCAAGCTTTTCGAGGGCACTGAAAATTCGGATGCGACCCAGGGCTTCATGATCGAACCCGAGGAGGTTGCCAAAGACGAGCCCTGGCTGCGCGTACTCGGCATCATTATCGCGATACTGATCCTGATCGGCCTTGCACTCTTAATCATCCGCGTGCTGCGCCTGATCATCCTCAACGCGCCCGTTTACCGCAAGAGCGACGAGCCCGTCAGCGACGGCAACATCATCGATACGATCGAAGACCTGCGCCCCGATAAGAGAGTTTTGTTCAGGAAGAACCGCGATTTCGGCAAAGGATATGAGCGCCGCATCAGAAAGCAGTTCTACGAGAAGACCTCACGCGCAATGCGCAAAGGCCTGCCGGTCTATGCTTCCTCTACTCCCGGACAGATCGAAAAAGTCCTTAAGGCGAACGGCGACAAGGACATCGCAGCTTTAAGGCAGGAATACGAGAAGGTACGTTACGGTAAATGATATGGAACTGACGATCCTGATGCCCTGCCTGAACGAAGCCGAGACCCTGGCCCTATGCATAAGAAAAGCCCGTGCCTTTCTCGAAAAGAACAACATAGACGGAGAAGTCCTGATCGCCGATAACGGCAGCACTGACGGTTCCGCGGACATAGCCGCAGCAGAAGGCGCGCGCGTGGTCCATGCGCCCGTCAAAGGCTACGGCAGCGCTCTCATCAAAGGATGCGGAGAAGCAAAAGGCAGATACGTCATCATGGGCGACTGCGATGACAGCTACGATTTCTCAAACCTCATGCCCTTTCTCGAAAAGCTCCGCGAAGGCGAAGATCTCGTTGTCGGCAACCGCTTTGCGGGCGGCATCGAAAAAGGCGCTATGCCCTGGAGCCACAGATACATCGGTAATCCTTTTCTCTCCTTCATCGGAAGAAAGCGTTTTCACAGCAAGGTAAAAGACTTCCACTGCGGCCTCAGAGGCTATAACAGGGAGGCTATACTGTCGCTTGATCTTCAGACGACAGGCATGGAATATGCCTCCGAGATGATCGTAAAAGCCGGACTGAAAGGATTAAGAGTAACTGAAGTCCCCACAAGACTCAGAAAGGACGGAAGGAGCGGCCGGCCTCACCTGAGGAGCGTGAGGGACGGCTTCAGGCACCTTAAGTTCCTGCTCACGTTCAAGGGTTAGTCTGTTCCTGAATCCGCCTGTAAATGACGATGCCGTCATCCTCGTTTTCGAAGACCTGCTCATAATCAGGCTCACCGTAAAGATAGTCGTCCATATGGCTGCCCGATGAGACAGCGAACCAGTCAAAACCGTATTTCTCTATGAATTCCGCATAATCGATATCGCCTGTCCATACCGCCAGGGCCTCTTTGGTAAAGGCCTTTTCGCCGGCTATGTGCGTATGGTATAGCTCGGGCCTCGCATCGAAATAGATCTTATATCCGTCGATGAGAAAATACGGGCCGGAATTGAAATCGGTATAGAGCGTGACCTGATCGGGCGGCGGCACTGAATCGAGCATCTTCTGAAGGTCGTCTGTCTTTTCGTTTTTGTATTTGAAAATGAGATTAACCGAAAGGATGCAGACCGCAACAAGGCCCCATCTGATCCATCTTTCCTTCTTTTCGATGAGCTTGAAATTCACCATGAGCTGGGCAAGCGGCAGGACAAGAGTCCAGCAGCAACGCTGGAAAAGCACTGACATGAAGACGCATCCGGCGGCAAGCAAGAACTGCGCTGCGGTGAGTTTATGCTTGACCGCGGCATATACCAGGAGCGCGACGATCATGGCGATTATGACCGGATAGACCGACCACAATTTGGGCGGCTGGCACTCGTAGATATTGAAGCCTTCGAGCGAGCCTCGCGAATAGAATAGATAAAGCGTTCCGTGAATTCCGTTGGGACTCAGCATCGAGCTTACGAGCCCTATCCCGATCGCAGCTATCGCCTGCAGATTGATGCCGAATCTTATGCTCATCCTGTCTTCTTTGATGACGGGAATGTAGCACAACAGCCAGAAGACCGGGAACAGTATGTTTGAAGCCTGCCAGTTGACCTGGAAGATGAATATCGCGGCGATGAGAAGGAAGAACTTCAATGTCTCTTCCCTTGTGTGTTCCTCTTTCGAAAAGTACCTGTGAAGGAGCGCAAGTTCCAGGAGCGATATGGAGATCGTGATCGAGAACGGCCTCGTGCTCGTGAACTCGCCCAGGAGAAGCCACAGGAAGACTGCGGAAACAAGGGCTGTCCTGCAGTTCTTAAACAGCTCTTTGCAGTAAATGAACATGCATCCCAAAAGGATGACGTCAAATAAGATCCCAAGTATCACAAGTCCGGTGTATCCGCCCAGATAGTACGCGATGTAATTGGATGCGTCGCACATCCACTGCTGTACGATCGTCGGAACATCATCCGTGATGAGCCAGTATGCCTTCGTGGGAAGCGCGCGGTTATTGACGATGTATCTTCCGAGATCGATGAGGAAAAAACTGTCGTGATCGGGATTGCGGATAAGGCCTTCGCCGGTCAGGAAAATGATGACCCCGGCGGCAAGGAGCACATAGCTGATCTTATCTGTTAACGTGAGGCTTTTCTTCTTTTCCATGAGACAGATTATACCTCATACCGTAATGCGTATCTGCTTCCACTCGGCTGTGAGCTTATCAACGCTCCACATCGCGTTTGCGGGGCTCGTGGAGGGCAGGCAGATGCCTTCGCGCTTAACGTCCGGATACATGTATTTCTGATACAGGCTGTATGCCTTCCTGCCGTTAAGAAAGACCGCCTTTATTCGGGCGGTCTTCAGGATATGACTTATGTCATTAACTTTTACATTACGGATGCTCGCGTCAGAAGAACCCTCGATGTCGCATGAACCGATAACGTCCCAGAGAGCAATGTGATTGCGGAGCAAAAACGCTTTCTTCTCATCAACCGTCTTCGGCACTTCCTCACCGAAAACGCGTGCAGTCACTTTCCAGAAACGGTTTTGCGGATGTCCGTAAAAGAACCCTTCTTCCCTGGACTTGACCGAAGGAAAGCTTCCGAGGATCAAGACACGCGAATCTTTGTCGAAAACAGGGTCGATCGGGTGGAGCATCAGGTTTTATTTTGACTTCTTTGAGCCTGAATTCTTTTTCTTTGAACCGGAACTCTTGCCGTTCTTCTTGCCTGCCGTCTTCTTTGAAGAAGTCTTAACAGAGACAGCGATCAGAATGATCACTGCAACTGCAGCGATACCGCCGAAGACATAGACAAGAACATTGGACGAGTTGAACGTTACGATCTGACCCTCGTCCTTGAATCCGTACTTGCCGGAAGTCATGTCCTTTTCGACGTCGTCGCTCAGGGCCTTGTTCGCCATGTCCTGCTTTTCGCTGGCGTCGATCTCGACCTTGCCGTTGTAACCTACGCAGAAATAACCGTATTCCTTCGCAAAGATGACAGCCATTTCGCCTTCTTTGCGCTCAGCTTCATAAGCCCATTTCTCGAAATCGGGAACCATCTTTCCCTTCTGTACGGGGACGGTGCCTGCATCCCTGCAGACTCCCGAGTTCTTTGCATCAGCGCCCAGCTTCTTGAGATCGTCAATGCTCTTGCACTTGCCGAGCATCTCATCGGCAGCTGCTTTTGCCTTCGCCTTTTCGTCAGCGGATGCGGAAGCTTCGGGAGCATAATGGAGCGCATATGTGATGCTGGGGATCATCTTCTGGTCTTCGGGAACGTTGAACTCTTCAACGAACTTCTTCTGGTACTTGCCTGCGAGTGTTGAATTCTCGAGGATCTTACGGTAAGCCTGCTCATCGCACCGGGGTCCGAAATAGATCTTGATCGCCTTGTCGAGCGTTATTCCGGAAGGCTTTGCCTGCTGCTCGTACAATGTGTTAACGTCATTGTCGATGCTCTTCATGTCTTCCTCGTTGAGCGAAAGGCCCGCTTCCTTGGCACGTCTCATGATGATATACGTGCTGTGGAGATACTGCTCGGCCTGCTCGACAAGATACTGTCCGCAGGTCTTGCCCGTCGTGCCGTAAGCGGCCGTAAGATCGATCCTTCCGTTGTTTGTGGAAGGGAGATAGCCGTATGCCGCATACTGGCTGAGCTGCATGAAAGTCAGCAGAAAATAGTAGTTTGATTCATTGACCGGGATCTTCTCGCCGTCAAAGACATACTGGTGATTGAGATACTGCGGAAGCTGATTTCCGTACATCGTGTCAAAGCTCATCTTCGAAAGATCCGTCGTTGACTGTGTCTGCGCGGTTCCCGTTCCTGCAGGTGCGGAAGGCGTGGTCTCGTCAGCCAGAACGGCAGCTGCGGATGTCATCATCATTGCAGCCGCAACGACGGCTATTGCCAGTTTTTTGATTATCTTCATAAAATTACTCCAAAATGAGATTGTGCCGGCGGCTTTTCGCCTGCATTTTGCGATATTACCCTATTTATTATTATTTATCAACGATTCAGATGCCGTCATCAAAATCATCAGGTTCTTCTTCGTCGTCTTCCTCTTCTTCGCCATCCCCTGCTTCATCAGGATCGTCCCAGCCAACCCAGTACGGATTTTCTTCGTCGTCCAGATTTCCGCCTTCTGCGTCATAAGCCCACTCGTAGAAGTCAGCGCCTGCCATTGTGCAGACCTCTGAGATGAAGAAGATCTTGCCTTCATTTGTAAGGCCGATCTGCATCTTGTCGTTGAGGTACTTTTCGCTGAATGATGCTTCAACGCCCTTCATTTCTTCATCGACTTTCTGGCCGGCTTCCGGAACGACTTTATAGTCCTTGACCTTTACGATCTCCATCTTGTTATACCAGTTCTGGAGAGCGTCCATGGCTGCCTTCCTTATGTCCGTGACGCCTGCGATCTCTGCAATGCGGGCGTTTTCGATCTTTTCGCCGGTCTTTACATCGATGTTATAGACCTTGTAAGAATCCAGGTCGGTCTCTTCATACGCAATGAAAACAAGGCTCAGGATGCCTTCCTTTGTAAGATAAGGGATGTAAGCCGTGCTGTAAAAATGCAGCGCATCCTCTTTCTGGAGATCTTTCTTGTACTTTTCGAAAGCGGCAGCGATCTCTTTGTTGACTGATTCTGCGTAAGCAGACTTGATCTGGAGCTCGGGGATATGGAATTCGACTTCTTCAGTATCGCCGTCTTCATCAGTTACCTTAAGAGTCTCGACTTTGTCCTTGATGTACTGCAAAGCGGGATTGTTCACGGTCTGCTTGGGGGCAGCGGGCTCCGAGGGATCAGTATCTTCAGGCCCTCCGACGCTCTCATATGTCACGACCGTAGTGCTCGACTCCGGAGTCTTCTTATTGCATGCTGCAAACGACATGACGGTCGTTATGCAAAGGACTGTCGCTATTATTTTCTTCATAATCATCTCCTTGTGCTTATTCCTATGAATTATAAACATTTTCAGACTGTATTTGTGTCAATTTTGAGTGTTTTTTGCGCTGCCCGAAAAGAAAAGGCTGCCTCTTCACTCTGAGACAGCCCTTTCTTTTATCGGTCTTTGTGCCGGTACGAGGTCGGCACATTGATCAGCTAATTAATATTTTGCTCTGACAAGGTTCTTATTCTTTTTAGTGTACAGATCATTACCGTTAGCATCATAAACTGTATCGTTATCTTCGCAGCAACCGTCGAAATATCCGGATACGAAGAATATCTTTCCTTCATTGGTCAGGCCGATCTTCATTTTGTCGTTAAGGTGCTTTGTGTTGAATGACTTTTCGACAGCCTTATCATCCTCGTTTTTCTTCTGGCCCTTCTTCTTGACTACCTTGTAGTTCTTGACCTTAAACAACTTCTGCTTGTTATATCTGGCCTGAAGGGCGTTCATGGCGGACTTTCTGATGTTGCTTACGCCTGCGATCTGAGCGATCCTTGCGTTGTCGACTTTCTCGCCTGTTATAACATCGATGTTGTAAACTTTGCATTCGATCTGGTCATTTGGATAGGTATTGATGAAGACAATGCTCATGATGCCGTCTTTTGTAAGATAAGCAATGTACTCAGTGCCATATTCACCGATATCTTCCTTGTCCTTGAAATCCTTCTGGTATTTCTTGATCATCTTATCCATTGTTTTGTTGATCGAATCAGCATAAGAAGACTTGATCTGAAGCACGGGGAAATGGAATTCGAGAGTAGTATAATTCCACTTCTTTTTCTTTTTGTTGTAGTCTTCCTTGATCTTGAACTTAACGACCTTGTCCTTAAGGTAATCCTTTTTGTTGCCGACTGCTGCCGCCATGGTTTCCGTTGTAACTTCTTCAGAAGTCTCGGAAGGAGCTGTCGTTTCGGCCGTTTCAGAAACTGTGGTCGTTTCTTCTGCTTCTGTTGTTTCCGTTACCTGGACCACAGCCTCGGAACTCTCAGGAGCAGTCTGCTCAGGCTTTCTGCTGTTGCATGCTGCGAGTGAAAATAACATCGTGCAGGTAAGTGCTGTTGCAAATAACTTTTTCATAACTGATCACCTCGTACTGTTATTGATTTGGTTTTCTGAAGTTCACTGAACTTCTTGAGTAGAGGATAAAAGACTTTTGTGTAGTCTGTGTGTGGGCTGTGTGTTTTGTTTGTGTACATGTAAAATCTATCACTACTATGTAATTTCTCAACCGACAGTTGGTAGAATCCCCAAATTTTATGGATTTGCGGGCTTATTCCGGGCAGTCAGAATAAAACGGACGGTCTGCAAAAAGAAACCGTCCGTCCATTATCAGTCTTGTGTCAACACGAGATCAGTACATCAATCTTCGTCTTCATCATCGTCATAAAAATAATCATCATCTTCGTCTTCATCTTCTTCGTCTTCCTCATCGTCTTCGGAAAAACGCTCTCCATACGCGTACGGATTATCGCCACGGTAAAGATCCTTGCCGTTACTATCATACATGCCGAAGAATTCGCCTGCGCCGGTCTCATACTCGGAAATGAAGAATAACTTACCTTCATTGGTCAGGCCGATCCTCATCTTATCGTTAAGATGCTTTTCGCTGAATGATTTCTCAATTGCCCTTTCCTCTTCATCGAGCTTCTTGCCCTTTTTCTTGACGATCTTATAGTTCTTGAGCCTATGGTTATGATTCTCGTCTTTGTTATACACATTCTGGAGAGCATCCATGGCAGCCTTTCTGATGTTGCTTACACCGGCAACCTTTGCAATGCGTGCGTTGTCAACCTTCTCGCCTGTCTTGGCGTCGATGTTGTATACATAGAAATCATTGCAGTCATTATCTCCATGTTCAACGAAGACTATGCTCAGGATGCCGTCTTTTGTAAGGTAAGCGATATAGTCGCACAAATGAAGATCCGGAGTTGTTTTGTCTTTAAGAGCGGCTTTGTATTCTTTTTCGTACTTTCCATAGAACTGGTTCATTTCTTTATTGATCGAATCCGCATAAGCAGACTTGATCAGCAATTCAGGAAAGTGGAATACGTATTCTTCAGCCTCATACTCTTCACCGTCTTCATCTGTGAATGCCGGAACAGTGAGTTTCTCGATTCTGTCCTTAACGAATTCTGACGCGGGATTTACAAATGCCGTAGTCTCAGTTGCGGACGCGGAAGGTTCTGTAGGTGCCGCAGTTGCAGCCGCTGTGGTCTCTGCCATTGCTGCAACAGTCGTGGACTGTTCAGGCTTCTTGCTGCATGCTGCAAATGACATAGCGAGTGTTATACAAAGAACTGATGCTAGAAACTTTTTCATGGTGGATCACCTCGTATCGTTCTATTCTTGATCTCAGGAGCCTTTGGGAGCTACCAAAGCCGGGTTATCTTTTTTCCTCAGGTCGTTTCCGTCTGCATCTAAAACATATCGCTCATACAAAAGGGCATCAAACAAGGTTACTACAAAGAACATCTTGCCCTCATCAGTCAGGCCTACCTTCATGTTATCGTTGAGGTATTTTTCGCCGAATGTAGCTTGCTTACCCCTTTCATCTTCATTAAGCTTTTTCCCGTTTTCCGGTTTTACTTTATAGTTTTCGACTTTTCTGCCGGCTGAAGCGCCGTAAAAATTTTCATGAATGCTGTTATATTCATTCTGGAGAGCATCCATGGCTGCAGTCCTTATGCTCTTAACACCTGCGATCTCAGCCAGGCGGGCATTATCAACTTTCTCGCCCGTTTTAACGTCTATATTGTATACATGGACCAAAGTCTTAGATCTGCGCTCAATGAATGCTACGCTCAGGATGCCATCCTTTGTAAGATAAGCAATATACTCAGTTCCGGATATTTCTATATCAATTTCATTATCTGATTTCAATTCTTTTTTGATCTTCTCAAAACGCTTCTGAATCTCTTTGTTGACAGAATCAGCGTAAGAGGACTTTATCAGGATCTCGGGAGCACAATAAGAATCACTGCCGTTTACATATGACTTGTACTTGCTCTGGGCATTCTTAACGTAATCCTCTTTGTTAAGTCCCGCAGCATTTTTCGAAGCGGTTGTTGCATCGGCAGTCGTTTCAGAAGTCTGAGCCGCCGTTGTCTCCGCAGCCTGTGTAGTCTCCGTCACCAGGGTTGTTGTCTCAGAAGTTTCCGTAATGGTCGTCTCCGGCTGTTTGCCGCTGCATGCTGCGAGCGAAAACATCATCGCGCAAATGAGTGCTGTTGCAACTATCTTCTTCATAACTGATCACCTCGTACTTATTCAAGTTTTTTGCAGGAAGTTCACTGAACTTCTTGAGCAAAGGATAAAAGACTTTTGTGTAGTTTGTGTGTGGGCTGTGTGTTTTGTTTGTGTACATGACAAATCTATACCACTATGCCTGTCCCCTCAACCGACTGTTGGTAGAGTCCCTTTGTTTTAAGGATTTGCGGGCTTATCACCAGCGTACGGTTGCCTTGAATGTTTCGTCTTCAAATCCGATGTCCAGGCTGTGGCCTGCGGAAAGAAGGCAGTTTTCGACTATCGAAAGGCCGAGTCCTGCGCCGCCTTCTGCGTCTCTGGATTCCTCGCCCTTGACGAAAGGCTTCTTGAGATCCTTTACGTTCTTGATCTTCTGATCGGTAAGGTTGGTCATCGTAAAGCCCTTGCTGTCTATCACGATATCGACCGTTGTATCAGGCCTTGCGTATTTGGTCGCGTTGCCGACGAGATTTCTGACGGCCTGGTCGATGAGCTCCTTGTTGCTCTTAACGTGACCCTCACCCTTGATCTCGACCTTGATGTTCTTCTTCTCGAAAAGCTCTGCAACAGCATTGTACTCGGCCTCGATAAGTGCATGAACATCGATATCCCTCGACACGGACTTCGCCGTACCGGTCTCGCTCTTTGTGAACATCAGTATGCTTTCGATCGTCTTGTTCATGAAGGCGACGTTCTCGCGGACCTTGGAGGAATAGTAGGCGCGCTTGTCCGAATCGATGTCATACTCAAGATTCTCTGCGTACGCAGACATTGCCGCCAGAGGGGTCTTGAGGTCGTGAGCCATAGCGGCGGTCGTCTTCTTTCTGTATTCGAAGATCTCCCAGACAGCTTTTTTGCTGCTGTAGATGATCGATGAAACCGTTACGGCAAGCAGGAGCGCCACGAGTCCTGCGATGATGAGGATCAGAGCAGTCGTGAGAGGGAGCGCCTTAAAGCATGCCTTGTTGCGGTACATTTCGGCCGGAACTGTCAGGATCTCCCATGACATATCCGTTGTGCTCATATCGTACGAGATGTCGAACTCGGTATCGTTCGTAATGGACTGGGCATCGTTGATGTCTGTCATCGAAGGATTCATAAATCCGTTATAAGAAAACAGTTCGTTAACCGGCTCGTAACCTTTTGTGTCCTTGGGCGTGCAGTCGATCGTTGCTATAGGTTCCTCACTAACATTTTCGCCTTCGCCTTTGAAGATCAATATCTTTCCCGGAAGGAATGTGTGTGTTTTCCTGTTGATATAGACTTCCTGATAAGAGTAGCTGTAGATAGCAGGCATCAGTCCGATACGTTCAGCCAGACTCTTCAACGTGTCGCTTTCGACGGAATAGACTTCAATAAGATAAGCGTTCTTTACCGGATCGTATTTTCCGCTCTTATACAGCGGTTCAAGATACGCACTGCTTTCCAGGAAAAACACTTCATCGTGTTCATCTTCATTATCGTCATAAAAGTTAACGATTATGCCGGCACATGCACCCTCAGGTGTCTCTGCGATCTTTTTGTTTTCCACATAAGCGCCGCAGAATTCATTCATGTTTTCGCCGTATCTTCTGCAGAGATAACGCCTTATCCTTCCCAGATTTTCGCTGCGCTCTTTTTCATCTGAGGAACAGTAATCATTCATAAGCTTTACAAGTTCCTGAGTGTAGCTGTTCCACTTGCTCAAAGCCTTGGTCCTGGCGGTCTGCCTGCATACGTTGATGACGAAATACGAAGCAGCCATAGAGACAGCCAGGAATATCGCGAGCCATATGGCGAGATATTTTATGTACTTTGGTTTCTTGATCGCTTTCTTTTTCGGTATTGCGGTTTTCTTCTTAGTCATGAGATCCCCTTTCAGACGGCTTTATAACCTCCGCCTCTGATAGTCTTGATCTGATCTCCTGAAGAACCGAGCTTATGACGGACATTCTTTACGTGGGTGTCTACGACCCTGTCACTTCCGAAATAATCCATGCCCCACACGAGATCGAGCAGCTGCTGCCTGCCGAGAACATGGCCTTTGTTATCGAGCAGAGCCTTGAGGAGGAAGTATTCCTTGGGCGCAAATTCGATCTCTTTGTCACCAACGAAAACCTGCATTCTTGAAGGGTAAAGCTTGATGTCTCCTGATTCTAAAACCTTCTCGGTCTCCTTTTTCACCTTTCTGTCCATAAGGATCAGGCATTTGGTGTAAAGGACCATGAGCGAAAATGGTTTGACCATGTATTCGTCCGCGCCCATTTCGTAGCCCAGAAGGATGTTGTCTTCAGTTCCTAAAGCCGTCAGGAAAACGATCGGGCAGTCGCTCTTTTCGCGGAGCTTCTTGCAGATCATATAGCCTGAGGGCCCCGGCAGCATGATATCCAGTATGACCAGGTCATATGTGTTATTCATTACGGCATTCATTCCTTCGTCGCCGTCTGCCGCCGTCTCAACTGTGAGTGTTCCGCCGCTTCTGTTCATAAAGAAATCAGAAACCGCTTCCCTTAACTGAGCCGAATCTTCGACCATCAGTATCCTTGCCATTCAAGACCTCCTTGCTCAAGAGGATAAAAGACTAATGTGTAGTCTGTGTGTGGTTTGTGTGTTATATCGGTGTGATACACGGATATTATACTCAATATATAAAAAAATATTGCGAAAAGTACATTTAAAAAAGGCCTGCCCCAAATGGGGCAGTTCCTGCTTTATCCGATAAAAAGTCGTATGAACTGGTTCTTGTAGTTCGTTTGTCCCGAAAGATGTCCCTACTATAGGGACGTTCTGCTGTACATTTGGGCCTTTTCCAAAGCCTGGTACTTACAGCTTTACTTCCGCTGTGAACTTATCCTCTGAAATCTTTATCTCCAGTTTATATCCCAGCATCGCGAGGTTGTTGTTGGCGATCGCGAGTCCCAGGCCAGTGCCATGGTTGCCGCGTGCAGAACTCCCCTTCGCAAACGGCTGTTTGAGGTCACGGGAAGTATCGATCTCACCGTCCGATGTATTGCTGATCGTCAGGAGTTTGCCGTCACAAGAGATCTTGATCGTGGTCCCTTCTTTGCTGTAGATGACGGCATTGTTTATCAGGTTTGCTATTGCCTGTCTGAAAAGGCTCTCATCTGTTTTGACCGTAATGCTCTTCCTGTCGTAACTTATCTTAAGGGAGCGCTCTTCTATCGTATGCTCGTTGTCTGCGATCAGCTTTGAGATCACGTCAGCAACATCGATATCTTCTTTGGTAACAGAGGCAGTCTGTTTCTCGGACTTGGAGAACTCAAGCATGTCATTGACCATCTTGTTCATCTGCGAGACCTTCTCTTCAACCTTTCCGGCATAGTATTCCTGTTTGTCGGTGCCGATGTGGTTGGAAAGGTTTTCGGCGTAGGCAGAGACTGCGGCCATCGGGGTCTTCAGATCGTGAGCCATCGCATCGACCATCCGGCTCCTGTATTCGTAGACCTCGTATCTTCTCTTTTTAGTGTTGTATCTGATCGTTGCGGGTATGAACGCGAATGCAACTGCAGCCACAATAATGACAGCTATTCCCATCATGATGCCTTTGCTGTACTTTTTCGTAAACGGGATCTGCACTAAAGGCGTCCATTCTCTTTTGGAGATCAGAGCATCCCCGCTGCTGCCGAATTCGGTGTAGTCTGAATCATTATCTGTTCCGGTATATCCTGCGATGATACCGATGCATGAACTGACACCATCCTGGGTCTTTATAAGTGTAAATCCTTCAGTATTATCGGGTTCGCACCTTACAATGACTCCCGAAAGCGTGATATCGCCTTGCCCGTCGGTATAGGTGCAGATCTCGGCTTCTACCGGAATGAATACCCCCTTATCAAAATCCGCATAGAATTCTCTGCATTTGAAACGGATATAAGACAGATCATCATCCGTACGTTCAAAGTAATCCATTACATCATCCTCGCGGGCAGTTGTTTTGTAAGCATTTACCTCAGGTGTATCGAAATACTTCAGATACTTATTATCTGCCAGCCTCAATGTATTGTCTCTTATGAGTTTTGACTGATCATCCGATAATACGCTGTAGCTTACTACCGCAGTCCGGGAAGTATCTATGACGCTTCCGTCATTTATATGTATTCTGTACCTTTGACCGTATGACAGATAGTTCATGATCAGAGTGTTCTTGATCCTTGAAATATCTTCACCTGACAATCTCTCTTTTTCTATATTGTTTTCGTAGGCATAGTCTACAATTGTGCTGTCCACGTTCGTATAGCTCTTAAATTCCTGTGCATCATATCCGTAGCTGATATATGACCCCACGTAAGGGATAAGAGCGATGACCGTAAAAATCACTAACAATAAGAAAAAGCAGTTCAGATATGTAACTATAAACTTAGGTTTCTCAATGGTACCTTTGCGCTCTTTCATGGTTATTCCTCCGTTATGCGGTAACCTCTGCCAATCACAGTCTTTACCAGTCCGGAGGCTTCGCCCAGGCATTCCCGAAGACGCCTTATCGTGTTATCCACAACTCTGTCGTTAACATCAAGATCGTCGCCCCACACGTGTTCCAGGATGTTCCGGCGCGAGAGGACCGAGCCCTTGTTTTCGAGCAGATAGACTAAGAGAAAATACTCTTTGGCGTTGATGACGATCTCCCGGCCGGAGACTTTGACCAGCATGGTCTTCTTGTCCAAGGATATGGCTCCGCACCTTAAGATCTCGCTGTCAGCGTTTCTTTTCGCACGCTTCAGGAGAGCCAGGCTCTTGGCATAGAGCTGCCTTATCGAAAAGGGCTTTACGACGTAATCGTCGCATCCGGTCTCATATCCTTTAAGTACATTGTTTTCAGAGCCTAAGGCAGTCACGAATATGATCGGGCAGTCGCTTCTTTTTCTCGCTGCCTTGCATATATCAAATCCGGATGCCCCGGGAAGCATTATGTCTAAGATCATGAGGTCGAAATCTTCACCGGTGACCCTGGCCAAAGCATCGTTTCCGTCAGATGCGGTCACCACATCCCAAAGCCCTGCGTCTTCCTCGCGATAGAAGTCGCACGTGGCCTCGAGAAGTTCCGGTGAATCTTCAACGATCAACAATCTGTAAGACATAGCTTCATCCTCCATGCCAACATCATACTCGTCCGGTATGTCGTCAGTATGTCACGGCAATATATTAACATCCCGTGGAAGATTATTCTGCAAAAGACAGCAAGTGTCCGTCTTGCGGCGGAAGACTGATTTTCGATCCCGAAAAGCAGCTCCTCTGCTGTGATTTCTGCGGCAACGATTACAAGCTTTGATCCCTGCATTCCGAGATCCTTGATCTTGAGTTCGCCGCCTGTCCTTGTCTGTGTTCCGGCACTGATGAAAGATCGCCCTTCAGGCAAAGCACTGTAACTATTGCCATTGCAGGCTGCGTATCTTCCTGCCGTTGAAATCATATCAGTTGTTCTGTTCGTTATATATCTTCAAGACATCACCCAGACCGGCTTTGATCACTTCATCACCAGACGGAGTATCAGCCGGCGGGCTGCTGCTCTTGTCACAGTCAGCCAGCGAAATATGTGTTATCTTGCCCGGATCATCTTTATCGTATCCTGCACATAAAACAACGGAGTTATGATTAAGATACATCTCGAAATACACATACACGGTATCGCCCGATCCGGACGTCCACTTGAGATAGTTGGCAACCGGGTGGCACGAAAGAAACCACTCAAGTGCAAGGAGCTCTTCCTCACTATGGTCTGCAAGACATCCGTCCGTCAGGTTCTTGCTCAGATATTCAGTTTTCTTATTGAACCCGACATTCTTAGCTCTGACGAACTCGGTTCCTTTTTCCATGTATCTGCCGAGATCCGCCTTGTAAACGCCTGCAGTCTTGTAGAAAATTTCATTCGTTTCCATGATGGCGACAGAATACAATCCTTCGCATGACCTCTCCTCGACTTTTCGCGGAACGTCCAGCCAGGAAAGCCTCATCTTCCCCTTCGAAGTCTCAACGTCGCAAAAGCAGGAAAGATAATACCAGCCTTCATCGCCGCCCTGGCCATAAGCACTGCAGTTGATCTTGCCGGCCGACTTAATGTCATTAAAGTCCTTCAAAAGCTGACCCAGATCACTGTCGATCGTTCCGGCCCTTTTCACGGCAACCTCAGAAAACAGGTCTTTAAGGCCGGTCTTGTCATTCCTGTTGACGCAGGAAATGATCTTATTCATCATCTCCTCCGAGCGCTCCATCTGAGCCTCCCGGCCTGTGTAGGTCTTCTCATATGTCTTTTCCATTATCGACGATGCATCAGAAATAAACCTGCTGCATCCTGAAGCAGAGGCAGCCAGTGAAGCCGCCAAGAGAACGCACGCGATCTTCTTTAAATGTCTCAACATTTCTTCAATCTCCCGAGAGGCAAATGAACATCCCTTATCCTGGTTATTATATCATCAGCGTAATCAGAGCTTTGTCATCATGTCATAGAATCCCGGTATCGCCGATGTTGCCAGGATCTGCCCGGCTGTCAGAAGGTCTATTACCGCGTGTCCTGTCATTATGGGCA
This sequence comes from Clostridiales bacterium, assembly GCA_017478485.1. Classification (GTDB taxonomy): domain Bacteria; phylum Bacillota; class Clostridia; order Saccharofermentanales; family Saccharofermentanaceae; genus Saccharofermentans. Next base: position 16,493 of record JAFVDI010000020.1, on the reverse strand, counting down.
CCGGGTTCCTGTTTTTCCTGTAGATGATGCAAAGCACTACCGTCAAAGGAAGGAATGACAGGAAACGGTAGACCATATACCTTGCGTCAGGCAGTGTCGGAATAAAGCAGTGCTGAAGTGCAAAGAAGAAAGCCGGAAGGATCACTGATAAGTATCTGTTTTTGATCGTGCCCACTCCGCAGCCGAGATAGAGGCTGTCCTCTGCAAGCGCCGTACTGACGGGAAGCACAATGAGATTGATCACTGCAAGAGGAACCGGTACCGGGGCGATCATCATCGGCGGCGCGTAAGGTATTATTCCATAGCAGACAAAACCTGCCAGAAACATTCCTCCCATACCGAGACAGACGATAAGTATGCTCATTCCGATTACCTGTTTCGGTGCTGTCCTGCCCTTCTCATAGTTGATGAGCTTTTTAAATCCGCCGGCATTTTTGGTCATGAAGATCAGAGCCGCGATCATGATGATGTTTACAGCACTCGCAACTGCTGACCATGTGCTGCTGATATCTTTTAATTCTTTACGGGCGGTTACCGATATGAGAACAAATACAGCAATAAACACAAGGCTTCTCACCGGCATGAGAAAAGGAAGGAAATTCCTTTTCATGATATCCCTCCCATGAGCATATTGACCGTATCTTCGATAAACGAACCGCGTCCCTTTTTCGTATTAAGATCATAGCCTGTTATCTTCTTTGACTCATCTGCCGCGAGAAAAGCAGTCTGCATCGAAGAGGCAAGGCCGAAAGCTATCAGCCGCTTGCTCTTTTCGGAAATGTCACCCCTTAACGCCATCTGAAAGCCCCTCTGCGTAAGTGCTGAATTGGTGTCTGCCCCGTAAGATCTGAAATCCGAAAGGATCGACATCTTAACGATCGCGCGGTTTGCGAAAAGATATTCAAACGTCTGTTTCGCGTACCCGGTGAGGCGCTCGCGGTCTGTCAGGCCGTCATCTTTTGCCTTCATGAGACCCGGCTTCATGCTGCTCAAAAGATCATTGATCATCTTGTTGGAACACTCTGCAAGCAGATTATCCTTGCTTCCAAAATGGTAATTGATAAGGCCGAGCGCCACATTGCTCCTCTGTGCTATGGCTCTTGCCGTAATGCTTTCAGGTTTGCCGTCCGATTCCTTGATAAGGGCAATGGTCTGATCTATAAGAAGTTCTTTAATATCGCTCATATGCATCTCCTTGAACATTGTTCAAGTTCATTGTATTGAACACTGTTCAATAAGTCAACCGGCTGTTCTGTATTGGCTTCTCAAGCACGCCTTGGTTAAAAGTCTATGTTGGTGTCTATGTTGAGGCCACTTACATAGAGCAGAACATAGAATTCAGGTCTCTCTCCCCGTGCAGCATAAAAATCCGGCAGTTTACGTTCCCTTCCGCTGCGTTCTGTCATTTGAATAACTTATAAAGGACCTTTTTGTATTTGTATGAACCTATCACAAAGCTGCGCGGATCAACTTTTTCCGTAAGTTCCGATGTCTTTACGAAATCTTTTGTGATCTTTACGAGGAACTGCTTTCCGCCCTTTTCGACCAGATAGCATTCCGGGTTCTCATTGATCTGATCCAATGCCTGAACGATTCCGGGCGCAACAAGAAAATCAACTATGGACTCGCCTTTCGTCATCTTTTTGGTCCGCATCAGCGGGTAGATCATGTCGGCATCTGCAAACTTCGCAAGACATACAGCATCCTGTCTGCTCCTGCATCTGCCCTTTTTCTCGTAATCAGCCAGGTTGACCGGCTCGGTCATCTCGCCGAATTCAGGGGTCTCTCCGTCATCTAAGAGATGGTCGATGCTGACGTTCAGGAGTTTTGACATGACCTTGAGATTGCTGATATCAGGGATCCCCTTGTCGGTCTCCCACTTTGCCACGGCCGAGCGTGATACATTCATCTTCTCCGCAAACTGCTCCTGAGAAAGTCCGGCATTTTTTCTTGCTTCTTTTATCTTCTCGCCTAAAGTCATGAATTAGCTCCTAATACAAATACACATACCGCCATGCCTATACAGATAATAGAATACAACATCACAGGCACATTGATAAACCACTCTTCCGGAACGGAGATCTTTGGAAGTTTCTTTCTGTTCTTTATGAGAAGGACTGCAAAAACCACCGCCGAAATAAGTCCTAGTCCCGCTTCGATCAAAGGCCCGTATCCGCCGTAGACCGGTATATGCGGCAGCAGGACGGACATAGCGTTATTTGCGAAATGCAGGACCATGGTTACCCATATCTTTCCGGTCTTCTCGTAAACATAACAGAAGATCATGCCCATTCCGAAAGCAAATATACCCTGAAGTATATTCTGGTGCATCAGTCCGAAGCAGACCGATGAAAAGACCGCTGCCGGCCAGAAACCGGCCTTCCTTGTCAGCCCGAAGATGACTTTTCGGAAGGCGAATTCCTCCATAAGCGCCGGCATGACTGAAATGAATATCAGGCCGAATCCTGCCGGGACTGTCTCACCGCTCATGGGAACTGACAGCTTATTTGAAGTAACCGTATCGATCAGCGAGATGACCAGGTTCCACATCACAGTAGCCGCAAAGCCTCCGAGAATGACCTTAAGGTCGATCTTCGCATCCTTAGCCTTAGCAAAGTCCTTTTTCCTTATCAGATAGAAAATACCGAAGACAACGACATTTGCCAGAAAACTGCCGATGCATGACCCTATGATCGTCGCTTTGTCACCGAGTCCCAGGACGATACCGATAAAAGCCGTTATGAATACCGTGGTCTGGAAAAACAGCTGACCGAGAAGGAGGAGCCAGCCGATCTTTTTTACATCGTTTTTCATTTCTGTTCCTCCAGACCGAACATCTTCACTGCTTCTTCCATGAGCTCTCTGAGCTTCTCATTCTTGTCTTCTGCAAGAACCCACTCTCCCGTCTCTTCAGCGAGCCTGCCGTCAACTCCGTAAACTGCGGAATATGCTTTCTTCGACTTATTGTCTACGAGTGAGATTGTGATCATGGGAACAGGATAGACTTTGCCGTTTGCCTTGAGTTCTTCGGTCCTGCCGTAAGAGATCGTTATCTGACAGGGAACGTCCTTGAACGCGGTGGGCGATTCCGGATCGTAGTTGTAGATGATGACCGTCCCGGCGTTTTTCTCGTCATCTTTATAATCCGGATCCAGATAATATGTCTTTCCGAAACCGTACTTTTCGAGAGCGCTGTTTGTTTTGTCCCAGTCACATTCCACACTGACCTGCTCCGTCACGGCGGTCTCCGCCTTTGCAGCACATCCTGTTAACGCGGGTGTCCCTATACTCATTAAGATGATAAGACCTGCGATGATTCCCTTGATTCCTTTTTTCATTTCTGACACATCCTTTCTTGATCTGAACGGGCTTCGTCTGCCCTTTGACCTCATCTTGCGGAAAGGTGTGTCCGGATGCCATACACGGCCTGTGACACGGGTGTTACGCTCCGTAACATGCCCGGATCATCTGCTTTTCCGGCTCCGGTATCCGACCGGTCAGGTATTGACAAAAAGTCCTTATGAGCGCAAAATGAAACCGATTTCATTTATTGAAACTTGTTTCATTTTTCGCAAACTGATAAGGGAAGGTGCAAAGAAACATGCCAAAAGTCACTCAGGAATACTTAGAGAAAAAGAAAGAGATGATAGTTGAAGCGGCCTATCAGGTCTGCCTGAAAAAACCCGTGGAAATGGTGACGATCTCCGATGTCATTGCAGAGACCGGAATGTCCATGGGGGCGATCTACCGCTACTACGACGGCCTCGATGACATCCTTTCTGACATGGTAAAGAAGGTCAGGAAAGATTACGACTATTACGGACGTATTGAAGATCTTTTAAATGAAAAAGATCTTTCTTTCGAAGAGATCACATACCGTGCATTTGACATCATAGGTGAAGTCATGGAAGAACATCTGATGGATATCCAGAAGATCAACTTTGATTTCGGCTCTCTTGCAGTGAATAGTCCTGACAGGATGGCCAGAATAATGGCAGGCGTTTCGGGACAGGGAAACACTGAGAAGATCGCGATCTACATTCTTCCCAAGATGGTTGAAGCAGCCAAAGAACAGGGATACCAAATGAAGGCCACAAAAGAAGAGATCATAACTTTCATCTCTACCGGATTTACCGGCATTGAGAAGTGCGCAATACTTCAGGCCAATTACGGTGCCGACAGACTTGGTGTAAAGGTTCAGCCAAGGGCCGCTTTCAGGACACTTGCCAAATCAGTCATCCTGTTATTCGGAGGAAAAGCCGATGAGTAAAAAGCCATTTATCAAGCCCCTGCCTACCGGCGGATACGCTGTGGGCGTCTTTACTTATACAGTGCATAACGACCGTGAAGAGACGATGTATAACGCCCTCGGAACAATGAGATCCATACCGGTAAAAGTCTACTATCCTGTCACAAAGGAGTCTGTGGAAGGCCTTCCCAAGGCGCGTTATATGAGCAAGGCGGCCGTCGATGCCATCAGAAAGAACTTTTATGTTCCCATTAAATACGAGAAAGTGGAAAGTGACGGAACGAACCGTTCCGAGTGCTATAAAAATGCACCTTTTATTAAGGGTAAACGTTTTCCCCTTATCCTGTTTAATTACGGTTACTGCTCATACCTGGAAGCCAATACATATCTTTTGATCGAACTTGCTTCTCACGGCTATGTTGTCGCATCCGTAGGGCATCCTTATGAAGGCATGATAACCGAATTTGATGACGGAACAACATTAAAAATGGCAAAAGGTATCGCATCAAAAGCGTATTCGCCCATGCTCCCTTCCATTCTTTCCGCGTTGAAACTTCAGAAAGCCAAAGGAACAAACGAAGAACTGTGGGAAAGATTTGATGCAATGCAAAAGAAGTACAACAGATTCATAATCGAGAGACTCCCGGAATGGGAACTGGACACGAAAGCGGCCCTAAAGGTTCTCAAGGACAAATATTCCGGCATGATCGACTTTGACAACGGGATAGGCATTACAGGTCATTCCATGGGCGGAGCAACAGCCTTTGCCCTTTGCGAAGACGAGCCTGAGACCTTTACCTGCGGCATCAATATAGACGGCGGACTGTTCGGAGACCATGACAGAAAAGTAATTACAACACCTTTTCTTCAGATGAACTGCGAATCGAACAAAACAGCTGTTACTGTTGCATTTGTTAAGAATAAGAACGTTGCGTACCATGCCATATTGCGGGACATGCAGCATCTGGGCTTCACGGATATGAAGCACGTCATCCCGCTCAAATCCCAGGTGGGAGGACTGGATCCCGATATCGCCCACAAAACGGTATGCAATATTCACCTTGAGTTCTTTGATGCTTATCTTAAGAAGGCGAAAACCAAGCCGTCTCTGGAAAGCAATGACGTGGTTACCATTACGGAATATGAACCGCACTAAGGTCAAGGGAGAATAAGGGATGGATCAGTTAACTCCAAACGGAGTATTCGCGGATGTTTTGGGTCATAAGATACATATTTTCAGGACCGGTGATGTGAACAAACCGAAACTGGTGTTCTTATCAGGGTCAGGAACTGCCGCCCCCTCTTATGATTTCAAGATCTTATACAGCAAGCTCTCTGACAGATACAGGATAATCGTGATCGAAAAATTCGGTTACGGCTATTCAGATCTTTTCGAAGGTCCCACTGATATCGATCAGGTGGTCGATTACCAGAGGTATGCGCTGAAACAGATCGGCGAAGACGGGCCTTATATCCTGCTGCCTCACTCCATGTCGGGACTTGAAGCCATGCGGTGGATCCAGCTTTATCCGGATGAGGTTACGGCCCTTATCGGGATCGACATGGCTACTCCAAAGACATATCTTGCATGGGAAGGCGGCGAACTTGATAAGAGGATCGCATCAATAAAGAAGATGCAAAAGATCAAGAAGACCGGACTTCTCGATCTGATACCGCGCAATAAGCGCGGCCTGACCAAAGAAGAGATAAAGCAGCAGTCGCTCCTTTGGAAACGGAACGGAATGAATGGCTGCATCTTAAATGAGGCGTATGCGGTGATAGACAATGCGAAGGCCGTCGAAAACGGCGGAAAGATAAATTGCCCTGTATTACTTTTCGTATCCAACGGCAAACAGGTCTCACCCGGCTGGATCGAAGATGAAAAGGCTTTTGCCGAACAGACAAACGCAGAAATGGTATGTTATGACTGCGGTCATTACATGCACTATTTCGAGAGCTCGAAAATGAGTGAGAAGATCAGCAGTTTCTGCCGTGCATTATTAAATCTCTGATAACTCGATATTTGCTCCTTCGTTTTGCAAAGTTCTATGTTGGCGTCTATGTTGAGGCCCCTTACATAGAGCGGTACATAGAATTCAGGCCCAAATCAGACTCAGGCAAAATGAAATCCGATTATTACTTTACTGTTCCTGATAATTATCCCCGAATGTATCATTTTCGACATGATACTTGGCACCGGTCTTTTTATCATGCTCCCAGGGATTTGACCACACGGAAATAAAAACACTGCTGTTGTCGTGTTTCTTGTTGAATACATTTCTTTCAGCATCAAACACTCTGAGTTTTCCCATGACAGTATCAAGGATCTTTTTGTTATCTTCTGCCGATAGATCACGCTCAGCATAGATCCTGAGTGACGGGCTGCCCCCTTCTTTACTTCCGTTGTTTTCGAATCTAAGACCATATTCTTCGGTTATGTCTTTCAGCCCAGAACTCTTAATGAATTCATTTATGTAGCAATATGCAAAATCACTGCCGGAGAAGTAATCACTGGTCTCCCCTTCTTTGACATAGTATTCAAAGCCGAATTCTTTGTCCTTCATTACGTGGTATACGATCTCGGTTCCATCGTAAAGCTCTTTAGTATAAGAGTCGACCTCTTCACATGGTCCGAACCAGTACTCGCAGTATTCTTCGGCGCTCTTATATTTATCAGAGCGATCCCTGGCTCCATAAATAAATTCACCCGCAGAACTCCCGCCTCTTCCGGGAAGGATCGAGCATCCGCTCATAAAAACAGACGTAAGAAGTGCACAAGCTATTATCCCGTTCTTAATACCTGATCTCATACTGCTGCTCCTTCTAAAACTCTATTACCAACCGTGATCTTAATCTTCATTTATACTCTTGCCATTCAATTTAAGTCAGTTCTGTATAACGCATATTTGTGTCTTACGATCCCGCACTGAAATAATAGATGTTACTGTCCCCAAGCCTGTTTATAACAATTATTCTGTCAGAATCAAAACCCAGGCCCGGAACCGTCAGAACGCCTTCTAATTCCTCATCCGAGGCCACGTATCCTTTAACGCCCTGGAACATAGCATCCGTAACGACTATCACCTTATTACCGTAAAGATATACCTTATAATCCTTAACGTCATCGTATTTATCTATTGCTTTATAAAGATCGCTATTGGTATCCGCGAGCTTTTGAATGTCAGTAATACCGACCGGTAACGGAGTATCTTTACCCTGACCTTTGTAATTGTCGTTCACGATTACCGCTATGCCTGAAATAACATCAGCACGTTTTTCTTCCGGCAGTGCATATCTGCAGGATGATAATACGCATACATACAATGCGCATATAACAATAAAGACTGTCTTCTTTATGATCTCTTTTACTCTCATATCCTCACCCGGTGAACATTGTATTTCACTGTATCATGAAAAGAGCGGGACAATTAGGGCAAATCAAAGCTTGTATTTATCGCAGATGCCGGGATGATTCTCCTTCAGCAGTTTGTTCCATTGCTTTGCGGTCTTCAGATAAAACAGTGCTGAAAGTGTGAATTTGTGGTGATTATTATCTCTCCGTCTTTGGCTATTCTTTCAGCAAAGTATTCCTTGATCTTCTTCTCGTTAACAGAGAAAAACTTTGCCTGTGTTTCGTTCCTTCTCTGGAAACACTCAAAGATGTCGTCCACGTCAACAAAGCGGAATGAGTTGTGCAATTCGATAGACTCAACCTTCTTAAAATACTTTCCTAACATCTCCATATATTCGTCGTGCTCAGCAATGCATGCAGCGATCTTTTCGTCAAGGAAATTCTCCTCAATGCCGGCTTCTTTCATCGCGTCCTTCAGGAACGTATCCCATACTCTTACTTCAGGTCCGTTAATGGAGAAGAAACCGTCCTTGTTCAGGACTTTACTTGACTTCTCTACGATAGCTTCGATATTGCGTACCTCATTGTCGATATAATGCGCAATGATGCGGTCGTACTTCTGCTCTTTATCGATCTTCTTCCACGAAGCTTCCTTATCGAGATCTGCATAAACGAGGTCGATCGCAACATTTTTGGGAAGTGATCCCTTGTTCTCTGCTATGAATTTCTCGAAATCTTCAGCCCAGCTGCCCGGCAGATCGTAAGCATAGATCTTTGTTCCTTCGGGAATGATGTCCCAGTTGTTTCTCCAGATCTTGGAAAATCCGCAGCCCAGGTCCAGGACCTTCTCACCTGCCGCGAAGTCCATCGTTCTGAACAGCTGAACATACCAGTCTTCGCTGATGGTGCGCTGCAGTGATTTCCAGTGAGCAAGGTCTGCTGCCTGGTCCAGTGTTACGTTCTGAACGATCCTTGCAACATCGTCCCAGTCAAGAGCTTCTTCCTTCTGTGCAAGTGTTCTCTTGATCGCATCGATGACCATTTCGATCTTATAGCGCTTCTCCTCCATTACCGCGAGCTGCATCCTGAGCGCTTCTTCGATGTCCTTTGCATCACCTGATGTGAGGTTGTCGCGGATCTCTTCCAAAGAGAAACCGATGCGCTTCAAAGCTACGATCTTCTCTAAGACCTGAAGAGCTTCCTTGTCGTAGAGACGGTAGTTTCCGTCGGAATAGTCCGTGGGCTTCAAAAGGCCCTTTTCATCGTACAGGCGTACTGCCTTCTGGGATACACCGGCCTTCTTTGCGATCTCTCCTGATGTCATTTTGTCATCCATTTTTATGACCTCCTGTCTGTTTGATAGCCCCATGCTAATGGGTTCCCTAAGGGGAGAGTCAAGGGGTCACATATCAAACACATATAAACAACCCTATTCAGTCTGAAAGTCTTGCTTTTGATCTAGTTGCAGTTGATATCGGGATCGTTGTCCCACCAGTCTCTTTTCTGCTTCATCAGGAACATTATGTCATCGTCACTGAACATACGGAAATTATTGACATCCGTGCCCATATTAAATCCGAACGGACGGTATAATCCTAATCCCCTGTGGACATGGCCGAACAGCGTCAGGCATGTTTTATCATGATCAGAAGGCTTGTGTGTCAGGAAGAATCTTATGCCGTTTATATCGACGTAAGCGTTCCTGATAACATCATCGAATTTGAACGCAGGATCCGTCAGGCAGTACTCTCTGAATCTGTCAAAGTCGCCGTCAAAATGTTCATCTATAACGCGCTCTTCGGAGTTTCCGGTTATTAAGACAATATGAGCGTTAACGAGCCTGGATACGGCAAGTCCGCTCCTGAAACCCTTTTCGTGAACATTATAATTGCAGAAATCTCCTATCACATAGATAGTGTCATCAGCAGACGCCTGCGCATTCCAGATCCTGACCTGCTCTTTTGTATATTCGGTTATATCTTTGAACGGACGCATGTCGCGGATCAGGATGTCATTTGAATCATCACCGAAATGCGTATCTGCCGTATACCAGTTTCTCATCCTCTCTATCCCTCTAAGACTTTATTTCCCGTTCATTATAACATCGAAACAAACATCAGATTCCGGGATCTACAGATCAAAAACATAGAACACTTCAGGATATCCTTTGCCGTAATCAGGCATTTCAACCTGTGCACTCAACAAATATCTTCAGATCCCTGCGAGTCCTATCACGACAAGTATTATGCCGAGAATGATAAAAATCCCGAATCTGAACAGAGCTGATAAGAATCCGGTTAGTATGACCAGCAGCTTGAAGTTCTTCATGGCGTTCCTCCTGACCTGTGCCTGAAACTTGAGCCGGAATAATGCTTTTTATAATGCCGCAAACACCCTGTCCATATTGCCATAGAACAAGGGAAGGGAAAGACCGTGTTTTTTGCCTTCATCATACACGCAGCGGCAGCCGTACATAATGTCGCTGACGTCATTATGAAGCGTCATGATCCTCGAAGTAAGCTCATTGCCTGCGAAAAGCCTTTTCATGGCGATCCCGGCAATGCCCGCAGGTATCTTATAAGCGAATATCTCATTATTGTATTTCTTCAGATCCACTCCTCTGGCACTGACAGTCTTAAGTGTCTCTCTTATGCACTTGACCGCCATGGACAGAGCTTTTGAATCAGCCATAAGTTCCCTTGCAAGACGGTTGGGGTCATCGATCTTACCTTCACGGGCAGCGGTCGACGTTACACCGGCGTTTATTGCCATGTGAACCCATATCCATTCGAACATGTCATGGGGTATCTCCTGCTTGATGTCAGCCGAATCAAGAAGCGCGATAAGATCGTCGTAATTATGGATCTTTGCTTTGTCTCGGCCCTCAAGCATAATATGGTCGAAAAGAACACAGTTAAGCTTTCCGTCCTTTTGCATATGGCCGCCTGCCGTCGGGAAAGCAGTGATGTATTCATAGTCTCCTACTATCTTTTCGACTTCTTTGCGACCGTTCCAGAAATTGCAGAAGAGGATGACCGTTCCCTTAAGATCCCTCTCACGCAAAGTCTCCATGGCAGCTTCAAGCTTGCCGCTTGCAACACTTATCAGGATGAAGTCGAAAGTCTCATTTTCCGAAGCTAGTCTTACGTTATATGTTCCGTCCTTCTCTTCGCCCTTCTGGTTATATCTTCCGTCAAGAAGATGTACCGGGATCTCTGTCCTGACTTCTTTGCCGGGCCTTACGATGTGATATGTCTCACAACCTGCCTTCTGAAAAGCATATGCATATGTTGTCCCGATAACGCCTAATCCTAAAACCGCAATCTTCATCTTCTAGCCCCGTATGTTAATCATGTATGTGATCTGACGCCAATATTCTAGCCTAACAGAAGAGATCATTCCTTACCTGTTTCTTAACAATTCTTAACTGATCCTTTTGATAGCTGAATTCAGGAATCACACCCTCAGGCAAGGTGATTATACCATTATTGCTTTTTTATCTAACACTCCGTTAAAAGAGGAGCCTCATCGAAAACCCGAACCGGCTGAATACAAACCGGGCAGCAAACAGAGCCAAGATCAAGATGGCAATAATAACATACTTGCTGCTTTTCTTTGATCATGCCCCTCTAGTGCCTGTTTTTGTGCATCTCCGGCCGCAGTTCGGACAGAATCTCCCAACTTCTCCCCTGTACCCGCAGGAACATTGATATTCACCTTCAGCGAGGGGAACTTCGTCTTCTTTAACTCTCGTAAGGACTATGTTATCGGTATGTCCGTCAAAAAGATCCATTATCTCCAGGTGAAGCTCTCCGTTGCCATACCAGGCCTCCGACACTCTGCTTATCGCCTTTTCGCCCTCATATACAACGCCGTTATTCAGATGTATCTTTATCTCTTCACCGTCATGGACCGTGTAAGCCGCTGCCATCATTCCGAGCATCATTCCGCCCTGGTTCAGCCGGAGCTGCATGGCATCCGTTACGCCGTATGAGGAGGCAAGCTTTCCGGACGCATACCGTATCTCTATTCCGGCAGCGCTGTTTAGAACAGCTTCGCATGAGCCATTCGAATCTTTCCATGTGCCTTCGAGTTTTTTGTAGTACTGATAATCCGGATTTACAATTGATGTCATTTTCCTGTCCTTATCTGCTGAGCTTGAACCATGGAAATACCGATTACTGTGTGTTAGATTTTGTGTTACAGATCAATTAGGATATGAGAACGATCCGTCCGCGTTAACGGTGAAGTAAGCATAGATGCATGCATTCTGTGCGCCTACTGCGAGCCTGTATTCACCCGGCTTTAAATTTCCGTAGTGCGACAGATCGTATTGCTCAGTTTTTGATCCGCCTGCGGGAAGGATTATACCCTCCGCGGTCCAGACAAATGATTCTATAGCCCTGGCATAGCACCACTTTCCGTTCTTTTGGACTTCGAGCTGGTAGAATCTGCCGTACATATATTCGCTGTCACCTTCATTGGTGATCTCGACCTTGCCCTTATCGGTCATCTTCGCCTTCATATAATCAGGGGCGGGCTTATCGTCATCCGCCGGGATCAGGACATCTTCAATAGTATGAACGAAAACAATGCTCGATCCTGACTTGCTGCCATCGATCGTAAGAGTCAGTTTGTTGTGATATACGCTGGCGATCATGTCTTTGTCCGAATCGACATAATCAATGCGGTATTTACCGTTATCCATAGACATAGAAGCCCTATGGTTCTTGCCGCTCTGACGGTAGATGACCATATATTCGCCCTTGTTCTGCCCGTCTTCGTCAATGGTGATCATCGGCCGGTCATCTTCTTTGAGGTCTGCGGCTCTGGTCGTCTTTCCGCCTGATGAGACCGATTCGAACTTCCAGTTTGAAGTGATCGCGCTGTGTGTTCCGTCTCCGCACGCAGCAAAAGAGAAGACCGAAGTCATCAGTACTGCTGACACCAGCATTTTCGAAAACATCCTTTTCATGTCATCACCCCTGAAACTTAATGCCGCTCAGATCAGTGCTATAAACATTTTCATTTTTCTATCCTCCATAACAGGGTCAGGACTACGGATCTCTTCTTCAAACAAGATAATTATACCATCCCGTTCTTTTTGAACTGCCTTCTGTTGAGTATTACGCCCGCTACAAGGAATACATAAAAGAACAACAGGAAGTATCCGAATAAGCCCATTCCCAGTGCCTGCCCGAGGAAACCGAAAAGAAGCGGTGTTATGACAATTGCAACGTTGGCAACTGCCATCTGCGCACCGATAAGTGCTGCCGAAAGGTCTTCACCGAATTGCTCGGGCGTCAGGAAATTAAGATTCGGGAACATCGGTCCGTTGCCTAATCCGATAAGGAACAGAGCCGCTATGGCAACATAACTGTTATTCGCGATGACAAGCGTAATAAGCGCTGTGCCCAATACGGCAGAACCGATCGTTATTATCGTACGGCTGTGTATCTTGCGGGCCAGGATGCCTGACAGGAATCTTCCCAAAGTCATTCCGAGATAGTAGAAAGTTACCGTCCTCGCTGCAAGCTCCTCTGTCGCGCCTCTGCTCTCTACCAGGAAAGTGCTGCTCCAAGCTCCGACGGTAAGTTCTATCGAGCAGGTACAGAAGAACAAAAGCCACATAACTTTAACGCCGCGTATCTTTGACGCTTCGATAACGGACAGGCTCTTAATATCGCTTTCAGAGATCTCATTCTTATCTCTGACTTTATTCCAGAGCGGAAGCGAAAAGATCACTACCGCCGCAATTGCAAACTGAATTATCGTGGCAATGCCGTAACCCCTTCTCCAATTGGTACCGTTTCTGAACACAAGGGTAAGTATAAAAGGGCTTACCGTTACACCGATTCCATAAAAGCAGTGCAGAAAGCTCATCTGGGAGGCATTGTAGTGAGAGGCCACATAATTGTTGAGCGCGGTATCTATGGAACCTGCGCCCAGTCCCAGAGGAATAGCCAGGATGATCAGGATAACAAAACTGTGCGAGAGCGAGAAGCCAAGCAGCGCCAGCGCTGTAATAAGAGTACATCCGGCCGTCAGGCGGGCTGTTCCGAACTTCCTGATAAGCCTGGCGCTAAGCAGGCTTGATATTGTTGTTCCGATAAAAGTAACCGTCGTTATTACTCCGCCGAGAGAGATCGGAAGACCATATTCCGCATAGATGGCAGGCCAGGCGGTCCCGAACAGGGAATCCGGAATGCCAAGACCGATAAAAGCAATGTAAATGACGATCAAAAGAAGTGTAACCATTAATCTATTATTTCACACCTTCAGGTATATCTTCTGATCAGGCACTTAAAATACGCGTCAATTATCTCGCCCGGGCTTTGTGTGAGACCGTTTGCGATCCACCATTTGACTGTATTTATAAAGCTTCCTGTGACAAACTGCTTCTTGAATTCAGCAGACACATCTATGTCAATATTTGAGATCATTTCACCGAATGCATCTTCAAGATAGCCTGAGAAATAGCGCGTAAAGAGTTTTTCCGACTCTCCCTGCATGATCGAGCTGATGTTGTCCTCGTGATCCTTGATGTGCCAGAGGATGTGCTCGAGAAGTGCCTTAAGTTCATCGTGGTTGGCCGAGAAATCGTGGCTCTTCTCAGGCAGCAGCGTATCTGAAAAAACATGCGAGAACATCTCTTCACACATCTGTTCGAGGAGTTCGTCCTTGGTCTCGAAATGAGAATAGAAAGTGCTCCTTCCGATGTTTGCCTCATCGATTATCTCCTGCACCGTAATGTCTTCGAAGCGCCTTTTTCTCAAAAGCTTTGTAAGCGCATCGTATATTGCCGTCCTGGTCTTTTGCTGCCGTCTGTCCATCTTCGCTTACCGTACATTTTCGCCGAAATGTTCAATAACTGACAAATCGGAAAGTCTGATTATTGTTTGCTCATACCGCTGATTATACCATTTTGCTGAACACGATGTTCAGGAAGTGTCAGGATATGAATAACAGCAAAGCGATCAGATATGCGGTATACGCAGCACTGCTCTATGCGGTAAGCACGCCGTTCTCAAAGATACTCATGGAGAAGATACCTCCTGTCTTCATGGCCGGGCTCCTCTACCTCGGAGCCGCAGCCGGCATGAGCATCGTTACTTCACTGTCCCGGGGCAAGAGTAAAGAGAATTCATCATTTACGCACAGCGACCTGCCTTATCTCATACTGATGGTCGTGCTGGACATCGCGGCGCCGATCCTCCTGATGACGGCTCTGAAGAATTCCTCGCCCGAATCGGTATCCCTTCTCAATAACTTCGAGATAGTCGCCACGTCCCTCATCGCGCTTCTCATCTTCAAGGAAAAGATATCGCCCCGGTTATGGATCGCGATCGCACTGATAACCGCCGCAAGCATCCTGCTCTCCTTAAGCGACATCACTTCGTTCTCCATATCGGTCTATTCGCTCCTGGCTCTTCTCGCCTGCTGCTGCTGGGGACTCGAGAACAACTGCACAAGGAAGCTTTCGAACAGGGATCCTGCAAGGATAGTGATAATCAAGGGTTTCGGCTCAGGGACCGGTTCTGTCATCGTGGCGCTGATATCGGGAGAACGACTCACTCTAACGCCTTATATACTGCTGGCGCTCCTCCTGGGTTTTGTTGCTTACGGTCTCAGCATCTACACATACGTCTATGCCCAGCGCTACATAGGAGCCGCCAAGACATCGGCATTCTATGCCCTGGCACCGTTCATGGGTGCACTCATATCGCTTGCGTTATTCCCTAAGATACCCGCACTGCTGTTCATCATCTCATTCGTCATCATGGCGCTGGGAGCATTCCTGGCCATAGAAAAAGAAAGGACCTGAAGACATGGAAAAGAAAGATTTCAAATTCGACAAGAGAGCTGACAAATACGACGATCATTTCGAAGGCAGGATGTCACGCAGGTTCTATGAGCTGCTCTACAGATACACCGACCTGAAAAAAGGCGACAGGGTCCTTGATGTCGGCTGCGGAACAGGCACGATCTTAAAGACTTTCAGTGAATTAGAAAATATAGAAGGACACGGCATAGACGTTGAGCCGCAGATGCTTTCAGTCGCGCACCGCAAATGTCCCGACATGGACATAAGGGAATGCTCCTGTGAAGACACCCCTTATGATGATTCTTATTTTGATACACTGACCGTATGCATGGCATACCATCATTTCCCCGATAAAGATGCTTTTACGAAGGAAGCTTTGCGCCTACTGAAACCAAACGGCAGATTATATATTGCAGATCCGGCCTTCCCTCATCCGGTCAGAAAAGCGCTTAATCTTATGTGCCGCAACATCAACGGTGAATTCTTTTCTTCTGAAGAGATGAGATCAAGGTTCGAAAAGCAGGGCTTCCGTTATATCGGCGTGCAAAAAGACAGATATGCCCAGCTTGTTATTTTCGAGAAGAATGCAGATGCATTAAAGGGTAAGCGTTTGATCCCCTTCTCAACGCACGAAGGTTCAGGATTATCAGGTTTCGACAAAAAACTCGCTTCGGCATGCCCCGGTTCCACAGTACTTAAAGGACTCGCCATAAGGGGCAATGACTGCCAGAACAAACAGGAAGATGTAAAGAACAAAGTCAATGAGTGGGTATCAGGTCTCGGATATTAACTGATCTCCATGACTTAAACTTAAATGGGCTGTCTCAAAACAAAAGAGATAGCCCCTATCTTATTTAGATGCAGAAGATATGCAGTTTTATATTATAATAGTCTCATATGTATTCCTTTATTCCATTAACCCACAGCTTCATTTCAAGCCTGTGAGGCATAACCTTACTTAAGAAACGCATATAACGGTAGTAGAAAGAGCACACCGATACATCTCTGCCCTTCCTGGCATCTTTTAAAGCTACATCCACAACTTTACCGGCATTTACCATTCCGGG
>JAFVDI010000019.1 GCA_017478485.1 Clostridiales bacterium | reverse complement strand
GCAGACATCCAGGACGGTTCCTTCGCGAAGGAATTCCTGCTTGAGATGAGCCCCAACGCAGGCCAGCAGGTACACTTCAACGCGATGAGAAAGCTTAATGCTGAGCATCCCGCTGAGAAGATCGGCGCGGAGATCCGCAAGATGTACAGCTGGAACAATGAGGGAGATAAGCTGATCAACAACTGATCCTTACAGAGACCCTTTTAGAAGAAGTGTAAGGACGTGTGAAAAATGAGAAATCATTTTTCACACGCCTCTTTTATTTTTTAGGATTTTGATCATTAAGGTTAAAATGGGCAAAAGCCCCCTACCCCATAAGATCAGCATGGTGATAATTTATGCGGCCATCGATTTCTTCAGTTGCTTATTGTGGAATTTATAGAGATTCTGCCCGATAGAAACGAGAAAAACTTCGAGTCGGACTGAATTAAGGCCTCTTCGTACGATCCGTTTGTACCAGCGGTCATTCTTCATGATACCAAATGTGCCTTCCGCCTGGATGGATCTGTTCCTTCTCAGCAGTACACCATGTATGCTTTCCAGGTTGTCTATGACCTCCCGGTGCATGGATGTCAGTTCCTGATTGAGCCAGACAGTACGGTTACCTTCTGTCTTTTTGCATTTTTCTGCATACGGGCAGGCAGAACAGTCCTCGCATTCATATATCTCTTCCTGTCGGCCATAGTTGTTGCCTTTCACAAGGCGACGATACTTAAACCTAAATGCTTTCCTGTTTGGACATCGCATGATTCCATCCGTGCCGATCTGAAAGTTCACTGCACGGAACGGGTCTTCGTGATACTTCTTATCCGTAGTTTCCTTCTTGAACATCGTAAACTTCATGTACTTTTCCATGCCGTTCTGCTCACAGAAGATGTAGTTGTTATAGGAACCATAACCGGCATCTGCAATCGGATACTTTGGATAAAAGCCATACGTGTTGCGGAACTTATTCATGAGTGGAATAAAGCAGTCCATGTCTGACCGATACTGGTTCACATCAACAACTGCGATATACTCATCAGCTACTCCGACCTGGACATTGTATGCCGGAAGCAGCTGGTCATTCCCCATATAGTCTGTCTTGATACGCATGAATGTCGCTGAATGGTCTGTCTTGGAATAACTGTTTCTTCCTTCGCCGCAGATTTGTATCTTCTCGACGTATTCCAGAAGTTTCTCCGCATACTCCGTGAGTTTTTCATAATGGCGCTGCTGTACGCTCTTATGGTGTCCTCTGCCGCTTACGAACTCAGATTCATCGAGCTGCCATACTCCGGCATACTTTTCGGCAGCCTCTTTTATGTATTCCGGTGCGTATTCCGAGTTGATGCTGAGCTTCATCCCTGTGAAGGACAGTTCTTCATTGATCTCTTCAAAAAGATGTGTGATCTTGTCGAACAGGCGGTATCTTGATTTCTCAGTTGCTTTCTTCCATACCCAGGAATACTTGTTTACATTCGCTTCAAACTTGGAACCGTCTATATACAGGTGTTGAAGATCGACATGCTCCGTTTCAAAGATCTTCTGATTAAT
>JAFVDI010000018.1 GCA_017478485.1 Clostridiales bacterium | reverse complement strand
TCGCTGAGCTGCTGTAGAAAATGTTATAAAGAATTATAATTATTTTGTGTTATATTAATCATTAATAATTAACTTTATGGCAAAGAAAACAATCTCTGAAAAGATCCGGTCTAAGGTGAAAGGTCCGCCCAAACCAAACGTCATGAAGGCCGGTGTTAGTAAATCTGAATATGGCAAAGGAGGACGCATTAAGAAGTAAACGTCTCTACAAGGCAGTTTTGGTATTGCTTAAAGTAATACCGATGCTGCTTGCTTTCTTTGACATCTTAAACACGGCGATCGGATTCCTTGGAATAGAATGTCACTGGATCTCGTATTTTAGCGGTGTCTCATTTCTGACATTGATTTTCTTGTTACTCGCATCGTATGCTTTTCAGTTCTGTGAGTATCATCGTATGTTTCTATACTATGTATTCACGACGAATACGATAAGCATTATAAACTTTGAGTTTGGAATACCGGTCTCCAACCTTTCACTGCTTGCATTGTATTGCATTATTCTTGGCATCTTTTTATTCCTTGTATTATATTTCTATCGGAAAGAGAAATGCTGCAAACAATAAAGAAGATACTTCTTGGGATCGTCGATGATATTGATGCCGGTAATTCAAATATCGACGAGAAAGAAGCGATCGAGATTGCAAAGGTTCTTAAGGAATCTATCCGTAAAGATCTTCCAATGAGCAAGTATCAAGCGTATACTTATCTAAATATAAGCAGAGCAACATTTGATAATCTTGTCCGTGATGGCAAGATCCCAAGAGGAAAGAAAGTCCCTGGTTTTCGAGAGTTGCAATGGTATAAGAAAGATCTCAAGAAAGTAGCCAAAAAGTAAAACATATTACTAATTGAAGCCCCTGTGAGTCAAGAACTTGCAGGGGCTTTAGCATTATTGTCTTTCCGTGTTTTCGTTTCATAACTTCGCTTTGTCAGCTGACTACAAGACAAAGTTTAACATTAAAATTATTATCAGTTATGGACGAGACATCCAAAACTTACGTATTCGATCAGGGCAACTCCGTCCCTGCTTGGATGGCAATGAACAATGGTGGCCTCTTCGGCAATGGTTCCGGTTGGGGCGGTGGAATCCTCGGTTTCCTTCTTGGCCTGTTCTTCGGAAACGGCTGGGGTGGATTCGGCGGATTTGGAAATGGCTTCGGCGGAGGTGCTGGTGCTGGGTTCCTTTCCAACCAAATCAACAACGACAATGGCCGCGACCTTCTGATGCAGGCTATCACCTCCCAGGGCGAAGCAGCTCGGACCGCCACTCAGACTCTGGCGACCGCGTTGGGTCAGGACTTCAACCTTGTCAACTCCGGTGTTCAGACGATTCAGTCCGCTCTCTCTAACATTGCTCTCCAGCAGGCTGTGAGTGTACCGCAGATCATTAACTCGATTCAGGCTGGCGATGCTTCTCTCGCTTCCCAGCTGGCAAACTGCTGCTGCGAAAATCGTCTCGCCATTTGTCAGCAGACGAATGCGCTCCAGAGTGACATCGCCGGTGTCCGCACCGCAATCGAGGCGAAATCCGCCGCAGACCAACTTGCGATGTGCCAGCAGACTTACTCTCTGACCGACACGATGAATCGCAATGCGCTGAGTCTTGACAACAAGATCGACGCTCTGGAGTCCTCTCGCAAGGATCGTGAAATTACAGCTCTTACCGCAAAGGTCGCCCAGCTCGAATCTCAGAACTTCACGACCGGTGTCATTGGTAGCGCTATCGCTCCGGTGAACGCGGCTCTCGCTTCTCTTGCGAAGGAAGTTGACGATATCAAGTGCAAGCAGCCGAATACTGTGAGCGTCACCTACCCGAACCTTTACGCTGTAAATGCGACTCCGTATGTGAGTGGCGGTTACTACCAGGGTGGATATAACGGCTATTATGGCGCCCCCGGCATCGGCGGTTTCGGCAACGTCACTTTCTAAATCGGATCGGCTATGTTCGGATGGGTAAATGTAACCACAAATGTGAGTGGCATCCCGTATCTGAAAACAAGCTCTGTTAGCGTCGGAACGGAAACCGTAGACTTCGCACTAGGGTTTCGTAGAATACCTCCGGTTGGGTATCTGACCGTTAACATTGCTGATGCCATTCCTACTGGAACTACCGGGACTCTTCCTGTCAGGTTTACGCTGAACGGAAATACCCGGGAGCTGACCTTCTTCGGCGGCACGTCTGTGACCGCAGCTGATCTCGTTGGGACCGGAGTCGTTACCATTTTCTATAACTGGTACGACGGCATCCTTCAACTCACTTCGCCTCTCGCGCCTACCGCGTAGGCTTAATTTGAAATAATTACAAACGATATGTTCCAGAACTTGACACAGGGGGCGCCCATATACGTTCTCTATAAGAATACACTGAAAGTTTCGAGCGGAAAGGTTATGTCGGTCAATACCCATATGCCTACATATAATCCGCAGCAGCCGATGGCGATGCTAAATGGACCGGTAACCGATATTTCTGTTCAGGTCGATAACGAGACAATCCCTTTTTCTGCATTGCCGGCTAATGCCGTATTGGCTAATTTCCCGGACAAAGGCGTTCTGATCACGGAGGATCGTTCCGTGATTGTGCGCGAACTGGAAGGGATGATCTCGGAATCCGAAACGGCGCTCAAGCAGGCTCCGACGCACGAGCAACGTATCGTGCGCTGCAAGGAAATGCTTATTGAATTCCAGCCTGAAAAGAAACGTGAGGCGCAGCAACAGCAGGAGATATCTCTTCTGAAGTCTCAGCTCGCCGAAATGAACGGTAAGTTTGATGACCTCGTCGGGCTGCTCTCTGCCAGGTTCGGGGACATTAAAAAGTCTGAATAACTATGAGAATTGTTCATATGATGGAACGTGGAGGCGAAGACCTTTACGAGTTCAAGAAAGCCTTGAAGTCCGCCAAGAAGAACATTGAGACGCTCTGCGAACTCAGTGAAGACATGGAGGAGAAGTACGGTGAAAGAGGCGGTATGCGCGGCTCCTATTCCGGTCGGGACGACTGGGATGAAATGGAAGAGCGCGGCAGCCGCAGGCGTTATCGTTAGTTTCACGAGGGGAGGGAGGCGACTCCTTCCCCGTTTTAATTAAGCAGATATGGAAAGATTGGACTATTACGATATCTTGCCAAAAGGCATGGATGCTTACCTCGCAAGTCATGGTCGCCACTTCTCCAAGGCTATGCTTGATTGGGCGGTAAGCATGATGAAAGACCGATCCGGGAATACTGGTGTCGCTCTGGATAAGAAGCGTTTCGACGAACTGATGAAAGCTTATGGCCAGAAGCTGGAGAGGACTCAGGGCTACTATGACGGGCCTTATGTCTGGGCGATGGCGAAGTCGGACTATTTCGGAAGATCTATCATTGACGAACAGCGGCTTGCCATGTATGTCAAAGATTATATCGACGACATAGATGGAAATGAGACGCGCGCTTTTGACGAGTTTTATATTAACTGCATTGCCAAGGGTGTTGATATTCCTTGGGAAGATATGATCTGATATGATACACAATGTCCTTAAAGTCGGCGACTGGGTCGTAGACGTCCTTATCGCCGAGGAAGATTACGACATG
Organism: Clostridiales bacterium; assembly: GCA_017478485.1. Classification (GTDB taxonomy): domain Bacteria; phylum Bacillota; class Clostridia; order Saccharofermentanales; family Saccharofermentanaceae; genus Saccharofermentans. Next base: position 485 of record JAFVDI010000018.1, on the reverse strand, counting down.
GAAGGCGTTCTTTCTTGCATGTATGAGATCGACGCATCCTATCATTGGATGATGAGAGCCTATGAGATTATGAAATCCGGAGAGATGAACAAGGCTTTTACATATAGCAATGCCGACAGAAAAAGGGCGTTGATTGTTATCGGCCCGGCGTCTTCCGGAAAGGAATTTCAGGATTCGATCGTTCACGAGATTCACCATCTTGCCGTTCACATTCTGTCGGCGGAGGGCTTTGATCTTGAAGGCGAAGAGCCTGCATATGTTGCAGGAGACAGTATCCGGGAGCTGGCCGAAGTCGTCTGCGAGATGGGTTGTCCCAGATGTAACCCGGAATAGAATCTCTTCCGCAAACCAAACGTTTTATTAACCCCAAGCAGATCACTTATACCAGTAAGTCGGTCTGCTTTTTTAGATAGTTTTGTCATGAATGCTATTCGAACATTAACAGATTATACGCTCGTTTTGGTTATGACTTACTTGACTACCGT
>JAFVDI010000017.1 GCA_017478485.1 Clostridiales bacterium | reverse complement strand
TTTCCGTAGCTTAATAACTACAGAAAGACTATAGCACGGGATAAATGCTTTACCGATGAAACGGAAAGTCTTACCGTTTGGTGCGGAACGAGTTTACCGCTGTTAGCGGAAATTGTTTACCGTCAGAGCGGAATTTGCATCCAAATCATATAACAAACCCTAACAAGTATTCTGTAGGTGAATTTGATTGGAAATCCAAAGACTTGGTAGATTCTAATCCCCAATTTGAGAAAATTACGCAGAACTTATCTACGAAAGAAAAAGATGTTGACAAATCTCGTATTAGTAATTTCATACCCACGGGTTCTTTGGCAAGTCAACTGAAGTCTTTGGCATTAAATGTTGATGCACTCGAACGAATAATGGATGAGGATGAGAGTATTCGAACAAAAATCAAGAAACCGGTGAAATCTGAACCAATATCAAGGGCTCGAGCAATGAAGCCTTTTCTTATACCGGGATGTATTTTATGTGGAGTATCTCTTATGTTTGTCGGTTCAGAGTATACTATGGGCTATTTTGCACTACTACTTATAGCAGGGTTAATTGTTATTGGTATTGGATACTTTGCAAGCAATGGTCGTATTGAACGTTCGACTACCACTACTCAAGAGAAGTACAATGCCGAAGTAGAGGAACAGAAACAATTAGAAAAGCATCTGAATGAGATTGAGAAGCAAAAAGATATGCTGATTGACAAAATACAACACTTGATGATTTATGATGGCGCGGAAATCAGTATTCCCGACAGTTATTTTTATTCTGATGCTATTGGTTATTTTGCAGATAGAATTATGAGTGGAAGATCAAATTCTCTAGGTGAAGCAATGGATGCTTATGATGAGCATATTCACCGGTTGAAACTTGAACAAGCAGCTTTTGAATCGGCGGAGTATCAACGACAGAGTGCAAATAATCTAGCCGCTATTCAGCGAGAGAATGCTGCATTACGGCGTCAAGGCGCAATAAATACCGCACTTCATGTGGCAAATACGATTCGACATTGGGATTGATCCTTCAGTACAATTCACAAAGCTCGGGTGAAAATCCGAGCTTTTTTAAGCATCCAAATCCTTCTTTTTCCAGTAACTGTATCTGTTTTTCAGGATATCGAGATCAACCTCTATATCCGAGTGGAAATAAAGATGTGCATCAGAAAAGGCCTTCCGAATTATCTTGATGGTATCGACTTCAGGGAGTTTGCCGGGTATAGAGACATATGTAATCCCTTTGGTCTCACAAATATAGTCTTTGATTGCGATAATCTTTTTAGAGCAGCATACATCTATAGCCAAGCCTATATCAGGGATGTATGCAGTGATAGGGATTCCAACGAGCTCTTCAGATTCCGTCAGCACCTTCAAACCTCGCTTGCCAGCGTAATAAATCGTAGCTAATTGCGGTAACAAGTATTCGAAATCCTTGGATATCTGTCTGTCGGTCACTCTCTGTCTGCGAAGGCGTGCAATTTCATTTGCTATGCAAAAAGGACAGATACGGCCATTAGCACGAGCGTAAACGACGGCTTGATACTCATTACCGCACTTTAGACAGTTCCACCAGACGTTAGATCGATTCTTGTATGTAATTGATTCGGGCGATATGTTCTTGTTCTTATCGGACCACTCAGAGATCAGATGTGTATGAGTCGTAGCAAGATCGTTAAATCCTTTCCATACTCGCTGCCCAGCGCAGTAAGGACAACCGTGACCACCGGTTCTGTCAGCAACTCGTGCTTTCCATTCATGGCCTTTCTCACATACCCACCAAACCTCAGTATTAGATTTAGAAGATAGTTCATAGGGCTTAGCAGCATTCTTGGGAGACCAGGTCTTGGCAATAACAGGAAAGAGAGTCTCGAGGTCGTTATAGCCTTTCAGGACAGCTCTGTGTTCACAATAGGGGCATCCGCTCCTTGCTATGACTCTGTTTTTTACAGTGGCTTCCCATGTATGCCCCTTATCACAGACCCACCAGGCTTTTTTGTTAGTGCCGTATGAGATATCTGAAGGCGAGAAAGAATTACTTGTGGCCCACTGGGCCACAAGTTCCGGACAAGCTTCGGCCAGTGATTTCTTTTTCATAGAGGAAGATCATCGATGCACATGTAATAGACACCGATTCTCTTGATCTGAGCATTAATATCTCGTTCGATCCGAGTTAACCGAAACAGACTTCGCCTAAATCGATTTAGGAGAACAGCCAGAGTACCTGCCCAAATAATAGTCATTTCTTAACCTCCATATCCAAATTAAGGATAAGAAGATGATCCGTTTTATTCAAATGTGCGATTTGAATTGAGGATAAAGTTGCAGAATTGAGTAGATAATCGTGACATGTTATTTAATAACCTTGTACAGGAGCGGTATAAGTTGCTTCATCTTATGAAAAAAATGCCACGAGATGCGATATCTCATGGCATATAGGAAAATCACTTTTTCAAATGTGCGATTTTACAGGTGTTTGGGGACTTTGTGGTACGATTGTGGTACTTTTGTGGTACCTAACGACTGTTTCGCAAAGGATAAATCCAATAAAATCAAGGGTTTCAAGGCCCTCACTTAGTCCAAGGGACGCATGGTCGGGAAGAGCAAAACGTCCCTGATGCTGGGGCTGTCTGTCAAGAGCATGACGAGACGGTCAATACCGTAGCCGATGCCGCCCGTAGGAGGCATACCGAGCTCCAAAGCATTGAGGAAATCCTCATCGGTATGGTCAGCTTCGTCGTTGCCTGCTTCAGCCGTAGCGTCCTGTGCAGCGAATCTCTCACGCTGGTCGATAGGATCGTTGAGCTCTGAATAAGCGTTGCACATTTCCCATGTGTTGATGAAGAGTTCGAATCTTTCTACCTTGTCCGGAGAACCCTTCTTTTTCTTTGTAAGAGGGGAGATGGCCAGAGGGTGATCCATGATGAATGTAGGCTGAAGGAGGTTCTTCTCGCAGTATTCCTCGAAGAAGAGGTTAACGATGTCACCCTTTGTGTGCCATGCCTCATATTCAATGTGGTGCTCTTCAGCAAGCTTCTTTGCAGCTTCGTCGCCGTCAACTGTATCGAAGTCGATCCCTGCATACTTCTTGATAGCATCGTTCATCGTGAGACGCTCGAAAGGCTTGCCGAAATCGATCTCGAGGTCGCCGTACTTGATGAGTGTCGTGCCGCAGACCTTCTCAGCTACATAGCGGAACATGGACTCTGTGAGCTCCATCATGCCGTTGTAGTCAGTGTATGCCTGGTAGAGCTCCATGAGTGTGAACTCAGGGTTGTGGCGTGTATCCATACCTTCGTTACGGAAAACTCTGCCGATCTCAAAAACTCTCTCAAATCCGCCTACGAGAAGTCTCTTGAGGTAGAGCTCCAAGGAGATACGGAGCTTTAAGTCGATGTCGAGAGCGTTGAAGTGCGTTGTGAAAGGCCTAGCAGCAGCACCGCCTGCGTTGGTGACGAGCAGGGGAGTCTCAACTTCCATGAAGTCACGGTCAGAGAGGAAATTACGGATCTCTTTGATTATCTTGGATCTCTTCTCGAAAGTATCCTTTACCTGGGGATTGACGATGAGGTCAAGATATCTCTGACGGTAACGGATCTCGGTGTCCTTTAAGCCCTGGTACTTGTTCGGCAGGGGGTGGAGGCACTTAGCGAGGAGCTTGTAGGCCTTGGTAAGGATGGATACCTCACCCTTCTCGGTCATGTAGACCTCGCCCTCAACGCCTACGAGGTCGCCGATGTCGAGGTTCTGCCACGCTTTGTACTCTTCTTCAGGGAGATTGTCGATCTTGGTGAAGATCTGGATCTTGCCCCTTCTGTCGTAAAGGTCGCAGAAAGATACCTTACCCATGCCTCTCTTGGACATGAGACGGCCTGCAACTCTTACGGTCTTGCCTGCGAAGGACTCATAATCGCCGGTGATCTCCGTTGAATGGTTGGTCACATCGTAGGTAAGCTCTTCATAAGGGTCCTTGCCCTCTTCCTGAAGAGCCTTGAGCTTGTCCATACGGAACCTTGTCTGTTCCTGGATCTCCTCTGCGCTTAACGGTTCTGTGCTGGGTACGAATTTCTTAGCCATTGTTCTTCTCTATCTTAACGATTTTGTACTTGATGATGCCCTTGGGTGCGGATACGGAAACGGTCTTGCCCTTCTTCTGGCCGATGATCGCTCTGCCTACGGGAGAAGTCTCGGAGATCCTCTTCTTTCTGAAGTCGACCTCGCTCTCGCCTACGAGCTTGTACTTGAACTCTTCCTTGGTTGCAGTGTTTTGGAGAGTTACATAAGCACCGAGTGAAACCTTATCGGTAGAGATCTCTGAATCGTCGATGACCTCTGCGTTCTTGAGGATGGCCTCGATCTCTTCGATACGTGCTGCGTTAGCTGCCTGCTCGATCCTGGCTTCCTCGTACTCGGAGTTCTCCGAAAGGTCGCCCTGAGCCTTAGCTTCCATGATCTTCTGAGTGATCTCGGCAGTCCTGTCAGTCTTTCTTTCAGCAAGCTCGTTCTGAAGTTCCTCATAACCTTCCTTGGTCATTTGCTTCTTGATTTGTTCGTCAGCCATTTTTGGTCTCCTTGAATCTAAAAACTTTGCTTATTTTAATAAGAACCGGGAGCGTTTGCAAATCAGCGCGCGGTCCTGTCATTCTCTTTCTGGATGACGTCGTGTGCGCCGCCCTCAACGATGGAGGTGGAGGATACGACTACGAGACGTGCCTTGTTCTGGAATTCCTCGATGGAAGAAGAGCCGCATGAGCACATTGTTGCCTTGACCTTTGCAAGGGAGGTCTCTACGCCGTCCTTGAGGGAACCTGCATAAGGAACGTAAGAGTCAACGCCTTCCTCGAAAGCCATCTTGCCGCCCTTTCCGCCGTCGTCGTAACGCTGCCAGTTGCGTGCACGGTTGGAACCTTCTCCCCAGTACTCCTTAACGTAAGAACCGTTGACGAGGAGCTTTCTCGTAGGGGATTCGTCGAACCTTGCGAAGTATCTTCCGAGCATGAGGAAGTCTGCGCCCATTGCAAGTGCCAGAGCCATGTGGTAGTCGTGTACGATACCGCCGTCAGAGCAAAGAGGAATGTAAATGCCTGTCTCCTTGAAGTACTTGTCACGCTCTTCTGCGACTGCAAGTACTGCGGAAGCCTGGCCGCAGCCGATACCCTTCTGCTCACGTGTGATGCAGATGGAACCGCCGCCGATACCGATCTTGATGAAGTCTGCGCCGCAGTCGGCGAGGAATCTGAAACCTTCTGCGTCAACAACGTTGCCTGCGCCTACGATGGCATCAGGATAGTTTTCCTTGCACCACTTGAGTGCTCTTTCCTGCCACACGGAGAAACCGTCGGAAGAATCGAGGCAGAGAACGTCAGCGCCTGCTTCGATGAGGGCGGGAACTCTTTCTGCGTAGTCACGGGTGTTGATGCCTGCGCCTACGATGAGCTTCTTCTCTGCGTCTAAGAGCTCATTAGGGTTAGCCTTGTGGAAATCGTAGTCCTTACGGAAAACGAGACCTACGAGACGGCCTTCCTTATCTACGATAGGGAGCTGGTTGATCTTGTTGTCCCAGATGATGTCATTTGCTTCCTTGAGGGAAGTGCCTTCGGGCGCGGTAACGAGCTTGTCGATAGGGGTCATGAACTCGCGTACCTTTGTGTCGGGAGACATTCTGCTGACACGGTAATCACGTGTGGTAACAAGGCCTAAGAGCTTGCCTGTCTTGGAACCGTCTTCAGTAACGGCTGCTGTGCCGTGACCTGTCTGCTGGTGGAGCTCCAGGACCTTCTCAAGAGTGTCGTCAGGGGAGAGGTTCGAATCGGATTCAACGATACCGGCTTTGTATTTCTTGACCTTCCTGATCATGTCGCACTGTGATTCGATGGACTGTGACTGGAATACGAAAGAAAGACCGCCGCAGCGTGCGAGTGCTATTGCCATACCGTCATCACTTACGGACTGCATGACTGCAGATACCATAGGTATGTTGATCTTAAGTCTTGATTCTTCCTGGCCCTTTTTATACTTTGCTACAGGTGCCGAAAGGTCTACCTTGTCCGGTGTGTTCTCTTCTGTCGTAAGGTTAGGTACGAGAAGATACTCTGAAAATGTACGTGATTCCTGCTCGAAAATCTTTGCCATACTTTGACCCCCTAAATGTATAATTTATAAATATTAGCACAAAGCGCGCGTTATGTCGCAAGAAAAATCGGATTTTTTCGCCCGTTTTAGGTGGCATTTTGAATAAAAAAGACCCGCGCGGGAATTTCTGCACGGGTCTTGTCATTGATCTCTTTAAGTTCAGATCTCGTCTTCGCTCTTAGCTTCAGGTCCAGCAGCTGCAGGCTCAACGGCAGCAGGTGCTTCGGGAGCGGGTTCAGCCGGAACTGCGGGCTTCTCTGACGGAGGAGTGGCGCACGCGTTCGGAGGTGCGATGACATCAGCGGGAATGGCGTCATCATCGGCAAATCTGGCGCCGCACTTGAAGCAGAATGCGTTTGCAAGCTGGTTCTCGGTGCTGCAGATAGCACACTTCTTGAGGCCCTTCTCCCTGAGGATCTTGATATTGAGCTCTTCGATATCCTTGTAGATGTTGGAGATCGATTCGCATCGTGCATTGATGTCCTTTGTGACGTCAATGTTCATGTCCTTATACTGCCCGTAATAAAGATGGCCTATCTCGTCGTAGTACTTGCGGATAGTGTCCTTCTTCTCATTGATCATCTTCTGGTAATTGATGATGTTCTTACCCTTCTGGTCCTGGAATAATGCCATGACAACTTCCTCCTTTAACGGGTTATCAACAATTATACAGCATGGATGGGAGAATTGCATTAACAGACAAAAAGACGCCCCGGAAGGCGCCCTCTTGCTGTGTGTTTTCGTTTCGGATCAGATTAGATCTTCTGAGGTTTGATCTGCCAGATCTCCTCTGCGTATTCCTTGATCGTTCTGTCTGAAGAGAACTTGCCGGAATTGCAGATGTTGACCCAGCACATCTTTGCCCACTTGAGCTCGTCCTTGTAATCCATGTACATCCTGTCTCTCTGCTTTCTGTAGTCATCGAAATCACCGAGTACATAGTAAGGATCGCCGGGCTGCCAGTTGGAGCCGTAGATGAGACCGTTGAACAGGTCATTGAACATTCCGGAGCCCTCATCGTTGAAAGAGCCGTCAGTAAGCCTGTCGAGGCACTTCTTGAGGCCGGGGATGTTCTCATACTGCCACTTCGGGTTGTAGTAAGCCTTTGTAGCAGCCATATCCTGTGCGCGGCAACCGAAGATGTAGATGTTGTCGTCGCCTACACAATCAGCGATCTCAACATTTGCACCGTCCAATGTACCGAGCGTTACGGCACCGTTCATCATGAACTTCATGTTGCCCGTACCGGAAGCCTCGAGGCCTGCCGTGGAGATCTGCTCGGAAACGTCAGCTGCAGGGAACATCTTCTCGCCTACGGAAACGTTGTAGTTCTCGACGAAAGCTACCTTGAGCTTGCCCTTCATGGCGGGATCATTATCGATGAGCTTTGCTATCTCGTTGATGAACTTGATGATGGCCTTTGCCCTGAAGTATCCCGGAGCTGCCTTTGCAGCGAAAAGGATGGTTATCGGAGGCATGCCAAGCTTAGGGTTCTCCTTGAGCCTGTCGTAAAGATTGAGCGCATAGAGAGCGTTGAGGAGCTGTCTCTTGTATTCGTGGAGACGCTTGATCTGGATGTCGAAGCAGGAGTCAGGGTTGAGCTCGATGCCGCGAGTTGTCTTGAGATACTCTGCAAAGCTCTTCTTGTTGGCCTTCTTGATCTCGATGAAACGCTTCATGACCTTATTGTCATCCTTGTATTTCTCGAGTTTCTTGAGCTGGTCTAAGTCTGTGACCCACTTGTCGTCGCCCAAAAGCTCCGTGATGAGGCCTGCAAGTGCGGGATCGCAAGTACGAAGCCACCTTCTCGGTGTAACGCCGTTCGTCTTGTTGGAGAACTTCTCGGGATAGATCCCGTACCAGTCCTTGAGGGTCTCATTCTTGAGAATGTCGGTGTGGAGGGCTGCAACGCCGTTTACGGAGTGAGATCCGTAGATAGCGAGCCATGCCATGTGAATCTTGCCGTCTGCCAGAGGAGACATACGGTCGATGAGCTCTGAATAGAGGCCTGCCTCGTACATCTGGGCTCTGAACTGGTTGTTGATGCCCTCGATGATCTCGAAGATCCTGGGGAAGAGGAAACGGAAGATGGAGATGTCCCACTTCTCAAGTGCCTCTGCCATGATCGTGTGGTTTGTATATGCAAATGTAGCCTTTGTGATCTCCCATGCCTCTGTCCACTCGATGCCGTTCTCGTCGACTAAGAGCCTCATGAGCTCGGGGATGCCGATTACCGGGTGGGTATCGTTGAGCTGGATGGAGTTGTATTTCGCGAAATCGTGAAGATCATCGCCGTGATACTTCTTGTAACGGTAGATGATGTCCTGCAGGGAAGCGGAAACGAAGAAGTACTGCTGTCTTACACGGAGTACCTTTCCGTCGTAGGAAGTGTCGTTAGGGTAGAGGACTCTCCAGATATCCTGAACGCGGTTCCTCTCGATGACTGCGTCGTCGAAACGCTGTGAATTAAAGAGATTGAAGTCGAATTCCTGAGCAGGCTCAGCCTTCCAGAGTCTTAACAGGTTGACGTTCTTTGTGCCGTAACCTGTGATGGGAAGATCGCAGGGGATAGCCCATACGTCGATGTCCTGATAGTGGACCTTGACCTTGCGGTCATACCTGGGGAGGATGAACGGATAACCGTGCTCCATCCAGGAATCCGGATACTCATGCTGGAAACCGTTCTCGATAGTCTGTCTGAACAGACCGTAACGGTAAAGGATACCGTAGCCCGTTACAGGGAGGTTGAGCGTAGCGCATGAATCGAGGAAGCATGCTGCAAGACGGCCTAAGCCGCCGTTGCCTAAAGCCGGATCCGTCTCTTCTTCAAGGATATCGGTGATATTGAGTCCGAATGCTGACAGAGCTTCCTTTGCCTGGTCGTAAATGCCTAAGTTTACGAGGTTGTTGAGCATCGAACGTCCTTCAAGGAACTCGGCGGAGAAGTAGTGGGCCTGTCTGCCCTTGTTGTACTTCTGCCTGGTTGACATCCAATTTTCGGAAATAAGCTCTACGATTGACTTTGCGAGTGCTGTCCAGTAGTCCCTGGGTGTAGCCTGTTCAAGGCTCATACCGGTTTCGGCTCTGACATGCGCCTGCATCATCGTTTCAAGCTGTTTTGCAGTAACTGTAGCCATTTTTCTTTACTTCGGCGGACATTTCCGCCTACTGCCTCTCCTATGAATTATGAGTAATTTTATCAATGGTTACATCAAAACACAATTTTGTTGCCGAAAATCGTACAAATTAAAAAGAATCTGATAAATGATTTGCAGTTTTGTTGTCTGAATATTACAATTACTTCTATGATTTTATTAAATCCTTTAACTCTTATTTGTTGTATCGCGGCGTCGATCGTCTTAGGAGCGGGCTTCGGCTTGCTCATAACATGGCTTTTCGGTAAATTTCCGGAGAGCTGGCTCCAGGATTACGGCGTAAAGGAGACCGATCCCGATTACCGCGTCTCAAAGCGCATGAGATGGTTCCCGGAAGGCCTTGTTGCCTGCATTATCTGTGCCGTCTGCTACATCGTGGCTGTCATATTCTGCGGGAACTCTTACATCGGAACAGGATTTAAACCCCTTCATCTGCTCGTTATCGTCCTTTTGATCCCTGATCTCGTGCTTGTCATGATGTCTGACAAGCTCAACAGGATCATTCCGGACCAGTTTTCCGCATATATCGCCATCGTCGGCGTTCTTTCGGTAGTTTCCGATCTTACGGAAGGCTCAGTTTGGTTCACTCCCGAGGCAAAATGGTATATGCCGGTCCTCAACAAAGTCATTGCTTCCGTTATCGGAGGCGGCGTTGTCTGGATCATCGGCGTGGTTTCCATTACGTTCTTCGGAAAGGAGAGCATCGGAATGGGCGATATGAGACTTCTTTTCGCAACCGGCCTTATCACGGGATGCTATGGAATAATCGTTCTTATCTATGTTGCGATCTTCACGGCTCTTATCTGGGCCATTCCGCTTCTCATACGCAAGAGGAGGAGGATCGCCAGGGAGAATGCCATGATCAAGGCTTCTCCGGATCCCAGAAAAGCGCGTCTCGAGCTTCAGAGGGAAAAGGCTAAGATACACTTCGCCGAGGACCCCGATTACATGGCTTTCGGACCTTTCCTTGCACTCGGATGCGGTGTTTTCTGCATCATGGAGCCTTTCTTCTATGAAAGGATGCTCAACATAATCAACATTCTCGGAGTCCATTTCTGATGGAAGCCCCTAAACAGCAAAGAAACATCCTTCAAAGGATATTTGGCGTGCCGCACCCGTTCAACTGGGGATATTCTTTTCTTTTTGCAGCCGTAGGCACAGCCGTAACCTTTATGCTCGCGCTCATCGTTTTCGAGAGCGGGAGCCTTTCTTTTTCAACGACTTCAATAATCGGATGCGGTCTCATAACCGTCATGATGACCACGCTTGCGCTCATGGTTCCCTCAGTCTTCGTTCCGGAGAAGAGCGGACTCAACATCGCGGGAAAATACACGGGAGCCGGAACGCTCATCATGTCGTTCCTTTCAGGCGCTCCGATCTTCCTGATCCGCGCGTCTTTCCGCAACATATTCACGTATTTCTGGCTCCGTCTCGGCTATCCGGTCATATTCCCGGCTCTGTTCTCTTATGCTGTTGACAACACAAAGGCCACTCTGGCGCTGCAGATCCTGACGGATACCCTGATACCCGCACTGGGCATCTCGGTATTTTTCTATGGACTTATATGGTCCGGCATCAGAAATTCCGACAAGGACCTTTCATATTGGGTCATCCCGGTCATGTTCTGCCTTTATTCGCTCAACTTCCCGGATCTTCCGGCACTTCTGGTAACGGGGATCTGGCTCTGCCGCGTCAGGAAAGACACCGGAAACATATGGGGCCCGTTCCTCTGCCTCGCGGGAAGCCGTTTTTTCAGCATCATAATGCAGAGCGTAATAAGCGAAGTCGATCTTACGACCTTGAGGACTTATTCGGACATGCCCATAACGTTCTTTTTCTCGTCTATCCCGGCACTCGTTGTTGCGGGGATCCTCTTCGCGTTCTTCCGCAAGATGCTCGGAGAATTCAACTATACCTACACCGCTGATGTTTACGGCGAAGAAGGTAGCAAATACACCGAACCTGACGATTCCCATTCGGTCAACAGATTCAGAGCGGGATTTAACACGGCTTTCTTTATGGGTGTTATAATATTTGTTATCTTTTGGATATTAATGTTTAAGGGAATCAGATTATGAATGATATAGAACGGTATAACAGAGACCGGGCATCGGTTATGTCGATGATCAAGTTTATCCTGATCGTGGGCATCACAGTTACGATCTGCTATTTTGCCAGGTTAGTCGTTGTCATAATGGTCCCTTTCCTCATCGGGTTCATGCTCGCGAAGACGGCGAACCTTATCGCAAAGCCGATCTCAAAGCTTTTCGATAAGAACCCGCAGAGCATAAAGCCGGGGAAGAAGAAGTCCACAAGGACGACAACGGCCTTAGTTTGCTACGTTATCCTCAATATCATCTTGGTAATTTCGATCGTGGTACTCTGCATCGGGCTGCTGTGGCAGGCGAATACCGTTCTCAACAGGCTTTCATCAGCTTCGATGAACCTCAGCACGGGCGCTTCACTGAGCAAGAACATTCTCGATAGATTCTCGGTAGAGAACGGAGGCTTTATTACCGCCGATATGATGGCCTCGCTTCAGGGCGACATTGACGGCATCGGCCAGAACATAGTCGCTGCGATCCCCACGTTCATCAGGTCATCGCTTTCCACCATATGGAAGCTGATAGGAAATCTTCCTTATGCGATATTTTTCGTCATCAGCATCATGCTGAGCGGATTCTACTTTATCAATGACGGCCCCGCGGTCCTCAAATTCTTTGCAAGGAACACCCCGAACAGGAATTTCAGGAACCGCGTATTTGGCCTGATCAATGACCTGTCAATGACGGTCTTCCGCGTGCTCGGCGGTTACATGGCGCTGTTTATCATTACCGCTGCGGAAGCTTATCTGGTCTTCATGGCTGCCGGAGTCTATAACTACGGACTTATCCTCGCGCTTATCACGGCCTTGATCGATTTCATGCCGGTACTCGGAATCAGCGCCACGATGATCCCTGTCATGATCTGGCTGTTTCTTAATGGAAAAATCGCATCAGTTATTATTATAATAGTAGGCATGGCGATAATGACCGTCATCAGACGTTTCATCGAGCCGCCGATACTTGGAAAGTCAATGCATATCCATCCGCTCCTGACCCTTATCGCGATGGCAGCGGGCGTATATATCTGGGGCGCGATCGGTTTCCTCCTGGGACCCGCTCTCGCCATCATCATCTTGCAGATCATCAAGGTCTTTGAGATAGACAAGAAGGTCGGTGACTACCTGTCGGGTATCTTTGAACGGTTCTTTGCATCAAAGGACGGAGAGAAGGAAACCGGCAAAAAGAAGAAGGGCGGAAAAGAAGCCGCCGTGGCAACTGAAAAGAACAACGAAGGTTAAGCAAACTTAAAGAATGGGATCTATATAAAGGAGGATTCTATGAAGACATGTCTCAAATGCGGAGCTCAGTTCTCCGACACAGCCCAGTTCTGCAACAACTGCGGATTCAAGGACATCCAGTTCTGCCCTGAATGCGGAAAGCCCCGTACACCGGGTTCACTGTTCTGCACGGGATGCGGCAGAAAGTATTACACCGCACCTGAAGGAGAGGCAGCACCCGCAGCACCGGCACCTGAGGCAGCTCCTGCTCCCGCTGCTGAGGCAGTTCCCGCAGCACCCGCTCCCGTAACAGAGGTTGCGCCTGTTGCAGAAGTCACTCCCGCACCTGAGGCAGCTCCTGCTCCCGTTACGGAAGTAACACCCGTAGAACCCATCGCACCCGCGCCCGTTACAGAGGTCATTCCGGCAGCTCCGGCTGAAGCAGCACCCACTGCTCCTGTTGCTCCCGCAGCAGAAGTAATGCCTCCCGTTCCGGCTGCACCCGCTGCACCTGCGGCACCCGTTGCCACTCCCGGCGCGCCCGCTGCAGCAGCTCCTGCCAAGAAGAAGTTCCCCATCGTTCCCGTCATCATCGGCGGTGTTGCTCTTATGGCAGCTGCCGGCGTTGCGGTATTCTTTATTGCTACAACACCTTCAAGAAAATACAAGGCAGCCGTAAAGGCTTACGACGAAGGCAACTATGCCGAAGCGGCCGCAGGCTTTGAGGCCGCAGGCAACTTCCAGGACGCCAAGGAGCGTGCAGAGGAAGCAAATACCGTACTTCACTATGAGAACGGTAAGAAGGCTTTCGATGACGGAGATTTCGAAAAGGCTAAAGAGGAATTCAAGGCTGCCGGCAAGTATAAGGATGCAAAGGACAGACTCGCTGAGTCAGAGACCGCTGGTCACTATGCAAAGGGCGTATCCCTCAGCTCTTCCGATCCTGATGCGGCAATTGCCGAATTCGAGCAGGCTGTTGATTACAAGGACGCTAAGGATAAGCTTTTCGAGCTTCTCGTAAGCCAGGGCGACAAGGCTCTTGCTGCTGAAGATTTTGATAAGGCTGCAGCTTACTATCAGAAGGCCGGAAACTTCAAGGATGTATCTGACAAGCTCAAGAACGTTCTCTATGAGGAAGGCGTTAAGGCTGTCAATGACAAGAAGTACGACAAGGCCATCGAGTTCTTCAAGACTGCCGGCGACTACAAGGATTCCGCTGAGCAGATCCAGAAGTGCTATTACGAGCTCGGTGCTGCAAGCGAGGCAGGCAACGACCTCAATGCCGCAGTAGGCTACTATACATCTGCAGGAAACTACAAGAATGCTGCAGAAAAGGTAAAGGAACTTTACTACAAGCAGGCTGAGGCTGCCGCTTCTGAAGGCGACAGCAAGAAAGCAGCAAGCCTCTTTGCACAGGCAGGCAACTACAAGGATGCAGCTACCAAGGTCAAGGAGCTCTACTACAAGCTCGGTATCGACGCTCTCGGTCAGAAGGACTATGACAGCGCAGCTGATTACCTTAAGCTTGCAGGCGACTATAAGGACGCTCAGACAAAGGCTAAGGAAGCTTACTACAACAAGGCTAAGTCACTCCTTGAAGCAAAGGATTACACAAAGGCAGCAGAGTATCTTACACTCGCAGGCAACTATAAGGATTCCAAGACGCTCCTGGGCGACATGGTCTATACCCAGGCCATCGATGCCCTCAAGAACGGTTCATTCTCACAGGCAAAGACTCTCTTTGAGACTTGCGGCAAATACAAGTTTGCACCTGATCTTGCCAAAGCATGTGATGGTGAAGCCCAGCTCGCTGCAGGCAATGTTGAGGATGCATGGACCAACGGCTATTCAAAGGTTTCGGCAAAGGCTAAGGTAAGCGGATTCGATGTACAGGGCAGAAGAACTTACTGCGCAGCCAAGTACAATCTCGAAAAGGTTTCCGGAGACTGGACCGCTAAATCCAATAACGTTTATGTCTGGAACATCACAAAGTACAGTTTCGGAAGATATAAGAGAAAGTATTATCTGACGAATCTTGCTCCTAACCAGTATGTAACAGTCGAATATACGGACAACGGAAACAACACGTTCAACATCACCATTACTGCAAGCTTTGTACGCTACACCACCCCTGCACTGGGAGGTGCAAGCTATCTTACAGTAACAAAGACACTTACGAACCAGAAGAAGTTCCCTACCAGCGTCAAGCTCAACGGAAACACGACCCTTAAGTACAAGAACGGAGCTTACACGATCTCATTCTCCAGGAACACAAAGTCCGGACGAGTAAAGAATCAGTACAGATCCACCGTTTCTTTCAGAAAGGCATGATTTTCGGCAATAGAAGCCGATTTACTTCAGGCACACACGACGGAGGCCAGAATTGAAGACATGTAGGAATTGCGGAGCACAGTATCCGGACAATGATTTTTCCTGTCCGAACTGTAGCTTGCCGGAATTCCTGTCAGGGCCGGTCTCCGAAGCGGTGCCTGAAGACATTTACGGCTCCGATTACATCCCGCAGGAGTATCCCGTTTTCAGGAAGAGACATAAAGGCCCGTCCATCTATCTTGTCCTTTCTGTTCTGGTGATCCTCGCTACGGCCGGCGTAGCAGTCTACTTGCTGCATGTCACGCCTTTAAGGAAGTATCAGGCTGCCGCTGCTGCTTTTGATGCAGGAGACTACAGGACCGCTGCCGCCGGTTTTGCAGAGATAGGCGGATTCAGGGATTCCAAAGACCGCGCTGCTGAATCGGTAATGCTCATGCATTACGTGAACGGCAGGGCGGCTTTTGATTCCGGGAATTATGAAAGAGCAAAAGCCGAATTCACGGCTGCAGGCAATTACAGGGATTCAGCCGAAATGGCTGCAGAGTCTGAAAGAGCTTCCCACTACGCAGCAGCTTTGAACATGATCTCCGGCGGGCAGATCGATGCCGCAGTCGAGGAACTTAAGCTCTGCGGTGATTACAAAGACTCTAAGAAACTGATTTTCGACCAGTTTGTCAGCAGGGCAGACATGGCTCTCGGAACCGGAAATTACGAGAGTGCCGCAGATTATTATGTAAAAGCCTCTGAATTCGGTCCCGTTACAGGCAAAGAGAACGTCATCTCATACGGATACGGCGTCAGAGCTCTGAAGAGCGGCCAATATGAAGCTGCCGCAGAGTACTTTTCGAAGGCCGGAAACTATCAGGATTCTGCCGAACAGGCTAAGAACTGTTATCTTAAACTGGCCGAGATCGCCATTGCCGGAAACGATTTCGAAAACGCGGCAAAATACTATGAAAAGACCGGATTACAGTCAAACGTCGTAAACAGCAAGCTTAAAGACTACTGCTATACTGCAGGCGTCAATGCGTATAGGAAGAAGGATTACGATTCGGCAGCAACTTATTTGACAACGGCAGGAAACTATAAGAATTCCAGGGAACTTCTTAAGGAATGCATATACTGTCAGGGTATCGAAAGACTTGTCGCGAAGGAATTTGATCAGGGCGCGGCTCTTTTCAGGAAATGCGGAAAATACAAATTCGCCCAGGATCTTGTCAGGGTGTGCACGGCCGAATCTTATTATGCCAACGGTTCTATAAATGAAGCATTGTCGGTTTATTCCAAAGTCTCGGCGAAAGCTTCCGTTCCCGGATTCAACATTCAGGGAAGAAAGGCCTCGATCGCTACTGAAAGATCACTGATAAAGATATCGGGTGAATGGGCGGCCAAGTCCAATGACGCTTATATCAGGATCGTCAGGAAAAGAGGCAAGGACAAGGTCAAGATCAAGCGCGCCCAGAAGAAACTGGTTGGAGGACAGACTCTGTACCTTGCGTACAAGGAAAACCCCGACGGTACATTCGATATCACCATACAGGGTACTTACTTCCGCTACATAAGCTATTCGCGAAAGCATACGCTTTCGAATGCCGGCGTAACCTCATTTGAGAAGACATATTTCAAGGTCAGGAAACTGCCTTCGAGCTTTAAGATCAGCAAGTATCTTAACGTAAAATACAAAAAGGGGACTTTCATCCTTTCATACGCAAAGAACACCAAGAAGAAATATAAGACCGATCAATACAGATCGACAGTGAAGTACAGGATGGTTGCATAACGCAGCAAGAAGCGCAGGGGAGAATGAAATGCAGCAGGGACCTAAATTATGGAAATACGTAGTCATACCGCTGGGTATCGGAATACTTGTTTTCGCGATATTCGGAGGAGTCGCTTACTATCTGATGAACGGCTCCAAGACCAGCAGGTATAACCAGGCGGTAAATGCTTATACCGCCGGCAATTACAAGGAAGCGGCGGAACAGTTCGAAAAACTCGGTGATTACAGGGATTCCAAACAGCGTTCGTCCGAATCCCTGACTCTGATGCACTACAACAACGGCAAGCTGGCATTCCAGAGCGGCGAATATGCAAAGGCTAAGGAAGAATACCAGGCTGCCGGCGATTATGAGAATGCCAAGCTCCTGGCAGAAGAATGCGACAGGGCTTCTCACTATGCAAGCGGAGAATCGCTGGCTTCTTCCGGAGATACCGACAAGGCTATCGAAGAACTCAAGAAGTCGGAATACATGGATTACAAAGACAAGATCGCCGCACTTTACGTCACAAA
Organism: Clostridiales bacterium; assembly: GCA_017478485.1. GTDB lineage: Bacteria > Bacillota > Clostridia > Saccharofermentanales > Saccharofermentanaceae > Saccharofermentans. The sequence goes on along the minus strand of JAFVDI010000017.1, from coordinate 74,909 downwards.
GTCTGACAAGGCTCTGGCGGAAGGAAAGTCCGACCAGGCTCTCGAATTTGCCAAGACAGCAGCAGATTACAAGGATTCCAATGAACCCGTCCAGAGCTGCTATTACAAGATGGGTGAGGATGCCTTCGCCAAAAATGACTTAAGCAATGCCGTTGCCGCTTTCACAAAAGCCGGTGAGTTTAAGGATGCCATAGACAAGGCAAAATCCATCAACTACACATTGGGAACAGATGCTCTCAACAAAAAGGACTATGAAAATGCAGCAGCATATCTGAAGCTTGCGGGAGATTTCAGGGATGCTTCCACTATAGCGAAGGAAGCTTTCTACGTAACCGCCACTAAACGCTACAACGAAAAGAATTATGTGGCAGCAAGCGAGTACTTTAAGCTCGCGGGAAATTACAAGGATGCCAACAATCTCTATCTGGCGAGCATGTTCAATAACGGCGTCCTGCTCTTAAAAGACAGGAAATTCGATGAAGCGGCCGAGAGCTTTGATGCCTGCGGAAACTACAAATATGCAAAGGACATGGTCAATGTCTGCCTGGCGGAAGCGCAGCTTGCGGCAAACAAGATCTTCGATGCATATGCCACTTACAGGAAAGTTTCCGGCAAGGCAAAGGTCACGGGATTTAATGTTCAGGCCAGAAAGACTTTTGTAACGAGATGGTACAACATGGCGATGGCCTGCGGAGACTACAACGTAATGACCAACTGGGTCACAGCCATAAACAACAAGGCACGCCGCGGCTGGACTTTGAGACCGCTGCTTCCTTCTCAGGCATTATCCATGAGGTACAGTGTCAATGAAGACGGCACATTTAACGTTTCCGGCGTGGTAAGCTGGTCCAGGATAACGAACTGTCCGGCACAAAAGGCAAATGTTAAAGTTGTGATCATCGTTTCAAAATTTGAGCTTTCTCACGTCAAGAGTTTCCCGAAGACGATCAAGCTCTCCGGCGGAGCAAAACTCAAGCGCACTTCAAAAAACAGATATTTGGTTGATTTCTCAAAGAAATCGAAGGGCGTAAAGTATCAGTCCAGTATCGTATATAAATAAGATCCAAGGCAAAGGCACGTTTATGAACAGATTCATCAGGAAGTCGGTATCTCTTTTAACTGCATTGGCATTGATAATGCCAATGGCCTCCTGCAGCAAGGCAGAGGCTGCGGCACCTACGGCAGGAGAGAGCATATCAGCTCCGCAGGCATCAGCAGCTGTTGAAAGCAGTTCAGTTGCCGGAAGCGGTCAGGTTAGTGAAACAGCCGCCCCTGAAGCAAAATACGGAACATCCCTGCTCGATACCGGAAACCTCACTGAAAAGGGAAGCGGATACGAAGGCATCAAAGGCACGGGCAAGTATAACTATGGTGAAGCTCTTCAGAAGTCAATTCTTTTCTATGAGCTCCAGAGGTCGGGTGATCTTCCCGAGAAGGTAAGATGCAACTGGCGCGGAGACTCGGGTCTTGATGACGGCAAGGATGCCGGCATTGATCTCACCGGAGGTCTTTACGATGCGGGCGATCACGTCAAGTTCAATCTCCCCATGGCCTATACGTCTTCGATGCTCGCGTGGTCCGTATACGAATATGAGGCAGCGTACAAGGAAGCAGGACAGCTTGAATATGTGCTCGGTGACATCAGATGGATCACCGATTATCTGATCAAGTGCCATCCGGAAGATTATGTTTTCTACTATCAGGTGGGCGACGGAAATGCAGACCATTCGTGGTGGGGACCTGCAGAGGTCATGGCCATGAACAGGCCCAGCTACAAGGTTACCAAGGACAGCCCGGGCTCATGCGTCGTCGGAGAGGCAGCAGCTGCCCTGGCTTCGGCGTCCGTTGTCTTTGCCAAGAGCGACAAGGCATACAGCGAATTATGTCTGAAGCACGCAAAGAGTCTTTTCAAGTTTGCAAATGAGACCAGGAGCGATGCGGGATACACCGCAGCAAACGGTTTTTACACATCGAACAGCGGCTTCTTTGACGAGCTTTCCTGGGCAGGCACCTGGCTTTACATAGCAACCAGCGAAAAGACTTATCTGGACACTGCGAAGGAATGCTACGCAAAGGGCAGCCAGGACTACATCTGGGCCATGTGCTGGGATGATGTCCACTACGGCAGCGCGCTCCTTCTGACAAGGCTTACGGGCGAAAAAACTTATAAAGACGCAATAGAGAAGAGCCTTGACTGGTGGACGACCGGAACATCTTCAGGAGAGCGCGTCAAATATACGCCCAAGGGACTTGCATGGCTTGATTCGTGGGGCTCGCTGAGATATGCGACTACAATGGGCTTCCTTGCAACCGTATATGCTAACAGCGGAAAGTGCGACGCGTCACGTCAGAAAGCTTATCTGTCATTTGCCGAGAACCAGTGCAACTACGCGCTCGGCTCAACGGGAAGATCATTCGTTGTGGGTTTTGGCGATAATGCTCCCCAGCACCCGCACCACAGGACCGCGCAGGGCTCATGGTTCGACAACATGAACGAACCTTCAAGCCACAGACATACGCTTTACGGCGCGCTGGTCGGAGGCCCTGATGCCAATGACGGCTACGACGATACGGTATCCAACTACACGACCAACGAGGTAGCCGATGACTACAATGCAGGCTTCACGGGGCTTCTTGCATACATGTATTCCAAGTATCACGGCGAGACGATAAAGGACTTCGGAGCCGTTGAGAAGATCAATGAATATGAGTATTTTGCCGAGGTGGCAGTCAACGCTTCGGGAAATGATTTTACTGAGATAAAGGCACTCATCCACAATAGGACAGGCTGGCCCGCCAGAGCGGCAAAGAATGTCGAGTTCAGATATTTCATCGACCTGAGCGAAGTCATAAGCGCAGGCGGAAAGGCTTCGGACATCGAGATAACGCAGAACTACATGCAGTCGGGCAGGGTGGAAGGCCTGAAGACCTGGGACGAGAGCAAGAACATCTATTATCTTTCCGTGATCTTTGATGACGGAAATCCCTATCCCGGCGGACAGTCTCAGAGCAAGGCCGAGATCCAGGTCAGGATGAGAAACCCCGGCGGCAAGTGGGATCCGTCGAACGATCCTTCGTACGCGGGTCTTCAGACCGGAACCGCAGCCACATGTGAAAAGGCCGCGATCTACGAAGACGGAAATCTCGTTTTCGGAACGGAGCCTCCTGCAGGCAGCAATCCCGGAAAGACCGTCGTCATTTCGGGAAATAACGGCAGTAATGACAACAACGGCAACAATGGTAACAGTGGCAACGGAGGGAACGAAACGCAGCCCGCGGGCCAGGGCTCATCCGGTGGAACGGGCTCTTCGGGAGACATCTCCGTCAAGGTCAGATATGACAGCATCGGAGCTTCTGCAAACAGCATTTCGGGCGCTCTTGAGATTAAGAACACAAGCAAAAAGAACATCAGCTTCTCGGGATTTGAGGTCAGATATTTCCTGACAAACGACAGGAGATCGCAGATGACTTTCGACTGCTATTACGCAGGTATGCAGGAATCTAACGGCCAGCATACCCAGATACAGGGAATTAAGGGCAATTTCAGCAACCACAAGGGTACTGACTGCGATACCGTTCTGGTGATGCAGTTCCCTGCATCGGGTGCGTTTGTTGCAGGATCGACCGTAACGGTGAACTTTGCGATCCACTATTCGGACTGGCAGTCCATGAATACGACCAATGACCACTCCGCGAAGAATGTTTCGAATATAGTTATAATATCAGGCGGAAAACCTGTTTTCGGTAAGGAGCCTTGATGATAAGACGGTTTGCGGCAATCCTTCTTTCAGCTGTCCTGGCGTTTTCAATGTCGGGATGCCTTTTCAATCTCGTCCCTAAGGCTACTCTCCGTCAGACCGGCGAAGGCTATGAGGGGAAATCGGCATACACGGGGACTTCCGTTTTCGATCCCGTTTACTATCCGTACTACTCGATGCTCAGCCAGAGCGGCAAGGATGCCTATGCCATGATCTATGACGGCCTTTCGGACGGGCAGACCAACATAAAGCTCAGCGGAGGATTGAGCGCAAAGGACGTTACCGATGCATTCAACATGGTGCTCCTGGATCACCCCGAACTCTTCTGGGTAAGGACGGATTTTAACTATTCGTATCTGGAGATCACGGGTGCCGTTACGTCAGCTTCGTTTAATTTCTACGATTTTGCTTCGACGCCGGAGCTCCTTGCCAAGGCAAAGCAGGATTTTGACAAGGTGGCAGATGCGATAATAGCGGCCGCAAAGGGCTACCGGACCGCCGCCGAAAAGGAACTCTTCATCCATGACGAGATCAACAGGCTCGCCGATTTCAATTCAAATGCTAAATACAGCCAGAGCGCTTATTCCGTCTTTGTCACGCACAGTTCCGTCTGCGCGGGATATGCCAGAGCATTCCAGTATCTGATGCAGAAGAGCGGGATACCCTGCTTTTACTGTGCCGGAACGGCAGACGGCGATGCAGTTGCAGCTACGGGCGGCACGGAGTCGAGCCATTCATGGAACATCGTGAGAACGGGTGTTTCCTACTGCAACGTCGACTGCATGTGGGATGACTCGGTAAGCGGCGCATACGGGAAGAAGCAGTATCCGTTCTTCAATCTTTCAGACAAGGCATTCAAATACCACACGAGGACCGGCATGTCCGTAAGGCTTCCGGCCTGCAATGACGATACCCAGAGCTACAAAGCAAAATTCGGCGATACGGTCGAGGCGAAAGACCTGATATTCAAAAAATAGCAAAGAATATGTCAACAGAGACTATACAAAAGATGCTATAATTACTTGTTAAATTTTCTTATTAGACAGACAGGTAGAACCGCATGATTTTTAAGGTATTGAAATCTCTGAGGCAGTATAAGAAGGAGACTTTCCTCACGCTGCTCTGCATAATCGGCGAGGTCATTCTTGAAGTACTGATCCCGTATATTACCGCCGATATGGTAAACAACATAAAGAACGGGGCGGATCTTTCCAACATAGCAAAGACAGGCGGAGCCATGGTCGCTGCCGCGCTCCTTTCGCTTGCGTGCGGCGCACTGGCCGGCAATTTTGCCGCCAAGGCTTCTGCAGGATTTGCAGGAAATTTAAGATCCGACATGTTCAAGAAGGTTCAGAAGTTTTCTTTCGGAAACATCGATAAGTTCTCCACATCTTCGCTCGTTACGAGAATGACGACAGATATTACAAACGTCCAGAACTCGTTCATGATGGTCATTAGAACGGCTGTAAGATCGCCGTTTATGCTCGTTTTCGCGATCGTCATGGCATTTGTCATGGGCGGAAGGCTAGCTCTCACATTCGTAGTTGTCGTTCCGCTCCTGGGCGTGGGTCTTTATCTCATCGGCCATTTTGCGATGCCTGCGTTCCGCGCGGTATTCAAGAAGTACGATAAGATGAACGAATCCGTTGAGGAGAACGTCCGCGGAATGCGCGTAGTTAAGGGCTTTGCGCGTGAGGACTACGAGAGCAAAAAGTTCTTCAATGCATCAGAGGACATAAAGAAGGACTTCACCAAGGCTGAGCGTATAGTCGGACTTAACGGCCCGCTCATGGAGCTTTGCTTCTTCTTTAACACGGTGTTCATCCTTTATGTCGGTTCAAAGCTCGTTATCACGAACCAGGGACAGACGATCGATGTCGGACAGATCTCCGCGATGCTCACATACGGCGCGCAGGTCCTGATGTCTCTCATGATGATCTCGATGATCTACGTAATGCTCACGATGTCTATCGAATCCGTAAAGAGGATCGTTGAGGTCCTTGATGAACAGCCTTCCATCCACAATCCCGAGAATCCGGTCATGGAAGTCAGGGACGGGTCCATCGATTTCCAGGACGTTGCTTTCAGATATTCCGCTAAAGCTGCAAGGGATGCGCTTTTCGATATCGATCTGCACATCGACAGCGGCATGACCGTAGGCATCCTCGGAGGCACGGGCTCATCCAAGACCACACTGATCCAGCTCATCCCGAGACTTTATGACGTCACTGACGGCGTGGTAAAGGTCGGAGGCGTACCTGTTAAGGATTATGACGTTAAGACGCTGAGAGACGCGGTATCCGTCGTTCTCCAGAAGAACGAGCTGTTCTCCGGCACCATCAGGGAAAACCTCAAATGGGGCAATGAGAACGCCACAGATGAGGAAATTAAGCAGGCATGCGTCATTGCACAGGCTGACGAGTTCGTTTCACAGATGCCCGACGGCTACGATACCTATATCGAGCAGGGCGGAACAAACGTCTCCGGCGGACAGAAGCAGCGTCTTTGCATCGCGAGGGCACTCCTCAAGAAGCCGAAGATCCTTATCCTGGATGACTCGACTTCAGCTGTCGACATGAAGACCGACGCTTACATCAGGCGCGGTTTCTACGATTACATTCCGGATACCACGAAGATCATAATCGCTCAGAGAGTCGCATCCGTCATGGAGTGCGACATGATCGTGATCATGGACGGCGGCCGCATCGTTGACAAGGGCTCTCACGATGAGCTCCTCGAAAGGTGCGACATCTACCGTGAGATCTATGAGGAACAGACGAAGGGAGGTAAGCATCATGTCTGAGAACAAGGCTAAAGCCGGTCAGAATAAAGCTCCCGCAGCTGCTCCCGCAAGAGGTTCCGGAAGAAACAGGGGACCTGCTTCGATGTCCCAGATCAAAGGCTCGCTCGGCAGTATCAAGCGTGTCCTGAAGATCTACATCGGTTATTTCCCCGGACTCGTTTGGCTCCTCCTCTTATGCATTGTGGTAGGAGCTGTCACCGCAGCGGTTCCTTCGATCTTCCAGCAGAAGATAATCACGATCATAGAGAATTCATGGAAGTCAGGTGACTGGGCAGCGGCAAGGCCACAGGTACTTTCATACATTATCCCGCTGGTCTGCCTCTATGTTGTGGCTTTGGGACTGTCCGTTCTTCAGTCACAGTTGGGCGCATTCATGACCCAGACATTCCTTTCAAAGCTCAGAGAGAATCTTTTCGATAAGATGCAGCGCCTGCCGCTCAAGTATTTCGATACCCACAAGCACGGCGAGATCATGAGCCACTATACAAACGACATCGATACACTGAGACAGTTCGTCTCGATGGCGTTTCCTACGATCATAAGAGCGACCATCCTTCTTTTGACCGTATTCGGAATAATGCTCTACTACAGCGTCTGGATGACACTCGTTCTCTGCATCGGCATCTTCCTCATGATCATTGTCACGGGCAAGGTCGGCGCAGGCTCCGCAAAGTACTTCATCAGGCAGCAGAGGGCTGTTGCTTCCGCTGAGGGATTCATCCAGGAAACGATGAACGGCCAGAAGGTCGTCAAGGTCTTCAACCACGAAAAGCAGGCCATCGATGCATTCGAGGAACTTAACAACACGCTTATGTCAGACAGCGGCAAGGCAAATGCTTATGCAAACATCCTTGCGCCTATCATCAACAACATCGGTAATATCGTCTATGTTCTGCTCGCTGCCGCAGGCGGCATCATGATCTACTTCCACACACCGAACTTCTCGATCTCGGGACTTCCGTTCGGGATCGCGATCATGATCCCGTTCCTCAACATGTGCAAGCAGTTCATGGGAAACCTCAACCAGCTTACGATGCAGATGAACGCCATCGTAATGGCAGGCGCAGGCGCGGAGAGGATCTTCGCCCTTATCGATCAGGAGCCTGAGACTGACGAAGGTTATGTAACGCTTGTAAATGCCAATGTTTCAGGAGACGGCGAGATCACTGAAGCTGACCACGTTACGGGACACTGGGCATGGAAGCATCCCCATCAGGCTGACGGAACCATCACTTACACAGAACTTAAGGGTGACGTAAGACTTACTGATGTCGATTTCGCGTATGTGCCCGAAAAGCAGGTCCTCTACGATGTTACGGTCTTCGCAGAACCCGGCCAGAAAGTCGCTTTCGTTGGCGCAACCGGTGCGGGAAAGACGACCATTACGAATCTCATCAACCGTTTCTACGACATTGCTGACGGTAAGATCAGATACGACGGCATCAACGTTAACAAGATCAAGAAGAAGGACCTCAGAAGATCGCTGGGACTCGTTCTCCAGGAGACAAACCTTTTCTCCGGAACCGTTATGGATAACATCAGATACGGAAAGCTCGAGGCTACAGACGAGGAGTGCAAGGAGGCTGCAAAGCTCGCGGGCGCAGCCGATTTCATCGAGCGTCTGCCTGACGGCTACGGCACAATGCTTACCAACAACGGATCCAATCTCTCGCAGGGCCAGCGCCAGCTGATCGCAATCGCGCGTGCCGCCGTTGCAAATCCGCCCTGCCTAATCCTCGATGAGGCTACGTCTTCTATTGACACGCGTACCGAAGCGATCGTTCAGCGCGGCATGGACAAGCTCATGGAAGGCAGAACGGTATTCGTTATCGCGCACCGTCTTTCCACTGTCCAGAACTCGGATGTCATCATGGTACTCGATCACGGAAAGATCATCGAACGCGGAAGCCACGATCAGCTCATTTCCGACAAGGGAGTTTACTATCAACTCTATACAGGCGCGTTCGAACTCGAGTGATCTGTATTTGTTGCCACAAAAAACGGCTGCCCCGATCAGTTTGAGGCAGCCGTTTCTGTTTGGGTTTTCGTCTTTGGTTCTATCCGAGTTTCTTTAATATCTCCGCATAGGATATTCCGGCGTTCTTGCTGTTTTTCAAGTGACCTGAAGCAGTGGATCTGCTTTCGGGAAGAAGCTTGTAGCAGAAGACTATCTCGGCTTTTGTGAGGATATCTTTTTCGATCCTCAGGAACTCATTGTAATCGACCGAGGAATTGGTGGTGTACTTGTCAAAGCCCCTGATCGAGCAGACAACCTTGGAGGTATCGCCGTTGGTGACTCCGCAGATCAGATAGCCGGAATATGTCAGGGCCGATAAGGATGCCATGTATTCATATGTGTTGTAGTAGCTTATGACGTTCTTATCGTCTATGAAGCCCTTATAGGTGACAATGTCACCGTCGGGGGATTTGACGACGGCAAACTCCGAAATATCGCTTGCCGCATCGGTTAAAGCAGTGGACAGGTAATTGACAGTGCCCTTTTTGTCAGGCATGTATGAATATACGTCGAAGCAGATGAAATTATCTTTTGTATCATTCCTGGAGAATACGAAGAGGTCGGGGATGCCGTCTCCGTTAACGTCGTTAAGGCCGCAGGAATTCTTGCTGACATTCTTTTCGAACCAGGCAATGTCATCGGCTTTTTTCTGAAGGATCTTCTTATATGAAGCGTAAGCGGCAGCAAGACTGTCTTTGGAACTGGACACGGGAGCCTTTGTGGGCTGCTTTGATTCTGAAGGTTCCGGTTCAGTAGGATCAGTTTCATCAGGCGCAGTCTCATCAGGTTCTGTTTCCCTGGGAGCCGTCTCTGAAGGCTTTGTCTCCGGAATTGTCTCGTCAGGTTCTCCCCATGTGGTGGCAGAAGCGATGTCACTGCCGACGAATTCGAAGACATCCATAAGATCTTCCACATTCTTGATCTTAAGTCCGTCCTTTGTATCTATGAGCCTGAGCGTAAGGCTGATGCCGGCAGGCTCGGCTTTTTCGACCGCTGCAATGAGGTCTTCCGCGCTTGTTATGGACTTATCGGCGAAAACCTTTTTCCAGTCAGGCATGTTGAAAGTTACCTTGACCTTCGCCATTCCGCTGCCGGTCTCGACATCTTCTCCGCTGAATATGATCTTGGTATTCTTTGCTACGGACTTGTAGCAGCCGGCCATTTCATCGTCGTAAAGATCGATGTCCATGGATTCCTTGTATTCCTTATAAAGAGAAGAACCCTTTTCGACCATGGTGAGCCCGAGGACATCTTCTTCTTTGGAAGTCTGAATGGCTTTCTCAAGCTTTGAAATAACATCCGAAGGATCTTCGGAAAGCTTTTTCGCGCCGTAGCATGCAGCCAGATTTAATGACAGTATCATGGCCATGAGGACCGCAATGATCCTGTTAGTCTTTTTTCTCATTATCTATGCCTCCCTGAAAGCAATTACCCATGATTGTACCATGATAAAGAAAGATTATCTTTTGACAATATCGAAAGCGGATTTTATGATTTAATAAGATTCGAGGAGGACGGAAGATGCCAAGGGTATTTCTTGTTGAAGACGAAAGCACCATACGGAGCACCCTGCGTGACACTGTCCCGTGGAGTCAGCTCGGGTACGAGTTCGTAGGCGAGGCTACCGACGGTGAGATGGCTTTGCCGCTCATCGGCACGACACATCCGGACGTTCTCATCACTGATATCAAGATGCCCTTCATGGACGGACTTTCACTTTCAAAGCTCGTCTTAAAGGAATTTCCAAATACGAAGATAATAATAATCTCGGGATACGACGATTTCGAATACGCAAGACAGGCGATCGAGATCGGCGTCGAGCAGTATCTCTTAAAGCCGATAACCAAGGCAAACCTCATGAACGTTCTCCGCGAAGTAAAGGAGAAGATCGAGCAGGAACAGGAACAGCGCAACTATCAGGCACAGTTCCAGAGGGATTCCCAGGAATACGAGCAATTCGCAAGAAGGAGCTTCATCGAGCAGGTCGTTGCGGGCAAGCTCTCAGTGCAGCAGATCTATGAGGATGCCGGCAGGCTCGGCCTTGAGCTGCGCGCGCAGAGTTACTGCATAGCACTGTTCTCGGCGATGGGTGAGACGTATTCCGATACCGATGCGACGGTCAGGGAAGACCTTCTCGGCCATTTCATGAAGCATCCCGAATATCTGCTCCTGCGCTGGAACCTTTCCACATACATGCTCCTCATCATGGGCGAAAAGAGCAGGATGGACAGCTACATCCAGAGCTGTATCGCCGCGATAACAAACCGCTACAGCATATATGAGGGCCAAAAGCCCTGGTATGTTGCAGTAGGCATGACCGCCGGACGTCTTTCACAGCTCCCCGAATGCTACGAGGACGTTTCGCGCCTTTGGGCATACCGTTACATCCAGCCGGACACGCACATTCTGACGACTGACACTGTCAAGGAACCCGGCGTTAAGGACACCAGCGCAGATCTCGGTAATTTCGACGTAAGCAAGTTTAATCCGGACATGCTCCTGGAGATCATGAAGAGCGCTGCTCCGGAAGAGATCCCCAACGTCGTAAGCGAGTTCCTTCTGGACATAAGCAGCGCAGCCGGCTCACAGGCCTTCTGCCACTATGTAATGCTCTCCACCAGATTTACCGCGATCCAGTTCGTCTCTTCTCTGGGCGTCAAGCAGGAGAAGCTCCTTGAAGGAGTGACCTGCCAGGACATGACCGAACAGCAGAACGTTGAACTTCAGGATCTTCGAAGATACATGAACGAGTTCATAATGCAGGCGGTCAAGCTCAGGATACAGAACTCTGCCAACCAGTACAGGGACATCCTGGGGCGCGCGGTCGACTACATAGATTCGCACTTTACCGATGACAGCCTTTCGCTCAACACCGTCGCAAAGGAAGTCAACATCAGCGCAAACTACCTTTCCGCGGTATTCAGCCAGGAAATGAAATCGACATTCGTCGAGTACGTCACATCGAAGAGAATGAATTTGGCAAAGGAACTCCTGAGGACCACCGACAAGCATTCCGGCGAGATCGCTCTCGAAGTAGGATACAAGGATCCTCATTATTTCAGCTTCCTTTTCAAGAAGACGCAGGGCATGACCACAAGGGAATACAGGTCCGGGGGTAAGCACTGATGAAAGTTAAGGAGACCACGATCTCCTCGCAGATGAAAAAGCTCTTTATAGGGCTTGCGATCCTTACTGTCACGGTATTCCTGATAGAGGTGCTTACGATCGTCTACTATCAGCTGCGTTACCAGCACTACATGCATAACCTCACGACGGCTTCCGAGTTCAACCAGAACTTCAAGGAAGACATCGATCTCAAGATGTACTACTACGTTATCGGAAGCAAGGAAGCCGAAGGACTTCCGATGAAGGAAGTCGGCCAGGCAAAGAAGATCGCTGAAGACCTCATTTCGAGCACTGCGAACAAAGACAGCAAGCAGGCTATCACCAGCGTTATCGATCTGTGCGGCAACCTTGAAGACCAGATGCGCGAGATTGAGTTTACCGCAAGCTATGACCAGCGCCAGATACTGCTTAAGAATAATATCTACGTTCTTACTTCTCTTATAGAAGAATACATGTACCGTTATCTCTACTGCGAGGCGGTGCTCCTCAATTCGCTGCAGGGCAGGATGAACGCCCAGCTTACGATTGGTCTCGTGCTGATATTCTTGGGCGTGGCTGTGCTCTTTACCGTTCTGCTGCGCCATTCGGCAAGGATCTCGCGTTCTATCGCAGAACCGATCGAAAATCTCTCAAACCGCGTCCAGGAGATCGGAGGCGGCGACCTCACCGTGAAAGAGCCTGTTGAATCGCAGGTCTATGAAGTCAGCGCGCTGAGCGAAGGCGTTGAGCAGATGGTCGAAAAGATGGGCACCCTGATGAAGGAATCGACTGACAGACAGGAGAGCTTAAGACAGGCGGAGCTCGCTCTGCTGCAGGCGCAGATCAACCCGCATTTCCTGTATAACACGCTCGATACGATCATATGGCTCATCGAGGCGGGAAAGACCGAGGAAGCAGAAGAGATGGTCACCGATCTTTCTTCTTTCTTCAGGCATTCTCTGTCAAACGGTGAGAATGTCGTAACGCTCGACGATGAGGAAAAGCAGATCAGGAGTTACCTGCAGATCCAGCAGTTCCGCTACAAGGACATCATGGATTATTCGATCGACATCGATCCCGCGATAAAAGGCACGAGGCTCCCTAAGCTTACGATCCAGCCGCTTGTAGAGAATGCACTCTATCACGGCGTAAAGCTCAAGCGCGCAAAGGGATTTATTACCGTTACCGGAAAGGCTGAAGGTGATGACATTGTCATAACCGTTAGTGATACCGGTGCCGGCATGACAAAAGAACGCCTCGGGGAACTCAGGGCGGGACTATGCAACCGAGAGAGAGTAGGCTTCGGTCTTTCAACGGTGGATGAGAGACTCAAGCTGTTTTTCGGTGAGAAATACGGCCTTTCCATAGAGAGTACTGAAGGCGAGGGGACAGACGTAACCGTCAGGATACCCGCCTCAAGGAGGAATACGGATGAAGCATAAAACGGCGGCACTGCTGATGGTGCTCTTATATGCGTTTTTCGCGCTCTGCGGATGCACGAAGCAGGAAGAACCCGAAAAGGATGACATGATCGTGATCGGCATGAGCCAGGTCGGCGCCGAATCCGACTGGAGGCAGGCGGATACCGCTTCAATGAAATCCGTGTTTACTGAAGCAAACGGATACAGGCTTCTTTTCGATGACGCGAGACAGGAACAGGAGAACCAGTTTGTCGCCATCAGAAGATTCATCCAGCAGAAGGTCGATTACATCGTTGTCATGCCCATAACGGAGGACGGCTGGGATGCCGTTCTCAAGGAGGCAAAGGACGCGGGCATTCCGGTGATCCTTGTTGACCGAATGGTAAACGTGAAGGACGACAGCCTCATCACGGCGCATGTCGGTTCGGATTTCTATGCCGAGGGCAAGAAGGCGACTGATTGGATGAAGGAGAAATACAGCAACGCCGAGCAGGTCAACATAATCCACATCCAGGGAACCAAGGGCTCGACCCCGCAGCTCGGAAGGACCGCCGCGCTTGACGATGCAGTAAAAACCAATCCCAAGTGGAAAGTGATCGCGAGGATGGACGGTGACTTCACCGAGGCCAAGACTTACGAGGTCATGAAGGAATACCTGTCCAACCGTGACAGCCTTCCCCAGATAGACGTTGTCTATTGCGAGAACGACAACGAGGCATACGGCGCTATTAAGGCGCTCGAGAGCTTCGGCTACAAGTGCGGAAAAGACGGGGTGTCGGTCATCTCTTTTGATGCCACGTATAATGCCCTCGTCTATTGCCAGAAGGGAAAGATCGCCCTTACCGTTGAATGCAATCCGCTCCTGGGACCTCTCGTCGAGTCGGTCATCAAGACCATCGAAGAAGGCAAGGTTCCCGAAAAGAACCGCTATGTCGAAGAGACCGCCTTCAAGCCCGAAGACATAACCGAAGAGCTTCTTGCTTCGAGAAAATATTGATTCAGGTGCTCTGGCGCTCGGTCAATTCCCAGGGAAGGACTGCTGAATGCGGGTTCTTTCCCTGAAGGATCGACAGCATTACGTTTGCCGCTTCAGTACCCATACGTCTTGTCCTGTGCCACAGTGAAGTGATCGGCACCGGGCTGATCCTGCTGTAATAACTGTTGTCAAAACTTGCGACCGCGATATCCTGCGGCACGCGTTTCCCGTTCTCCGTAAGGTATTTGATCAAATGGTACGCGATCTCATCGTTGTAACAGATGACCGCGTCAGCGAGCGGCAGATACTCTTTGATGAATGCTTCGATCAGCGACATGTCCCTGCCGTCAACGAGCCTGCTCCTCTGCGCGGAATCAAACCAGCATACGCTGTGATCGGGAAGGGAAAGTCCCCTGTCCCTGATCGCGTTCATCATGCCGCTGTAGCGCTCAGGCCCCTGAAGGTCATCGCTCTTGAATATGCCGGCAAGGTTTTTCCTGCCCCTGTCCAGAAGATACCTCGCGAGCCTGTAGCCGCCCGCATAATTATCGTCGGTGACTGAAGGCAGGTATGAGAGCGCAGGGTAATTGCCCTGGAAGAAGACTATAGGGATGCCCGTCTTGTGAAGAGTCTGGTACAGATCCATGTTGGGATTGGGAAGCGCAGTCTTCGAGCCTTCCACCAGTATTCCGCCGACGGGATGGTTTATCAGGCTCTGTAAGATCTCGCGTTCCGCGGAAACACGGTTGAGCGTCGCGTAGGACCTTAACTGGTATCCTCTCGTGCCGAGGACGTTTTCCATGTCTCTTAATATTCCGGGGAAGATGTATTCGTCAGTGAAAGTCGTAATGACTGCTATCTGCGAGTGAAAAGATGTACCGGATATGGCCTTGTAATATCCGCTGCCGCGCCTGCTGGTGATCAGACCCTCGTTTTCCAGATCGAGCATCGCGCGGCGGACGGTCTGCCTGCTTACGCCAAACCTGGCGGTCAGTTCACGTTCGCTCGGGAGCTTATATGACGGATTTTTCGCATGAAGCTGCAGGTCTTCTCTTAAGAATTGCGCCAAAACCCTGTATTTCATAGCTTTGAGCCCCCTTTAGCCCTGTTTTTCATCAGGTACATTTTGTAAAAATCCATAAAAAAACACATTTTCGATCAGTGACAGCAGCGGCGGATTTTTCGGAAAAATACCAATAATGTCGGAAAAATCTGTAACTTGCAAAAACCGTTATTGTCAATTTTACATGACCGTTTTTTGTGTTCCCGTCCGGTGCGGGAATAAAAATTCCAACAAAATATGCCCGGTTTTCAAAAGAAATCCAACATTTACCGTTTAATTATCGCAAACTGGTATGCTTTTTTCAATGTACCCCAAAATTTGTATTGTTTATCTGGTCAAAAGAGCCCGGACGTTATTGAACGGGCATGGGGGTCAGGGCAAACTGTGGACAGAAAAGCCCAATCCGGGTAACCGTACGGGCTTCGAAAAATCAAGAAACACATTTATGAAAGTGAGGAAAAACTATGAAGAAGTTTCTTGCGGTATTACTGACTGCTACAGTTGGTTTCGTTATGGCCGGATGCAACCAGGCTCCCGCTGCTACCACAGCTGCTGCTACAACGGCTGCTGCTACAACAGCTGCTCCTGCACCTGCCGGTGACAAGCTCATCAAGGTCGGTATCATCAACAACGATCCTAACGAGTCCGGTTATCGTACAGCAAACGACAAGGACATGAAGGCTACTTTCACAAAAGAGAACGGCTATGAAGCCCAGTTCGCTTACAGCCTTAAGAACGACGAGCAGATCGCTGCAGCAAAGAAGTTCATCACAGACGAAGTTGATTATCTCCTTCTCTCAGCAGCTGACACATCCGGTTGGGATTCTGTTCTCCAGGATGCTAAGACAGCAGGCGTTAAGGTTATCCTTTTCGACCGTACGATCGATGCTGACCAGTCTCTCTATGAGGCTTCCATCGTTTCCGACATGAGAAAAGAAGGCGAGACAGCTGTTGCATGGCTCGAAGCTCAGAAGCTCCCCGAGTACAAGATCATCCACATCCAGGGTGCTATGGGTACAGCAGCTCAGAAGGGCCGTTCAGGCGCTATGGACGACAAGGCTAAGGCAAACGGCTGGAAGATCGTTAAGCAGCAGACAGCTGAGTGGAACGCAGAGAAGGCACAGCAGATCGTTCAGTCTGTTATCGACTCCGGCGAGAAGTTCAACGTAATCTATGCTGAGAACGACGATATGGCTAAGGGTGCTGTTGCAGCTCTCGATAAGGCTAACATCTCTCACGGCGTAGGCGGCGACGTAATCGTTATGGGTTATGACTGCAACGCTTGGGCTCTCAAGGAACTGCTCGCTAAGAAGTGGAACTACGACGGTCAGTGCAATCCTTTCCAGGCTTCCTACATCGACAAGATCATCAAGGATTTCGAGGCTGGCAAGGCTCCTGCAGAGAAGGTCATCATCATGGACGAGAAGGGCTTTGACGCAGCTACGATCACACAGGAAGACGTTGACAAGTACGGAATCTGACAGGTCCTTACAAGTCACAAACACTAAGTAATTGACCGGCACGCGGTACGGAACCTCCGCACCGCGTGCCTTTTTAAAAACAGGGGAGTGAAATTATGGAGACAGGCGAAGTTTTGAAGATGCGCGGCATCTGCAAATATTTCCCGGGAGTAAATGCTCTTCAGAATGTGGATTTCACTTTGAGAAGCGGCGAGATTCATGCCCTTATGGGAGAGAACGGCGCAGGAAAATCCACTTTGATCAAGGTTCTGACCGGTGTTTATGTTAAAGACGGCGGAACGATATTAATCAGGAAAAATACTTCAGACGCGGCAGGGGAAGCCGAGTTTGAAGAAGCACATATAAGATCACCTCAGGATGCCCAGAATTCAGGGATTTCCACGGTTTACCAGGAAATAGCCCTCTGTCCGAACCTTTCGGTAGCCGAGAACATGTTCATCGGCCGTTCGGGCGCTTTTACCAACTGGGCTGACATGAATAAAAAGACGGGCGAGCTCTTGAAGTCGCTCGACATACCCGCAACACCCAGGCAGCAGCTCGGCAGCTGCTCGATCGCAGTCCAGCAGATGGTAGCGATCGCACGCGCCGTAGACATGAAGTGTCGCGTACTTATCCTTGACGAACCTACCTCTTCGCTCGACGAGCAGGAGGTCGAAAAGCTGTTTAAGCTCATGAGGGATCTGAAGGAAAAGGGCGTAGGCATCATCTTCGTCACGCACTTCCTCGACCAGGTCTATGAGGTCTGCGACAGGATCACTGTATTAAGAGACGGAACGCTCGTAGGCGAGTACGTAATTGAGGATCTTCCGAGAGTAAAACTCGTTTCGAAGATGCTCGGCAAGGATTTAGACGACATGTCAGACATCAAGAGCGAAAGCGATGTCGGTGCAGTCGACAGGAATACCACACCGGTCCTTGAAGCTGTGAACCTTGTAAGCAACGCCGGTATCAAGCCTTTCGATTTCACAATCTATAAGGGCGAAGTCAACGGCTTCACGGGACTTCTGGGTTCCGGCCGAAGTGAGTGCGTCAGAGCCATTTTCGGAGCTGACAAGGTCCTCGGCGGAAAGGTTCTTATCAACGGTCAGAGAGTCAGGATCAAGAAACCTATCGATGCCATGAAGCACGGTATCGGATATCTTCCCGAAGACAGAAAGAAAGACGGAATCGTAGCTGACCTTTCCGTAAGAGACAACATCATTCTCGCTCTACAGGTCATGAAGGGATTCTTCAGACCGTTCTCGAAAGCAAAGGCTGAACAGATGGCGCAGGAATACATTAAGCTCCTCGACGTTAAGACAGCTTCCTCGGACACGCCGATCGGACAGCTCTCAGGCGGAAACCAGCAGAAGGTCATCCTTGCGCGCTGGCTCCTCACAAATCCGGATTTCCTCATCCTTGACGAGCCTACGAGAGGTATCGACATCGGCACGAAGATCGAGATCCAGAAGCTTGCATTGAAGCTTGCAGCTGAAGGAAAGAGCGTAACGTTCATCTCATCAGAGATTGACGAGATGCTCAGGACCTGCTCACGTCTCATAGTCATGAGAGACAGAAAAGTAGTCGGAGAACTCAATGGTGACGAGCTCACCCGCAACAAGGTCATGGCAACCATAGCCGGAGGTGAAGAGAAATGACATCGTCAAGACCATTATCTAAAAAACCTTTTGTACAAAAGCTCATCGCCGTCACGCGCATGCAGCTGTTCATACCTGTAATGGCACTCCTGCTGCTGGTTATATTCAACCTCATAGCTGATCCTTCGTTCTTTGCGATCAAGCTTGGCTATAACAGCGCAAACCAGCCTGTCCTTTCAGGATATCTCATTACTATCCTTGACTACGGCAGTGAACTTGCGATCCTCGCGATCGGAATGACGCTCGTAACATCTGCATCAGGCGGACAGGATATCTCAGTCGGCGCGTCGATCGCCATTGCCGGTTCGGTCATCCTCAAGGTCCTCTGCGGAAACGAGTCCAGACCTGATCACATGAAGGCACCAATCATCGTGGCTTTCCTCGTTGCATGTTTGGTTGCGATGCTTTTCGGCGCATTCAACGGATCACTCGTAGCATTCTTCAAGATACAGCCGATGGTCGCAACGCTGATCCTTTTCACTGCAGGCCGTTCCATCGCTGCATGGATCAACAACAACGAGCTCCCGATCATCGCAGAGCCCGAGTTCTCATACTTCGGAACATTCATTCCCGGAATCCCGATCCCGACGCCGGTGTTCATAGCGGCAGCGTGCATGTTGATCATATTCCTTGCACTCAAGTTCACGAATCTCGGACTGTATTCACAGGCTGTAGGCATCAACCCGCACTCATCAAGACTTAACGGAATCAACCCCGCAGTAGTCAAGCTCATCACTTACATGATCCTCGGCCTCTGCGTCGCAGTAGTTGGTCTCATCAAAGTAAGCCGTATCTCAACGATCAACTATTCAGTCGTTGCAAAGGATATCGAAATGGATGCTATCCTTGCTGTAGCTCTCGGAGGCAACTCCCTTGGCGGCGGTAAGTTCAGTATGCCTGCTTCGATCATGGGTGCTTACATCATCCAGTTCCTTACGACAACGCTCTACAAGTTCAACGTTGATTCGACCGCGCTTCCCGCTTACAAGGCTGTCGTAGTCATCATCCTCGTTGTCCTCTCAGCACCTGTCGTAAGAGAGAAGATCAACCAGCTCAAGAAATCTTCTTCAAAGAAATCTGTAAAGGAGGCTGCTTGATATGGAAAACGTGGTAGCTCCCAAAAAATCGCTCCGAAACATCTCAGATACAAACCTGCTCCTGATCATAACCATTGTGGTATTCGTTTTCATGTATGCGATGGCGATCATCTGCCTGGGTTCCGGATTCCTTAAGCCACAGAACTTTTTTAATATCCTTAACGAAAACGCGAGCCTTATCATCCTTTCATGCGGCATGAGCCTCGTAATGATCACCGGAGGCATCGACATCTCCGTCGGTCAGGTAACCGCTCTCGTCTGCATGAGCTGCGCGGTACTGCTCGACAAGAGCGGCGGAAACGTGGTTACATCCATATGCCTTGCTGTAGCCATCGGTCTTGCTTTCGGTATTGTCCAGGGCACGCTCGTAGCTTACCTTGAGATCCAGCCGTTCATCGTTTCACTCGCAGGACTCTTCTTTGCGAAGGGCATGACCACCATAGTCAATGCAAATCCTTTCAACGTCGAGCACAAAGCGTTTGTTGCAATGAGGAGCACCAGGATCGAGATCCCCTTCATGGGTTCCTATAACAAAAAAGGAATGTATATTCCTGCTTATATCGAGATCGGCGTCGTAGTTGCCATCGTAGTCGTAATACTCCTGTTCTGCCTCCTGCGCTGGACAAGGATCGGAAGAAACTTCTACGCAGTCGGCGGAAACGCGCTGAGCGCAAGACTTCTTGGTATCAACGTCAAGAAAACCAAGTTTATCGCGCATCTTCTCTGCAGCGTACTTGCAGGCATCGGCGGCTATGTGTATTTTATGCATGTAGGCTCCGGTTCTCCTTCACATGCGGACGGTGCGGAAATGAACGCCATAGCATCCTCCATCATAGGCGGAACACTGCTGACGGGCGGCGTTGGAAACATCGTCGGAACGTTCTTCGGAGTTCTGAGCCTCAGTACCATCAAGAACATCGTCTCTTCACTCGGACTTGACGAAGCATGGTGGACCAATATCACGGTCGCTTTCATGCTCTGTCTGTTCCTCCTGATCCAGAGCCTTGTTCTCCGCCGTAAGGCTGGTGCAAAGAAATAATAATGGCACGGAGGATTAAAGATGAGTAACTATCTGGGCATTGAATTCGGCTCCACACGTATCAAGGCGGTCGTCATCGACGACAACTTTACGCAGCGTTCCACAGGCGACTACGTCTGGAAGAGCGACTTTACTGACGGCGTATGGACATACAGCCTTGATCAAGCCTTTGAAGGACTGAGGAAGGCCCTGTCAGACACCGATACGGCTGACGTTGCGGCAATGGGTATTTCCGCAATGATGCACGGGTATCTGGCATTTGATACGGAATGGAATCTCCTTGTGCCATTCCGTACATGGCAGAATACGATGACGGCGCAGGCCGCATCTGATCTGACAGGCCTCCTTGACTTCAACATACCCCAGAGATGGAGCATCGCTCATCTTTACCAGGCGATATTAAACAACGAGGAACACATCTCCCGCATCGCACACATCACGACTCTTGCGGGTTATGTCCACTATAAGCTCACAGGCGTTAACGCTCTCGGTGTCGGAGATGCTTCAGGCATGTTCCCGATCGACAGCAATACGCTCGATTACGATGAGGGCATGATCGCCAAGTTCGACAACCTCATCGCAGACAGAAATCTCGGATGGAAGATCAGAGACATCCTTCCCAAGGTGCTTCCCGCAGGCGAAGACGCAGGTTCTTTGACGGCCGAAGGCGCAGCTCTCCTCGGAGGCAAACTGCCCGCGGGAATTCCTTTCGCACCCGCTGAAGGTGATGCAGGTACCGGCATGACGGCTACAAACGCCGTTTCCGCAGGCACGGGCAACGTATCAGCCGGCACGAGCATCTTTTCGATGGTCGTACTGGACAAGCCTCTGAGCAAGGTCTACGAAGAGATCGACATGGTTACCACCCCGAGTGGCAAAGCCGTTGCGATGGTTCACTGCAACAACTGCACCAACGACATGAATGCGTGGGTCAGCATTCTCAGACAGACGGTCGAACTATTCGGCGGATCCGTTGACACAGGCGACCTTTATACAAAGCTTTATCAGAAGTCCATGGAAGGCGCAGCTGACTGCGGCGGCGTCTGCACAGTCAACTACATGGCAGGTGAAGGCGTTACGCATTTAGACAGCGGCAGGCCTTTCGTCATCAGGACTCCCGACAGCGATTTCTCGCTCGCCAACTTCCTCAGGTCACAGCTCTATTCGACAATGGCTACGCTCAAGATCGGCATGGACATCCTCGCAAAAGAGGGCGTTGAGATCACGAGCCTTACAGGTCACGGCGGTCTTTTCAAGACACCCGTCGTCGGCCAGCGCTACATGGCAGCAGCTTGCAAAGCACCCGTAACCGTCATGGAGACGGCAGGCGAGGGCGGGCCTTACGGAATGGCTCTCCTTGCAGCTTACCGTGCAAATAAGGAAGGTGCTCTCGAGGAGTTCCTAGCAAACAAGGTCTTCAAGGATGCAAGAAGTTCAACCTTTGCGCCTGTTGCAGAAGACGTTGAAGGTTTTGACCGCTACATTGAGAAGTTCTCCGCGGCGCTCGACGCTGAGCGCGTTGCTGCGGTAAAATTCTGATATCACATATCAAGGAGCCGCATAAATGTTAGAAGAACTGAAAGAAAAAGTACTGCAGGCCAACCTGCTCCTTCCGAAGCATGACCTCGTCACATTCACATGGGGAAACGTCTCGGAGATCGACAGGGCATCCGGTCTTATCGTCATCAAGCCGAGCGGTGTGGATTACGACGGAATGAAAGCTGAAGACATGGTAGTCTTAGACCTTGACGGAAAAGTCGTCGAGGGCCACTATAAGCCTTCCAGCGACACACCCACCCACATCGCTCTTTACAAGGCATTTGAGGGCATCGGAGGCGTTGTACACACCCACTCAAGATGGGCAACGAGCTTTGCTCAGGCAGGTGTCGGCATTACAGCATACGGTACGACACAGGGCGACACTTTCTACGGCGAGATTCCCTGCACGCGCAAGATGACCCCCGAAGAGATCGGCGGTGAGTATGAGCTCGAGACAGGCAACGTCATCATCGAGACATTCAACAAGAGAGGCATCGATCCCGTTCAGGTCCCCGCAGTCCTGGTAAACAGTCACGGACCTTTCACCTGGGGCAAGGACGCAAACGATGCAGTGCATAACTCCGTAGTCCTCGAGGAGTGTGCATTTATGGCATTCCACGCGAAGATGATCAATCCTTCACTCGGAGCCATGCAGCAGGAGCTCCTCGACAAGCATTACTTGAGAAAGCACGGCAAGAACGCCTACTACGGTCAGGGTAATTAATTTTTTCTTCATAATACTTCCAAAATAAATCGTCCCATCCTTGCTGTCTTTGTGGATGGGACGATTGCTTTGTGCTTGCTTTTTTAGGTGGTTACCTATAAATTTCATCTTTTTCGGAATTTATAGGTAAATCTCTGCGTCTTCGAGGCGTTTTCGGACCCGGTTTACCTATAAAATTCAGAGTTCTTTCATTTTTATAGGTAAATCAGGTGCTTTTCAGCCAGGATCAGGCGAGATTTTACCTATAAATCCGTAATTTTGCGTTTTTTATAGGTAATTGGAGCCTGAACCGCTGCTGATCAGAAGGGTTAACCCATAAGAAAACGGTTTTTCATTCCTTATGGGTAATTGCTGTGAATAAGACTTATTTAGCGCCGGGCTGGTCGATCCCCGAGGTGAGGAGCTTTACGCCGATGGCGCACTCGATCCTCTTCTTGAAAAGCTTGCAGCCGTATTCGTATACGCCCTGGATGTCTCCGGTTGCGTGATAGGAGTTGGCTGCGCATCCGCCGGAGCAGTAGAGCTTTGCCCAGCAGTCTCTGCACTCGGGTCTGCTGTAAGCATTGCATGCGGCGAACTTGTCGCGGGTCTCTGTAGCAGTTACGCCGGTGTAGATGTCGCCCATCTTGTAGTTGGGATCGCCGACGAACTGGTGGCAGGGATAGAGGTCGCCCCATGGGGTGACAGCGAGATATTCAGTACCGGATCCGCAGCCTGCAACACGCTTGTAGATGCAGGGGCCGCATGTGAGGTCGAGCATGTAGTGGTAGAAGGTAAAAGGCTTGCCTTCGTTGTATCTCTTGACCATGAGCCTTGCTAGCTCTTCGTACTGCTCGAAAAGAACAGGAAGATCTTCCTCTGTCAGTGCAGATGGGCTGGAGGGGTCAGTTACGACAGGCTCCATTGAAAGCTCTGTGAAGCCTAAGTCCAGCATGTGCTTGATGTCATTTACAAAATCAGTGTTGTGATGAGTGAAGGTTCCTCTCATGTAGTAGCTCTTTGAGCCGCGTTTTTCGACGAACTTCTGAAAGTTGGGAACGATCCTGTCATATGAACCGTTGCCGGCCATATCGACTCTGAACCTGTCGTTTACGTCCTTGCGACCGTCGAGGGAGAGGACTACGTTATGCATTTCCTTGTTGCAGAAATCGGTGACCTCGTCGTTGAGGAGGATGCCGTTGGTAGTGAGCGTGAAGCGGATATTCTTGCCGTGAAGCTTTTCCTGCTCACGTCCGTACTTAACGAGTTCCTTGCAGACTTCCCAGTTCATCAGAGGTTCGCCGCCAAAGAAGTCGATGTCGAGATTCTTGTGGTATCCTGAGTTCTCGATGAGGAAGTCGATCGCTTTCTTTCCTGTCTCAAGGCTCATGAGAGCGCGGTCGCCATGGTATTTGCCCTGGCTCGCAAAGCAGTAGGAGCAGTTGAGATTGCAGGTGTGGGCGACATGGAGGCAGAGAGCCTTTATCGAAAACCTCTTTTTCCTGAAATCACGTGCAAGGTGCTCGTACTTATCGGGAACGTAGAGCTTGCCTTCTTCTTTAAGTTTTTTTATATCAGTGATGCATTCTTCAGCATCAGTTCGGGTGATCTTATGAACCTCCATTGCTTTTGCCATTACGGCCTCAGCGGGCTCAGTCTCGTACCAGCGGATCATGTCGAAAGCGACAGGATCGGTCATGTGAATAGAGCCCGAGAAAACGTCGAGCACGATGTTTAAGCCTTCAAACTGATAGCAATGGATCATAAAAACTCTCCCGTGAGTTTACATAAAAAAAGGTCTCATCCGAGAATGAGACCTTAATCTCAAAATAACCGCTAATTACTCAGCCTTCTCGCAAGCCTGATTAGCTACGCCGCAACTTGTCTTGCAAGCTGACTGGCAAGAAGTCTGGCACTCGCCGCATCCGCCTTCCTTGGCAGACTTGTCAAGGTCACGGGTCTCGATGGTAACGATTCTCGTCATGATCGCATTCCCCCTTATTTATAATGAGCAAATTATACTTTGCAAGACCGACTCAGTCAAGGCAGGACCTTTATCTTGCCGTCAAAAGAACGTCTTCCGTTCATGTAAAGGTCTGATCCGGCGTTTTTGGCGAACTTTATCGTTTCGTCCGTGATCATTTCGCCGGGTATCAGGAGCGGCACTCCGGGCGGATAAGCGAAAAGAAACTCACCCGATATAAGGCCGCAGCTTTCCTCAAGAGGAGCTTCCTCAGCGGTCATGCCGCGAAGGCAGGCGTCCCTGACGGTTGTAAGGAATCTTGGCTGCGGGCGGCCCTTGTATGATCTTTCGCCAACATCTTCGCTGCTTTCCTGAAGCTCATCGAGCCTTATCACCGCATCGCAGAAACGCTTTATCGAATCCTCTGTGTCCCCGATGCCTGTCATTGCTATCAGATGCGAGCGGAAAGCCGCTTCGCATTCGACGTTGTAATCGCACCTTAAGTTGTTTGCCAGCTTCAGGCCGTCGCCGAGGATTACGAGTTTGGAGCGCTCCCTAACGGGTGCCAGCCAAAGCCTGTAATTCCTGAGACCGGAAAGGGCATCTTCCGCGTATCTGATGCCGTCTTCCCAGGGTTTCATGATGTCGCGGCTTTTGGTCAGCGATGCAATACAGCGTGAAATGCCGCCCAGAAGGACATACGACGGTGATGTCGTCTCGAATATATCAATGAAGTTCATTATCACACCTTCCGGAATGGGGCAGTCCTTTGCCGTAAGCATGACCGCAGTTTGGGTAGGCGCATTAAGTGTTTTATGAAGGCTCTTGATGATGATGTCACCTGCGGCATCAGGGCCGAAGAATCCGTCGTCGAGTCCGAGGTGAGCTCCGTGGGCGCAGTCGGTGATCAGACATGCATCAAAACGCTTCGTGATCCTATATATCTGCTCAGTGTCGGACATTACTCCCTCATAGGTGGGGGATGTGATTATGACCGTTTTGATCCTGGGGTTCCTGATCAGCTGGTTTTCAACTTCAGAGGGCGTGATCTGGCCCGCAAAAGGGAGCTCCGGATCGAAGGCAGGCATTAACGGGACGACTTTGCTGCCTGCGATCGCAAGTGCGTTCCATACTGACAGATGGCAGTTCATTGCGACAAGGACTTCCGCATCAGGGTTGCAGATCGCTGCGGCGCACACTGCGGAGAGGATCATGGAAGTGGCACCGCCTACAGAGCAGTAAGCATGCTCCTTGTTCCAGAGGGCGGCTGCGGCATCCTCAAGGTCTTTTAAGAGCCCGGAAGGGGAGTGGAGATTGTCAAAACCGCTGATCTCAGTGATGTCGCGGCTGAATATGCCGGAGATGACATCCGCGTTGCGCTTGTGCCCCGGCATGTGCATGGGCAACGGCTCCGTGCCGAGATACATCTTGAGAGCGGCACCCAAACGGTCGTTGTCGTATTTCATCGAAAAATCCCCTTAGTTAAAAAGAACCCTGCCTCTTGAAATAAGAGGCAGGGAAAAGAAATGGAGTAAATATGAAATTATCAAGGATTGATAACGGTGAAGCTGTAGCTGGATACCGTATCGGAAACCTCGTAGATCGTCTTCTGCATCTGGAGAGCAGTAGAGAGGAGGAGTGTATACGGGCTGAGCTTGCCGTCAAGCAGTTCAACGTCGGAAGCGTAGCTGATAGCCTGAGCCTCATCATCGGAGAGCAGCATGTACTGCGAAACGAGGAAGAGGGATCTTACGCCTACGTTCATGTGAACGAGCTTGTTGTTGATCGAATAAGAAGGGCCGGAGCTTGATGAAGATGTGGAAAGCCTGCTGGAGAAGGAAAGACCCAGAGCAGATGTGCTGCCGAGGGAGCTTGACTCTTCCTGGATGAAGAGAGGCTTGCCTTCAATACCGACCTTACCTACTTCGTGGAAGAGAGCGATGATGATAGCGGACTCTTCGTCGAGCTGAGGCATGATCGTATCCTTGATCCTGAGAAGTTGCTTAGCAACAGCAACGCTCCTGATGAGGAGACCCTTCTCGCAAGCGAGGGGACCCTTGACCTCAGCGGGTGCTGTGAGCCATGAAGTACGGTTCTCGAGGAAATCGATGAAGTGGTCGAACTCGGTCTTTCTCTTAACGATAGCTGCCTTGAGCTGTGAATAGAGAGTATCAACGTTGTCCTTATTAACATCGACCATAGGCATAATGCCTGCGACCTTTTCAGATCTGCCTGTAGCTGCAGCTGAAACTGCTGCTGCCTGAGGGGTTACTGTGGTTTCTGTATCTCCGCCACCCTCTGCGGATGTGAATGTATACTTACACTTAGGGCATCTGATAGCCTGATTGGCGATTACCATTCCGCAATCCGGACATTTTTTCATAATTCGATCCTCCTGATGGTACGGTCACCTCAAATAAACAGGCTACCGACAAATTCTATAAGTCATTTTATAACTTGTTTTTTGCATTATCAATAAGACGGACGGCTTTTTACAAAAGATTTATATGTAAAAGTACAAAAATTACACAATATAATAATAATTGCACAAATATTCTTGTGAATATCGCTATTTTTTATAAGCACGCCCGGAAAACTGCGAAAATTGCTAAAAAAAGACACTGACGAGGGGATGTCAGTGTCTTAAGGAGGGTGTTATGAAGTAAGGAACAATTACTTTGAACAACTGTATGATACCACGCAGGCAGTTTACTTTAAGTTCCAAAAAAGGCAAAATAGTGGCAAACCTAAATTCAAATCGAGGCATGCGATGAAACTCGAAGGAAGGCTGTTTGTAGCCAACAGAATGACCGAGATCAAAGAGGTCGAAACACCTGATAAAGAAGGCGAAGCGTACTCCGTCAGGCTGGAGCGCGCCCTGGTGGAACTTTGCCGCCAGATGGATATTCCCGTACCCATGTGGATGAAAAAGAACACCCATGAATTCGCGGCGTTCCGTCAGACGCTGTTTTTCAAAGAGCAGTATACGGAGAAGATAAGATTCGACCGTTTCCAGATCAAACAGATGGATTGATACTGTTTCTCACTTTAATTTTGAAAAAGAAAAAGCAAGACCGCGTTACAGGAATTCACAGCTTCCCGCGACGCGGTCTTGTCTTATCCAACTACAGATATGTTCAAGTCCTGAGGACTTGATGTTACTTGTTCTTGTCGGTCGTAACCCTGAAGATGATCTCGCCGGGATAGACCATATCGAGCTGGGCGCGTGCAATGCTCTCGATGTAGGTGTTGTCCTTGCCCATTTCCTCCTGCGCTCTGATCTGTCTGAGCTTGTCTGAGAGAAGAACGGACTGGGAATTGAGAGACTGGTTCTCTGCCTGGAGACGTGCCTTCTGCTTGATGATGTTTGAATAACGGGTGATGCAGAGGATGGCGACAACTACCAGAGCGATAGCGAGCATCGCAGTGGTGAATGAAAAGCCGCGTGTCTTCTTGTGTTTGAACTTACGCACTTCAATATCTCCCGTTGATCGAAGTTAATTACCGAACACTGATAGTGTGTCATAACGGGTCATTCAAAACAACGAAAAGGGAGAAAACTTAAACGAGTTGTAATATTGGAGAAAAGAGGATCACTCTTCGTCCGCACCGGCTGTATCCTCGATGATCTCATACATGGAGGAAGCCTCTTCGCGGCAGGGTGATTCGGGGAGTGCCAGGACCTTGAAACTTACGGCTCCGCCGCCGAAAAGAACGGTTACAACATCACCGATCTTCAGCTTTGTGCCTGCCTTTGCGGGACGGCCGTTGACGCTGACACGGCCTGCCTGGCAAACATCATTTGCGACCGTGCGTCTTTTTATAAACCTTGAAAGCTTAAGAAATTTGTCGAGTCTCATATCAGTCTTTGTGTCCGCCTGCCAGAGTGACCCTGCCGCGGAGCGCGTTCATGAGGGTAAGGTCGTCTGCATATTCGATGTCGGAACCCATGGGGAGTCCTGAAGCGAGCCTTGTAACGGTTATTCCGGAAGGCTCTAATATCCTTGAAAGGTAGAGTGCAGTGGCATTGCCTTCGGCATTCTGGTTTGTCGCGATGATGACCTCGGTTATCTCGCTGTGTTCGGCGAGACGCTTCAGAAGATCTGAGATCGTCGTGTCAGAGATGCTCTTGTTCTTCATCGGGTCAAACACGCCGTGAAGAACGTGGTAAAGACCGTTATATTCTCTCGCACGCTCAAAAGTGGAGACGTCCCTGGGAGTCTCCACAACGAGAAGCGTGGTCTTGTCGCGCTCCTGATCGGAGCAGATGGGGCACGGATCCCTGTCAGTGAAATTCTGACAGCATGAGCACCTCTTTGTGGAGGTCCTTGCCGTGTTTATCGCGTCGGTGAGTTCCTTTGCCTCGGCATCATCCATAGAAAGGATGTGAAAAGCAATGTTCTGCGCCGATTTGCCGCCTATTCCGGGGAGCTTGGACAGACTTGATATAAGGTTCTGGATCGAAGGTGAATATCTTGCCACTTAATGAACCTCTGTCAGAAAGGCAGCTGAAGACCGCCTGTGATGGAGCTGATCTTCTCCTGGTTCGTCTTGTCGATCTGCTCGAGAGCCTGGTTAGCAGCTGCGATGATGAGATCCTGGAGACCTTCGATGTCGTCGGGATCAACAACTTCCTTCTTGATCTCAACGCTCTTAAGCAGATGCTTGCCAGTAACGGTAACCTTAACGAGTTCGCCGCCGGCAGTACCTGTGAATTCCATTGCCTGGATCTCTGCCTGAGCCATCTCGATCTGTCTCTGCATCTTCTGAGCCTGGGCAAGCATGTTGTTCATGTTGCCTCCCATACCCATTCCGCGGAATCCGCCCTTTGCCATATTGATGTCCTCCTAAATTAGATTCTTGTTATTCACCGAAATGTATGTCGGTGTTGATGCCCTTGCTTTCGGCAAGGTTCTTGAGTTCTTCCATTTTCTGCTCGCTTTCCTTCTCCGCAGCAGTCTGCAGCACTTTCTGGTACTGGCTGCTCGTGCAGAGGTAAAGGTGCGCTGCTCCGAGTTCATCCTTGATGTTGGACGAAACGGATCTGAATGCCGCAACGCCTTTGAGGTTGCTCATGAGGCGCTGGTCTGAGTTCTCGAAAACAATATAAACAGAGTCGCTGAGCCTCTTAAGCGAAGACTTGCCCAGGATGGAGCCGATGTTTGAATACTCTTCGCCGATGCTCGAGACCATTGACTTCCACTTGACCGCAATGTCAGCATCGTCAGTGGTGATCGAAGGCTGGCGTACCTGCTGGACGTGCTCGCGGGGACGGCCGTCAACGATGATGCCGCTCTGCGAGACCTGCTCTACAAGCTGAGAAGTGTGAGTAGATGCGGGCTTTTCAGTCTTTTTAGCTCCGGAATCTTCGGATTTCTTTGTCAGATCATCGAAGAATGAATCCGAAAGGCTTGCGAATATTCCAGTATTGGAAGTAGGCTCAGGCTTTGCGGGAGTTTCTTCCTTCTTTTCCTCATCCTTCTTCTCGCCGGACTCGCCCTTGGAAAGCCCCATAAACGAAGTGAAGGAAACAGGAGCAGTGTCATTTTTTTCAGACTCTTTCTCTTCGTCTTCCTTTTTCGCGGAGGAAGCTTCGAACTGCTTGAAGAATGATAGCTCTAGGGCAGGGGAGGAAGACTTGGTCTCTTCCTTCTTTTCGTTCTTTTCTTCATTTTCCTCAGCCTTATTCTCAGTTTCTTTTTCAGGCTCGTCTTTCTTCTCTTCGTCCTTATCGGCATCGACAGGCGCCTTTAAAGGTGAAGACGGCTGCGCCCAGGGTGCTTTGATCACGGGCTTTTCAGGCTTCTTCTCAGGTTCTTCCGCCTTTTTCTCGGGTTCGGAAGGAACTTTGGCTTCTTCTTTCTTCTCTTCCTTCGGTTCTTCCTTGGGCTGTTCTGCAGGCTTCTCCCTGGAGTCAGAAGCTGACTTAAGGCTCTCCGGCATCTTTATCGGTGTGACGGGGAGGTTGGCCTTTCTTCCGCACAGTCTCATGAGCATTATCTCGAAGCTCGTCGGGATGTCGGGAGAACGTCTGAGTTCAGGATATTCTTTCGAAAGATAGCTGATAAAGCCGGCGAGAGTGTCTGCGCTGACTTTGTTTGCTGTCTGGTACATGTCTTTTATCGTTTCTGTCGGATAGGGCAGATAGATGAGAGGATCTGCATGAACCCTGATGATGAGGAGATCCCTGAAATATGCGGCGAGGTCAAGGGTGAACACTGTCTGGTTCTTGCCAGAATCGCGGAGCGCGCTGCAGAGTTCCACAAGCTCGCCGAAATGCCCGTCGATCAGGCAGTTGGCCATCTTGAAGAGGAACGTGCTGTCAACGGTACCTGTTATCTGCTCAACCTGCGCGGGCGTAATGACCGCTTCTTTATCCGATGAAACGTGAGAGATCTGGTCGAGCAGGGAAAGAGCGTCACGGAGAGCTCCGTCAGAACGTGAAGCGATGAGCTTCAGCGCATCGTCCTCGATCTTGATCCCGGTCTTGTCGGAAACGTCCCTTAAGCGCTTTACGATGTCGTTTGCCGGAATCCTTCTGAATTCATAGCGCTGGCATCTTGAGATGATCGTGGCAGGGATCTTCTCGACCTCTGTGGTCGCGAAAAGGAAAATTACATGTGCCGGAGGTTCCTCGATTGTCTTGAGGAGCGCGTTGAACGCACCCTTCGAGAGCATGTGGACCTCGTCGATGATATAGACTTTGTATTTTGTTCTGGTTGGTGTGAAATTGACTTCGCGCAGGATCGGCCTGATGTCGTCAACGCCGTTGTTGGAAGCCGCATCCATCTCGACTACGTCAAGAATGGAACCGTCCAGTATGCCTTTGCAGGTGGGGCATTCATTGCAGGGATTGCCGTTTACCGGATGTTCGCAGTTTACGGCTCTCGAAAAGATCTTTGCGATCGTGGTCTTACCCGTACCGTGCTGGCCGCAGAAAAGATACGCATGAGCGAGTCTGCCGCTGATGACCGCCTGGCGGAGCGCTCCGACGGAAGCTTTCTGTCCGATGACGTCATCAAAGGTAAGCGGTCTGAATTGCCTGTAGAGCACGACATGTTCTTCCATAAGCTAAGCCCCTTGCGCGAAATTTAACACAAAAAAGAGTTCGTCCCGCCCGAACTGCCGCCGGCAAGGCTTCCCCGCGGCGCACGCTGAAATCCGCTTACTGCTGCTTCCTTCCGGACCTGACAGGGTTCACGGCTCAGTGTCGCACGGGACCCTGACCGGCAACAGACCGGACGGGACGACCAGATGAATTATAACATAAAAAACCGGTGCGCCCTAAAACATATAAATGATTAATAGGACAATCCGGAATATCAGCTGTAGCAGGCTCTTACGAACTCGGCAGTGTACCTTGCTATCTGCTGCATGACGGCATATGCGTTTTCCTCATAAGCGGACTCGACATATACGACGATTCCGATCGGTTCCTCGCAGTCGATGATCGCGCAGTCCATGTAAGCGCCCATGCTGATGTTCCTTCCCTGAACATGAAGGATGGGGGTATCCTGTGCGAATGAGCCCTTGAAAGGCGAGACCATCTCGTTGTAGTACATGTCATTGATCATGCGCTGGTAAACGTCGGGCGAGTTGATGTAACCGTTATACAGGAACTTGAGGTAGTTCGTCATGTCATAGCAGGATGTCCTGCTTCCGGAATTGTAGCGTCTGCCTCTGTAGTCAGTGTAAAGTATTGCGTCATCATAGCCGATATAACCGCTGATCTTGTCTATTTCGGGAATGACTTTCTCCATTCCGCCCATCGATTCGATGATGAAATTGAGGGCTATGCTGTCATTCTTCGTGATGGCATAGTTGAGCGAATTGCGGTGGAAGAACTGTTTGCCGTATCTGTATGTATGGCCGATGTAAGATGCGGAGTATGCGCCTTTTGAGCCCTTTTCGTATGTTGAGACTCCCGCGAGTTCCTGATCGCCCTTTGCGTACTGTTCGTACCATGCGAGTTCGATCGGGATAGCATAAGCGCCGGAAGGAAGGACGGGCTCTAAGTTCCTGTAGCCGATGCGGTCTCCGTTCTTGAGGGAGATGAACTCAAAGCATATGCGCATATAGGTCTGCTCTCTGTCGACCGCCCTGACTTTTTCCCTCAGGCTGTCGAGCAGGACAGCTCTCTTCTGGTAAGTGGCTGTCTGGTGCCATGAAGCCTTCTTAAAAGTGTAGCTGGGGTTCTCGATGATCGGATCGGGAGAATTATTCTGCTGCTTGGTGGTCGGAGCTTCTGTCTCGCTCGGCGTTGTGGTAACAACGGAAGGCGCAAGGATCGTCGTTGCTTCAGTCGTGGTCTCGGTCGTAGTCGACTCGGTGGTGGTATGGACCGGCCTTCTGTATTCGGAATATGTCGTGGTCTCCCTTTTCGCTGCTCCGACAAGGTCGGGGAACATTTCCGCATATGTCTGGCCGTCGTAGGAGACTTTGCGGAAGAACATGAGGATCATGGTGATGCCAAGCGTTATGAGCACGATAATGAGCGTCCGCCTGCGGCGCGACGAGTGTATCTTCGGTGCTTTTTGCAGAAATGTAGGATTAGGTCTTTTCATCACGCAACGATTTTAAATAAAATAAATAGTGTTTTCAACGGCGAAGGCGTGTGAATACCTTTGAAAAACGGTTTTTGCACGCAAGAAACACTATATTTTGTTGATATTACATATTTACGCACTAAATCTTGTGGTTTTTTATTGACAAAAAATCAAGCAAAGGTTAGAATTGTCCTGTGTTTCAATAATCATTCATTTTTTATAAAGTTATCTGATTATTCTTACATAATCTCCGAGCGGAGGGTGACCAAATGATTATCAGTTCAGATCTCGAGAAGTGCAGAAGCAAGTTCCAGGATCTCATCGGTAAAAGGATCGTCTGCAAGACAAATGGCGGACGCAAAAGGATAATCACCTACATCGGCACTGTTGAGCACTGCTATCCCAACGTTTTCACACTTCTCTGCGAGAACGAGGCAGGCAAGCAGTCTGTAGTTTCTTTCAGCTACATCGATGTTCTCACAAGAACAGTCCGCGTAGGTATCATGCCTGAGAAGGCTTCAGAAGTCGCTGTCTGAGCCACTTGCCAAGAAACGCTTTGCATCAGTTAAGTGTCGCAGGAACATCACCTGCGGCACTTTTATTTATGAGAGCGTATAATATATAAAGGTGATATAAAATCAGTATTTGAACGGAGAGCCGGAACATGCCGACGGATTCGTATGAGATAACAGCAAATGCAAAGATCAACCTCTTTCTGAGGGTTAACGGCACATTGCCCAACGGCTATCACAGGCTTTACACGGTAATGCAGGAGATAGACTGTGCTGATAAGCTTACCATCACGATCGATTCTTCACGCCGCGGGTTCAAGATCAATTGCTTCGGCAGGAGTGACATAGATCCCGAAAAGAATCTCTGCAAGAAAGCCTGCGACCGTTTCTTTTCCAATTACAAAAAACTTAAGGACGAGAGCTTCACGGCTCCTTATACCGAGATAGATCTTATCAAGAACATCCCTTCCGAATCAGGAATGGGCGGCGGAAGCTCGGATGCCGCTGCGGTCCTTGTAGTGCTTCAGGAACACTTCGGCCAGCCGTTCACGGAGGAGGAACTTCTCCGCATTGCGGTAAATGTCGGCGCTGACGTTCCGTTCTTCCTTTACGGCGGAACATGCCTTTGCGAAGGCGTTGGAGAAGTCATAAAGCCGGTCGAGAGCCTTGCAGGTCTGGGCGTTCTGATCGGCAAGCCGAAAGCAGGAGTCTCCACTCCCGAGTGCTTCGCCCTCATGGATTCCGAAGAGGCTAAACCTTTCGATATGAAGGCATATTCGGATTACATTGACAGCATGAATACCCATCACAGGAATAATTCGGACATACTCGAAAAGCTTCTTGCGAAGCGCGAATTCCTCATAAACGATCTTGAAGTTCCGGCCATAAAGCTCGTTCCGGAGATCGAAACGCTCAAGACGGCTTTCATCAATGCCGGAGCGGAGTACTGCTGCATGACAGGTTCCGGAAGTGCCGTATTTGCTTTGTTTGAGAACAGGGGAGATGCTGCTGCTGCAATGGAGCAGGTAAAGGATGTCCCTGCGCTTTCAGGCTGCAGCCTGTATCTGGCAGAGACCGTCTGAGATCACAGAACTTTTGCGAAAAGACCTCTCGGATAACCTCTGGAGTTTTCCACATCGAT
Organism: Clostridiales bacterium; assembly: GCA_017478485.1. Taxonomy (GTDB): domain Bacteria; phylum Bacillota; class Clostridia; order Saccharofermentanales; family Saccharofermentanaceae; genus Saccharofermentans. Next base: position 40,108 of record JAFVDI010000017.1, on the reverse strand, counting down.
AAGCACGAAGCCGCGTGCATTGTAGAATGCGGTCATCTTCTTGTTCACGGTAGAGCAGTGAAGGAGCATGACCTCGCATCCGCTGCTTCTTGAATATTCCTCGCTAGCGGTAATGAGGCTGACGCCGAGGCCGGCGTGCCTTTTGCCCTGGATGACTGCGAAACGCGATACATAAGCGGCCTGTGAAAACTCACTCAGAAAATTCTCGGTCTTAGTGGAAAAACTGTATTTGACAGGCACGTTTGTAATGCCTGTCGTGATGGTTCCGACGGCTTCGTCACCGTCAAATACCGCAATGCAGTTGTTGTTCCTGATGCGCTCTTCGACAGACTCTATAGATTCGGTCATCGCTTCGAGCATTGCAGCCGATATCTCGGATTCCGCGCAGTAAGTGAGCATGGCAGTCCTGAGCAGCTGCTGTATGGCAGCCGCATCACGGGAAGTTGCGGTCCTTGTGACAAGATCGCCGTTGTTCATCTTATGCGCGTTTTACCTTCTTTTCAGCTGTTGAGATAGCAGTTTACGAGGATCGCCTTGTGAGCGTGGAGTCTGTTCTCTGCTTCATCGAAAACAACGCTCTGAGGTCCGTCGATGACATCCTCGGTTACTTCGTATCCTCTGTATGCGGGCAGGCAGTGGAGGAAGATGGCATCCTTGTGGGCAACGCCCATGAGCTTGGAGTTGACCTGATAATCCTTGAAGATCTCAACTCTCTTGGCCTTCTCTGCTTCCTGGCCCATCGATGTCCATGTGTCTGTATAGATAACGTCTGCGTCAGCTGCCGCTTCAAAAGGATCTGTTGTCATGAGGATCTTTGATCCGGTGATCTTTGCATCTTCTTCGGCCTGCTTGACGTACTTTTCAGGGCATGTGTAATCAGCAGGTGATCCGATGGCTACGTCCATTCCTGCTTTTGCGCAAGCCTGGAGAAGTGAATTTGCAACGTTGTTGCCGTCACCTACGTAAGCAAGCTTAAGGCCCTTTAATGCGCCCTTGTGCTCCTTGATGGTAAGGAGGTCTGCGAGCATCTGCGTGGGATGCTGGTCATCCGTAAGACCGTTGATGACGGGGATCTTTCCGTACTTTGCGAGATCCACGACATCCTGGTGCTTGAAGGTCCTGATCATGATGCCGTCGATCATGCCGGAAAGAACGTTTGCAGTATCGTAGATGGTCTCGCCTCTGCCGATCTGGATATCATTGTTGGAAAGGAACAGAGCCATTCCGCCGAGCTGATACATGCCGACCTCGAAAGAGACGCGTGTTCTCGTGGATGACTTCGTGAAGATCATTCCCAGTGTCTTGCCGTCAAGATAGTGGTGCTTGATGCCCTTCTTGGTCTTGTCCTTCATGTCTGCCGCGATATCGAGCAGATAGTCGAGTTCCTTGATGCCTACGTCTTCGTGAAAATCTATATAGTGCTTCATTGTTCCATACTCCTTAATGCTTTATTCCAGTTCGTCTTCGTGTTCGGGAAGCGCCGCGGGCTTTGTCTCTTCTGCGGGCTTTTCCTCAACGAGTGCCTTCATTGCGGGTGTTTCTTTGCGTCCGATGTTCTTGAAGGCATTGAGGATCGGATTCGGCTTGCCGCCCATCCTTGTCGAAAGGATGGAATCGAGCGCCCTTACGAAGCTTAATGCCTGGGCCTTCGTGATGATGAGCGGGGGAGCAATCCTTATGACGGATTTACCGATGGCACTTACAAGGAAACCGTTCCTGAAAAGTTCTTCCCTGAGGCCGGATGCGATGACTGTCTCATCAAACTCGATGCCGATGAGAAGGCCCATGCCGCGTACCGCCTTGATGCAGCCGTACTTGCTCTTGAGCTTGTTCAGCTTCTCGAAAAGCGCTGCGCTCACGAGGTTTACGTTATCGAGAAGATTAGCCTCACCGAAGTATTCCATGACTGCGATACCTGCCGCGCAAGCCAGGGGGTTGCCGCCGAATGTGCTGCCGTGATCTCCGACCTGGAAGCCCTTGGCGACCTCGTCGGTGCAGAGCATTGCGCCGATCGGAACACCGCCGCCAAGGCCCTTTGCGAGGGTCATGATATCAGGAGTGATGCCGTAGTTCTGATAGCAGAACATCTTGCCGGTACGTCCGACGCCTGTCTGTACTTCATCGATGATGAGAAGGATACCCTTCTCGGTGCAGAGCTTTTTGACTGCCTGGATGTATTCCGCGTCAGCGGGATTTACGCCGCTCTCGCCCTGGATGAGCTCGAGCATGATGGCTGCAGTATGGGGTCCGACAGCAGCCTTGACCGCATCAATATCATTGAAGGGAACATATTTGAAGCCTGGAACGACGGGTGCAAAAGGCTTGGAGAACTTCTCCTGGCCTGTGGCGGTCATGGTACCGAAAGTCCTTCCGTGGAAGCTCTTCTCGGCTGTGATTATCTCGTACTTGTCCTCGCCCTTGTAGTGGAAATATCCGCGTGCGATCTTGAGGGCAGCTTCGTTTGCCTCAGCGCCCGAATTGCAGAAGAATGCCTTGTCGGCAAAGCTTGCCCTGCAGAGCCTGTAGGCGAGCTCTGATCTCTGCGGGATATAGTAATAGTTGCTGCAGTGGATGAGGTTTCTTGCCTGCTTGGAAATCGCGCCGACGAGCTTGGGATTGCCGTGGCCCAAGGAATTGACGGCGATGCCGCCGATCATGTCCAGGTACTTGTTGCCCTCGGTGTCATACAGATAGCTGCCCTTGCCCTTGGTGAAAGCTACGGGGAGCGGTGCGAAGACCTGAAGACAGTAGTTCTTGTCAAAATCGCTTATCAAAGCAAAATCATTTTCTATACTCATAATTCTCTTGTTTCTCCTTGATTATCATTGTGCCGATGCCGTTCTTTGTAAATGTCTCGAGGATAATGGAATGCGGTATCCTGCCGTCGATTATGTGTGCACGGCCGACGCCTCGGAGAACAGTGCCCAGGCAGCCTTCAATCTTGGGGATCATGCCGCCGCTGATTATGCCTTTGTCGATACAGTCCTTAACGTCCTGCTGATCGAGTACCGGAATGATATGCTCTTTGCCTTCGGGAGTCGTCTCAAGAACGCCGCCGACATCCGTGAGGATGATGAGCTTGGAAGCGCCAAGTGCGACTGCAACCTCGGAGGCTACCGTGTCTGCATTGATGTTGTAGCTCTCGCCGTCCTTGCCGACGCCGATTGGAGCGATGACGGGAATGTATTCGTCATTTGCGAGCATCGAAATGACCTTTGTGTTGATGCGTGTGATCTTGCCGACATAGCCGATGTCGATGGGGTTGCCCTCGGAATCCTCGGTCATCTTCTCGGCTTCGATCAGATTGCCGTCGATGCCGCTGATACCTACGGCCTTTGCGCCCTTGCCGCAGAGAACGGAAACGATCTCCTTGTTGGTCTTACCGATAAGGACCATTTGGGCATAACCCATGGTCTCCTCGTCGGTGTACCTTAGGCCGTTTACGAAATGGGATTCCTTGCCGACTTTATTGAGCATGCCGGAAATGTCGGGTCCGCCGCCGTGAACGATGACGGGGTTGATGCCGATGAGCTTGAGGAGCGTAATGTCATCCATGACAGACTGCTTAAGTTCTTCATTGACCATTGCGTTTCCGCCATACTTGATGACGAAGGTCTGACCGCGCATCTTCTTGATGTAAGGAAGCGCTTCGATGAGGATCGAAGCCCTGTCGACATTGTTCTGCATGTCTCCCGTGATTACGGGTGCCTCTTTCTGACCGGCCATGTTATACCCCCCTGATTATCGTCTTGAGTCCTGTTGTCTCATCCAGACCGAACATTGCGTTTGCAGCCTGAATTGCCTGAAGAGCGGCGCCCTTGCCGAGGTTATCCTGTGCGGAGAAGAGCTTGATAAGTCCGGTCTCAGCATCGTATACACCGTTTACGTCGATGTAGTTGGAGTAGGAGACAGCCTTGACGTCAGGAAGAACGCCCTGGGGAAGAACTCTTACGAATGTTTCTTCTTTATAGAATTCATTATAGATATCATTGATCTTCGCGGATGTTACATCTTCAAGGCTCTTTGAAGGCTTGCAGTAGATCGTTGCGAGCATTCCGCGCTTGAAAGGTGCCAGATGAGGCGTAAACGTGACCTTGATGTCGCCTGAATTCTTTCCTGCGAGGAAAGAGCACTGCTCGGCGATCTCGGTCGTATGCCTGTGTCCTACTGCTCCGTAAGGTTTGAATCCTTCATCGAGTTCGCAAAAAGCATATGCGAGGTCTGATTTTCTGCCTGCACCGCTGACGCCTGAAACGGCATCGATTATGATCGAATCCTCTTCGATGAGATGGTTCTTGAGGAAAGGTGCGAGCGCAATGAGTGAGCATGTGGGATAGCATCCCGGATTAGCCGTGAGCTTTGCATTCTTAAGCTGATCCCTGTAGAACTCCGGAAGTCCGTAAACGGCATCTGCAAGAAGCTCCGGATGCGGATGGTCGAGTTTGTAGGATTTCTCGTAAGTAGCAAGATCCTTGTATCTGAAGTCGCCGCTGTGGTCGATGACCTTACAGCCTGCATCAAGAAGAACGGGAACAGTTTGGCTCGAAACGCCGTGGGGAAGGGCTGTGATGACAAGATCGCTGTCCTTACCGACTTCCTCGGGCGAAAGGTCTTCGATGACCAGATCGCATACGCTCCTGAATTCAGGATATACGTCGGAGAACTTCTGTCCTGCGAAGCTTCTTCCGATCAGATGTTTGAGTTCAAAGACAGGATGTGCCGAAAAGCCCCTGACGAGTTCAGCTCCTACATAGCCTGTGGAACCGATGATGCTTACATTTATCTTCTTTGATGAATCCATAATATCCACCCATCCTAACCGTAATAATTTATGCAATATAATGCATAAAAATTCAAAAGTCAATACTTCCGGGCCGCTTTTATAATATTATTGTTATATATAAGGAAAAATACATTATCAATATGATGCGTAACACGAATGTAAAGGTAATTTTTCCGATCAAAACGGCATCTGTGACATTTCGCACAAAGTCCCGAAAGTGCTTTATAAAGGCTTATTTCCACAAATTGTGAAGGAATTTTGGATAATGCTCACAAAACTGTCAACTCGTTTTGAACAAATTAACAATCAACTCAAAAAATAAAGCCAAAAGAGCTAATTTTTTTTTGGAGAAAGTGTCATATAGTAATGAAAAACAGGCTTTGTTACTATTCTCATTAAGATAAGACCCGCCAAAGCGGGCATTTTGGAGGTATGAGTTATGGCAAGTTTATCTTTCCAGCATGTTTACAAGAAATATGACGGCGGCGTTGTCGCAGTTTCTGATTTCAACCTTGACGTAGCCGATAAGGAATTCGTCATCCTCGTTGGCCCTTCAGGCTGCGGTAAGTCTACAACGCTCCGTATGCTCGCTGGACTCGAAGACATTTCAGAAGGTGAGATCTACATCGATGACCGTTGCGTCAACGACGTACTCCCTAAGGACAGAGACATCGCAATGGTATTCCAGAACTACGCTCTGTATCCTCATATGTCAGTTCGTGACAACATGGCATTCGCTCTCAAGCTCAGAAGAATGAGCAAGGAAGAGATCAACCGCCGTGTTACAGAAGCAGCTAAGATCCTTGAGATCGAGCATCTCCTCGACAGAAAGCCGAAGGCTCTCTCCGGTGGTCAGAGACAGAGAGTTGCTCTCGGACGTGCTATCGTTCGTGACCCTAAGGTTTTCCTCATGGACGAGCCTCTCTCAAACCTCGACGCTAAGCTCCGTGTACAGATGCGTGTTGAGATCACAAAGCTTCACCACAGACTTAAGACAACATTCGTTTACGTTACACACGACCAGACAGAGGCTATGACCATGGGTACGAGAATCGTCGTTATGAAGGACGGTTTCATCCAGCAGGTTGACTCTCCTACGGAGCTCTATGACAACCCGGTCAACACATTCGTTGCAGGATTCATCGGAATGCCTCCTATGAACTTCATCAATGCTGTTATCAACGTTGAGGGTTCTGACGTATTCATCTCCTTCGAGAACGTTACTATCAAGCTCCCTGAGAGATATGCTGTTGAGGAAGTTATCGAGCGTGATGGTCAGGAAGTCATCTTCGGTGTCAGACCTGAGGCTCTCACAGACGATATCACATATGTTACAGATCACCCTGAGTCAGCTTTCACAGCAGACGTCGACGTCGTCGAAATGCTCGGTGCTGAAACATACCTCTACGTTACAGTTAACGGCTCACTGCCTCTCACATGCCGCGTTGACCCTACAACTTCACAGTCTGCAGTTGGTCAGGTTGTCGACCTCGCAGTCGATGCAAACCGTATCCACATCTTCGACAAGGATACAGAGCAGAGCATCATTTCATAATTCGGGTCTTACCAATGAATTATCACGGGCGTTCTTCGGAACGCCCGTTTTATTTTGCTTGCACCTTTCAAAGAAAAATATTACTATTTACAATAGCGTTTAATCGGATATTCTGCGAGAATTTCGGCTGAGGTGTAAAAATGGAAGAAATCAAGAAGTGCATGCGGCAGGTCAAAACGATAATCCCCTCCGGTTGCGGAGTCATGGATACAACAGGAAGGATCCTCGCAGCTACTGATGAAGGCAGCGAAGATCAGACAGATCCTTCTTTCAGAGCCGTAATGTCATCTGACAATCTGTTCGCTTCGACGGCAGACCGTACTTATCTCAAGGTATTTATCGGCGAGCAGCTCAAATACATCATCTATATCGAAAACACTGATCAGGATGCGAAGATCAATCTTCAGCTCATTGCCGAGTGGCTCAAGACCCTGGTAAAGGAGAAGGGCACTGACGCGGAGAAGGCTATATTCATAAGAAACGTTCTGCTCGATAACGAGATCCGCAATGAGATCCCGATGATCGCAAGAAGCTACAAGATCGACTGCAAGGATCCGAGGCTCGTACTGGTCGTCCGCACCTCTGCAGAACAGAGTGCTGAAGCATTCGAGATCCTCCAGAACCTTTACAGTGATTCAGAAATAGCAACGGTAATCTCCATGGATGATACGACTTCAATCGTTATCGTTGATGCTTCCGAAGCACTGAGAGATCCTGAAAGCTCAGATTCTTTCATCGATGAGACCGGCGCATCGATACTTGCCGGACTCAATTCCGAAGGCTGCAATGCCAAGGTTGCGGTCGGTTCCGTAGTAGGTTCCTTCATGGATATCAGCAAGTCCTATTCTGATGCCATGACGGCACTCAAGGTCAGCAAGATCTTCGACGGAGACGCTGACATTTCGAGATATGACAAGCTCGGCTTAGGCCGTCTTATATATCAGCTCCCCAAGCCCCTCTGCGAGATGTTCATCAGGGAAGTATTCCCGAACGACGCTTTCAGACAGCTTGACGAGGAAACAAGAACTACCATCGATACATTCTTTGCCAATGACTTGAACGGCAGCGAAACTTCCAGAGAGCTTTTCGTACACAGGAACACGCTCGTGTACAGACTCGAGAAGGTTAAGACAAAGACAGGTCTTGATCTGCGCAAGTTTGATGATGCAGTCCTTTTCAAGATGGCTACGATGGTCAGGACTTACGTTGATTATCTCAACGATACTAATGACAACAAGATAAGGTAAAACATTACAAGTGATAGATTTTATAAACGTAGAGAAGACCTACAAATCAGGGGTCGATGCTCTCAGGGGCGTAAGTTTTACGATAGAAGACGGTGAATTCGTCTTCATTATCGGTAAATCGGGATCCGGAAAATCAACACTTCTCAAATGCATAACCTGCGAAGAGAAGCCCACATCCGGCAAGGTAACCATAGACAATTTCGATATCTCGCACATGTCACGCGCGCTGATACCTGTACTCCGCCGCAAGATCGGCATGATCTATCAGGATTTCAGACTTATTGAAAGCAAGACCGTTGCAGAGAACGTCGCTTTTGCCGGCGAGATAATCGGCGTACCCAAGAAGAGCCTTGATAACACCGTAATGTTCTGCCTGTCACTGGTCGGATTAAGAGAAAAGGCAAATGCTTATCCGCAGGAATTATCAGGCGGTGAGCAGCAGAGGGTAGCCATCGCAAGGGCTCTCGTAAACAACCCCAGCCTTATAGTAGCAGACGAGCCTACCGGAAACCTTGACCCTGAGACGAGCGAGGCCATCATGGCAATGCTCCTTGACATCAACAGGAACGGAACGAGCGGCAATAAGACGACTGTCATCATCTGCACTCACGATAAGGCGATGGTAGACAGGATGAAGAAGCGCGTTATCGAGATCGAGAACGGCCTGATCGCAAGAGACGAGAATGAGAGCGGATACAGCGAAACCCTGTCTTCCGACCCGAAGAAGCTTCCGGAAACGAGCTCACGCACTTCACTTTATTCCGGTTCGAGCGACCTCGTAACTTACGGTGATGACGAGGACGGCGCATACGGCGATAATTATGATGATCCCGAATTCAATCCCGGCCAGACAAAAGTCCAGGCACCTCTCATGTTTAATGATGACCTGACCAAGCACGAGAAGCTTTTCGGAAATAAAGCTCCCGCAAGTGAGCTTCCCGCTGAAACGATGCCAGAGGATCTCCCTGTCGAGGAGATCATAGAGATCAAAGACGACGAACCTGCTGAAGCAGCAAAGCCTGCTGCGCCTGCAGTTCAGGAAGCAGGTCCTGAGATCATAGAGATCAACATCTCACCCGAGACTCTTACCGCAGCCAATGAGAGCGGCACTCTTGCTTTCGGAACGGAAGCTGATAAGCCCGCGGCTGCGCCTGCGCCCGTAACCGATCCTGATATGGTTGCGGCTCCTTCTTTTGACAAGCCGGAAGATACTTCCGCAAAGGACAAAAAGCAGTCAAAGGAAGAAAAGCGCAAAAAGAAGAGCAAGAAGAACAGTTTCTTCTCGGGCAATGATATAGATATGTTCCCGGAGGACGGAGATTCATGAGCGGAAGAGCTTTTCTCAATTCAGTACGTGAGGGCATCCGCGGAATCGTCAGGCATCCGCTGGTAACCATTGCATCCGTAACAACGATAACACTGATGCTCATCATCATGAGTATCTTCCTTATGTTCTCGGTAAATGCCCGCGGCATCATGAGCAAACTTAAGCAGAAGCCGCCGATCGAGATCTACATGAAGCTCAACTGCACGGAGGAGGAACTCAATACCGCCGCCGCCAGGATCAAGGCAAACCCTGCCGTTATCGATTACACCGTTTCAACACCTGAACAGAACTACAACAGCTTCAAGCAAAACTTAGGCGACTCGGCATCGATCCTCGATGATTTCGATTACAACATGTATCTGCCTTTTACATTCTCCGTAAGGATCTCGGATCCTTCGATGGCAAACGATGTCTGCTCGGAGTTCGAGACTTATGACGGCGTAAACAAGGTCCAGCAGGAAAGCAAGGTCATGGAGTTCCTGACAAAGGCAAGCGATATCGTTAACATCGCGACCGTTGCCTCGTTTGCCGTACTCCTTATCATTTCGATGTTCATCATTTCGAACATGGTCAGGATCTCGGTCTATGCAAGAGCTTCCGAGATCGAGATCATGAAGTTCGTCGGTGCCACAAACAACTACATCAGACTGCCTTACATCATTGAAGGTGCGATCGTAGGACTTATAAGCGCCATCATATCATGGGGTCTTACGATGACAATTTATCATCAGATATATATCAGAACGATGAATGCCATGAACTCAACCAGCTTTTATGCTATAGTTCCCGCAGGCGCTATCATATGGCATGAACTTTTCCTGCTGCTTCTTCTTGGTGCCATCATCGGAGCATTGGGAAGCGGTATCTCCGTACGCAAGTACGTAAAGGTATAAGAGGTAATTACTATGAGATACAAGGAAGAACTTGAAGCGATCGCAGCACGCGAAGCTTATCTCAGAAAAAAGTACTTAATGCCTGTCTTTTCCGTGATCATCTTGGTCACGATCCTTATCGCAGGTTCAGCGATCAAGAGCGTTTCGGCAAGAGCTGCAGCTCCGGATATGGCTAACGTTCAGCTTTCGAATGTAACCAAGAAGGACATCGAGGATGCAAAGAAGAAGCGTGACGAGACCAAGAAAAAAGCAAAGTCCGCTGCACAGAAGATCTACGAGCTTAAAACTAAGAAGAAGCAGGTCAACTATGATCTCATGGCATTAAACGATGCCAATGACGAGCAGCGTCAGCAGTATGAAGAGATCACGGCTCAGCTTCAGGCCGCGCTCGATGCAAGGGTCAAAGCTCTCGATGACTATATCAACGCTGAAGAAAACCTTGAAAAGCGCACCAAGGAATTCCAGAACAGGGTTTCCGTCATGTTCCAGTTCCAGAACAAGTCCATGTTCGAGGTCCTGCTCGAATCAGACAGCCTTGCGGGATTCTTCACGAACATGGAGATAATGACTCTGATAGCTGATGCCGATGCACAGGCAGTTGATTCCATGAAGATCGCCGTTGATGATGCCAAGCTTCAGAAAGAACTGGCTCTCAAGGAAGCTGAGGACTTGCAGGGTATCGCTGAGGAAAAGCAGAAGCAGCTGGACGAACTGACAGCTCTCATCGGCAAGACCCAACAGAAACTCAAGGACGTTAATACCAAGCTTACCTCATGGGAAAAGAAGGAAGACCAGCTCCAGAAAGAGTCAGAGGCTCTGAACGACAAGATCAAGAAACTCCAGAAGAAGTATGCTCAGCAGAATATGTATAAGGGTCCTGCGAACGGTAAGTTCAGGTGGCCCGTCAACTGGCCGAATATTACTTCACCTTTCGGATGGCGTATTCATCCGGTATATAACACCAAGAAATTCCACTCCGGAATAGATATCGGCGGAAGCTATGGTGCACCGATCATGGCGGCAGGCTCAGGCGTGGTCATCTTTACTGCAAAGCCTGTCCAGGGTCAGAATACCGGCGGCTCAGGTTACGGTAATTACTGCATCATCGATCACGGCGGCGGATACACCACTCTCTACGGCCACTGCAGGAGAGTTAATGTTAAGACAGGACAGAAGGTAAAGGCCGGCCAGAGGATCGGAGAGATGGGAAGCACCGGTACTTCTACAGGTGCACACCTGCATTTCGAGGTCCGCAAGGGCGGCGATCCCGTCAACCCTGAAAGATATCTGCCCTGATAAGTGATCATTCATGGACAATTTCTATGATGCGCTGGCTTTGTACTATGACACCATGCAGTCCGATATGGACGCAGCTGCATGGGCAGAGTTCATATCCAAACTGATAAAGCGTCATTCCCAAAGAAATATTGAATGCATAACCGATCTCGGATGCGGAACCGGCAGTGTCACTGTCGAGCTCACAAAGAAGGGCTATGAGATGACCGGCATAGACTCGGCTGAGGAAATGCTGGCGCAGGCTTCAACAAAAGAGGGCGCTGAAAATGTCATCTGGTCTGTCCAGGACATTACTGATTTCGACATAGGCGGAAAGACCGACTGTTTCATCTCGACCCTTGACACCGTTGACCACATTACAGACGGGGAAGCGCTGGAACGTCTTTTCGCTTCGGTCGGAAAGAACCTCGAAGACGGCGGGCTTTTCATCTTTGATGCGATTACAATGCATCATCTGGCTGAAACGTTCGCTGACAATATCTTCTATGAAGACTACGATGACTTTACACTTTTGTGGGTGAACAGCTTCGATGAGGAAACGCTGATCAACACGGCCGAACTGACACTTTTCGCACTGACAGATGAAGGCCTTTACGAAAGATTTGACGGCGAACTGGTCGAAAAGTATTATCCTTCCGAGTTTTTTGCCGGTGCGGGCGAAAAAGCCGGACTTGAACTCCTTGCCGTTTACGGCGAACTGAAGGATAATGATCCTTCGGAAAATGAAGAGCGCATATTCTACGTGTTCAGAAAGAAAGCGGGTACTGTATGACGGACAATCCGTATTATGTAAGCGGTATGCCGGAAGACATATCCAAAGACCACATCGTCAGGGGAGAAGCTCTTGGCGGTCTGGTCAAGTGCTCCGCGATCAGGACGACTTTTGCGTGCGAGACCGCGAGGAAACTCCACGAAACTTCTCCAGCCGCAACTGCCGCTCTGGGAAGGTTCATAACGGGTTCGCTTCTCATTTCCGAATCCATGAAAAGGCCGACTGACACACAGACGACCATCATCAAAGGCGATGGCCCGCTCGGAGGCATGACCTGTGTTACCGATTTTGGTTTCAAGTGCCGTGCTTATCCAGTAGAGAATAATATACCTACCGAATACCATAAGCCCGGCAAGATAAATGTCGGCGCTGCCGTCGGAAACGGAACGCTTACGGTCGTCAGGGACCTGGGGCTCAAGGATCCTTATGTCGGTTCGGTCGAGCTCATAAGCGGCGAGATTGCGGAAGACTTCGCGTGCTATCTGCTCAAATCCGAGCAGGTTCCTTCGATCGTGGCTCTCGGAGTCCTGCTCGAAGGCGGAAAAGTTGCCCATGCCGGCGGATTTATGGCCCAGCTTCTTCCCGGTGCGGGCGAGGATGAGATCTCCTATCTTGAAAAGAGAGCAGCAGGATTCCCCGAAGTATCGTTCCTTCTGTCAGAGGGTTTTACTCCCGCGCAGATAATGGACCTGTTCATGGGCGATCCTGAAATGAAATATCTTGATGCTTCGGAAGTTGCATTCGAATGCACATGCAGCAGGGAAAGGATGAGTGCAGGCCTTGCCGCACTGTCCAGAGCAGACCTTGAGGATCTCATTTCCGAAGGCAAACCTGTCGAGACCTGCTGCAGATTTTGTAATAAAAAGTATGTTTTCGGAACGCAGGAGATGACCGAATTTCTCAAAAACCGGTAAAAAGACTGTTTTCGATAACAATTATTTACAAAATATCAAAAAAACCCTTGAAAAAAAGAATACCCGAGAGTACAATTGTTGTCGCACGCTCTGTGGAGACCCACAACTGCGTGCAAACAAGGCTTAGATAACGGAGATTGCCGCGGGCGGCGCCAAAGCTGCGCACCGGATCGCGGGTAACTTCGAAGGAGCCGATGGCAGAGCAAAGATCATCTGCCGGTCTCATGCCTTAAAGGCAGGACGAAAAGGGTATTGCAGACACTTGCCCAGAGTCCCAAAGTGCTGTCGTATGACGGTAACTGGTTAACTGGGTTTTTGAATGGAGTACGAAGGAACGCCCGACAAGGTTGAGATAAAAAATTACAGCTTTTATAAGGAGGCCAAACACAATGGCAGCAAAGAAGATCATGATCAGAATCAGACTCAAGGCTTACGACCATAAGATCCTTGATGAGAGCGCAAAGCTTATCGTAGACGTACTTTCACGTGACAACGCAAGCTTCGCAGGCCCTATCCCGCTTCCTACAGATAAGGAAGTAGTCACGATTCTGCGTTCACCCCACGTAAACAAGGATTCACGTGAGCAGTTCGAGCAGAGAACACACAAGAGAATCATCGATGTTTACACACCGTCTTCCCAGGTCATGGAAGATTTAGGAAAGCTTGACATGCCCGCAGGCGTCTCTATCGAGATCAAGCAGAAATAAGAGTTTGCGGGTTTGAATAACCGGAGCGCATCGTAATGCCAAGCTGTGTGCCCCGGGGTCATGTTCGCCAATAAGGATTCAAGGTCCGGCGAACCAATAACCTGAAGAGGAGGAAAAGAAATTTATGACGAAATTCATCATTGGCAGAAAGTCAGGAATGACGCAGCTGTTCGACGAGAACGGTAACGTAATTCCCGCGACCGTTATCGAGTGCGAGCCTATGTACGTGCTCCAGAACAAGACGGTCGAGACTGACGGTTACAAGGCTTGCAAGGTAGGTACAGGTTCTGTACGTGCTAAGCTCGTCAACAAGCCGGACGCAGGACAGTTCAAGAAGGCTGACGTGGAGGTCAAGAGGATCATCCGCGAGTTCGAGCCTGATCAGGATTACAGCCTGGGCCAGGAGATCAAGGTCTCCGATATGTTCGCTGTAGGCGACAAGGTCGACGTAAGCGGTACATCCAAGGGTAAGGGCTTCCAGGGTAACATCAAGCGTCACGGTCAGAAGGGTGGTCCTTCAGGCCACGGCTCCATGTATCACAGAAGAGTCGGTTCCATGGGCGCTACATCCACACCGGGCCGCGTTGTACCCGGCAAGAAGATGCCTGGACATATGGGCGCAGTTAACTGCACAGTCCAGAACCTCAGCGTTGTAATGGTAGACGGTGAAAGGGGAATCCTCGTAATCAGAGGCGCTATCCCCGGACCCAAGGGCGGAATCGTTACGGTTAAGAACACCGTAAAGGCCGCTGAATAAGACGGAGGAACATAATAATGGCTAAAGTAGATATTAAAGATCTTAGCGGTGCCGTTAAGGGTTCCATCGAGCTCTCTGATGAGATTTTCGGAATTGAGCCCAACGCAGATGCAATGTCACTCGTTGTCAGGAACCAGCTCGCTAACCGCCGCCAGGGCACACAGAAGACAAAGACAAGAAGTGAAGTTTCCGGAGGCGGAAAGAGACCTTACAGACAGAAGGGTACAGGCCGCGCTCGTCACGGTTCAACACGTTCCGCTCAGTATGTTGGTGGCGGAATCATCTTTGGACCCACACCCAGAACATTCACATACACAGTTCCCAAGAAGGTCAGAAGACTTGCACTCAAGTCAGCTCTCTCTTCAAAGGTTGCTGATTCCAAGCTCATCGTTCTTGAGGATCTTAACCTTGATTCCATCAAGACAAGTGTAGTAGCTAAGGCTCTTACAGCTATCGGTGCAGGTGAGTCTTCACTCATCGTTCTCGAGGGCGAGAACAAGAACGCTGTTCTTTCCGCAAGGAACATCAAGGACGTCAAGACAGCTTACGTTAACACTATCAACGTCTTCGACATTCTCAAGTATGACAGCTTCGTAGCTACCAAGGCTGCAGTTGAAAAGATTGAGGAGGTGTACAAATGAACACACCCTATGATGTAATTCTCAAGCCTGTCATCACAGAAAAGACAATGACCATTGCTGCAGAAGGCAAGTACACATTCCTCGTTGCTCCTTCTGCTGACAAGATCGAGATCGCTAACGCTGTTGAGAAGCTTTTCGAAGTAAAGGTAGTTGGCGTAAATGTTGTTAACTATGAAGGCAAGACAAAGAGACTTCGTAACAAGCCCGGCAAGACAGCTTCTTTCAAGAAGGCTGTTGTAACCATCGATACAGAGGGCGCTGAGGAGTCTTACACCGGTAAGGGCGGCAAGGCTGTCAAGTCCGGCAAGAAGTACAAGACATCCATCGAAGAATTCGGTTTCGCCCAGTAAGGTCATAAAAGGAGTATTTAAAAATGGCAGTAAAAACATTTAATCCTACTTCTCCTGCAGTTAGAGGGATGACCGTAGCTGACTATTCCGTCATCACAAAGAAAACTCCCGAGAAGAGCCTTCTTACAACAAAGAAGAAGACAGGCGGCCGCAACTCTTATGGCCGTATCACCGTTCGTCACATCGGCGGCGGTAACCGCACAAAGCTCAGAAATATTGACTGGAAGCGCGACAGAGTTGGTGTCGAAGCTACAGTCACAGCTATTGAGTACGATCCGAACAGGACTGCATACCTCGCTCTCATCCAGTATGTTGATGGTGTTAAGTCCTACATCCTTGCACCTGAGGGTCTCACAGTAGGAAGCAAGGTTTGCTCAGGTCCTGATGCAGATATCCTTGTAGGTAACGTTCTTCCTATCTCCAAGATCCCTGTAGGTACAGTTATCTGCTGCGTAGAGATGAATCCCGGCAAGGGCGCTCAGCTCGTAAGAACAGCAGGTGCTTCCGCACAGCTCATGGCTAAGGAAAACGGATTCGCACAGATCAGACTTCCTTCCGGCGAAGTTCGTATGATCCCTGAAGTATGCCGCGCTATGATCGGTTCCATTGGCAACGCTGAGCACGAGAACATCAAGCTCGGTAAGGCCGGTAAGACAAGACATGCCGGTGTCAGACCTTCAGTAAGAGGTGTCGTAATGAACCCGAATGACCACCCTCACGGAGGTGGTGAAGGTAAGTCACCTATCGGTCTCCCGGGCCCTGTTACACCTTGGGGTGTTCCTACTCTCGGTAAGAAGACCAGAAACAAGAAGAAGCAGTCCAACAAGTATATTGTTAAGGCTAGAAAGGCTTAAGGAGGCATAGTTCAAATGAGTAGATCTACTAAAAAGGGCTATTACGTTCAGGAAGCTCTCATGAAGAAGGTTAAGGCGCAGAACGATGCCAACGAGAAGCAGACCATCCAGACATGGTCCAGATCTTCAACAATATTCCCTGAATTCGTTGGTCACACGATTGCTGTCTATGACGGACACAAGTTCATTCCTGTATATGTTACAGAGGACATGGTCGGTCACAAGCTCGGCGAATTTGCACCTACACGCAAGTTCGGCGGTCACACCAGCAATGAGAAGACAGCTGGTTAAGGAGGATTAAGTCTGTGGAAAAGATTATTTTAAGCAGAGAAAACATCGAGAAGAACCGCGATAAGATACTCGAAGCCTACAGCGCTCCTTCAAGACGCAACAATAGGCTCCCTATCCCCACAAAGAAGCAGAAGAAGCTTCTCGGCATGGGCAGGGATCAGGGTCTCGCAACAGCTAAGTACGTCAGGATCGCTCCCCGTAAGGTAAGAGTTGTTTCTGACCTCATCAAGGGTCAGTCCCTCGACGACGCTTATGCGATCCTCACATATACACCTAAGATCGCTTCACCTGTAATCGCTAAGGTTCTTAAGTCTGCAGAGTCAAATGCTGTCAACAACTTCGGTCTCGACAGAAGCAAGCTCTACGTTGCTGATGCGATTGCAAATCCGGGCCCTGTGCTCAAGAGATACATCCCTCGTGCAAGAGGATCCGCAAGTTCGATCAAGAAGAGAACCAGTCACATCACTATCGTTCTCAAGGAAAGGGTATAAGGAGGTTACGCATGGGTCAGAAAGTTAACCCTAATGGATTAAGAATCGGCGTTATCGACGACTGGAGCTCACATTGGTATTCCGAGAAGCAGCAGTTCGCTGACTGCCTCATCGAGGACCAGAAGATCCGCGAGTTCGTAATGAAGTCTATAGATCCTATCGCAAGAAAGAATTCCAAGAAGCCTGTAGACGAGGCACGCAGCAATGTTGCTTTCGTCAGCAAGGTAATCGTTGACCGTAAGGGCGCTGACAGGATCAATGTCACGATTAAGACAGCTCGTCCTTCACTCGTTGGCGGTGACAAGGGCGCAGGCAGAGTTGAGCTCAAGGAACTCCTCGAGAAGGAATTCAACAAGAACCTTCCTAAGGATCAGAAGAGAGTCTTCACAGTTGACGTCGAAGTTATCAAGACAAACGACACAGATGCCCTTCTCGTTGCACAGAGCATTGCAAATCAGCTCGAGAACCGTGCAAGCTTCAGAAGAGCAATGAAGAGAGCGATGCAGCTTGCTATGAAGCAGCCTGATGTCCTCGGTATCAAGACAAAGTGCTCCGGCCGTCTTGGCGGTGCCGAGATCGCAAGATCCGAGACATATCACGAGGGTACGATCCCGCTTCAGACTCTCCGTGCAGACATCGATTATGGTTTCGCTGAGGCTGACACACAGTACGGCAAGATCGGTGTTAAGGTATGGATCTACAAGGGTGAGAAGTTCGCACGCAAGTCAAATCCCAGCAACGGCGAAGGAGGAAAAGCGTAAATGTTACTTCCTAAGAGAACAAAATACAGAAAGCAGCAGAGAGGCCGCATGAAGGGTAAGGCTTCCCGCGGTAACTTCGTTGCCTACGGTGATTACGGCCTTCAGGCTACTGAGCCCTGCTGGATCAAGTCAAATCAGATTGAGGCTGCCCGTGTCGCTATCAACAGATACATCAAGAGAGGTGGTAAGGTCTGGATCAAGATCTTCCCCGACAAGCCGGTTTCCAAGAAGCCCGCACAGGTCCGAATGGGTTCCGGTAAGGCAGCAAACGAGTACTGGTGCGCAGTAGTTAAGCCGGGCAGAGTTCTTTTCGAGATCGCCGGTGTTACTGAGGAGCAGGCAAGAGAAGCAATGAGACTCGCAGGCAACAAGCTTCCCTGCGGAACAAAGTTCATAGCAAAAGAGAAGGAGGTAAGCGCAAATGAAGGTTGAGGAAATTCGCAAGATGTCTTCCGAAGAGCTTAACAAAGAGCTTGCTTCCCTCAAGGAAGAGCTTTTCAAGCTCAGATTCCAGCACGCTACAAACCAGCTGGAGAATCCCGCTCAGATCGCTTCTGTAAAGCGTGATATCGCCAGAGTCATGACAATCAAGCGCGAGATGGAACTCGCTGATAAAAAGTAAGGGGGCTGGCTTAAATGGCTGAAAGAAACTTAAGAAAAACCAGAGTCGGTATCGTTACTTCCGACAAGATGGAAAAGACGATCACAGTTTCCGTTGTAGAGCACGTTAAGCATCCTCTGTACGGAAAGATCATGAAGAGAACCTACAAGCTCAAGGCACACGATGAGAACAACGATGCGCACATCGGCGACAAGGTTCAGGTTATGGAAACCCGTCCTATCTCCAAGGACAAGCGTTGGAGACTGGTCGAGGTTATCGAGAAGGCTAAGTAAAGCAGACTAAGGAGGATATATCAAATGATTCAGGTTGAATCCAGACTGAGATCTGCCGACAATACAGGAGCTCGTGAACTCGCTTGCATCAAGGTTTTGGGCGGTTCATGGCGTAAGTACGCCAACATCGGCGACGTAATTGTATGCTCCGTTAAGAGCGCTGCTCCGGGCGGCATGGTCAAGAAGGGCGACGTCGTTAAGGCTGTCGTTGTACGTTCCAAGCACGGCGTAAGACGCGCTGACGGATCTTATATCAAGTTTGACGAGAACGCGGCTGTCATCATCAAGGAAGACAAGAATCCCCGCGGGACCCGTATTTTTGGACCCATCGCGAGAGAGCTCAGAGATAAGGATTACATGAAGATCCTCTCCCTCGCACCGGAAGTTCTTTAAGGAGGGCGGCTAAATGGCAAACATTATTCATGTAAAGAAGGGCGACCAGGTAGTAGTCATCTCCGGCAAAGATAAGGGCGCAGAGGGCAAGGTTATCTCGGTTGACAACAAGAAGGGCAGAGTTTTCGTTGAGGGCGTCAATATGGTCAAGAAGCACCAGAAGGCAAGAACTCAGAATGCTCCTGCAGGAATCATCGAGCGCGAAGGTTCCATTGATGCATCTAACGTAATGCTCAAGGATCCCAAGACCGGCAAACCGACCAGAGTCGGATACAGGATCAACGAGGACGGTTCCAAGTCAAGAATCGCTAAGAGATCCGGTGAAGTTATCGACACGGTTTCAAAGGCCAAGAAGGGAGAGTAATTTCAGATGTCCAGATTAAAAGATAAATACACATCAGAAGTGGTACCTGCTCTTCAGGAGAAGTTTAAGTACAGCTCCTCAATGCAGATCCCGAAGGTTGACAAGATCGTGCTCAACATGGGCGTCGGTGAAGTCAAGGATAACCCCAAGGCACTTGAAGCTGCTATGCGCGACATGGGTCTCATCGCAGGACAGAAGCCTATCGCTACTGTTGCTACAAAGTCCATCGCTGCATTCAAGCTCAGAGAGGGCATGAAGATCGGATGCAAGGTTACACTCAGAGGAGAGAATATGTATTACTTCCTCGACAAGCTCATCAGCCTTGCTCTTCCCCGAGTACGCGACTTCCGCGGTATCAGCCCCAATTCCTTCGACGGACATGGTAACTACGCAATGGGTATCAAGGAGCAGCTCATGTTCCCTGAGATCGATTACGATAAGATCGACAAGATCCGTGGTATGGATATCATTATCGTTACTACAGCCGGGACAGACGAAGAGGCATTCGAGCTCCTTAAGCTTATGGGCATGCCTTTCCGCAAATAATTGGAGGAGAAATAAAACATGGCAAAGAAGTCAATGATTCTTAAGTCCCAGAGAACACCCAAGTTCTCAACGCAGCAGCACAACCGCTGCAAGCTCTGCGGAAGGCCTCATGCTTATATCCGCAAGTACGGGATTTGCCGTCTCTGCTTCCGTGACCTCGCATACAAGGGCGAGATCCCGGGTGTTAAAAAAGCAAGCTGGTAATGACGGTCTCTTTCATAAGAATTGCAACTGTCCATATAAACAGGAGGAAGAAAAATGCAGATTACAGACGCAATCGCTGATATGCTTACGAGAATTCGTAACGCAGGTTCTGCCGGCCACGCAACTGTAGATATTCCGCAGTCGAATCTCAAGAAGTCGATTGCAAAGATCCTTTTAGACGAAGGATATATCGAGAAGTATGAGCTGGTTGAGGGTAATACACAGGGAATCATCAGAGTTACTCTGAAGTATTCCGGCAAGAAGCACGTTATCTCCGGTATCAAGAGAATCTCTAAGCCGGGTCTCCGTACTTATGCTGACAAGACAAGCCTGCCCCGCGTTCTCAATGGTCTCGGTATCGCGATCATTTCTACATCCAAGGGCGTTATGACCGACAAGGAAGCCAGAAAGCTCGGTGTCGGCGGAGAAGTCCTTGCTTACATTTGGTAATTAACGGCTAATTACACTCTGAAAAGCACTGTTTGCGGCGACATACCGCAAGCAGGAGCACAATCTTAAGAGCAGGAGGAAAAATAATATGTCAAGAATCGGTAGAATGCCGGTTACGATTCCTGCAGGCGTTGATGTTAAGATCGACGGCCAGCACGTAACGGTTAAGAAGGACAAGACTGAGATGAGCCTTGATGTTCATCCCAGCATCTCCGTTAAAATGGAAGGTTCCGAGATCCTCGTTGAGCGTCATTCTGACGACAAGGATCACAGAGCTCTTCACGGACTCACAAGAGCACTCATCCACAACATGGTTGTTGGTGTAACAGAAGGTTTCACAAAGACCCTCGAGATCAACGGCGTTGGTTACAGAGCTCAGAAGCAGGGTAACAAGGTTGTTTTCAACCTCGGTTATTCTCACCCTATCGAAATGGTAGAGCCTGATGGAATCACCATCGACGTAAAAGATAACCAGGTCTTGGTCAAGGGCGCAGACAAGCAGCTTGTCGGTGAGACAGCAGCTAAGATCCGCAGCCTCAGAGTTCCTGATGTATATAAGGGCAAGGGTATCAAGTATGCCGGCGAGCACCTTATCATCAAGGAAGGCAAGACCGGTGCTAAGAAGTAAGGAAAAGGGGGTATAAAAGCATGATTGGCAGAATTGACAAGAATAAGATCCGTAAAAGAAAGCATGTACGTGTCAGAAAGAAGATTTCCGGCACAAGCGAATGCCCCAGGCTTTGCGTTTACAGAAGCAACGCCCACATTTACGCACAGATAATCGACGATGAGGCCCAGACAACCCTCGCAAGCGCTTCTACACTTGACAAGGAAATCAAGGGTTCTGTTTCTGTCGGAAGCAATATCGAGGCAGCTAAGGCGGTAGGAAAGCTCATCGCTGAGCGTGCAGCAGCTAAGGAGATCAAGGTTGTTGTATTTGACCGCGGCGGTTACCTTTATCACGGAAGAGTCCAGGCACTGGCAGAGGCGGCAAGAGAAGCCGGTCTCGAATTCTAATCGGGAGGATCAATAAAGAATGGCTTACGATTCCAAGAACATTTCCAGAGAGGAAAAGAAACCGGAGTTCGAAGAGAGAGTTATACATATCGGCCGTGTCTCAAAGACAGTTAAGGGCGGTAAGAATATGCGCTTCGCAGCTCTTGTTGTCATCGGTGACAGGAACGGCAGAGTAGGTAAGGGCATCGGTAAATCAACCGAAGTTCCGGATGCTATCAGGAAGGGCATCGAGGAAGCAAAGAAGAACATCATCAATGTTTCCATCGTTAACGGCACCATCCCTCACGAGACAATCGGTGAATATGCAGCAGCTCATATCGTTATGAAGCCGGCTGCAGGCGGTACCGGTATCATCGCAGGCGGCCCCGTACGTACAGTATGCGAGCTCGCAGGTGTTACAGACATCCGTACAAAGTCTATCGGCTCCAACAACCCTAACAATATGGTTAACGCAACGCTTGCCGGTCTCGAAGGTCTCAAGTCCATCGAGGAAGTAGCAAAGCTCCGTGGCAAGACCATTGACGAGATCAAGAAGTAAGGAGGCTCTGCAGCATGGCTAATTTGAAGATCACGCTCACAAAGAGCATCAACAAAGCAAGAGCTTCCGAGAAGGCTACAGTTAGAGCTCTCGGTCTCAGAAAGATCGGTCAGTCTGTAGAGAAGGCTGACAACGAGGCTACACGTGGTATGGTCAAGGCTGTTACCAACTATGTAGCTTGCGAAGAAGCTTAATGGAGGTTTAAGTAATGAAACTCAATGAAATGACTTCCGCCGGCAATCAGGCCGCATACCGTAAGGGTAGAGGTCCGGGATCAGGCAATGGTAAAACAAGCGGCCGCGGCCACAAGGGACAGAAGGCTCGTTCCGGCGGCGGAGTAAGACCCGGTTTCGAAGGTGGCCAGATGCCTCTTTACAGACGTATTGGTAAGAGGGGCTTCAACAACAAGCGTTTCGCTCCTCAGTACATCACAATTAACGTTTCCGAACTTGAGAAGATCGAAGGCGTAACCGAAGTTACCGCACAGGTTCTTGACGAGCAGGGCATCATCTCTGTACCTAAGAACAATGACGGCATCAAGATCCTCGGCCGCGGCGAGCTTACCAAGAAGCTTGACGTTAAGGTAGCTAAGTTCACAGCTTCCGCAAAAGAGAAGATCGAGAAGGCCGGAGGCACAGCAACGGAGGTTTGATAAGGCATGAGCGGTATTTTTGATATTGCAGTTAATGCTTTCAGCGTACAATCACTGCGCAAGAGACTGCTTTATACCTTCATGATCCTCGGAATTTTCATGTTGGGCGGACTGATACCGATTCCTTGTATCGACGCTAAGCAGTTTTACTCGATCCTTCAGACTTGGGGACAGCTTGGCAGCATCATGGACTTGGTTTCCGGCGGCGGTTTGTACCATGCTTCCATCCTTTCGATGGGTGTATCTCCGTACATCAACGCATCGATCATTATCCAGCTCCTCACAGTAGTTATTCCTGCTTTGGAGGATATGTCCAAGGAGGGAGCTACCGGAAGGAAGAAGATGGACAAGATCACGCGTTATTCCGCTATCGGTCTTGCTTTGGTTCAGTCCTCACTGTTCTGCTTCTCGACAAGGACGTCTCTCATCGAGATCATTCCGGGCGCAAAGTGGCTTTCGGCTGTATTGGTCGTTGCCTCTTTCACAGCCGGTGCGGCTCTTGTAGTCTTCCTCGGCGAAAAGATCAACGATGTCGGTATCGGAAACGGTGTCTCACTCATCATCTTTGCAGGTATCGCTACACGTCTTCCTGAAATGGTAAAGACGCTCTACAGCAAGTCTGTTGAGATCAGCGGATATTTTGATAACGCTGTTGTAGGTGTTCTCATGGGAATCCTTACTTTCGTTCTCGTAGGTATGGTCTCCATAGTCATCATCATCTTCGTTATCTATGTTCAGGATGCTGAAAGAAGAATTCCGGTACAGTACTCCAAGAAGGTTATCGGAAGAAACCAGCGCGGCGGCAACAGGGACTATCTGCCTCTCAAGGTTAATATGTCCGGTGTTATGCCTGTTATCTTCGCGATGTCAATCCTCTCTGTTCCTTCAATCATCGTTACGATGTTTGTTAAGAACCCCGGCACAGTAGCTAACTGGATCAAGACTGCATTTACCGGAAGCGTATGGTATTACCTTACTTACTTTGTACTTATCTTCGCTTTCACGTTCTTCTATTCGTCGATCAACTTCCATCCGATCGAGATCGCGAACAACATTAACCAGAACGGCGGTACGATCAGCGGTATCAGAGCAGGTAAGCCTACTACCGAGTTCATCAAGAAAGCAGCATTCAGACTTAACTGGATCGAAGCATTCTTCCTCGTACTCGTTTGTATCCTTCCTACGATCGTAGGTACACTTACGGGATTCGAGAACGTATGGTTCGCAGGTACTTCAGTACTGATCCTTACAGGTGTTGCTTGTGACCTGATCCGTCAGGTAGAGAGTGAGCTTGAAGTCAGAAGCCCGAAGGGATTCCTAGAGGATCTGACTGTCAAGAAGAAAAAATAAAGCAAAAGCGTATAAGCTGTTAGATTTCCCGCATTGCCCAGGCAATGCGGGATTTTTTATTTACGGTTAACAGCATTTTCAAAAACAGGGGAATATAATAGAAAAATGAGCAATGTGATCGACTATCTAACATGGCGTGGAGATCTTACCTTCGAACAGGATACATTCGGCAATGCCGATGCCCTCATCCTGTCATGCCTTTCGTATGTCAACCTGGACGGGATCGTACCCGGACCGGGGAAGGGAAGTATAAAGCTTTCTGAAGCTTCAGACTTGTTTTTCAGACTCCATACGGAAGATGAACTGAAGGCAGACAAGTCTCTCATCAAATTTGCGCCCGGACTCTTAAAGAACATGGCCGGAACAAAACGTTTCGGGGATGCATTGTTGAGTTCGTACGTAAACAGGACTGACCTGTCGGTCGAGCTTCAATTTGCCGCCCTCAAGATTACGACATCTGACGGTATTGATTTCATTTCATTCCGCGGAACTGATGACACGATCATCGGCTGGAAGGAAGACTTTAATCTCAGTTACAAAACAGTACCTGCTGAAAACGAAGCAGTTGAGTATCTTCAAAACGAAGGACAGTCAAACCTAAGAACGATGAGGTTAGGCGGACATTCAAAAGGCGGACACCTCGCTGTATATGCTGCTTCGGGGGTAACGGGAGACATAGCGGAACGCATCGCGTGCATCTATAACTGTGACGGCCCCGGATTTAACAGGGAGACTTACGAATCAGAACAATACAGGAGCCTTAACGGAAGGATCGTCAGGATAATCCCGCAGGGTTCGATCATAGGACGGCTTCTTGAATGTGATACCGAACCCGTCATAACTGCAAGCTCGGAAATAGGACTTATGCAGCATGATCCGCTTTCGTGGCAGATAACGGGTAAGGATTTTGTTACGGTACAGAACACTGATCAGCTCAGCGACCTTTTCAAAAAGACCATGACAGGATGGCTTGAACAGATGTCATTTGAAGAGAGAAAGTTCTTCATAGATGATCTGTTTGCTGTATTCGCGGCATCAGGTTGTGATTATTTAAGTCTGCTTCCCAAAGTGGGCCTGCGAGGGAAAAAGGCAATGCTAGACAGGCTTAATCTGATGAGTGCGGATTCTTCTGAGAAAGTTAAGATGCTCGTGAAATTGTTTTTCGAAAACTGGAACGGAATGCATCCGGCAAAAGAGCTATTCGGACAGAAAGAACTTCCAAACATATTCAGGATCGCAAAGAACGCGGAAACGCCCGGCTGATTCACCCGCTAATTAATGTCTTTAAACTATATTTCAGGTTTGTGTGCAAATATTATAGCGTCGGCTGAGGCGGACTTTATCACGCCGAACAGACGGGTTAAAATATCAGAAAAGCATTAAGGAGCAAATACAATGAGGATACTTCTGGCAGAAGACGAGAAATCAATGTCCAAAGCGCTTCAAGCAATCCTTACGAAGAACAACTATTCCGTCGATGCTGTTTATGACGGTGAGGAAGCGGTGTCTTATGTCCGTTCCGGCGATTATGACGTAGTAATAATGGACATCATGATGCCAAAGATGAACGGGATCGATGCAGTCAAGGAGATAAGGGCAAAGGGGATCACGGTCCCCGTCATTATGCTCACCGCGAAATCGGAGATAGACGATAAGGTGGTTGGACTTGATGCCGGAGCAAACGATTACCTCACTAAACCTTTTTCGAGCAGGGAACTTCTCGCAAGGCTCCGCGCCCTGACAAGGACTCCCGGAGTTGTTGCAGACAACACCCTTCATGTCGGAAATCTGACACTTGACCGCGGAACGTTTGAACTTTTCACGCCTTCGGGCAAATACAGACTCGCCGGCAAAGAGTACCAGATGATAGAACTCCTTATGGCAACCCCGGGGATGCTGATCTCGACCGAAAGGTTCATGGATAAGATCTGGGGCATTGATTCAGAGGCGGACATCAGTGTCGTATGGACATACATTTCATTCCTCAGGAAAAAACTTGCTGCGCTTGAAGCTGACGTTCAGATCAAGGCGACAAGAAACGCGGGTTATTTTCTGGAGGTTAAACAGTGATCAAAAAACTCCGTCTCAAGTTCATATTGGTTTCCATGCTGTCCGTGACGATCGTCATGGTTCTTTTGATCGGAATAATCAACATAATGAACTACAGGAGTGTCGTTAACGGTGCCGACAGGATCCTCGCCATGCTTACAGACGGCGGAGGAAGATTCCCCGGAATGACCAGAAGTGATGTGACCAGACCGGCAAGACGGCCATCGAGAAACAATGATGACTTCATCAGGAGGATGACACGTTCGATCTCAGGTGAAGATGACGAGAGTTCTCCCGAATTGCGTTACGAGTCAAGGTTCTTCAGTGTTACGCTTGATCTGAACGGTGAAGTCAAATCCACACGTACAGACAGAATTTCTGCAATTGACAGTGAAGAAGCCGTGGAAATGGCCAAGGAAATATTAAGATCAGGCAAGGTCATAGGTTTTCGCGGAGACTACAGGTTCAGAAAGAATGTCAACACCAAGAACGATACGATACTTATAGTATTCTATGACTGTGGAAGAAGTCTGGACAATGTAAGATCATTTCTTTTCATCAGCATCATGATCTCCCTGATATGCCTGCTGATGGTGTATATCCTGATAACAATATCGTCGAAAGCTGTGATCAGGCCTGCAGCAGATGCCTATGAAAAGCAGAGACAGTTTATCACCGATGCCGGACACGAACTTAAGACTCCGCTGGCGATAATAAATGCCGATGCTGACGTTCTCGAAATGGAACTCGCAGGAGACACAGATGAATCATCTGCCAACGAATGGCTCGATGACATAAGAAAGCAGACTTCAAGGCTCACCGAGCTGACAGGAAAACTGATCTACCTTGCAAAGACCGAGGAAGGAACAAAGGAAGCATTTACGTTTGTTGATTTCCCGGTTTCTGACGTAATAGCTCAGGAGGTTGACTCGTTCAAGGCACCTGCACAGGCGGCAGGCAAGGTTATCGATGTTAAGATAGAAGATAATCTTTCAATGAACGGGGATCAAAAGGCCATCAGGCAGCTGGCAGGCATCTTCCTAGACAATGCGATCAAGTATTCACCTGAAGGCGGAACCATCAGCATCAGCCTGAAAAAGAACGGAAGATACATTGGTTTCAGCGTTACAAATAGCACTGTTACACCTGTGTCCAAAGAGAACCTGAAGCACATGTTTGACAGGTTCTACAGAACGGATGAGTCCAGAAACTCTTCGACCGGCGGATACGGTATCGGACTTTCGATCGCCAGGAGCATCGTGGAAGCACATAAAGGCAAGATAAGCGCCAGTTCATCAGACGGAAGCAAACTGACGATGTCGGTTGTATTGCCATTATGATTTCTTGACACAGATATTATTGTTTTCTTATAATTTTATCGAAATCTTTGTAAGGGAGGATTTAAGAAATGGCAAATACTTGGAAATGTTCATGCGGACAGGATAATGACGGTAATTTCTGCATCAACTGCGGATCAACAAAACCCGAAGGTGCTGAGAACGCTGTCGGCGCACCTGCACCTGTTCCTGCAGCAATAGCACCTGCTGAAACTCCTGCAGCAGTAGCACCCGCTGAACCTGAAACACCTGCACCTGCAGCAGTACCCGTTGAACCCGTTAAGGCTGAAGAGCCTGAGGCACCTGCAGCAGAACCCGCTCCGGCAGTCGCACCCGTTGTTGCTCCCGTAGCAGCTGCAGCAGCCGTTGACGCTGCAACAACTGATGAAGAACCCGTACAGGTCATCAAGTGTCAGCCCATGCCCGAGACTCCGATGGAGGATTATTCAAGCGTACCTGCAGATCCTGAGTTTGCAGAGGCAGAGAATGTTCCGCTCCACGATACATATCAGCCCGCTCCAGTTGCTGTCGCACCCGTTGTGGCTCCCGTTGCTTCAGCTGCTCCCGTAAATGAGCCTCCGAAGCAGGTAGGTCCCGTTAACTATCAGAACACGTCTTCAAATCCGTATGCTGAGCCAGACCGTGCTTCACACAATCCGTATGCTCCGGCACCCGTAAATGCACAGCCGTACAACGGCGGTTATGCCGCAGCTCCCGCTTCCAACAGCGGAACAGGACTTTTGATCCTCGGTATTGTAGCCGTCGTACTTGCATTTGATGTCACGCTCGGCGCGATCATCTGCGGTGCGATCGGATGCTCACAGGCAAAGAAGCTCAAGCTTCCTGACGGATCTTATCCGACAGGCAAGGCCAAGGTCGGTGCCATCCTTTCAAAGGTCGGACTTATCATCGGTATCGTTACGACCATAATAGCCATCATCTGGTGCATCGTTGTTGTTGTCGGCATTATCGCAGGTGCCGGATATGCGCTTTCACACTGATAGCTGATCATTAACGGAAATACAGGCTGCGGCGATTGCCGCAGCCTTTTTTCTGCCTTGACAAATGGCGGGACTGCATAATATAATCGTAAGGCTATTTTTATGCAATTATATTGCGGGTTTATGCGCTGCCGCGGCACTCGCGGGTGTGCAGCTTGAATAAAAGAAAGAGTATAGATCTGGAGGATAACATTGTATGGCAAAGATGACATACCAGCCCAAGAAGAGGCACAGAACTTCGGTTCATGGCTTCAGGACAAGAATGGAAACTGCAAACGGACGCAAGGTTCTCGCAAGGAGAAGAGCGAAGGGCAGAAAGCAGATCGCTGTCTGAAACCTGTTGCGCTGAGATTCAATTTTGAATTCTCGCGTGTGTACCGTTACGGGAAATTTGCTTCGGGAAAGTTCCTGTCGGTACATGCAATGAAGAGACACCCGGGTACAAGACAGAGCGGAAACACGGTGGATCCGGTCCTGATAAGGACGGGTTTCTGTGCGAACAAACGCGAACTCGGAGCCGTTGGCAGAAACAGGGTAAGGCGCTTGATGCGTGAATCCTTCAGGGAGCTTATGACTGAACTTCCGTACGGCTACGATTATGTTTTCACATACAGGTTCGGGAAGGAAATCCCCAAGTTTTCAGATATTCGCAATGATATGGTAAAGTGCTGCCGCAGACTAAGGCTGTTGCCTGAAAATGCGGGGCAGTAACGCATAAGGCGGAAGGGACCGTTATGATCGGCAGAGCAGTTATAGCGCTGGTTCGTTGGTATCAGAAGCATATTTCGCCTGCGATCGGTCCTCACTGTAAATATCAGCCCACCTGCTCTCAGTATATGATCGACGCCGTAACAAAATACGGTGCGTTTAAGGGTATAGCTATGGGCATCTGGAGAATACTCAGGTGCAATCCGTTTTCCAAAGGCGGTTACGATCCCGTCAGATGATATAGGCACAAAGTGCCTGTTTTTGGAGATACACAATAATGGTTGACGTAAACATCATGTTGGCATTCTCGCCTCTTGAACCGCTTTACTTCGTGTTCGGATGGCTTACGAGAGTCCTTTACAATTTCTTTGGCAATTATGGTCTCGCGATCATCTTCCTGACGATCATCGTCAGAGGTCTGATGATCCCCCTTAACATCAAATCACAGAAATCAATGCTCAAGATGCAGGCTTTAAGCGGCAAGCAGGCTGAGCTTCAGCGCAAATACGGAGATGACAAGGAAAAGTATCAGGAAGCTCTCATGCAGATGCAGAAGGAGAACGGTGCAGGCGGTCTGTCCGGATGCCTTCTTCCTTTCCTTCAGCTCATCTTTATCTGGCCTATCTTCCGTATCGTAAGCGGACCTCTCATCTACCTTTCAGAGGTATCCAGAGAGAACATCGATCTTATGATCGCTCTCGGCAAGAGCATGGGTGACAAAGTCATCGGCCCCGTAGTCAATCAGATGAACCACATCGGACTTGTTAAGGCTCTCTCAGAGAACACACAGTTCCTTACTGAATGTGTTAAGAGAGGCTTCCTCAGGATGGATCAGATGGTCGACCTCCATTTCCTGGGCATGGATCTTACGATGACACCCGCATGGAATCCCAAGCTTTACATTCAGGATCCCAAGACATATTTCCCTCTTCTCATTTTCCCTATCCTGGTCCTTGCAACGAGCATCATTTCAATGGAGCTCACAAAGGTAATGAAGCCGGGCTACAAGGAAGAGAAGGAAGCTAAGCAGCGCGAGAAGAACAATCCCGCACGCAAGGGTCAGAGCGGCACAGATGACGCTACTGCAAACTCAATGAAATTAATGACCTGGATGATGCCGGCCGTAATGCTCTGGACGACATTCACGATGCCTGCTGCAATGGGTCTTTACTGGGTAGTTGGTTCCCTTATGGGTATCCTTACTCAGATAATCGTTTACTACATGTTCACCAAGCCTTACGAAAAGAAGAAGGCTGAGATCGAAGCCAAGAAGGAAGCAGTCTTCAAGAAGTCAGCCAGAGCAGCACTTGCAGAAGGAAACACTGACGGTAAGTCTTCCGGTAAGGGCAAGAAGGGTAAGAAGAACTAATTTGGTCTATAAGGAGGCCTCGAAATATGTTAAAGACAGTAACCAAAACGGCAAAGACAGTTGACGAAGCAGTTGAGGCAGCTATTGCCGAGCTCGGCTGCACAAAGGAACAGGCACAGATCGAGGTTATTAATGAGGGCAGCGAAGGCGGTTTCCTCGGAGTAGGCAGAAAAGATGCCGAAGTTAAGGTTTCCTATGATGACGGCGTTGAAGCTGAAGCTTCCGTTGCAAATGATGCAGACGATGCTGATGACGATACATACTACGGTGACGACGAGAACTTTGAAGGCGATGCAGTAAGCGAGGCAGAGGATGCCGCTGCAAACTTCGTAGCTGAAGTTCTTTCAGGAATCGGCATTCACGGAAACATGGATTCCTACAGGGAAGACGATACGATCTATATCTCAGTCACAGGTTCTGACTGCGGTGCTGCTATCGGCCGCCACGGTGAGACACTTGAGGCGATCACATACATGACAAACCTCATCGCTAACAAGCACAGCGAGCAGAGGGTTCACGTTCATCTCGATGTCGGCGGTTACCGCAAGCACAGAGAGCAGATCCTTAAGAACCTTGCAGACAAGGCAGCTTCAAGGGTTAAGCGTTCCGGCCGCAAAGTCGTAATGGAGCCCATGACACCTTCAGAGAGAAGGATCGTTCACTCATATCTGCAGGGAGTTAACGGCGTCACAACGCACAGCGAGGGCGAAGAGCCTTCGAGATGCGTGGTAGTTACACCTGAAGAAGACTGATAAATCCGTATGTTCGCATATACGGATGAGCCTATTTGCGCGTGCTCCACGCCTGCGGGAATTTCAGGTCTTGCTGTAATCCGCATTTCCGGAAGCGGATGCGGCGTTCTCACAGACAAATGCACTAAGATCCTCCGTTCAAGCGGAGATTACGACAGGGTTTCACTCCTGCCCGGATATACATGCGCATACGGCACCGTGATCGATCCCAAGACCGGCGAGACAATAGACAAGACGATCATCACACGTTTTGAAGCGCCTTACTCTTATACGGGCGAGGAGATGGTCGAGATATCATGCCACGGCTCTTCCGCCGTAAAGCAGGAGATATTAAGATGTCTCGGCATGTCCGGCATCAGGGTTGCTTACCCGGGTGAGTTTTCGAGACGTGCTTTCATCAACGGAAAGATGAGCCTTGCTTCGGCTGAAGCGGTCATGGATGTCATCAATGCAGACACCGAGCGCCAGCTTCAGGCTGCAGGAAGCCTTATGTCAGGCAAGCTCGCAGAAAAGATCGATTCCATCGAAAAGGCACTCTACGACCAGATGGCAAAGATCGAGACGCTGGTCGAATTTGACCGTGACACCGACGATGAAGGTGACGAAGATACAGAAGAGGATGCTA
Organism: Clostridiales bacterium; assembly: GCA_017478485.1. GTDB lineage: Bacteria > Bacillota > Clostridia > Saccharofermentanales > Saccharofermentanaceae > Saccharofermentans. Next base: position 8,220 of record JAFVDI010000017.1, on the reverse strand, counting down.
TCCTCGAAGAACTCGTAAAGGAGCGTGAATCGCTTCAGGCGCTCTGTGCAGGCTACAGCAAGGGAAGGATACTTTCCGAGCGCATGAGAGTAGCTCTCCTGGGACTTCCCAACAGCGGAAAGAGCACACTTCTTAATACGCTTACGGGTTATGACCGCGCCATAGTCACGGAGGTTGCGGGAACGACCAGAGACACGATAGAGGTTCAGGTCGACATCAACGGGATCCCCGTTACGCTTATAGATACAGCAGGCATAAGAGATACCGATGACATCATCGAGAGCATCGGCATCGGCAGAGCCATTGAAGCAGGAAGGGAAGCGGATCTTGTTTTCTATATGATCCCGCCTGACATGGTCTCTTATGAGGTAAGGGAAGGCCTTATGGAGCTTTCGGAAGACATCGGTGGCGACAGGATCACTGCAGTCTTCTCAAAGAGCGACGAGGGAAAGAACCCCGATGAAAAAGACATCATAGAAGTTCTCGAAAAGCTCGGCATCACCAGGACGATCTCCGTTTCCGCCGAGGAAGAACTCAATATAGATAAACTTGAAGACGTCATCACGTCTTACTATGACAGCCTTGGCGGCGGACAGTCAGAAGGACTGCTCATCACCAACAGCCGTCATTATTCCAAATTCAATAAAGGTCTCAAAAAGCTCGACATGGCGATAGAGGCGCTTGAGGAAGGCCTCGGCGTTGAAGTATGCTCTTCAGCTCTGCGTTCATGCCTTGATGAGATCGGTGAGGTTACAGGCAAGACAGTATCCGCTACTTTGGCTGATACGATCTTTTCGCGTTTTTGCATAGGCAAGTAAATGATCCTCGAAGAAGCACTCAAACTCGAGCACAGCTTTGAAGCAGGCGGCTATGATGTAGCAGTGGTCGGCGCAGGCCACGCGGGCTGCGAGGCTGCGCATGCATGTGCCAAACTGGGCCTTAAGACGGTCCTTTTCACGCTTGCGCTGGATTCACTTGCAAACCTTCCCTGCAACCCCAGTATCGGCGGAACCTCCAAGGGACAGCTCGTCAGGGAAGTAGATGCTCTCGGAGGCATAATCGGAAAGATGGCCGACAAGTGCGCCGTTCAGATGAGGATGCTCAACAGGTCCAAGGGGCCTGCCGTGTATTCTCCGCGCGCCCAGGAAGACCGTGCGATGTATTCGGTCGAGATGAAGCACGCTCTGGAAAATCTCGAAAACCTCACGCTTGCGCAGGCTCACATCACAGACCTTCTTACTGATGCCGAAGGAAACGCTGCAGGCGTCATGACAGGCGGCAAGGCTGTTTACAGGGCAAAGGCTGTGGTCATATGCTCAGGCACATACATGGAATCGAGGACGATAAGGGGAGAGGTCATAACCGAGAGCGGACCTGACGGACTGCCCAGGTCGGTAGGCCTTTCGTCATCTCTTGCTTCCTGCGGGATCCCGATATTGAGATTCAAGACCGGAACACCAGTCAGAGTTAATTCCAACTCCTGCGACTTTTCACAGATGACCAGACAGGACGGCGAGGATGACGTACCTCCGTTCTCTTTCGACAACGAGATGAACGGCATCACACCTGCACCTTCTGAAGAGCAGATCCCATGCTGGTCGGTATGGACCACGCCTGAGACCAGACAGATAATATCCGACAATATGGACAGGTCACCTCTTTACAGCGGTGTTATCAAGGGCGTAGGCCCGAGGTACTGTCCTTCGATAGAAGACAAGTTCATGCGCTTCAAGGAAAAGGAGCGCCACCTCATATTCGTTGAACCGATGGGCAGGCACACAAACGAGATGTACCTTCAGGGTTTCTCAACGAGCCTTCCGGAAGAGGTTCAGATCAGAATGGTCAGATCCCTTCCGGGGCTTTCCAACGCGGTGATCCAGAGAACGGCGTACGCAATAGAGTACGATCTTGTCGATCCGCTCTCGCTTAAAGCATCGCTTGAGAGCAAGATCGTTCCCGGTCTTTTCACTGCAGGACAGATAAACGGTTCTTCAGGTTACGAGGAAGCCGCAGGCCAGGGTATCGTCGCAGGCATCAACGCAGCGATGAAAGTGCTCGGCAGAAAGCCGGTCATCATTGACCGTTCACAGGGATACATCGGAGTGCTCATCGATGATCTTGTTACCAAGGGAACAAACGAGCCTTACCGCATGATGACCTCCAGAGCCGAGTACAGGCTCTTCCTGAGGCAGGACAATGCCGATGAGCGCCTTACACCCATAGGTCATGAGACAGGCCTCATAGATGATGAGAGATACGCAAGATTCGTTGCCAAGAGAGAAGCTATCGCTAAAGAGACAGCCCGTCTCAAAAGCACATACATCGCTCCGACCGAAGCGCTCGGAAAAGTCCTGGCCGAAGTTGACCAGACGATCCCGAAGTCAGGCGAGAGCCTTGCCGAACTGATCAAACGCCCGGGAGTGACATACGATATGCTCGCGCCTTTCGATAAGGAGCGTAAAGAACTTCCGAGGGCTGTTACCAAAGCCTGCGAGACCGACATTAAATACGAGGGATACCTTGCTCTTGAAAGAGAGAAGATAGAAAGATTTGCGAGCCTTGAAAAGATCGCACTGCCCGAAGACACCGATTACCAGGCCATTAAGGGACTGAGGCTTGAAGCTGCGCAAAAGCTCGCGCAGATGAAGCCTGAGAGCGTAGGACGCGCATCGAGGATATCCGGTGTGTCGCCAGCCGACTGCGAAGTCCTGCTGGTATATCTCGAACAGAGGAGAAGAAGCAATGATGAATGACTTCCACCGCAAGAGAAAGCCCATAACCAAAGCTGACATAAAAAGGCTCAGGGACAGCCTTCCCAAGCGCGTGGACATAGGCAGTGAAGGCACCAAAGTTACGAAGAAGGACGAGGTTAAGCCCGAGCCTGCCGACAATGCTGAAGGCGTTGCTCCCGTTCTTGAAGAGCATCTGCCTGAGATATGCGTTCCGCTTTCCGCTGAGGAGATCCGTTCTTTTCAGATCTATGCTTCAATGCTCAGGGAAAAGAACAAGGTCATGAACCTTACCGCAGTCGATGATGACAACGGCATCGCGATGAAGCATTTCATCGACTCTCTCACGCTCTGTCCTTATATCAGGGATGAAGAGGAGAAGACCGGCAACAGGAATCTTACCCTTGCCGACATCGGAACAGGTGCAGGTTTCCCGGGCCTTCCTCTCAAGATATCGATGCCCGAGCTTAAGGTGACACTCATGGATTCGCTTGCCAAGCGTCTCGGATTCCTGCAGGAGGTATGCGACGCGCTTTCGCTCGAAGGCGTTGATATGGTACATGCGCGTGCCGAAGACGGCGGCAAGGATAAAAAATACCGCGAAAGATATGACATAGTTACCGCCAGAGCAGTTGCCGCACTTCCCGTGCTTGCAGAATACTGCCTGCCTTTTGTTAAGGTGGGAGGAGTATTCCTTGCCATGAAGGGGCATGCTGAAGAAGAGATAAAGGATGCCAACAAGGCCATCGCCCTTCTCGGAGGCACCATCGAAAAGACTGACACGTTTAGGCTTCCCGGAACCGATATGGACCGTACGATCATCGTCGTAAGAAAGATACGTCCCACACCTGCAAGGTTCCCGCGCAAGGCCGGAATGCCCGCCAAAGAACCCCTGTCCTGATATAGATACTTTTTGCCTGATTTTGTCCTTATATTCCGTCTCTATTTATTATAATATTTACGCGTGCGCGAATTATTAATAGTTGTGTTATAATAACGCAGTATGGAAATTTGACGGACTGCAGGCCTTTGTCTGCAGGGACAATCGGAGGTAACAAATGGCTGAGAGTGAAGATAAGAAGCTGATCAGGATGCAGCAGGAAGCTGACATGGATCAGGCCTTCAAGTCGGAACAGACAACTATCATTCCTGTCGATCTCGATGGTGAGATGAGAAAATCCTTTATTGATTACGCAATGTCGGTCATTTCTGACCGTGCGCTTCCCGATATCAGAGACGGTATGAAGCCTGTACACAGAAGGATCATCTACTCGATGTTCACGCAGGGCTTTACACCTGACAAGCCTTACCGTAAGTGCGCTACCACGGTCGGTGACGTTTTGGGACGTTTTCACCCCCACGGTGACGCTTCGGTTTACGATGCATTGGTAAGACTTGCACAGGATTTCTCTTTGAGACATCCGCTGGTAGACGGACACGGAAACTTCGGTTCCCTCGACGGTGACCCGCCGGCTGCTTACCGTTACACGGAAGCAAGGCTCGACAAGATCGCGCTCGAAATGGTCCGTGACATCAACAAGAATACCGTTGATTTCAGACCTAACTTCGACGAGCACGAGATGGAGCCTGTCGCTCTGCCTTCGAGATTCCCGAACCTCCTCGTCAACGGCGGTATCGGTATCGCTGTAGGTATGGCTACCAACATTCCTCCGCACAACCTTGGCGAAGTCATTGACGGCTGTGTCATGATGATCGAGAACCCTGAAGTATCTGTTGAGGAACTCATGACCGTCATCAAGGGACCTGATTTCCCTACAGGCGGTGCGATCCTCGGTACTTCCGGAATCCGTGAGGCATATACGACGGGCAGAGGCCGTATCATGGTACGTGCTCATGCAGAGATCGAGGACCACGCAGGCAAGACGAGGATCATAATCCACGACATTCCTTACTGCGTAAACAAAGCAAGACTCATCGAGAGGATGGCTGACCTTGTTAAGGAGAAGAAGGTTGAAGGCATCACCGGTATCAGGGATGAATCCGACCGTAATGAACAGGTCAGGATCGTTATCGACGTAAAGAAGGATGCAAATCCCGAGGTCGTTCTTAACCAGCTCTACAAGAACTGCTCTCTGCAGGAAGCTTGCTGCGCGAACATGCTCGCACTCGTTCCTGATGCGAACGGCAAGCTCGAGCCTAAGCTCATCGGCCTTAAGGATGCTCTCTATTACTACATCAACCACCAGGAAGATGTCGTTACAAGACGCACACAGTATGATCTCGAGAAGGATGAGCAGAAGCGTCATATCGATGAGGGTCTCCTTATCGCTATCGACAACATCGACGAGATCATCGCGATCATCAGGTCTTCAAGGACCGAAGTCGAAGCAAAGGCACGCATGTGCGAGAGATTCGGCCTCTCGGACAAGCAGGCTCAGCAGATCGTCGACATGAGACTCGGCCGTCTCACAGGTCTCGAGCGCGAGAAACTCGAAGCTGAGATCAAGGCCCTTACAGAAGAAATCGAATACTTCCACAGAGTCCTCAGTGACAAGGTTCTGCTCGATTCCATCATTAAGGATGAGCTGGTCGCCATTAAGAATAAGTATGCTACTCCGAGAATTACTGAGATCGTTTACGGTTCGTTCGATGATATCGATGACGAGTCTCTTATCCAGGAGGAGAATATCGTAGTTACGCTCACACACATGGGCTACATCAAGCGTCAGCTCGTTTCGACATATAAGGCTCAGCACAGGGGCGGACGCGGAATCTCCGGCCAGTCTACGCGTGACGAGGATTATGTCGAGAAGATCATAACGACCACGACCCATAAGTTCCTTCTCTGCTTCACCAATACGGGCAGGGTATTCAAGATCAAGGGTTATAAGATCCCTGAGACGACATCGCGTTCTTCACGCGGAACGGCTCTGGTAAACCTTCTTAAGCTTGCAGACGGCGAGTCTATCCATAATGTCATTCCTGTAGATGACTTCGACAATGAGGATCTCTTCCTCACCATGGTCACAAAACAGGGTGTCATCAAGAAGACTGCTCTTTCAAAGTATGCAAACATCAACAAGAACGGTCTTATCGCGGCAAGGCTCAGGGAAGACGACAGCATCGTTTCCGTCAAGCTTACATCTGCCGGACAGGAAGTCATTGTAGTAAGTGCTGAGGGTAAAGCCATCAGATTCAATTCCGATGATGCCCGTGACATGGGACGTACCGCTTCCGGCGTACGTGCAATGAAGCTCGATGATGATGACGTCGTAGTCGGCATGGAGCCCGTCGATCCCGAGAAGGAGATCCTTGTTATTTCCGAGAACGGTTACGGCAAGAGAACAAAGGCAGACGATTACCGCAGTCAGAACAGAGGCGGTAAGGGTCTCATCACATATAAGGTCAGCGAGAAGACCGGCCGTCTTATCGGTACTGTTCCTGTTACCGATGAGGATGACCTGCTCATCATCACCGGTCAGGGCGTTATCATCAGAGTCTCTGCTGCCGAGATCCCTACGCTCTCAAGAGCTACTTCCGGCGTAAGACTCATGAAGGCCAAGAACGCAACCATCGTTGATTTCGCCCTTACCGACCGTGAGGAAGAGGAAGAAGAGGGCGAGCCTGCTGAGGGCGCACCCGAAACAGATGCTGAGACTTCAGCTGAAACAGCTCCTGACGCAAGTGCGGAATCCGGCGAAGGAAACGGTAACGAAGAAGTATGATAAAGGCTTTCCGCAGGTTATCGGCGTTCATTCTCGCTTTGTCAACGGTACTGGCGCTCACGATGCAGCTGCCGGCACTGTCCGTAAGCGCGGATGTGGGCCAGCCTGAGATCTACGTTCCTGCGTTAGAGGACGTTCATTGCCAGTCTTACTGTGTCTATGACAAGACCACGGGAAAGATCATCATGAGCCAGAAGGCTGATGAGAAGTGCTTCCCCGCATCGATGACAAAGGTAATGACCTGCATGTTAAGCCTTGAGATCCTCGATACAGATGAGAAACTCACCGTATCCAAGGAAGCGCTCGCCGGACTGGGAAACGATTCCTCTCTCATGGGCGTAAAGGAAGGCGAGAAGGTCAAGGTCAGCGAGTTGCTCTACGGCCTTATGCTCCCTTCGGGAAATGACGCTGCGAATGTCCTTGCCGAAGGATGCGTTGAAGCTTTTTTCAACAAGTTCCCCGCTGACGGTGAAGCCGTAAATAAGGACGGGGTCAACTCGAAGTACATTACCGATACTCTCCGCGATACAAAGGAGAATATCCTTAACACAAGAAAGATCGAGGCTTTTGCCGCGCTGATGAATCTCAGAGCGGAGAAGATCGGATGCAAGGGTACGCATTTCACAAATGCCTGCGGTCTGCATGACGACAACCACTACATCACGGCTCAGGATATGTGCACCATGATGGCTGCAGCTACAGACATCCCCGAGTTCAACATGCTGATCAGTGCCCCTTCGCACGTATTTAAGGCAACCAACCGCCACAGGGCAGAACCCTGGTCTTATGTAAAGAATTCCAATAACCTTCTTTATGATCCCTGGCTTGCAACAAAGACGGCCAACGGATTAGACTCGCACCTCGCTGCAATAATCGGCGGAAAGACGGGTACTACTTCACAGGCAGGAAAGTGCCTTACGCTATATACGGTATGCAAGAACGGCCACGATCTGATGGTCACGGTATGCAACGTACCGCCAAACTATCAGTTCTACCTTACTATGTATGTCGCATCGGTAACCGCATACGGAAACCTCGCATGCTGGAAGACCGATCCGGTCGAGCGTGTTTACGGTACGACAGGCGACTATAAGTCTGTCAATGCACCTGCTGACCAGCAGCCGCAGTATGACGGCGTTGAGGAACCGGGCAAGGAGCCTGCCGACTATTATCCGGCCACACCTACTCCTACGCCTACGCCTACACCTTCTCCTGAAACAGAGGAGGAGATGATGAGCAAGTATCCTCCGCTCGTTCTGTTCGTAAAGCAGAACACGGGCATATCCGTAACGATCGCCGTTATAATGCTCGCTATTATAATAATGAACATTGTTCTTATGATACGTGTAAACAATCTTAAGCATGGTCGTACGAGAATTGCGAAAAGGCGTACGCCGAACATCGGCAAATAACCTGATTTACTGCGTTTTAGAACGCGTGAAAAAATTAATTCGAAATTCTCAAAAAAGTGCTTGACATTACCCACCGACTGTTATATTCTTTACGAGCACTTTGCGGAACGGCTACTGAAAAACAGCCTGCAAAACCGCAAAAAGGCGCGGATCTTGAAAATTGAATAGAATGCAAAACTTGAAGTAAAACGGACCTTTTCAATTCTAAGAATTGAGTTTAAAAAGAGTAAAAGAGCCAAACGGCTCTCAAAGAATTTTTTTGAGAGTTAGAACCTGGCTCAGGATGACCGCGGGCGGCGTGCTTAACACATGCACGTCGAACGAAGCCAAAAGGAAGCTTGCTTTCTTTGAAGCTTAGTGGCGGACGGGTGAGTAACGCGTGAGGAACCTGCC
>JAFVDI010000016.1 GCA_017478485.1 Clostridiales bacterium | reverse complement strand
CGAGGAGAGCGTTTCTCTTGATTGCGTTGTAGATGTCAGGCTCATTCTCCTTGGAGAGGTTGATAACCTTAGCATAGCAGCCGCCCTCGAAGTTGAAGACGCCGTTGTCGTCCCAACCGTGCTCGTCGTCACCGATGAGGAGTCTCTTAGGATCTGTGGAAAGTGTTGTCTTACCAGTTCCGGAGAGACCGAAGAAGATTGCTGTGTGCTTACCTTCCATATCGGTGTTAGCAGAGCAGTGCATGGAAGCGATGCCCTTGAGAGGGAGGTAGTAGTTCATCATGGAGAACATACCCTTCTTCATCTCGCCGCCGTACCATGTGTTGATGATGACCTGCTCACGTGATGTGATGTTGAATGCAACGCATGTCTCAGAGTTGAGTCCGAGCTCAGCGAAGTTTTCAACCTTAGCCTTAGAAGCGTTGTAGATAACGAAGTCAGGCTCGAAAGAAGCAAGCTCTTCCTCAGAAGGAACGATGAACATGTTCTTTACGAAGTGAGCCTGCCAAGCAACCTCAACGATGAAACGGATAGCCATTCTTGTATCCTTGTTTGCACCGCAGAAAGCGTCAACAACGAAAAGTCTCTTGTTGGAGAGCTCTTTCTTAGCGATGTCCTTAACAACTTCCCAAGTATCTTCTGTCATGGGGTGGTTGTCGTTCTTGGACTCATCGGATGTCCACCAAACTGTATCCTTGGAGTTAGCATCCATAACGATGTACTTATCTTTAGGGGAACGGCCTGTGAAGATACCTGTCATAACGTTAACAGTATCAAGCTCAGTAACCTTACCTACTTCGTAGCCCTCGAGACCAGCCTTTGTCTCTTCTGCGAAAAGCTCTTCGTAAGAAGGGTTGTAAACGATCTCGGTTGTTCCGGTGATGCCGTACTTTGTCAAATCAATGTTTGCCATAAATCGGGGACCTCTTTCTTAAAAAATTAACACAGTCATTATATATCAAGGGCTTCGAAAAAGTATTTAATTATTTTTGGTTTTTCGGGGAGTTTTGAGTAGTTTGAGCGACTATTTTTGAATTTTCCACATGTATCACACATAATGATTTTCATTTATAAGATATAATATTGTCAAAAATAATTAAGGGGGCTTAGCAGCCTATGGTTTCAGAAATTCAGAAAGTATCTGCAAACGATGCGCAGATCGAGTATTTCAAGTATGGAGAAGGGAAAAGGACCCTCGTAGTCCTGCCCGGACTCGCGGTAAAGAGCGTGCTGCTCTATAAGGACATGGTGGCCGATGCTCTCGGTCTTTTCGGAGAAGGCTTTGAGGTCTATGTCTTCGACAGAAGGCTTAACCTTCCGGATTCCTATTCCGTTGAAGATATGGCGAAAGACTACATAGCCGCTTTTGAGACTTTGGGCCTCAAGGATGTCGCTATCTACGGTATTTCCCAGGGTGGCATGATCGCCTTGACTCTCACTTTGTTAAGGCCTGACCTTGTAAGCGCACTGGTGCTGGGTTCGACTTCGGCCAGGGTCAGCGAAGCGTCACAGCCGGTAATAAAAGAGTGGAACGATTTGGCATCGGCCAAAGACGAAAAAGGTCTTATAGATTCCTTTATCAAATATGTGTATTCTCCGGCTTTTGTTGAGCAGTTCGGCCCCGTGATCGCAGATTCGCTCAAGGGCATAACGGATGAAGAGTTTAAGAGGCTTTCGATCCTGACGGGTAGGATGAATGAATACGATGTCTATTCAAGGCTCGGCGAGATCGAATGTCCTTCGCTTATCCTTTGCGGCGATGAGGATGCCGTCCTCGGAAAGACTGCCACAACTGAACTTTCAGCGATAAAGGGCAGCGAATTGTTTGTGTTCAAGGGCTTTGGCCACGCGGTCTACGATGAAAATCCCGAATTCAAGGAAAGAGCCAACGAATTCTTAGTAAAAACTCTGCTATAATTACCGGAACATCAGTCAGGGGTGATCTTATGTCCAAATCAGGTAAAAAGGCGTCGAAAAAGAAGGTTTTAAAGATCGTCCTTATCTCGCTGGCCGTTTTCATCGTGCTCAATCTGATAGGCGCTGCGGTCGGAACCTCAACTTCCATCACGCATCCGTCCAGGGAGTCTTATCAGAACCGGATTGATAACGTGAAAGATAAGGGCCTCTGGGGCGATTTCGATTCCTACGATAAGCAGGATTACCAGGTCGCGGGCCTTGACGGCTATCTTCTCAGCTGTACCTTTGTTTCGTCTAGGGAGACAAGGGGTACAGGCAGGTACGTCATAATCTCGCACGGACATAAGAGCAATAAGTATGCGATGGTCAAGTTCGTCGATCCGTATATTCAGCTCGGGTTCTCCTGCATTATCTACGACCAGAGAGGGCACGGAGCCAACGACAAGGCTCTTTGCTCGATGGGCGGCTGGGAAGCTCAGGACCTGAATTACCTGATAGATGACACTTACAGCCGTTATAAAGATGTTAAGATACTGGGCCTTCACGGCGAATCGATGGGATCTTCCACGTCTTTGAACGTGCTCAGATATACGGACAAGGTAAGTTTCATTGTTGCCGACTGCGGCATGGAGAGCCTTAAGTACATGGTCCACGACATGTATAACGATATGTATCTGTATCCTTTCGGCACATGCGCAGACATTGGTTTCAAGCTGCTTTACGGCATCGACACTGCCGAAGTTAGCGGTATAGACGCCATTAAGGGCAAGAATGTACCGGTATTCTTTATCCATGGAGCTGATGACGACTGGATCGACGTTGAAAACAGCAAGGACATGTACGATGTTGCCATTAAGCAGGGAAGTTATGCTGCACTCTGGCTCGTGCCGGAAGCAAAACACGGAGAGTCTCTCAAGGTTGCCGGAAAAGAAGCCTACAGGGATCACATTTATTCATTCCTGTTGGAGGCAGGAGTGATCAATACTGATGAAGATCAGGCAGAGGCCGCGTAAACAGTCTACTGATTTCTGTTATAAGTTCTTAGGACAGCATTGTTTATAAAGGAACTGATGATACGCATGATCTCTTCCTGGTTGGGCAGCCAGTTTTCGGTTCCGCAGATCAGGATCAGATCCCTGTTCGGCAGGATGCCGTTGCGTATGTATTCGTCGATCTTACCGTAGTTGTATTCAATATAGCCTTCGTTGTCGCATTTTCCGTAAAATTCGATGAAAAAGCACCTGTCAATGATCCTTACCGGGAATGAATAATCAGGCGACTTTCTTTTGCCGTCTTTCAGCGTCAGAAGTGGCTCGTATTTGGCTTCAAGCCCCAATTCCTTAAGCGCGTTCGCTACGAGCATTTCACCACGCGATCTGACATTGTTCCCGTAGGCATCATAATAGCCGGTGTTTATCTCGTTCGGGTTTGCACTTGCCTTGAAGTTTTTCCACGCCTCAACGTTAAATGGCGACGGATCGCGGATGAACTTGAACTTATCTGAAACAGTGATGTGCCTCTTTCTCAGTTCAACTCGGTATTGTTCTATTTCCGACAAACATGTTTTGTAAGTTTCGTATTGAAGCTTGAGCGCATCACCTTTTTTGCTTGCCAGTATGTTTTCTTGATACTTTAAATCTTTGCCGGTGCCTCTATATGCCCTTATGACTGGTGAACCTCGGTGAATTCCTATCCGAAACCGCGGCATGCTGTCCAAAGCCGTCTTCAAACGGTGGTATTCAGCTTCAATATAAGTGTCACATAATGAATTCAGTTCCATGTCACAATACTACACTGCATTTGACGCGGATTTATGCGACAAAAAACTACAAAAACCGACAAACGCTAACACATGGCTTCTTATTCTTTTACTTTACATATTGTATTTCTATGCTGACGTCTAAGTTGAGGCTTTTAACATGGACGACAACATAGAATTTTGTGTTTAAAAGGCGTTTTTCTATGTGGATGTCTAAGTTGAGGTGTTTAACATGGACAACAACATAGGATTTTTGTTTTGAAAAGCATTTTTCTATGTGGACGTCTAAGTAAGGGTGGTCAACATAGACATCAACTTAGAATTTTTATCCAAAGAGAATTCAAAGCAAAAAACACCCCTGGATCGTTGGTCAACACGAAAACAGGGGCAACTTAAACAAATTGGTGGGGCTGGTGGGACTTGAACCCACACGATTTATGGTCGGCAGATTTTGAGTCTGCTGCGTCTGCCATTCCGCCACAACCCCATAGCGAAGTAATTATATTAAAGTGAAAAATCTTTGTCAATTTACAAGGGTTCCTCTGATATAATCACATTTGAATATAAAAGGCGGTAAAGAGCCGGCCCGGTGGCGGCAACCAAAGATAATGAAAGTCCATCTTGAGCAGGTAAAAAGCAAAGAAGAGGAAGAGGCCATTATAAAGGCGGTCTCTGTTACCGATGAGATCACCGGCGCGATCGAGCTGCTCGAGGGCGGCTCAAAAGGGATAGCCGTAATCAAAGATGACCAGGTCCACATAATCAAGGCGTCTGCCGTTTACTACATTGAATCCGTTGACAAGAAGACGTTCGTTTACACCAAGGATGTCTGCTACGACTGCAAATACAGGCTCTATGAGCTTGAGACAATGCTGGGCGGGTATTTCATGAGGTGCTCAAAATCCATGATAATCAACCTCAAGAAGGTTAGGAACGTTAAGTCCCAGCTGAGCGGAAGGATAGATGCGACGCTCATCAATGATGAGACAGTCGTGATCTCAAGGGGATACGTGAAGGAAGTTAAGAGGAGGCTCGGAATAGGATGAACAGACTTAAGTTTTGGCTTGAACTGACTATGACGATCTCCTTTGCGATACTGGTGGGGATCATACTTGAAGGCGTTGTCTATCTTATCTTCAGGGGACAGAGTCTTGAGCAGTTCAGCCTTTCATGGATACAGCTCCTTTCGATCGTGCTGACCGGCGCGGTGTGCTCGGTGCCGACCGTGATCTGGCTTTCTGATAATGATATCCCTCGAAATAAGTTCATTGTTCAGCTGATAATTCACTGCATTGGCCTTTATGCCATCGTTGCGGTCTTCGGGCGGATCTTCAATTGGTATTCACAGGCAAAAGGCTTCATCATGTTGACCGTTATCTATTTCATGGTCTATGTCTTTGTATGGCTCGTGTCGCTATGGTTCCACAAAAGAGAAGACAGCAAGATCAACAAGGCTCTGGACGACATCAGGGACGAGGAATGATCTCATAGATACAACTTGGTAGCGGTTTTTCGCAACTTGGTCGCGGTTTGCTTTAACTGTGTCTCTTTTTGGGTTAACTTGGCCCTGCAAGGAGGAGTTGACCATGAAGATCATAGAAGTAAAAGACCTTACTAAAAAGTATAAGGAACATACCGCTGTTGACGGTATATCTTTTGATGTTGAAGAGGGCGAGCTCTACGCTTTCCTGGGCGAAAACGGAGCGGGCAAATCAACGACCATCAACATGCTGACGACCGTTCTGCAGAAGACATCTGGGCGGGCGGTTATCGCAGGTCACGAGCTCGGAAAAGAAGATGACGAGATCAGAAAAGTAAACGGCATAGTATTCCAGAACTCGGTACTCGACAAGAAGCTGACTGTCAGGGAAAACCTGATCACGAGAGGCTCATACTACGGGCTAACAAAGAAGCAGGTAGAACAAAGGTTAGAGCCTTTCTCGGAGCGCTTCGAAATGAAGGACATCTGGAACAGAAGGTACGACAAGCTCTCGGGCGGGCAGAGGAGAAGGGTTGACATCATGAGGGCCCTGATCAATGAACCTAAGATCCTTTTCCTTGATGAGCCGACGACAGGTCTCGATCCGAAATCCCGAAAGCTCGTCTGGGATTACATCAATTACCTGAGAAAAGAGCACGGCCTGACCATTTTCCTGACGACACACTACATGGAAGAGACGAGGGATGCGGACAGGGTACTGATCCTTGATAAGGGAAAGATCGTGACCATGGGCACGCCGGCGGAGCTTAAGACGAGATATGCGCATTCAAAGCTTGTCTGGTACACGGCAAGGAGCGAAAAGGCGGAAGCCCTGATAACAAAGATCAGCAATAACAGCATTTACGATGCGGATCACTACAGCATCGAGACGGACGATAACATAACCGAGTTCATATACGAACACAGGGATGAGATAAGGGACTATGAGTATATCAAGGGAACAATGGATGACGTGTTCCTGACACTTACGGGAAAGGAGCTGGCATAATGAGAGACTTTATGGGATTTACAAGAAGGAACATACTTCTTTATTTCAAGGACGTTCTTGCGATAGTTTTCTCGCTTTTGACTTCGGTGATCGTTTTCGTGCTGTATCTGCTGTTTCTCAAGGGAACTTTCGTCGAATCGCTTACTTCGACGATGAATGGCCTGGAGAACATTGTACGCTCAAATGACATCGACATGTTCGTCAATGGAATCCTGTTATCTGGCATACTTGGCGCTGCCATGATCACCGTGCCTTACACATGCCTTCAGACGATCGTAAAGGACAGGGAATCTGGCGTTGATTCCGATATCTGCGCAACGCCTATGAAGCGCTGGAAGATTGTGCTTTCGTACTTTGCGTCATCGGCGTTTTCTTCGTTCATCATCACCTCGGTGATCCTTACTATCGGTCTTGCATCGCTTAGCTTTTCGGGCGATCTTCACATGAGCGGAACGGGTATCCTTGCTGTTTACGGCATCGTGCTTCTCGGATGCGTTTCTTCAACGGCGCTGTTCATGCTGGTCATGCTTTTGTTTAAGAACTCCGCGAACAGCAACGCGTTTTTCGGGATACTTTCAGCGGCAGGAGGCTTCCTGATCGGAGCATACATTCCGCTTTCGCAGTTCTCGGACAACATCCAGTCGTTCTGCAATCTGTTCCCGGCAACGCACATTACATCGCTTATCAAGAACGAAATGCTCAAGGGGATCGCGGAAAACATGGATAAACAGATAGCGGGTCTCGATAACGGGCTTTTCATCAGCAAACTGAAGGAATCGTTCAGCTTCCAGGCAAAGACATTCGGCATGACCTTCGATGCGGCATCTTCCATCCTTTATGTGGCAGCAGTTGCGGCAGTCTGCATCGTGCTTATGACGGCCGTCTACAACAAGACTTACAGGAGGAAGTGATATAATCTCGGGTATGAATAACCCGTGGGAAGACATCTCGCTCAGTGATTACGAAAATCACATGAGCCTCGGCTCTGTAATGCAGCTTCAAACTCTGAATTCTTTCATGAAGGATCAGTTTGAAGCTTTTCCCGTTGATACGGCAATAGTTCTCGGTGTCGCAGGCGGCAACGGCCTTGAGCATATCGACACGGACAAATACCGGACCGTTTACGGCATTGATATAAATGAAGATTATCTTAAAGAAGTCTATAAGAGACATAAGGACAAGGAAAAAGTCTTAAGGTGCCTTCAGCTTGACCTGATAAATGAATCTGACAGACTGCCTCACGCAGATCTCGTTATTGCAAACCTCCTGGTCGAGTATATCGGCTACGAAGCGTTCAGGAACGCGCTCGAAAAGATCGCGCCGAAATATGTTTCCGCAGTCATTCAGATAAATACGGATACCAAGGCGTGGGTGTCTGATTCTCCCTATCTGCATGCTTTTGACAGGCTCGACGAGGTCCATCACCAGATGGATGAAGACGCCCTGAAGGAGTGCCTTAAGGAAGCGGGGTTCTCGCATACGGGCACAAAGAGGGAAGACCTTCCGAACGGTAAGGCGCTCGTAAGACTGGATTTTAAGAGGTAAGACCATGATCTGGATAATCGTGATTTCGGTATTCGTTGTCATTACTCTTGCCGGCCTGGTCATTTTCTCCTACAAGAATGCCCAGGCGCTTGCAAAACCCAAGCTTATCCCGACTGACAGGGAGATCGAGATCAACAAAGACCGCGGCCTCTGGATGGATTACGACAGCTTCGATAAAAAGGATTACAAGATCGAGGGCGAGAACGGATATCAGCTTTGCACGACTTTCGTCAGCACT
Source organism: Clostridiales bacterium (assembly GCA_017478485.1). Classification (GTDB taxonomy): domain Bacteria; phylum Bacillota; class Clostridia; order Saccharofermentanales; family Saccharofermentanaceae; genus Saccharofermentans. Next base: position 32,864 of record JAFVDI010000016.1, on the reverse strand, counting down.
GAGCAGACGAGAGGAACGGGCAAATATGTGATTATCGCGCACGGACATACTTCAAGCAGGTACGGATCCGTCAAATACGTTAACTGCTATATAAAGCTCGGTTTCTCCTGCATAATCTACGATTCGAGGGGACACGGCGGTAACGCTCCTGCCATTTGCACCCTGGGTGCGGCCGAAGCAAAGGACATGCTTAAGGTCATCGAGGATACGAGAAAAAGATATAGCGACATAAAGGTTCTTGGCATCCAGGGTGAATCGATGGGCAGTTCTACAGCACTGATCGTTACGAAGTACGGCCCTAAGATCGATTTCATAGTGGCAGACTGTCCGAACATGGGCGCTTATGAGGTTGTAAGCGACTGCTACAACAATATCCACATGAGATTTCTAGCTGCATTCTGCCGCCTGGGCTGCAGGATCTTTTTCGGATTTGACTGTAATGAGTCTGATGCATACCGCGATATGAAGGGGACATGCCCTGTGCTTTTTATACATGGCGCAGGAGACACTTTCATCAAGCCTTATCACAGCGAAAAGCTCTATGAGAAGGCTAAGAGTAACGGAGCTTATGCTGAACTCATAATGGTTGAAGGCGCGGGGCATGCAAGATGCCGGAGCGTGGCAGGGTTTGAGAAGTACACGGGGTATATCGCGGAATTCCTTATTAAGATTGGAATTGATCAGGTTTAGACGGACAATATTGATTTCTGCTTGACACCATATATGACACCATTATAATCATATATGGAGGTTAAGTATGGTAAAAGAAGTCATAGAAAGTGAGACCAACGATGAAGAAAACAATTGATTATTATCTCTCTCTCCCATACCGTCTTGAGATCGTTCCTGATACTGAGGAGGGTGGGTTCGGAGCCCGTTTCCCGGAACTGCCTGGCTGCGTAACTTGTGCCGATACTATTGAAGATGTTGTAAAGAATGCTGAGGAAGCAAAGCGCATATGGCTTGAAACAGCTATAGAAGATGGAGCTGATATATATGAGCCGGGGATAGACTCTCATTTGCTTGATTATTCCGGTCAATTCAAGCTTAGGATGCCAAAGAGCCTTCATAAGTCTTTATCTGAACATGCCAAGCAGGAAGGAATAAGCATGAATCAGTACTGTCTTTATCTGCTCGCAAAAAATGATGCCACATATACATCCGGAGAATTCCGGCATGTTTCGTGATGTCCTTGTATATGCATTAACAAGTAGTATAATTTGTATATAAGAGGTGTTACCCACTAGACGGTTACCTCGGATTTATTGAACTAAAATAGTCGCTTCACTTTCCGGGTTGGCGGCTATTTTTTATGAGCTCAACAAGTAAACCTACTACTATTGCTATCACAGTAAAAACTATGATGAGTATTTCGTAGTCACTCATCAGCACCACCTCCTCTCTCCGTAGAGGGAATAGAGGTAACCGCCTGTGTCATGTGGGCAACACCTGTCTAAATCTTATCACCCTGTGTTTCTGTTTTGTTTATGTGCGGAAGTGTTGTCCGCTTAATCAAACGCCCAAAATAAAAAACTTAGCGGATTTCTGAAAGTATAAATAGTGAAATAATAGTGTAAAAATAGTGAAAAACTCGGTGTAACCAATAATATGGTGATCAATTGTGAGAAAAGCATCAGAAAGTCTTTAAAGAAGAGCTGAGCTTTTTTTATTGAGGATTCCGGTCCGCTCAAAATGTAATATTACTTTCCTTGCAATTCACCCCTGATAAGAATAGAATTTCTACAGCAAAACTTTAAACGGTCCGGCGAGGCCGTAAGTGCTGTAAAACATCTATATACTTGTATTTTACGGATTCCTTTCTGCCGGACGGGCTTTCTATAGCCACATACTTAGCGGAAGGAGTTTTTTTATGGTTTTGATTCCCGGTCATGAACTGATGGATGAAGCGGCTATGTCCCGCGCGCTGGTCAGGATCTCGCACGAGATCGTTGAGCGCAACGACGGACTTGATGATGTCGCTATCATCGGGATCCAGAAGAGAGGCGTGCCCCTCGCAATGAGGATCAGAAAACTTTTGGAGGAGATCGAAGGCGTTAAGGTCCCGATGGGAATCCTCGATATCACCTTTTACAGAGACGACCTTTCAATGCTCTCTGCTCACCCCGTCGTAAACGGCACTGATATCCCTTTCGACGTAAACGGAAAAAAGATAATCCTGGTAGATGATGTTCTCTATACGGGCAGGACCACAAGGGCCGCCATAGAGAACATCTTTGATATGGGAAGGCCTGCGAACATCCAGCTCGCCATCCTGATTGACAGAGGCCACAGACAGCTTCCGTTCAGAGCTGACTACGTAGGAAAGAACGTTCCTACCGCAATAACCGAGCACATCGACGTAGAGGTCAAGGAAGTTGACGGCAAGGACAGAGTAATACTTCTTAAAGAGGAGGAAAAAGCCTGATGGGACTTAAGAGTAAAGATCTCCTCGGTATGAAGCAGCTTACCGCGGAAGAGATCATGGAGATCCTTGATACTGCTAAAACGATGAAGATGGTAATCGCTTCCGCAAACAAGAAGACATCACATCTTCAGGGAAAGTCCGTAGTAACGCTCTTCTACGAAAACTCAACAAGAACGAGGCTTTCGTTCGAGCTTGCATCCAAGTACATGGGAAGTGCTTCTGCAAACATCTCGACTTCGGGAAGCTCGGTAAACAAGGGCGAGTCGCTCCTTGATACCGCGAGAACTATCGACATGATGGGAACGGACATAATCATCATGAGACACAACCAGTCCGGTGCGCCGCACTTCATCGCGCCTTACCTCAAGGCATCCGTCGTCAACGCAGGCGACGGAATGAACGAGCACCCGACGCAGGCGCTCCTCGACATGCTCACGATGTATGAGAGATTCGACACATTCGAAGGCAAGAAGATCGCTATCTGCGGCGACATCTACCACAGCCGCGTAGTCAGATCCAATGCGATCGGTCTGTCCAAGCTCGGCGCTAAGGTCAGCGTATACGGCCCCAAGACCATGATGCCCATAGGTATCGAAAAGATGGGCGTCAGGATCGCGGATTCCGTTGCCGATTGCGTAAAGGACGCAGATGCGGTCATGGGCCTCAGAGTCCAGCTCGAAAGACAGCAGAAATCACTTTTCCCGTCAGTTGCGGAGTACGCTCACTTCTATGCGATCACTCCCGAAATGCTCGCACTTGCAAAGCCCGATGCATTCCTGATGCACCCGGGTCCGTGCAATCACGGAGTTGAGCTTCCGACAGCAGTCTACGACTGCGACCAGTCGGTAATTAACGAACAGGTAACGAACGGTGTGGCAGTCAGGATGGCTGTTCTCTACCTGCTTATGGCAAGGAGGAATAATCTGTGAGAATCATATTGACCAACTGCAAAGTATTCGGCAATGACAAAGCCGATAAGGTATTCATAGAAGACGGCAAGTTTGCCAAGGAATTTGCCGAAGATAAGGCTGACAGGGTAATAGACCTCAAGGGTGCAATGGTTACACCGGGCCTTGTGGACATGCACTGCCACTTAAGAGAACCGGGTGGTGAATACAAAGAGACGATTGCTACGGGTACCGCAAGCGCTGCAAAGGGCGGATATACTTCCATCTGCTGCATGCCTAACACAAACCCTGTAGCAGATAATGCTGCAGTCATCAGCGGCATCTTAAAGAAAGCAAAGGAAGCAGACAACTGCAGGGTATATCCGATCGGTGCCGCAACAAAGGGTATCGACGGTGAACAGATCTCCGAGATGGGCCTCATGAAGGAAGCAGGCATCGTAGCAGTGTCTGACGACGGTCATCCGATCAAGAACGCGGGCATTATGAGAAAGGTCTTGGAGTATTCTTCAGACTTTGATCTTCCGGTACTCAATCACTGCGAGGACAAGAGCCTTTCAGAAGGCGCCATGAACGAGGGCGAGGTTTCTACCTCGATCGGCATCAGGGGTATCCCGACCGCGGCAGAGGACATCATGATCGCAAGAGACATCATCCTGTCAGAATACCTGAACATTCCGGTTCATATCTGCCACGTCAGCACTAAGGGCGGCGTCCGCATGATCAGGGATGCAAAGGCAAGGGGAGTTAAGGTAACATGTGAGACATGCCCTCACTACTTCACCCTTACGGATGACATGTGCGTAAACTATGACACAAACTTTAAGATGCATCCGCCGCTCCGCACCGAAGAGCATAAGCAGGCGATAATCGAGGGCCTCAAGGACGGAACGATCGATGCGATAGCAACGGATAATGCGCCTCATCATGCTGACGAGAAAGTCTGCGAATTTTCTGTCGCTTTGAATGGCATATTAGGGTTTGAGACTGCCTTTGCTTTGGGGTACACTTATCTTGTAAAGACAGGAGAGATCACTCTCGAGAAACTCATCGACCTGATGTGCTACGGCCCTTCTAAGATCTTGAAGCTCGGCAGAGGCGGCTTGAACGTCGGAGACGACGCAGACCTTGCGGTCTTCGACCTCGATCACGAGTTTACCTTCGAGAAGGATAAGATGCTCTCAAAATCCAGAAATACGCCTTACGACGGGTGGAAACTTTACGGTGAGACCATACTTACGATAATGGGAGGAAAAGTTACTTATGAAAAACTTTGCTGATGCTCTGGTCAAGAAGATCGCAGAGACCAATAACCCTACGGTGATAGGCCTCGATCCCAAGCTCGATTACATTCCTGACCACATCAAGGACCATGCAGAGCAGGTCTTCCCGGAAGAAGCTGCCAAAGCAACCGCTAAGGCACTCTGGCTCTTCAATAAAGAGATCATCGACAATACCTGTGATTTCGTTCCCGCCGTCAAGCTTCAGTACGCTTACTATGAGATGTACGGCGTAGAGGCCATAAAGACAATGCTCCTTACCGCAAGATATGCTCAGAAGAAGGGCATGCTCGTCATCGGTGACTGCAAGAGAAACGATATCGGATCGACCGCTACAGCATATGCTGAGGGCATCATCGGCAAGACAGACCTTCTCCTCGGTGAATCGATGGAGATGAGCGGTTTTGACGCATGCACTGTAAACGCTTACTTAGGTCTTGACGGCGTTAAGCCTTTTATCGACGTAGCCAAGAGAGACGGAAAGGGTATCTTCTGCCTCGTAAGGACATCGAATCCTTCCGCAGGCGATTTCCAGGACGTTGAACTTGCTGACGGCCGCATGCTCTATGAAGTAGTTGCAGGCAAGGTAAGTGAGTGGGGCGAAGGCCTCGTAGGTGAAGAGGGATTCTCTTCCGTAGGCGCAGTTGTAGGTGCAACATGGCCCGAGCAGGCAGTCCAGCTTCGAAAAGCAATGCCCAAGACATTTATGCTCGTTCCGGGCTACGGCGCACAGGGCGCAGGCGCAGACGCTGCAGTCGCCGGTTTCACCGCTGACGGCAAGGGCGGCATCGTAAACAGCTCAAGAGCCATCATGACCGCTTGGCACGTCCGTCAGGACATGAGGCCTGAGGATTTCGGCCTCGCAGCAAGGTTTGAGGCACAGGACATGCAGAAGAAACTCAATGAAGCATTAAAGAACCGTAAGTACGTATAAGAAATGGCAATCAGAAAAGAATATAAGATCAAGTTAATCTCAAAAGAATTATTGAACGCCGATACCTGCTATCTTGGATTTGAATGTCCGGAGATAGCAGGTTCTGCTGTTCCCGGACAGTTTGTGAACATCTCTGCGGGCACAATGTTCCTTAAGCGCCCCTTCGGCATTGCAAGCGTAGACAGGGAGAAAGGCACATTTAACATCGGTGTTAAGGTAGTAGGCAAAGGCACTGAACAGATCAAAGCGTTTGAAGTCGGAACCGAAGTGGACTGCTTAGGTCCCCTGGGCAACGGCTTTGATCTTGATGGCTTTGACAACGTCATCCTCACCGGCGGCGGAACCGGCGTGTTCCCGATCAATTTCGCTTATGAGGAACTGACGAGACAAGGCAAGAACGTAACCGTCTGCGAGGGCTTCAGGAATGCACAGCAGGTTATCCTTAACAAGGACGGCTATATCCTTACGACAGACGCGGGTGATGTCGGAATCAAGGGTACCGTTATCGCGGGCCTTGATACTATCGATATCAAAGACGCAGGTAAAACGGCGGTCTGCTGTGTTGGCCCCATCCCCATGATGAAGGCTGTCAGTGAATGGGCAGCAGGCAAGCAGATGCAGTGCTTTGTTTCAATGGAACAGAGGATGGCATGCGGAGCCGGAATCTGCCTTTGCTGCATAGTAAAGGTCAAAGACGACGGCCCTGACGGATATAAGAACGTCAGATGCTGCAAGGAAGGCCCCGTATTTGACAGCAGGGAGGTGATCTGGTCATGAGCAGTTCCCTTAACGTCAACGTAGGCAATGTAAACCTCAAGAGCCCCATAATACTCGCTTCCGGAACATGCAATTTCGGAAGGGAACTTTCAGAATACTACGATCTGAACATCTTAGGCGGCATCTCATCAAAGGGACTTACCATAAAGCCCAGAGCGGGCAATCCCGGAGTAAGAGTCGCTGAGTGCGATTCCGGAATGCTCAATTCCGTAGGCCTTCAGAACCCCGGCGTACATTATTTCATCGAGAACGACCTCGATTTCATGAAGGAATCGGGCGCAGCCGTTATAGTTAATGTCGCAGGCCACAGCTTCGAAGACTATGTGGACATGGTTACGACATTAGATCCTTATAAGGATAAGATCGACGCGCTGGAGATCAACCTGTCATGCCCGAACGTCAAGGCAGGATGCATGACGATCGGATCAGACCCTGAAGCTATCAAGGCGATAACATCCAAGCTCAGGAGCCTTACGGATCTTCCTGTTTGGATCAAGCTGACACCTAATGTTACCGATATCAAGGCTACGGCTTTGGCAGCCCAGGCGGGCGGAGCTGATGCTGTCGTTCTCATCAACACTTTAATGGGCATGAGAATCGACATAAGGACAAGAAGACCGGTGCTTACCAATAATACCGGCGGATATTCAGGTCCTGCGGTTAAGCCCGTTGCCATAAGGATGGTTGCCGAGTGCAGCCAGGTTCTTGACATCCCGATCGTCGGATGCGGCGGGATCGCTGACTATATGGACGTTGCCGAGTTCATGATCGCAGGCGCTTCAGCCGTTGAGATCGGAACCGCATGCCTCGTGCATCCGGCGCTTCCCGTCAAGATCACGGAAGACCTTGATAAGTATTGCGAAGAAAACAATCTTAAGATAAAAGAACTTACCGGAACGCTTAACCGCTGGTAAGAAGGAGTAGGTATGAACGATAAGATAATTGATGCACTTTTTGAGACACAGGCCATCAAGATGGCACCTGCAGACAACCCGTTCTGGTATACCTCAGGTATGCTCGGACCTTTCTACTGCAATACGCATTTCCTGCTCAAGGACGAACAGTCGGCAGCAGACATGCTCAAACTGATCGAAGCGGCTATCGCAGAAGATAAGCTCACTGCGCCCAAGAAGATCTTTGAAGCACTCAAGAAGTACTACGATCTGGGCGGAACGTTCAAGATGACCATGGACCGCCTTGCCGAGGAAGCAAAGAACTATGATTTCGATTTCATTTCAGGCGGCGAGAGAAGAGACTATTTCTTCTCCATGATACCCGCATACATCCTCGGAAAGCCTCATCTCACCATCTATAAGGACATGAGCTCTGCATATTCAGAGGACCTTGAAGGTGATGCAGTTGTCCCGGCAAAAGATATGCTCCAGGGCAAGAAGGCGCTTCATATCTGCGACCTCATCAACACGGCTTCTTCCTATGAGAGGGCTTGGGTCCCTGCGATAAGAGACTTAGGTGCTGACATTACAGATACCCTTGCGGTAGTAGACAGATGCCAGGGCGGAGCTGAAGTTCTTGAAGGACTTGGAGTTAAGCTCAAGACGCTCACCAAGATCAACGCCGAGTTTTTTGAAGATATCTACAATAATGGTATGATTGACTTGGCACAGAAGGATTTCGTCCTGAAATACCTTGAGTCGCCCTCTGAATACATGGCTCACTACCTTAAGACTCATCCGGACTTTATCGCCGGCGAGCTCGCAAAGGGAGGAAAAGCTGCCGACAGAGCAAAGCTTGCCATTGAGAAAGGATATGCTGATACATGAAAGACCCGTATGCCGGCTTATACGAAGTAACAGAGATCCATAACTTAAGGGATGTCATCAAGAAGAGACTTCATGAATTCCCCCAGAACCCCGTATTCCTCGTAAAAGAGAAGAAGGGCGGAGAATATGTCCCGATCTCTACCGAAAAGTACGATCACGACATCGATTCCCTCGGAACATATTTCATGAATACCGTTAAGAAGGGCGCGAGGATCGCGATCTTCTCTGAAACGAGATATGAGTGGTACACATCCTATCTTGCGACCACAAACGGCACAGGATGCGTTGTCCCTTTGGATAAGGAACTTCCCGTTGACGATGTTCTTAACATGCTGACAAGAGCTGAAGCCGACATACTCCTTTTCTCGAAGTCTAAGCTTCCCATCGTAGAGCAGGTCTATGGCAAAGTAGATACGATGAAGTACTGGATCTGCATGGATGATATCAAGGATGACAGATTCCTTTACTATCAGGATTGCCTCAAGCAGGGTGAGGAAAAGCTCGCGGCAGGCGACAGGACCTTTACTGAAGCTACGATCGATCCTGAAGAGATGACGATCCTTCTGTTCACATCAGGTACGACTGCAAAATCAAAGGCGGTCATGCTCTGCCAGAAGAACATCTGCAAGAACCTGATGTCCATGTTCTCGATGCTCTATATCGACAGGAACGACGTATGGCTTTCAGTACTTCCTTTGCATCACACATATGAATGCACATGCGGATTTTTAGGCCAGGTCTACAGAGGCACGACCGTCGCCATCTGCGAGGGCCTTAAATACATTGCCCAGAACCTCCAGGAAGCAAGACCTACGGCTATCCTCATGGTTCCCGTAATGCTCGAACTTTTCTATAAGAAGATAATGAAGGGACTTAAGGCAGATCCCAAGAAGGCCAAGAAGCTCCAGTCAGGCATAAAGATCGCAAATGCGCTTCATTTCTCTCCCAAGATGAGAAAGAAGCTCTTTAAGCCGATCCACGACATCTTCGGCGGCAGGATGAGACTCATCATCCTGGGCGGCGCTCCGGTAAATCCCGATATCTTAAAGTTCTTCCAGGACATGGGATTCCTTTGCGTTCAGGGTTACGGCCTTACTGAGTGTGCTCCGATCCTTGCGCTCAACCGTGATGTCTGCTTCAAGAATCACGCTGCTGGACTTCCTTTGCCCGGCTGCGATGTTAAGATCTTAAACCCTGATTCTGACGGCATAGGCGAGTTCATCTCCAAGGGTGACAACAACTTCCTGGGTTACTATAACGATCCTGAGAATACCGCTCTGGCATTGGACAAGGACGGCTACTATCACACAGGCGACCTGGGCTACATTGATGAGGACGGTTTCTGCATCATTACGGGCAGAAAGAAGAATGTCATCATCGCCAAGAACGGAAAGAACGTATTCCCCGAAGAGATCGAGTATCTCTTAAGCCTGAGCCCTTACGTTGCAGAGTCTGTCGTATCAGGCGTCAATGATGAGGTCAAGGACGATATCGTGGTAACTGCCACGATCTTCCCGGATCTCGATGAGATCAAGGCTAAACTCGGAATCGAGACTGAACCTACGGAAGAGCAGATCATGACGATCCTTAAGGAAGTCGTTGCTGCTACTAATGAGAAGCTTGAAAGCTACAAGAAGATCAAGAATACGGTCTTAAGGATGACCGAGTTCGAGAAGAACACATCCAAGAAGATCAAGAGATACTGATCACAGATTGATTAAATAACATGTTTGGCAGGCAGGGAACGTTCCCTGCCTGTTTTAATCTGTATTGGTATCTGTATTATCAAAAACAGATTCCCAAACAGCTATTTATCGCTTGCTCCGCTTATTGTTTTTATACAGCTCAGCTTAGAGCCGTCAAGGATGCCTCCGGCACATTCTTCGAATGCTGAAGTCCTTGACTGCTTAATGCTGAGCTGTGTTTTGTGTTTAAGCGGGGCAAGCGGCAGGATGCGGATAAACTTGGCTGATCATTACAGAATCTGGTGATTGATGTCGGGTTCAATTAGCAAAAACGATCCACCAGTCTCAATTTTGGCTTAAAAGTCTCATTTTAAGGCTGTTTTTTTCATTTCCTCTCACTTTGTTTCCACAACCCATTTAGAGGTGTTTATAATCCCGATTAAGAGGTGAGGTAAACGTGAGTACTGACAGAATAAAACAGCATAGTCCGGAAGATCTGAGGAGGATAGAGATCCTTCGACTGATAGATGATGACTTTATGAGGATATTCTTTGACGGTTATATCGAAGGAGCGGAACTTTTGATCAAGGTGATCCTGCAAAGGGACGATATAAAAGTTGATGAAGTTAGGACACAGAAAGAGTTGAAGAATATAAAGGGACGCAGTGTATGGCTTGATATCTATGCATCGGACATATCAGGAAATAAACACGATATAGAGATTCAAAGGGACGATCGCGGAGCGAATCCTAAGAGAGCCAGATATCTCTCCAGTATGGTTGATGCAGATATGCTCAAAGAGGGTGAGGACTTTAGTAATCTGCGAGACAATTTTGTGATTTTCATAACAGAGAATGACGTCATAGGTCAGAATAAACCGATATATCACATAGACAGTGTTATAAGAGAGCCTAATATGCAATTTGAAGATGGAAGGCATATAATATATGTTAATGGATCAATAAGGAATAAGAAAACGGCCTTGGGCAGGCTTATGCACGATTTTTATTGTACTGACGCTAATGATATGTGCTATAAAGAGTTGGCCGAGAGGGTAAGGGATTTTAAACAAACAGAGAAGGGAGTAGATAGTATGTGTGAAATATGGGACGAAGTAAGAAACGAAGCCAGAATCGAGAATGCTCAAAAAATGATTAAAGACGGAACTCTCTCTCTTGAGAAGATTGCTGAATACTCTGGTCTCTCCATAGAGAAAGTCAGAGAACTCGCAGGCAACATGACGGCTTGAGAGAAGATAGTAACTTAAATGCAGCCACAGACTCTCTATGTTCGGAGAGTCTTTTTGTTGTCAGGCATATATATTTAAATAAGATAGACACGAAAGGCCTGCTAAACTATAATTCTTTATTGGAAGTTATATTTGAAAATATATAAATAGAGGTATTTATGTTTAACGACAGTGATGTCCAAAGGATATTGGAACAGGCGATGTCGACCACGGCTGACTTCGCAGAGGTGTTTCAGGAAGTTACCGAGTCCAAGTCAGTGGGACTTCTGAACGGAAAGGTCATAAGAGCGTCCACGGGTTTTGATTCCGGTACGGGAATAAGGCTCCTTGCAGGAACGAATTCCGTATATGTTTATTCAAGCGATAACGACATTGAGGTACTCTTAAAGCTTGCCAAAGAGGCGGCAGCTGCCATTAAGGGTAATGATAAAGGACAGATCGAGGCTTTGAAGGAGCTTTGTAAGACTTCCAAAGCCAATGTACAGATCGATCCGATGAATGTACCCAAGACGGATATGGTCGATTTCTTAAGGAATTCTTCTGACTATGCATTAAGTTACAGTCCTCTGATAACGCAGGTTGCGGGAAGCATCGCTTCATCCGTAAGGACTGCAAGGGTTATCAATACTAGAGGCGTTAATACCGAAGATACGACCAGAAGGATCAGGCTTTCTGTTGAGACCATTGCAACCAAGGACAATGAGAAGCAGAGCGGCAGGGTGGCTCCGGGCACCATGAAGGGATATGAGTTCATCAATGAATATCCCCTGATCGATAAGACCAGGGAGTGCTGCGACACTGCTATCAGGATGGTAAACGCAGGATATGCGCCTTCTGCAAAGATGCCCGTAATACTCTGCAACGGCTTCGGCGGAGTAATCTTCCACGAGGCGTGCGGACATGCACTCGAAGCAACGGCCGTAGGCATCAAGGCTTCCTACTTCAATGACATGAAAGGTCAGCAGATCGCATCTTCTGTAGTAAGTGCAAGAGACAATGCTCTCATTGACGGCGAGTGGGGATCTTATGCTACTGATGATGAGGGCAATGCATCATCTGATCTGCTCCTTATCGAGAACGGTATCCTCAAGAACTATCTTGTCGATGAGCTGGGTGCAAGAAGAATGAACTGCAAGCCTACAGGGTGCGCAAGAAGACAGGATTATTCCTATGCTCCGACTTCACGTATGAGCAACACATTTATCTGCAAAGGCGAATCAGATCCCAAGGATATCATTGCTGACACGGAATACGGACTTTACTGCACAAATATGGGCGGAGGTTCCGTTGATACATCTACAGGTGATTTCAACTTCGCCGTTAATGAAGCTTACATGATCAGGAACGGCAAGATCGCAGAGCCCGTAAGAGGAGCAACTCTCATCGGCAAGGGCCAGGAGATATTGAAGAATATCGACATGGTAGGTAATGACTTAGAGCTCGCTGCAGGAATGTGCGGATCAGTCTCTGGCGGAGTTCCCGTCACTGTAGGTCAGCCCACCATCAGGGTAAGTTCCATCCTTGTAGGCGGAAGAGAGGCTTAAATATATGGATATAAAGACAGCTGAAAAGTTTATGGAAAAGCTCGTCAAAGCCGGCATCGATTACGGCTTTGAGAGCTGTGAAGCATCCTTCTCCCAGAATTCTTCCATGAGCATAGATATCCATAACGGAGAAGTATCGAGTTACGAGAACAGTGCCACGTCAGGTCTTTCATTCAGGGGCCTTAAGAACGGTCAGATGGGATATTGCTCAACCAATATCCTCGATGAAGATTCAATCGATTTCCTCTTAAAGTCTGCAATGGAGAACTGTGAGGTCTTAAACGATGAAGATCCCCAGTTCATCTACTGTGATGAGAACAACAAGAATCTGTATTTCTCACAGGTCACGGATGCTTATGCCAAGAATACGTATAAGTCATTCTCGGAGCTGGGTTTAAAGCTTGAGAAAGCCATCCTTGCATTGGATGACAGGATCGATGCAGTCGATAACCTCTCGATCACGTGCAGCACGGGACCTTTCCTGATAATCAACTCGAAGGGACTTCATTCCTACAGGGATTCTGACGGCATGAGCCTTTATGCTGCTGCAAGAGCAACAGACTCTGACGGAAGCGTCAAGAGCGGAAGCCACTTCTGGATCGGAAATGACATCGATGATTTTGACATGGATAAGTTCCTTGCCAAGTTCAAGGAGAACCTGATAGGCAAGATGGGCGCTAAATCATGCAAACCCGGAAGCTATAAGACGGTGCTGAAGAGCGAAGCTTTCCAGCAGTTCTTTATGGTCTTCTTCAGCAACTTCCTGGCAACTTCCATGCAGAGAGGTCTTTCACTCCTGGCAGGCAAGGAAGGCGAGAAGATCGCATCCGACATATTAACGGTCAGGGAAGAGCCCATGTATGAGAAGGCCCTTACAAAGATCCCGTTTGACGATGAAGGCGTTCTTACCACTAACAAGGCGATAATAGACAAGGGCGTGTTTGCCACGGCTCTCTACGATCTCAAGTCTGCATATAAGGCCGGAAAGAATTCGACCGGCAACGGCTTTAAGAGCGGAAGCACGGTTTCTGAAGCTCCGACTAACCTTATCGTTGAGCCTGGCAATAAGACTTATGAAGAACTCTTAAAGGACGCAGGCGAAGGCATAATCCTCACCGATCTGTCAGGCCTTCATGCAGGCGTTAATCCCATCTCAGGCGATTTCTCGCTCCTTTGTGAGGGATATCTCATTGAGAACGGCAAGCAGGGAAGGCCTGTAGAGCAGATCACGGTCGCAGGCAACTTCTTTGACGCTATCAAGTCTATCGAAGCCGTAGGAAATGATATAATCAATCTGCCGTCAGGTGAGGGAGAATTCTTCACACCGTCGGTGCTGATAAGTTCACTGGCCATTTCCGGTGATGACGAAGAGTAATTAAATGTGAAAGAAGGACATAACAATGAGCAAAGTTGACACGATCGCGCTTCACGGCGGCTACAATCCCGGAAACGGTGAACCCCGTCAGGTACCCATCTATCAGAGCACAACATGGAAGTATTCCACTTCAGAGGACATGGGCAAGCTCTTTGACCTTGAAGCATCCGGATATTTCTACACAAGACTTCAGAACCCCACAAACGATTATGTAGCAGCAAAGCTCTGCGCTATGGAAGGCGGCGCTGCAGGCATGCTCACATGCTCAGGCCAGGCAGCCAATTTCTTCGCTGTGTTCAACATCTGCGAAGCAGGCGACCACTTCATCGCATCAGCCAACATCTACGGCGGAACATATAACCTCTTCGGTGTAACCTTCAAGAAGATGGGTATCGAGTGCACATTCGTTGACCAGACTCTTCCTCTTGAGGAACTCCAGAAGTACATCCGTCCGAACACAAAGTGCGTATTCGGCGAGACCATCACAAATCCTACGGTAGATATCCTCGATATCGAGAAGTTTGCAAAGCTTGCCCACGATAACGGCATCCCGCTCATCATGGACAATACATTTGCAACACCCGTAAACTGCCGTCCTATCGAGTTCGGCTGCGACATCGTAACCCACTCAACAACAAAGTACATCGACGGTCATGGTTCTTCAGTAGGCGGCGCCATCATCGATTCAGGCAACTTTGACTGGATGGCTCATAAGGAGAAGTTCCCGGGCCTTTGCACACCTGACGAGTCATATCACGGCATCACATATGCTGAGAAGTTCGGCAAGGGAGCATATATCACAAAGGCAACGGCACAGCTCATGAGAGACTTCGGTTCGATCCAGTCTCCCCAGAATGCTTACTATGTACAGATCGGTCTTGAGTCACTTCCTGCACGTATGGCACGTCACTGTGCTAACGCTCAGAAGGTTGCCGAGTTCCTTGCAAGTGATGACCGTATCGCTTGGGTCAAGTATCCGGGGCTTAAGACAGACTCACAGTACGAGCTTGCCCAGAAGTATTGCCCGAACGGTACATGCGGTGTTATGTGCTTCGGCGTAAAGGGAGGAAGAGAGCAGTCCATCAAGTTCATGGATTCCCTCAAGTTCGCTACCATCGCTACACACGTTGCTGATGCCAAGACACTGCTCCTGCATCCCGCTTCACACACTCACAGACAGCTTACTGACGAGCAGCTCAAAGAAGCTGGCATCCCGGGTGATCTCATCAGATTCTCCGTAGGCATGGAAGATCCCGATGACATCATCGCGGACCTCAAGCAGGCATTAGACAAGATCAGCTGAGAATTTGCAACATATTAGCTATCTGATTGGCCGTCTTATGACGGCCAATTTGTTAAAAAAATAATAGAAAACATAAGAATAAGTGATATATTAGTTAGGTTAGATATAACTATTATTATGTATTTATATATCTGAGGTGTGGTTTAATGACAAGCAATCTGCAAAACAAGCAGGAAGAACAGGAGATAGATCTTCTCAAACTGCTCAAGGTCCTGCTCAGCAAGATATGGATCATTGCTGCGGCGACTGTGGTCGGCGGTGTAGCATTCCTGATGTTCACGTTTTTCTTTATTACTCCTAAGTATGAATCATCAGCACTTCTCTATGTTAATAACAACTCGTTAAATATTGGTTCTACGAAGCTCAATATATCAAGCGGTGATATTACGGCGTCGAGTTCTCTTATTGATACATACGCCGTTATCCTCAAGAGCCGCACAACGCTTGAACAGGCTATCAAGGAAGGTGCACTTCCTTACGATTACGAAGAACTCAGTAAGCACGTACAGGGCGGACCTGAAGGAAAGACTCCGGTATTCAAGATCACTGTTACGGATTCCAATCCTGAGATGGCAGCTCATATCTGCAACACTATTGTAGAGATCATGGTAGATGAAAGATCCGGTATTGCTGCTATCGTTGAAGGTTCATCCGTAAGCGTCATCGACTATGCGGTCGTCGCAACAAAGAAGTCATCTCCGAGCCTTACCAAGAATTCCGCAATCGGAGCTCTTCTGGGCTTTGTAGTTGCCTGCGGCGTCATAATCCTGATCTCTCTCATGGATTCGACGATCAGGGAAGAGAGCTACCTCATCGAGACATACAAGGATATTCCTGTACTTGCCAACATTCCGAACTTGTTCGCGGATACTACAGGCGGATATTACGGCTACGGTAGTTCTTATGCCCAGGCCAGTGAGAAAGCAAAGAAAAATGCTGACAAGTCCGCAAAGGAAGGAGGTAAGTGATCATGGCAGATAAGAAGAAAGTACTTAAGAGTACAGATGACAGCAACGACATCATTGGTTCAAAGCTCAGCTTTGAAGGCCGTGAGGCTTATAATCTCCTGAGAACAAATCTTATGTTCTGCACCAAGCGTAATGACCGTAACGCCAGAGTTATCGGCATTACGAGTTCAGTACACGGTGAGGGTAAGTCGCTTACCATTATCAATCTTGCATATTCGATCGCAGAGAGCGGAAGAAAGGTTATCTTAGTTGAATGTGACCTCCGTCTTCCCACTCTCAGAAAGAAGCTCGGTATCCCCAAGGCTACCGGTGTTTCAAACTTCCTTGCAGGCGTAAGCTCCGAGAAGGCTACACTTCAGAAAGACGTCCTCATCGACGGCTTTGACTTCCTGCAGGCAGGCGACATCCCGCCGAATCCTTCAGAGCTTTTGGGCTCTAAACAGTTTGCTACTTTAATAGATAACCTTGCTCAGGCTTACGATGTCGTTCTCATCGACCTTCCTCCTATAGGCGAGGTTTCTGATGCTCTTGTAGCTTCAAGATGCTCTGACGGACTTGTTCTTGTCGTAAGAAACAACTATACGAACGCATCTGACCTTGACTACGCATTAAGGCAGTGCAAGCTCGTAGGAGCAAAGGTCATCGGCTTTATCTATAACGATTCCGAGTCCAAGCTCAACAAGTATAAGTACGGTTACGGCAAGAAGTATAAGTACGGATATGCCGACGCGAGCAGAAAGAGAAAGTCTTAAGTCTGATGTTTGACGTTCACTGCCACATACTTCCCGGCATTGACGACGGCAGCAAGAGTGTAACGATGTCCCTTGAAATGCTTAGGCTTGAAGCAGAGCAGGGGATTGAAGGAATAGTGTTCACTCCGCATTTTTATGCTTCGCAGAACTCACCGGAGACATTCTTAAGCAGACGTGAGCAGGCTTTGAAAGAGTTGGAAGGCAGTCTTGGTTTACTTGCTTCTGTACCTCGATTTACCGTCGGTTCAGAAGTCCACTATTTCAGGGGTATGAGCAGATCGGATTCTCTTGAGTCCCTTTGCATCGGAAATAGTAATTTTATCCTGATAGAAATGCCTTTCAGAGAATGGCAGCCTGTATTTGTTGATGAGATAGAAGAAATATCTACGGTTCATGGCCTTAAGGTGATTATTGCCCATATCGAGAGGTACTTTAACCAGGATAAGAAACTGGTTAAAAGGATAATCGAGAATCCGGATCTCCTTATCCAATGTAATGCCGAGTTCTTCATAGAGAAGAAGACAAGCTCTAAGGCTATCAAGTTCCTAAAGAAGGGAAGGGTAGATCTTCTGGGCTCTGACAGCCACAACTTGGATGACAGAAGACCGAATCTGGCAGAAGCACTGGCAATAATTGAGAGGCATGATAAGAAAGGTGCATTGGATCACATAAACAGGATGAGTCGGACTGTATTCGAACAGGCTCGTTAAGATTTTATTTGCTGATTTAAACAAAAAATCAGCTCATCGTTGCTACAATTCGTCAAGAAAGCCTTTTAGTATTAAGCTATAATAAATCAAGTATTTAAGTAGAATTATTAGACATAGCATTGAACCGTTAGTTTCATTGAAAGGACCCGCATATGTCAGGAAGAAAAATAGCAATTATCATCGTTGGAGCAGTATTAGCAATATGCGGCTTTGCCGGAGTTGCATTTGCCGTAACAAGCCTTCAAAATTCGAAGAAACCTGTAAGTTCAGAGTCTGTTATCACCACTACAACTGCAACCTCTGATGCTACAGCTGCTTCAGATACTGATTCTACTGATGTTTCCACATCTGCTGATTCGACCGGTGAATCTGAGACAGAGACAGATAACACATCTGAAAGTGACGAAACTACGGATACTGATGCTACAGATGAAACAGATACCACCACAACTACAACTTCAAAATCGAGTAGTTCCAAGAAGACAACCGAGCTGACAATTGGGAAGAAGAAATATAAGCTGCGTAAAAACATGGAAATCCTTCTGATCATGGGTATTGATGACCGCGGGACTATCAAAAATGACGGCGAAACCATTCACGCATCACAGGCAGACTGTATTTATGTTTATGCTTTTGATCATAATAAGAAGACGTTCCAAGCTCTTCAGATCAACCGCGATAGTATGGCCAGTGTCAGAGAGATCTTTGGTCATGGATTTGAAGATGAATTCTCTAATATGCAGATCTGCCTTGCACATTCCTATGGTAAGAATGAGAAGGCGAGATGTCTTAATACCGTTGAGGCTGTTAAGAAGTTTATGAGTAATACCCCCATTGATCATTATGTCTCACTTAAGATGGATGGTATAGCTACTTTTAATGACCAGGTCGGTGGAGTAACAATTAAGATGCCTGCAGGTCTTGAGAAAATCAATCCGGCATTTAAGGCAGGAGAGACCGTTACATTGAGAGGAAAGCAGGCAGAAGATTTCTTAAGAGCAAGATTCTATTTAGATGACGATCATAATTCTGAACGTATGATCCGCCAGGAGTTATACATGAAGGAATGGAAGAAGCAGGCAAAATCCAAACTGAACAATGATTCGGGTTTCCCTGCCAAGATGATACTTGCGCTTTCTGAATATATGTACAGCGATATGTCTGCCAATAAGCTTTCAAGTCTTGCCAGCAGCCTTAAGGACTACAAGGATCTCGGTACTCTGACACCTGCCGGTAAGACGCTCGAGCCCGGTAATGGAAGAAAATACAGGGAATTCCATGTGAATAAGGATGACCTTAAAAAGAAAGTCGTAGAGCTCTTTTACGAGCCAGCTTGAGTACGGTTGCAGATTTAACAATTAATAGTCATAAATTCTGATTATATTAGTCAAATAATCGTGCGTTTTTCCTTTTATATTAATTATAATATGCTATTATTATGCTGAGTTGCCTTATGGCAGCTCAGTTTTCTATGGATAAATAATCGTCGCCTTGTGCGCGTTATCGTTCCATGGATTTCGGTTGTAATACGCGAAGCATTTGCTTCGTGTGCGTAAGCAAACAATTCTGTCGAGTTGATTTATAAGAAAGGAGATTCCCTTGTATAAGAGAAATGCGCAAGGTTGGTCCAAGCATTTGGATTTCATCATTATGGATGAGATATGTCTTCAGATCGCATTGATCTTTGCAGCTTATATAAGACTTAGACAATGGCCTTATACTACTCAGCTCGGCAAGATAATGGCTTTTGCACTTGTATTGGCTGATGCTGTTGTTCTTGTATTGAATAATTCAATGCACAATGTTCTTAAACGCAGTTTCTTCAGGGAACTGTATGAATCTTTCAAGCACAGTCTTTATGTGTTTGCCATAGTTTCCATTTACATGTTTGCTACACAGACAGGAGTATTATTCTCCCGTCTTATGTCTTTCATGGTCTTCGGATTCCATTTCATCATCGGTTTTATATTCCGAATGGTGTGGAAGACTATCAGCAGGAACATCAGGATAGGCTTTGGCAACTTTAGAAGCATGCTCGTCGTTTCCACTCCGGAGCTTGCTGAAGAGATCTTAAAAAGATTAAGCAGTGATCCCCATGCAGATTATAAGATCGTTGGCGTAGTTCTTACAGAGAATACTGACCTTAATTCGATAGGCGGTTTTCCAATCGTTGCTGATATAGAAGGAGCTGCTGATTACATAGTCAGAGAATGGATCGATTCCGTATATTTCGAATCACCCTTATATGGAAGTGATGTTGTAAAACTCATGGATGCGTGCTCTACAATGGGAATACCTACTCATTATCATGTCCCTTACATGACCAGGCAGGGTGTAAAGAGATTCTCTGAGAAGATAGCAGGAACAACAGTACTTACATCTTCGATCAATTATGCTACACCGATTCAGAGTATCTTAAAAAGAGGTTTTGATATCGTTGCCGGTCTGTTTGGCAGCATATTCGCGCTCCTGATAATGGCCATAGTTGGACCGATAATCAAGAAACAGTCTCCCGGACCTATATTGTTCAAACAGGAACGTATCGGCAAGAACGGTAAGCACATCACCATCTATAAGATCCGTTCAATGAGACTTGATGCTGATGAGCTTAAAGAGAAATATATGAAAGAGAACCGTGTCAAAGATGGCATGATGTTCAAACTTGACTTCGATCCAAGAATAATCGGGAATAAGATCTTGGAAGACGGTACACATAAGACAGGAATAGGTGAGTTCATCAGAAAGACAAGTCTTGATGAATTCCCTCAGTTTTTTAATGTCTTGGCAGGCTCCATGTCAACTGTAGGTACCAGACCTCCTACAATCGATGAATTTGAGAAGTACAAATATCACCATAGAGCAAGAATGGCAGTTAAACCCGGTATAACCGGTCTGTGGCAGGTAAGTGGTAGAAGCCAGATAACAGACTTCGAAGAAGTTGTTAAGTTGGATACAGAATATATAGCAAACTGGAGTTTTGCTATGGATATAAAGATTTTATTTAAGACTGTCGGAGTTTTGTTTAGTAAGAAGGGAGCATTGTAATATTATGTTATTTGTAATTAATCGGAAAAACTCAGAGTTTTATAAATAATTAATTGATTTGTATATGGTGAAAACAAATGAAAATATGCTTTGTAGGATCATCTGGTGGACATCTCACCCATCTATATATGTTAAAGCCTTTTTGGCAAGATAAAGATCGATTTTGGGCAACGTTTGACAAAGAGGATGCTAGAAGTCTTCTTCAGGGGGAAAAGATTTATCCAGTTTATTATCCTTCTAATCGAAGTATCAAAGCTCTACTAATAAATACTTACAGAGCAATCAAGATTCTACGGAAAGAACATCCTGATTTGATTGTGTCTTCTGGTGCTGCTCCTGCTATTCCATTTTTTTGGTTAGGAAAGTTTATGGGTTCAAAGACGATATACATAGAAGTATTTGATCGTATTGACAAACCAACAATTGCCGGCAAGTTGTGCTATCCGGTTACTGATGTATTTATTGTGGAGTGGGAAGAAATGAAGAAGATATATCCAAAGGCAGTAAATCTTGGAAGCATATTTTGATTGGTGTTCTTAAGAGAGTTTTGTTTGTAATTTTGTGTAGGACGGAAACCCAATGATATTCGTTACAGTTGGTACTCATGAACAGCCTTTTAATCGTCTTGTAGAGTATATGGATAAATGGGCATCGAATCATGATGAACAGGTAGTAATTCAGACAGGCTTTTCCACATATGTACCAATGAACTGTCAATGGAAGAAAATATTACCATATCAGGAAATGGTGAAAAATGTTGGTGATGCACGTATTGTGATTACACATGGTGGTCCAAGTTCCTTCATTATGCCTCTACAGATTGGGAAAGTTCCGATTGTAGTTCCAAGAAAATTAGAATATAACGAGCATGTCAATGATCATCAAGTTGAATTCTGCAAAAAAGTTGCTAAGCGAATGAGCAATATTATTGTTGCTGAGGATGTTAGTAGTTTGGGAGATATGATAGAGCATTTTTCTGACATTGTTTCCGGAATGAAGACTGGAATGATCAGTAATAACGCAATGTTTTGTTCCAAGTTTGAAAATATCGTAGATGAACTTATGAGGTAGTTCTTTCATGAATGATGTTAAAAGAAATATCCATAGTACATAACATAAATGATCAAGTTGAATGAGACAAATAATGGTAGGAATTATTATATGAAAAAGAAAAATGAATACAAAATAAGCATACTTATATTAATGCTTATTATATATCCTTTATTTATGCCCCGATCATTAAAGTTATTATATTCTCCTTTGATTGATGGAATTGAATCAACTAATGAGCTTTATGTTGTGTGTGGAATTGTTTTAATTATGCTTATTATTGGTGTGTTTCGAAGACCAAAAGGCATTAGTAGTATTACTGTCTCAAAATTATCAATAATATGCTTCTTGTATGTATGTTTTATCGTGATTAATACATTAATCAACACACAATTTAATGAGCAAAACATATATGCGATGGTTGTAACTGTAGTTCCGCTAATGTTTCTGGTAATTCCCCAAAAGTGCTTTGCAAAAGAAAACAATTTGTTTATTAAATTTGCATCACTTATTGCTGTTATATATTCTTTACTAGCAATTTATAATACAACACATTCTTCATTAAATATCGGAAATGCTTATGTTATTTCAGCAAGCCAGGCAAGAGTAAGTCTCCCAATTGGTTCTCCAACTACTGTTGTTTTCTATTTTATTGCAAGTTTGCCGCTTGTAAATCTTAGTTTATGTGAAGAAACACATAAGGTTTTATCTTTAGTCTATAGGATAGGCTTCTGGCTTATAATATTAGCGTCATTATTATCACTCTCAAGGGCAGGGGCTGCAGTTATTATTGTTATTGCAGCTTGGTGTCTATATAACAGAAGTAAAAAAACTATCCTTGCAAAGAGAATACTTGGTATATTTGTTCTAATTGCAATTGGTGTTTATGCAACATCCTTTATTGCTTCGAAATTCGATTTTTCAAGATTGTTTATGGGATTTAGCGATAGTTCTGTTTCAGAGCGAACTCGAGGAACAATGCTGTTTTTAGAAATATTTAAGCACAATCCTGTGTTTGGAAGTGGTTGTGGAGAATTCTTCACGAGAGTTTATACGTCATTGACTTTTTCTGATCGAATCATAACTGCTTATGGAAAAGTTGGACTTGTGGATCCTCATAATGGATTTGTTCTTATGTTAAGTGAGAATGGAATTATAGGCTTCATATTTTTAGTTATCATTATCTACATGATTTATAAACATTATTCGTTGATAGCAGATCAGGATACGAAATCCGCTGCCTTACAATTGTTGGCTGGTATTGTCGTATACACGTTAGCAAGCAGTGATTTATTCAACTTAATTGGACTAACCTCAATTATATATTTGTATTTGTCTTATTTTATTTCTGTATCACGATGTGATTATATTGAGAATAGAGAAATTTAAGTCGCGATTATTAAATTTAATAATATTTATGGAGTGGGAATATGATTAAGGATAAAGTGATTTACGTTGTATATCATGACCTATCAACCGAAGCAAGGTCATTTGAAATGTTATGTGCGTTAAAAGATGCATTTGAAGATGTGACTTGTGTTTGTAGGAAACCGCCGATTGATACAGTTGGATGTAAAATGATATATCCCAAATCTATTAAGAATCAATATGTTGAGTTTTATAAGTTGGCAAAAAAGACGATTCATTCTATTGAACCCCAAGTTTTAGTGCTACATGATGAGTTTACTGCACCATTTATTTCATTGGGTAAGAGATTAAATTCATTTATTATATTTGACTCGAGTGAGTTAAATTACAAAAGGGTACTTCCGGGTTTGAAAAATAAACTAGCTAAGTATTTTTACTATATCGAGCGAAAGAATTTGAAACAAGCTGATTTGGTTTTTGCAGCGAATATTGAAAGGTTGGAGATTATGAAGAAAGAGTATAATCTTTCGTGCCAACTTGAAGTATTTGATAATATTCATCGAATTGACGATTCATATGACGATGAAGAGTGTAAAAAGAAGTATGGAAAGTTCTTTTCAGAGTATAAGTATCCACTTGTCTATGGCGGAGGTATTTCTCATAGTAGATTTACATTCAAACTTGTAGAGGCTTTTGCTAACACAAAAGATCTATGTTTACTTATTATTGGATCGACAAGTGAAACATGTAGGAAAGAGTTTAATGAATTATTAGCTACTATGAATATCAATAATGTTTACTATTTAGGGTTTATTCCTCGTGCTGAATTTAAGTATTTGTTGGAGAATGCATTTGCAAGTTTCGTTTTGTTTAAATCTGATTGTCCAAATACTGTGAATTGTGCTTCTGGAAAAATGTATGAGAGTTTATTTTTAGGAACGCCTATAATTTGTTCTGATAATCCTCCATTAAAACGAATATGTAGCAAATATATGGTTGGAGAAAGTTCAATGGATTTTCAAGCTTCATTTCAAAAGATTCTTGAAAATAGAAGCATGTATGTTGAGAAGATAAGAGAATATGTGAATTCCATAGACTATGATAATAGAATTATTAAGTTAAGTAATACGATAGTGGACGCATATACGAAATCTATTCAATAATGGAGGTTAGATAGTAATGAAGATTGTCCACATTGTGCTTTCAGCTGGTGCTGATTATACAGATGGGTGGTCATACCAAGAGAACACGCTCCCAGTGCTACAAAAAGAATTGGGGCATGACATCAGTCTAATTTCTTCAACAACGAGTTCTTTAGTTAAAGATGATCGTTCTACAGTTCAGGGAGAGTATATAGTTAATGGAGTAAAAGTAATTAGGATAAAACCAACTTTTCAATTGTTGGAGAATAGGATTGCATGGTTTGGTGATCTATATAAAGTTTTAGAAAGAGAAAATCCAGATTTACTTTTTTTGCATGGAACTAATTTTTGTTCATTGGGGCAGGTTGCAAAGTATAAAAAGAATAATCCACAGAAAGTTGTCTTTTTTGACTCTCATGTTACTTATGAAAACTCAATGAATAGATTTAGGTTTATTAACAAACACTTTATACATAAAGGTTTGTGGAGATATATTAATCAACGATATATAAGTATTTTTAGTAAAGGGTATTATGTTGCGCCACAAGTAAAAAAATATTTAGTTGAGATGTATGGAATTAATCCGAATTTGTTATTCCATCTACCTATGGGTACAAATGTACCAGATGAACTTGTTAATAAAAAGCAATTGATTCGAACAACTTGGAGAAAAGCTAATAATATAAATGAAAATGATTTCGTTCTTGTTACAGGCGGAAGGTTTAGAGAACAAAAAAAACTGTTTGAATTATTATCGGCATTTAAAAGTGTCGAAATGAGTAGTATAAGATTGGTGGTTTTTGGTAAATTTGAAAATGAAGAGTACAAGAAGAAAATAGAATCTTTAATTTCAAGTGACGATAGAGTCAAATTTCTTGGATGGTTAAACAATGAGGAGACACTGAAAGTGTATTTGTCATGTGATCTAGCAGTGTTTTCTGGATCTCAATCTGTTATATGGAGAACTGCAATTGCATGTGGCCTTCCTATTATTTGTAATTATTCTGATGGCGCAGAGGAAATGGATTTTAATGGTAATTTGGTTTTTGTAAATAATGATGATTTAGAGGAATGGAAGAATGCAATACAAAGTGTTGCTGAATCAATTGAAAAGTATCAAGAAATGCGAAGAGTAACTGAAGAGTTAGCGAAGCCATTCTTTACTGAAAAACGTGTAGCTCAAATGATAATACATGATTATGAAACTATTAAGAAACAGATGTAATTGTTTAGGTAGGAAATTGAGTGAATAACAGGAAGAATTTTATCTCCGCTCTTATATATCAAGCTGTTGCAATGATTCAGGGTTTGATTTTACCTCGACTGATTATTGCAACTTTTGGTTCAGATGTGAATGGCCTGGTTTCATCTATAACTCAGTTTCTTAGCTTTATTTCACTACTTGAAGGCGGATTGGGCGCTGTTGTACTAGCAGAATTATATAGACCAATTGAAGATGAGGATTTAGAAAAAATAAAGTCAATTTTATACTCGTGTAAAAGACTATTCAGACAACTTGCATATATATATGTAGCTTTCACAATTATTATTGCAATTGGTTATCCACTTTTTATATCGAAACGTTTTAGTTTTAGTTTTGTTAGTTCATTAACCTTGATTCTTAGTATTTCTACTCTGGGTCAGTATTTATTTGCAATATCAAATAAGCTGTTGCTACAAGCAACCCAGAAAATTTACATTGTAAATTACATATGCTCAGGAACTTTAGTACTTAATATTCTGATTTCTGTGACTTTAATATACATGTATCCTCAAATACACGTAATTAAACTTTTTTCAGGACTTATATTTCTTTTGCAACCGGTTCTGTTCAACTGTTTCATTGATAAGAGATATATTTGTAAGGGTACTAGTTTCGATAAGAAATATGTTTTGAAGAATCGTTGGAGCGGATTTGCTCAGAATTTGGCGTATTTTATTAATATGAATACCGATATCGCATTGGTAACTATATTTCTTGGAATCACAAATGTTAGTGTGTACACGATATATATGTTAGCTATAAATGCATTGCGTCAGATAATTTCAAATGCTGCAATTAGTTATCAAAGTGCTTTGGGAAAGTATTATGCTATTGGTAACAAAGATGACTTATTGAAGAAGTTTGAAAAATTTGAACTGGTTACTTTAGGGATAAGTCTGGTGTTATATTGTACTTGTTTGCAATTGATAAATCCTTTCGTAAGTTTATACACAAAAGGTGTTACAGATGCAGACTATTATCAACCTGTTTTTGCGTTAATAATGATACTTGCTAATATGCTATATTGTATTAGAGAGCCTTATAGGATTATGATTTTTGCAGCTGGTAAGTTTAAAGAAACAAATTTTGGTTCTATGGTTGAAGCTGGATTGAACATTGTAATTTCCTTAATTCTAGTGTCTATTTATGGCCTTGTTGGAATTGCTATAGGTACATTGATTGCTATTCTGTATAGATATATTTATTTCATTGTTTATTTAAATAAATCAATATTGAAAAGATCTACGATTAGACGATACATAAAATTATTTTTCGAAATTATAATTGTTTATTCAATTAATATGGTTTATTACTATAAATTTAAGATAAATATTGCAATTTTTTTAAATTTTGGAATTGATGGAGTTATAACTGTAGCAGCTGAGGTAGTAATTGTTTTGTTAGTATATTTACTTGGAGAAATTATAAGTAAGCTATTTAGAATAAAAAATATAATGTGAAATATTATTATATTGAGGGAAAGGAAACATTATGAAGTATGCACTCATCGGCTGTGGCCGTATTTCGCCGAATCATATCGAAGCAGCGAAGAATAACAATTTGGAATTCGTCGCTATGTGCGATATTGTTCCTGAAGTAATGCAGGAAAAATCAGACCGTTTCGGACTTGGAGAAGTTCACAAGTATACAAACTACAAGGAATTGCTGGAGAAAGAGCATCCCGAACTGGTCGCGATTGCTACCGAATCTGGAAAACATGCTGCTATCGCTCTTGATTGTATCGCTGCCGGATGCAATGTAATCATCGAGAAGCCTATTGCACTCTCTATTGCGGACGCTGATGCCATCATCGAAGCTTCGAAGAAGGCCGGTGTTGTTGTTTGTGCCAATCATCAGAACCGTTTCAACAAATCGGTCCAGTATATGCGGAAAGCTTTGGAATCAGGCCGCTTCGGAAGGCTTTCTCACGGAGCTGCTCATGTCAGATGGAACCGTCGGAAGGATTACTATGATCAGGCACCTTGGCGTGGTACATGGGCTCAGGACGGCGGTTGCCTTATGAATCAGTGCATTCATAACATAGATCTGCTCCGCTGGTTTATGGGCGATGATGTCGAAGAGGTTATGGCGTACACGGATCAGCTTGAACATCCGTATCTTGAAGCTGAAGATCTTGGTATCTCTTTAGTTAAGTTTTCAAACGGATCTTACGGCCTGATAGAGGGTACAACCAATGTGTACCCGAATAACCTTGAGGAAACATTATACATATTCGGTGAAAAAGGCACGGCAAAAGCAGCCGGAAAGAGTGACAACATCATAGAGGAGTGGAGATTTTCAGACGGACTGGATGATCCGGATGAAGTCAAAAAGAGTTTCAGCGAGAATCCTCCGAATGTATATGGATATGGTCATACACCTCTTTATGCTGATGTTATTGAGGCGATTACAGAAGGCAGGGCACCGTTGGTTGATGCCGAAGCAGGGAAACGTGCTCTTGAACTTGTTCTGGCGATTTATAAATCCGCAGCCGAGCACAGACCCGTAAAACTGCCTTTGGAAAACTGTTCAACAATGGATTTTGCTGGCCGGTTTGATAAGAAGGAGACCTGAATGAGCGATTATTATGTTAATCCTACAAGCATTGTCGATGACGGTGTTGTTATTGGGGAAGGCACCAAGATCTGGTATTTCTGCCATATCCAGGAAGGCGCCAGGATCGGAAAGAATTGCTCTCTCGGGCAGAATGTCAACCTTGGCAATAATGTTAAGATCGGAAACGGCTGCAAGATACAGAATAATGTTTCCATATATGAGGGCGTAGAACTCGAAGACGATGTTTTCTGTGGACCTTCATGTGTATTTACAAATGACCTTACACCACGTGCAAAATATCCCAAGGGAAGAGAATTCTACAAAAAGACACTCATTAAGTGTGGTGCTTCGATAGGTGCAAATGCTACGGTCGTCTGCGGCCACACTGTTGGTGAATGGGCAATGATTGCTGCCGGTGCAGTAGTTACTTCAGACGTTTTAAATCATGCGTTGATGATGGGAGTCCCTGCACGGATCAACGGCTGGGTTTGCGAATGCGGTGATGTTCTTCCCGAAGGTCTCATCTGCAGCCGCTGCGGACGCATCTATAATGAAACAACCGAGGGGTTAGAGGAGGTTAAATAAGTGCAATTTAGAGATCTTCCAAGACAGTATGAGAAACTTAAATCTCAGATTGATGAAGCAATGTTGAGTGTTGCAGTTTCTGCACGCTTTATCTCCGGCCCGCAGGTTAAAGAATTAGAGAAGATTTTAGCGGAATACGTTGGTGTTAAACACTGTATCACCTGTGCAAACGGAACAGATGCCATTTCAATAGCAATGAGAGCATGGGGCATTGGGGAAGGTGATGCGGTATTTGTACCGGATTTTACGTTCTTTTCCTCCGGTGAGTGTCCTGCCGATGAGGGAGCTGCTGTTATCTATGTCGATGTTGACGATCGTACCTATAATCTTGATCCTGTGAAGCTGGAAGAGGCGGTTAAGAGGGTTCTTGCAGAAGGAAAATACAGAGCAAGAGCTGTTATAGCTGTTGATCTTTTCGGTCTTCCAGCTGATTATTCTGCAATCAGGGCAGTATGCAGGAAATATGATCTTCTTCTCCTGGAAGATGCTGCTCAAGGTTTTGGCGGAAGCATAAACGGAAAGTTAGCAGGTTCTTTCGGCGATATCGCTACAACGTCTTTCTTCCCGGCAAAGCCTTTGGGATGCTATGGTGACGGCGGAGCGATATTTACAGATAACGATGAGCTGGCTGAACTTATACGTTCGATCTGCGTACACGGGAAAGATATGAGCAATCCCAATGATCCGAATGCCAAATACAATAACATCAGGCTCGGAAGGAACAGCCGTCTCGATACGATTCAGGCTGCGATCCTTTTGACTAAGTTCAAAGCATTTGTTGACTATGAACTGGCTGATGTTAATAAGGTTGCTGGTTGGTATACGGAAGGATTGAAGGATACAGATCTCGTGCTGCCTATGGTTACGGACGGATTCTGCAGTTCTTGGGCACAGTATACAGTGCAGCTGCCAGCATCTGTTGAGCGTATGGAACTGCAGGCTAAATTGAAGGCAGCAGGTATACCTTCAATGGTTTACTATGCAAAGCCGATGCATAAGCAGGATGCATTTGCCGGTACTGACAGTGCTGTTGCTGATTGTCCTGTGACGGAAGAACTGTGTGCATCTGTCCTTAGCCTTCCCATTGATCCTTATAAGACAAAAGAAGAAATCGATCTTGTCATTTCTGAATTAAAGAGATTTATTTAATATATGGTTCTTTAGACTTTAAGGAGGCCGAAAGATGAAATTTAATACAATTTACCAAAAACTAATTTCCGGCTCGAGTAAGCTTGCTCTTGTCGGACTCGGTTATGTTGGAATGCCGATCGCAGTCGAGTTTGCAAAGCATGTAAAAGTAATCGGCTTTGATATTAACGAAAAGCGTATTAATGAGTATCAGAACGGTTTTGATGCTACTAACGAAGTCGGTGATGCGATTAAAACAACGACAGTTGACTTTACTTCCGATCCGACCCGTTTGAAGGAAGCTAATTTCATTATCGTTGCTGTTCCAACACCGATAAACCAGGATACAACACCTGATCTGCGTCCTGTTGAAAGTGCATCGAGAACAGTCGGACTGAATCTTACTCCTGGAACCATAGTGGTTTTTGAGTCAACAGTATATCCCGGTGTAACCGAAGATATCTGCGTACCTATTATTGAGAAAGAATCCGGTCTTAAATGCGGTGTGGACTGGAAGATAGGTTATAGCCCTGAGCGTATCAACCCAGGTGACCGTATTCATTCATTGACGACTATTCGTAAGATCGTTTCCGGTATGGATGATGAATCCGCTGCAGAGATTAAGAAGGTATACGATATTGTAATCAAAGCAGGAACGGTTCCAGTTTCAACGATTAAAACAGCTGAAGCGGTTAAAGTCGTTGAGAACAGTCAACGTGATATCAATATTGCTTTTATGAATGAGATCGCGATCATTTGTGATCACATGGGAATCGACACGGATGAAGTGCTTTATGGTATGAACTCCAAGTGGAATGCCTTGGGATTCCGTCCGGGTCTCGTAGGCGGGCATTGTATCGGTGTAGACCCGTATTATCTGACAAATGCTGCAGAGAAGCTTGGATACCACAGCCAGATTATTCTCAATGGCCGTAAAGTAAATGACAGCATGGGTGCTTATGTAGCCGATGCTGCGATTAAGAAGATGATTGAGGCGGGGAAGGCACCTAAAAATGCCAAAGTGTTGATTTTTGGCATTACATTTAAAGAAAACTGCCCTGATACACGTAACAGTAAAGTGTATGACATCATTAAACGTTTGGAAGAGTATGAGATCATTCCTCAGGTTATAGATCCTTGGGCTGATCCTGAGATCGCGAAGCATGAGTACGGAGTTGATCTGATCCCGTTTGAGAAAGCAAAAGACGCTGACTGCATCATCGTGGCAGTCGGACATAAGGAATTCAGAAGTTTGTCTTTGATTCAGTTAAAGGAGTTCTTCAAAAAGGAGCTTGCTGATGATGAGAAGGTACTTATTGATGTGAAGAGTCTTTATAGAATGGATGAGCTTAAAGCTTCAGGAATGAGGTTTTGGAGATTATAGGTTCTATCTGAAATATACTCTGATTCTGGATAGAATTTTAAGGTTTCGTTTCTTAGGAAGTATAAATGAAATGAAAAAAGTAATGTTGGTTTTTGGCACAAGACCAGAGGCTATAAAGATGTGTCCTCTTGTAATTGAATTAAAGAAAAGATCGAACATACAAACTATTGTTTGCGTCACTGCACAACATCGTCAAATGCTTGATCAAGTTCTAGAGACTTTTGGCATTATACCAGATTATGATCTTAATATCATGAAGAATAGACAAAGTCTTTTTGATATTACTACTAATATTCTGAAAGGGATTAAGGGCATTCTAGAAGAAACTAAGCCAGATGTGGTCTTAGTTCATGGTGATACTACTACAACTTTTGTAACATCTTTGGCTTGCTTTTATCTTCAGATTCCTATTGGACATGTTGAAGCCGGTTTAAGAACTTATGATATCTATAGTCCTTACCCGGAAGAGTTTAATCGTGAGACTGTCAGTATTATTTCAAAGTATAACTTCGCACCAACACCACTTTCAGAATCAAATCTGTTAAAAGAAGGTAGAAAAGCAGAAAACATCTTTGTTACAGGCAATACAGTAATAGATGCTATGCAACATACTGTTAAGGTGGATTATTTTCATCCTGATCTTGAATGGGTTGGAGATAGTAAATTGATTTTTATTACAGCTCATCGCAGAGAAAATCTTGGTGAACCTATGCATCATATGTTCAGGGCTATTCGTCGAGTCCTTGATGAGCATCATGATTGTAAAGCTATTTATCCTATTCATATGAACCCAATTGTTAGAGAAGCTGCTGAAGCAGAACTTGGTGATTGTGATCGTATTCGTATTATTGAACCTCTTGATGTCTTTGATTGTCATAATTTTGAAGCCAGAAG
Organism: Clostridiales bacterium; assembly: GCA_017478485.1. GTDB lineage: Bacteria > Bacillota > Clostridia > Saccharofermentanales > Saccharofermentanaceae > Saccharofermentans. Next base: position 760 of record JAFVDI010000016.1, on the reverse strand, counting down.
TTATTTGTGTTTAACTGATTCTGGAGGAATCCAAGAAGAGTGTCCTTCATATGGTGTGCCGGTTCTTGTTATGCGTGACACAACTGAAAGACCTGAAGGAGTGGATGCTGGTACATTGCGTTTAGTTGGGACAAATGAAGATGTTATATATCAAGCTTTTAAAGAATTGCTTGAGAATAGAGAAGCATATGAAAAAATGAGTAAAGCATGTAATCCTTATGGTGATGGACATGCTTGTGAGAGGATTGCTGATATTCTTGAGGGAAAACAATATAGTCCTTGGAATCCTAATTATTTATATTGATATCGTTAAGCTCATCATTGAGCTAATTTGAATGTTACTTTTTCCGTTTTGAACTATTAGACATTTAAATGTTTGATGTATAAAATGAATACGGCGCTCTGTTAGAGCCAGCTGCGTCGGTCAGGATTGTGCCACCGAAATCGGTGAGGCCGAGCCACTAAAATCGCGAAATATTGTGCCAAAATGGGCGTCGGTTACCCGGCGCCCATACGCATAATCAGTCTTCCAGTTTCTTCGGTCTCAGTGAATCTCCACTCAAGATAATCTTATAGGCATTCGAGACGATCCTGTCTAGTATTGAATCAGCCAGCTGGCTTGCAAATTCCGCTTAAATAGTACACCAATTCCAGTTGAGCGGTACGCGATTCCGTAACTTTCGGTAAAGCAAAGAAAACAGCATGCCAATTGGCATGCTGTTCCGCTTCACGCGGCACGGAGTGACGCTATAGAATCGAT
>JAFVDI010000015.1 GCA_017478485.1 Clostridiales bacterium | reverse complement strand
GCCCGAGAACTTCGCACGCGTCGAGCCTAAGGATTCCATGAAGAGAAAGCAGTTCCTCAAGGGAATCGAGCAGCTTTCGCAGGAAGGCGCAGTTCAGCTCTTCAAGCAGCCTAACATCGGTACCGAGACCTACATCATGGGCGTTGTCGGTATCCTCCAGTTTGACGTTCTGGAGTACCGTCTCTCATCCGAGTACGGCGTTGAGATCGTCCGCACTTCCCTTCCCTACCGTCTTGCTCGCTGGGTTAAGTCCGAGAAGGAGGATTTCGATCCGAAAACAATGACGCTTACCTCAACCTCAATGCTGGTCCTTGACCGTGATGAGGAGCCGGTCGTTCTTTTCGAATCCGAGTGGGCAGTCGACTGGGCTGTCGATCACAATGAGAATCTCGGACTCACTTTCGAGACGATCCACGGCGGAGACTGATAATTTCGTAACATTGTTACAAAGGACAGAAAAAGGGCCGGTCTTAAGCAAAAGACCGGCCCCATATTTTTGCCTGAAATGCCTTATTTTATTAGATCGTGACTTCCAGAGCCGAAGTCTTGTAAAGCTCCTTGGTCCTCTCGTCAGGCTGACCGAATCCGGCATAGATCTTTATCTTTCCTTCCGGTGTAACTTTGTTACCTTCATCGTCAAAAACCTTGAGAGAATCGGGATCTATGTGAAGGATCACGTCTTCAGACTGCCCTTTTTCGAGCTCGACCCTCTTGAAACCGACGAGCTTAAAATTCCTGACCTCGTTCTTATCCTCAAGTGCTTTAGCATAGATCTGAACTACTTCACCGGTCTTGATGGCGCCCTCGTTCTTAACGCTTACAGTGATATCAAATCCGTTTTCGCGCGCAGAAGCTGAGCTGTCGGAAACTGCGATGTTCCCGATCGTGACCTTTCCGTAAGTAAGACCGTATCCGAAAGGATAGAGCGGCTCATGTTCGGTGTATTTATATGTTCTGTTCTTCATCGAGTAGTCTTCAAAATCAGGAAGATCGTCAACGCTCCTGCAGATGGTTACGGGGAGCTTGCCTGAAGGATTGACCTTTCCGAAAATGATGTCGCCGATCGAAAGGCCGCCTCTTGCTCCGGGATACCACGCCTGAAGGATAGCGGATGCTTCTTCGGAGAACGGAGTAAGATCCATGGCAGAACCCGTCATAACGACAGTAATAAAGGGTTTTCCTGAGTTTTTTACTGCTTCTATGAGCTTGAGCTGAGGCTTGGGGAACGAGAGATCGTTCTTGTCACCTGATGCATACTGGTTGCCCTGGTCTCCCTCTTCACCTTCAAGAGTCTCGTTGAGACCGATGCAGAGGATGACGAGATCTGATCTGCTCATGACAGCCTTGGCTTCAGCTATTGTGTTATAGTCACGTGAAAGCGGATCCGGTTTGGTGTTGCTCAGATCGCATCCCTCAGAATAGAGGATCCTGACATTACTGCCGGCAGCTTTTCTGATTCCCTCTATGGCCGTGATATATTCGGAAGATGTTCCGTAGTAGTTGCCCATAAGCGGACGTCTTGCATCCGCATTAGGACCGATGACTGAGATGACCTTCGTCTTGCCGGCGTCAAGCGGCAGGATGCCGTTATTCTTGAGCATAACTACAGCTTCATCGGATGCTCTCTTAGCGAGCGCGATGTTCTCTTCTGTCTCGACATCAAGATATGTGAGTCCGTCGTATTCAGTCTTATCAAAAAGACCCAGAAGGAATCTTGTAGTAAAGAGCCTTACCGCTGATTCCCTGATCTGTGCTTCAGTAACAAGTCCTTTGTTGTAGGCTTTCATGAGGTGCACATAAGTACAGCCGCAGTTGAGATCGCACCCTTTCTTCAGCGCAAGCGCTGCGCTCTCTTCGGAATTCTTCGTTACTTTGTGATGCTCATGGAAGTCCCTTATGGCCCAGCAGTCTGAAACGAAATGTCCTTCAAATCCCCATTCGTCCCTTATGATGTCTTTGATGAACGAATGTCCGCAGCAGGGTTCTCCGTTTACGCGGTTATAAGCACCCATGACCGATTCAACACCTGCTTCTTTAACACAAGCTTCAAATGCAGGCAGATAAGTTTCTCTCAGATCTTTCTTGGAAGGTTCGACATCAAACTCGTGTCTCTTTGCTTCAGGACCTGAATGTACGACGAAATGCTTTGCGCATGCCGCAGCCTTCATGTATTCTCCTTCACCCTGAATGCCCTTGATAAACGGGATCGCGAGCCTTGATATAAGATACGGATCCTCTCCGTATGTCTCCTGGCCTCTGCCCCACCTGGGATCTCTGAACACGTTTACGTTAGGTGACCAGAATGTCAGTCCTTTATATATATCGCGGTCGCCCATATTTGCGGAAATCTCATTATATTTTGCGCGTCCCTCGGTAGCTATGGTCTCGCCGATCTTTCCAAGCAGTTCCTGATCAAATGTTGCTCCCAGAGCGATCGACTGAGGAAAGCTCGTTGCGGTGCCTGCTCTTGCGACTCCGTGAAGAGCTTCATTCCACCAGTTGTACTCCGGAACTCCCAGCCTTTCGATGGCCGGAGCATCAAATCTAAGCTGTGAAGCGGCTTCTTCGACCGTCATCTTGCTGACGAGTTCTTCTGCTCTTTTTCTTGCTTTATTTCTGTCCATACGCCACCTCTAAAAATATTTTTGATCTTTCCTAATAATTTATTATATTAAGACTAACATTTCTATACACATCTTGCTATTATATATAATTATTGCTATCAGTTTTAGATTAAGGAGCTCTGATCATGCAGTTAAGTGATAACACGGTTCCCGGCAACTTTCAGCAGCCGATAAGAAACTTTACAGGACGCATTGTCAGCAACTACGTTGAAGAGGTTGATTTCGTACCTAACTCCAACATGAGGATCTGGTATAACAACAAGGCTGAAGATTATCCTACTCACAGACATTCCTGCCTTGAGATCGCCATCCCTCTTGCCGGTTCTTATACTTATGTATTTGAAGACAGAACGATCGCCCTTAAGGAGAAAGAGATCCTTTTCATTCCTCCTGACATGCTCCATAAGATCTCCGGCACAAGAGAAGGCATCAGGTTCATCTATCTTTTCAAGATCGATTTCCTTAAGGACTTCTTCGATTACTCTGATTTTGAGGAACTCATAAAAGAACCTCTTGTAGTAAACAGTGAGACTTATCCTGAGATCTATAACCGCATCTATGCAAGGTTCATGGAGATCAGCAATCTTTATTTCTTCTACTCCTCATCAGTAAAAGAAACTCCTATCTTCTCTCACCTGCTCGGCATCATCGGCATGCTTCAGAAGAGAGATTACACTGACAGCATGGCTGTCCCCAATAACGACAAACAGCGCGAGATCTATATCAAACTCAGATCGCTTCTTGAATGGCTCTCCATCCATTACTCAGAAAGCGTAACCATGGAGGAAGCAGCAAACTACGTCGGATATTCCAAGTTCCATTTTGCAAGGATCTTCAAGGAATATACCGGCATGACTTTCTACGATTACCAGACGACTCTTAAGCTGAAGTCAGTAGTTGAAAAGCTCTCTGACTCCGAGCTTTCGATCAGTGAAATAGCGCTCTCATCCGGCTTCAACAACCTTACATCCCTGAGCCGCAATTTCGAAAAGCATTACGGCTGCTCACCTTCACAGTACCGTCAGAGGATCCGACGCAGAAGGAGAAGCTGATCCTCTTTTCTTTTTTTATTTTTTGCAAAGTAAAAGGGCAGTGAATTTATCACTGCCCTTTTAATTGCTTTTAGTTTGTCCGATAGAACCGATTATCTATTAAGACTTAACACCACCGAGAGCAACACCCTCAACGATATATCTTGAAAGGAGAATGTAGATAATCAAGAGCGGAATAACTGTGAGTGAAAGTCCTAAGTAGATAGAACCGTACTCTGTCTGATAGATATCAGAGTTAAGCAATGCGACTTCGATAGGAAGTGTATACTTCTCTTTCTTTGTCAGAAGGATCTGAGGCAGGAAGAGGTTGTTCCAGCTTCCGACGAATGTAAAGATGCACTGTGTAGCGATAGCCGGCTTCATGAGCGGGAAAACGATCCTGTTGAAGATCATGAACTCGCCCGCACCGTCTATACGGCCTGAGTCAACGATTTCCAGTGACAACGACGCCTGTAGGTATTGTCGCATGAAGAATACCATGTTTGGCGATGCGATCGCAGGAATGATGAGCATTGCAAGCTTATTTGTCATGTGAACCTGATAAGCTGCCTGATAGAAACCGATCATTGTAACTGTACCAGGGATCATCATGATACCGACGATCAAACCGAAGAAAGCATCTCTAAGCTTCCATTCGTAAGCAAAGAGTGCATACGATGTAAGGCATGAGAAGTAAACAGCAAGGATCGTTGTGCAGGTTGAAACGATAAGTGAGTTAACGAAACCTGTAGAAGGATCGAAAGACTTGCCGTTAAATACTTTCCAGTTTCTCATAAGATTCTGAATAGGATGTGCAGAATACAGAGAGATAGCGCTTGACTGAATTTCAGCCGTGCTTCTCGTAGCATTCGTAAACATGATAAAGAAGGGCAATAAACTAAGGATTGCAAGAATAACGCAAACAATATAGATGACGACCTTAAGGCCTATTGACTCCTTATGAAGTGTAGCTGTCTTAGCCATAAACCGTCCCCCCTTAATATGCCTTCTTGGCCTTAGCGGCCTTAAGCTGCTGCTTCTTCAACTTCTTAAGCTTAGCCTCATCCTTATCTCTCATGATGTAGAAGAGAACGAGGGAAAGGAGAACGATGATGACAAACATAATGATACTTGCCGCAGCTGCGAGGTTGTATCTCTGTTTACCAGTGAAAGCAACATCCTTGATATACATATTAACTGTATATCCGCCAGCGTCACCTCTATCCATAGCATAGAGTGCCGGGATATCGAACATGTTGAGACCACCGATAAGTGATGTAACGAGGACATACAACATAATTGTTCTGATACAAGGTAATGTGATCAGGAAGAATGTCTGTACTCTGTTAGCACCATCGAGGTCAGCAGCCTCAAAGATTTCCGGATTGATTCCGATAACGCCCGAAATGAGCATTACCATCGTATAGCCATACCACTGCCAGAACTGAATAAATGCAACAACGCCTCTAACACGACCAGGTGTAAGCATAAAGTTAACACCCTTCTCGGAAAGACCGAGCTTGATCAATGTTGTGTTGATAGGTCCTGAAGGATAGGCGAAGATCTGTGTGAACAGAACGGCAACTGTAGCTGCCGTGATGATGTTAGGCATATAGAACAGTATTTTGAAAATACCCTGACCTTTAACTTTTGATCTTCTGTCAGTAAACCATGCGGTAAGAAGAAGAGCCAATCCCATCTGGGGAATAAAGTTCATAATCCAAATGATACATGTGTTACCAAAGGACTTTCTGAACAGATTAGCCCTAAATACGGTCGCGAAATTCTTAAACGGCTCTGACCAAAGGATCTTAGAATCCTTGACTGTAGCAGTCATACCTGCAAAGTCAGAAAAGCCGATGTAGAAAGTAAAAAGGATGGGGTAAAGAGAAAATACCAGGAAAGCCAGAATGAAAGGTATTGAGAACAAATAGCCGTACTTGCCGTAATCGACCAGTTTTTTGCTCTTCATATCTTCTTACCTCCTTGTAATTTTTTTAAAAACGGCAGGGCAAACCTGGATTTACCCTGCCGTTGAAATTTACTGGTTAAACTGAGTAATCAGTTTATACAGTTATCGGCTACGGCCTATTAGAGTGAACCGTCCTCGCCGATCTTGTCAGCTACACGAGATCTGAAATCCTTGATAGCGTCATCAATAGACTTCTGACCATGTGCATACTGGTTAACCTGCTCACGGAAGAGAGCGTTGATGTTCTCGTCGTACTGAGTCATGTTCTTACCTGTAGCATTAGCGTTAGCTGCGATGAAAGCAGGGAACATGTTCTGACCGCCGAGGAAAGCAACCTCACCGTTAGCTGTTGCCATAACCTTACCGGAAGCAACGCAGTCCTTTGTACCAGGTGTGCCGTCAGCGTTAGGTGCGAAGAGACCGTTAGCCCAGAGATACTGGAGACCCTTATCAGAAGCGTCGAGTGTGATCCAGTTGATGAGCTCAGCTACACCAGCCTTCTTATCAGCGTTCTCAGCTGCTGACTTAGAAGCGAGTACCCATGTACCGCCCCAGAAGAATCCTGCAGGAGCCTTGCATACACGCCAGTCACCGAATGTGTTACCAGCATAGTTGCCGTCAGCCGGAGCTTCCTTACCGCCGCAGTTGTCCTTCATTGAGTAGTTGATAAGCCATGCAGGTCCGAAGAAGCAGAATGCAGACTTATTGTCCTTACCTTCCTGAGGGAGACCCTTCATGTCAGCGAACCAAGAAGGCTGCCAGTCTGATGTCTCATTGCACCAGCCGTTATCAACGAGCTGCTTGGAAATGTCGAAGAAAGCCTGTCTCTCAGGTGCGATGTTGAGCTTACCGTCAACAACCCAACCAGAAGAAGAAGAGTTCTCAACCATGTGCCAAACGTCACCGTCACCGGAAACGATAGGATAGCCCTTTTCCTTGAGCTTAGCAGCTGCCTTCCAGAAAGTGTCATACTTACCGGAACCGCCGCCAACTTCCTTCTCTACAGTAGCCGGATCATCAGAACCGAATACTTCCTTAGCGATGGAAGCTCTGTAGATCATAGCACCACCAGTTGCCTGATAGCCGAGAGCTACGAGAGCGCTGTCAGAAGTTCTTGTTCCGATATCAACAGTGTACTGAGCGATCTCAGCATCCTTGACAGCCTTATCAACGTCAATTCCGAGATCCTTGTAAGCTGCTGCGAACTGAGCTCCGTCACCCTTTGTGTACTTGAGAACGAAAGCTGCCTCTGCTGCGTACATATCAACTTCGCCGTTCTTAAGAGCTGCATCGAGTGCAGGCTGGTAAGCCTGGTTTGTTGTAGCGATGATTGTTACATCAACAGTGTACTTCTTACCGAACTCAGGGTTGAGCTGGATATACTTCTGAGCCATGTTAGGAACTTCGTTTGTGAATGACCACAGATTGATGTGGACAGGGCCCTCACCGTAAGTTGCCTTAACTGTTGTCTCAGCTGTGGTTGTCTCAGCAGGAGCCGTTGTCTCAGCGGGCTTAGATTCACCGGATGCGGTAGTACCAGCTGCTGTAGTTGTAGGCGTAGCCTTGTTACAACCTGCCATTGCTGCGATCATAGCTACTGAAAGCAAGCCAGCAATAACTTTTTTCATAAAATTTCCTCCTTGTGTGTTTTCGTTTTCTACTAATGGACATTCTTGTCCACACGTATGGTTATTTTATACAAACAAACCCTGTCCGTCAAGTAAGTGTTGCATAAAAATCACCATATTCTATGTTTGTGAGCAACTTTCGACTAATACTGACAATTTGTTTATATCCAATATATTCTTTGTTATAATTCATCAGAATAATATACATGTTACACTCCGGAGGCTGATAATGAGCTCATTTTTCGATAAACGAAGCATTCCAATGAAGATACTGACTGCAGCATGCAATCTGATACTGGTTAACTTCTGCTTCCTCGTCGGATGCATTCCCCTCTTTACGATCGGTGCTTCTATTACTTCTTTATATAGAATTACAATTAAGATAGCAGCCGGCGAGAATCCATCGGTCTTCAGGGATTTCTTTTCCTGCTATAAGGCGAATTTCATAAAGTCGACCGGATTCTGGCTCGTATATTGCGCACTTTCAGCCTTTTTCCTTTTTGAGATCTATATGGTCAGAACTGCTCTGCCCAAGGAATATCAGTGGTCAATGTACCCTGCCATCTTCTTCCTTGTTGCCATCTTCTCATCTGCATCTTATGCATTCCCGCTCATCGGTTGGTTTGACGAGACAGTCAAGCAGACTATTAAGAACTCTTTGCTGCTTGCCATCACCAACTTCCCTACTACTATTCCTTTTGCTGTTGTAACGATCGGTGTGGGTTATGCATGGATCGTCGATCCCACGGTCCAGATAATCACTTTCAGTATTCTTATATTTATGGGTATTGGAATGATCGCGATGCTGTTCTCAGTCTTCCTTAAGAGGATCTTCGAGAAGCACGGAGCCGTAATAACTCCTGATGAAGAAATAACAGGTTAAAAAATACCCCCGAAACTTCGGGGGTATTTCTTTATTAGAAGTAATTATCTAAATCAGATCTTTGCTTTGATCTGGTTGTAGATTCCCTCGGCATCAAGCTGGAACTCCTTCATGAGCGCACCTGCAGGGCCGCTCTTTCCGAATCTGTCATAGACACCGATCTTTGTAACCTTAACGGGATACTCTTCGGAAAGTACGTCGCATACTGCGCTTCCGAGACCGCCGATTACAGAGTGCTCTTCAACAGTGAAGACCCTGTTCGTCTTCTTGGCGAACTCAAGGATGGTATCCTTGTCGATGGGCTTAACAGTGTGGACATTAACAACTGCAGCATTGATGCCGTCAGCAGCAAGCTTTTCAGCTGCACCAAGTGCTTCTGCTACGCAGACGCCGTTAGCGAAGATGACCATGTCTGTGCCATCCTTAAGAACTACTGCCTTGCCGACTTCGAACTTGTAGTCAGGTCTGTCGTTGATGACGGGTACTGCAGCTCTTCCGAATCTCAAATAGAAAGGTCCCTCTGTCTCGGCAGCTGCCATGACCGCAGCCTTTGCTTCGATATCATCGGAAGGAACGATGACTGTCATTCCGGGGATCGTTCTCATAAGGGCAACGTCCTCTAAGCACTGGTGGGAAGCTCCGTCCTCACCTACCGTGATGCCTGCGTGTGTAGCGCCGATCTTAACGTTGAGGTGAGGATAACCGATGGAGTTTCTGACCTGCTCAAAGTTTCTGCCTGCTGCAAACATTGCGAAAGAAGAAATGAACGGGATCTTGCCGCATGTCGAAAGACCTGCAGCGATACCTGTCATGTTTGCTTCTGCGATTCCGCAGTCGATATGACGATCCGGGAATGCCTTCTTGAATGTGGAAGTCTTTGTTGCGCCTGCGAGGTCAGCATCGAGAACGACTACGTCGGGGTTCTTCTGGCCGAGCTCTACGAGTGCATTTCCGTAACTCTCACGTGTAGCGATTTTAACTATATCTCCCATGATCATACCTCTGCTTCGTATTTTGCTAACTGCTCATCAAGCTCTTTCATAGCCTGCGCATACTCCTCGTCATTAGGAGCCTTGCCGTGCCATCCTGCCTGATTTTCCATGTAGGAAACGCCCTTGCCCTTTGTGGTCTTCATGATGATCGCAGTAGGCTTGCCCTTGAATGCCTTTGCCTTTGCGAAAGCATCCCTGATCTGATCGAAATCGTGACCGTCGATGCAGATAACGTTGAAGTTGAATGCTTCGAGCTTCTTGTCGATCGGATAAGGTGAGCATACGTCATCGATCTTGCCGTCGATCTGGAGTCCGTTGTTATCGATGACTACAGTGAGGTTGTCGATGCCCTTTGCGCCTGCGAACATGAAAGCTTCCCAGATCTGGCCTTCCTGGATCTCACCGTCACCCGTAAGAGTATAAACTCTGTAAGATGCGCCGCTGAGCTTGGCTGCGAGAGCCATACCCACTGCTGTTGAAACGCCCTGGCCGAGTGAACCTGTGCTCATGTCGACGCCGGGAGTCTCTGTCATGCAGGGGTGACCCTGGAGGTAAGAACCGAGCTTACGGAGAGTCTTGAGATCTTCAACGGGGAAATAGCCTCTGTTTGCGAGTGTTGAATAAAGACCGGGAGCCGTGTGACCCTTTGAGAGAACGAATCTGTCTCTGTCAGCCTTCTTGGGATTCTTGGGATCGATATTCATTTCCTCGAAATAAAGATAAGTGAACATATCGGCAGCAGACAGTGATCCGCCCGGATGTCCGGACTTTGCGCTGTGAACTGCTTCAACGATACCCTTGCGGACTTTTGTCGCTGTGATCTTGAGTTCTTTGTTAGTCATTTTGAATACCTTTTTCTTTTTGATTTATCTGAAAGTCTTTTACATACGGAAGGGCTTGACCCATAGATCAAGCCCTGCCATACATATCCAACCTGTATCAGTTAAACGGAGCGTTAAACGGATTCTCTGTCGGGTATCTGTCGCCAGCGGGCTTGTTGTAGCCGATGTCGCAAGGGCAGATTCCGAGGTATGTGAAGAGGTTGTAGAGAGCCTTTCCATAGTGACCGAATGCAACTGCACCGTGATGAGGGAAGTTCTTCTCGATAAGGAAGTATCTGTAGAATCTGCCCATCTCCTTGATAGCGAAAACGCCGATGCCGCCGAAGGACTTTGTAGCAACAGGGAGAACCTCACCCTGAGCAACGTAAGCTCTGATCTGTCCGTCAGATGTTGACTGCAGTCTGTAGAATGTGATGTCGCCCGGAGCGATGTCGCCCTCGAGAGTACCGTTTGTAACCTCTACAGGGAGAGCACGAGCCATGATCATCTGGTTCTTCATCTCGCAGAAAGCAAGCTTCTTGGAGCATGTGTTACCGCAGTGGAAGCCCATGAATGTATCTGTGAACTTGTAGTCGAACTTGCCCTTGATGGACTCATCATACATGTCGTGAGGTACGGAGTTGTTGATGTCGAGGAGAGTAACGATGTCTTCGGAGATGACATATCCGAGGTACTCGGAAAGTGCGCCGTAGATATCAACTTCGCAGGATACCGGGATGCCCATACCTGTCAGACGGCTGTTAACATAGCAGGGAACGAACTTGAACTGTGTCTGGAATGCAGGCCAGCACTTTCCTGCGATTGCAACATACTTCTTTGAACCCTTATGCTTCTCAACCCAGTCAAGGAGAGTGAGCTCATACTGAGCGAGCTTCTCAAGGATCTCAGGCTTCTTATTGCCGGCACCGAGCTCTTCTTCCATTTCCTTAACCTTAGCAGGGATCCTCTCGTCGCCTTCATGATTCTTGAAGGACTCGAAAAGGTCGAGCTCGGAGTTCTCTTCGATCTCAACGCCCATTCTGTAAAGAGGCTCGATAGGTGCGTTGCATGCGAAGAAGTTCTGCGGACGGGGTCCGAAAGAGATGATCTTGAGGTTCTTCATAGCATCGAGTGCACGAGCTACGGGGATGAACTCATTGATCATGTCAGCGCACTCTTCAGCGTTTCCGACAGGATACTCAGGAATGTAAGCCTTTACGCCGCGGATCTTGAGGTTGTAGGAAGCATTGAGCATACCGCAGTAAGCATCGCCTCTGCCGCCGACCAGGTCATTCTGTGACTCTTCTGCAGCTGCGCAGAACATAACGGGGCCGCCCCACTGCTGAGCGAGCATTGTCTCGGAGATCTCAGGTCCGAAGTTGCCGAGGTAAACGCAAAGAGCGTTGCAGCCTGCAGCCTTGATGTCTGCCAATGCCTGCTGCATATGGATCTCAGACTCAACGATGCAGATAGGGCACTCATAAATATCATCAGCGCCATACTTCTTTGTGTAAGCCTCAACGAGAGCCTTTCTTCTGTTAACAGAAAGGGACTCCGGGAAGCAGTCACGGCTGACAGCTACGATAGCGAGCTTAACGTCAGGTGCATTAAACAGTTTCTTTGACATAAATAGATTTCCTCCAGTTGTATTTTTTAATGTCTACTTCAATGTTTACTCTGAATCAGATTTCTTCCAATTGTATTTTTTTAATGTCTACTTCAATGTTTGCTCCGATAAGGCCCGGGAAATGACCTGCTTCGCCGGGTGCATCCGGATGAGCGATAAGCCACTTGTTCTTTGCAGTAAGGAGCTTATCTTCGCTGTCGGAATCAGCAAGGCAGTCGATGTGATCCTGCTCTAAGTCGTAGTTTGTTCCTGCGGGAAGAACTACGCCGACCATGAACTTGGAACCTTCGATGCCGCAGGGTGCATAGTGGAGCGTTGTAGCATAGAGCTCAACTGCTGTTCCCTTGCGGATGTGGAATGCCTCGATCTTGGATGTGTCATAGTGGAAATCGTCGGTTACATCCTGAAGTGAACCGAGAAGCAGGATGCAGTCTGTAGCGCAGATGTTGATCTCTGAAGATCTGTGATACTCAACAGCGTTGAGAAGCTGGTTCTGACCTGCGCAGTAGCCTGTCTCAAGAGCAAGCTCACCACCGAAAAGTCTTGTGAGATCGACCTTTGCGGAAGCTTCCTCAAGTTCTTTTACGGAAGGCTTGTACTCAACACAGCCGTCCGGGATGTTGATCTTCTCGAGCGCTTCGATAACGGGTGTGAAGTCGATGTTATTGACTACACGTCCGTATTTGCGGAAACGCTCGGAATGTGATTCGAAAATTACCATAATCCTGCCTCCTTACACATAGGATAAAGTTTACTGAATTGCTGATACTTAGCCTCATACTTCGCTGTGAGCTCGGGATCCGGTGTCTCTGCGACATGAGTCGTAACGATAGCCTTGCATGCCTCTTCAACGTTCTTGTATTCGCCGCATGCAACTGCCGCGAGGATGGCGCCGCCGAGAGCCGGGCCTTCGTCGTTCTGTGTTCTTGTGAGCTCGATGCCCAGAACATTAGCAACTATCTTGCGCCACAGAGGTGATTTAGCACCGCCGCCGCAGATGTTGGAACTCTTGATATCGAGGCCCATCTTCTTAGCGCACTCGAAAGAATCCCTGAGAGCGAAAGCAACGCCTTCGAGAACCGCCTGTGTCATGTCCTCACGCTTTGTATCCATGGACATGCCGATGAACATGGCGCGGCATTCGGGGTTGTTGAGAGGTGATCTCTCGCCCATGAGATAAGGCAGGAAGAAGATATTATTCTCGCCCAGTGTCGTGATACCTGTCTGCTCTGCAGCGAAATCCTTTGTTCCGATGATATCTTCCATCCACCACTTGTTGCAGCTTGCAGCACTGAGCATGCAGCCCATGAGGTGATAGCCGCCGTCTGCGTGGTCGAAAGCGTGGAGTGAGTTGTCCTCATCGTTCTTGAAGTTGGATGATGCGATGAAGATCGTTCCGCTCGTACCGAGGGAGATGTTGCATCCGCCGTTTCCGACTGTACCTGTTCCTACAGCAGCTGCGGCATTGTCGCCTGCACCTGCAACGATAAGGCAGTCAGGATTGATACCGAGCTGGGAAGCAACATCGGGAAGGATCTTTCCGATAGCTTCATAACTCTCGAATACCTTAGGAAGCTGAGCTTCTGTGATGCCGAGGATCTCAAGCATCTTGTCAGACCACTTTCTGTTAGCGCAGTCAAAATAGAGCGTACCGGAAGCATCTGAAACGTCTGTTGCGAACACGCCGCTCAGACGGTATGCAAGATAATCCTTGGGGAGAAGGATCTTGTCGATCTTTGCGAAGTTCTCCGGCTCATTCTTCTTCATCCAGAGAACCTTCGGAGCTGTAAAGCCTGCAAAGGAGATGTTGCCTGTATATGCGGAAAGGTTCTTCTTTCCGATGACGTTGTTCAGATACTGAGACTCTTCCTCAGATCTTCCGTCATTCCAAAGGATCGCGCGTCTGATTACATTGCCGTCCTTATCAAGGGGCGTAAGTCCGTGCATCTGTCCGCCGAAAGAAATGCCTCCGACTTCCTTGCCGTCAAAACCGTCGAGAAGCTTTGCGATTCCTTTTACGGTTCCGTTGTACCATTCCTCAGGATCCTGCTCTGACCAGCCGCTCTGCGGAAAGTAAACAGGATACTCCTCCGTAACGGTGCGAAGGATCTCTCCACCGCTCTTCATAAGGAGAAGCTTGACCGAGGATGTGCCGAGATCAATACCGATAAACAGCATAAATACCTCCGATAAACATAAAATTACTCTTAACATCTTATAAGCAAACAACTCAAGTTTGTAATGCTAAAAATGGAGTAATCTTTGCAAGTATTTCGACAAAATGGAAAAATCATACAATTGTTGCGAATTTTTGACACCCCGTCCGGACTCGTATCTTTTCCTTTCAAAAACCCTTGCCTTTATAGCATTTTGTCAAAAACAAACAGTCCGGAAAACCATTGATTTTCCGGACTGTTGTTATTCAGATATTGCTATCGGTTTGGTGGTTACATCACTTTTCTTCCAGACGGATGGATCTCTCAAGATCTTTCAGATATGTATTGATCCTTGACTTGTAGGAATTGGTGCACTTTGCTTGTATGCTTACGACCATTCCGTTCGGATAGACCGCGGTAATGGTATAAGCCGTGAACCTGCTGTCGAAGTCGAACGTGTCGACCGTCCACTTGATGTCGTTATAAGTAACGGTAGATGTATTCGAAGATTTCAGTGAAACACTGTTGTTAGATCTGAAATCATTTACCAGTTCAGCCTTGCCCTCATTCCTGACCGTTTCCTGTGTCTTGGTCGAGCTTACCCTTGTATATACGACCATGTTCTTGGTCGACTCATTCGAGTTATTGAGAACAGAGAAAAAATCATTCTTCTTTCCGAATCCGGATCTGTATTTGGGTTCGAAAAGAAACTTCATCCTTACGTCAGAAGTACTGCTTATCTCAGGCTTTGACGCCAGATCCACCATGTAAGCATTTAACCTGCTGTCAACATTTCCCGTGGATTTGAAACTGATCATTGCAGCTTCGATCTCACTTTCAGCTCTGTCACTGTTAGACCAGGAACTGATGAAATAGCAGCCGGGACGCGAAGACGAGGTATAATTCTCTACTGCAAGAAGAACGAATTTCGCTCCGCTGTACTCACCGTAGATCTTATATGCGGATTTTCCGTTAGGCATCTTATAGTTCTCGGAACGAGTCTCTTTTACGTCCTTTCCGAGATAGTACTCAATGAAGAACTGCTTGTTTTCCTCAACATCCTTGAGACCATAGACAGGCATATCCTTGATCATCTCCGCAAAATTAACGGTGAATCCTCCGTTCGTGCCCGTGTAGAAACCTTTATCGTTTTTCTTATATCCGTCGGGTACAAATATCGTAGCATTAAGCGTACCGAGATTCGTTATGGTACCGCCGTCTGTAGTCGTAGTCCTGCTCGAAGAACTTGTTGTTCTGCGGGTGGATTCAGGCGCGGAACTTTCGTCCGTCTCAGTAGGCTCAGTCGTTTCTTTGCTTCCGAAATGTCCGCCGTTATAAGTCGTCTCTGTAGTCGTATGCGTCGGCTTTACATTATTTGCAATGTTGATGGCGATCATCGTACCCACAACGATCAGTATCAGCGCGACTCCTCCAATGATTATGCCAACGATCGCTCCTGTGTTTCCTTTTTTCTTCGGTGCCGCAGCAGGACTTGCAGGCTGAGCAGGCTGCACGGGCTGTGCGGCATAGTTCTGGCCGAAGCCTGTTCCGGGCTGCTGTGGAATATAGCCGGTGTTCGATACTGCAGTGCGAGGCTGAACTGCCGGAGCAACAGGTACAGCAGGTGCAACGGGAACTGCCGGTGTCATCGGTGTAACAGGTGCACCGACACGTGCTGCCGGAGCTGAAGCTGCCATATATGCCATATTTCCTTTGAGAGCAGCCATAAAGTGTTCGATCTTCTGGAAGCGGCTTTCCGGATTAACGGCAAGCGCTTTCATAAGAGCCATCTCAGCATACGGCGGGATCGCAATTCCCATTGATGAAGGCGTCCTGACGGAATCGGAATGGATACGCTCGATCGACTCGGGAGGAAGTATTCCCGTAATGCTGCGGTAGAGCGTTGCTCCCATTGCGTAGACATCGGTCCAGGGACCCAGGTTGCCGTGATTTGAATACTGCTCAATAGGAGCAAGACCATGCTTAAGTATTACCGAAACGCTTTTGCTTTCGGCATAAGCCGAACGTGCTGCGCCAAAATCGAGGAGCTTAGGTTCTCCTGTCGATGTGATCGAAATGTTGTCAGGGCTGATATCCCTGTGAATGAGTCCCTGAGCATGAACCTTGGAAAGAGCTTCCATGATAGGCATAAGGATCTTGGATGCCGCAGCAAAAGAAACTCTTCCGCCGTTCTTATCCAGATAATCCTTAAGGGTCTCTCCTTCAACATATTCCATTACAAAGTAAGCCGTATTGTTCTCTTTAAAGAAGTCCTGAACCGATACGACATGAGGGGTGTTATGGAACTTGGCAAGTGTCCTTGCTTCGCTTAAGAACTTATCAAGCCCTTCGTCATATGCCTGCTGCTGTGAAGAACTCGTAACCTGAAGCGTGTACTTGTCTTCACCTCTTGTTGCAAATCCGGAAGGCATGTATTCCTTAACCGCGACTTTATAGTCGAGCGTAAGGTCATAGCCGAGATAAGTGATGCCGAATCCGCCGACGCCGAGCACCTTTCCTATCAGGTATCTTCCGTCAAGGATCGTGCCGATCGGAACCGCGAGATAAGCTCTCTCGGAATTCTCGTTGAAACCGCAGTGCGGGCAGACAGTGCCGGGTTCCTTTTCGGTAAAACATCCGTAACAGACATGTTGGGGATCTATACTCATTTCCTATCCCTCCATATTGAAATAGGTACAGCAGTGTGCGGTATGTCTGCACATGTTACGCCTGTACCCTCCTCGGCAGTACGCGCGAAAACAGTCAGCGAACTGTCGAGTGAACGGCAGCGGTTAACGTGTCTTACGATGATATTCTCAAGCCACTTGCGCGCAATGCCTGTTTTTCTGAATTCGAGTTCGATCTCTGTGGGTGTGACATTAAGTTTTCCGGATACCCAGAGTTCTCCTTCACCGCTCTGGAGGCGGTACGCAGAAAGAGCATCCGCGGACATCTTCTTAGGATTGCCCGCGCTGTCGAAAACATAGGTGTCATTATAGCCGACAGATGCTACACCCCCATTGGATGCAGCATCATCGATCCTTCCCATTTTAAGAAAGCACTCGCTCATTTATGTTTGTTCTTTATTCCTTATTGATCTGGAACTTTACGTTCTCGTCTGCAAGATAGAATGAATCGCCGGCAGAAAGACGCTCGGGGACATTCGGTTCAAGTTTCTTTCCGCTGCCGGTGTAGGTTCCGTAAGAAGAACCGAGATCGGTAAGCAGGAAGCTTCCGCTTGCAGCGTCATAACTCATCTGGCAGTGCTTGCTGCTGATACCGGGAGTTTCTTTGTTGAATACCAGGTTGCATGCTGCAGGATCTCTTCCGAGTACTACTTTGCCTCTGCTGAGATCAAATGCCTTGCCTGCAAACTGTCCCTTGATGCACTTCAGAATAGGACGGCCCTGAGACGAAGCAGCCGGCTGTACTGCCGCCTGAGGCTGAACACCGGCAGCTGCCATACGGGCTCCTGCCTGCTGTTGATATCCCTGCGCAACAGGTCTCTGCTGGGCGGCATAAGGATTAACGCCTGCCTGAGGCTGAGCGGGAACTGCGCGTGTGCCTGCTGCAGCACCTGTAGCTGCACCTGCAGCTGCGGTCTTCTTTCCAGAAGGGATTATGAGCATTATGATGCCGCCTGTAAGGAAGATGATTCCGACTGCAATGAGTGAAAGCAGGGCGGGATTCTTCAGAGCTGTTGTTTTATAACCGATCCTCTCTGAATTAAGAACCTCAAGTATCTCATTAGAGACGATCGCATAGTTCATATTGCTGTCCTTGGCATTACCAAGAGTGTTCATTCCGATAACATATCCGTCCTTGTCAACGAGAGGTCCGCCTGAGTTGCCGTGATTGATGGAAGCATCCATCTGAAATGAATCATAGTCGCGTCCGTTAGGCTTAACTCTCTTGCTTACGATACCTTTGGTTACAGTAACGTCCTCAACGCCGTGATTGATTGTCTCAGGGTCCTGAACATTATCGGAAACGCCGGGGAAACCGAGAGCAGTAGCCTCATCACCGACCTGAACCTGATCGGAATCCTTTACGAGAAGAGCGATCCTCTTGTTTGTGGGTTCCTCAAGCTTAAGGATGGCGATATCCTTTTCCGACGGGCCGGAGAAAAATACCACTTCAGGAACTGAATAATCATTTGAGGACTGTGAGAAATATACTCTGATCTCAGACTTAATCTTGAGATCTTTTATTGATTTGCCGGTCTTTTCCTTAAGAGCCTTTTCAAAGCTGACTCCGTTCTTTGCTTCGTAATCAAACGGATCGTCAAGTCCCTTAGGCCAAGCGTATGCCTGCTCGATGACGTGGCCGTTGGTGACGATATATCTGACTTCCTCACCGGGAGTACCGACTGCCCAACCTGTTCCGGCCCAAGCGCCTTCAGCTTTCAGTTCGGGAACACTCAATGTTTCCTTGATCCAAACTACGGAATTCCTTGCGTCAGCAGGATTGATCCTGTACTTCTGCAATCCGAATACAGCTCCGAGGATTCCGATTGCGATTCCCAAAACTGCAAGGATCAGACCGATCACCTTGAGCGCGGTAAATTTTCCCTTCATAACAATTCCTTTCCGCCGGATTAACGGCTTCAGTTATATCTTAATATTATACCTGTATAGTTATCTTGGTTTTCAAGATTTGCCGAAATTATCTCCTGCTCCATCTTAGATGCGGCCTGCTCTATCGGAAGTGCAAGATCCGCCGCTATCTGATCAAAAGACAGTGTGTCGCTGATGCCGTCAGAGCAAAGCAGGATGGTGTCTCCAGGAACAAGTTCCAGCGGGATCCTGTTGGTCTCACAAACGGGGTTTCTCTTTCCGATGTACTCCGAAAGAGCAGCAGCCTGAGGGTCCGTAAAAGCATCCGTGACCGAAAACCCTAGGTCAAGAGCCTTGACTATCAGATCATTCGAATACTCGTGACGGATATTAAGCGGAATAAGGCTGCCGTTCCTGAGCATGAGTATGTCACTGTCTCCGATGCTCCAGAACGTAAGCCTGTTCTCCTTAAGATAGATCATGACGACTGTGGAACCGCCCTGACCGAAGAAGTTATCGTAAACATTGTTGCTTACCGAAGTAAGATAACGCGGAACGTCGAAATCATCTTTCCACGGAAAGACCTCAAGTATCCTCGCAAGCACATCCCGTGCGATAACGCCGCCTGAAGCCATTCCGCCCATACCGTCACATACGGTCAGGAGAATTCCGTTTGTTTCGTAATCCCCGATACGGCTTGCACCGAAAGCATCCTGCTGTTCGCTGCGGTTGCCTATTCCCTGGACGTTTGCAATCTCAATACTCATCAGTCAATGGATTCCCACTTAAACTTATCAGTGCATACCGGAATGAACAGGAGCTCGCTTGAGCCGACCTTTATCCTGTCATCAGCATTAATGTCAGAAGATACATCTATCTGCTCACCGTTGAGATATGTTATTCCGCGTCCGGTACCGGCCGAAAGCGTGAACTTGTTGTTCGAAGGATTGTAAGTAACAACGGCATGGCACTCGGCAGATACTTCAGGATCCTTGTCGAGCCTAATGTCTGCGTCAGCGCCTCCTGCAATATAGTTTCTGCCGTCAGAGACAATGAATGAATCTCCGAGATTCTTTCCGGAAATGCAGACCAAGAAAGCAACGGGCTTGGTCTTTGCGGGTTTTGCTTTCTGAGGCGCTACCGTTACCTGAGGCTTCTCGGTAACCGGAGCAACTGCGGCAACGGGTGCCGCGGGAACAGCGGGAGCTGCGGGCGGAGCCACGGTAACCCTCGGCGCTTCAGTAACCGGATTAACCGGAGCTATAGGAGCAGCCGCGGGTGCAACAGCTGACTTGGAACCTGTCAGTGCTTCAAGGTCTATCGGCTTGACTGCAACGGTTTTGCCGATATCGCTTATGGGAGCAGGTGCCGAAGCAGTATTCAAAGCTACTGTCTTTCCGATGTCTGAAGAAGGCATGGCAGCCATAGGAGTTACCGCAACCGTCTTGCCTATATCAGAAGACGGCGTAACGGGGGCCTGTTGTACTGCGACTGTCTTACCTATATCGGAAGAAGGAGCAAGTGCTGCTGCAGGGAACGGATTTCCGCATCCGGTGCAGAACTTGGCATTTGCTTCTGCCCTGTTTCCGCACTTGGTGCAGAACTTAAAACCACTGTTGGGAAAAGCCGGTACGTGAGCAGCAGGCTGTGCGGGAGCACTCTGGAACTGCGGGGCAGGCTGGTTCTGGAAAGAAACAGGAACCTGCTTTCCGAGGCCTATTCCCTCCTTGCAGTAAGGGCAGCTTTCAAAACGGTTGTCATCGTAAAAATGACCCTTTTCACACTGCTTCATATAATTATCCCCCATCCAAAACGATTAGCCGAATTCATGTATATGAAAACAGGCCCCGAGGGGCCTTGAAGACCATTTGTAGAATATCAGTAGGCCGTTCAAACGTCAAGTGGAATTGAGAGGTTTGAACGGCTGAAACAGTTTATTTTAAGGCGTTTTCGTCAGAGCATCAGCTCATAGATCTCAGCGCAGGCCTTGGCATCGAGCGTAACGAATCCGCTGATGGAACCGTCTCTTCCACCGCCGTTGCAGAGTTTGTCGACAAGCACGGGGATATCTTCCTTCTTGCCGCCAAAGTCGCTCAGTTTGGAAGGCATGCCGATGGAAATGAGGAAATTTCTGAGGGCTTCGATTCCCTGCTTTGCGGTTACTTCGGGATGATAGAAATCCATCTTGCATCCCCAGACCCTGACTGCGATCTGAGCGAATCTCGTTACGTCATGCTCCATGCAGTATGTGAAGACTGCGGGCATTACTACGGCGAGACCGGCACCGTGAGCACAGCCGTAAAGAGCTGAGAGTTCATGCTCGATATTGTGGCTGTTCCAGTCCTGGGATCTTCCCGAACCGGCTACGTTTGTATGAGCGACAGTTCCTGCCCACATGATGTTGGCCCTTGCCTCATAGTTATTCGGGGCAGCCATGACACGGGGAGCCTCGTGAACGATCGTCATGATCAGACCTTCGATCAGACGGTCAGTAACCTCAACGTCTTTGGTATTGGTAAGGTAACGCTCATAGAGATGGGCAATGATATCAGTCATTCCGCAGGCTGTCTGATAAGGAGGCAGTGTCTGTGTCATCTCAGGATTAAGGATGGAGAATTTAGGTCTGATGCCGTCTCCGCTCGCGCCTCTCTTAAGCATGCCTTCAACCTTTGTGATAACGGAATCGCCGCTGCCTTCGCTTCCTGCTGCGGCAATGGTGAGAACCGTTCCGACCGGAAGAGCCTTATCGATCCACTTTCCTTCGTAGAAATCCCAAAAGTCGCCGTCATAGACAGCACCTGCAGCGATAGCCTTTGCCGTATCGATCGTGCTTCCGCCGCCTACAGCAAGGAGGAAATCGAAATCTATCTTGCCTGATCTGAGATCATCAAGCGTCTCATAAACGAAATCACTGAGAGGATTCGGCTTGACTCCGCCCTTGCTGATATATGCGATGCCTGCATCGGCAAGCGACTTTTCGACGCGGCCGAGAAGACCGGACTTAACGACGCTTCCGCCGCCATATACTATAAGAACCTTCGTGCCACCGAACTTCCTGACAAGATCTCCGGCATCATTCTCGGTACCTTTTCCGAAATCAAAATATGTGGGTGAACAGAATCTGAAATTATCCATTATTAATACTCCTTATATATAGAATAGGCAGGGACAAAAAGACCCCTTTTGCTTATTATCGCAAATAGCAAAAGGGGTTCATATTGTAATTTCAAAAGTTCTCTGAGATTAACGATAAATAACTTATATATGACAGCAGATATAATTATCAGTCCTCAGAAGGATTCTCCGCAATGGCCTTGGCATTTTCTGCCTGGATGGAAGGATCGTAGGAAAGCATCGGATCAACATCCTTCTTGCCCTTGATCTTGCGGTCAACATAGTTCTTTGTAAGTTTCATGACCAGCGGGCTCATTGCGAGAACACCGATAAGGTTCGGGATCATCATGAGACCGTTGAAGGTATCAGAGATATCCCAGGCGATCGAAGATGTCATGATCGCACCGCAGATGATAACAAGAACGAACAACACCTTGTAGATCTTTGTGGCAACAGGAGCATGCTTGCCTGCCAGATACTCAACTGCCTTGCTGCCGTAGTGTGACCATCCGAGGATAGTCGTGAAGGCAAATGCCAGGATGGCAACAGCTACGAAATATCTTCCGAAAGCGAAGTTACCTACTCTGAAGATCGTATCGAAAGCATCAGCAACGAGAGTTGCGTCATTGGTCGTCTCGACCATTCCGGTCTTGTAATCAACTACACCTGAAGTAAGGATAACGAGAGCCGTCATCGAACATACAATGATCGTATCGGCGAACACTTCGAAAATGCCCCAAAGGCCCTGCTTGACGGGTTCCTTAACATTGGAGTTGCTGTGTACCATTACAGAAGAACCAAGACCCGCCTCGTTGGAGAAAACGCCTCTCTTGCAGCCCTGTGTGATGATGGTCTTAAATGCAACACCGGTAGCGCCGCCCCATGCAGCCTGCTTTGTGAAAGCCATGGAGAAGATCGCCTTAAATGCAGGAAGGATGTTCTGATAGTTGACGATGATGATCGTGATCGATCCGAGAATAAAGATAACGACCATAAACGGAACGATCTTTTCGGCAACAGATGCTATTCTCTGAAGACCTCCGATAACAACGATTCCGACAAGAAACATGAGTGCTACGCCTACGATCAGCATGTAAAGAGTAACGTCATTTCCGTCTGCCGAGTAAAGGATAACGTCATTCATCCTGCGCCACTCAAAAGCAGAAGTGAAGTTCAGAACGATCTTGTTGACCTGTCCCATGTTTCCGATACCGAATGAAGCAAGTGCCGCACAGACCGCAAAGATGACTGCGAGCGCTTTGCCGATGAACTTAAATCCCTTGTATCCTCCGAGACCGTCCTGGAGATAGTACATTGCACCTCCGGACCATTCGCCTTCGAGATTCTTACGTCTGAAATAGATACCGAGAATATTTTCGGAATAGTTTGTCATCATGCCGAAGAAAGCCGCAAACCACATCCAGAAAACTGCACCGGGGCCGCCCGTGATGATCGCTGCTGAAACGCCTGCGATGTTGCCTACGCCTACAGTTGCGGCAAGTGCAGTACACAAAGCCTGGAACTGTGAGATAGTGGCTTTTTCACCTGTATGGCTGATTACTTTCTTGTCAAAGAGACTGCCTATGGTCTTCTTCATCCAGTGACCGATATGCGTAATCTGAAAAAACTTGGTAAGGCAGGTCATTACAATGCCTGTAGCTATAAGAAGCCAGACACCTGTCTGCGTCCATACGAATGTGTTTACCTTGTCGTTAATGGATGCCAGCGTTTCCCAAAACCCCATAAACAAACCCCCATGATAAGTAAACTTAAGATGCTGAAAGTATAACATGCAGAACCCGCGCATCTTTACGCGTAGCAGAACCGTAACATAAATGAAAAACAGACCGGCTCTTTTTGTAGAGCCGGCCTGCTTTTTGTTGATCAGTCTCAAATTTTGCTTACTTGATCTCAGCGTGGAAATCCTGAAGCGCCTTAACCTCAAATGCTCTTTCCCTGGCAGCTTTGATACCCTCGGCAGATGCCTTTGCGGCAGCCATTGTCGTGATATAAGGAATGTGCTGGCGGATAGCATCCTTACGGATGTAAGAGTCATCGTGTGAAGATGTCTTTCCTGCAGGAGTGTTGATGATGAGATCGATGTCCCTGTTGAGGATCATGTCAGCGATGTTGGGTCTGCCCTCATAGAGCTTCTTGACCTTCTCTGCAGTGATGCCTGCTTCGGTGATCATGTCATATGTTCCGCCCGTTGCAAGGATCTTGAATCCGAGATCGCTGAATGCCTTTGCGACATCGATCAGGTCAACCTTATCGAGATCGCTTACGGAAAGAAGAACGGTGCCTTCGAGAGGAAGCTCTGTCTTTGTTGCTTCCTGAGCCTTGAAGTAGGCCTCGCCGAAGTGGCTTGCAAGACCTAATACCTCACCTGTGGAACGCATCTCAGGTCCGAGTACCGGGTCAACTTCCTGGAACATGTTGAACGGGAAGACAGCTTCCTTGACGCCATAGTGAGGAATGACCTTATCGTGAAGCTCCGTAACGGGTGACGGTCTTCCTGTAAGGTGCATCGTCATGATGTCCGTAGCGACCCTGACCATGTTGGTTCCAGTAACCTTTGAAACAAGCGGTACCGTACGTGACGCACGGGGGTTAGCCTCAATAACGAAGACCTTGCCGTCCTCGATAGCGTACTGCATGTTCATGAGACCTACAACGTGCATCTCGACTGCGATCTTTCTCGTATATTCCTTGATCGTCGCAACCTGCTCGGGTGTGAGGTTGAGAGAAGGCAGGATGCATGCGGAGTCGCCGGAGTGGATACCTGCAAGTTCGATGTGCTCCATAACGGCAGGAACGTAGCAGTTCTCTCCGTCAGAGATAGCGTCTGCCTCGCACTCTGTTGCGTGATGGAGGAAACGGTCGATGAGGATGGGCCTGTCAGGTGTAACGCCGACAGCCGCATTCATGTAGACTCTGAGCATCTCATCATCGTGAACGACTTCCATTCCTCTTCCGCCGAGAACGAACGAAGGACGTACCATTACGGGGTAGCCGATCTTGTTTGCGATCGCGATAGCCTCGTCAGCGTTGACTGCCATGCCTGCCTCAGGCATAGGTATGTTAAGACGCTTCATCATTGCGCGGAAGTGGTCACGGTCTTCAGCGAGATCGATTGTCTCAGGTGTTGTACCGAGGATGTTTACGCCGTTTGCCTTGAGAGAAGCAGCGAGGTTAAGAGGTGTCTGACCACCGAACTGTGCGATGACACCGATAGGCTGCTCCTTCTCGTAGATTGCGAGAACGTCCTCAAGGGTAAGAGGTTCGAAATAGAGCTTGTCAGATGTGTCATAGTCGGTTGAAACCGTCTCAGGGTTGCAGTTGACGATGATGGACTCGAAGCCGAGCTTCTTGAGAGCAAGAGCAGCGTGAACGCAGCAGTAGTCGAACTCGATACCCTGACCGATCCTGTTGGGGCCACCGCCGAGGATCATGATCTTCTTGTTGGAAGATGAAGGTGACTTATCCTCAATATGGTAAGAAGAATAGTAGTAAGCTGCATCCTTTGTTCCGGATACGTGAACGCCTTCCCATCCTTCCTTGATTCCGTATTCATAACGTGCACGGCGGATAAGATCCTCGGAAACGCTGAGGAGCTGTGAGAGATACTTATCGGAGAAACCGTCGAGCTTAGCTTTGCGGAGAACATCCTCATTAGGAATCCTTCCGGCACCCTTCATGAGCTCTTCCTCTTCCTCAACGAGTTCCTTCATCTGCTCGATGAACCAGTGCTTGATCTTTGTAAGCTCGAAAAGCTCCTCAACCGTAGCGCCCTTTCTGAGAGCCTCATACATGATGAACTGACGCTCGGATGAAGGCTGTGTAAGCTTGAGCATGAGTTCTTCCTTGGAAAGCTTGTTGAAATCCTTTACAAATCCCAGGCCGTATCTGTCCTTCTCAAGGGATCTGATAGCCTTCTGGAAAGCTTCCTTGTATGTCTTACCGATGCTCATGACCTCGCCTACGGCTCTCATCTGAGTGCCGAGCTTGTCCTGTGCGCCGTGGAATTTCTCAAATGCCCATCTTGCGAACTTAATTACGACATAGTCGCCGTCCGGATAGTACTTGTCGAGTGTGCCGTACTTGCCGCAGGGGATCTCATCGAGTGTGAGACCGCAGGCAAGGAGAGCTGAAACGAATGCGATCGGGAATCCTGTTGCCTTTGAAGCAAGAGCGGAAGATCTGGATGTTCTCGGGTTGATCTCGATAACAACGATCCTTCCTGTCTTGGGATCGTGAGCGAACTGGCAGTTGCAGCCACCGATAACCTCGATAGCTTTGACGATGCTGTATGAATATTCCTGAAGTTTCTTCTGAACATCTTCAGAGATAGTGAGCATTGGTGCTGAGCAGAAAGAGTCCCCTGTATGAACACCGATAGGGTCGATATTCTCGATGAAGCAGACTGTAATGACGTTGTTCTTGGAGTCTCTGACTACCTCGAGTTCTAACTCTTCCCATCCGCTGATGGACTCTTCAACGAGAACCTGGTGGATCATTGAAGCAGCAAGGCCTCTTTCAACGACTACCTTGAGCTCATCGATGTTGTAAACGAGGCCGCCGCCTGCGCCGCCCATCGTATAAGCAGGTCTGATTACTACAGGGTAGCTGAGTTCGTCAGCGATCTTGATGGCTTCCTCAACGGAGTAAGCTTCGTGGGATCTGGGCATCTCGATGCCGAGGGAAGTCATAGTCTCCTTGAACTCGATCCTGTCTTCGCCTCTTTCGATGGCATCGACCTGAACGCCGATGACCTGAACACCGTATTTCTCAAGGATGCCTGCCTTGGCAAGCTCCGAGCAGAGGTTAAGTCCCGACTGTCCGCCTAAGTTGGGGAGAAGTGCATCAGGACGCTCTTTCGCAATGATCTGCTCCAGACGCTTAACATTAAGAGGTTCGATGTAGGTTCTGTCTGCAACATCGGGGTCAGTCATGATGGTCGCGGGATTGGAGTTTACCAGAACGATCTCATAACCGAGTTTTCTAAGAGCTTTGCATGCCTGTGTTCCGGAATAGTCGAACTCGCATGCCTGGCCGATGATGATAGGACCTGAACCGATAATAAGGATCTTGTTGATGTCTTCTCTCTTTGGCATAGTATTACGCCCCCTTCACTAGAGTCCATATATATAATTATCGGATAGAATTCTATCATAGGAGCCACATCTTTGCACATCAAAAATATTGGATTAAAATACTTTCATGAAAAATGTAATAAAGACCGCTGTTTGGATCAGACCGGACCTGAAACACGCCGTCTTTTGGGGGAAATAAGGGAAGGAATGACATGAACAACGCCAAAACGCCGTCAGGCGCGGGAATAACGGCCGAAAAGACCACAATGCTGAAGGGCATCGCCCTCATCCTGCTGATGTGGCATCACCTTTTCGGGTGCGGCTATATCGAATCGTGGCTGTCGCCTTTTGACGGCGTCGAATTCGTTACCGGCATGTCGGCTCTCATTTGCCTGACGATCTTCCTGTTCTGTTCGGGATTTGGTCTTTACAAGTCCTATATCAGCAAGGAAAACGCCAAATGGACATATATCCCTCAAAAGATCATCAGGACCCTCATCCCTTACTGGGTGGTCATGCTGCTGACGATAATCGTTCTCGTGATACTCGGCAAGTTCGAACCCAAATACATACTCATAAACCTCTTTGCCTGGTTCCATGACGACCAGATACTCTATGTCTCGTTCAGCTGGTACATAAAGCTCTATCTTTTGCTGCTGGTCATCACCCCGCTCCTAAGGCTCATCGAGCTGAAATGGAAAAAGAAGAACTGGATCATCGACATCCTGATCTACATAGTCCTTCCTTTCACAATCTATTACATCTTCAAAGGTTATTCTGATGAATACCGCGTTACCGGCTTCGTCACATCTGCCGTCAGTTCCATTCTCCTGGTGCTTTACTGGCTGCCTTTGTTTTCGCTCGGCATCCTTTTCGCGAAATACGATGTCTACGGCAAGGTCAGCAGGTTCTTCGACAGGTTTTCGAAATGGCTCGTCATCGTCATTGCTTTTCTCGTCTGCGGAAACGTTCTGTACATGAGATTCATGTTCAATTTCCCGAGCATCTCCGACGTGCTCTACGGCACACTTTTTATCGTTTCATGTCTCCTGATATCTGACAGGATCAAATTCAAGAGCAAATACGTTCTTCCCTATCTCGGAAAGAACTCTCTTTTCTACTGGCTCTTGAGCGGCATATTCTTCTTTAACACCAAGGAACTCCTCCCTGCGATCACCTGGCCTTCGATCCCGGTATTCATGCTTATCTGGGTACTGCTTCTCTTAACGCCGTTTGTGTTCGCATGCGACTGGGTATCAGAAATGATAACGGGTCTCATAATACGAAAGAAAAAGGACTGATCGAATGAGCGGACAGAAATTGGACAAAGGCGCAGACATCACACCGGAACAGACCGAACATCTCAAGGCGATCGCACTGGTCCTTTTGATGATCCATCATCTTTTCGGATGCAATTATCTTGAAGACTGGATGTCTTTTGCAAAAGGCGCAGACATAATACTCGGGGTATCAGGAAGGATCTGCCTGGCCTTGTTTCTATTCTGCTCGGGATACGGTCTTTACAGATCCTATGTCAGTAAAGAAAACACAAAAAGATCCTATATTCCGCAAAAGATCATAAAGACACTCATACCCTATTGGGTAGTCATGATCATCGCCATCGTCATCCTCATATTCCTCGGAAAGTTCAATCCTTTGTACATTCCGATGAACCTCGTTGCGTGGCTTCATAATGACGACATGCTGTACGTCAGTTTCAGCTGGTACATAAAACTCCAGCTTCTGCTGATCGCAACGCTCCCTCTCATCAAGCTCCTTGAAAAGAAGTGGAAGAAAAATCTCGTGATCGACTATCTGCTTTACGTGATCCTGCCCTTCGTTCTTTGGTTCTTCCTGAAGAAATATGAAAGCGAAGAGTATTTCACAAATATCTTTCAGTCAATTGCGAGCACCGGCGTATTTCTTTTGTCATGGTATTCGCTTTTCGCTCTCGGAATGCTGTTTGCCAAATACAACATCTACAGTAAGATACGCAAATTCTCGGAAAGATTCCCCAAGGTACTGGTCATCATACTGTCAGTGATCATCTGCGGATATGTTATCTATCTGCGCTATCTGATCTACCACTTTTATCTTGATGTTTCTTATTACAGCATTACGGACTCGGTATTGATGCCGTTCTTTGCCGTATCATGTCTTCTGATAATGGACAATGTAAAGTTCAGGAGCAAATATGTAATCCCGTTCCTCGGCAAAAACTCGATCTTCTATTGGCTCTTAAGCGGCATGTTCTTCCTTAACACAAAAGAGCTTATGCCTGTCCTCACTTTCCCCCGGTATTCGCTGCTCATATTCTTATGGCTCTTCGTTATGCTCACGCCTTTTGTATTTGCGTGCAGCTTTGTATCGGACAAGATACTTGGACTCATCATCCGCAAGAAAAAGGACTGACCCGAAGGATCAGTCCTTTTTCTCTTAAGTGAAACGTCACTCAAATCCCTTACGTTTCATTCGTTTGTAGTCTTCGTCATCGGATTCGTAATCACTCTTGGCGGAACCGAAGAATGTCGGATCGAACTCCGGCTCACTCGCTGCCGGAACATTATTTGGAACAACGGGCTGAACATCCGGGTATTCCGCCTTGGGATATTCCGCCTTCGGATATTCTGCGGTAAGCGGATCGCCCGCTTCTTTTCTTCCCTGTCTCATTGCGGCAAGCATCTTGAAAGCGGCAGTGAGCGAAATGAGAAGCCATACCGCTCCGAAGATGATCATGAAAATGCCGCCGTTCCTGTCAGTCTTAAGCAGCGAAAGACCTCCGGTCAAAACTCCTATACCGACCAAAATAAAAGGGATCAATACTATAAAACCGATTATCCTGACTGCCTTGGGAGCATTGCCGACAGTATATCCTGTCTGTCTGCTGTAATAGCCGGGGCCTGAGGTCACTGTGGTGACCCCACCGTTCGCATTCGTGTAACTCTTCAGTCCGGGGATCTGCGCAGGCTCGACATCAAGAGGTACCTCTTCACAGCTCATCGCCTTATCTTTTTTATAGGATTTGAGAGCAAAGATAAAGATTGGAATGAAGATTCCGGCTACAAGCAAAAACGGAACCAGACTTGCGATCGTGCTAAAGACGGCCGAGACGGGATTGGGGTGTAGCTTGTTCTTGGCAAGAGAGTAAGCTATGTTGAATCCGTGAATGAATGCGGGACCCGGGCCTTCTCCGTCTTTAAGATCTCTTTGGATCGCTCTTCCGATACTATTGAATGCTGACTCCGTGATTATCGGATCTGTATCGTCTCCCTGGATCGCTTCCCACTTGAACTCTGAGCTCGTCACAAGTCCGCCCGGATTAAACTTTGCGTCCTGAGCAGGTATTGAGTAAACAAACACCCAGTGCTGCTCATCACTGAAATTGGAAACATATTTATCAAACGCAAACTTCTCGAGACTGGCGTATTCCCTGTTCCATTCTTCATCGAATGTCGTGTAGATGACAGGGCAGATCCCGGTCAGTTTGTTGTATTCCTTTATTAATGACAAAAGTTGTTTTTCGTCACTGTCTTCCATTACACCGACAACATCATGGATCGCAGGTTCATCGGAATAAACCGGAACGATAAATCTGGGCTTGTTTGTAAAAGCCGAAAACAGAGAAGCCCCCATGAAGATGATTCCCATTATGGCAAGAATGACTATTGCGGAAATGCCTGTTCTTGTCGGCTTCGAAGTCGCATAAATATACTCATCGGGGCGCCCGTCGGAATAATATCTCCTGTAGCGTCTCGCTCCCGGAAAATAATGCGTCGAGACACGGTTCCCGCCTGATGAAGAACCTCCGTGGAAGCCTCCTCCTGACGATCCTCCGCCTGATGAATGTGGCATGTTCTATCCCTCCCTATCCCTTATTGCTTCGGTACGATCGCGTAGAATACAAGATCCTGCGTTCCGTTGTTGATCAGTGAATGCGAGTGTCCTTCAGGGCAGTAATGGCAAAAGCCCGGCTTTACCTCTTCTTCGCCGTCATCGTAAAGTACCTTTCCTTCGCCCTCAAGGATAAATATCATCTCGCAGTTGCCTTCGTGCTTGTGATAACCGATCGAAGAGCCCGGCTCAAGTTTGCCGTGCATCATCTTGTTAACACCGTCTGTGAAGACCTTGTTGTAAAAGATGCCTTCCCCGCCCTTGAATCCGGGATTTGCCGTCCATTCCATTTTGTTGTAATCAGCTGTCATAAAATCCTCCGCTATTATATCCACTAAAGTTTATCACTGTGATTATGTAAATGTATCGAGCGCATCTTCGATGTTGATGTCTGAATACTCAACTTCGCCCGAAAACATTCTCGCGGCTTCCTTTATCTCCTGCCCGTGAAAAACGAGATCTGCCAAAAGCCAGGCCGACTCGGCCGCAAACCTTCCGGCATCTTCATAGCGGTATATGAGATATGCGGCTATGTTCGTAAACTCTTTCTCATGTCCGCTGATGATCTTATCTTCATCTTCGTTTGAGACCGGTGTTCCGATTATCCCGTGCAAAAGTATTAACCATGCCGGATCCAATATCTCCATTCCGGCAAAGATCTCTGCCCTGAGTTTGGAGTTGGCGCGTTTTCCGCGGCTGAGATGCAGCAGTTTTTCATTAAGCGGCTTTGAGCTGTCAAAGACTTCCCTTACACGATCCGGAAGCTCCATTTCAGAGCCGTCTCCGGCAAACAGTTTAAACGGGCCTTCTTTTTCAAGGATGATCCTGCACGCCTCCTCGCATACAAGTCCGATCCCGGCTTCCGTATGGCCGTCAAAACAGTTATAAAACCTCGGGTGTTCCTTGCAGATCTCACAAAGATAGTCTTCGCCGTGCTTTAAGATCATGTCGCAGAGATTGTCATCTCTAAGGAAAGGACATCTTCCGTTTTCCTTCAGGACAAAGCAGCCGTCTTCTATCTTTTCTGATACTTCAGGATCTTTACCGAATCTTTCGAGCGACTCATCATCAATGCCGATGACCCAGCCGGCACAGCATGTGTGAAGACACTCCCCCGCTTTGCAGCGGAAGTCTTTGCAGTAATCCGGCCAATAAACAGACATGTTAATTCTCCCTTCGTATTCCAAAAAGGATTATACCACTATCCCGGTCTCTCAAATTTGATTTGGGATTTGCTGAGTGTATAATAGCCACGGGCAGAAAGAGAACGCTTTGCGCCTGTGGCGGATCCGGCACGAATCTTTTAAGGCTTCGCAGGCAGCCGGTTCGTGTACGATCTTGTACATCCAAGAAATTTCTTGGATTTAATGATTTCTCTTTCTGCTTTTTTATTGAGCCGATATATTCAATGATTTCAAGGCCTTGAGAATGCTCTGGGAAGGCAACTTACGACAAACTTTACGACACCCAAGATAGTCCAACAAAAATGATCGGAGAAATCCGATCATTTTAATTTAGTTTTATATTGTATGAGCTCAGAAATCCTTCATCATGGCTCTGAGGTCATCATCTGATTTGCCCTCGATCGAACTCTCTTTGACAAAAAGAGCTTTGATGACCGCAACGGCTTTGCCGTCCTTAACGAATACGATATCGTAGACGCCGGGATCAGCATCATCAGGATTCAGATAGAAAGCCCCCCACTGTGCTTCTTTCTCCTCGGGTTTAGTTAATGTGCATGTCGCAGCCACTTTGGTATCTTCTTCGTTATAAGCCATATCCATATAGACTTTTGCATCATCCGCATGCTTATAAACGTAGACCCGCAGACCTTCAGCAACAGCCGAATCGAGATAGATCTCAGCCCATTCGTTCATCTGGAAAATGCATCTTATGCCCTTTACGTCCGGATCCTTCGCATTGAATTCAGACGTGCCGCACTGGTTGCCTTTCAAGGTCAGACCCTTTATCACAGGGCCGTCAGCAGCGTCTTTATCAAACTGATAGAGCTCACCGGGGAGCAGCACAATGGCTCCTGCATCCGGTTTTGTATTATTGGTTGCATCTGTATTACCGCCGCCGTTATCTTCACCGGCAACGGTATTTTTTGTGGTTTCCTTGTCAGAAGTTGATGTCCCGTTTGACTTACCGCATCCGAACAATGCCAGAGACATGGCGCATGCAATAACCAAAGCTACTACTCTTTTCATAAAAATGCCTCCTGCAACTTTACTCGAATCCCTCAAGAACAAGGGATTTAATAACAAGATACTCAAAGAAATTTTAACATATGCCCGGCTGTAAAGCGACAAAGCGGCGAATAATACTGTTTATTTCATTAACCATCACCGAATGCGGCCATGTCTTCTGTTCTTATTTTGCTTATCTTGGACAAAGCCTCGTCAGGAAGGAGCATTATGTTTTCCACAGGTCTGTTCCCGGATAAAAGTAGTGCGTGATAAACAGCTTATTCATGGAAAGATATGACCGGTCCTTTGGATGTCCTCATAAGCCATACTTTTTTATCAATTACGCAGTGCATCTGGGTATAAGCATCCGTCACGACCGAGACCTCATCTCCGGTATCCTCTATCCTGAGAGTAACACGGTCTGTAGTCCTTTTTACCGGCAAATCATAAGTGCCGTCAGTATAATACTCATGCGTCTCCCTGTGAGTAACACGGCATTCCTTTATTCCGGTTACTTTAAAACCTGTATATGTCACAAGATTGATAACAGCCAGGATAAGAAAAGGCAACGCTATAAAGATCAATGCAAAAAGAAGAAAAGAATTGAATCTCATGCCAAGGATCACTCCTGCACAGACAAGAAGCAGCGAAACGGTGAAGAATACTATGGATGTTATCAAGTTTTTCCTGTGCTTTGTTTTATACAGGTTCTTTTCTGTCTCGATACGCCTTTGGCATTCGTCGGTTACCGGATCATACTTGACACTGCCAAGAGGAACCAGCTTCGGATTAGGATCTAAATTGTACGAATAATTATATGGCATATAATCCACCCCATTCCCTTTTATCCATGATTATTCCATACAGAATTATACACCAAACTTACCTGCTTAGCTTGAACCAGAGAACGGTTACAGCTCCGACAGCCCTTTCATTATTATATGCAATGGTCATAGGATAATCACGTATCGGGTGTGATCGTCATAAAATGCAGAGTTATATATGTCTATCAGAATCTCTGCATCACTTATGTCAGCATTCTTATAGATTATTTATTCTCCTGCATTCATATCAGCTTCCAAGCCTGTGCTTGAAATCACCGTAACCGAAACCGGTCAGTCTCTCAGCAACGGTGCCGTCTTTCAGCCTGTAGATATCAGGCAGCGGCATTCCGTTAAACGTATTGTTCTTGCAGGTCGTATAGATAGCCATGTCGCCGAAGACGAGCACGTCTCCGGTCTTAAGTTCACGGTCAAAAGTGTAGTCGCCTATAACGTCACCCGAAAGGCATGTGGGTCCTCCAAGGCGGTAACGGTAAGGCTTTGAATCTCCCTTGTCTGCTCCAAGAAGCGGCGGAGTGTAAGGCATCTCGATAACGTCAGGCATATGGCATGCGGCGCTTGA
Organism: Clostridiales bacterium; assembly: GCA_017478485.1. GTDB lineage: Bacteria > Bacillota > Clostridia > Saccharofermentanales > Saccharofermentanaceae > Saccharofermentans. Next base: position 21,874 of record JAFVDI010000015.1, on the reverse strand, counting down.
ATCAAGGATCGCGATCTTTACTCCGTTGTTCTCAACTATGTCGAGCACACGGGTTACAAGATATCCGGCATTGAGCGCTACTGCCTCACCGGGTTCCAGGTAAACCTGCACACCCCATTTTTTCTTCGCATGAATAAGGATCTTTTCGAGTCTTTCCACATCGTAATCAGACTTTGTTATGTGATGGCCGCCGCCCATGTTGAGCCACTTCATCCATTGAAGGACGTCGCCGAACTTTTCTTCAACGGCCTTAAACGTTGTTTCAAGATCATCGGAATCCTGCTCGCAAAGAGTATGGAAATGCAGTCCGTCAAGGAGTTCGAAGATATCATCCGTCATCTCCTTATCCCAGACGCTTCTTGTTACGCCGAGGCGGCTTCCCTTTGCGCAGGGGTCGTAGATAGCGTGTTCTTGCTGGGTCGAGCATTCCGGGTTGATACGAAGGCCGATGCTCTTGCCCTTCTGCTTTGCATACTTACCGTATCTTGCCAGCTGGTTTATCGAGTTGAAAACGATATGGTCCGCATATGTCAAAAGTTCATCGAATTCGTCATCGCGGTAAGCCGCGCAGAAAACATGAACCTCTTTGCCGGGCATTTCTTCTTTTCCGAGCCTGGCTTCGAAAAGTCCGCTCGCCTCCGTGCCGGAGATATAGTTCTCAAGCAGCGGATAGAAATCGTAATTTGAAAAAGCCTTTTGCGCCAACAGTATCCTGCAGTCCGTATGAGAGATCACCGAGGCGAGGATCTTCCCGTTCGAGTCGAGTTTTTTCTCATCGATCAGATAGCAGGGTGTCTTGAGTTCGCTGACTTTTCCGGATTCCAGAAAAGATGATATGCCGGCAAATATCTCATCCATATTTTCAGTCCACCAGAGCAGGCGCGAAGTTCTCGCGTCTGGGAAGTCCGTACTTGTCGAGCGCGTCGAGGAACGGATCCGGATCGAATTCTTCCACCGTATGAACACCCTTTTCGGTCCACTTGCCGGTAAGGAGCATCATGGCGCCGCACATTGCGGGAACGCCTGTCGTATAGCTGATAGCCTGGCTCTCGACTTCCTTGTAGCACTCCTGGTGATCACAGACATTGTAGATGTAGTAAGTCTTATCCTTGCCGTCCTTCTTGCCCGTGAAGATGCAGCCGATGTTGGTCTTGCCGTGTGTGCGGGGACCGAGACTTGCAGGATCAGGCAGGAGCGCCTTCAAGAACTTGATTGGAACGATCTCGTGACCTTCGAACATGACGGGAGTCGTAGAGAGCATACCGACGTTCTCAAGGCACTTCATGTGTGTCAGATAGCTCTGGCCGAATGTCATGAAGAAGCGGATCCTCTTGACCTCGGGAATGTTTACCGCAAGGGACTCAAGCTCCTCGTGATGGAGCAGATACATATCCTTCATGCCGACGGAATCGAAATCGTATTCCCTCTTGATGCTCATTGCTGGGATCTCTACCCACTTGCCGTTCTCTATATAGCTTCCGGGAGCGGAGACTTCGCGCAGGTTTACTTCGGGGTTGAAGTTGGTAGCAAAAGCATAGCCGTGATCGCCGCCGTTGCAGTCCAGAATATCGATGGTATCGATTGAATCAAACTCATGCTTCTTTGCATAAGCGCAGTATGCCTGGGTTACGCCGGGATCGAAGCCGCATCCCAGGAGAGCGGTAAGACCTGCCTGCTCGAACTTTTCCTTATATGCCCACTGCCAGCTGTAATCGAAATAAGCCGAGAACCCCTTCTCTTTGCATCTCTTTTCGTAGATGGCTCTCCACTCGGGATCGTCCGTATCCTCAGGCTCGTAGTTAGCAGTATCCATGTAGTTGACGCCGCAGATGAGGCAGGCGTCCATGATGACAAGATCCTGATAAGGAAGCGCTATGTTCATGACCAGGTCAGGTTTATAAGACTTAATGAGGTCAACGACTTCCTGTACGTTGTCCGCATTGACCTGCGCAGTTGTGACGACAGTCTTTGTCTTACCCTTAAGTGCTTCTGCAAGTGCATCGCACTTTGATTTTGTACGGCTTGCGATACAAAGCTCAGTAAAAACGTCATCTGCCTGGCAGCACTTCCTGATTGCTACGCTTGCAACTCCGCCGCATCCGATAACCAATACTCTGCTCATTTTCGTGATCTCCTTATCTGTTTATTGAAAGAATCAATTCTCTTAATACTTTGCACGCAACAGCAGTCGAAGCGCCGCTGCTGTCTAACATCGGTGCCAGTTCGTTTATGTCTGCTCCGACGATGTTTGTCCTGCTCACCATAAGGATAGCAGAAAGCAGTTCCGGGAAGGTAACGCCGCCTGCCTCGGGCGTACCCGTTCCGCAGAATACCGACGGATCGAGGCAGTCAAGATCGATCGTGAAATATACCGGTGTGTTGTTCTTCGCCAGTTCGTCACAGACTTCCTTAAGTCCGTCGAAACTGAACTTATGCATATCCGTATGTTCATCAGCGAACCTGAATTCTTCCCTGTCGCCGCTCCTGATGCAGAACTGGTGGAGCTTATTGTCACCGACTAAGTCATAGCATCTTCTCATTACGCATGCGTGGCTCAATTTAGCGCCGAGATAGTCGTCACGAAGGTCAGCATGTGCATCAAAATGGATGATCTGAAGATCGGGATGCTTCCCGAAAACAGCTTTCACAGCACCGTATGTAACGAGATGCTCGCCGCCGATCAAGATGGGAAGTTTGCCGTCATTCAGTATCCTGCGCTCAAGATCTTCTATGTCTTTAAGCGCAGCTTCGGAAGAACCGAAGCACAGTTCAAGGTCTCCGCAGTCGAAGACTTTCTTATCGGTAAGATCCTTATCCTGATACGGGCTGTAAGTCTCTATTCCAAAGCTTTCGTGACGGATCGCTGAGCTTCCGAATCTTGCACCGGGGCGAAAGCTCGTCGTGGAATCAAACGGAGCACCGAATAAAGCGATGGTTGCCTCTTCATACTCACTGTCACAGCCGATGAATGTTTCTACATTTTTATTCACGGTTCAACCTCCATGAGCATCTTTTCGAGATAAGCAGGAAGATAGAATGAGCCTATGTGAAGCTTTGTCGTGTAGTACTTCGTGCTCAGATGCAGACTCTTCCATCTCTCCTCGTTGAAATCGTCGATCGGGTGATACTTCTTGCTCGCAAAGCCGAACAGCCAGTAACCTGCAGCATATGTAGGGATATGAGCCTGATATACGCGGCTGATCGGGAACGTGTTTACGATCCTCTTATGGCTTCTCTGCATTGCTTCGGCATCGTGCTTGTAGAAAGGGCTTCCCTGCTGGTTGACCATGATGCCGTCGCTTCTTAGAGCATTGTAGCAGATGCCGTAAAACTCTCTGGTGAAATATCCTTCGGAAGGTCCGAACGGATCGTTGGAGTCGACGATTATGAGATCGTATTCATCGCAGCTTCTTCTGATGAATCTCAGTGCGTTGTCGAAATAGATATGCACACGGCTATCATCGAGTTTGCATGCGTTCTCGGGAAGATATGTGCGGCACGCTTCGATAACCTGGGGATCCATCTCGACAAGGTCGATGCGCTTCACGCCCTCATATCTCGTAAGCTCTTTTACGACGCCGCCGTCTCCCGCACCGATAACAAGGATATCCTGAACATTGGGATGAACAGACATGGGAATGTGCGTGATCATCTCATTGTAGATGAATTCATCACGCTCGGTCAGCATTACATCTCCGTCCAAAGCGAGCACTTTTCCGAACTCTGGAGTGTCGAAGATATCGATCTGCTGATAATCGCTCTTGCTCGAATAAAGATGCCTTGTGACGCGGAGACTGTGTCTTACGTCAGGCGCATGATATTCACTGAACCATAGATTCATTAGCAGTTCCTCCTTATACCAGAACGTTGATGTTATTGATGTCCGGATCCTCGGAACCGGTCATTGAGCATCCCTTCGCCTTAGCATACTGGATGTAGTTGATTATGTCCTGCGTGATCCTCTCACCAGGTGCCAGGATCGGGATTCCCGGAGGATAGCACATGACGAATTCGCTGCAGACAAAACCGGAGCTCTCGTTGATCGGAATGCTCTTCTTCTTTGAATAGAACGCTTCCTGCGGACTGCATACGACTTCGGGATCTATGTATTCCTGACTTAAGAGACCGTCAGGATCTTTCTTGTATCTTCTGCGGATCTCTGCAAGCGCGCTGACGAGTCTTTCGAGCTCCTGCATCCTGTCGCCGATCGAAAGATATGCGAGGATGTTTCCGATGTCGCCGAACTCGATCTGGATGTCGTACTCGTCTCTTAATATGTCATAGACTTCGATTCCCGCAAGTCCGATATCCCTTGTATGGACACTGAGCTTTGTCGGATCGAAATCGAAAATGGAATCGCCGTTGATGAGTTCCCTGCCGTAAGCATAGTAGCCTCCGACGGCATTGATCTCTTCTCTTGCATATTCAGCCATCTCAACGACCTTGCGGAAGACTTCCTTTCCTCTGAGAGCAAGGTTCCTTCGGCTGATATCAAGACTCGACATGAGCAGATAACTGCCCGATGTCGTCTGCGTAAGGTTTATGATCTGCCTTACATGTCTTTCGTTGACATTATCGCCGATCAGAAGAAGGCTTGACTGCGTAAGGCTTCCGCCGCTCTTATGCATCGAGACCGCAGCCATGTCAGCGCCTGCGCGCATTGCCGATACCGGCATGTTCTCACCGAAATAAAAATGCGTTCCGTGAGCTTCGTCCGCAAGGCAGAGCATGCCCGCATCGTGAGCCATCTTTACGATCGCGCGAAGGTCGCTGCAGATACCGTAATAAGTCGGGTTGTTGACGAGGACTGCCACTGCATCGGGGTTCTCTTCGATAGCTTTCTTAACGTGGCCGCGGCTCATGCCGAGCGAGATGCCAAGCCTTCTGTCAACGTCAGGATTAACATATACCGGGACTGCTCCGCAGAGGACCAGTGAGTTGATGACGCTCCTGTGCACGTTTCTTGGAAGAATTATCTTATCGCCCTGCTTGCAGCACGAGAGCACCATGCTCTGAACGGAACTCGTTGTTCCTCCTACCATCAGGAAAGCGTGTTTTGCCCCGAATGCATCCGCAGCAAGGATCTCCGCTTCACGGATTACCGAAACGGGATGGCAGAGATTATCCAGGGGCTTCATGCTGTTAACGTCAACGCCGACGCATTTCTCGCCAAGGAATGCCGTGAGCTCTGGGTTGCCCTTTCCGTGCTTATGTCCCGGAACGTCAAACGGAACGACACGCATCTCGCGGAACTTTTCGAGCGCCTCATATATCGGGGCTCTTGTCTGATCTATTTCCATAGTCCACCTCAAACAAAAACGCAAGCTGTAATCCCACAACTTGCGTTCAATCTTCAATATGACCTTTGAACATCCGGTACAGGCGGCGTACCGCACCGTACGGAATATCAGGCAGAGTCTATATAGCAATACTACTTTTACTACTCTTATTGACCATTTCACAAGTTTGCGCAAATTACGCATCCGGTTATAAAGTAACCAACTTATAAAACTGAGCTTCTAACTCAATCAATAGATCGGGTATCCGATCATCGGCAGTGGACCCGGCTGTCCGTGGCCTTAACTCCCGAAAGGAGTGGTCCGTATATCACTTAAGACTCTGATAAACATCGTCTAAATAAATATCGGTCATTATACAAAGTAAACGGGTATCCGTCAACGATAAATCAGGCCCCGTCAAAACAAATAAAACATTCTTTATTAACCAAGCCCTTACAGGACCGCAACAGTTCGTTCAAACATCAAATAAGCTCAGGTGCTACCATATGTATAGAAGGTTTGTCCCCTTCATGCAACCATCATTCATAATTTATGTGTTAAAGCTTCCGGATCTCCTCCTTTCTGCCGGGAGCTTTTCTTTTGACAAAAAACGGACACTTTCCGGTGTCCGCTTTCAACTTTCTTTTTACGTGTCTTACTCGTGATCGTAAGGATGGATCTTCTCGATCGTTCCGTCTTCTGCGATGTTCAGCTTTGTGAACTTAACGGATCTCTTGTGTGAGCATCCGCCGGATCTCTTTGCATCGTGATAGAAGAGATACCACTCACCGTCGATCTGGACAATTGAGTGATGTGTTGTCCAGCCGATAACAGGTTCCATGATCCTTCCCTTGTATGTGAAAGGTCCTTCCGGTGAATCACCTACTGAGTAGCAGAGATAGTGTGTCGTGCCCGTGGAGTAAGAGAAGTAATACTTACCGTTGAACTTGTGCATCCAGGGATCTTCGAAGTATCTTCTGTCCTCATCCTTAGCCTTGATGGGCTCGCCGTTCTCATCGAGGATGGTGATCATCTTGGGAGCTGCCTTGAAAGCCGTCATGTCGGGAGTAAACTCTGCAACGAGGGGTCCTAATGCCTTCTCATCGCCCTCGGGACGGTGTTCATCGGGATTGAACTTGCCTGACTGCCACATCTCGAGCTGGCCTCCCCAGAGACCGCCGTTATAGCACCAGATCTTTCCGTCGTCATCTTTAAGGACTGCGGGGTCGATGCTGTAGCTGCCCTGGATGTAGTTATCCTGAGGCTTGAAAGGGCCTACGGGAGAATCAGACTCGGCAACGCCGATCCTGAAGATATCATCCTTGTCCTTTGCGGGGAAAACAAGATAATACTTTCCGTTTGTGTAAACGGCATCAGGTGCCCAGAGCTGTCTGGATACCCAAGGGATATCGTTTTCGCTGATGGCGACGCCGTTGTCAACGCACTCGCTGTCAAGCGAATCCATGGAAAGGATGTGATAATCCTTCATTACATACTGCTCACCGTCGTCGTCCTCGGGAATATCAAGGTCTTCGTCGTGAGAGGGATAAATGTAGATCTTGCCGTTGAAAACATGTGCAGAAGGATCTGCTGTGTAAATGTTGGTGACAAGGTCTTTGCGCTCGTTCTTTTTCATAGGCACCTCTTTAAGTATTGGTTAACGATTTGATACTAACACATCAGCGCTGTTTATACATCAAATATATTGCTCGTTTGGTTATCATTTTTTGCGGAAAGATACGCATAATCCATAGTTTTATATGTATTTTCAGGAGAATAAGAGCAAGAATGTATTAATCCGTTTTTCAATTTACTAATAATAAGGTAAAACACAGTGCCATTAAAAAGGTTTATAATCTATAAAACAAAGAAGGCAGGTATCGATGTTACCAATGTCACTACGGTCTTCGATCCTTCCTTTGATGTCTACGTATCGCTCACGGGTGATCAGTGCGCGCTCACGAACATCCACATCAAGGAGGAATAAGTGTCACTGATCGATAAGCTCTTCGAAAAGAGCAGCTGGGAAAGATACTACGAATACAAGTCCGGCCTTAGGTGTTCCAAACGTTTTAAGAAGGAACTCCGCGGATTCATAGATTCAGAAGGTTATCTCGCTTACAAGGATCAGGTCTGTCAGCTGACCGGCCTCCCCCTGCCTTCAAAAGCAGTCATCAGCAAGATGAGCAGCCGGAAGAAGCGCACGGTATATAAGTATCCTTATGGCTTCAATATGCTGCTCAAGCTCCTGACTTATCTGACTCTCAGAAAATACGATCACATATATGCTCCGAATCTATATTCATTCCGTCCCGGCGTCTGCGCCAAGGATGCGATAATGAACATCTGCAGAACGAAAGACCTGCATGATCTTTATTCATATAAGATCGATGTGAGCGACTACTTCAACTCCATACCCGTAGATAAGATCTGTTCTGTTCTGGATGAGACCATATCTGATGATGAAGAGCTCCTTAAATTCATGAAGACGCTTCTCCAAGAAGAAAGAGCCGTCTATGAAAATGAGGTCATCACGGAAAAGAAAGGCATCATGGCGGGCACTCCGGTCGCATCGTTCTACGCGAATCTCTATCTAAAAGATCTCGATGAATGGTTCAGGGAAAGAAACGTTCTTTATGCAAGATATTCAGACGACATCATTGTTTTCGCTAAGAGCGGAGATGAGATCTCCCAGTACAGAAAGGTTATCCTTGATAAGCTTGACGAAAAAGAACTTAAAGTAAACCCCGACAAGGAATTCTGCGGCAGGCCGGAGGACGGGTTTACTTTCCTCGGCGTGGAAGTTAAGAATGGCAGCATAGACATAGCCCCGGCATCCGTCGTAAAGCTCAAGCAGAAAATGAGAAGAAAAGCCAGGGCACTCGACCGCTGGAGACACAGGGAAGGAATTGACGGCACCAAAGCGGCAGCCGCATTCATACGCATCTTTAATCACAAGCTTCTTGAAGTCAATGAAGATTCAGACCTCACCTGGAGCCTGTGGTTCTTCCCTGTCATAACCACTCCGAAGAGCCTTCATGAGATCGATCTTTACGCACAGGATCTGTTGCGTTTCCTCATCAGCGGAAAGCACACCAAATCACGTTATAACGTCAGATACAGCGAACTGAAGGAATTAGGCTACAGGAGCCTGGTCAACGAATACTATCTTGAACCGTAATGTCTTTGTAGGTCTTGTGAAGGAGGATCGCTCCGACAAGGTCTGCAAGGAAAAAGAATTCCAGGATGACGCCTGCTATCATGAGCCCGGTCGGACGCTTCCTGTTTCTGATGCAGAAGATCAGCGTGTATACGATATCAGGAGCACTCGTAGTAAACATGAAGACATAAGTCAGGCATACCCCCAGGAACCCCACAAAAGGGATCCCCATCAATAAGAACGGATTCAGCATTCCGCTTATGCCCGTCAGCCAGCAGTAAAGATTGATCCCGAAGAAAGGGATCATGCAGGCTTTTACGATGACCGTGATGAGTGAAGACGGACCTTCGTTCTTCACGCCTCCGACGATGGCAAGGGCAAAAGACGCAAGTCCCAAAACAATGGCAACGCCAAGCAGAATGAATACAGGTGTCATTTTCAGATCAAATGTATTAATGCTTTTTATTATTCCGATCAGAGGTATAAATACCAGGAACTGCATTACATATAAGACCAAAGCAGTCGCTGCAAGAAGGATCTTGCTCATAAACATAAACCTCGGTCTTTCCGTGAAAACGGTATTGCTGCTTACGGTCTTCTGGTCATCCATAAGATCACTCCATCCTATCCCTTATTCGTCATGCTTTATCCGGTTATTATACCATTCTATAAAATGAGGCTGCCCCGATAATGAAGCAGCCTCGCGGCACCTTTATTATCCGTTGTCTTGTTAAGCCGTTTTCCTGGTAACGCCCTCTCCGTAGATGGTCTTCCAGTCGTTCTTCATCGAGACGGGGATCCAGCCGTATTGCTGGCAGAGCTGTTCCATCTGATCGGCCTTCTCAACATTGCCGTTCTCACGCTCAAGGTCATCACAGCAGAGCATGAATGCAAGACTCTTATACTTATTGTTCGTCGTGGTATATTCAGCCATTGCCGCGTCACCTGTACTGTTTCCGAAAGAGAGCACGGGCTGAATGCCGATCTCCTGCACTATTGCAGTGACTTTGTTCATCTTAAGGTCCTTGATTATGAAGTTGCCGCCGAGCACGACTTTGTCTTTATCGGTAAAAGTATAATCAAGGCCGTCGGTTGTACCCTGATTAGAGGCTACGAGTGTCACATCCGAACCGATGATCTGATTTCTCGGAATATTAACGGAATCCTTGAGAATGCCTCTAACTATGAACCTGTCTGTACCGCTGACTACATAGACCTTAAATCCGTTGGCCTGAAGGTAATCAAAAACCTGAAGCATAGGCTTATAGAATCCTTCGCCGCGGGTCATGTTGTTGTATCCGGGCATTGGCTGCTTCTTGAATTCAGCAATGTAATCCTCGAATTCTTCAATGGTCATACCGGCGAACGCCATTGCGACTGCTTTTCCATGATCGGTCATGGAAACCTCTTTGCTCTTGTCACCTTCCATGTACGCCTTAATGTCCTCGGCTACGGATCTCTCGAAATAGGAAGCCTTGTCCTTATATGTCGGATCATCAAGGACTCTGTACTTAAGAAGGCAGAAATCGTAGTAATACGGATTCGTCTCATTGAGGAACGTACCGTCCATGTCGAAAACCGCTATCCTGTTCTCTACGGGAATAAAATCAGGACTTCCCTCTTTTGTGACATCTTCCACAAATGAAATGAGCGCAGTTTTGGAACTGGCGGAATCATTCCACAGATCCAGGGCATTGCCCTTGATCACAGCAGCCTGCTGAGACTGCGGCTTAGAAGAGAACAATACTTTCAGGATCGGCGGATCGACTTTCTTAATGCCGATGATCAGAAGCGCGATGGCAACGAAAAGCAATATCGTAATGATAAAACCCGATATGCCTTTCCAGTTTCTTATCTGTCTGTCTTTTGTATCCATTTTTGCCTCCAAACAGAATAATAGATATATAACTATTTTAATCCTGATAAGAAATGATTCTATCCCATAAAGAAAACAATCCGTGTATTTTGTATTATCACAACACAAAGACCGCCCGGAAGGACAGCCTTTGCATTAACTTAATCTAGCCCTTTTTCGATCCAATGTTATTCAGCTACCAGCATGTTGTATGCTTCGATCTTTCTGATCCTTCTCGTCTGCATGAGGGCGAGGAAGAAGGATACAACGGTAAGTCCTGCACCGATCGCGATAACACCTGGAACGGGGATCGCGAAGTCGCACTTCATGAGGCCGAACGAACGCATGAACAAAGAGATGTAAGGATTAGCAACGTTATACGATACGATCGAGAAAACGATTGCCGATGCGATCACCGAAGGCATGAAGCTCATAGCCGTCTGGAGCATGAGGCTGCCCGATGTGTAACCCAGAGCCTTGTAGATTCCGTAATCTCTGCGCTTGTGATATACGAGCGACTTGATGAGGAGATAAAGGATCAGAGCAATAACCACAACAGAGATCGAGCACATTACGATGAGCATCATGACAGAAATACCCTGGAATGTTGTCATTGCGCCTCCTATCATCTTGTAGAAGTTCATCGTGCTTATGATGTGATTGTCATACTTGTCCTCGCACTCTTCAATGATCCGATTGACTTCTTCGATATTCTTTTCGACATCGTCAGACACATTGGTAAGATCAAACCAGTACCATCCGGGAATGCTGTCGATATCCATGATGTGATCTGCAGCTTTGTAAGAGAAGATCGCTTCACGTCCGCCGTTGTTTGTTGTCTGGATAAAACCGGTGATGAGATATTTAAATGAGTTGTCACCATAATCGATCTTGACCTCGTCGCCGATATTTAATCCGTATGCTTTGGCAAAAGATCCGCTCACTGCGATCTCGTTATCGTAAGAAGGAAGCCTTCCCTTGTAGCAGAGATTGGTGTTCTTGAACTTTGAAAGATCCTTAACGATATAGCAGAACAGGCTCTCCTCATCGTTATAGTAAACATTCATGTTGATGATCTCTCTGATGTTTGTAACGTCAGATCTTTTCTCGAGATAATCAAGGACTTCATCCCTGGACTCATGATCGGATGCAACAACACCTGCACAGATCTCCGTGGCAAGGATATCGAGCTTCGGCTTGCGGCTGAAATTCTCATAAAGAAGGAGCGAGATGACGCAGCAGAAGATCATAAATCCCAATACGATGAATGTGATGACATTCTGCTTCATGTTGCCGAAAAACGTCTTCATGGCGAGGCTCATATTAAGGCTTAACGAAGTCTTATCAAGAGCCACATGATTCTTCCTGAAGTTGTGTGATTCAACGCCTTCCCTGAGTGCAACGATCGGCTGGATCTTTGAGACCTTGTTGGCACAGATGACTGTAACGGTAAGTGTAAAAAGAACGACGAAAGCTACAGGTATAATTGTTGCCGGAAGATTGAACGTTACACTGTAAGGAACACCCATCTGTCCGATGATGATCGATGCAAAGACCGGCATGACAAGGTAAGCTGTCGCGATACCGATAATGCTTGCCAGAACTGCGATAAAAAAGAACCATACAACAAGTGATGACTTGATGTCTTTTCCCGTGTAACCGATGGCCTTGAGAGCGCCTAAGGTCTTCATGTTCTCTTTGATATAATTGCTGATGCTGTTAGCGAGCATCATGGCAACTGCTGCGATGATGAGTGATGTTGCGACCAGGAATGACACTGCGATGATGAGACCGATAAAAGTCCTGTTGCTGATAACGCCGTCTATGTCATAGCCTTCGATGACCGCGCCGGGATTGACCTTGAGCATGTCATTAAAAGCATTGATCCTGAACTTGCCGTTCTTAACGCCATCCTTGAGATCATAGATGATATTGATGTTTTCATACTCGTCATGAGTATCATCCCAGAGTTTCTTATAGCTGTCATTATCAACGACTAATGCGAACAGAGCTGTGTTATTGCAGCCGCCGTAAACGACATTCAGAAATCCTCTTACCTTGTAGCTGTATGTCCTGCCTGAGTTCGTAAGCTCAAACGTATCGCCTGTCTTAAATCCGCCTGACGTATTGAACTGATAAGGAAGGTATACATAGTTTTCACTTATCGAAGTATCTTCCGTGATCACCTCGAATCTGTTCATCGGTCTTTTGAAAGCCGCATCATCACTGATATCGATACTGATTACGACTTCGCCGTTACCGAATTTCACAGGTTGATTCGAAAGCTTAAGATCATGATATGTATAGTGCTTATCAGTATCGTCCTTAATAAGTTCCGTGATCTTCTCATCGGTAAATCCGTCAAGGTCGCCTGTGATGCTGATATACCCGTCGCCGCCGTTAAGTCTTACCGCTTCCCTGTTAACGGAAGGATAGCAATCCATGAAGATGAGGAGCGAAATGCCTATAAGGCATGTTGCGATAACCATCAGAAGGAAAAGACCTATTGACGTACCTCTGTTCTTCCTGAGGTTCGATCTTGTAAGTAATAATGTCTTGTTCATGATTACCACCCCATAGTTGCGAGGAAGTCAGAGAGCTTCTGGTGACGATCCTTATCACCTGTCACGTACTTTCCGAGGTTGCACTCGCCTGCGATCTCACCGTCCTTAACGTGAAGGATGCGGTTGCCTCTTCTCGCACTCGTGATATCATGTGTGACCATTATGATCGACTGGCCTTTTTCGTTGAACTTCGTAAGAGTATCGAGAACGGCCTTACCTGTATGTGAGTTCAGAGCTCCTGTAGGCTCATCTGCGAAAACCAGTGCGGGATCGTTGATAAGAGCTCTTGCTATGCCGACTCTCTGTGCCTCGCCGCCTGAGATCTGCGTGGGGAACTTGTTCCAGAGAGTCTCATCGATATTAACTGCCTTGAGGAGCTCGCCTGCCTTCTTTGATAGAACTTTCTTATCCTTATAAACCAGAAGTCCCGCTGCCATGATATTATCTAAAACGCTCATCGACTCAACGAGATACACCTGCTGGAAAACGAATCCGCAGTTGCCTCTTCTGAAGATAGCAAGCTCATCGGTATTCATCTTTGTGATCTCTGTTCCGCAGAAGGAAACTGATCCGAGTGTCGGCTTATCCATACCTGAAAGCGAGTAGAGCAGTGTCGATTTGCCTGCACCTGATGCGCCCATTATGATAGTAAAATCACCCTCATATATCTCAAGATCGATGTTCCTGAGAACGTGCTGCTGAACGCCGCCGTTGGAAAATGTCTTGCAAAGTTTTTTTGTTTCAATGATGTTTTTCATGTCTTTCGACCTCCTTATGGCACTAGGATACTTTTTCAACCCTTAAGTGCCTTTAAAGAACTCTTAAGTAATCCTTAAATCTCACCTTCATGCGGAAAAGTCCTTAAGGATCCTTATATATTCACCGGTAAGGAAAGACGGATGCGTTCTTTCCGGAAGTATGTATCCTATCTGCATGTAATCATCGACCTTCAATGGCTTTGCAATTATGTTAGGGCCGTTGAGTTCCTCGTTGATGACACCGCTGCAGATAGTGTATCCGTCAAGACCGATGAGAAGATTAAAAAGAGTCGCGCGGTCCCTTACAATGAGTTCCTTATCTGAATCCACGGTACTTAAGATCTCTTCCGAAAAATAGAATGAGTTGTGGCTTCCCTGCTCATACGCAAGCCTCGGGTACGGCTTAAGGTCATCTAACGTAAGCGATTTCTTTTTCGCGAGCGGTGAATGATTGCTGATAAACACATGCGGCTTTGCCCTGAACAATGGCTCGAAAACAAGTCCGTTGTCTCTTAGAGTTTTCATTATGACCGTTTCATTGAAAGCATTAAGATAGAGGATCCCGATCTCGCTCCTGAGCTTTGCAACGTCTTCTATGATGTCGAATGTCTGCGTCTCCCTCATATGGAATTCATACTTGTTTCCGCCGTGCAGCTTGAGAAGTTCAACGAATGCCTCAACAGCAAAAGAATAGTGCTGTGAAGATACGCAGAAGCGTGTCTTGCCTTCCGTTTTTCCGGTATATCTTTCCTCGATGAGATCAGTCTGCTCAAGGACCTGCCTTGCATAACCCAGAAATTCCTCGCCTTCAGCAGTGATCTCCACTCCTTTGTTGCTTCGGTCAAAAATGGTAATACCATATTCATTCTCGAGTTCCCTGATCGCAGAAGTAAGGCTCGGCTGCGCGATAAAAAGCCTGGCTGCAGCTTCGGTTATGTTGCCGGTATCAGCTACCGTAACCGCGTATCTTAACTGTTTTAAGGTCATGTGATGAGTCTCCTTTGCATAGAACACGACTATAAATATAACGCTGTTCATAGATAAAATCTATCGCAAAGCACTATTTTTTCGTATTTCACCTATCGAAGCGGTGGGTTTATACTCCGAACTGCAAATCAAAAACAGGAGGAATGACTATGAGAACGTCAGTCATCGGATTTCCGAGGATCGGAAAAGACAGAGAATTAAAGTTCGCCAGTGAAAAGTACTTCGCAGGCAAGATCAATGAAGCCGAGCTTCTGGAGTCCGGCCGAATGCAGAGAGAATATAATCTCAAGACACAGAAAGCATCGGGGATCGACTTTATCTCAAGCAACGATTTCTCATTCTACGACAATGTTCTGGACACGGCATTCCTTTTCAACGCCGTTCCTCAGAGATATAAGGATCTGAAGCTTTCAGCGATCGATACATATTTCGCTGCAGCCCGCGGATACCAGGGCGCAAACGGCAACGTCAAGGCTCTTGCAATGAAGAAGTGGTTCAACACGAACTACCACTACATCGTTCCCGAGATAGACGACGATACCGTCATCGAACTCAAAGGCACAAAGCCCGTTGATGAATTCCTTGAGGCAAAAGCTCTCGGTATCGACACCAAGGTCGACCTTATAGGACCTTTTACTTTCCTTAAGCTCGCACGCTACACAGGTTCAAAGAAGGCTTCTGATTTTGCAGGACAGCTCACAGCCGAATACATCAAGCTTATCGAAAAGCTCGCAAAAGAAGGAGCTGTTCTCATTCAGTTTGATGAACCCTATCTCGTAAGAGATCTCAGTTCAGACGACATCGCGCTTTTCGAATCGATCTACAAGAATATCCTTTCTGCAAAAGGTAATCTTAAGATCCTTCTTCAGACCTATTTCGGCGACATCAGGGATATCTACAATAATGTTACTTCACTTGATTTCGATCTTATCGGAATCGATTTCGTTGAAGGCAGAAAGAGCCTTGAACTCGTTAAACAGAACGGTTTCCCCAAGGGCAAGACACTTGTCGCAGGCGTAGTTAACGGAAAGAACATCTGGAGAAATAATTACGCTAAGACTTTAGGCATCTTAAATGAACTCAAGAACATCGTTTCTGAAAATTTCCTTGTAGTCGGCACAACATGCTCGCTGCTCCACGTGCCTTACACTCTTAAGAGTGAGACAAAGCTCCCCGAGTCCTACAAGGCACACTTCGCTTTCGCTGAAGAAAAACTTGTTGAACTCTCTGAGATCGCATCAGGAAATGCGGATGCATACAGGAAGAACGAAGCTCTCTTTGCTAACAGACCTGACGTGCTCGACCAGGCTGTCAAAGACCGCGTAAGTTCCATCAAGAAGGAAGACTATACAAGACTTCCCGCGTTTGAGGAAAGAGAGAAGATCCAGAAGGAACTCTTAAAGCTCCCCCTCTTCCCTACAACTACCATCGGTTCCTTCCCTCAGACTGAGGATGTCAGAAAGAACAGGAAAGACTTCAAGAACGGAACCATCACCAAAGAGCAGTATGTCTCTTTCAACGAGAACAAGATCCGCGAATGCATAAAGCTGCAGGAAGAGATCGGGCTTGATGTCATCGTTCACGGCGAGTTTGAAAGAAACGACATGGTCGAGTATTTCGGCGAGCACCTTTCAGGCTACGTATTCACCGAGAAAGCATGGGTGCTCTCATACGGTACGAGATGCGTCAAACCTCCGATAATCTGGGGCGATGTTTCACGCAAGGAACCCATCACGGTCAAGTGGTCTGTTTTCGCACAGAGCTGCACGGATAAGCCCGTTAAGGGAATGCTCACAGGTCCCGTTACGATCCTCAACTGGTCATTCCCGAGAGAAGACATCTCCATCAGGGAGAGTACGCTTCAGATAGCGCTCGCGATCCGCGATGAGGTCCTCGATCTCGAGAAGAACGGCATCGGCATAATCCAGATCGATGAAGCAGCACTCAGAGAAAAGCTTCCTCTTCGTAAGTCCGACTGGTATTCAGAATACCTTGACTGGGCGATCCCCGCATTCCGTCTCGTTCACAGCGGCGTTGCTGCCAAGACGCAGATCCATACTCATATGTGCTACAGCGAATTCACCGACATCATCCCTGCAATCGATTCAATGGATGCAGACGTCATCACATTCGAGGCATCACGTTCAGATCTCCTGATCCTTGATGCTCTCAAGGAGAACAATTTCAAGACAGAGGTCGGCCCCGGTGTCTATGACATCCACAGCCCCCGCGTGCCTTCAGTCGATGAGATCGTAGCAGCTCTTACAAAGATCCGTGCCAAGACAGATGACTCAAAGCTCTGGGTCAACCCTGACTGCGGACTCAAGACCAGAGGCGTTACCGAGACAAAAGCAAGTCTTAAGAACCTTGTAGCGGCTGCAAAGATCATCCGCGGATAAGACAATGAAGATTTCAGATATCTACAAGAACAATAAAAGAAGCCTCTCCTTCGAGATCTTTCCGCCAAAGAAAGATACTGAACTTGCTTCGATCGATGAGACATTGAAAGTGCTTTGCGAGCTTAACCCCGACTTCATCAGCGTTACATTCGGAGCCGGGGGAAGCGCAAATTCTAACCGCACGATCGAGATCGCAAAGAACATCAAGCACAACTTCGGCATTGAACCCGTGGTCCATCTTACTTCACTTCATTATGACAAGTCGGAGATAGATGAGTTTGCAACTGCAATGAAAGAAGCAGGCATCGAGAACATCCTTGCACTTCGCGGAGACCGTTCTCCTAATGCACCCGAAAAGGATGTCTTCCCTCATGCATCCGATCTCATCTCTTACCTGAAATCAAAGTACGACTTCTGCGTTTTGGGAGCATGCTATCCCGAGTGTCATCCGGAATCTTCCGACAGGGTGAATGACCTTAAAGGTCTCAAGACAAAGGTTGATTCAGGCGCTGAATTATTGGTGTCACAACTCTTTTTCGAGAACCGGATCTTCTATGATTTCCGCGAGAGATGCAAGATCGCAGGCATCGATGTTCCGGTCATTCCCGGGATCATGCCCGTCATCAACGCAAACCAGATCAAGCGCATGATCAGTCTTTGCAACGCGAGTTTTCCCGAGCGCTTCTGCAGGATAATCAGAAGATATGAGAACAACAGCGAAGCGCTTTTCGATGCCGGTATGACCTATGCGCTGACACAAATAATCGATCTTATAGCTGACGGCATCCAGGGTATCCATCTTTATACGATGAACAATCCCAAAGTCGCGAAAAGGATCTGCGACGGCATCAGAAACATCGTCTGAAATCCTTCAGATCACGCCAGTCTGATATAAACGGAAACTTCAAAACCGGGGTTAAGATTTCTTAGCCCCAGTTTGCCTTCCATCTTTTCCATGAAGTATCCGGTCAGATAAAGACCGAGTCCTGCGCCGTCCTTGTCGGATGCATTGCTTCCCCTCTTATATTTTTCCCTGATGAGCGGAAGTTCTTCTTCCTTAACTCCGGGCCCCTTATCAGATATGCGGATCACGAGATAATCCTCGGTCAATTCAGATGCGACCTTCATGTCGGTATCAGCATATTTGTATGAATTCATGAATATGTTGTCAAACACCTGCTGCAATCTTAATTTGTCGAAATAAAGGCTGCATTCGGGAATGCTGAGTGTCCCTGCGCGTCCCAGGTAATCCGATATCCTGATCATGTTGCTTAAGATATCCGAAGGCTGCGCTCCCGGATTTACTTCAATCTCCGTGACATCCTGAACGCTTGATGTGAAAAGGTTATCAACGAGTGATTTGATCTGGTCGGTCTTGTTGTTTATGACGCCGAACATCTCTTTTGTTCTCTCTTCTTTCGTGATCGCCATGCCGACTTCCGACGTGGACTTTATAGAAGCAACAGGAGTCTTGATGTCATGTGAAAGTTTTGCGACCATTTCGTTCTTGTCATCGGTCGCTTTTTTCTCAGCGATGCGTGCTTTCTTAAGCTCGGATCTCATTATGTCAAAGCTCTCAGTAAACGCACCGAAAACATGTCCTTTATCCATCTCCAAAGGGATGTCGAGATTGCCTTCCGCAACTCTTGCAGCAAAGCTGTTCAGCTTCTTAAACGGTGTGATGACAGAGGATCGCATGTATGCATACCATAAGATCATGATAGCTATCTGAAGCACGCCTATTATCACAAAACAGATGACAGTATTCTTCTTAAACCCGTTGATCTGTTCGCCGAGATCGTAATCGAATATAACCTTGCCTTCTGTCCTGCCGTCAACGGTGAGATCTAATATAAGTCCTCTTGTCTGTATCGCTTCATTGATCGATTCGCTTAATCCGTCGCGTGTCTTGTAAACAAGTTTGCCTTCATTGTCCAGGATCACATAATCGAGCTGCTTGTTGTATTTGG
This sequence comes from Clostridiales bacterium, assembly GCA_017478485.1. Taxonomy (GTDB): domain Bacteria; phylum Bacillota; class Clostridia; order Saccharofermentanales; family Saccharofermentanaceae; genus Saccharofermentans. The sequence continues at coordinate 2,902 of JAFVDI010000015.1, read as the reverse complement.
AAGTATCGCCATAGTTCTGCATTACCGAATACATGCATTCATTGACTTTGACCGGGTCCGTCCTGATGTCGCGGAATCCGTTCAGTATCAGATAGCATGCCGCTGCTTCGGCAATTATCGTAATGATGAGCAGAAGAATAAACGGAGTTTTTTTCATCTCATTCCGGCGCTACGAACTTGTAGCCTTCCTTCCAGACGGTAACGATGTATTTAGGGTCCTGAGAATCTTTTTCTATCGCTTCCCTGATCTTTCTGATGTGAACGTTAAGCGTTCCGTCTGTCGTGAATTTGTCGTTCCAAACATTATCAAAGATCTCGTTCTTGGTAACGAGCCTGTTCTTGTTCTCGATAAGATAATCAAGAAGCTTGAATTCGATCGATGTGATCTTCTTCTCGGATCCGTTAACATAAACTGTCTTATTGGCGGAATCAGTCCTGAGATATCCGTCATCGAAATCCGTCTTTTCAGAAGTCTCTGCCGCCGTACCTGCAAAACGCTTTAATACGACCTTGACTTTTGCCAGCAGAACGCCCAGAGAATAAGGCTTTTCGATATAGTCGTCACCACCTATGTTAAGTGCGATTATCTTGTCGTCATCTGTATTTCTCGCCGATACGAAAAGTATCGGTATGTTCATTGTCTGCCTTATCTTTTTGCAGAGCTCAAATCCGCTGCCGTCGGAAAGATTGATGTCTAAGAGCACGAGTGAAGGTTCATTGGAAGCCAGAAACGTATTTGCCTCCGCACTCGAATATACTGCGGCAGTCTTAACATCAAACATATTGAAATACTCGCACGTGTTGTTTGCGAGTTCTTTCTCATCATCTATTATCAGACAGTCGTATCTCACAGTTCGTCTCCTTTATTCTTTATCTCTTCCATTCCGGATGGTTTGTCACGGAAAAGGCGGATTCCCTTTTCTTTTACTCCAAAATCCTTCAGATCTATCGCAATGAACCGGTCACCGTCTTTACCCTTAAAATAATAAGCTTTGCCTGACGGCATCCCGTCTCTGTCCGACAGCTCAGGGAACAGCTTGTCTATCTCTTCGGAAGTGTAAAACATGTTCAGCGGAGAACCGGAAATGACATGTTGAAACTTCGCATCCTTATCGTATTGTTCTCGTACATAGTCGATGACTTCATATTCGCCTGTTGCCTTCCAAGTTCCGTCATCAGCATTATAATCACCGATATGTACTTTCTCTTCCGAATATACGAGGACTTTTCCGATGCCAAAGCCTTTAATGTCATGTTCGTTAATGACTTCGGCATATTCCTTGGCAGCATTCTCGGCATCTGTTTCCGTGGCACGTTCCTTGAATCTGATATATGAGCTTTTTTCTATCTTAATGCCGTATTTATCCTCGAGCTCTGTGATCTTGTCTTTGGCATTGTTCCAGACATAATCCGAGTAGAGTTCAGGGAAATCGGATCTTGTTTGTTCCGAATATCCGAAAATACTTCCGTCTAATCCGAAGGAGATCATTTTTGAAGTGACCTTGTATTCGATCCCGGTATCAATGTCCCTCAGACAGACCGTTCGTTCTTCATCATTTCTGCTTCCTTCATGTTCTTCACTGATAAACTCACAGTCGCCGTAATTCTGCTGCGCATAACGGATCAGTTGCTTTTTTCCGGATACCTTGCACGATGTGAGGAACAAAATTGAAATCATTAACAAAAGACTTATCACTAAGGCTTTGTCAGATCTTTTCATTGTCATTATCTCTCCCTTATTTCCCTATTCCGATCGATAACAAAAAGATTTTACTTCAAAAAGACTGTTTATGCCAATTTCAGCCGATCTTCTCAAGAAGTTCATCGGCATTTTTCTTATATTTTGTGTCGCCGCCTCTTGAAGAAGCAAATAGCAACGGCTCTTTAGCTGCTTCTGAATTGCCCGTAAGATAGAGAAGTTTTCCATATGCATAAGAGCAGCTGACCCTGGTTATAAGCGGATGCGGATCAGTGCTTTTGAGCATTTCACTGAAGTAATCCAGAGCTTCATCGTAATCTCCGTCATTGACACGCAAAGTGCGTCTGCACTCTGCTTCCATATCCTCTATTACTTTCTTCTCTTTAAGATTTCTTTCCTTAGCGGCTAAAGCAGTCAGTATATCGGCTTCATTTCTTGCATGCTCAAGATCTTTGTTGATGAAATAGTAAGAAAACATACGTCTGTGATAGATCGGCATATGCATCTTCAGCTTTATGTTCTGACAGCTGGCATATAAGGAATCGTAATCACCTAGCACTTCATATCCGACAGAAGACAGACAGGCATACATGGATTGGTCTAATTTATCGCGTCTCGTTCCGAGCAGTTTGGTAAGTGACGCAATATAAAGACCAACGTTGCAATTATGCAGATGTGAAACAACCTCACTCTGAAACTTCTTGTTCGCGATTTTTCTGAGGATGAAGATCGTAATCAGCAAAACTGCAATTAAGGCAGCAAATAATGGTACTTCCTTGCCGGGATTCCGTGTAATCAATATTGCCCCTATGACAATGCATACAACAGAAACAGCAAAATAAACAGCAGTGAACCTTCTATAGACACTGAATGAGATCATATGACTCCTGAAATAATAATCTGTGATTTATCATCTAATTCTATTTGATAGCCATGACATTCGCAATACAATAAAAAAAGCACCAGTCATCTGACTGGTGCTTTGGCTCCTCAAGCAGGACTCGAACCTGCGACATTTCGGTTAACAGCCGAACGCTCTACCGGCTGAGCTATTGAGGAATTTAATCCGGCAGCAACCTATCTTCCCGGGCCGTTGCCAGCCAAGTATTGTCGGCACACGTGAGCTTAACTTCTGTGTTCGGGATGGGAACAGGTGTGGCCTCACGGTAATCACCACCGGAATGGTTGAGAGTCTTATACCCT
>JAFVDI010000014.1 GCA_017478485.1 Clostridiales bacterium | reverse complement strand
GTGAATCCGGCTTGAAATTCACATTTTCCGTCACAAAAACAGGCAAAACCGTGACGCTTTTTGTGAATCCGGCTTGAAATTCACATTTTCCGTCACAAAAACAGGCAAAACCGTGACGCTTTTTGTGAATCTTCCGCCACTGCCACCACGCCCACCCAACAAAAAGACCGCCCTAAGGCGGCCCTCATGCACACACAAAGCGTATTAACCGATCAAGCCCTCGAAAAAAGCCTTCGGCTTGAAGCCCAGGGACTGCTCTGCAACTTCGCCGCCCTTGAAAAGCAGCACAGTAGGGATGCTCTGGATGCCATACTCCATTGCGAGCTCGGACTCATCGTCGACGTTTACCTTTCCGACCTTGACCTTGCCCTCGTATTCTTCAGCTATCTGGGAGATGACCGGGCCGAGCATCTTGCAGGGACCGCACCAGGGTGCCCAGAAGTCGACCAGTACGGGGATGTCAGACTCTAAAACCTCTGTCTTGAAGTTATCGATCGTAAGTACTATTTCTGCCATAGTTTTGCACTCCTTTCGAGTTGAATTTGTCTTATAGCATAAGTATAGTTGGTACGGAAAACTTATCAAGTACGCAGATTTAACTCATCAGGTAAGGATTTTATTACTATGGCTAAAAAACAAGCAGAAGACAAAAGCGCAACGATGCTCTGCGAGAGCATTACCGGCCGGGGGTGCGGTCTTAAGAAGATCATCGGGATCATCGGCGGAAAATGGAAGATCCTCATCCTTTGCTACATCGACGCGAAAAAGATCGGCCGTTTCGGCGAGATGAGAAAGACCATCTACGGCATCACCAACACCATGCTGGCATCTTCCCTTAAGGAAATGGAAGCAGACGGTCTTGTTGAAAGACACCTCTACGATGAGATGCCGGTAAGAGTCGAATACACTCTCACGGAAAAGGCGAAGACCCTCATCCCCATACTTCTCGAGCTCAAGCAATGGGGGGAAGCAAATCTGTAACATAAAAAATTAATGAAAAAAGACTTTTTAACATTATCACAAATAATTAACTAGATTTGGCCTGATTTTTTTAAAGTTGACTTAAGTTTTGCTCTATATAATCAACACAGCTATTAACATGCGAGGTTTAAAAACATGGCAAGAAGGAAAAAGGTTAAGAAATCGACCATCGTAAAGATCATTGTGATCGTCAGCATCATTGTTGGAGCGGCGGCCGCAGGCATCATCTACGCGAGGAAGTACGTTTCAAAGAAATTTGCCGACACAAAACAGACCTATACATCTGTTGAGGCAAATGTTCAGGATCTCAGCACCAGGGTCTCCGGAACAGGTACGCTCCTGGACTCGGACACTGAGGATTATGAGATCCCCGAAGGCATTGATATCGATGAGGTCATCGCAGAAGTAGGCGACACGGTCGAAAAAGGCCAGACGCTTGCTAAGATCAACACAAACTCCGTCCTGGCTGCAATGTATGAAGTACAGGCCAAGATGGATGCGATCGACAAGCAGCTTCAGAAAGCTTCAGAGCAGAAAGCTGCAACAACGATCAAATCCCAGGTCAAAGGCCGCGTTAAGGCGATCTACGTAAAGAAGAACAGCAATGTCATCTCAACCATGACAAGCAAAAATGCCCTCATGATCCTTTCTCTTGACGGCTATATGTCAGTCGAGATCGATAACTGCGATCTCAAAGCAGGTGCTAAAGTCAAGGTCAAGTCAGGCAGCAAGACTTACAATGGCACGGTCAGAACTGTCGGCGAGAGCAAGACCAAGATCGTTCTCACTGATAACGGACCCGTTTTGGGAGCCGAAGCGACGGTCAAATCAACTGACGGAAAGAAAACATACGGAACAGGAAAGCTTGAAGTAAACTCACCTCTTTCCATTGTTTCATATGCAGGTAAAGTTTCTGAGGTCAAGGTTAAGGTAAATCAGGTAGTCAAAAAGGGCAAAGTCCTTCTTAAGCTTACTTCAACCTCTTATACAGCGAATTACGAAGCACTTATCAAGGAGCGCAAGGAACTCGCTGAAGACCTTGCTGAACTCCTTAAGATCTATAACGACGGCGCGATCCTTGCTCAGATGTCAGGAACGATCAAGGCCGTTCCCAAAACTGACGATTCCGAGACAACAACATCGTCATCTTCAACAAGCTCTTCTCAGAGCGGCTACGGCAATTACGGAAACTATGGCAATTACGGCCAGTCGTCATCAACCTCTACGGACACTTCGTCAAATACAAAAACGAATGTATTCTCCATCTGCCCTGACGTTAAGATGACGGTTGAGGTTTCAGTCGATGAAACAGACATCCTCTCGATCTCCAAGGGCCAGTCCGCCGATGTCACGATCGATTCGCTCGAAAAGACGGTCAAGGGAACCATCACGGAGATTGACAAGTCCGGCACTACAACTGACGGCACCGTAGGATATACCGCCGAGATCACGATCGACAAGGAAAGCGGCATGCTCTCAGGAATGTCATGCACGGTCCTCATTGCAGTAACCGAATACAAGAATTCCGTAACAATTCCGGTCGAAGCACTCAACAATACAGGTTCATCCTACTTTGTTTACACGACTTACGATCCGGAGACAAACACTCCCGGCGGAATGGTCGAGGTAAAGGTCGGCATCCAGAACGATTCATATGCCCAGATCACTGAAGGACTCAAAGAAGGTGACACCGTATGGTACAAGGAGCCTGAACAGAATCCTTTCGAAAGATACATGAACAGGTCGAACGGAAACAACCGCAACACCAGCAGAAACAGAACCCCGGGCAATAACGGAAACTACAGGCCTCAGGGCGGCTATTCCGGCAACAGGAACGGCGGCAGCGGCAACCGTACTTCAAGAAGATCATCGGGTAACTGATGCAGGAGGCAGATTCAAATGATTACCATGAAAAACATCTGCAAGACCTACCGCATCGGTACTGAGGTAGTTCATGCACTGGATCATGCTACTCTCGAAGTCTACGATGGTGAATTCGTAAGCATCATCGGCCCTTCGGGAAGCGGCAAATCAACATTAATGAATATCATCGGATGCCTCGACATCGCAGATGAAGGTGAGTATCTGCTCGACGGCATTCCGATCGAGGACTATTCCGAAAACGAACTCGCGACGGTACGCAACAAGAAGATCGGTTTCGTTTTCCAGAGCTTCAACCTTATCAACAAGCTGACGGCTGCGGAGAACGTAGAACTTCCGCTCATCTATCAGAAGCTCAAGAAGTCCGAGCGTAAAGCACGCGTAAAAGCAGCGCTTGAAAAGGTCGACCTTCTCAAGCGTGCAGAACACTTCCCTACCGAGCTTTCGGGCGGACAGCAGCAGCGTGTTGCGATCGCAAGAGCGATTGCCACACAGCCTTCGCTGATCCTTGCCGATGAGCCCACGGGAAACCTCGACTCAAAGACAAGTAAGGAGATCATGGACATCTTCCACGATCTCAACAGACAGGGAAATACGATAGTCCTGATCACCCATGACAGAAATGTCGCGATGCAGGCTAAGAGAGCCATCAACATCCTTGACGGCAGAGTAACGGAGGCGACGGATGATTCAATCATTTAAAATGGCGCTGAAATCCATCAGCGGAAACAAAATGAGATCGTTCCTCACGATGCTCGGTATCATCATCGGCGTCATGGCCCTCGTCATACTCGTCAGCCTCGTAAGCGGAACAACCAGCTCGGTAACAGACACCATCAACAAGCTCGGAAGCAACCTGGTCGGTGTTTCAGTATCAAACGATTACGGCAATCCGATCAGAAAAGAAGATCTGGATGATCTCATGAAGCGTCCGGAGATCGGTGCGGTTGCGCCCATCGCCAGCGGATCCATGACCGGTAAATACAACACAACGTCAAAGACTGTCACAGTTTACGGAACCAACGGCCAGTATTTCGGAATAAGAAATTACGATCTCATGATCGGCCGTCTGCTCAAGGATTCTGACTACGACAACCACACGAATGTATGCGTTGTAAATTCAGAACTTGCCCAGGAACTGATCGGCTTCACCGGATGCATAAACGAAGAGATCACTCTGAACGGCACGAAATTCACCATCGTCGGAGTCCTCAAGGAAAACAGCGAACAGTCATCGCTTACCGCACTGATGGGAGGCGGAAATCTTGAGGCTTATATTCCTTATTCAACACACGTAAGGCTTTCAACCGACACATCCATCAATATCAGGACGTTCTATATTTCGGCTGCAAAAGACGTGCCCACTGAAACCACAAAGAATCTCGTTAACCGCCTCATGCTCGAAAGGTTCAACTACGATGAGGATGCGTTCAATATCCAGTCCACTGATATGCTCGAGGACGCAATGGGCAACATCACAGCGATCCTCTCCATACTCCTGGGCGGCATCGCAGGCATTTCCCTCGTCGTCGGCGGTATCGGAATCATGAACATCATGCTCGTAACCGTTACCGAAAGAACAAGGGAAATCGGCATCCGTAAGGCGATCGGAGCTTCCAGGGGCGCGATCCTCCGCCAGTTCCTGATCGAAGCGATCGTGCTCTGCATGATCGGATGCGGTATCGGAATATTCCTTTCCTGGAGCTTCCTAAGACTCGTATCCGTCATTACGGCAAGTCTTGACCTCTCATTCAACATGAATGGTGCAGTCGTTATCGTAGCCGTAACATTCTGTTTCTTCATAGGCGTAGTCTTCGGCCTTTATCCTGCCAACAAGGCAGCAAAGATGAAGCCGATCGATGCGCTCCACTATAGCGAATAAGGAGGCCTGACATATGTCCGAAAACAATGAAAACAAGGCCATGGAAAACAACAATCCTGCAATGCAGAGACCGGGTTCTGCCGCAAGCATGACTCCTGAGATCGTTGAAAACAAAGAAAACGTGATCAAGGCGCCCGAAGACAAACCTGCTGAGAACAAGGCTCCTCTTCAGGACATCGATTCTCCTTTCAAGGCTGCTCCTGAAGCAGCCGGCACAGCTTCCCCACTCCCCGAAAAGCAGACGGCAGAGGCTGCAGTTCCGGAAGATGCGGACAAAAAGAAATCCAGAAAGAACAAAAAGAATGATGCTTTCACCGGCATGAGCGAGGAAGAAGCCGAAGAAGAGATCAATAAGCTTCACAAGCGCCGCAAGAGAAGAGCTGCCATACTCGTTACGGTAGTCGTATTCCTCATCGCCGGCGGAATCCTTCTTCCGAACCTGCTCAAATATGTGGCACCGAAGGTAGACCTTTCCAACATCGGCGTCAATTCCAAGACACTCGAACACAAGGTCGGAAAGACAAGCATCGTCAGGGATTTCACCGCATCAGGCACCCTTTCCGCCGGTGAGACCAAAGACATCAAGATCGCAGGCGACATCGAGATCGACGAGTTCTTCGTAGAGAACGGCGACGTCATCAAGAAGGGCGACAAGATAGCTTCTGTTTCAAAGCCATCCGTCATGAGCGCCATCGTTGAAGTTCAGAAGACTCTCAAGTCTCTCGATACCAAGCTCAACAAGATCAACTCTGCTGATAACAAGACAGTTGTCAAGGCCGACTCCACGGCGCGCGTAAAGGCGATCTACATCAAGAAGGGCAGCAACGCCAAAAACGTCATCACCAACAACGGCGCTCTAATGCTCCTCTCTCTTGACGGACTCATGGCTGTCGACATCGACAGGACTGAGAACACAAAACTCGGCAACTCGGTAACCGTTGTCCTTTCAAACAAGACAAAGGTTTCAGGCCAGATCATTTCCGTCAACACGGATTACGTCACATGCGTAATCTCCGACAAGACAGCCAAGTTCAAGGACAAGGTAACCGTTCTTGATTCAAAAGGAAAAGAGATCGGTTCTTCCGAGCTCTATATCCATAGCGTGCTGCCCATCATGTACTATTCGGGCTCTGTCAGCAAGGTATCCGTAAAGCTCAACCAGGAAGTCAAGAAAGGCACTGAGCTCTTCACCCTCACGGGCACAAGATACTCAGGCGAGTTCAGCAACCTGATGTATAAGAGAAGCGTTCTCGAAGATCAGATGAAATATCTTTTCGAGGTATATCAGACAGGCATCATCTACTCCGAGTTTGACGGCGAAGTCACCGGCATCAACGACCAGGAGGACGAGGAGGAAGAAGACGAGGATTCCGATGAGAAATCCTCTACAAGCACATCCAAGCTCTCAGCCGGTCCCAAGAAGCTTGGCAGCCTGACGATCAAAGTTGATAACGACAGCACGAATCCCCCTGACGGCGGTTCCACAGCGGGATTTTTGAACTATGCTTTCACCGTCTCAGGATTTAAGACTGCCGGCGGTAAGACAACCTATTCCGTCAACACATCATCTGAAAGCGTACAGGAACTGCCGGATGTGGATTACACAAACCTTCCTGACAGCGTAACAAAACGTGATCAGTATAAGTACACCCAGCAGAACGCTCTTGATATCGATGCCAATGTTCCCGTATACACTTACGATAAAGCAGGCAAAAAATGGAATAAGGAGTCTGTAGATAAGATTGCTATGGGAGATCTTCTGATCCTCACATTTGCTAATGCCCAGGATGCTGCTCCCATATGGGTCATCAGATATCCCCAGACTTCCGCCAACCCCGATCAGGGCGGCGGCCAAGGTGGCCAGGGTGGTCAAGGCGGTCAGGGTGGCCAGGGCGGTCAGAACATTCCCGGCGGCTGGGGCGGCAGAGGAGGAAAAAGCGGCTTTGACTGGTCTTCCCTCTTCGGCGGACGCGGAGGCAACTCCTTCGGCGGCAAGAACGGTTTAGGTTCGATTTACGGTACCGGTACCCAGAGCGGAACAGGCACAACGGCCGAGGAAGAGACATATGAGGTCGAAGAGACGCTGATCGCAACGGTCGTAAACCTCGAGACCATGTCGGTCACGCTCTCTGTCGATGAACTCGACATCGTCAACATCAACAAGACGCAGGAAGTCTCTGTAACTCTTGATGCCATCAAGGGCAAATCATTCAAGGGTAAGATAGTCTCGATCGACACGGACGGCACCAAGAGCGGTACCGGCAACTCTAAATACAGCGTAAAGATCGAGCTTGAAAGAACTGACGAAATGCTCACGAACATGACGGCATCCGTCCGTGCAAACATCAGCACTGCCGAGGTCTTAAGCGTTCCTGCCGAGGCACTCATCGAAAAGGACAACAAGACCTACTGCTACACTTCTTACGATAAGGAAAACGATACTCTTACAGGAGAGATCGAAGTCAAGACCGGTATCTCCGACGGCAAGAACGTCGAGATCGTTTCAGGCCTTAACGAAGGCGACCAGATCTGGTACAAATACGCTGAAGGCCTGACTTACAGGTTCGTCAGATAAAGAACTATACCGTATTCAAAAATGGGGTGTCTCAAAATGAGACACCCCATTTGCGTTGTTTTATGATAATTTTCAGCCGTAAGGCAGATGGTCTGTGCTTTCATTTGGTATTTTGAACTGTTCTTGTAGTTCGTTTGTCCCGAAAGATGTCCCTACTATAGGGACGTTCTGCTGTACATTTGGGCCTTTTTGGGCCATTTGTCCCGGAATACGTCCCTGCTATAGGGACGTTCTGCTGTACATTTGAGCCTTTTTGGGCCATTTGTCCCGGAAAGTGTCCCTACCATAGGGACCATCTGCTGTACATTTGGGCCAAATCAGCCCGTTTGTCCCTGAAAGCGTCCCTCCTATAGGGACGTTCTGCTGTACATTCAATAGCCGTCATAATTGCGGGTATCTCGTTTTGAAAAAATATACTTTTGAGACAGCGTCTTTTTTCAGAACTTCACCGAAGCCTTGAAAAGACCGTCCTCAGAAACCAGCTCAAGCTTATATCCCAGGATGTTCAGATTGTTGTCAGCGATGGAAAGCCCGATATGTTCCAGAACGGATCGGGGTTGTTGCAGTAATCGGGAATACCCGAACTCATGTGAAGCAGGTGATCTATAGTGATCTTTTTGCCTGTCTCATACTCAGGGAAATACTTGTCGACAGTATCGTCAAGCTTTAGCTTCCCTTTCTCCGCAAGCTGCAAGATAGCTACCGCGGTGAAGGTCTTGCTTACTGATGCGATGTCGAAAACGGTATCCTGCGATTCAAGTGTCGTGCCGTCCTTTTCGGTCTCTTTCTCGGCATACAGATAAACGATATCCTTATCCGTCGCTACGGCCAGCGTGCCTGTGAAGGAATCATCCGCATATTCTTCGATTATTGCCTTATACTTTCCGTCAGGATTTGACCATGTCCTTTGCGACTCCGAAAGCTTTATGTCCGCAAATGCATCCTTTGTACCGCTGCATGCACCGAAAGACAGCATCATCGAAAAGGCCATGAATAATGATATTGTTTTTTTATATAACCCCCAAACACATTCCGCGAAATACATCTTCGGGTTGATTATATTTTCGCGATGTGTTCTCCGTGTATCCTTAAGGTTACATGTGGTGAAATATCATTTCATCAGTTCCCAGAAGCTGATGGCGCTCGCAACGGCGACGTTCAGCGAATCGACCCCGTAATGCATCGGTATCATGACGCGGTAATCGCACGCGCTAATCATGTCTTTCGGAAGACCTGTCCCCTCAGTTCCGAGCAATATCGCGACCTTTTCATTCGATCTTATCTCGTCGTTGTCCACATTCGTGGAATCATCGGTAAGCGCCATCGCCACCGTCTTGAAGCCGTTCGTTCTGAGAAGATCCAAAAGCCTGTCGCCTTCGGATTCATTAAGCGACGCCTGTGCCCAGGGGATCTGGAAGACCGTTCCCATGCTCACTCTTGCGGTGCGTCTTGTAAGAGGATCTACCGACTTGTGTGTAAGAAGCACGCCGTCCATTCCGAGGGCCGCCGCGGACCTGAATATCGCTCCGACGTTGACGGGATTTACCACGTCCACCATGACCGCGATGCGTTTCTTGTTCTTCAGAAATTCCTCTGCGGATACCCCGGGTTTTCTTCTTACTGCCATCCACAGTCCGCGTACCAGATGGTGACCGGTCATGTCCGTAACGACCTCGCGCGGCGCAACGTAGACCGGGATGGAATCGAGCACTTCCCTGCCGCAGTACTTTTCGATACATTCGAAAACCGGCTTCGCCTCGATCTCGATACGCTCCGTCTCAACGAGCATCGAAACGGGTTCGTATCCTGCCTCAAGCGCGCGCAGGATCACATTTGCGCTTTCGGCAAGGAATATTCCGTCGCCCTGAGCGTAATAACTTCTGAGCTGGTTTTCGGTGAGTCTTGCAAATACGTCCATTTCGGGCGCGTTAATGTCTGTTATCGGAATAAGGTTCATTTCCCCGGCTCTTCCGAAAGAGAATCCATGTACTTGTGATACTTCTCTTTCTCGGCATACATGTACTTGTCGGCACGCTCGATGTAATCGGCGATGGCAGCATCATCACCGGGTTCTATTACCGTATAACCAACGCTTGCATGAAGCAGGAAGTTGAGATTTAGAGACTTGAATTCTTCGCTCATCGACTCTGAGAGGTGCTTTAGGTTCTTCTCGATATTCTCCGTTGAATCACACGGACCGACCGCGATGAATTCGTCTCCTCCGTATCTTCCGAAAAGCCATTCCTCAGGAGAATGATTCTTGAACGCATCAGCGGTAGCCCTTATCGCAAGATCGCCGTTAAGGTGTCCGTATTTATCGTTGATGGTCTTCATCCTGTCGATGTCAGCGAAAACAAGTATGGACTTCTTATTCTCATTTTTGCGTGCGGAAATATAATCGTACAGTACATTCTGACAGCCCATGCGGTTATAAAGACCGGTGAGGGCATCTGTCATGTAGATCTTTTTCAGCTCGGCATTCGTGCGTTCCGAGAAGATGTGACGGCGCATGCTGAAGAGCTGTGCATTCATGTTCTTTATGAATCTGCTAAGGCCGAGATTGAAAAGAAGCATCGGCGTATTCTTGATGGCTATATAACCTATGATGAAGTTCAGGTAGTTGAGAGGCGCAAAAATATAAAGATTCGACTTGCCTTCCTCATGAACGTAATCAGGGTAAAGAGCCTTTGAATCGAAGTGGCGCAGAGGGATCCTTTCTCCGTTGCGGTATTCATAAAGGATATCCATGTTTGAACTGTAACCGCGGATCCTCTCGGGATATTCGTCATCATTCAGTTCAAAGAATTCAGGCTCGGTGCAGAGACAATAATTCTGGCCAAGCTGGGGAATGTCTCTTGTATTCATGATCCCCTTATCATAGAAGTCCTCTTTCTTCACCGCAAAAGACAGCGGGACCTGCAGACCCATGAAGTAGATGTCCATGATGTTCTGCTGCAGCGTATCAAAATACGAATTCCTTATAGCATTAAAACGGTTCTTGACGGATTCTTCCGAAGGCGGACATCCACAGCTTTCCGACGGTACAAAATAAGAACTGTATTCTTCGGAAAAGCGTTCACCGGGATGTTCGATCTGATATTTAAGTTTGTCGTATGCCAGGCCGCCGAACTTGTCCCAGCCTCTTGAAACCGTTGAGAGTATCGGGAACATAAACTGACCGTCCTTTATCATGTCAAATCCGGTCAGAAGAACATCTTCAGGCACACTGTAACCTACTTCCGTCAGAGCCGAATTGATGCCCAGCGCCATGTTGTCATTTGCGCAGACGACGGCATCCGGAAGTTCTTTGCCTGACTTGATGTATTCCTTCATCTGAACGTAAGCGGAATAGAATCCGAAATCGCAGTTTAATTCACCGTAAAGCTCAAGGCCGTGCTCTTTAAGAACATCGACAAGAGCCTGACGTCTCACTTCGTTTTCGATATTTCCCTCTACTCCGTTTACATAAATGATCCTTTTCGCGTTATGTTTTTCGACAAGATGGACAGCGAGTTCCCTTACGCCTTTATAGTTCTCCGTCTTTATGCAGGACATGTTCGGGACTTCTACTTCAAGCGAGAGCATCGGAACGCCGGCCCTCTGGAAACGTGCGCAAACACGTTCCTGTTCGTCCGGGAAATTATATGTGTTGGTGAGCATCAGCGCACCGTCGAAATCGGCAGGATCGGGAAGGTGGAAGATATTGAGCTGGCATTTATTCTGCAGTTCATGATCGCCGGCACTGCAGTAAGTAACGAAGACAAAAACGTCTATGCCGTCTTCTTTAGCTTTGTTATGAAAACCCGTAACTATATGCTCAACGAATTCATTGCTGAAACCGTTGGTAAATATAGCTATCCGCTTGTTCATCAGCTTATCCTCCGTACAGATATGCTAATTATATCAATAAAAACAGAGGAAAAACTGAAAATAGTTTTAACAGATGTTAAATACTCCAGCCGCTTCCGGCGTGCGCGGTACGGACCTTCCTTTTCGGAAGCCTGTGCACGTGTCCGTGCCTGACTATATATACTTCGTTGGAGATATCCATGAGATACTCATCGTAGAAAGAGTCTGTATAGAAAGCATCTATCCGGCGGTATCCGTAGATCGATCTGTAGCGCTCGACCTTGTTGTCCCCGAAGTTATACCAGACGAGTTTTTTCTCCTTAAGATCGATCTCCGTACCGAGAATGTGCCTGGTATTGAGCAGATCGCTTACACCATTGATCAGGAAGGACGGACTTGCGGTAATGATGACGTCCCCTTTTTCGATAAGCTTAACGATGTCCCTGTTGAGTTTATGCGCATGTGTCGCCCAGAACTGTTCCACAAATCCGGAAAGGGAATCTGGATCGTCAAGGACGTTCTCAATGAATTCATTGCTGAGCGATTCGAGCCTTTCCTTCTTGATCAGATGCATCTTGTATCCTGCAAGAGTTACAAGGATCGTCGGCACATATCTAATGATCTTCTTATTGTGCCTGATCATGAAAAACGTAAAATCCACCGGGCTCTCGCCTCTGTATATGGTACTGTCAAAATCAAATACTTTCATAGAATGCCGTCCTTTGCAGAGTAACCTTTTGGCTCATTATCTTCCCGGGTGTATGGACAGACAATCAGTAATAGGAGGCCTATCTGATGCTTAAGCAACAGGCAGCATGTCAAATGTAGCCGATATGAAACAGGGGCTGGCTTAAATACTCAAATGTACAGCAGATGGTCCCTATGGTAGGGACACTTTGAGGGACAAATGGGAACCTTCGGTCATCAGGAACAAACCGTAAAAAACTATCAGCAGTGAAGCAAGTATCTTTCTCATTTCCTTTATCCCCTATCCTTCCACGGATATGCAAAATATAGCACGAGAAGGGGGCAAACTCTTACATTTACACAGATAAAATGCAGATAAACAAATCTTGCCTCTAATTAATAAAGACAAATGGTTTTGAGATAATGTATAATAATTTTGATAATACCGTCCGGGGAAAATGGGAGGCAATTTATGTTTTGTATGAACTGTGGTCTGGAACTTCCTGAAGATGCAAAATTCTGCAGGAAATGTGCTTCGCCTCTTACCACGTGCCCGGAATGCGGGGAAGAACTCCCGCACGATGCCAGGTATTGCTGGAAATGCGGCAACTCACTGACATCAGCGGAGGTCTCATCCGGTCTTAAAGAACCCGAAGAACCGGGCTCTCTTCTGGATGAACCCGAGAACGATCCCGAAAATGTTCTTCCCCAGAGGAGCAACAATGCATCGATCTTTGCGCGCATGAGTTCTGCAAAATCTGCCGAAACGGCAAATCAGAACAGTGCTCCGAGCCCGTTCAAACAGTCAGCCGGCGCAAAGCGTGAGAGCTCTGCTTCCTCATATTCACCGGCAGGAATGCCCAGCGCATTCAAGCCTGCGAGCGAAAAGAAAAAGAAAGAAAATGAGACGCCGGAACAGCCGGCGCCCTCACCATATAACAGGTTTTCCGAGGCCGCAAGTCCTTTCAAGCCTTTGGGTTCTGCAAAAACAGAGTCCGCCCCTGCAAGGCCGGCTGCTCCGAGAGGCACTGCCGCCGTAACAGGTTCAAGACCCGGAACTCCAAGAGGTGCTGCCTCCGTGGCCGGTTCAAGGCCTGCCGCTCCGAGAGGCGCTGCTGCCGTCGGTGGTTCAAGGCCCGCAGCTCCGAGGGGTGCTGCCGCCGTAGCAGGTTCAAGACCCGCTGCATCACTCAGGCCTGAACCTCAGGAGACTAACGAGGAGCCCGCAAAGTCCGCATCTCCCGCCAGCCCTTTCAAGCCTTTGGGTTCAGCGAAAACAGGGTCCGCTCCTTCAAGACCTGCGGCACCCAGAGGAGCAGCTTCTGTAGGCGGTTCAAGACCTGCAGCTCCGAGAGGCGCTGCCGCCGTAGCCGGCACAAGACCCGCTGCCTCGGCACCGAGAGCAGGTTTCAGACCCGCCGCTCAGGCTCAGGCTGCTGCAAAAGAAGAACCTGCAGATGAAGCACCCGCTGCTGCACCTTCAGGTCCGTTCAAGCCTTTTGCTCCTGCCAAGACTGCAGCCGCTCCGGCAAAGCCTGCGGCAAGCGCGAACAGTGCGTTCAAACCTGCTGCTTCGAATCCGGCCAAAGAAGAACCGGTTATCGAGAACGAAGCTCCTGCAGCAACGCTCAGACCTTCACCTCCGGTAACATTTGTACCTTCCGGTCTTTTCAAGCCCCTGGCTTCTCCGGAAGAGCCGAAAGAGGAACAGGCGCCTCAGACACCTTCGCCTTTCGCTTCATCGATGACTTCATCCCCTTTTGCATCAGGCAGCGCATTCAGCCCGCTAACTTCGAGCGAGCCTGATCTGGAAGTTCCGAAGAAGTCTTTCGGATTCACAGCATACAGGCCCGGAATGTCTTCGTCTGAAGACAAAGCCGAAGATAAGAAACCGGTCAATCCGACCGCAATGTTCAACATGAATTCCAATTCCGGCTCTATGTCCTCTTTGGGAGGAGACGACCTCGGTTCATTGTCTTCACTCGGATCACCCGATGCGGGTTCATTGGTATCTGACGGCTTTGAAGATTCAGATGAGAAACTTCCCCAGAGAGACGGAGATCATCCCAGGTTCTTCCGCAGGACCGCACCTGCACCCGCACCTGAGGTTGCTCCCGAACCCACTCATGTACCTGACATGAAATTCAATCTTCCGAAGGTAGAGCCCATGAAGCCCAAGGCTTTCTCCAGCTCCAACCCCAGTCCTTTCAGATCCGTATTAAACGCAGGTACCGATGATGAAAAGCCTGTGGAAAGAGAGCCCGGTGCAAGTCCTTTCAAGCCTCTGAAAACATAAGAACGAAAACAAAGCTCCGGATCTCCGGAGCTTTTTTCTGCACCTTGTTATTTCTTTTTCGCTTCTTTCTTAAACCTGATGGCAAAATATTCGGGATAATCACCGTCTGCAGGTCCCATCTTAAGTTCTTCGGCCTCTTTTGCGGTCAGTTCGTCATTTTCGGTAACGACATAGATATCATCAGTGCCGCTGAAGTGTTTAAAGTATCCGGAAACGAATGGTCCCGCCTTTTTGCTGTCGCTTCTTCTCGCACGGGCATAATAATCACCGTAAGTGGTCCGTTCGTGGAACTCGTAACTTATAATGTAGAAATCCAAAGTTGCAGGTGTCTTTTTCTTTTTATCCGCGGAGTGATAATCAGCCAGCAGGACACTTGCGTCCCTGTTCAAGCCGGAATTGTATATGAATGCTTCCCACATGTCTTTTCCCGAAGTGCACTTTGAATCTTCAAATACGACTACATGGTTTTCTTTTGCCCACCTGAGCGCATTTTTGGCATCCATGATCCTTTCGCTGAATTCTTCCGCACAGAAATATCCATACTTTGAAGGGAACTCTTTGTTGCCTGTAAATTCAGTACTCTCAGAACTTCCGGAGCTTTCCGCCGCAGAGGCATTCCCGTGTGTGAAAAAATCACTGATAACTTTGTTGTCAGCACAGTCGGTTATGACCATGAAGTTTCCCGTCGGATCATGGTAGATCATGTAGTGATATGTACTTGCATACGAAGGTTGGTATCTGACACAGAAGACACCATCGCAAAGACTTTCTTCGTATTTATCATCTGATCTGATCCACTCGCTGAATTTGTCGGTCCTTATGATCAGGAAGTCTTCTTTCTGATACTTTCCCCTGCAGCACAGATCGTTGTACTCGGTGATCTTGTCGAGTTTTGAAACGGCAAAACGTATCAGCTGATCAGGATCGGTCTTATCCTTTAAATTCATGTAGAATCCGCTGTTCTTGACCAGATAAGGCGAAATATCAATATCGGTGTTCGTGTGTTCCTTCAGCGGCTCGACAACTGTGGTCTCACCCGCTAAAGAGACCACTTCCGACTTTTCGGTCGGAATATTCACAGGCATGCTCGGGCACCCTGTAACCGACAGCATGACAGCAGTTGCCAGACCAATGGCATAAAGCGGTTTCTTATAGTCTTTCGCAGGCCTGATATCCATTCTGATCCTCCATGTCCGTATCCGGATCTGATCAATTGTCATCCTGTTCTGCCACTGCTTCAGACTAATATTATATCATCTGTTGTTACTTCAAATAAATTGCTGTATTGTTGATACCATAAGAGTTTGAAGAGGACACTTCATGATCCTATATTTCAGCGCAACGGGTAACACGAGATTCATAGCAAAGGAACTGGCATCAAGGCTTGATGACGAGTGCCTGGATCTTCTCAAGAGGATCAGGGAAAAGGATTACTCCCCCATCACTTCCGATAAGCCTTTTGTGGTATGCGTTCCCGTATATGTATGTGAGATCCCGCCTTTCATTATTGACCTGATCCGGAACACTCCTTTTGAAGGAAACAAGAACATCTATTTTGTATTTACGAGCGGCGGTTATTCCGGTATCTGCAGCACTATGGCAAAGCGGCTTGCGCGGAAGAAAGGCCTTAACTACATGGGTTCGGCTGACTTTAAGATGCCGCGCAACTACATTGCAAACAGCACTTATCCCGAACTCTCCGAAGAAGAAATCAGACACAGGATCGACGTCTCATATAAGCATATCCCCGAGATCGCCCGTCTCATAAAAGATGAACAGAAATTAGTAAAACTCTCAAAGCACGTATGGCTTTTCGAGATCCTGATAACGGTGCCTTTCACTCCCGTTTGGACGAGGATCAAACAGGGCGTTAAGAGATTCAGTGTCAGTGATAAATGCATCGGATGCAGAAAATGTGCAAACCTCTGCCCGCTCAAAGTCATCCGCGCTGATGAGAAAGGCAGGCCGGTATGGGATGCCAGGATGTGTGCCCACTGCATGTCATGCATCCAGAACTGTCCCGTTGAAGCGATAGAATACGGAGACATAACGCCGCCCAAAAAGAGATACACTTTTGAGCGTTACGGCATCACAAAAACACCAAAACCTTGATGATGTCCTTCCGTGTTATAATGTCTTTTAAGGGAAAACATGGGATGGAGGTATGAATTATGTACGGCGATGGCACCACAACCAATATCACGGTAATCAACGAACGCACCAACGAGACCATAACGGATGCCAACCTTAAGATCGGCAGTCTCACAGGTCAGCTGGCGGAACTTGAAGTCAAGCTCGAAGCCATGTACAGGGTAATGCTCGAACAGGGCATTGATCCCGAGCTTTTCGAGAAGAAGATCGAAGAAGTAATGAGCGAAAAGAAGATCAACCGTCCTGCCATGCTTCCTACCAAGCCTTGCGTCAAATGCGGAAAGACCGTAAAGAAAAACGCCAACACGCCTTTATATGGCAGGTGCATGTACTGCGGCACTGTTGTCCCGTTCTATCCTACGTTCAAAAAGGAAGAAGAAGGAGACGGAGATCAGCCGGAAGGAAACTGATCAGCCTTTCATGTAGTCTCTGCGCGCTGATGCCAATTTGCCGTTAATACTGTGAAATTTCAGTATCGCTTTTTAGTCTTTCTCGTATTCCAGGATGTCACCTGGCTGGCAGTCCAGCGCCTCGCAGATGGCTTCGAGCGTCGAAAACCTTATCGCCGAGATCTTGCCGTTTTTCATCTTCGAAAGGTTTACGTTCGATACGCCCACCTTCTCGGACAATTCGTTGAGCGAGATCTTCCTGTCCGCCATCACCCTGTCCAGTCTTAAGATTATCTGTCCCATATTCCCTCCTTACAAAGTCTCGTCAGACTGTATCTGGAGAGTCTTTCCGTAATCCATGATGGTGTAAACTACCCATGTCGTGATGGCTCCGAGAGCTGCAAATCCGGCACTCACGGTAAAGAGCATTACCGCGCTCAAAACGATCATGACGATGACCACCCTCTTAATGACCTTGTCGTTAAAAGGCGTATCTTCCTTGATTATCAGTTCGAAAACACTTCCGGCGAGTTTCAGGATGACTGTGCATACCGCGCAGAAGATACTCATAATGAGACAATAAGTTCCGTATGTGATGCAATACGGCTGTTCATCCAGGATCTTCTGCAGAGCAGGAACATCAGAGTGCCATTTCTTCACTGTGCCGACATTGATGTTGATCATCTTCGCGGAACCGAACTCATCCTCGCTGTTGATGATGCCCGCCTCGATCCCCTGCTGTACCTTGTTATCGAATTCCTTGCCCATTCCGAAGATCGCAAACGACGCGACTGCGGCACAAACGCATCCGATGATCGCAATGATGGAAAGTATGGCGCATATCTTCTTTCCGACACTGCAGCTCTTCTTGATCTTAGCGATCTTAACATTCTCTTCCATAAATACTTACTCCATTTCTTCAGGTGAATATGATGGGATCCCTTGTTCCTGATAAATGGATAATACGCTGCAGTTTTATCTTTGTCAACAACTTTTTAACGATAATCGTTAAATTGTTTGCGCTTAATATTAAGTATAAAGTGCGTCCCAGAATTCGTTTTCGAAGCGGGCGCATCTTTCAAATATGATGCACATTTCAGAGACTTTGGCATCATCAGATCCTTTGCTCTGTTTATCCAGAAGATCTATCCACATCCGGTTGGTATCAAGATAGCTTTGGCTTGTATATGCTTCAAACCACGAGCCGTATTCAGACTTCGAGATCTCATCTCCGTATCTGCCGGAAACGTTTTCAGCAATGTAAGCATACACCCAAGAGCACTGAAGGAGAGCCGTAAGCCCGCCAAGAAGGCCATGCTCATCAACGCATCCGCGCATGTAACTTACATACTCTGTTATGACGGAAAACCTTTTGCTCTCTGCAAGGTCACCGTCCGTGATCCCCAGCTGTTCCATATTGGTTCTGTGTACGGTTTCAGCTTCGCGCGTGGTTCCGGCGATTATCTTATCCAGAAAACGCTCTGTCTCCTCATCTTCGCAGATACCCTTTATGTCTTTCAGTATCTCGATATAATCCTGAAGATAAAGATAGTCCTGCAGCATGTAGCGCCTGAAAAGTCCTTCATCCAATGTGCCCTTTGCCATGTCTGTGACAAAGGGCTTGGATGCGGACTGATTCCATAACTCTTTTGTTTTCGCGAAAAGAAGTTCTGACAGTTTCATTTTTGTTCCTTATTTCTCTGCGATGATCGCAACGTATCCGCCGCTCTTGTAGCCTTCAATAACCTCTTCAGGCTCCTCATTGGTATAAAGCGGATTCTTTACGAGTGTCTGATAGAAAGAGAACTTGGAAATGCCGAGGTCCTTCAAGACGCCGATCTTCTCCTCTGTGGTATGCCATACGCCTGATGCCGCGAGAGCGAGAGGATACGGGAGCTCAGGCATTGCGCCTTCGAGATACTCGTGATCGTATGTGTTAAGGCTCTTTCCGAGCAGATACATGAAGCCGAAAGCACTCTCCTTCGGAACGTCCAGAAGGATAAGCCTTCCGCCTGCTTTAAGCGCCTTGAGGCACTTGCCGTAAACGGGAACCAGGTCTTCCATGTAGCTCGAGCTTCCGTTGAAATAGATGATATCGTATTCATTATCGGGAAGGTCAACGTCTTCGATCAGACCGAACTTGATAACGTTTACACCGCGCTTTACAGCGATGTTTCCCATGTCCTCCGAAGGCTCGATTCCTTCGATGTTAGAGCAATCGATATAGCTTTCGAAAAGTCCGCTTCCGCATCCTACTGAAAGAAGTTTCTTTCCTGAGATGTCGCCCAGCACTTTCTTGAAAAGCCTTAATTCACTGGTGAAGAGGTTCTCGTTCTTCATGAACCACTCATCGTATTTAGCTGCATATCCGTCAAATTTCTGTTTTGCTTCGCTCATAATATTTCTCCAATTTCAGTCGTATTTTTTTCAAAGGATCTTGTAGTTGTGGCAAAGAGGCCCGCTGCCCTTGCCGAGGTCGAGCATTGCAGCAAGCGCGCCCGAGATGTAGTCCTTGGCGTTCTTTACAGCGCTGTCCATATCCTCACCTTTTGCAAGGTGTGAAGCGATCGCGCTCGAGAGTGTGCAGCCCGTGCCGTGGGTGTTGGTATTATCTATCCTCTTGCCCTTGAACCAGACGTAGCTGCCGTCTCTGTAGAGCAGATCGTTTGCGTCATTGATCTGATGGCCGCCCTTGCAGAGCACGCTGCATCCGAACTTTTCGTTGATCGCCTTTGCTGCAGCGATCATGTCATCCTCGTTCTTGATCGTCATGCCGGACAGGACTTCCGCCTCGGGAATATTGGGCGTGATGACGTCTGCCAGAGGCAGGAGTTCCGACTTGAGCGTCTCGATCGCATCGTCGCTGATGAGCTTTGCGCCGCTCGTTGCGACCATGACCGGATCGACCACGATGTTCTTTGCTTTGTACTCTTTGAGCTTTGAAGAAATGACCCTGATAAGGTCGCTCGAAGCTACCATTCCGGTCTTTATTGCGTCAGGATAGATATCCGTAAAGACCGCATCCAGTTGCGAAGCCAGAAATTCCGGCGTCACTTCCATGATCCCTGTTACGCCGGTAGTATTTTGGGCAGTAAGAGCAGTGATGGCCGACATGGCGTAAACGCCGTTCATCGTCATCGTCTTGATGTCTGCCTGTATACCGGCGCCTCCGCAGGAATCGCTTCCCGCGATAGTTAATGCTGTTTTCATCGCATTTACCTTCTTTCGTAAATTTGTTTTCGCATTACTTTTATATAGCGGCATAAGGTGGTGCCCCCGGTACACCGCTTCTAACAGATCGCTCTGTTATTAACTGTAAAACTGTTCAAAAAGCGCGGGACATTCAGTCATTTCCATAACGTAATGATCACCCGTGTTCCTTACTCCCTCCTGGTCGCTCTCGCCTTTTATATCGTAGACTCCGACCGTATTAAAGCCCGCGTTCTTAGCCGTCTTGAGCGCATAAAGCGAATCCTCGAGGACAAGAGTCTCGGAAGGCTTCGTGCCGAGATAAGCCGCCGCCATATTATAGATCTCAGGCGAATGCTTGCTCGCGCCCACTTCGGAATTCGTAAATATCTTCTCGAAAAACTTAAGCATCCCGTTTCTTTCAAGAGCCTTCTCTATATGGATCCTCGGGCTTGATGTGGCGGCAGTGATCTTGATCCCCTTCGCCTTAACAAACTCCAAAAACTCCTTTGCGCCGGGCTTGGGAAGCACTTCATTGAAGTAGAAATCCTCAAGCATCTGAGACAGTCCCATATGGACCTCTGCGTCAGACTTTTGCAGGTTATAGTGCTCATTAAGATATGAAGCTCCCTGCTCCATGCTCATCGAAAAGAGTATCTCATTAAGGCCCTCTTCGGGCTTTACTCCGATGCTTTGAAGATACCTTGCCCCGAGGTCATCCCAGATCCCGAGTGAATCAAGAAGCACTCCGTCGATGTCGAAAATGATGCCCCTGATCATTTGGCTTCCACCATCTTTATCGTAGCGGCCTTCAAGTCTTCCGTTGCCTTCCTGATATCCTTCTGAGCATAGATCGCGCTGATGACCGCAATGCCGCAGATGCCACTGCCTGCAAGCTCTCCGACATTCTGCTGCGTGATGCCTCCGATGGCTATTACAGGAATTGATACCGCTTCACATATAGCCTTAAGCGTCTCGTGCGGAACGTCTATCGCATCGTCCTTTGAGCCCGTCGGGAAGACGGCTCCGACACCCAGATAATCCGCGCCTCTTTTTTCGGCGAGAACAGCTTCCTCAACGGTTCCTGCGGACACACCGATTATCTTGTCAGGTCCGAGCTTTGCTCTGACATCGCCTGCCTCCATGTCGCTCTGTCCGACATGGACTCCGTCGGCATCCATTGCGAGTGCGATATCGACATTGTCGTTGATGACAAAAGGAACTTTATATTCCCTGCAGAGCTTCTGCAGTTCTTTCGCTTCTTCAAGGAAAGTTCCTTCATCGAGCGTCTTTTCGCGGAGCTGGACAAAAGTTACCCCGCCGTCGAGGCTCTCCTTTACCACTTCACAGAGCGTTCTTCCGTTAAGCCAGTGGCGGTCTGTTACCGCATAGAGCAGAAGGTCTTTCTTATCTAATTTCATATTTTGCTCCCTTATCAAGAGTGTCTTTATCCATGTTGTAGATGGCATCGATTATGCGGTTGCGGTATGTGGAGTTGCCGTCACCGGGAAGCATGTTTGACCAGCCGATCTCGCCAGCCAATCCCATGGTGCATACTGCCGCAGCAGCTGCTTCAAGCTCGTTTCCGGGATTTGCAACGACGAAAGCGGTCATCATGCCGGAAAGCTGGCAGCCCGTACCTGTGATCTTACCCATCTCAGCACGGCCGTTCCTTATCACGTAACACTTCTCGCTGTCGCTTACGAGATCGATCGCGCCTGTGATCGCAACGATAGAGCCTGTGCTCTTAGCAAAGCCCTTAACGAAAGCGACTGCCTGGTCAAGAGAATCCTCAGTTACCGCGTCGGCAACGTCAGCATCAACGCCCTTGGTCGTGCCGCTGCCTAATGCAAGTGTCTTGATCTCGGAGATATTGCCTCTGATGACCGTGAACTTTATCTCTTCCATGAGCTTGACTGCAGTGTTGGTACGGAGCTTGGATGCGCCTGCTCCAACGGGATCGAGCAGGACCTTGTGGCCCAGTTCGTTCGCCTTTTTACCTGCGAGGAACATGCCTTTTATGCTGCTCTTGTTAAGCGTTCCGATGTTGATATTGAGACCGCCGCAGATGGAGGTGATGTCTTCTACATCCTCGGGCTCGTCCGACATGATCGGGCTTCCGCCGCATGCGAGCAATACGTTTGCGACGTCGTTAACCGTTACATAATTTGTGATGTTGTGTACCAGAGGTACCGACTTGCGTACATTTTCCAAACAAGAACCTAACATTTAAATATCCTCCTCTATTTCTTTGTTTTTGCGTTTATTCAAAAATAAAAAAACAGACATATCCGTCCCGAATATATCTGCTTAACTAATACTTTTTATCCATAGCGATTCCCTCCGTTGGCATTATCCAAATCAGGTTTAAGGGTCCAGGATCACATCTCTGTTCTCAGCCTGTAACACAAGCTCCCCATTGAGTCTGCATGCTCTCAAAACGTAAAGCATGCTCAGAACATGCACATTATATTTCTACATTCTCGAATAATCAACCTGCTTATTCACAACTCAGATACATCCATAACTTTGATATTGTTTTCCATGAGGAGCTTTGCGAAAACTCCCTGCCCCGGTATCAAGGTTCCCGAAAACGATCCGTCATACACAGAACCCACTCCGCACGAAGGGCTCCTGGATTGCAATATCACAAGCTCCGCGCCGGCTTCCATTACCTGCTTCAACGCAAGCTCCGCGCCTCGTCTGAATTCAATTCCGCCCCCGTGATAATCTGGCTACGGCAATTATACCACCGGGGTTATCCGTCCCGGGAACTGAGCTTTTTAGCAGGGCGCTTTATCAGGAGCAAGATGAAGATGGCTATCGCGTTTACACCGAGGCTTATCGGGTAAACGGCCATGATGCATGTGAACGAGCGGAACTGCTCGAAGACCGTATAGATCCAGAAGATCCTTATTCCGCATATGCAGAACATGGTAACGAGCGCGGGCGACAAAGATATCCCGAACCCTCTCATATAGCCGCTCATGACATCGTAGAAGAGCGAGAAAAGATGCGCAGTCGTTATAAAAAGCACCCGGACATATCCTATCTCGATGATCTCGGGATCCGGGGTAAATACGGAGATCATGCTCTTGCCGCACAGGAGCAGCATAACTACCATAAGCCCTTCGATGACAATGCCTTCCAAAATACAGAGCTTCAGTGTCTTCTTACATCTGTCCAGCTTCCACGCGCCGTAATTCTGGCCCGTGAAAGTTGTGCATGCCTGACCGAAGCTGTTGAGCACATAATATGAGAATATCTCGATATTGAACGCCGCGGAGGAAGCAGCCGCGACTGCAGTCCCCAGGCTGTTGATCGCGGACTGGATGATTATGTTTGCGGCCGAAAACACGCATGACTGAAGGCTTGCCGGTATGCCGATCTTCATTATCTTATTGAATACCGGCTTATCTATCTTAAGATGCTTTGCCTCGAACCTGGCTGCCGTCTTGGTCTTGCGAAGGCAGATGAGCAATATCAGGCTGCTTATCAGGTTTGATATGACCGTTGCAATGGCTACGCCGTCAACAGTGCGGTGAAGGACGAGAACAAATAACAGGTTCAGTACCACATTGATAACTCCCGAGATTACCAACGCTATGAATGGAAGCTTGGTATTGCCGATGCCTCTGAATATCGCTGCTTCGAAGTTATACAGGAGAATAACGGGAAGTCCGCCGACATAGATGCGGAAATAGATTATCGCCATATCTACCGCTTCATCCGCGATCTTTTGTGACCTTAAGAGGGGCTCTGCTATAAGCTGGCCCAATACAGCCGTAATGACGCCGCAGATGAGCGCGACGATAAGGGACGTGTGCACGGCCTTCCGGATGGTCTCGTCATCTTTTCTGCCGACTGCATTTGCGATGATGACGTTCGTGCCCAGCGATATCCCCAGAAAGCCGTTGATTATGAAGCTCATTATAGGAGTGTTTGCACCGACTGCGGCCATGCAGGCCTTGCCCAGACCTTCCGTGAAATTACCGACTACAGCTAAGTCAGCTGCACTGAACATCTGCTGGAGTATCCCGGTCAGAGCCAACGGGAAAGCAAACCCGAGGATCTTATTCCACAGGCTTCCTTCGATCATGGAGTTCTTGTTCAGTGCTTTGGTACTCATAATGCTTTGAAATGTTTGCCGATAGGTTATATCACATTTTCAACGGGAATGCTGACTTATTTTCGAAGTCTTGATAACGTTCGGCGTAAAATGTTGTCTTTCGGGTGTAATTTTGTTTTTTGGAGACAGACCGTGGAAAACAGCAAAGACTTAATCAACATTCCCGGAATCTGATGTCGGATAAGCATCAGACCGGGCAGTGATCATTGATTGTATCGTGTTTTCGCTGATGTGATAATCATGTCGTCCAACAAGAACACTATTCAGGAGGATACAAAAAATGAATAATACAGAAACAACAACACTTGATCTGGCTGAAGAACTCGGTATTGAAGATATCAGTCAGGTCAGCGGCGGAACCGCTTTTACCGCCGGAAACTATAACTATAACTATCACATATTCCATCCGACGTGTTGTATGAATTGCCTGAAGGAAGGATATTTCACGGGAAACGAAAGAGAGGACTATTTCTTCTTTGGTCTGTTCTCACATCATCAGCTTGAGTACAGATGTGACGCATGCAATCAGGTTTGGTGGGTTTACGGTCATCTTAAGTGACATTTCACGGTAACACTGACACAGTTTGATTCGAAATGCCGCTTCAACAGAAATGAAGCGGCCTTTTTAATTCAGGTTGCAGGAACAAGCAGAACGGGTAAATGAACATCCGGATGCTCATCGGAACTTCCCGGATAGCAAAGACATTATACCGATACCCCGAGTTCTACGACCCTTACCAGTTCTTCGACCGAAAGATCGCACCCGTTAGTGATCCATTCCTTTACGATCCCGAAAAGTGCAGCATCGACGGCGACCATGCGGTAATGATCCGTCCTGGTCCGGGCGGGGATCACATTCTCCAGTAACCGGGCATTGGGGAACAAAAGATTAAATGACAGGTCGCCCTTGATAAGCAGCTCGATCTTATCCTTTTGCTGCTCTATCTGTGTGAAGAATTCAACAAGCATATTGTGAACATCCTCATTTGACCTGACTTTGCCGACGATCTCGGAAAGCATTTCTATCACCTGCTTTCCGATCTCTCTGACGACGTCATCCTTGGTCTCGTAGTTACGGTAAAAGGCTGTCCTTGAGACTCCGGCACGTTTTGCGATCTCGGATATGCTTATGGAATCGTAAGGTTTCTCGTTCATGAGATACATCATGGCCATGCATATGCACTCGCGTGTTAAATGATTCGATTCCCGGTTATTGAGCCGTAAGACTTCACGTTTTGCGAGTTCGGTCTGCAAAACCGTTCCTTTTTGTTCAGGCTTTACACTCTTAGCCATTTCTGTAAACTCCGTTGATCGATATATAGAAGAATAAATGTCGTGGTGCTACACTTGTAACGTCAAAACAATTGTAACATCGCTGTATATCATATTCAAGGAGTTTCTTAGGATGGGAAAGCGGATTCATTCCGAATATTCAGTTTACGACTACATGGCTTTGGTAATAGTCGTTTCCTTTCTCGGCTTTTGTCTTGAGAATATCTGGATGTTCTTCAGCTCCGGCGTGATAGACAACCGGAACATGCACTTCCCGTTCCTTATAGGATACGGCTTTGCGGTCTTGTTCATCTACATGGTCTTGGGTGTTCCGCAAAAAAACAACCTGGGCCCGTTCTTTATCGCATGCTTTTTCATCGTATCCGTAGGAGAGATCTTACTCGGTTACGCTGTTGAAAAGTTCTGCGGTATCTATTACTGGGACTACACTGATCTTCCGATGCATCTTACGAGATATACGAGCTTTTTCACGAGCATAGGATTCTCGACGGTGATCACGGTCTTTTTCTACCGCTTTTTCACGCCGCTAATGAACTACTTCAAGCTTCATGAAAATAATAAGGTCCATGTGGTCTGCGTAGCGCTTCTTGCGGTCCTTGTGATGGATCTCTTCTTCTCATTCGGATATATGCATTCAAACCGGGCAACGAACTTAAGCTGGGTCTTACATTTTCCGGCAAAAGGTTCCGGTCTGGATCTTGAGATAATACCGAAGGTATAGCAGCGTGGCCGTATGATAGTTTCTTTTCTTTGGTATTTCATGATCTATTCTTTTCTCGGCTGGGTTACTGAAGTCGTATTTCACGCCGTAGTAAAAGGCAGGATAATCAACCGTGGATTTCTTAACGGTCCTTTATGCCCGGTCTACGGAGCGGGCATGTGTGCCGTGCTTTGGATAAGCAGTGTGCTAAAGGCAGAGGATCCCTTGATCCTTTTCCTTGTCGGGATGGTCTTTGCAACCCTGATAGAACTTGCCGCAGGCTTCATATTGGACAGGCTGTTTCATGCAAGATGGTGGGATTACAGCTCCATGCCATTGAACCTGCACGGCTATATCTGTGCCGCCTTTTCGATCCTGTGGGGACTTGCTGTGGTCGCAGCTGTCAAAGGCATACACCCGTGGATCAGGACAATTGTCGGACTAATACCCGATACTTTATCGTTGATCCTTCTCAGTCTTCTTTGTATCTGTATCATAGCCGACACGACCGTCACGGCGTTAACGATCATAGGCCTGAATAAGAAGCTCAAGGAGCTCGACAGCATCAGCCGGGCCATGAGAACGATAAGCGACCGTATGACTGATATAATCGGGAATAACGCGATGAAGAACGCTCAAGACATCGGTGAGGCCAGGGTTCAGGTTGCACTCGGGAAGGCTGAACTAAGAGACGACGCCGGTGAGATGCTGAAAAAGCTCGAAAAGAGATCCGAAGAGATACGTCTCTCCATTCTTGAGCACAAACATTCCGGAGCCGCCAGATTGCTTAATGCTTTCCCGACGATGATACATAAGGAGCATCAGGAGATAATATTAACCCTTAAGAACAGGATATCCGGAAAATAAAACAAACGGGAGATAATGATAATGATACGCGAGAAAAGATCATATGTAGCAGGAGATATGTGCGACAGCAAGCTTAAGCTGTCCATCCTTGCAGCCGACGGTATCGTTGAGAATGCCGTAACTGAACTCATGGGAGATCTCGGCATTGACGGCATCGTCGCTATGGAAAGATACAAGGCCATGTGGCTCATAGTAAAGAACAATATCCGCTTCGTCAGAAGACCTGCATGGCGCGAAGAGTTTACTGTCAGATGCTACATTTCAAAGCATACGGCAGTCAAGCTCAATATCGACACGATCGTTGAAGGTAATGACGGCGTGGTGCTCATCAAAGCAAGAACAGAACTGGCTGCCGTCGATCTTGAAAACGGAAAGATACGCAAAGCGGATACAGTCGGCTTTACTGAAGATATGGCACATGATATCGTGACGGAAGGGCTTGAGTTCACACGTTTTTCTAAGACTGAAGGAGTAAGCGTTGACACTGTTACGGTCCGTTCGACAAGTCTTGACTACTGCTACCACACCAACAACATCGAGTATGTCCGTTTTATGCTGAATACCTACGACTCGGAGTTCTTTAAGACTCACGACCCCGAAGGCCTTGAGATACATTATCTAAGCCAGTCTTTCGAAGGGGAGAAGCTGGATATCGAACAGCTGAAAGAAGAAGACGGGGATCTGTTCCGTATCAGAAGAGACGGCAGCGAGATCACTTCCTGCAGGCTCAGCTGGCATGATGCCGGATCAGCTTTTGTTGTTGCGTAAACTTTTTCGTAAACAAAACCGGACATTCCCGATATGTTTTGAAAAATGAGGGGCTGCCTCTTGAAGTGAACAGGTCACTTGTGAGACAGCCCCTTAGCTTCATCGGTTGTATTTCTTATGCGGCGGGTGCATCCGGAGCTTCCGTTGCCGGAGGAACTACCTTAGCAACCTCCTCCGAATCCTTATCGGGAACGAGCGTTCCGTCGGCTTTTACTTCAAAGAGCATATAACTTCCGATGTGTCTTTCTCCGTTCCAGGTCACGTTCTCACAATCGCTGAAAAAGAGGTCAATATCCGGAATATCATGTATATTGCAGTCCTTAAAGCTGATCCTGATGTCATCCCTGAAAACTCCTGCCGAGCTGCTGCATTCATAGATCTCGCTGTTTACGACATCAATGTCGGAACAGAATTCAGCAAAGATTCCATTGGATCCGCAGCCGTAAAGGCGCATCTTCTCGACCTTGATATTCTTGCAGTTGGTCATTGAAAGAACGTCGCCGCTGCAGGAACCCTTCTCTTTTGTATGTCCGGCCGTGAAACCGATGACGCTTATGTTCTCGCATCTGTCAAAGCAGATTACGTCAGCATAGCGCGGGAGGGTCTCTAATGTCGTTTTAGACGGATCGGGATCCTTAGCCTTGATCGTCAGATTCTTTACGTTTGAGATGATAAGCTGAGAGCCGTCCTCAACATCTCCCCAGCTGTAGAACTCAGTGCCTTCACCGCCATAATTCTTTGCCTTTGTCAGATCGAAGTTTGTTCCGTCAAGAACGATGGTACGGTCAGGTCCGATCGCACTGAGGAACTCGTCGATCGTCTTTACGCTGACCTCGGCTCCGGGAGCGACTTCCTTTGCCGTTGCGGAAGTGCCGGGCTTTGTTACTGTAGCTGATGTCACGGTCTCAGGCTTGATGTCACGAAGCTTCATGGAAGTGAACGCAGCTGTATCAAGCTGGCGGCCTTCAATATCGTTTGCTTTGATCTTCGCGTCTGCCTTATACCAGTTGGAGCTGTAATTGTTTGCGAAGTGGCAGCCGTCAACTGTTGCACCGTACTGCTCGAAATAGAAAGTACTTTCTTTGAACATGTTTTTCATTACTTCATTTGAAAGGAAGTAAACGTTCTTCGAACCTATCGAAGCAAGCAGTTTACCACTCTCATTGTCACGGATCGTGCAGTTATAGACCGTAAAGCCAATTGTATTGTCTGCAGTGAAAAGATCCATCGCCGCTTCTTTTTTACCGTGATCGTGGATTTCACAGCCGCTGACAAGAATGTCATTACTGTCATGAACTTCAACTGCACCAACACTGCATTCGTAGATGTCGCAGCCGGTTACATTGATCTTTTTGCAGTTGTATGCGATAACACCGACCGTGCCGCAGCCGTAAAGTCCGCATTTGTCGACATTGGAATCATCGCAGTTTTCCATTAAAAGCACGCCGCCTGTGCAGAAACCGGGTTCCCTCGTATGACCGGCTGTAAGGTCTGATACTGAAAGATCCTTACATCCTGTGAAACGGATTACATTCGCATATCTCGGAACTGCCGAAATAGTGGTCTTGCCTGCTCCGGCTCCGCGGATCGTGAGTCCTTCAACGTTCTTGATGATCAGCTCGGCATCGTTTCCGCCGGCGCCAACCTCATGGCTCCATGCATAGTAGTCACTGCCTGTTTCTTTCCCGTAATCTGATGCCTTGCTCAGGTCGAATTCGCCTTCGGCAAGTTCGATCACTGTGTTGGGGGCGATCGCTTTCAGGAACTCGTCAACGGTCTTGACCTTTACGGCATTGCCTTCAACCTTGGGTGCATCAGCCTGCGCTTCTCCGGCTTTTTTCGCAACGGGGCCGGCAACGACTCCGCATCCTGTCAGGAGTGCAACTGAAAGGACCGCTGCAAGAAGCCTTGTGCCGCTCTTCTTATAGTTCATTATCTGAACGAGTCTTTCTTTGAGATTCCTCTTCTCTGTTGCGAAAGAAGTAGCGACAACAGCAGAAGGCAGAGCTGTTGATGCCGCCATCAGAAGGAGAGTATTGCCGTAAGACTGCTTTTCGTCTTTGTTCATGGAACGAAGAAGCATCTCGTCGCAGCTCATCTCACACGCACGGTTAAGCTCCCTGCGGATGAACCAGGCTAATGGATTGAACCAGTGAGCGGCAAGGACCGCTGTCGTGACCCACTTGTAGAGCAAGTCAAAGCGGCGGTAATGCGTAAGCTCATGACGGAGGATGTTGAGCAGGATCTCTTCATTGTACTCACGCATAGGCAGAACGATCTTCGGCTTGAGAACGCCTAACATCATGGGTGTGCGGGCAGAATCCGAGAAATAGAGGGCAGGCTTTCTGCCGGGGATCGAAGCATATACCGCTTTGGTAAAGCTGTCGGGTTCCATGAGATCCCTCTTCAGGCCAAAGCTGAACTTGATATATGAGAGCACCGTGATGCCCATGCTTACGACTGCGCCTAATGCCCAGACCGAAAACCAGAGCTTGGGTGACTTCCAGTCGATCGAAAATGAAGGCGCCTTCGTGGCAGGGGTATTATCGGAAACGGTCGCCGCCTTTGTTTCCGTTGCATCAAGGACGATGTGTGATCCGTCCGTTTTATCTGAAGCGGTCATCGTGCTGTCTGCATGATCAGATCCGGAAACCGCTTTTGCGTTATCCTCGCTGTCCATTTCAACGTATACAACAGGAGCTTTTGGCAAG
The DNA here is from genome assembly GCA_017478485.1 of Clostridiales bacterium. GTDB lineage: Bacteria > Bacillota > Clostridia > Saccharofermentanales > Saccharofermentanaceae > Saccharofermentans. The sequence goes on along the minus strand of JAFVDI010000014.1, from coordinate 6,043 downwards.
GGTTCCGCCTTCTCCGCTGTTGCCGGAACAAGTCCCGGAAGCGGCACTGCAAAACGCAGGAGCACCAGGAGCCATGCATAGTAGTAGACCGTGCTCGGCATCTTGCGCAGAACGGTATAGCGCAGACACACGAGAAGAAGTGCTAAAACGCTGCCGCTTATGGTCAGCATAAGCATTGTATTCATTCTTTATTCCTCCACCTTGAACATTTCCCGCAATTCGGCGATATCGTCCTTTGTAAGGCCGTTCGAACTTACGAGAGAAGCTATCAGATCACTGGCCTTCCCGTTATAGATACGGGTAATGAGATCCTTTGTGGCCCATGAACTGTATTCCTTTTCCGTTATTACCGGAGAATAGTAGTAAACATTACGTTTTTCCTGACGTACAACGCCTTTTGACACGAGTCTTGAGACTAATGTCTTGATCGTCGCAGGTTCCCAGCCTTTCGATCCCTGAAGCTTTTCACGAATCTCCGTAACGGGCAGAGCGTCCTTTGCGCACCACAGCAGCTTCATGACTTCCAGTTCGGAATCGGTTATCTTGCTGGCAAGATTATCTGACATGAAATAAACCTCCAAAATGCAGTTTACAATTGTAGCTTAAGCAAGCTTAATCTAACATGACGAGGCTACAATTGTCAACTGTGGCGGGAGGATGCCTCATTTTTGCCTAAAAACAGGTGTACAGAGGATATCTTTTACGAAGCGGCAGGGCTTAATGTTATTTTCGAGCCTTGGTAAGTCTTGCCGCCTGTGACGACAGTTATATCGTAAGTGCCGGAAAGCGGCGTCTCCTTGCCGTTGATAAATGCGGAAAAGCCGTTTGCTCTCGCGGGGGCATTAAGACCGGATGTCTCAGAGATCAGTTCCTTCTCATAGATGGGGAACGCCTCAAAGCAATAGCTTGACCCGCCATCCGACAGGATAATGCAGACCCTTCCGTCTCCGGTCTCGATGCCGTCCGGAAGCATGCCGTAGATCCTTGCTCCGTACTTCTCATTGGAAGAGAACACTTTAGCATCGCCGCCTGATGCAAGACCCGCAATATCAAGCTTTCTCTGCGGGGCAAACATGAAGGGCGCCTTAGCGGTCACACGGTGAAGATTGCGCTCGACGATCTCGTAGATCATGTCGGCTCCGTCAGGTACCGCGGTTATGTCAGGTGCCGTCGTCCTCCTGAATGTCGCTTCCTTGTAATTGTCTATTATGAAAGGCAGGAGCGCCCTTCCGAATGAGTCTCTTACCACATAGGCGGTGCCGTTGTTCTGCGCGGACTTATTCTGCGTGATGAAATACTCGTCGTTCATCTCACCGTCGCCCATGAAGACCTTGAGCTGCGTCGCTGTATCTTCAACTTTTTTCGGGCGCTTGAAGGTAAAATCCGAGAACTTGATATCGTAATCGTACTGATAATCCATGAAGCCGCCCGCAGGATAAAGGAGCTTGTCCAGATCGCCGCGCCAGGTAAGAGTCTTTGTGAACTTCGCATCATCATATGTCTTATGCGGAGCGCCGAGTCTTTCCATTATCCTGTTGTATCCCATGAACGCGCCCTTGTAATTCCAATGGGAATCGCGCTTGTGATAGAGGTCTTTGTCCTTGTTTTCCACGAGCATGGATAAGCAGTCGGCGTGACTGACATTGATGCGGTCGAGCTCTTTGGTGATCCTCGTCAGATTGTTTTCGGGCGCCTTTGTATAGCACGAAGGCATCTTCTCGCCGTACACGCTCGATTTGTTCGGGATGGGCGCGAAAACGAACCTCCCTCCCCTCGACGTTACGTTCTCTTCGATCAGCGAAAGCGTTACGCCGAAAGCCTTGATCTCATTGTCAGTCATGGCATTGGTGTTCATGTAATCAGGCGATTCGTTCTCGAAAAAGAGCCAGCCCTCTTTGCCCCTGATGACGTTCGAAGTTGAGGTGTGGAAGACCTCTGTCTTGATGAAGTTGGAGCATGACAAAAGCTGCGCCCTGAAAGGAACCCTGTCATTGAGCCATGTGTCAAAGCCCGTCGAAAAGTCCTGGTTGAGCCTGCCGTCCTCAACATACTTAGGGAACTTTGCCAGGTCCCTCTTCTCTAAGTTCTCCTTATTCTTAAAGAACGGCATGAGAACAAGAGGCAATGAGATCACCAGGAAGAAAAGTACCGAATATATTGTCTTGAATGTCTTGTTCATATAATCCCTCCTAGAACCTGAAATAGATGAAAGGGTTATATGTGCTCGACGCAAGCATGAGAATGGATATTATCAGCAGCAGGAACGAACCTGTGTATGCTGCGTAGTTATATGCGGAAGACATCTTCGAGCTCTCCGCCTTTGCTCTTATGAGCTTAAATACCGGAGCTGACAGCAGCAGCGCGAAAACAAACGACACTATCGCCAGAACACTTACTGTCGAATAGATCTGTGCATTAACGGCAGCTTCGCCCGGATGAACCGTGAACATGTCCCTTATCATGCCGAAGCCCTGTGTAAGCGTTTCAGCCCTGAAGATAACGAATGCCAGGACTGTCACAAGGAGCGTATAGACGTGTCCTATCGGCTTGAACCATTTCTTCTTGGTCGGGATTATCTGATAGGTCTCTAACATCTGGCAAAGTCCGTGGATCATGCCCCAGACGATGAAAGTGAAATTCGCACCGTGCCAGAGACCTGTCAGGAAGAACACCAAAAGCTTGTTGAGCGTCGTCCTGACATTGCCTTTGCGGTTGCCTCCGAGCGGGATATATACATATTCCTTGAACCATGTGGAGAGCGAGATGTGCCAGCGTCTCCAGAACTCCTGGATGCTTCCCGCGATGAACGGATAATCGAAGTTCTCCTTGAAGTCAAAACCGAAGACAGTTCCGAGGCCTATCGCCATGTCAGAATAACCCGAGAAGTCAAAGAATATCTGGAGCGTATAGCAGACCGCACCTATCCAGGCTGCCCCTGTTCCGATCTGATCGGGAGCAAACGAGAACACCTTGTCGGCGATGAAGCCCATCTGGTTGGCGATAAGGACCTTCCTGGACAGACCGAAGATGAACCTCAGTATTCCGCGGCTCACCCTGTCGATGCTGAACTCTCTTTCATTGATCTGCTTTGCGATGTCTTCATATCTTACGATGGGGCCCGCGATCAGCTGCGGGAAGAACGAGATATAAAGCAGCACCGAGAAGAAATTCTTCTGCACGAGCTTCTTATCCCTGTAAACGTCAATGACATAGCTTAATCCCTGAAACGTAAAAAAGGATATTCCGATGGGGAGTCTGATGTTCGGAACAGGCACTCCAAGACTTGTCACGCCGTTAAAGATCTCTACAAAGAAACCTGTGTATTTATATGCAATGAGAAGACCTATGTTGAGGACCGCCGCCAGGGCAACCGCAAGCTTATCATGCTTTGTTCCCGAGGCAAGTCTTCCGAAAACATAGTTCAGCATGATCGAAAAGATCATTATGATGACCGCCACGGGCTCGCCGTATGCGTAGAACACAAGGCTCGCAGCGATCAGGACCGCATTTCTCGCCGTCTTGTTCCTGACAACCGCGTAGAGCAGGAATGTCACCGGCAGGAACATGAATAAAAACGGCAGCGAACTGAAAGTCATAACCCCATCCTCTCCTAAGTATCAGTTAATCTTTGGATTATACTCCAAATAAGAAGCGGATTCGAACTGACGTCCGTCCGCTTCCGGTTATCTGTTTGACAGAGCAAATATTGTCAAGAAATATCGCTGTTGATATTATTATCTTTAGTACCATTCGCGGTACTTTGGAATCGGAGGATAGAAATGACATTAGTAAAGAGTAATCTCTGCCCCACCTGCGGCGGTCTTCTCGACATCGATCTTGATAAGCAGATATATGTCTGCCCTTTCTGCGGTGTTTCTTTCGACTATGAATATTTCAGAGAGGATAATGTCAAAGATGTAGCGTCCAAAGCAATAAGGCGAAACGAGTACGGTTCGGCAAAGGACGCTTATGATTTCATGCTCGCAAAGGATCCGCACGACTTTGAAGCGCTGCGCGGACTCTTCATCTGCAGCAACAAATGGAAGACCATGGGCACTATGAACAACGATGCCGCGGTTCATGTCAGCGCCGATGATCCCGCTCTGAAAAATGCGATCGATAACTGTCTTCCCGAACACAGGCCTTACTTTGAGAAGGTCCGCGAAGCACTGATCGAACTCAAGCATTACAGGGATCTCGTCAGCGAAGCCGAGGATATCAGCAGGAACAAATCGACCGAGCAGTCAGCACTGGGTAAATTAAACAGCGAATACTATCACAACTCCCGCCAGTTCACGGAGCTTTGCCATGAGATATGGGAGATGGAGGATTCAAAAGCACGTGAATCCATCATTTCCTTAGTGTTCATACTTCCCATATTGGTGTTAGGCACTCTCATCTGGAACAAGGCATGGGCGTTCCTTATCTTCTTGGCGGTACTGATCGCATTGATAATCGGCATTTACCACTTGATCAAATTCATAAACGCAAAAAGCCTTCGTTCGAGTATGGTCCCTTACGAAAAGAAGATCAAGGAACTGACTGAACAGCACGAGGCAAAGAGCGAAGAGGCCAGGCAGTCCCGCAACCGATATAAGAAACTCGTTAAAGAGTTCATGGACATGGATCCCTGCCCGAAGAAGGCGGATAAAGATCCTTCAGATGAATAGTATGCATAAAATAAAAACGCCGGTCATCTGACCGGCGTTCCTTTATCATTTGATCTTTATCGTAACTGTTACTGTCTTCCAGTCGGATGCTTTGTACTCAGCATTACCGGTCGACATTACTTTGACCTTGATCTTGTATGTTCCCTTCTTGGTCTTCTTCTTGGCTGTCTTGACTGTTGCCTTAAAGATACTGTCTTTCAGGATGGTGATCCCGTCTTCATGGAAATTAGGACAATTAGGGAAAACATTCTCAAGATCAATACTGTCTATCAGCTCCTTTGAAAGGCTGACATTTGCTAGAGCGCTTAAATTTCCAAAAGCATTATTTCCTAAAGCAGTTACGCTTTCAGGTATTACCAGGCTCGTAACTCTTTGAGCATTCCAGAATGCATAGTTATTGATATCTTTTACTCCATAATATTTAGGAATGACATTGTTTTCTGACAACGGCCTGATTTCTATGAAAAGTCACTTCCGGGCAAGAACAAGGGCCTCAGTAAATCTGAAGCCCTTGAAAACATTTTCCACTGCAATTTATTATATATTCCGGTCAGATCACATTGCTCATGCTGTGCATTATCATCGGATAGATAACGCTTTTCGATCTTATAAAGGTATATCCGTAAAAGATTTCCAGTACAAAAGCATAACAGACCTGGAACCACGAGACCCGGAAAGTGAACAGGTCAATATGAGCGATCCCAAACAGAGCAGCTGCGCTGATAACGGCTATGGCCCGGTCTTTTTTGCTGTCAGGATCAAGCTGCGGCCGCAAAGCAGATAAGGTATCCGAAACCCGCCATTATCAGATAGATGACAATGAACCCGAATCCCATCATAACCGCAGAGCTTTCGTTTTTATTGCGAATAAGGGCAGTGATAAAAACTATCCCCATGACTGCAAAAAGGAAACACGGAATATAAGAAGCCGACACCTTTACGGCATTGAACGTTCCGCTGAGACTGATAAGGACACCTATTAAAAGGATTAAGCATTCGATTATCGTTACCGTTTTTTTCATAAGTACCACTCCTGAGGATATGGTACCATCATAAATATCGAATTACAATTACTTTTTATCGTTTTTCGATAAAAATAATATGCAGGCAATCAAGTATTGCCCCAGTCCTTCCACGAAACATTCCCATTTGTCATCCCAGAACTTTATCCATTGTCATCTCAACCTTTATATGATGAATTATTGTTCATTTTGCTTCCGATATAAACGACTATCACTTTCCTGTAAGTTTTAAGAATTTCTTATCGTTCATTTGCTCGTTTGTAACATACTCCCCATCATGGAATAACGCATAATTCGTAATCGGTGTCGGTGCATTCTGTGCTTCTTCTTTGCTTTCAAGATGTATTGCCT
>JAFVDI010000013.1 GCA_017478485.1 Clostridiales bacterium | reverse complement strand
TCAGCAAGAGCCTTAAGCGATATTCCGCCTAGATGCCTTTGTACCGCATCTAGGCGTACTTCGAACGAGTATACTGTTTTTCCCATAAAGAAAACCCCTTTCATTAGACTTGATTTTGTCTAACTATTTGGGGTCACTTCAAGCGTGGGCGGCTTATTTCTTTGTCTTAAAACAAAGAGCAATAATCGAAACTATCAATAATCCGAATGTGAGTATCACACTCAGTAATTCATAATCAGTCATACTGCACCTCCTTTCAAGATGGGAGATTTTTGTCCCATGCACGAGTTCATAATGAAGCAGTAAGAAATTCTGAATGTATCGGGGAGGCAGAAAAATATGTTAACTTATACACGTAAGATTCCCGGTCAGGAAAAGGAAGTGATCTCGATTCCTGTAAACACGGACGAGCCGATCGATGTATCTCAGGATTCGGATGATACGGAGTATTCTGTTGATTCGTTTGAGGCTTATGCTGAATTTATGAAGCGTTATAAACTGGAGTGAATATGGATAACGTAAACGAGAATATTGAAGAGCAGAACAAAACTCTGAGCGACGGCGAAGTGATGAAGGCCGCCAGCGAAATGATGGACAGATTCGATGAGGCATTCAAGGAGCTTGCGAAATGATCACGCTTACAAAAGAACAGATAATCATGCTCCACGAAGCAATATATGAGAGGTACGGCGGTTCATGCGGCGTACTCAACGAGGGCATGCTCGACTCTGCGCTGCAGGCACCGTTTCAGACTTTCGGCGGGGAAGAGCTTTTCCCGGACACGAAGGATAAGATCATGCGACTTGCTTACGGGCTTATCAAGAACCATTCATTCAGAGACGGGAACAAGAGGATCGGAGCGCTTGTTCTGCTCGTTTTGCTCGAGCTCAACGGCTGGCATGTGAATGCGACAAATGAAGAGTTTGCGGACATCATCATGGGCATTGCCGCGAGCGAAAAAGATGATGTAGACCTGAAGAAATGGGTAGACTCGCACATTTCATAAGGGTATTGCATTTTGAAAACTTGACCGTTATAATCAGCGTCAATATTTCTACGAAAGGAGGTCCTTGCCATGAAGATGCGAAGACAAGAATTTACAACTGCACGATCATTAAATAATAAGGGTACATGGGACCTTCTTTCTGTTGGCGTGAACTGAATCCCAATCAAGAGATCCCATAACTGCCCTTTCATAACGAAAGGTATATTTTTATGGACACTATTAAAGGAATTTTCGCTGAGGCGGGAGTCTATGCAAGTGACGTTGAAGACTACGCCAAGGCCCAGATCAAGATGATCTGCGACAATGAGACATCGCTCGGTTCAAAGATAAGGATCATGCCGGACTGCCACCCCGGAAAAGTCGGCCCGATCGGACTTACCATGACCGTTACGGACAAGATAATCCCGCAACTCATGGGAGTTGATATCGGATGCGGAATGCTCGTTGCCAAAGTGGAAGGACGGATGGAATTCCCGAAACTCGACAGGGTGATAAGAGACAATGTTCCTGCGGGTTTTGCGGTTCGAAAAGCGCCTCACTCCAAGGCTTCTTTCGATGTGATCTCTGAACTCAGATGTCTGCGCGCCGTCAATGCCGACAAGGCTTTGAAGAGCCTCGGCACATTGGGCGGCGGCAATCACTTCATCGAAGTCGATAAGGGTGAGGACGGGTGCTATGTCATCATCCACACGGGCAGCAGGCACCTTGGCTACGACGTTGCGGATTACTACACCGAGGCTGCGCGCAGAAGGCTTTGCAACATGGGTAAGGACGTCCCTTATGAGACGGCTTATGTCGAAGGCCCTCTCATGGATGATTATCTGCACGATGCCGAGATCGCGACTAAGTATGCGTCGCTCAACAGGGAGATAATCCTTCACGAGCTCCTCAAGGGGATGAAGTGGAAGGAGAACGAAAGGTACGAGTCGGTGCACAACTACATCGGAAACCTTCCTGACGGCACGAAGATCCTTAGAAAAGGCGCTGCTTCTGCACTTGAGGGCGAGAACGTCATCATACCCGTCAACATGCGTGACGGTGTGATCCTCGGCGTTGGAAAAGGCAATCCCGAGTGGAACTTTTCGGCGCCTCACGGATCAGGCCGCAAGATCAAGAGAACGGAAGTGCAGAATCACTACACGGTATCTGCATTCAAGAAAGACATGAAGGGCATTTACACGACTTCGGCGTGCGCGGAGACTTTGGACGAAGCGCCTGTCGCTTACCGTGGCATCGATGAGATCATGCGTTCCATAAGTGAAACCGTGGAAGTCAGGGAAGTGATAAAGCCCGTCTACAATTTCAAGGCTGGAAAAGAGAGGTAAAAATGCTTATACAGATAAGTTCGGGACAGGGCCCGGTTGAGTGCTCTGTCGGAGTGGAAAAGCTCTGCAAAGCTTTTCTCAAGGAGTTCACGGGCTCGCGCATCGTATCAGTTAATGAGGACTATTCCGGCAACGGATTCAAGTCGTGCGTCATGGAGTTTGATGAAGATGTTTCGATGCTAGAGGGCACGGTCTTATGGGTGTGGAAAAGCACCATAAGGCCGGGTCACCAGCGCAAGAACTGGTACATGGATGTCAGCGTCATTAAGGAAGCCGAGGCGGTCGGAGGGCTTGATCCCGCGGACTGCGAAGTGACCACGATGCACTGCGGCGGAAAGGGCGGACAGCACGTCAACAAAGTTGAGACAGGCGTGCGCGTCTTACATAAGCCGACGGGGATCGTTATTACATGTACGGAAGAGCGCAGCCAGGTGCAGAACAAGCAGAAGGCGATGAGAAGGCTTGCAGGCATCCTTGCCGCAAAGCAGAAAGAGAACGAAGCGTCCGCCGCAAACGGCGCATGGAAGAAACACACGGAGATCGAGAGAGGCAATCCGATCCGCAGATATGAAGGAGAGAAGTTCAGAAGGGTTGGTTGAGGACCATGTCTAAGGTTAATCACTATCTTGGTTCAAAGCGTAAGGCTCTGCACAGGCAGAGGCGGTACGAGACTGCGCATAAAAAGTTTTCGAGAGCCAAAAAAGCTGACAGGGGCGAGTATTACTATTGGGGCTATCACGTCGAGCGCGAAAAGTACTGCGTCAGTTACACAAGGGTAAATACACCGAGGGGAACTTCTGTCTGCATTCCGCATTTCGAAAAGATCGGCGGCGAGGTATTTATTGTCAGCCGCATCAGCAAGGATGCGAAATGGCTTAAGAAAACTGCCGCAAAAAGATGGAGAAGACTGAAGATAAGCGAGGATGCTTTCGCGGACAAAGGCGGCACGTATAAAAAGGACTACGATATCCCCTGGACACTGCTCTGATGAGCTGCGAACTGATGGGACAATTTGCGGACACGGCACCTCATATAATCAGGGTGAGATCAAAACAGAAATGAGGTGTTTTCTATGAGAGAACTGGATAGAGTAATTGGTTATGAAGGGATCAAGCAGGAGCTTTACAGGATCATCGACATCATCAGGGATCCTGAAAAATACAAGAGGCTCGGCGTGTCTGCTCCGAAGGGAATCCTGCTGAGCGGAGAACCCGGGATCGGCAAGACTCTTATGGCTAAGTCGTTCATTAAGGAAGCAGGTCTTAAGACTTTCACTATCAGAAAAGACAGACCTGACGGCGCTTTTGTCGATTTTATCAGAGAGACTTTCGAGGAGGCCGAAAAAGCGGCACCTTCGATCGTTCTTTTGGATGATCTCGATAAGTTTGCGAACGAAGACGTTTATCATCGTGATGCTGAAGAATATGTTGCTGTACAGGCATGCATTGACGATGTAAAAGAGTCGGAAGTTTTAGTACTGGGTACATGCAATGACTATCGCAAACTCCCTGAGTCACTTGTCAGGAGCGGTCGTTTTGACAAGACCTTTTTCATGGATTTTCCAGAGATAGAAGATGCAAAAAAGATCATCTCTTTCTATCTCAAGGATAAGAAAGTCGCCAAGGACATTGATGTTGAGGAGATCGCGAGATTCTCTGAAGGCCATTCCTGTGCCGATCTTGAGATGGTTGTCAACGAGGCAGGCATTTATGCAGGATACGAAGGCAAAAAGCGCATAAGCCAGGAAGATATCAGAAAAGCTGTTATCCGTAAGATCTTCGGCGGAACTGAAGTGGCGGAAAACAATCCTGTCAGCGACAGGAGACGGGCTGTTCATGAGGCCGGACACGCTGTCATTTCAGAAGTGTTTTTCCCGGGTCAGGTGGCCTTTGTTTCCATTGAAGCGGGCTTGGGAAGAGCCAAGGGACTGGTTCACAGAAACAGGGAAGCTCACCGTTTCGAGGATTTCAAAAATGTTGAGTACGAAATAATGATCGACCTCGCTGGAAAAGCTGCTACTGAACTGATCCTCAATGAGACTGACATGGGCGTAAATAGAGATCTCCATGATGCCAACGACCACATGAGAAGACTTTTGGATAATGTTGCGGCTTACGATTTCCTGTCCTGGTGCCATGGCCATGAGACCTCACAGAAGGTTTACGATCGCCTGGATAATGCAGCGGGAACAGAGCTTTCACGCTACTATCTCAAGACGAAGCAGCTTCTCGGAAAGAACCGTGAGTTCCTTGAGGCGGTCATCGAAATGCTGCTCGAGAAGAAGACGATCTCATATAAAGACATCGCACCGATCAGAGAGAAGTTTGCTGCGGGCGGCGACCAAGCAGCGTAATGTTTTGGAGTTGACTAATGAATGAAATAGATATTAAGCACGCGTGTTCGTTCACGGGACACAGACCTGAGAAGCTGGGGATGGCGGAAGATGTTGTCATCGCCTGGCTTGAAAAACAGATAAGAAAGGCCGTAGACGACGGCTACACGGATTTTATTTCCGGCATGCAGAGAGGCGTTGACATCTGGGCGGCGGAGATCGTTTTAAAACTCATTCTGGACGGCGCGAAGATACATCTGATCTGCGCATGTGCCTGGAACGGCATGGAAAAAGACTGGGAGCCGAAGTGGAGACAAAGATACACCAGCCTACTCATCGCCTCGGACAAGACAGTTTATGTAGGAAAGAGACCCGGGACGCAAGCATATATCGATCGGGACTATTGGATGGTCGATCACTCGTCGAGGCTGATCGGCGTCTACACAGGTGCTCCTGGCGGAACCAAGAAGACCGTGTGGTATGCCAAGGAAAAAGGGCTTGAAGTGATCACAATAAAGGGCAACTGAATGAGAGGCGTTTTCTGGATAGTCGAAGGTGAATTGAAGGTCTTTCAGTATGAGGAAGGATCGATATATGGTGTGTCCAAATCCGGTGATAATTACAACCACAAACTTTTGTGGGCTTATTTAAGACCTGCCGGATCCAAGAAACCATTTGATTACTATCCCCGTGGAAGAGTTGAGTATAAAAAGGACGGGACGCCCATCATTTATCTGAATCCCAATATTGGCGAGGATCATATAAAACAGATCATAACTGCATTCGGTCTGACTGAAGAGCCTATCATCAGATACGATTACAGCAAGCACTACAAGTGCCATCTGGATTGAATTTTTGCGCGTACATACGAAATTGGAAAAAAGCTGTTTTCGTCTGTACGGCTATCCCGGACTGGTATGACGCGCCGGTTTGTATTTGGCGATCAGGTCTTTGTAGACATAACGCGGGAAGAACTCTTTGCCGGTGGTCCACAAGAACTTGCCGGCTGTTCTTAAATTGCAATTCAGGTTAAATATACAAATAAAATACGCCAGGATCGTCCTAAAACTATCGTAGTTATCCAGATCACTGACACAAAAATCAAAGTCTGGAAATGAGTATTTATACCATAACAGCATCGTCTTCACGTAACTGTATCCTCACCGTAGTAGTCGTGGAGAAGTTCTACGTTATCGTCAAATGATTTCAAAAACGATTCGAACGAACTCATGTCTGCTTCAGGTGAGGCACATCCGGCACGGGTGTGCCTTGTTAATCCGAGCGGAAGAGAATGCTCATAGTAACCGTTGTTGAAGCCTTTTTCGAAAACATGGCAAAGCCCCTCACAGCAGTCTGAATATGATGAGGAAACCGAATGCGGCACATTATAAAGATAATTGATGCTGAGATACATCTGTGTCTTTGCGATGTATTTATAAAGCGTCAGCAGATTGCGCGGGAAATCGTCTTTTTCGGTAAGAACAGATTCCAGAAACTGATATGTATCAAATATCAGATGCTTGAATTCATCTGTGGCAGAGATAGCCTCTAATTCCAGATTATCTTCTGTTATAAGCTCCCATTTATCTTTAAGGTTCTGTTCCATATTATTTTCTTCCATTACTTGTACAACCTGTTAACTTTCTTTGCCCAGTCCTTCATCTGATCCACGAGGTGCTGCGGCTCTAAGATAACCACGTCGGGCGAGTAGGATTTGGCGAACTGGATCATGGCGTTTTCGGTGACTTTCGCGGAGACGATCACATACTTGTCGGTCTCTTCTTCGAACGAGACGTCTTTTCCGAAGATGTCAATGATGTCAGTTACCATTGCGGGATTGATCTTAAACCTGACGCGGCAGTCGCCGGACGCGTACATCTTGATGTGCGTCTTCATGTACTCGGAGAGGTTGAAGCGGTCGCCGTTCGCGTCCTTGAGCTTTGAGAATGGCTTGCGCTTCTTGTCTTCTAAGATGCGGATGTCGGCGATGCGGTCGACGCGGTAATTCGACAGGATAGAGTAGTCGTCGTTGTTGCAGATGAGGTAGTACTTGCCTTCCTTTGCGACCATCTGATACGGGTTGATGATGTATTCCTTCGGCTTGCCGTCATCACCGAGCCTGGGGTGGTTCTTCTTGTCGGTGCCGTAGTTGACATAGTGGAATGCGACCTGGCGCTCGCGCGAAATGGCTTCGTCTAACACCTGGATCGTGAAGAACAGCTGCTTGTTGTATACCTCGGGGTCAGGGAGCGTCTTGATGTGTTTCACGTGCGACCTGAAATGCTCGCTCGCAAGGCCTTCAAGTTTCTCGATTAGATCCTGGCAGCGCTTGTATGGCACATGGTTCGAAAAGAGCAGTCCGTCGATCAGGAGCCTTAACTCCGCCTCGGAAAAATCCCTGGCCAGGTAAAAGTCCGTCCAGACATCGTTGCCGTTGCTGCGCGGTTTTTCCGTGTATACGATGGGACAGCCGATATCCAGGAGATATTCGATGTTGCGGCGCACGGTCTTACGGTCGAGGGGCGGATCGAATTCCCGGTTGAGTTCATCCAGGATATCCTTCTGATCCAGAGTGTGGTTCTCATCTGTCCTTCTTTTCAATATATCCAATATCATGGACGGAATCATCTTCTTGCTGGCCGGCATGGCGAATACCCCGCTTTCTTGAAAGATACCTTCATTGTATATGTTATTTATTTCCATGGTGTGAATTTGGTACATGAGCGCGGGTAAAATTTCTGTGAATGGAAGGGCGGGAGCCTGCGAAAAGATGGGACAATTACCGTACATCCCAAGTCTTATCTTAAGGGTGAAAACAAACACAATATGAGAAGACAAGGAGGTGCCCCATGGAAAGCGCAAAGATCACTTTAATGCATCACACGGCAAAGGTGCCCGACGGCAGTTACGTCGATGAACCCAAGGTGGTCAAGATTGCCATGCTCGGTCTCATCTTGACGGACGGTAACGTTGACGAATATGAAAAGCAGCTCTGCGTGAAGGCTGCCGAAAGACGCGGCTTCATTACAGAGGAAGAGGGAAGACAGCTCCTTTTCTACAGGGGCAGGCTTAATGAGATCAGGGCGCGCGGCGATGAAAACGGTTAAAGATTATCTTTCTGAACTGAATACTACGCGGTTGGTCGATACCCTTTTCGAGGAGTTCGGCGATAAGCTGTTTGATCTCTACTACTTTAACACCCCGACCGATTATCACGATGAGCATATTGAATACGATGAGACCGTCAGGGAACTGACTGTAATGGAGTATGCGCAGGCGAGAAGAAAAGAAATCTACGACTATATAAGGTACCTCAAGGATCTGGAGATCAAAGAGATCCCCGGCGGGAAGACCGGCGTGATCTATGCATTCAAAAGGTTTGAGCATGATTATTTCGACAGATGGCAGGTAAGGCTCCTGTTTTTGGAAGAACTTCTTGATGATCCGGAAAACTGTAAAAACCGTATTTTTACCGCTCCATTCAAGGAAGTGCTGGGATTTCGCGTGGCTGATAATGAGTTTACGCAGGAGATCATCTACCAGGCCATTGCACGTGTGCTAAATGTTGTTTCATTCATGGGGTTCAGGCAGGAAAACATGGAGTCTTTTCTGGAAGAGGTTAAAAAGAACGAGGGCGACTTTGGGCTCTATATGCCCATAGATGAACGGAAAAGGTTCGATTATTGCGTTGAGCCGGAAAACGCGCACTTAGGTTACGGCGAGACTCTAGAGAACCGTGAAAAACTGAATGAAGTCTGGAAGGCCATCTATGAATACGAGATGTGCTCGATGAGAAGGGAACGGGAGATAATTTTGAGATCGCATGGATGTTGAGGCGTATAATCAGACTATGAAAATAGCTACCATGACATTCAGGCTATATGCACCATGGGTGCACAGCCTTAAAGAAAAGCGCATGATCGTGAAAAGCCTTGTAACACTGTTACAGAATAGATTTCACGTGTCAGCAGCTGAAATTGACGAGCAGGACACACACCAGATCATAGTGATCGGGGTGGCTGCCATAGTTCCGCACAACGCAATGGCCGACAGCCTGATGGACTCCATCTCGTCTTTTGTGGAGTCCAACACCGAAGCTGAGATCCTGGACGAGATCAGAGAAGTGATCTGAATCTGTCCTCATAATCAAATTGTTGTCCCTTAAACGCCCCATCGTGTTTTCTATAATGACCTCACCTGAGATCTGACGGTTTGGGAGGCATTGTTATGGATAATCTCATTGACTCAAGAGTTGAGCCTGTTTGCGACGTTGATGCCGAGAAGGCGGTCCTTTCACTTTGCATGCGCAGGAACAGCGCTGTGATGGATGTCGTTAAGAACAAGGTTTCCGCAGAGGATTTCACTGACAGCCGCAACAGCACCATCTTCGGCGTAATCCTGGATATGTTTTTCGATGAGGTTACGATCGACCGGATCACGGTGATCTCCGAGCTTGAGAGATGCGGTCTGCTCGAAAAGGCGGGCGGCCAGCGCTATGTTTACCATGTCGGCGACACTGTGGCATCACAGTCCGCGATCAACAGTTATATCGATGCGATGCGCCTGAAGGGCGAGAAGCAAAAGCTCCTGAAGCTCGCTGAAAAGATCAGGGAAGAGACTATAGGCGGCAAACACACCACGTCGGAAATAATCAATTATGTGATCAGCGAGCTGTCTCAGCTCAGGGGATTTAACGATGAGAAGGATCTCGTCGTCCTGAATGACGTTCTTAAGATGACGATATCAGGCGTTTTTACCGAGATCATGGATGCGAAAAACGGCGGTAAGATCAAGCTTGGTTTCCCGAAACTCGACATGATGACGGGCGGACTCGGAAACGGAACGGTAAATATCCTTGCGGCGCGCCCCGGCATGGGCAAGACCGCGCTGGCCGTAAACATGGCGGTGAATGTTGCTGCAAATCAGCACCCGGTCGTTATCTTTTCGCTGGAGATGACCTTAGAGGAGATCGGCCGCAGGATCATGTCTTCAGCCATGACCAGACCGATCAGCGAGATAATATCTTCAAACAAGCTGACCGAGAGCGACAAGCAGCAGATGGACAATGCGCTGAAGAAACTCAGGGACTACCCGATATATCTTGACGACAGCGTTGACATAAATCCGCTGACCATGAAGACAAAGATCAAGCAGCTTACATCCGCAGGGATCCAGCCGAAACTTATCTTTGTGGACTATCTTCAGCTCATTGAAGTAAAGGGGATGGGCAACAAGTCCCGTAATGACGAGGTTGCAAAGATCTCGCGAAGCCTTAAGCTCCTTGCGAAGGAACTCAAGATACCGATAATTGCGCTGTCCCAGCTTTCGCGTGATACGGCGAAAAGGAACGATCACACGCCGCAGATCTCAGATCTGAGGGATTCCGGCGCAATCGAGCAGGATGCCGATACGATCATGTTTGTTGACAGGCCGGACTACTACAAAACAAAAGACGGTACCACGGCCGGCGATCCGAATACGGATCCCCAAAATGCCGGTGATTCAGGTGAAAACGCCAAAGTCTTGCCGGCCTGCATCTATCTTGCGAAAAACCGTCACGGCGCGACCGGAAAAGACCCGGTCAGCTGGATCCCGGACAAGACCCTGTTTTACGAATACACCGGTAAGGATCCTCAAGACCCTTACGGCGGCGATTCAGTGACTTATTCATACGAAGCTCCCGCAGAGGACGACGATGAACCAGCCATGGATCCGCCTCTGTCGGAAGAAGAGTGTGTGCAGCAGGATAGTTTATTTACTGATGTTCACGATGAGTATCCGGAAGGGCTTAGGGATCTGTGAGGTCAGTATTAAGAGGCTGAATCCCTGATCTCCATGAGGATCTTTCCGAGCCAGTTTTGACCTTCCTTCTTTGAACACCTCTCACAAGTGCAGTGGCCCCAGCGGTTGTCATGCCAGTGGTTGCCCTCGATAAGTGTGGCGCTGCCGGTGGCCTTCAGTTTGGCGAGGAGCTCCTGATTGGAGAACTTTGCAATGAGTATCTCTTTCATGATGTCATAACATATCTCATCCCAATTTGAAGGGAAGCCCGGCTCCTTCTTGCCCATGCGCTTTGCGGCGACGGGATTCTTGACCTCAGTGTATTTGATCTTTTCTTCCTCGGAGGCACACTTCTGAGCCTGGAAAGCCGCCTCTGAGTTGTGGTATGTAAGTCCCTTAAATTCAAAGTCATACTGGTAAAAGTTCGAAAGGAACCTGTACTCACCGCTGAAGTCATTGATGATCTCTGTATTCTTATCTGAATTCATTATATTCACCTCCGTTTCATATATTTCCATTGTAATTTGGCGTATGGGGCAGTAAAAGGACATAAAGATTTTTACCGTTTGGCGACACTCATGAGACCAAGTGTCGTCAAATCGACAAACGGGGCCCGGATTAGTGATTGTTTGAAGGCTTTAGCGGGGCAATAATGAAGCCATCAAACAAACGGGGGAAAAGAAAATGACAAAGGTATTCAAGAACAATTCCAAGAAGGGTTTCTCACTTGTAGAAGTTATCTGCGTAATCGCAATCATCGTAGTCCTTGCATCAGTCGCAGCATTCAATTACTACCAGGTATTCAAGGACGCCATCCAGGCTCTGGAGAGCATTTGATCAACAAATACCCATTAACCACAAAGGTGTCTCACATGAATGAAAAATTATTGAATTCAGAAGATTTGAATCAGGTCGCAGGCGGAGTCAGTAACTGGCTCTATACCGTCGAAGACATCGAAAACTCTCCGGTCTTTGAAGGATTAAAGAACATGATCGCAGAAGCCAAGAGATGCAATGACCTGACCAGGCCCGACATGATGAAAGAACTCGAACTGAGGCTTGCCTTATACGCGAGAAGCAACCGAAAAAGCGAATACCGCTTCAAGATCGAGGTCTGCCGCGAATTCATCCGGAAGTATCTGCCTCTGGTATAAACCCATCTCGCAAATAAATATTCGCATTTATTGAACGACCGCACTTACTGGTGCGGCCGTTCTGCTTTACCATACCTCTCTGCCAGACAGCTCTCCCCAATCTAATTCTTCAGGCTCATATTTGCCCTTAAAACCTTCAAAGAGCTCTTTTATATTCTTTCTCTGAGGGGAAGTGCTACTTTCGATGATGATCCTGCCGTCAGCTATGCTAATATTCACAGCCTCATTCTCAGACCATTTGAGTTCTTCAAGCACATGTTTGGGAATCTTGATCCCATAGCTGTTACCCCATTTTTGAATATTAGCGATCATAATGCTGCTCCTTTCAACCATTTATACAAAGTATAAACACCTGATTACCAAGTTATAAGGACAAAAATGGTCCCATTAATCGAATACATTGTCCGCCTAACCTGTATAAAATTTGGATAAGATGAGAAACTTCGAATCTCGCAGAAAAATTATACGGAATAATGGAACACCAAAAAACATTTAAAAGGGAGGATTAAGCTATGCAGAACTTAACAGGATCGTACGTTTGGCACTATGTAAGTGATGAGCATAAGATCGTGGGCGTTAAGGAGAGCCGGGAGTATCTGGTCTGTTTCGAGGTTGAGGAGAAATCCGGCCCGGTCTGGAAAATGAAGCTGGTGCACTGGTATGAGAAGGGTGCAAAGATCACTTTGTGTGATTCAGATGGAACACCGCACAATTTCAGAACTGGTGCAGACGGTTTCTACATCATTGATGATATCGGTGACAGCAAAGGTCCAAGGTGCTTCAAGCTTCGCGGCGTCAAGTATTGGACGGAAATACCTGAGCCTGGGGTAAAGCCCGATGACACCCTGACCATCGTAGGGTAGAACAAAGGCCAATCCGGTTCGCAAAAAATAATTTTCGTATACTTGGGACCGCACCTGCGGGTGCGGTCAAAACAAATCAGAAGGGAGAAAGAGATGGAAGAATTCAAACTCAGATCATTAAGGCTTAAGGCCAAGGCAATTGGTATAGCAGGCAGCGCGGCGCTGATATGCGCACTTTTACTGGAATGCTGTACGTTCACGGGGGCAGGCGCGGGTGCGTCTGTAACACTGCTCGAGTTCATCGGTCCGAAGATGATCACTGTTTTCGGACTGGTGGAGATGGCAATCGTGTTTTCGATCCTGAACTATGCGTTACCGCAGTTCCTGACCGGTTCGTTCATAGGACTTTGGGCAGGGTTTATCTGCCGCGAGATCCTTAAAACCCATGGTGCGGTTATCGGTGCGGGCGTGTACGTGCTTATCTTGTCAGCAGCATTCATCCTGGCATCAGGCATCGTATTCGCTGTTGCAGAGCACAAGTACAAGGTGTACGGAAAGACCGACAGGAAAGCCAGGCTTCTCAGGAAGCTCGAAGTATTCTGTAACGCCGCGCTGGGGCTCTCAATAGTGCTGTTCTGCGTTTTTGAAGCACTGATGAACCACAAGTAAATTGCTAAAGACCTCTTCTAATAAAACGACAGCACCCTGAGGTGCTGTCGATACTCTCGCTCCAAAAGGTTCGAATCTACACAATCTAAATTAACAATAGTGAAAATAGCCAGATATTCTTTGCGTTCGATTTATCGTAGGGCAGATATTTACAGAATCATAATGAACCATTCATGAAGTCGAATGTCATATATTGTAATATTTTAGTAGTCTGAAGAAGAAAACAATTTATGGTATATGAGGTTATTAGTAATGAAACGAATAGTATGTCCGAAGTGTGGGAAAACAATTGAGTATGATGATAAATCAATTTGGGAAGGAAATAGAGATTTCGAGGATGTGAATTGCCCCAATTGTGATGAATTTCTTACCAGAGTGTTTACTGATGGTATTGTTTATCCACGAATTGTTGATGATGAGTAATACACTTTACAAGAAAACTGCATCACATAAAACTAAAAAAAGATCTATAAAGAAAAAGAGGGCTAGAAGATCTGCAACTGTTTATTGGACACGGACTGGCAAGTGTTACCACAGACTAAGTTCATGTCCTGCAACTAGAACTGTTTATTATGGATCACTATCTGAGGCATTAAGCATGGGGTTGCGTCCGTGTAAAAAGTGTTGCTGATAGTATGGATCAAACAATTATTTGGCGTATAGAAATATACGCCTTTTTGTTGATAAGTAACTGTTTTATATAATTGTTCACACGTAGAAAATATATTCGAAATCTAAAACTGTTAATATTACATTATTGGAGGGTGATAATATTTCTTAAGATCTGTGGTTTTCTTAAGTATAGCTTTAGTAGCAACATTATTATTGCTCCAGGGATAAACTGATGATTCTTCTAGTATTAGGAGGAAACATGGGGCTTTTAACTAAGATACTTATAGCATCTGCAATAAAGGGAGCAGTGGCGATCTCAGAAAATGTTGCTGAGGTTGCTGTTGCTAGGAGCAACGAAAGAGCGGCAGAAGCAAATGCGAGAGCTGCCAGTGCAAGAGCAGCTGCAAATACCAAGACAAATTCACATCCGGTTTCCCCAAATAATACTAAGGGCAGGATTAATCCATACGATATAGATCTTTTTTATGCAAAAGTAGCTATAATCTCGTTTATTGCTAAAGCTGATGGCAAGATCGGCAGGGAAGAGAGATCTGAGCTTGATCAGATGATTACTGTAGCAAACAATATGTATGGATATGAGGTTGCAGCAAGAGCCAGAGGAATAATAGATAATGAAGGCAGCAGTTTTATTGCCTTAGAGCCATACCTTAGAAAGATCCAGGATCGAGATCTGGATTCATTTGTTTTCTATGCTGACGAAATCGCCAAAACGGATAACAGGATGACGGCTGAAGAAGATGCGGCTCTGAATAAGCTTCGTTCTTACATAGATTCACGAAAAGGTATCAAAGAGTTTCATGACTTGATATGCGCGGGTTGTGGCGGCCAAATGCGTTCTGATGAATATGGCTATAAAGCTGTATGTACGTGCTGCGGACGTGAAACCATACTAAACATTGAAAATTCTCCTGCTAAAACTAATAAACCAACTGCATGCGCTAGCTGCGGCAGATCACTGGATAAGTTTGATAATTCCAAGAGTTTTTCATTTTGCCCTTATTGTGGAGGTAATGTATATAACAATACCGGTCCGGCATATATTGCTCAGAAACCGGCAGCAAAAGCAACATCCGGAAACAGACGTAAAAACAATAATGAACCAAATCTTTTCATATCGTACACTACGATTAATCCGGCTATTGGATTGGTAACAAGGATAGTTTCCACAGGTGTGAAAAACACATACACAAGCGGGCAAACTATCTCTTTTAATCTGCCGCAGGGAAGACAGGAAATCATACTTAAAATCGGACTTAAGAATTACAGCAGAACAGTCGTAATTCCGGCAAGTAATTCTCCTGTAAGAATATATGCTTCGTATAACGGAAGAGCTCAGATATCAATTGATCAGCCACCATGTTGATCTTTGTAGTCAGTATTATGTTTAGGAAAGGTGATTAGATGTTAATTGACAGAAGATGTCCTCATTGCGGAGCTACAATGCAGTTCGAAGACACAATGGAATCCATGTTTTGTCCGTTTTGTGGCGGCATGGTTTCTAATGATGCATTTGATCGTCAAGATAGCACGAATATAAATGAACCGAACTTATATATTTCTTATAATTCAACTGATAAAAATGTTGGAATGGTAACCAGGATCGTTTCGACGGGAGTTAAGAATACATATATCAGCGGGCAGACTTTGTCATTCCATTTAACTCCGGGAACTCAAAATATAGTATTGAAGATTGGGAGAATAAACTACAATCGCTCTGTTGTTATTCCCTCGGATAATTCTCCCGTAAGGATATATGCTTCATATGACGGAAGAGCTCACATTTCAATCGATCAACCTCAGGCTTCGAGTAAAACCAATAATAGCTATGGCACTGCTTCTGTAAACAGTAATGCAAATAATACATCCTCATCGCAAGCGAACCTGACCTGGAAGCAATATCTTTGGGCTATTATAGGTTTTTTTATTTTTGTGGCAATGATACGTAGTTGTTTTTTTGGCGGCAGTGGCTCGAGTTCTTCTCCGTCAAGCAGTGAAGTTACTACAACTACAACTGTTAGAACATATGAGGTTACACTTAATGTTGAGTGTGAAGAGAATCTGTTATTCAGCAAATATGACGTTATTGTTGAATTTGATGACCAAGAAATCGGGGAAATAGATCATGGTAAAACCAAGATCCTTACAGGTTCACTAACTGAGGGAAAGCACACAATAACGTTCCATGAATCCGGTTATAAAAGTGTTGATGGCAGCCGTGAAATCGATGTATCTGGGCCGATCTCAATTAATTGTAAGATCCATTGCACCGGCAGTCAGGTTGAGATCAAAGAGTTTGATGTATCTGCAGTTGCTGCTGATCCATTATCAGGTAAGCCGATTGCCAACCGTCAACAGCGTAAGGGTTTTGATAGTAGTACTAACAAGACAATAAGTGTGGCTGATTTTATTTGCGAGATTCCAGATTACTGGAATGAAGATGATACTCAAAAAGTAATTTCAGATTCATTTTATAAGCATGTTTCTAAAGCCGAATCTGATGATGCTTTTGTCAGACTCTTATATGCTGTTACAGAAGATAATGATAATTCCATGTTTAAAGCAATTATGGATAATAAAGAATCCTATGCAAAAGCAGTAGCTGAAGGATTGGGTGCTTCAAAATACACTCTGATCAGACAAGAAATATCTAATTATGGAGAGGTTAAGGGCTTGTTTAGTGTTATGGATGCAACACTTGAAAAGAATGGCCTTGAAAATAGTGCAACAATATATTCTTTTATATTCCCATCCACGCAGAAATACGTACAATTTGGAATTATTGTTTCAGATAATGCAAAGTATGTATATACTGATGACGTCATTGCAATTTTAAATTCTATTAAGAAGAACAATGGTTCCTATACTGAAACAACTGTAGATGCAAGCGAAAGCACATCGGTATCTTCATCAGAATCAAGCACCTCAGAAACAGTATTACCAACGCCTTCGCCGACGCTCGCTCCAACACCTTCACCGACACCTACTCCTACACCGGCGCCTACACCAACGCCAGAACCGGTTACAGAGTCTTCTACGCGGTTTGCTTATAGTTCAGAGCGATCTGACTACACTATTTATTACATCATTGATACTAAGGCTAAGAAAGTATATTATTTTACGTCCATTGATCGAAAGGCATATGTTGGAACAATAAAGAGCGGAAATCTAAGTTCCGGAATAACGGTTAAATATCCTGACGGAACAGAGAAAATATCCTATTCAGGTGATGAATCGAGAATTGTTGTTTATGATTCATTTGGAAATGATTGGTATTTTGACATATGCAATTTGAAAGAAGCAGAGAAAATCATGAAGAAATAAATGATTTCTTGCTATTTACGAGATTAGAGCAATATAAATGACATAGTAAACACGTAAAATATGGTCGGTTGGTAGAAAAATATGCAGACAATAAGACAACGCAAGAAAAAGACTTTGAAAAAGAAGATAGCTTATTGGTTTGATAATCACCTGTCACATGGCGCAACCCAGCAATTCATGATGCTCTTTGCATTCATTCTGCTTGTTATGCTGGTGTTTGGCTTTGTTTCCTGGATAATGAACGGCACCGATTCTGTCGGCAAAGGTATTTGGGAAAGCTTTTTACATCTTCTTGATCCCGGAACAATCTCTGGAACTGAGGGAATCAGACTGATCGTTCCGATGGCGATCGTTACTGTTATCGGTCTTGTTTTTACTGGTATGTTGATATCTATCATCAACAATGCACTTGAAGAGAAACTTAGTTCGCTCAGGAAAGGTCATTCGCAGATTGCTGAGAAATATCACACGGTGGTTTTCGGATGCAACGACGATACTTACAGCATAATCAGCGAACAGATCGAAGCTAACAGGAATGTCGTTGAAGATGATTTCAAACACACCAACCCTTGCGTAGTGGTAATCGAAGACCTCGATAAAGAGGAGATGGACAACCGCATAAAAGCTCATATTCCGGATTTCTACAATACTCGCATCATCTGTAGAAGCGGAAAACTTACACAGGAAAACCTGTATGAGACGGTAGCACTTGAGGAAGCTTCATCAATTATAATCAGATGCACCAATGATCTTATGACACTGAGGATCGCACTAGCTGTTGGCACATATTTGCGTAAGTACAGAGGAAGTACGCCGCATATAACTACGATGGTAAATGATACGAATTCCATGAATGCTGTCGTATCTGCATTAGAAGGATTTGATACACAGGTCTTTTATTTCGACAGATGGCTTGCAAGGATCACTGCACAGGCCTGCCGTCAGCCTGGTTTGTCGTATGTATTTACGGAACTGTTTAATTACGAAGATGCAGAGATCTATGTAGAAGAAAGAGATCATAACGGAAAGCCCTTGGATTTTACTGGTGTGAGCTTTAAAGATGCGATCGGCCAGTTTACTCAGAGTACGTTGATAGGTGTTGTTCGAAAAGATTCTATCGACGGTTCTGACAGGATGTACATTGCCCCTAAGCCTGATTTTGAGATCCAGCAAGGTGATAAATATATTGTTGTGGCTGACGATGATAACATGGTCAGGATCGATCCTAATGAAGTTGCAAAGCAGAAGTTCGATCTTGATTATAAGACGGCAGAATACAAGAGCTTTGACCGACAGGAGATGCACCTGCTTATCTTGTCATGGAACAAGGGATTACCGGAAGTTCTTACAAATCTTGATGATTTTGCAAGTGAAGACTCAACCGCCAAGATTGTTGCAATGCGCGAATATAAAGAAATCGAACAGATCAAGAACCAGCTTAAGAATATTGACATAGACTTTCAATTTACCAGGGATCTTTATGATAAGAGTTATCTCGAAGGATTGATCACTGATGATATCACGAACATTTTGTTGCTGTGCAGGGATGACCTTTCCAAAGAGGATGCAGATGCTCAAACTATGATGATCCTTCTTCAGCTTAGGGGACTTATTCGTGAAAGGGAACTGCGGACCGGAAAGAAACGCAATGTTGTTATTACGAGCGAGCTTAACATTAGTGATGACCAAAAACTGATGCAGCTGACTAGTGTTGATGACTTCATTGTTGGTTCGGAGATCGCAAACAGGATAATCACACAGGTTGCAAATGTGCCTGTGCTTAAAGCGGTTTTCGAAGAGCTTCTTACTGCGGCCGGTGCGGATTTCTATCTCAGAAGTATTTCGAATTACCTTTGCTTCAATGAGGGTGAGGATACAATAAGAATCGAATTTAGAGATCTTGTTAGGATCTGTTATGAGCATGGCGATATTGTCATAGGCTGGCTTTCACTCAATGACGGAGTGATAACATATAAATGCAATCCTGACAAGTCGCAGATGCATTCTTTCCGCAGTTCTGACAAGTTGATCATAATCTCGCAGGTTGAATACTCGTAGTTGCTATAGCTTTTTCCATGAACCCTAAATACTCAAAACTCAAAAACTTAACCAGACCACAGTATCCTGACTTGCCGCCCATGTCGATTGAGGACAGGGCGGCACAGTTTTCGCCGTTTGCGGCTGTGGTCGGGTACGACGATGCTGTTGAAGAGACGGCGCGTTTTACTGACAGCATGGTCGAGCTGAGTGAAGATGAGGTTGTTTTGCTGAATGGTGCGCTGGCAAGATTAAGAGAGTCCATTGACGAGAAGCCGCAGATCAGGGTTACGTATTTCGTACCTGATGCTAAGAAAGACGGCGGCGAGTATGTTTCCAAGACCGGAATAGTTAAGCGTATAGATGAGTACGAGAATGTGCTTATCTTTACTGATGGCGACAAGGTTGCTGTTAGCAGCATTATCAAGGTCGAGTTTGTAGATACGGAGAAAGCAGATGGATAGAACGTATCTGGCAATCGATCTGAAATCATTCTATGCATCTGTGGAGTGCGTTGAGAGGGGCCTGGACCCGCTCAATACAAACCTGGTCGTTGCTGACAGCAGCAGGACTGAAAAGACGATCTGCCTTGCGGTGTCGCCTTCTTTGAAGAGTTACGGAATACCCGGAAGGGCAAGGCTTTTCGAGGTCGTACAGACAGTTGAGCGCGTTAATAACGACAGAAGATATGCTGTCCCTGGACGCAGGCTTAAAGGAAAGAGCCACTTCGGTTCCGAGCTCAATGCGGATAAAACACTGGCGGTGGACTACATTGTTGCCAAGCCGCAGATGGCGAAGTACATGAGCACGAGTGCGAAGATCTATGGAATATATCTGAAGTATGTGGCGCCGGAGGATATTTTCGCTTATTCGATCGATGAGGTTTTCATTGATGCAACATCATATCTTGAGATCTATAAAACGGATGCTCACGATTTCGCGAGGATGCTGATACAGGACGTCCTTAAGGCGACTGGCATTACCGCAACGGCCGGAATAGGTCCGAACATGTATCTTTGCAAGGTGGCGATGGATATCGTGGCCAAGCATATTCCTGCTGACAAGGACGGCGTGCGCATTGCATCGATCGATGAAGAACAGTACAAGGAACAGCTTTGGGACCATAAGCCGATCACTGATTTTTGGAGAGTTGGCAGAGGTACCGCTGCAAGACTTGAGAAGTATGGAATCTACACGATGGGCGACATTGCTTTGTTTTCGGCCAACCGTGAATATATCGGTGTTTTGTATAAACTGCTTGGAAAGAACGCTGAGCTTCTGATCGATCACGCATGGGGAATAGAACCTACTACAATCGCGGATGTAAAGGCATATAAACCTGACTCGAACAGCCTCGGGGCAGGGCAGGTCTTACAGCACCCGACAAGCTATGAACACACCAAACTCATCGTGTGGGAAATGGCGGATTCATTGTCTTTGGACCTCGTCTCCAAGCGCCTGGTTACCGACCAGCTCATGCTCACAATTAACTACGATCAGGTGAGCCTTGAGAGCGGTGAATACGACGGTGAAGTGACTGTTGATTACTACGGACGTGAGGTTCCCAAGCATGCGCACGGAACGATCAATCTTCCCAAGCACACGTCTTCAACGAAAAAGATCACCGAGGCGGTAATGGAGCTGTTTGACAGGATAGTCAACAAGGAACTCAAGTCGAGAAGACTTAATCTTACTGCATGCAACGTGTTGCCCGAAGATGAGGTTCCCGAGAAAGAAAACTATGAGCAGATGAGTATTTTCAATCTGGAGAAGCCGGCTGAAAAACAGGCGGACGATAAAGTGCAGGATCAGAAAGAGCGCGCACTGCAGGAAGCAATGCTTGAGATAAAGCAAAAGTACGGGAAGAATGCTGTCCTTAAGGCAAAGAACCTGCAGGAGGGCGGGACTGCCATTGAGAGGAATCAGCAGATCGGCGGGCATAAGGCGTAAGGGTTATACGGTCAAGATACGTCAAATTTAATCGTTTTGAAAGCTATGCACCTTACCAATGAAGGTTGGTAAGGTGTTTTCGTATACGGACATGTTTATTCGGCGAGAACCGAGTCGGGTTGTTTCGAATAAAATTGTTTACAGCACATCATTTCGAGATTATAATGAACTTAGTTCGGTTGCGACCGAGTCGGAAGGAGTCGAATAAAATGGACTTTATAGGAAGAGCACAGGAATTATCAAAACTTAAGCGGCTGATATCATCCGATGATATGAGCATGGCGCTTATCTATGGAAGACGCAGGGTCGGAAAGAGTGAATTGGTTAAGCAGGCACTGAAGGAATCCGATATTCCGGCAATTTACTATGAGTGTAAACAGGTTGCAGAGGAAAGTAACGTTAAAGGAATATGCGAAATAATCTCCGAGGTTTTAGGTTTTCCAAAGCTTGGCTTTACGACTATCGAGGATGTTACGAAGTATCTCTTTGAACAGGCAAAAGACAAGAAGATGATCTTTGTCTTGGATGAATATCCGTATATCCGTGAGAACACAAAAGGATTGGACAGCATTTTTCAATCGCTGGTAGATAAATATAAGGATTCCTCAAAGCTTACATTGATCCTTCTCGGTTCATATGTAGATGTAATGAAATCGCTCCTTGAGAAGTCGAATCCCCTATATGGCAGGGCAGATCTGGTTATAGATCTTCAACAGATGGATTATTATGATTCTTCGCTGTTCTATCCTGCATTCTCAGAGGAAGATAAGGTCAGGATATATTCTGTTTTTGGTGGTATTCCTTACTACAACAGACTCGTAGATGACAGTAAAAGCGTCAAGGAAAACATTATTGAATTGATAGCATCTCCGGGAGCGAGGCTTGAGAATGAAGTCTCCATGCATCTTAACAGCGAGATCTCGAAAATAGTAAATGCGAACGAAGTTTTCGAAGCATTATCACAGGGCAACACCAAGTACAAGGACATATTATCCAAGTCACACGTGTCCAGCGGGCCTACCCTCATTGATGTGTTGGATAAGCTTATAAAGATGGAGGTCGTCGAGAAGAAAGCTCCCATAAACGATGAGGATAACAAGAAGAAAGCAGGATATTATATCAGTGATAACCTGTCATTGTTTTACTACAGATATATCTTCAGATATTCATCGCAGATGAAGATAATGGATCCGAATGTATTTTACGATAAATACATCGACAAGGATTTTGAAGAGCAGCATGTTCCAAAGAAGTTCGAAGAAGTGTGCAGGCAATATCTTATCCGTCAGAACAAAGCCGGCAAGATAGACCCGGTTATAGAGAAGATCGGCAAGTACTATTATGATGATCCGAAGAATAAGACAAACGGAGAATTTGATGTTGTTACTTTGGATGAGAAAGGATATGTATTTTACGAAGTCAAATTCAGAAAGAAGAGCATATCGAAATCAATGATCGATGAAGAGATCGAGCAAGTAAAGCTCACCGGGCTTGATTGTTATAAGTATGTTTTCTTCGCAAGATCTGGTTTCCGGGCAGAAGAAACGGATGATATCAAGCTTATAAAACTTAAGGAATTATACAAGGTCTGACAAGGGATGTGCGGGGTCTTTTAAGATTTCGATATGAAGAAATAGAAAGAGCAAAAAAATATAGAATGCCGCCCTTTATATTAGTTATAATTAATAAACTCTCCCAAACCAAGCAAATCAAGGCGTTTGGCGGAAAAGTTTTTTCGAAAAGGGGGTTGCACATCCGAATTCGATGTGTTATCGTATCGCTGATGAAGGAAGTGCCTGTCCGACATCCAACTCTAAGACTGAGATGGATCGTGCAGCACTTCTATTTTTTTGCAAATAAAACGAAAGGACAAAAGACAATGGAAACTTGTATGTTGAAAAACAGCCTGAATCTTCTCAAAACGTTCAATCACAGAACGTTGGTATCCATATGCGCTTTTGACCTAGATTCGTTTTCGAGCAGCAGAAACAGCTATAAGCGCAACTATGGATCAAATGGGCGATTACGATGTTAATCAGGCTTTTGTTTAGGCACAGACAAATCTGTTTTTGATATCAGGATCGTCCGATGAAAAAACCGGGCGATCCTTTTTTATTGTCCACGCAGCTTGACAACTTAATCTTACACACCCCCGTAGCTCAACCGGCAGAGCAAACGGCTGTTAACCGGGAGGTTGAAGGTTCGAGTCCTTCCGGGGGTGCCAAAAAAGACACTGCGAAAAGGCACTTTTGCATGTGTCTTCCGGGGCGGCTTTGGGGAAAGGCACTTCCTTGAAGCGGCCCTGAAACGGGAAGAAAGCTAATCCGGTGAAAGCGTCAGGCCCAAGCCCTGCGAGTCTGGTCCGACACCAGATCTTCCCACCAACGGATCTGTGGTGTAACGGTAACAGACCGGACCTTTAATCCGTGAGATGAGGGTTCGAGTCCCTCCGGATCCACCAAATGTCTCTATGGCGAAATTGGCATACGCAGGCGGTTCAGAGCCGCCGGACTCCCGGTTCGAATCCGGGTAGGGACACCATTTCTCCCGGTGTCGGAATTGGTATACGAACTGCTCTTAAAAAGCGGGGACTGCGGGTTCGAAACCCGCTCGGGAGACCAATAACCGGCAATGGCGAAATCGCGAATGAAGCGCGCCGCGATGAGCCTTGCTAGATATGTCCGTGTAACCGAATTGGCATAGGTACTGCACTAAGGATGCAGGTTTTGCGGGTTCGACTCCCGCCACGGACACCATATGCTCCTATAGCACAACGGAGAGTGCAACGGTCTTCTAAACCGTGGATCAGCGTTCGATTCGCTGTGGGAGTACCATTTGTCTGATTGATGCAATTGGTAGACGTGACTGATTCAAAACCAGTTTCTTCAGGGTTCGAGTCCCTGATCAGACACCAACATGTGGTTCATAGTGTAACGGCAGCACGGCAGTTTGTGGCACTGCAGGTTAGAGTTCAAGTCTCTGTGTTCCACCCACCATCCCGGTGTAATCCGTTAAAGAGGCGGGACGGACTGTAAATCCGTTGTTTAATACTCGAGTGGGAGCGTTACCCTCGACCGGGACCAACATTGGAAAGTAACTCAGCCGGTCAGAGTGCCGTTCTTATAAAGCGGTGGTCGTGAGTTCGAGTCTCACCTTTCCAACCAGCTTCCGTCGCCGTCGGACGGCGTAAGGGCCATTCCCGTATATCTGAGTTCGAGTCTCAGCGGAAGCAATAAGATCGCATAGGCTAACGGAAAGACCGTTCGGCTACGAACCGGAAAGTGGGGGTTCGATTCCCTCTGTGATCGCCATTTTCTAATACGCCGTGTTACCTTAGCGGGGAGGAGGGTCAGTCTTGAAAACTGTTGGGCCCTAAAGGCTCTGGGAGTTCGAATCTCTCACACGGCGCCACATGTCGGCATAAGCCTAATTGGTAAGGCAGCGGTTTGCTAAACCGTGAGTAACCGTATTAGCGGTGTCCGGGTTCGAGTCCCGGTGCCGACGCCAAAGAGGATAATAACACGAGTTTACGCTATACCTGTTTGACATGTACACGCAAAACGGGCATAGTATTCGAATAAACGATCAGTATAGGATCTGCTTTTCGATTGATGGAGATAACAATTTCAATGATGTTGAAATTGTAGATTATCATTGATAGAAAACAGTGTGTTGAAAGGAGACTATAATGGCTGATTACTATATAAACACACCGACGATGGGTGAGATATTAAGAGAAGAATTTATGAAACCCGCGAATCTGTCAGCATACAGACTTGCGCAGGAGATACATGTACCTGTTTCGAGAATACAGGCGATACTGAATGGAAGCAGAAGGATAACAGCTGACACGTCGCTTCGCTTTGCGAAGTTTTTCGGAGTGTCGGACAGATACTTTTTGGATATACAGAATGACATCGATATCCGTAATCTTAAGATAAGCATGGCAAAAGAGATCGACGAGATCAAACCCATCAGCGATGAAGCAATCTGAACTATAAGGAGCAGTCATGATCAAAGGCATTCACCACATTTCGATGAAGTGCAAAACTGAGGAAGAACTTCGCAAAGTCAAGGAATTCTATATTGAAATATTAGGTCTTAAAGTCTGCCGTGAGTGGACGGACGGATTCATGCTCGATACGGGAAACGGAATGATCGAGATCTTCACGAATGCTGATGGTGAACACAGGCTCGGTGCTATCAGACACATTGCTCTGCTCACTGATGACGTAGACGGAACTATAGATAAAGTTAAGGCCGCGGGGTATGAAGTTTTCGTGGAACCGAACGATAAGGTCTTTGATTCCGTGCCGCCTTTTAAGATAAGGATGGCGTTTTGTTTCGGGCCGCTTGGCGAACAGGTGGAGTTTTACAGTGAACTCGTGTGATGTCATGGACTACGAGATAGTTAAAGCTGCAGCAGGTGATAAGGACGAAGTGCTGGCTCTTTACAGGGCGCAGATAGGACGCGAGTTCTGTCCGTGGAATGAGGATTATCCGTCAGAATATGAGATAGATTTCGACCTGTCGAGAGACGCACTTTTCGTGTTGAAAACGGACGGTCAGATCAAGGCGGCGATATCACTTGAAGAAGATGAGGACGTTGATTCACTTGAATGCTGGAGTGCTGATCTGAAGCCGTCAGGATCGATCGCGAGAGTGGCGGTCATTCCTGATGAGCAGAGCAGGGGATTGGGGCGCATCATGCTGCAGTATGCGATGGATGAGCTGAAGCGCCGCAGATTTAAAGGAATACATTTTCTCGTGAACAAACATAACGTCAAGGCGATCAGGTCGTATGCCGTTTTCGGGTTTGACGTGGTCGGAGAATGCCACATGTTTGAACAGGACTTTCTGTGTTATGAGAAGAGGCTGTAAAGCAATCAGCAATAGTTCACTTAAAAAAGCAGTGCCTTATGTAAATCCCAAAGGAAAACTTGGTTTTTTGGCTAATTGCAAGGATCCTGCATCTTATCAGGGACAAGAAAAGCTATATGGTCTCTGTTAATGAATATTATATGTGTGCCAGACCATGAAAACAAAACAGCTCTAAAAAAATTATATTTTTCGGATAATTTTCTTATATCTTTCCAGCGGCAGACCAAGCTGGTTCTCGTACTTGTCGAAAACATCAACAACAGTAACTTCAGTCTCGCCATCGTAACCGTTGATGATAACCTTATCACCTTCCTTAACTGAGGTATCATCGCAAATGTAGTCGTATTTTCTGTTGCTTGAGCCGAAGACTATACTTACAAAGTGATAGATCTTTCCTTCAGGTTTGATCTCTTTCCTGGCAGGCGCAGTGAAACTGTAGTGGTCAGTTTTGATCTCAGCGACAAGTTCATCGCCAAGATAGAACGAAGTACTGCCGTCCCAGTCATAATCATAACTGTCATAAGTGAACTCGTTTCCGTCACCGATGACTTTGAAAGAACTGTTCTTAGAGGTTTTTACATGTATTGAATCTCTAAGCTCACAGTAATCAGATTTCGCGACAGTTATGAGCATCATGGGGGCGGATGATTCATCTCTTCGGGATACCGGAGATGCTTTCAGTGACAGGACACCGCCTTTAAGTTCATGAATCTTTATTTTGCACCATCTGTGATCAATTAATGTCCAGTCTATCCAGCGCGGATAATTGAATGATAACGTACGTCCCTTCTTATGATATTGCTGACGGACTTCTTCTAAAGCATGCTGTATGCCGTTGAAAACAACAGTGTCGCCATAATGATTGGCTGCCTCGATCCGTTTCCTGATGGCAAGATCAGCCTGCAGATAATAGTAATATGCAGCCCCGATATCGACTTCTTCACCATATCCGTATCTGAAACAATTGCCTATACGAAGTGCGGCATCTGCAAATTTGCATTCATAATCACCATTGATAAATCTGGTAAGGTTCTGATCGTATACACTCCAATACAGATGATTTGCAGTCTTTTCGTCTTTGACAACGCCATAACCGTGGGCAAACATGTCTGCAAGTTTATATGTGCTCTCGTAATAAGTGAAGGCATGGCCGATGCTGAAATATTTGAAGGCTTCATCGTATTCGGGCACACCATTGTTGCATCTTCCATAGTAGTAGATGTAGC
Organism: Clostridiales bacterium; assembly: GCA_017478485.1. GTDB lineage: Bacteria > Bacillota > Clostridia > Saccharofermentanales > Saccharofermentanaceae > Saccharofermentans. Next base: position 58,073 of record JAFVDI010000013.1, on the reverse strand, counting down.
CGAGAGTATTCGCAGCGGAAGCATCACCAGTAAGATTGTAATACTCGATAAAGGCATCCCTGGCTTTCACCCAGTTGTTTGGGTAGATCTTCGTTCCGCAGTAGTAGCAATAACCTCTGCGCTGGATGGACCTCGGATCCTTCATATCACACATTGCGTCAAGACACCTCTTGAAGAGCTTTTGTGTTGCTTCAGACTGAGCGTCGATCGTATCGTCATCGTACTGCTGAGAAATGCTTCTCATGATGCCGACAGGTATTTCCTTGCCTTTGGATTCCACCCATAATGAAAGATCATTTTTAAGATCGATAAGGAATTTACTTGAATCGTCAATTGAGTCAAAATCCCATGTAAATCTGTCAAACATGAGCCAGACATAATTCAAGACATCCTGGTTAGTGACTTTATCCTGAATATCTTCATAAGGATCGTCTGAAAAAGATATCCCGTCTTCGAAGGCAACGATGGTATCGATCCAATGACTGATTTCTGAATATGATCTGTCTTTATAAACAGAGAGGCCTGCCAGAAGGTCTTTTATTGTGATCTTGTAAGGACGCGGAGTATTGTCAAGATTGGGCTGCAGCAGGTTTGTACCTTCGGTAAGTTCTTTAAATGACAGCATTCCCTTGATGTACTTGGCAAGTACTGAAGCTTTTACCGAGCGGTCATTAACATCTTTGAGTTCAGATTTTTTGAAGACTTTCTTTTCCGGATGACCGGGGTCTTTATCAAGGAATGAAAGGGTAAACTTTGAACGGTTTTTGTCTACGAGCATTCCAATCCTGCCGGTCTTGATAACCATAAACTGCATACCATAATCGAAGTTTGCCATAACTGCCTCCTTACAGCGTTATGAATCTGTGATCAGCCTCACCCTGAGGTCATTGTAACATGGCGGAGTTGAGGTATAGGTACATTAATAGGACTCAATCAGGGAACTTGAGAACTTGAGCACGTTTTCGCTTAAAATTCTATGTTGACGTCTATGTTTGGGTAACTTTCTTAGACGAGGACATAGAATTTTGTGCTTTAAGGGCCATTATTCTATGTTGTTGTCTATGTTTTGGCATCTGAGTTAGACATGAACATAGAAATTTGCTGCTGTGCGCCGGGCGGGATGGTTTGCCCGGTTTTGAACCAAGGGTTAAGTTAACGTACATAAAGATTACACACCGGTCGTCTATACTCGCAGTATCGGATATTCGAAAACTCTACGGGCGATCGGAGGAATACCATGAAAAAGACATACATTAAGGTGGCGGCGCTGATCTGCGTGCTGATGCTGGCGGTGGCTGCACTTGGGGGCACGCTGTTCACGTTCTATCAGGTGAACAGGATCAATACGGAATACCTCGGAGAGATCCATAACATGACGCAGATCGATCCGATGGAATATGTTGATGACGATAGTAAAGATATTAATGCTCTTCTGATCCATTATAACGGTCGGAAATACTATTCAAGCCTGAAGAATGAGAATATCGGTTATTACTCAAATAACTCATGGCTCATGACCGGTGGAACAACCGGAAATTTCATTGATTCAAAGGATTTCCAGTCTTTCTCAGCCGAAATCACGAGTCAGGGTAATAAACTGGATGTCAATTTTATCGAGCCTAATGACAATAAAGGCAATGTCATCGTATATGTAGCAAAAGACGGGGAAATTAATTCTTTCATTTTCGGAGTCCCCGTCAGTGAAGGGGTAAAATCGGGTTCGGACCACGTAGTCGTATCTTATAAAGGCGAACTTTCAGAAGACGTTGAGAAAAATGCCGCAACAGACCCGAAGAAGCAGCTTTTGAATCAGGAGGCGGAAGAGAAATACAAGAACATCTTTTTCGAGGAAGCTGCTAAAGAAAATGTGAGGATGTCTCAGCTTGGTATCACGAATTCTTATGTTGCATACAGCGCTAACTTTTCCATTTTCGGTATCGGCATAAAACAGCATGATGTGTTTGTTTTCCATCCGCTTAATATCGTTCTGGAAAAGTATTCCATGGTGTACGGGATCGCGCTGTTTGTACTTGCGGTACTTGTTTTCGCAACGGTATTCCTTACAAGAAGGATGTACGTGAACAGGCTGAGTTATGAGGTGCGCACGCAGGATCTTACGAGGAGTTTTGCACATGAGCTCAAGACCCCGCTGGCGGTTACCAAGACTTATGTCGAGAACTGGGACATCATAGACGAGAAGGACCGCGCGGACGTGACGGCGAAGATCAATGAGGAAGTCGATCACATGACGAAGATGGTCAACACGCTCCTTAATCTGTCGCAGATGAATTCCGGCGACGTGAAGCTCAATCTCGAGGAAGTTGAGCTCTACGAACTTACGGCTGCCTGCTGCAAGCAGCTTGAAAAGATATCTGACGAACGCGGCATCAAAGTCGACGTCTCGAAGGATGACGAAAACGGAAAATATGTTGTTTCTGCGGACCTCGACATGATGAGGATAGTCATCTCGAATTTCGTTTCCAATGCGATAAAATATGGAAAGGAAAAGGTCAGTATTAACCTTGCAGTGTCAGGAAACAGCGTTGTTTTCAAGATCAATAATGACGGCGAGCCGATAAGCGCAAAGGACCGGAAGAAGATCTGGGATCTGTTCTACAAGAAGGACAAGTCGGGCACCGACAGGCTCGGAAGCACGGGCGTCGGGCTCGCCGTAAACAAGAGCATACTTGATCTTCACAAGGCGAAGTACGGCGTGGAGAGCACGAAAGCAAACGGCACGACTTTCCATTTCGAGATGAAAAAGGCGAAGGAATGACAGAAGGCAATTATAAGATACTGATAGCTGAAGACGATGCGTCCCTGAGACACATCGTCTCGGCTTTTTTCGTGAAGAACGGGTTTGAAGTCGACCAGGCCGCCGACGGCGACGAAGCCTGCAGGTCCGTCATGCAGAACCGCTACGACGCGATAGTCCTGGACATCATGATGCCCTACAAGGACGGCAGGGAAGTCTGCAAGTTCATCAGGACCAGATACGATGTCCCGGTCATTTTCCTGACTGCGCTCGGAACTGAGAAAGACATCATTGAAGGATACGAATCGGGCGCGGACGAGTACGTGACAAAGCCCTTTTCGACAAAGCTCCTGCTGGTCAAAGTCAATGCGCTGATAAACCGTTACAGGGGGCTTCTCGTAAAAGACGGGCACGTTACCGTGGACGAGATAGTGATAGAGCCTTCGAAAAGGCAGGTCAGCGTCTCCGGAAAGCGGATCGAACTTTCGCCGAAAGAATACGATCTGCTCCTGTACTTCATCGAAAACAAGGAGCGCGTACTGTCACGCGACAAGATACTTGATTCGGTCTGGGGCGACGATTTTGAAGGATACGACAGGGCCGTCGATACCTACGTCAAAAAGCTGCGCGCATCATTGGGCGATGCGAGCTACCACATAGAGACCGTGATAAAGAGCGGGTATATCTGGAAAAACAAGGGTTAGATAAACGGCCGGATTCCCTGCGTGGTATAATAGTCACAGATCTTTGATAAAGGATTAAGGGAAATTCATATGTTGGGAATGCTGGCATTCGGCCCGTCTGTTTTTGTGGTCATCATCGCCGCGGTCCTGCTGATCGTTTTGCGGAAAAAGGATCAGGCCAGGCTTGCGGTGGTCTTTTCGGTCATTGCATTCGTGTTTGGAACCCTGCATATCTTCTGTGAATTTTTCCCTTTTGAATATACGGGTCCCGACGGGATCGACTACATAGGTCAGGCCATAGTCTGGGGACTTATGGTCCAGTCAATCCTTTACGGAACCCTTGCTGCCTACATCAGTTTTGCGGTTGTTGCCACGTTCTCTGCGGTCAAGGCGCTAAAGGAAAGCGAGACACGCAAAAAGGGCATCATTTCGATGATATTAAGCTGGATATGCGGCATTGTGATCGTTTGCATCATTATCACGAACATCGTGGCGGATAAGAATTATAAGAAGAGCATAAGGATCGAAGTCAAAGAAGTCTCACAGGTTACAGATACTGAAAGTGATCCTGCTGTATTGATAATGTTCGAGATCTACAATGGCACGAAGAGAGACATAATGTATCAAACATCCGTCTATACCGAGGTCTCCCAAAACGGAAAAGAGATATACCATACCACTGTTGACGGATGGAAAGAATACGAGGATGCTGACATTAAGTATGTTAAGCCCGGAAGTTCAGCTGTTATCAGAAAAACATATAAGCTTAAGGATACAAGTGCCCCGGTAAAGATCTTGTGCAGGACTTATGGCGGCGACTATACCTATATTGATGGTGAGTACAAGCCTAAATGATTTATAATATAAATTAGGCTGAATACTACCTGAGGGTGCCGGGGAAACACGATGACGAAGACTAAAGAGGGCAAGGCGAAGATCAATGTAACGATAACGGGGATCGTTGTCGTCAGTCTTATCGTCAATACTCTTCTGATACTGGTCAATGTTCTTATCGTCAGCGGACTGTTCTTTTTCCAGCAGGTAACTTCGATCTACGATGACCTCAACAAGGCGATAGTCGGTGAAGCTTATACCCAGATAGATGACGATCTCATCAAGGATCTTGCAAATACCACTCACGGCGTTTACAGGGGGCTCGATAAGCCTCAGGAGATGTTCCGTGACAACAAGGAAGAATACTACAGTCGTTTTACCGAGATATCGAAGAATCCCAAATATATTGCGCTTCAGAACAAATTGAAGCTCCTCTGCTCTGCGACGCAGGCATCCGAGATCGACATATTCATCGTATATCCCGATGAAGAAATGGGCATATACATTGTTGACGCGCGCGAAGTCGAGCTCATCAACTGCGGTGAGCAGTTCTCAATGACAAAGGACAATTTCGATGAGAACGGACTTTTCAAAGGGTTCTATTCGCAGTCGAGATTTTTCGGAAAAGTATGGACGAGCGGGATACATCTTTTCGATGACAAGAGCAAGGGAATGAGTGTCTACATGACCGCCGACATCCCGACGAGCGTCATCAACACCAAGGTAAACCTTTTCGTGATCAGGCTCCTGATAATATCACTGCTCCTGAGCGCCATAGTATCCGTTGGCATCACCATGATCTTAAGACGCAATCTGGTACGCCCGGTAAAAGAGGTATCAGGGCTTGCGAGGAGCTTTATCGACGGCTATGAAAACCGCGCGAAGGATTCCGGAAAGAGTGATGTCTTCGGAAAGCTCGAGACCGGAAGGGTGGATGAGATCAATATCCTCATCAGGTCCATGCAGAAGATGGAAGGTGAGATGAACGGATACATCGATGATCTCAAGACCGCGACGGCCGAAAGAGAGCGTATCAGCACCGAGCTCGACCTCGCATCCAAGATCCAGGCCGCAATGCTCCCGAGCACATTCCCGCCGTTCCCGCACCGCAGCGAATTCAATATCTTCGCGTCAATGACGCCTGCAAAGGAAGTCTGCGGAGACTTCTATGATTTCTATCTGATAGACGACGACCACCTTGCTCTCGTTATCGCGGACGTATCCGGAAAAGGCGTTCCGGGCGCCCTTCTCATGATGGTCACGAAGATCATAATCAAGAACTACGCACTGATGGGCAACAGCCCTGCAAAGATATTAGAGCTCTTAAACGACCAGATCTGCAGCAACAACCAGGCCGACATGTTCGTCACAGTCTGGGTCGGCATACTTACGATCTCAGAAGGAAAGATCACCGCCGCGAGCGCAGGCCACGAGTATCCATTTATCAAGAAGGGAAACGGTGGATTTGAAGTGCTGAAGGACAAGCACGGTTTCGTCGTCGGAGGTATGGAGGACATGACCTACACCGAGTACGAAATAAAACTCGAAAAGGGTGACACGCTGTTTCTTTATACCGACGGACTTGTTGAGGCAACAAACAGCGAAGAGGAGATGTTCGGCGCTGAGAGGGTTCTAAGGCACCTGAACGATACCAAGGACGCGCCTCCGGAGATAATACTCGATCACATGAAGAACGCGGTAAAGGGATTTGTGGGCGACGCTATGCAGTTCGACGACCTGACGATGCTCGCGGTAAAGATGAATAAGTGAAATTGGGATAAAAAGGGAAGATTGAAAAGAGGTATTTATGGCTATCTGGGATGAGGAAAAGAAAGATCAGGCAAGGTTTGACACGTCGGATCCCGCGTCGTTTTCGGCGGATTCGAAGAAGTGCGCTAACTGCGGCTCAAACCTGTTCTACGACACGGAACACAGCGCGCTGATGTGCGGGAACTGCGGCTCGGTATTTGATCCTGAGACGCTCGGCCGCACGGGCTCTTTCGCGCTCGCCAATCCCGAAAAGGATTACGACGGAAAGACAGAGATGAGCGATGACGACAAGAGGCGCCACGAGATCGTATGCAATTCATGCGGCGCACAGATCGTTACCGACGAGAATACTTCAGCGACTTTCTGTGCGTTCTGCGGATCGCCGGCGATCGTTTCAAGGAGGCTCACGCGTGAGTTCAGGCCCGATTACATAATCCCGTTCGCGTTCGGCAAAGACAAGGCGGTAAGCCTTTTCAAGGAGCATTGCGAAGAAGTCGCGCACCTGCCGAAGAACTATATTAACGATGAGAAGCTGTCCAGGATAACGGGCCTTTATGTTCCCGTGTGGATCATAAGCTCGGAGGTCGAAGCGCGTCTTAACGGCGTTGCCAGGGTCGGAAGGATGGTTGATGTCGAGTATGAACATCACGGTGCCGGTGGAAATCTCACCGGCGACAACTATTCGCAGAGGATCTATGCCAAGGCGAAATTCAGACTTAAGGACATTCCTTTCGACGGCGAAAAGAAGCTCCCCGACAGGCTCATGTCGGCGGCAGAGCCATTCGATTACACGGAGCTCGTTCCTTTCAGGCCTGAGTATCTGCAGGGATATTTCGCCGAGAAATACGACGAGCAGCCTCTGGACATGACAGATAAGATCTACCGCCGTCTGGACAAGTATGCGCTTGAGGTATCCCATACATTCAACATGGGATACGACAAGTTCACGCCGGATTACAAAGCGAGCAGGACGAGATACAGCAACCAGACGATCAAGTATGCGCTGCTGCCGATATGGTTCCTTACGCTCGAACATGACGGCATCAAGTACCAGTATGTCGTAAATGGCCAGACCGGAAAGGTATCAGGCGAATTCCCGTATGCCAAAGGATGGGAGACGTTTGACCGCACCGCGAAGCGCGCGAAGATGAAGACGGTCTCCGCAAACGGCGCGATCCGCGGCTTCCTTTACGGCCTGCCGGTACTGCTCTTATGCTTCGGCCTGCCGTTCCTGTTTTACTACAAGACGCTGAATTACCTGCTCGAAAATCCTCTTACGGGACTTGCCCTGATCGCACTGGCGGTACTGCTCATAATATTCCTGACGAGGATGCTCCCGAGGCTCCTCCTCGGTGTTGAGAAGCGCGGAGTGGAAAGATTCTCGGAGAGCGACAATCACACTCTTGATAAAGAACAGAGCTACCTTCAGTATTTCGATCCGTCCTATCCGACGGAAGCTTATGAGACGACCATGGATTTCGTGCCTGTTGATTCAGGATGGAACTACAGCGAAAAGAACAGGTTCGATTTCATTACCGCGAAGCCCGAGGCTGAGGAAGAAGAGATCGAAGGCGGAACCGATTTCGAAAAGCAGGGCAGCGACCGCAAGATGTTTGAGTGAGTGAACAGCATCTCCTCGCTAAGTCCTCCGCGTTCGCTGTGCTCACTTGTGCGGAATACGCTCGGAAATACTGTTCACTCATGTAGTTATGTGCGTGATATAATCAATGTGCCCGTCTGACGGCGGGATCAATTTGCGGGGTTTTCTTGAAGTGAAGGAATATAAGTTTTACGGCTGGGAGGCAGCCTCATCAGTGAAGCCTCTGGAGGGCGCGCCTGCGTGGCTTAAGTCTGCCGCGGATCTTTACGATGCGCTTTCTGACGGGCTCTGGCGCGTGGAGACATGCGCTCCGAGGCTCAGGCACCTCTGGTCTTTGGAAAACAAGACATGCGGCCAGTGTTCCATCACGGCTTTTCTAGTGCAGGATCTTTTCGGGGGCGAGGTATACGGCATACCCAGGGAAGGCGGCACTTTTCACTGCTATAACGTCATAGGGAACGCGAGGTTCGACCTGACGTCCGAGCAGTTCGGGGAAGAGGCGAAGACCCTGGTTTACGATGACAAATATCCACAAAAGAGGGGGATACATTTCGCGAAGGCTGAGAAGAAGGAACGCTACGAAGTCCTGAAAGCCCTCGTCGAAGGATACGGAACATGAGCAAAAAGAGAGATACTTTCACAGGCACACTGGGGTTCATACTGGCCGCGGCGGGAAGCGCCGTAGGTCTTGGAAACATCTGGAGATTTCCTTATCTTGCGGCTAAGGACGGAGGCGGAATATTCCTCCTGATCTATTTCATACTCACGCTGACATTCGGCTTCACGCTCCTCGTCTCAGAGGTCGTTATCGGCCGTAAGACAAAGCAGAGCGCGCTCACCGCATACGCGGAGATAAGCAAAAAGTTCAAGTGGCTCGGAACTCTTGCGACAGTCGTTCCGTTCATAATACTGCCTTACTACTGCGTCATCGGCGGATGGGTCTTAAAGTACTTCACCGTTTACATCACGGGACTCGGAAACGATGCCGCAACAGACGGCTTCTTCGGACAGTTCATCACATCCATTCCGCAGCCGATACTGATGACCGCATTATTCCTCGGCGCGACCATGATCGTCGTCCTGCGCGGCGTCAACGGAGGGATCGAGCGCATGAGCAAGGTACTCATGCCTATCCTTCTTATCCTCGTAATCGGGATCTCGGTATTTGCGCTGACTATACAGTCGGAGGACGGAAGGACCGGACTTCAGGGACTCAAGATCCTTTTCATACCGAGCTTCAAAGAGCTTACATTCAATGACGGCGTTACCATCGTAATGGATGCTATGGGCCAGCTCTTCTACAGCGTTTCAGTCGCAATGGGCATCATGGTCACATACGGTTCCTACATCAAGGATGAGGACAATATCGTAAAGAGCGTTAACAGGATCGAGATCTTCGACACCGCGGTCGCATTCCTTGCAGCGGTAATGGTAATCCCGACGGTATTCGTTTTCGCAGGTAAAGAGGGCATGAGCGCATCCGGCCCCGGCCTTATCTTCGAGGCGCTCCCCAAGACGTTCCTGGCGATGGGAAAAGTCGGTTACGTAGTTGGAACGGTATTTTTCGCGATCGTGCTTTTCGCGGCACTGACGAGCTCCGTTTCGATACTTGAGGCGGTCGTCGCGGGACTTATGGACAAGTTCGGGATCTCGCGCGTCAAGGCAGTCTTGATCGAATCCGCCGCAGCACTGGTACTGGGTGTCATCGTATGCCTCGGATACAACGTGTTCTTCTTCAAAGTGCCGCTGCCGAACGGCGCGGAGGCGCAGATCCTGGACATCATGGACTACGCGAGCAACAACATCCTGATGCCCATCCTGGCTATCGGAACCTGCGTCATGATCGGCTGGTTCGCAAAGCCTGACATGATCATCTCGGAAGCGACGAGAAACGGGGAATCCTTCGGAAGAAAGGGCCTTTACAAGGTCATGGTAAGGTTTATCGCGCCTATCCTTCTGTTGTTCCTGCTGCTCAAGTCACTGGGCATCCTCGATCTTCTCCTCGGCAAAAAATAAGCATTTCTGCAAATCAAGAATATTTAATATAATTGATTACATGAATAAGAAGATGACCGCAGCTTTATTACTTGCAGGCATGCTGATCTGTGTATCGGCATGCGGTAATAAGCAGGCCCAGTACTATCCCACACAGGAAAGATTCAGGCAGATAAGCACCGAGACCACGAAATTTGCGAAAAAACCTGTTTATGAAGACACCTATGTGGAGATGAAGCTTACTTCCGAGTCGGGCGAAGCGGTCTGGTACAAGTACGACAGCGACATGCTGTCTTATATCGGCGAGGGCGGAACGTTCTACGTCATCGGAACGGATGCCACGAAGGGCTTTGTACACATGACCGTACAGGACGTGTCCGTTGATTCCTACGAAGAAGCAAAGAATGCCGTTTCCGGCGGCAGCATCACCGAGATAAAACTTGAATCGGGCAGGATGGCTTTCTATTACGCTGCCGAAAATGACGGCGACAACTTCCATATCGTGATCGATGCGAAGGATATTTTATCTTCAGGCAAAGGCGTTGTTCATTGCTACATTGGTTCGAAGTCCTCATGGTCTTACGGCAAGGCCAAGATCGCAAACGTTATCGATAAGGGTTTTGCCGCAGCGAAATGACCGTTATCCCGGTGAAAGAATGAAGACTGTAAATGTAGTTGCCGCGATAATCACAGAAGAAAACAGGATCTTCGCAACTCAGCGCGGTTACGGAGATTTTAAGGACGGCTGGGAGTTCCCCGGCGGGAAGATCGAAAACGGCGAAACGGCCGAAGAAGCGCTTGCACGTGAGATCAGGGAAGAGCTCGATGCCGAGATAACAGTCGGCTCTCACCTGATCACGGTCGAAACGGACTATCCGGAATTCCATCTTTCAATGCAGTGTTTTTGGGCAGAACTGAAGGAAGGCTCGCACCTGAAGCTCGTCGAGCACGAAGCCGCGAAATGGCTTTCCGCTGATGAACTCGATTCGGTCGCATGGCTGCCCGCAGATGTTAAGGTAGTGGAAGCAATAAGGTCTTCCGGCCACTTCCGGTGACCGGGCCACGAAAGATAACTGCCGTATGGAGGCTGAATGAGATTCGTCATCGCAATGGATTCATTCAAGGGGAGCCTTACTTCTCTTGAGGCGGGAAATGCCGTGAAGAACGGTATCTTGTCTGTATGCCCTACTGCTGAGGCAACTGTCCTTCCGCTGGCTGACGGCGGCGAGGGGACCATTGATGCTGTCTTGCCTTTTACCGGCGGGGTCACGCGGACTGTTACAGTTATGGGGCCTTTGGGGAGTCCCGTTGAAGCCTCTTATGTTTTTGTTCCGGGTTCAGGCACAGCATATATCGAAATGGCAAAGGCCGCGGGCCTCACGCTCCTTAAAGAAGATGAAAGAGATCCCTTAAATGCAACGACATACGGCGTCGGCGAGATCATGAAAGACGCTTTGGAAAACGGCGCAAAGTCGCTTGTTGTCTGCATCGGAGGGAGCGCCACAAATGACGGCGGAGCCGGAATGCTGCAGGCTCTGGGAGCCAGGTTTCTTGATAAGGTCGGAAATGAGACACGCCGCGGATGCAGCGGTCTGAAAGATATTGTTTCCGTTGATCTTGCGGGCCTTGTTTGCAGGGACGTAAAGATTACCGTAGCAAGCGACGTTACGAATCCTTTGTGCGGACCTGACGGCGCGAGTTTTGTATATGCTCCGCAGAAGGGTGCTTCAATTAAGGCTTGCGCGGAGATGGACGGGTGGCTTAAGAACTTTGCAGAAATTGCAGGCTTTGATCCTTATGAGCCGGGCACGGGCGCTGCGGGCGGAATGAGCTTTGCGCTGAAGAACTTTCTCGGGGCAACTGTAGAGTCAGGTGCTGACATCGTTTTGAGGATAACGGGCGCGGAGGAGCTCATCAGGAACTGCGACATTGTTGTGACGGGCGAGGGCAGGATGGACAGTCAGACCGTCAGCGGCAAAGGGCCTTACAAGGTCCTGAAACTCGCGCAGAAATACAATAAGCCCGTGTACGGGATCACGGGCATATTAGGTGACGGGTATGAGGAATGCCTCAAGGCCGGGTTTGAGAGGATAGTCCCTCTTGTTGTTCCCACGATGGTAAAAGAAGAAGCGGTGAAGAGCTGCGAAGAAACGGCGGCTTTGCTTTTCGCTCAGCCGAAGATATAAACGTAATATTCCCTGCCGTCGCCCTGGCCTTCATTGCAGGTGTAGATGTCGATGTGTCTTGATTCTGTGAGTCCGCCGGTCTTGACCGTTATATAGTGGCCGGTGAATTTCATTGACACCAGTTCCTTGGCGAAACGGTGGCCCTTGAAAGGCGGGATCCTTACATAGGGGGCGTCGTCAACATTCGTTTCCTCTTTGAGGACAAGGTCCACGTCCGCGGCTTTTTTGAAGTACAGATGGAGCTTTATGTATGCGAATTCTTCCCTGTTCTTCTTTTCGATCTCCATCTCGGCATCAGCCAGATAAGGCGTGAAGTCGATGCCGGTAAGCTCCAGGACGTAACGGGTGATCTGATATGTGGAGTTTTCCTTTTCGATGACAGGCTCAGAATCGCATGAACATAGGGAAAACAGGCAGCAGATAATGAGTATTACGGCTGTTATGCGGTTTTTCATCCCGGTTCCCTCCTGATATGTTCACAAACAATATACAGTATTTGATGATGAAATGTTGCACCTTCGTTAATAATATATTTTATCTTTTTAAATTCCGGGTTAGCCCATGTTTAAGGTGTTATAATCGCAATATGGTAATCGATTATACTTTTTTCTACATAGAGTCGAACATTATCTGCATCATTATCTTTTTGATGATGATCCTTAAAGAGCTGTCCGTTGCCGGCAGACAGGCAAAGCAGCTCGTTTTCCTCAACATCTGTTTCAGCAACATTATCTATTTTTTAAGCGACATAGGTTGGGTCCAGGTCCTGAACGGGATCATTCCGCGCACGCGTTTCCTGGTATCGGCCTTCAACATAACGAACGCAATAGTTCTCAGCCTGATCACGGGATTCTGGTTCATCTATGTTGAGCTGTCACAGGGCGAAAAGTATATCACAAGGACCAGACAGCGCATCTATACTCTGCTCCCGGCGATGGTGTGCACCATCCTGAACGTGGTATTGTTCGCATTCTTCCCGAATATCGTCATGGACGGGGAATATAATATCCGTCCGCTGTATAACCTTTTCTTCCTGAGCGTTCCGGTCATGTACATCTTTTTAAGCTGTGTCAGAACGATCATCAGGGCTTTCAGGCGCGAAAACTACACTGTCAGGGCACAGTACCTGACATGCGCCGTTTATCCGATGATCATCTTGCTCTTCGGCATCGTCCAGCATCTCTGGTTCAAGGCTCCGGTATTCTGCTTTGCGAGCACCCTGATGATCCTTTACGTCTATCTTGTTGCGCTCCATGACCAGGTCTCGATCGATGACCTGACCCGTCTGAACAACAGGAATCAGCTCAAAAAGTATATCGTCAGTGAATCAAACAAAACGGGCGGCGATAAGGCTGTCCACTACATTCTCATGATCGACCTCAACAAGTTCAAGGAGATCAATGACCAGTACGGCCACGTCGAGGGCGACTATGCGCTCAGGCGCGCCGCTGACGCTTTAAGGAATGCATGTGCCGCAAGCGATCTGAAGACCTTCATCGCGCGCTACGGCGGTGACGAATTCATCATAGTCACGAAGACGACTGAAGAAAGCAAGGTACAGGCACTGTGCACCGGCATCAAGGACGAGATGATCAGGCTGAACAGGGAATCGGGTGCGAAATACGACCTCACTGCGAGCATCGGCTATTCCAGCTACAGCGGAGACATCTTTGCTTTCCAGAACGCCCTGACCAAAGCCGATGAAGCGCTCTACGAGGAAAAGAGGCACAGAAGATAACATAAACTGCGATCTTAAGGAGGGTGACCCAAGATGGCAAACAAGACTATCGCAATGAGCGCAGAGGTTCTCGATAAGCTGCCTAAGGGTACGCTTAATGAACTGGTCGGCGCGATGCAGGAGCAGATCGGCAGTGCCAAGCTCGACAAAGAAGCAAGGGAAGAACTCAAGGAAAAACTAGGTGTCGACGATAAAGTCGCCAACGGCTGGAATACGGCAGGCGACGTCCTCAAGATGATAGATACCGCGGAAATGCTTGCAAACCGCCCGGATCTCGCCAAAAAGAGCGTTGATACGATCTTAGGCGTAGTCGGAGCGATCTTCCCCGTCGCTCTGATAGGAAAGACCCTACTTGCAGATGTCCCCGAGGAATCCTACGGAAAGCTCATCAGCATCCTTTCGCTGGCAGACCCGATCCACCTCGCCCACACGGTCACGGGGATCGCAGGCGCCAAGACGATGCAGAACGCGGTCGAGCTCTCGCAGTACGCGGAGAGCCTGTTGGTCAAGCCTGAAAGTTACGACAGTTCGCTCGTAATAGTCGCAAAGGACGAGATGCTCGCGCAGGCTATGGCGCAGCTCATCGACCGAAATGACGATACCGAGGACGGAGTCGTGGGCACGAAAGACGGCTCGGTCTATGTGATCATCGCGGACGAGAAGTTCTACCAGAAGGTTTTGGCAGGGCGCGTTGCCGGCCAGAAGAAGATCTTCATCGGATCTTTGAAGAGCTCGGAGAACTGCCGCAAGTCATCGGTCAAGCGTTTCGAAAAGCACGGCGTCTCCTACGGCTGGGGCGGCACTGACGCATACATCGCCTGCGATACCAAGAAACTCGATAAAAAGGCCGATTACGAGGCTTTCCTCAAAGAGATAGAAACGATCGACTTTGACAAACTCGACAAGGGCAACGCGAGGTTCAAGATGAACATCGCAAATGCTGCAAAGATCGCCTTTGCGACGCCGATCCTCCTCAAAGACCTCTACGATTACCAGGTTCGCGTGGCCAGACAGCAGCTTATCTACGGTATCTATCAGATGTATTCGGAAGACCTGGACAGGTTCTTGAAGGCTTGAAAGGATGCCGGACAGACTTGATCTGACCGAAGCAGGCTGACTTAATACTGTGAATCAGATGAATTTAACAATGTTACAATTACTTCCGGAAGGCAGTATTAATTGTAATGGCTATATAAAGGAATATAATTTAGTACGCTAAAATAAAGTGAAATGGGGCGTTTCAGACATTCCCGCGCCCTTTTCGAAAAAATTTTCGATAAAATTCGAATTTTCTTGTAACGAATCTCATATATCTCCGTCTAACAGGTGAGATCACAAGAGAAAGGTTGTTTGATACGTGGATAAGAAAACCGCTGAAAAGCTATATGAAGCCTTTTACATGAAGGTTTTCTCCTACGTGATGACCCTCGCCAAGGATCGAGGCGACGCCGAAGAGATAACCCAGGAGACTTTTTTCAGGGCGATATCAACTGAGAAGAGCTTCAGGGGAGACAGCGACAGTTACACGTGGCTGTGCGCTATCGCGAAAAACATCTTCATTGATGAGAAGCGCCGTTATGCGAGACAGGATGACGAACTGAGCGAAGAGATCCCCGATACGAACAGAGCGATCGAGGAAAAGCTTTCGGACAGGCAGACATCCATCAGGATCCACAGCATACTCCACCAAATGGAGGAACCGTATAAGGAAGTGTTCCAGCTGAGGGTCTTCGGCGAGCTGTCATTCGCGGAGATCGGTTCTATCTTCGGAAAGACCGAGACCTGGGCCCGGGTAACGTATCACAGAGCCAGAGTAAAGATCAAGGAAAGGATGGACGAATATGAAATTTGATTGCGATATGATCTCAGATCTTCTTCCGTTATATAAAGACGACATATGCAGCGAATCTTCGAAAAAGATAGTCGAAGAGCACCTCGCCGAATGTCCTTCATGCAAGAAACTGTATGGTGACATGAGCGACGTCTCGATAGATGAGGAGATCGTTAAAGAGAAAAACGAAGTTATTGATTCCCAGGCGAAATTCTTCAAGAGAAAGAGCGCATTTGCAGGAAGCATAATCGGACTGATCTTTTCGGTGCCGATCCTGGTATGTCTCATAGTCAACTTAGCGACAGGCGCAGGACTCACATGGTTCTTCATCGTGCTCGCGGCAATGCTCGTGGCAGCTTCGCTGATCGTTGTGCCGCTCGTGGCGTCCAAGAACAGGATGTTTACGACGATGACGGCATTTACGGCAAGCGTGATGCTGCTCCTCGCAGTCTGCTGCATCTATTCAGGCGGCAACTGGTTCTTCGTAGCCGCATCTGCTTCGCTCTTCGGGCTGACGATGCTTTTCGCGCCGTTCATAGCCTTCAGAAGACCCGTCAGGGAGCACCTCGGAAAACACAAGGGCCTCGCCATCATGGGAGCTTACACGGTTACGTTTATCCTCATGATGATCTGCATCGGAATCTTCGCAGGCCCCGCTCAGTTTTTCCCGCTCGCATCTGCGATCTCGCTTCCGCTCGTGGGACTTTGCTGGGCAGTATTTGCGATCTGCAGATACCTTCGTGCAAACGCACTCGTTAAGGTCGGATTATCGATAACATCTGCCTGCGTACTTAACGGGATCCTGGCACACGCAGCATCAATGGCGGAAAGAACCACAAGCATCACAGGCGTTACTTATTACTCAGATCCGTGGCTGCCGATCGTGCTCTTAGGATCTGTCGGACTGCTTCTTGCAGGCATCGGAGCTTTAATCGCTTTATTTAAGGGAGGAAAAAAGAATGAAAAGAAATAATTTACTTAAGGCTGTTTTCGGACTTCTCACAACATCTGCACTTTGTCTTACCGGATGCTCGGGCGGGATCTTCACCTTCTTCGTATACAATTACGACAACGCAGACAAGTACACTGCAGGCGACCGCGAGATAACGGACAAGATCACGACGATCAACATCGACTATGTTTCAGGTGACGTTAAGTTCAGGGGAACCGATTCCGACAAGGTCACTATCAAGGAGACTGCAAATACAACACTTTCAGAGGAACATAAGGTTCACACCTGGGTCGACGGAAGCACACTCTATGTAAGGTTCTGCGCCTCAACAAACAAGATCTCTTTCTTCAAGATCGAAAAGGACCTTGAGATCACCGTCCCCGGATCACAGGCCCTCGAAAACCTCACCGTTAAGGTCTCATCAGGCAACATGGACTTCTCCGGATTCAAGACGGACAAGCTCATCGCAAGGTCTTCTTCAGGCAACGTCGGCTTCTCATGCACAGCCTCTGAAGCTGAGGTCAAGGCGTCTTCCGGCAAGATCGATTTCGCTCAGGAAGGCGACGGCAAGTCCATCGACATCAGTTCATCTTCAGGCGGTGTAGCTGTAAGACAGAAGGGCAGCATTGATTCAGTAAAGATCAACTCATCTTCAGGTTCGATCGATGCTCTGCTCGGCAAGGCTGCTTCCGTTGACGTTCACGCAAGTTCAGGCAACATCTCCGTTGAAGCCGAAGAGATCACTGACCTTAAGTCTTCTGCCTCCAGCGGACACAATGAATTCAGGCTCGGCAAGGCTCCCAAGACTTCAGACATCCACTCAAGCTCCGGATACGTAAAGATCTACGTCCCCGAGGATTCCGACCTTACCGTTCATCCGCGCATTTCGAGCGGCGAGCTCAATTACGAACTGCCTTTTTCCAAGAACGGCAAGGATTACGTTAACGGAAACGGCTCTAATGAGATGACGATCAGGGTATCTTCAGGCGATGTAAGCATCAACAAGATATAAGCTTTTAACCTTCCCCTATAACTTTTCAATGCGGCGCTTCGGTTTATGGCCGGGGCGCCTTATTAATTTGCAGATGGGATGCATGGCCCATGATGCCCCACAGTTGCCGGGGACTTATAAAATTTTACGTTTTTTCGAGGCAAAAATTATAAGAAATGGCCGATTCTTATAATTTTTTGGATTTTTTCGGGCAGTTTTTTATAAGTCACAGTGAAAACTGACCATAAAAAACCGCCCCGCGGGTAAGCGGAGCGGGGCGGGCGCAAGCAGAAAAGCGTCAGAACGCAGGATCGAAATCTTCTTCGTCGGTTCCTTCATGGTTGGTGTTTCTGTAGTTCTCCAAGGTCTGATCAAGAAGTCTCAGGAATTCATCAACTTCCTCCTCGGTGTTGTAGATGCCGAAGCTTACGCGGATCATGCCGGGGGTCTTGGCACTGTCGCAGCCCTCATATATCCTGGCCTGCTCATTGGAAACGCCCATGAGCCTCCAAACGTAAGGATGTGCACAGAAAGCGCCTCTGCGTGTGCCTGCTCCGGCGTTTGCAAGTTTGGTTGCAAGGAGAGCTGAATTGATATCGGTAAATTTGAATGTAATGACACCGACTCTGTCGCTGATGTCATCGATATCGCCGTAAATGACAACGTTTTTGCGCTGCTTGAGGCCGTCGATCATCTTCTTCATGAGTTTCTGCTCGTGAGCGGAGATGCTTTCGAAACCGACTTCGTTGAGAACGTCGATCGACTTTCCGAGGCCTACAACGCCGGGGTAATTCGGGGAACCTGCCTCATAAAGATGAGGTGCGTCCGTATAAGTTACCGTGTTATCGGTTACGATGTCGACTATTCCGCCGCCGTAGAATTTCGGCATATGCTTGCCAAGCTCATCCGTAAGGCCGACTATCGCGCCGCCGCCGTAAGGTGAATACATCTTGTGAGCGGAGAAAACGAAGAAATCGATGTTTTCGTCGGGCGTGTTTCCGGTCATCGAGAAAGACTTGTGTGCTACGATCTGGGCGCCGTCAACGATTATCTTTGCCCCGTGCTTGTGAGCCATCTTTGCGATGCGGTGAACGTCTGTAACATAGCCGGTTACGTTGGAAGCGGCCGTGACGGTTACGTACTTGACCTTGTTCTTCTTGAGCAGCTTTTCGATCTCGTCATACTTGATGCGTCCCTGATCATCAACATCGGCGTAGATGACCTTGCAGCGGTTTCGCCAGGAAAGATCGTTCGAGTGATGCTCCATGCGGGTTGCGAGGACGATGTCGTTCTTGCTCGTAATGAGTGCTGAAGCGAGCTTGTTGAGGCCGTCAGTCGTGCTGTTTACATATACGCAAGTGTATTCAGGGTACGAGCAGTTTACGAAGCTTAAGACTTTGTCTCTTGTATTCTCATATATCTCCGTGGAAATGTTTGACTTCGCAGAAAAGCCTCTTCCGATCGAACCGTATGTCTTGAGTTTTGAGTCAACCTCTTCCATTACGGGTTTAAGAGCCGGAGTTGTTGCCGCGTTGTCAAAGTTCACCATGACTTTCTTTGAGCCGTCAGGAAGTTCGACGGGATCGTCAACGCCGACTATGAACCCGCGGATGTTGTCAATTGTATAGGTAACCTTTGTTTCAGACCGGCTGTCAGCGGAAGATGTTTCAGATGGAACAGCTGAAGATGCTGCGGTTGCTTCAGTCGAAGGAGCAGGTATGGCGTTGCCTTCTGTCTTGGCGCACGAAGCAAAGCACGCAATGCTCATTCCGAGAGCAAGCGTTAATGATGTGGTCTTTATGAGTCCCTTTTTCATTTTCCCCTCCTGGACTGCATGTTACGGCGAAAAGCCGTCAGCAGTTTGTTGTTTTTTCAGATAACGCCAGTATTGCATCACGCCAAACCAAATAACATAGATAATCTGAGGCCAATCTGTCGATTAAGCGACAGATGGCATTCAAAGTGTTCGTTTTCCCGAAAAGAAACAAAAAAAGAGCTGCCACAGCAGCTCTTTGATCTTTGGTCTGAATGCTCTTTAGAGCGGGGGCATCTGGTCAGCGGTTGTCTGCTCGGCAACGAGTGTGTTGGTGAAGAAGCCCGGCTTGATGTGGACCTTAACGTAAGCGAACCTGTTCTCAGGTGTGATGTCGACTTCTGCAGCCTGGCACTTTCTGCTCATGCCCTGGGAGAATGTGACCTTGTAATGGCCGTAGCCTACGGGGATCCTGATGGACTCTGCGTTAGCGAGGTGGCCCATGGGGATGTCGTTGAGATATACGCCGAAACCTACTGCCATGCCGAGGGGATTGCCCATACGGTAGAGCTGGAGAACGCCTTCCTCGGGAAGGATGAGGGGTGTTTTGCACTTTGTGCAGGGAGCGCCGCTCGCCTGAATGTCAACGACCTGGCCGCATGAGGGACACTTGATTCTGAGTAACTGTGACATAGATGACTCCTTAGTGAATGCTTTTTTCCAAATAGAACAACGGCCCGTGGAGGACCGCTGCCATTATATCATTTAAATTTGCGGAAATTTGAGTCAGATTAGAGGAAATCTGATCTCGGCCTTGAAAAGGTCGCCGTCGATAAAGAGTTCGAGCTTGCCGTTCTGAAGTTCGGTGAGGCTCCTGGCGATCGCAAGGCCAAGGCCGTTGCCTTCCGTGCCGCTGTTTCTGGACTTGTCGCCTCTGACGAACCTTTCCATGAGCTCGTCGGCCGAGATGTTCAGGGCTTCGCGGGAAGTGTTCTTGAATGTGATGACTGCGTCGCTGCCCCGCTCCTCGAGTGACATGTAGACACGTGTTCCGGAGAGCGCATACTTGCAGGCATTGTTTAACAGGTTATCGAAAACCCTCCACAAACGGCGGCCGTCTGCCATGATCGAGATGCTCTTTTCGGGGATGACGGATACGAGGGTGAGTCCGGCTGATTCCATCTTCTGTTCGTACTCGCCTTCAGCCTGGCTCAGGAGCTCGTTGACGGAGCAGGGAGCAAGGATCACTTCGAGGTTGCCGGTGGTGGCCTTGGAGGTCTCGACGAGGTCGTCGATGAGGCGCTTGAGCTTTTCGCTCTGGCGGTGGAGGACCTC
The DNA here is from genome assembly GCA_017478485.1 of Clostridiales bacterium. Lineage (GTDB taxonomy): Bacteria > Bacillota > Clostridia > Saccharofermentanales > Saccharofermentanaceae > Saccharofermentans. The sequence continues at coordinate 37,650 of JAFVDI010000013.1, read as the reverse complement.
GGCGTATTCGGCGATCTTTTCGCTGCCGGCGGGCTCCTTGGAGATCAGGTCGGAGTAGTTGATGATGGACGTCAGAGGCGTCTTGATGTCGTGCGAAACGTTCGTGATGAGCTCGGTCTTCATGCGTTCGCTCTTGGTGCGCTCCTCGACTGCGAGGGACATGCCCTTGCCGATGCTGTTGAGGTTATTGGCGGCCTGTTTGAAATCGCCGAACATGCCCTTTGTGCTGACCTGCTTGTCGATGTTGCCCTCCGCCATGGCCTTGCTGCCGTTAAGGAGTTTTCTGAGCATCAGGGCAAGGTAGATGAGGGCAGGGAAAAGAAGGACGGAGCGGATGAAGATGTAGATGACCTTTTCGGGATCATCGGCAAAGCCAACGAAAATAAGATCAAGCAGGAAAATGAAGGCTGCGATGAGCGAAGTCTTCCAGACGAGAGGCATCTTGAAAAACAGCTTGAAAAGGCCTTTGATGCCCTTCCAGATGCCGTGGACGATCATGTAGATGACGGTGTTCTTCCACCAGCCGCCCAGCTTGACCCTTGTGGCGAAGCTCATGCAGAGGCCGAGGCCTGCTGCCAGCAATGCGGTCATGAAGATGCCGACGACGATGATCTCGAATGAGTCGCGCTCGATGTTACTGAGTATCACCGCAGGGAAGAATCCGAAGAACAGGAGTGTTCCTGCTGCAAGAAGGTCGAATGGGATCTTCGTGCCGAAGCTTGCCTCGGGCTTGTCGGAGGTCTGGTGTCTGCCGGATGCGCACATGAGAAAGATAAAGCCTGCGATCGCCATGATAACGGTGATCACGGCGATGACGAAGATCACGTAGCGCAGAGCGTACAACACGTCGAGGATCATTGAATCCATCGAATACCTGTCTGATGAGGTAAAGTTCTTTGCAAGGACCACGGTCACTTTTGCAGAGCTTTTCGCGCCCAGGACAACTGAAGAGGATCTCTCTACGAAGCCGTCTCCGAAATCGTAGAACATGAAGGTGAACTTCATGTCGCCGGGTTCCTTGACTGATGATGTAAAAGACCAGTTCTTGAATGACAGGTCAGATGAGAACTCGATTGTCATGGAGGCAACGTTCCTCATGTCGACAAATGCATAAGCGCTTTCTGTCGGGCTGTCGATATCGGTATCGCGAAAGAGTGATAAGACGTTTCTGGCGTTGTTGCAGGCCTCGTTCTCGTACATCATTCTTTTCATTTCGTCCTTCGGGACAGTGTAGACCTGATGGTTCGAAGTGACCAGCATTGCACAGACCGCGATGGACACGCATGCAACGGCAGCGGCAATTATCGTCAGGATGAAGGCCGCGACCTTGGCCGGGAGGCTGTGCGTCAGCGGGAGCTTCTTTATGGGATGTGACACGGGTGATGCCGTGTCTTCTGCAGTTTCGATGTTCTCTGTAGGAATGAGTTTGTTATTTTCTTCCATTTCATTTGTCCTTTTCAATCTTGTAGCCCTGGCCCCAAATGACCTTCAGGTAGCGGGGCTCGTTGGGGTTGATCTCGATCTTTTCCCTGAGGTGTCTGATGTGTACGGCAACGGTGTTCTCGCTGCTTCCGGCGGGGGAATCCTTCCAAACGAGTCTGTAGATTTCCTTGGTCGAGAAAACTTTACCCGGATTCCCCATCAGAAGCTTTAAGATGTCGTATTCCTTTGGCCTTAAGGCCAGGTCATCGCCGTCAAGTCTGACGGTCTTTTCCGTATCGTTGAGTTCGAGACCGCCGATCGTGATCACTTGGCTGACCGGTGTGCCTGAACCGAGCTGGGTGTAGCGCCTCAGCTGAGAACGCACACGGGCTACTACTTCGTTGGGGTTGAAAGGTTTTGTGACGTAATCGTCTGCGCCTGAGTTAAGACCCATTATCTTGTCGGCGTCTTCGCTTTTCGCTGTCAGGAGGATGACCGGGACGTTGGAGATCTCGCGGATCTTCACCATCGCGGAGATTCCGTCCATTCCGGGCATCATGATGTCCATCAGGATGAGGTGAACGTCGTTTGATTCAACAGCTTCCACGGCAGCGCGGCCGTTCGTTGCTTCGAGAAAACTGTATTCCGGATTTGAAAGATAGATCTTAAGAGCGTTGATGATATCCTGTTCATCGTCGCAGATCAGAATGTTGTACATACCTTAGGTCCCCCTTGCGATATCATACTAACGGACAAAACATTAAATCAAAAGTGGAAAAAACCTTAAAATTTTATTAAATTCGGTTTTTCGGATAATGTATAATAGGACAGTCAAAATGACGCCGAGAGCAGAAATCATATAGAAAGTTGGATCAAGTTTATTAAAAAGAAAGCGCTTTCAGCATTAATACTCGCCTGTACGCTCCTTATCGGTGCTTGCTCGCGCGGACAGGAGCCCTCGGTTCCTTCCATCGTTACGACTGCCACCACCTCGGAGACTTCCATTATGGATGCTCCGCTGGTTCCTTCCAATACGCCCTCACTTCATGCAAGGCCCGATGTAGAGCCCAACGGAGACATAGTCATCCTCATGACCGGCGACATCCACGGCAGCTTTGACAGAGGTTTTTCTTTCGGCGGCGTTTATGAGGTCAGATATCAGCTTGAACTTAAGGGCGACACGGTCCTTCTCGTTGATGATGGAGACGCTATTCAGGGTACGCCTATGGCATTTAACTCCAGAGGCGAAGTCATGATCAACATCATGAACGACCTGGGCTACGATGTCGCGATCCCGGGCGAGCACGAGTTCCATTACGGAATGGAGCGCTTCTATGAGATAGTCAGAAAGGCCAATTTCGAATATATCAGCTGCAACTTCGTAAAGAACGGCAAGCATGTCTTAAAGCCCTATACGATCAGGGAAGTCTGCGGAAAGAAGATCGCTTTTGTAGGCATTACGACTCCCAAGGCCCTGACGCTCGGTCCTGCGGAAGCATTCCAGGACAAAGACGGAAATTACATCTACGGATTCATGGGCGATGAGAACGGCGATGCCATCGTTAAGGCGGCTCAGGAAGCGATCGATGCCGCAAAAGCACAGGGCGCGAACTATGTCGTCCTGATGGGCCATATCGGAAACGACCCGACTGCGGCTCCCTGGACTTATGACACCATCACATCACGCCTCAAAGGCTACGATGTTTATCTTGACGGCTTCAGCCATGACACGGCCACGGCTGAGATAATGAGCGGAGACGGCAAGCTCCTGCAGCGCGTTCCCGCGGGAACGAGACTCAACACCATCGGGTGGGTACGCATTTCCGCAAAGGACGGATCTCTTAAGACCGGCCTTTACCGCTGGGAAAATGACGTCGATCCGGGCTGGCTTTTCGACTTCGAAAATCCTCTGACCAAGAGAGTCAAAGAGGCACAGCTCGAAGGCGAAAAGTACATGCAGTAAGTTATTTCCTCTTGTAGAGTCTGAAACCGTTGAGGGCTTTGACTCCTGTGTAGTCGACGTATTCGTCGGTCTCTTCGCGGACGAGCTCGTAATTATCCCATTTTTCCTCGCAGAAATAGGACGTTATGATGTAGTCGAAATATCCCTCTTTTATCAGCCTGTGCTGCTCTTCGAGAATCGCGGGATAGTTGGATTCGATGTTGAGGAAACAGAAGAACCTGTTGGAGGGGAGGAGTCCCGCAGCGGTATAGAATCCCGAATCCATTACGTCGTAGGTCAGGATTTTCGCATCAGGAGTCTGATTGATCGTTTCGGCATAACGGAACTGCGCCACCTTGTCCTTATTCTGCAGGAGAAGATAGGAGTTCTTACCAAGGAGAAGTGTCAGCGCAAAGCAGACGGCGATGAAGCTGACAACGACGATCTTTATCAGCTGACTGCGTTCCTTCATCTTTTTCGAAATGTACTCCAGACCCTTGATGAAAGGGATGAGTATGATTCCGAAACTGTAGGCGATTATGTAGACGTAGTAATAGATGAAAGTTGCCTTGGTGAAGACCGTCAGAAGAGTGGCGGCCAGGGTTATGAAATACAGGAACCATACTTTCCTGTAGATCTTCTTTCCGAAAGAGAAGAGTGAAGCGACGGAAAGCAGGAACATTATTCCGAACTCGGGATAGCTCCTTGAGATCGCGATCGTGCAGTACAGCGCGATGTAGATGTTCCTGATGACCGGGAGGTCTTTGATGCCGCCTAAAGGCATCGTTGAATGGTAAAGGAAGATGTTGTTGTAGAAATAAGCTTCCCAGAGCGAGTTCAGCGCGCCGTTTGCGAGGAAATAGATCAGGATCGGCACGGAAAGCGCGGCGAATCCCGCGATGAACCTCCAGACCAGCGACCAGAGCTTTGCGAATTTCTTCTGCATCAGCGCCATTACGAGGATATAAAGGCAGAAGCCCGCCATGAATCCCATGAACGTGTATTTTATCCAGAACAGCGCCGCAGCCATGATGCCGCAGATGAAAGCTTCGCCGTTCCCGGGAAGGCCGTCACCCTTTGCGATAGCCTTCAGTCCGAAGTAAAGCGAGATGGTAAGAAGCGGGAAGCACAGTTCCTCAGCGTTTCCGCCGAAGTTAAAGACCCTTACGGTGTAAGTCAGCCCGAGAAGAAGCGGCACGAGGCTTATCGCGTAAAGCGGCGGATCGGTGAAGAGTTTGGCTGTTTTCCATGAGAAGATGGCGAAAAGCGAAGCCATGACGCATTCGATTATCCATGCGCCGGTGAATGACTTTTCGCTGATCAGGGCAGCCAATGCGTACAGGAAATAAAGGAGCGGGCCCTTCTGTTCGTAGAGGTCCCTGTAGGGAACTTTCCCGTGGATTATGCCTCTGCCGAGCGTGAAAAAGCAGTTCGCGTCATCCCAGGGATTGAAGGGGAAGAGCGGCGAGCAGGTCGAAACGACCGTGATAGTTACTACAGCGGAGACTATCAGGATTATGAGCTCAGTTCTTGAAAGAGAACCTTTCTGTTTCAGCTTCCGATCCTTCATGGCTGCTGCACTTCCTTACGGGACCAAAGCCATGTTGGTGACTTTGCCGATCGAGATGTAACCTTCGTCGAGAGCCACTCTGTCCGAATTCTCAACGTCTTCGGGGTCCTGCGGGCAGTTGCCGTATCTTCTCTGGCTGGGCACGCGGTCCCAGAGAATGCCTTTAAATGCATCCGGTTTATGTGCGGGGAAGTTTACGTTCCAGATCTGGTTTCTTGGAAGTTTTTTGCTGATAACCGCTTCCATTATTCCGTCGATCTCCTGCTCCACAAGCTCAAAGCCCGTTGCTTCCCATTTGAGCGAGAAAGCGACCGCGGGCAGGCGCTGGACAAGTGCTTCCATGGCTGCACCGATCGTTCCGGAATAAAGGATGTCGATGCCGGCGTTCTCACCGTGATTGATGCCCGAAAAGACGATGTCCGGCTTCTCAGGGATGTACTCAGCAGCGACGATCATGCAGTCGGTTGGCGTGCCTTCAACCGCATAAGCTTCCTTTACGCCTTCGACGGGAAAAGGGATTTTCTTTATCTTCCGCTTGGCCTTGCCCTTCTCGAAAAGGCCTATCGTCAGGCGCTGGGACATGCCGGAGCACTGCTCGACGGGTGCGATCACAGTGACCTCACCGAATTTGAGAGCGTGCCTTGCAAGTACCTTTATTCCCTCGGAATCTATGCCGTCGTCGTTAACTACCCAGATCTTCATGGAATCCATTATATCAGTAAAGCACCTTTAATATCAGTTGCCTTCAGCTGCGAGGATGTAGATCAGAGGCGAGTTCCAGTAGACCGTGACTTCGTTCGTGGAGTAGCTTGCATCGCTGTCCACATAGCACATTGAAGGAGCTTCGTTCTTGCACATCTTCTTTGCATAATCGTCCTCGAGCGCATTGTCCGCGCCGCCTACGAGCATGCCGGGCATTGCTTTGCCGCCTGCAGCGATCGAAGGTCTGTGGTGGACGTTCTTGGGGCAGAAGATGCCGTAGCCCGTTACGAATGAATAGCCCATTGCGTTGGCGCCGAGGAGGTAGTCGAGCTCCTTCGAAGCAGCTGCCTTATACTTGGGCGCAGCCTTCTCATCGGCAACTCTTGCCGCCATGTAGAGAAGCTCTCCGTTGGAAGCGATGCCCATGTTGCTGCCCCAGTAGTAGTTCGTTCCGAGGCTCTGATAGTATCTGTCAGGTGCTGCCGCGGAGATGAGCTTGTCGGCTTCTGCGAGGAGGATCGCCTTTGCGCCTGAGGCAAACTCGGTTGAAGACTTGGCGAGGTCATAGACTGCATACATCGCCATGTCTGTCCAGCCGAGACCTAACTTGAGGTTTACGTCGGAGATCGTGCTCCTGATGAAGGAAGCGTAGTTTTCAGCGTCGGATTTCTTCGCGCCTGCCGCCTCGGCATCGGCTGCAAGGTAGAGTTCCGAAGCTGCCCAGAATCTCTCGTCCAGGGTGTTTGCATCGGGATATTCGCCGGTGACAATGCCTTCGGGGTTCTTGAAGCCCGTCGTGTCATTGTTGTCGGCGATGTATTTCCATGCCTTTACGGCTGCTTCATATGCCTTTGCCGCGAAGGCAGCATCTGTGTCCTTGTATATGATCGCGGCTCTTGCCATTACTGCCGCGAAGTCGCCCGTTGCTGCAGTGGAGACGGGAGCGATGACCATCTCTTCCTTCTCGTTTTCGGGAACGACCGCCATGTCGGGGAACTTCATTCCTGTGACCTTGTGGTAAACGCCGCCGGTCTCCTCGTCCTGCATCTTCAGCATCCACTCGAGCTCGAAACGCGCCTCGTCAAGGATGTCGGGCGTACCGTTGCCGCTCTCGGGAAGGCCCAGGTTATCAGCCTTTACGCCGTAATCTTCATAAGCTGCGAAAAGATCCGCGACGGTCTTGGCACCTGAAACCACATATCTTCCGTAGTCGCCTGCGTCATGCCATCCGCCGGAAACGTCCTTCTTCTTATCTGTTCCGAAGATCTTGGCTTCGCCGGCGTGACATACACCGTGAGCAAAATCCTCACCCGCAATTGCCTTGTCGGTCTCAACTCCGCAGCGCTGCCTGTAGAGCATCAGAACAACGTCCTTGTAAAGATCCGCGTAAACGTCATCTGCGATCTTAAAGGTGTAAGATGCGCCTGCTTCTGTGTAGATGTAGTAAGTGCCGGGCTGGTTTACGCCGGAGAAATCACCTCTTGCGACCTTGGTCTTCGAAGCCGGATCGTCGGCTGCCTCGGAGAGCTTGCCCTGCCATGCGATCTTGCCGGTCTCTGCGTTGACCACGTAGAAATCTTCCTTGCCCTTTTCGGTCTTTACGAAAACTGTCTTCTCGTCGTTGATCCTGTATCCGAGCTGGTTGACGGCGACGTTGAGGTAAGAGGGGAGAGCCTCGATCTCGGGCGCCTTTGCGTTGGTCGGGTCCTTGACCTGCAGGCAGATGTTGTCGATGTAGATGTGATGTTCTGAAGGTTTGTTCTTTTTGTCCATGTCATCCATAAATCCCATGTTAAATACTAAACGCGGAGCCGGGTCCGATTTGTCTTTCATAACGAAGTCGACCTTGAAATTTGTGACCTCGGTTCCGACCTTGATGTAAGCGCCCTTATAAGCGTGATAGTCGCCGCCGTTGATCTGCAGGCGGTACTCGACCTGGCGCTCGATGTCAGACTTGATGTCGAAACTGTATGTGTATTCGCACCCTTCAACGAGCGCAAAACCGTCCCAGAATGCCTGGTTTGAGTAATCGAGGTAACCGACGTTTGCAATCTTTATGTCGAGCATGCCGTCCTTGTTCGCAAGGTAGAGCTCGCCGCCTTCCTTGAAGGTACCGAATCCTCCGTTGCTGCCGTCATCGAAATTGATGTCCACGATCTTCTTGCCGGGTGCGATCGGGTTGTTCTCATCGGTGATCTTCGGCGCATTGTCAGCAAGCGTGGCAGCTTTTACCTCGGCATCTTTTCCGACCTTTGCTCCTTTGTATCCTGTTCCGCAGCCTTCCAGGGCGAGAGCGGAAACGAGAAGAGCTGACATTACGAGCTTAGCGGTTGCCTTCTTCATGGTGATCACTCCTTGAATGGTTTTCGAGAATTTGGAATAACTGCTACAAGTATACTCCACGAAAGATACTATTAATGTCTCACATTTTGGAAAGATAGCGCGGGTGTGATATTATTACTTCCAGTTTATTTTAGGGGGAACGTTCTTGAAAAGGTTCAGACGTACATTTTGCGCGATCCTGACGATGCTTATATCGTTTACTTTGCTGTGCGAACTTGCCCCCATGGATTCCGGTGCAGCTTCTTTTTCCGGAAGCGTCATTGATGAGGACCTTGCGTCTGACGGGCTTTTCGATGAAGAAGCCACAGCCGGCGGACTTGTTGATGAGGCGAAAAAGAAGAACACCAAGAAAAAGACACCCACAACCGTCCCTTACACCAATCCCGAAGGCGCGGAGCTTTCTTACCGCGTGCTAACGGAAAAAGGCTGGGACAAGGACTATACCGCACAAGGCAAGGTCGCCGGAAAACCGGGCAGCGGCCTCGGGATCCGCGCAGTCGAGATCGGCATAAACAGCGACATCGAGGGAAAGGTCTGCTGCAGGGCGTATCTTGAAGACACCGGCTGGACCGGCCAGGCAGGCAATTTCGAGATCGCGGGAAGCGAGAAGGGCAAAAAGTCCCTTCAGAAGATCAAGATCTACCTGACCGAAAAGCTCCTCGTCAAATACAGGATCTTCTACAGGATCAGCTTGGACAGCTACGGCTGGCTCGGATGGTGCTGCGACGGTTTCGTGACCGGAAATGAGGATTATGACCGCGCGGTCGATGCCATCCAGATCGTTCTTGCCGAGCGCGAAAAAGGCGACGTAAAGATCCCGAACATCAACGGTGTCGTCAGCAAGACCTCCGCTTATTACAAGGACGCATCCAAGATCAAAGCCTACATGATCAAGAAGGCGCAGAAATACACCAGCAAGACAAAATACCTGGTCCTCATCGACAGCCAGTATTGCTTCCTCGGCGTATTCAAGGGCAAGAAGAATCACTGGTCGCTGATCAGGTTCTACCTCTGTGCCCCCGGCATCTATAAGACATACTGGAACCGCGATCACGAACTCGGAGTAAAGAGCAAGGGATTCTATTCGTACAATTGTCAGGTCTACTGGGCAACGAGGCTCAAGAAGGAGCTCTGGATACACAGCATCACATACAAGGGCCACAACGGAAAGAAAGTCCTGGACGGCAGGCTCGGAGCAAGGATCTCGCATGGCTGCATAAGACTTGCGACCGAGAACGCAAAGTGGATCTACGACAACGTGCCGAGTTACTCCAGGTGCATCATCTATAAGAAGAAATTTTTGTGATTATTAACTTAATGGGCCGCCCCCGGGAGACGGCCTGTTTTTTCGTTTTTTTCGTTGGTTGTGAGATGCTTTGCGTTAGGAGAAGGGCGGATGATTCACTGATTAGCAAAGCATTTTACCTATAAATTTCAAAAAAACACATTTTTATAGGTAAAATTCAGCCGTTTTTTCGTAAACCTGAGGCTGATTTACCTATAAATCTGCGAAAAACTGAGATTTATAGGTAAACGGTGTCGGATTATCGGGTTTTGGAGGGAGAATTTACCTATAAATCCGAAAAAATGAGAAATTTATAGGTAAATGCAAAAAAGCCGCCTCCGGAGAGACGGCCTGCAATTATAAGTGATTTTGTTTTACGCCTTCTTGATCTGCTGCGCCTGAACTGCGGTGACGGCGATGACGCCGACGATCTCTTCGACGCTGCAGCCTCTGGACAGATCGTTTACGGGAGCTGCAAGACCCTGGAGGAAGCTGTAGGCGTTGGCTTTGCCGATGCGCTGGATCAGCTTGTAGCCGATGTTGCCTGCCTCGAGGTTAGGGAAGATGAGGACGTTTGCCTTGCCTGCGACGGGTGAACCGGGTGCCTTGGAAGCGCCTACTTCGGGGATGATCGCAGCATCGAGCTGGAGCTCGCCGTCGAGGAGAACGTCAGGATACTTTTCTTTTGCGATCGCAACTGCCGAAGTTACCTTGTCAACGAAGGGGTGCTTTGCTGAGCCCTTGGTGGAGTGGCAGAGGAAAGCAACTCTTGCTTCGGGTGCGACGAGTGCTTCGAAAGAAGCGGCGGACTCGGCGCCGATTTCTGCGAGTTCCTCGGGGTTGGGATCCTGCATGAGAGCGCAGTCAGCGCAAAGGAGGATGCCGTTTTCACCGAATTCGGTGGTGGGGAGCTCGAAGATAAACGCGATAGAGGCAACCTTTCTGCCGGGTGCCGTCTTGATTATCTGAAGTGCGGGGCGGAGCATGTCTGCTGATGTGTGGCATGCGCCTGAAACAAGGCCGTCTGCGTCGCCGGCTTTTACCATGAGGATGCCGAATGTCAGGCGGTCAGATAAGAGGATCTCTTTTGCCTGATCGAAGGTCATGCCCTTCTTGGCGCGGATCTCGGCAAGGAGTGTTGCGTAACGGTCGATGTCGGCAGACTTGGTGTTGTCCAAGATCTTAACGCCTTCAAGTGAGACGCCGAGGCGCTCAGCGGAGGCCTTTACGTCTGCTTCGGCGCCGATGATGATCGGGAGCGCAAAGCCTTCTTTTACTACTGTTTCAGCAGCTTTGAGAGTTCTGTCATCCTCGGATTCGGGGAGGACGATAGTCTTGAGATCTGCTTTTGCCTTTGCTTTGATCGTGTCGATGAAACCCATAAGTGCCTCCTTATTTATCAAAGTCGAAGCCTGAGAAAACAGGCTTTCCGGGATATATCAATGCTTCCTCTTCGCCTCTTAAGACGCGGAGTGCGCCGTCTCTCATTGCCTCGTGCTCGAGCTCTCCGGGGTAGGAGAAGACGGGTGCGATCCATGAACATGCTTCCTTGATGCCTTCAAGGACGTCGTCGAAACGCATCAGTCCGCCGGTGAGGATGATCGCGTCGACCTGGCCGTGAAGTACGCATGCCATTGAACCGATGAGCTTTGTAATCTGGTAGATCAGGGCGTTCCAGATGAGTGTTGCCTTGGGGTCGCCCTTTTCGACGAGTTCGTGGATGGTATCTGAATTGGATGTGCCGAACCAGGATGACAGGCCGCCTGTGGACTGGCAGAGCTTTCTGACCTCGTCTAGGGGCTTGTCAAAAAGGAACTTGATGACATCAGTAACCGCCATGGTTCCCATCCTCGTAGGGGTGAACGGACCGTCGCCGCCTGAGCCGTCATTAGCGTCGATCATGCGGCCCTTCTGATGAGCCGTGACAGTGATGCCGCCGTCGATGTGGCAGACGATGTAGTTCATGTCCTTATACTTGACGCCTGTTCTCTTGGCATGCTCGCGGGCGGTTGCCTTGAGGTTGAGCGCGTGTGTCGCTGATGTTCTGTAAAGGCCTTTGACGCCTGTGATCCTTGCGACGTCCTGAAGTTCGTCGACGACGATCGGGTCGACCATGAGGAGCCTTCCGCCGAATTCGTCGTGGAGCTCTTTTGCCATCTGGATGCCGAGCATGGAGGAGTGGTAAACGCCGCCTTTTGCAGAACGGACATCGTTTAAGAGCCTTTCATCGACTTCGTAGGTGCCGCTCGGAACGGGATAGCATGCGCCGCCCCTTCCGACGATCGCATCTATGCCTGTAAGGTCGATGTTATTCTCGGCGAGCCACTTGCGGACATATTCCATTCGATAATATAGCTGGGCGTTAATGGTATCGAAATTGCGTAGGACAGTGGAGTCGTGGAAAATGTTGTCCTTCTTGATGCTCTTTTCGTTCTCGAAATATTCGAGTTTTGTTGACGTGCTGCCGGGATTGAGCACGAATACCCTGTATGTCTTTTGATCTGACATAACGCCCACCTTCTTTGCTTTGGACTTGCGGAAACCTTGTGGCTCCGCATTTGACATGCAATTTTAGCACAATAAAACGCGTATGTGAGATAAAAATCCGTTATATTTTTATCTTATCCAGCCGCGGCGGTGGGAATAGCCGCGTTCTCATCACGGTTGCGATCGGAGTGGTGATGAACTTCATTGCGGGATTCCTGCTGTCACTCTTCCTGCCGCTGTTCCTGGGCAGGAAATGATCCGGCTGTGCAAACGTCAGGCATTCGTCCTCTGTTAGGTCCTCATTTTTTTGTAAAACAGAGGACCAAACAGAGGACAAAACAGAGAATATACGCTGTCATATCCGATAATCATAAAAGGGCTGCCTCAAAACTGAAGCAGTCCCTTTTAACATTGTTACAGATCAAGAGAATACGAGCTCTAACGCGTCGTCTGCCGACATCGGGCGGCCCCAGATGAATCCCTGGATATAGTCGCAGCCGATCTCTCTGAGCGTCTCGATCTGTGCTTCGTCCTCGACGCCTTCCGAGATGACGCTGAAATTGAGAACATGGCCGATCGTTACGATCGCGGCGACATACTGCTTGGAGGATTCGCTCGTGTTCATCAGGTCGATGAAAGACTTGTCGATCTTGAGCAGGTCAGAAGGGAAGCTGTTGAGGTAACTCAGCGAAGAGTAGCCGGTTCCGAAGTCGTCGATCGCGACCTTCATGCCGAGGGCTTTGATCTCGTTGATCCTTTCCATGGCCTTGTCCATGGAGTCGATCATGATGGATTCGGTGATCTCGATCTCGATGTGGCTCGCGGGAACCTGATACTTTATGAGAATGCCTTTGACCTCGTCGATGAAGCTGTTTTTCATGAGGTGCTTGACCGAGACGTTGCAGCTGATGATGAGACCGGAGTCCTTTTTGCCTCTTAAGACATCCGAGAGGAATTCGACTGCGAGCTCAAACACTCTCATGTCGACACGGTCGATGAGACCGGACTTTTCGGCAACGGGAATGAACTCGGCGGGGCTGATGTAAGAGCCGTCGCTGTCTCTCATGCGGGCGAGGGCCTCAAAGCCGCGGAGCTTGTGATCGTTGTCAAACTGGGGCTGGAGGTTGAAGGATATCTTTTTGTTGTCGAGGGCGTGGCGGAGCTTGCGCTCTGTTTCGACAAATTTCTCGGTGTTAAGGATATCGGGCCTGAAGCGCATGATGTAGTTGCTTCCGCCGAGACGCTTGAGCTCGTGGAGTGCAGCATCCGCGAAAAGGAAAAGCGAATCTATGTTGTTGTCGTCCCTGGGGTATTCGGTGATGCCGAAGCATGCGGTGATGAAATAATCGCAGCCGTCGATGGTCAGTTTCTTTTCGAGCTCGTCCTTGAACATGAGCACGATGTCCTCGACATCTTCGGAGAGACTGTAGCCGCTGATCACGAGCATGTATTCATCGGCGGAGATGCGCGCAACGAATACGTTGATGCCGTCCTGCATCCTGTCGGAAAGAGCGGTCCAGCGCTCGGCAACGGCTTTGAGCACTTCATTTCCGGTGTCGTGTCCCATGGTGTCATTGATGCTCTTGAAATCGTTGAGGTCAACGGATACCAGGGCAAACTTCTCGTCGCGTCTTACGAGATCGTTCATGAGCTCGGTGCAGGCGAATCTGTTCGGAAGGCCTGTCAGTCTGTCTTTGACGGCCTGCTCCCTAAGTATCGTCTGATACTTCAGAACGTTCCTGTGAGTCATGTATATGATCACTACCGCAGTGATAGTGAGGATGTTCATGAAGAAACCCGGAAAACTGTTGACGTTGTGTCTTATGAAGATGTTGACCACCAGCATCGGGAACTGGGTAAACAGAAGGAAAAGCGCCGTCAGGAATCCGGTCTTGCGGTACAGGACCACGAGACAGATGATGCATATGTTGGCGAGTGAAGAAAAAACGCCGGCAAATGCGGAGAAGGGGATCTGGTTTTCGAAAAGCTGAATGAACCTGCCGCCGTTTCTCGAAGCGAAAACGGTTCCGGCCATGGCGATGGCATATAAAAGGACCAGGAGCACATAACCGCTCTTGGGGGATTCTTTTCTAAGAGAAAGATCGCGCAAAGTCCTGTCTATCTGCTTGCCCGATCTCAGATGATCGCCCATTTTCACCCTCCGTAAACCATGTGCGGCAAGTACCGCATATTGGCATTCTATCACGGCAAAGATGCCGTTTCATCAGCGCTGCAGGCAAAAACGGCCATTGTTTACGATATGTTCTCCGTTGGTTTTAAAACTTAACAGTTAGTTAACAGCAAAGTGCATCCGGCGAAAAAAAGACGCCTCATTTCTGAGACGTCTTTGGGGCTGCATAAAGCTTGCGGCTTACTCGAAGTTTCCGCCGCCGCCTGTGTTGGCCGGCTTCTTTGTGGTGGTAAGTGATGCGAGGACATAGTTGCCGTTGATGGTCTTGTACCATCCGTTGTTTGTCTTTCCTCTGACATCGATTCCGTCACCGGCTTCAAGTGTCTTAACGATCTTGTAGTTGGTGCCCGGACCGGATCTTACGTTCATCTTGCCCTTGGCGTAAACCTTTGCTTTGTAGGAAGTTACTTTGATCTTGCCTACATATGTTGTTGTCTTCTTAGGAGCGGTTGTCTTTTTCTTTGTTGCCTTTGTGGTTGTTTCTTCCTCGGTCGTGGTGGTGGTGATCTCTTCCGTGGTCGTTGTGGTTGTCTCTTCCTCGGTCGTGGTCGTTTCCTCGGTCGTGGTCGTTTCTTCAGTGGTTGACTCAGCAGTTGTGATCTCTGTGGTCGTGGTAGCCTCAGTAGTAGCTAAGCTGGTAACGACGGGCTTCTTTTTGCATCCCGTGATCATAGAGCCCATGATTACCGTAGCCGTCAAAACTGCGATGATCTTTGTTCTGTCTATCTTAAAGCTCTTCATTTCAATATACCCTTTCTTTTATCTCCCAAAAGCAAATACCCGAGAATTCGGGTTATTCAACCATATACTACACCTATGGAGTTGAGGGTATGTTTCAACAATGAGTCAAATTCGTTGCAAAAATAGGGTAAAACTGCGGTTTGGGCCAACCGCAGTCCGAAAAAAATCATGTTTTGCGGATATTTGCGGAAAACGGGACTTCAGAATTCCTCGTCTGAAAGATCATCGCCGTCGTATTCTTCAGTTATCTGATTGACGAATTTATAAGCCTCAGCCAGCCTTTCTTCAACGGATCCCTTTTCCATTACGATCTCGCTGCGGTCGGTCACCGAATCGGATTCCACATTTGAGATAATGGCTTCATCGAGTCTGTCTGATCCAAGCTCTTCCTCGACAAAGCACTCAAGGAAACGCAGGCTGTTAAACTCATCACAGTATCTTGCCGCAAGGATGGCAAGCGCATCCTGAAGGTCTTCCTTACTTATCTCTGCCTGATTCTCAGGGTTAAGAAAATAAGCAAGTTTGCGGTCCCACTGGTAATCTCCGGGTAAGTTTTCCCACTTCATACGATCATCCCCCTGAATTAAGTAGTTTCGTAGATTATATCCTTTATCACGGCAATAAAGTGAAAGTTTTGAGGGCATTTTTAAGGTATTTCGCACAGAATCATTCCGGTTGCCTTATATATAATTAAATTACTATTGACGGTCGTGACTTCTCGTAGTAAAATCTCTGATTGCTATAAGTATAATTATGCCTTGACATAGGGTATGCCGTTTTTACGGCGAGAGACCGATCTTCCCCTAAAGCACTTACTAAGGCTGATTGCTTATGCTAATACCTGATTATCAGGAGGATGGTCTTTTAATGGCAACTAAGCAAGGTATGTGCAGGAACTGCGGTTCCCTTGTTGTTTTTGACGACAGAGACGAGAATTGCGAGTGCGTATTCTGTCACTGCGTTTTCCCGTCGGAGGAAGCGGTAGCGCTTCTCGAGAACCCCGAAGGACACGAGTTCAAGAATGAGAAATTCGAAGCAAAGGAAGGCGGCAAGCATTATTATTCCAACCCTGTAATGCCCGACACGGTTACAAAGGCAGTACAGCGTGAGGCGGTTTCTTCCAAGGGCGACGATCTGAAGCTCAAGCCGAATGAATTTGAAGTTTCCCCCAATGACGTTAAGGCTCCCAAGAAGCTCGTCATCGGTTATACGGCAGCTACGGTCGCGGTGATCCTCATCGTGCTCGCCATCTCTTTCCCGCTCTATCTTTCGAGAAAGAAACTCAAAGAGGCGATCTCGACAGACATCAATACGACTTTCGACAGCATCGAAAAGGAAGAGGCTGCAGGCAGACAGTACATCATCTACGGACTGACATGCCAGAACATCAAGCTTTCCCTGCCTAACGGCATCGACAAGGCTACAGCCCAGAACTATTACAGCAAGTACTGCGAACTCCGTGCCGCAAAGAGGGACGGAAATAACTCCGGCAACGTAAAGATGGAGATCTTCACACCCGATACCATCTATCTTGTTTCCGGCGAAGGCGTAACAGAAAACGTACAGGAGACAGTCGTCATCACGGAGTCGACGGCAGCAGAGACTTCTGAATCAAAGAAGTAAGGTTTTTCGAGAGGTGATTTCTTATGACAGATTTTGATAAGGCCATGGCGGCCGCAAAGAAACTCGCAGACAAGAACGGCAGCATGATCACGGAGTCTGATCTCGAATCGATCTCTGACAGCTACAAGCTCGAACCCGATGAGATGATCACGCTCCGTGCCGAACTCGATAATTCGGGTGTTAAGATCAACGACCCCGACCTCGACAGCGATGATTCAGACGACAGCGAAGGCGGCGAAGACGTTAATGTCGTAGATGACTCGGTCAAGATGTACCTCAAGGAGATCGGTAAGATCGAACTCCTCAATGCAGACCAGGAGCGTGAGATCGCGCAGCGTATGGCTGACGGCGACGAGGACGCAAAGGAGATGCTCATCAACTCCAACCTGAGACTCGTTGTTTCGATCGCAAAAAAGTACATGAACAGAGGACTTTCACTGCTCGACCTCATCCAGGAGGGCAACATCGGTCTCATCAAGGCAGTCGACAAGTTCGACTACACAAAGGGATTCAAGTTCTCCACATATGCAACATGGTGGATCCGTCAGGCCATCACCAGAGCTATCGCAGACCAGGCGCGTACCATCCGTATCCCTGTCCACATGGTAGAGACGATCAACAAGCTCACAAGAGTACAGAGACAGCTCGTTCAGGATCTCGGAAGGGAACCCACGACTGAAGAGCTTGCAAAGGAAATGGGCATGGATGCCGCAAAGATCCGCGAGATCCAGAAGATCTCACAGGATCCCATCTCCATCGACAAGCCTGTCGGAGAGGAAGAGGACAGCCACCTGGTAGACTTCATTTCCAACGACGAACTCGCTGCTCCCGAAGAGGAAGTAGCAAGGATCCTCCTCAAGGAAGATCTCATAAAGGCACTTAATTCGCTCACAGAGCGTGAGCGCAAGGTAATCGAGCTGCGTTTCGGTCTCAAGGACGGCATCCCGATGACACTTGAGCAGGTAGGTAAGAAGCTCGGCGTTACACGTGAGCGTATCAGACAGATCGAAGCGAAGGCTATAAGAAAGCTTTCCCGCGCTTCTTCATCCAAGAAGCTGGAAGGATACACTGACTAAGATTTATTCAGCATGCCGGCTTATGCCGGTATGCATGGAGTGCTGATGCCTGACCGCAGGAGATATTCGTTTTATAAGGGGCTTTTTCCGGGAGACGTTTTGAATTTTTCAAAGCGTTCTCACTATGTCAGGGAGATCATGCTCGAGCGTGTCTATCCGACGAGAGTCATCCTTCCCATGAAGATGCACTACGGCGTTCCTGCCGTTCCGTGCGTCCGAATAGGCGACAGCGTTCTTGCTGGCCAGTGCGTCGGGATCCCTGAAAAAGGAACTTTCTCGGTCCCTGTCCACACGGGCATCTCAGGCACGGTCACGGACATAAAGCCGATTACGCTTCCGAACGGTATCGCCACGCGCGCGGTCATAATCCATAACGACATGAAGAGAACGAGGCTCGATTCACTGAAGCCGCGTTCACTCATGAAGCTTTCCGCAACAGAAGCAATCAACATCATTACCGATGCGGGCATATGCGGCATGGGCGGCGAGGGCATTCCCACGGGTGCTAAGCTCAGAAGAGCGAAGAAGGAAGGCGTCAACGACTTTCTCGTAAACTGCCTTCAGAGCGAGCCCTATTCCACGTCCGACCTGACGGCGATAACGGAATATCCCGATTACGTAGTCAACGGCGCTGCCGCATGCTCGAGGACGATCGGCGCGAAAAGATGTTTTTTCCTGATCTCCGAACAGCGAAAAGAACAGCGCGAGGCATTAGAGCTCTCCATCGGCCGTCTCAAGGATAAGTTTAAGGATATTACTTTTGACATAAAGATCTTCAGGGAAAGATTCCCGCAGGGCTACTACAGGCTTATCGCTAAAGCGCTTTACGGCAAGTCGATAAATGCGCAGGATACGCTTGAACGCACATGCGGGGCAGTACTTTTCAACTGCTCGACGATGCTCGCGTGCTGGGAAGCATTGTCTGACAATATCCCCATGATGAGCCGCATCGTTTCGATCACGGGAGATGCATCAGGTATCCATAACATGCTCGTTCCGATCGGAACCCCCGTATCCGAGCTCATCAACAGCGTCGGCGATTTCCGCACGAGCGGCGGACGCATCGTATGGGGCAACTGCCTTACCGGCATCGAGATAAAAGATCCTGAGAATACACCGGTAATCAAGCTGACATCGGCGATCTCCATCATCAGAAGACAGGTGGTTCCGAGGACGCCTTGCATTCACTGCGGCCTCTGTTCCGAGTGCTGCCCGATGGGACTGTCACCGAATACCATCTATGAAATGCTCAACCAGGGCCTTACCCAGAAGGCTTCCGAAGAGGGCGCGAGAGACTGCATAGCGTGCGGTTCATGTTCCTACATCTGTCCGGCCGGCATCAGCCTTACCGACAAGATCGCCGCTTTCGCAGGCGAAGGACGCGTAATCGAGGTCAATTCGCTGCTCTATAACAGCGGACATACCGCGACCGAAGGCGAACTCATCTACGATGCAAACGAGATCTCCGGCAGCTCGCTCCTCGAAGATTACGACTCTGCCAAGGAAGAGGACGGAAGAGACGAGGAGGGCAGGATCGTCCTGCCTTTCGACGGAGGCAAGAAGGTATGAGCAGAAAGCATTCCGTCAGGAAAGACGAGATAAGGCTCGCGCCGTTCATCCATACCGAAAAGAACGCGCCGTACATTTACCTCACGCTCATTGCCGCAATGGTTCCGTGCGCGATCTATGCCGCATTCTACTACGGCCTGCGTGCGATAATACTCATACTGTTCTGCATGGTCACGTTCACCTTGTCCGACATGCTCCTTTCCCATATCGCAGGGCGCGGAGGAAAGGGTGAATATTTCGATCTGAGTTCCGCATCTTCAGGTCTCATGATCGCTCTCATCCTTCCGCCTGACACTACGCTTGTCACGGCTCTGACGGCTGTTCTTTTCGCATCGGTCGTCACGAAGCAGATATTCGGAGGCCCCGGATCCAATCTTGTAAATCCCGCTGCTGCAGGCGTGCTCTTCGTCTGCCTCGTCATGCCTTCATCCGTAAAGGGATATGCCGAAGGCGGCACGGAAGGCTGGTTCATGCTGAGGTCACTGATCTTCGTTTCCAAGACCGGCGAATTTCACGATTACACGAACTGCAGTTTCCCCGAGCTCATCACGGGCAATTTCCCAGGCATGCTCGGCGCCGCATGCGCGACATGCGTTTTGCTCGGAGGACTTTTCCTGGTCATGCGCGGATCGATCAGACTCTATGCTCCGATAGCTTACATCGTTACTCTTACGGTGTTCTTCCCGCTGTCTAATCTTCTTGCGGACGGCTCGAGCTTCGGTTACGACGGATTCATTGCTTTCATGCTCTCATCAGGCGTCGTTTTCGTCGCGGTATTCATGCTCGGCGATCTGACGACGATGCCTTCAAGATTTACCGCGGGATTTTTCGCCGGCATGGTCTGCGCGATGCTGACGCTCGTCATGCGAGCTTTCGTAAGGCCTGACGTAGCGCTCCTTGCGCCCGTGCTTTCAGTTAACTTTATGTCTTTCGTGCTGGACTTCCTGATGAAGACGATCTCACGCAGGAACCTGCGCTCGAGGGAGGTGGATCTCAGATGATGACTCATAGCCAGATCAAGGTTTTCGTAACCGAGGCGCTGCTGCTCGCGATCGTCAGCGCCGCGCTGATCATCGGCGGATTCCTTTGGTCCAACGAAAGGGCTGACAAGAGACTTCAGCGTGAATACAGACAGAAATTCGGCACGGTCCTTCCGGCTGAATCCTATACACAGCTTACGGGCAGAGTCCTCAACGATTTCCCGGAGATCAACTCGGTCTACAGGGGTTACGACAAGGACGGAACGCCCATAGGATATGTTTTCGACATGACGGTCGTAATGCCTTCCGACAAGAGCACAAAGCTCGATTTCAGGATCGGTATCGACTTTGAAACGTCGAGAGTCACGGGACTCATGTGTGAGGATCCCAAGATCGACAGAAGGCTCAAATATCTCGAATCCACGCTGAAGGGAAAACAGATCCCCGTCGCGTTCCGCCGCGCGGACACAACGGTTTCCGACAATGAGACATACGCTCCCGTCGAAGGGCTCAAGGACGGCATCTACTATGCACAGAGACTGATCGATGACCGAAGCAAGTTCGTCGACTACGTTGAGATGGAGGTAAAGGGCGGCAAGATCACCCGCGTTAACTGGGACGCTTTTAACCTCGACATGACGACTGAAGACAGAAGCTACGCTTCGCTTTCGGGCGCTTATGAGATAAGCGGTCTCGACTGGGCGGTGCAGTCCTACAACATCTGCCACGCGCTCCTGAAGCTTCAGGATCCCGACCGTCTTGCGATGAAGTCGGACGGAACCACGAGCATTATCGACGGAGTAACATGCAGCATCCAGTGCTTCGTCGATCTTTCAAAGGAATGCATAAACAATTCGCGCGAAGGATATACGAAAGACAAGTATCTTGCGGCCATTAACAGGATCTACACCGAAACGATGGGATCCACCCCTGATGCCGACGGCGTAAGGAACAAAGCCGGATACATCGCTTTCTCCTTCGAAAAGACGCCTGAAGTCTACACAATCTACGACGATTCCGGATCTGCCCGCGGTTTCAGGACCGTAAGGGAGATCGAAGCGATAATGAACGGCAAGAGCATCTCCAACAGGCTGACCCCCACGCCTACGCCGTCGCCCGAAGCGACACCCGATCCCCAAAACGATGTGCGCAATGCGGAAAAGGGCGCGGAAGACGGCTATGCAAAAGGCA
The DNA here is from genome assembly GCA_017478485.1 of Clostridiales bacterium. Classification (GTDB taxonomy): domain Bacteria; phylum Bacillota; class Clostridia; order Saccharofermentanales; family Saccharofermentanaceae; genus Saccharofermentans. Next base: position 16,528 of record JAFVDI010000013.1, on the reverse strand, counting down.
GCTCTGAGGATGAGCAGACACTTACCGACAGCATCGATGATCTTCCCATGTCAGAAGTCGCGACATACATCTATCCGCCTTCGGATTCGTATGTTGAAACGCGTCTGGCCATCAGGGCATTCAACACGGGATACAAATTCCTTAAGGCATATCTGAACTGGCGAGTGTGATATATGGGTCTATTCAGCAACAAATACAACACGCCGTTCGATAACGAGGATATGCGCCGCGTCAGGCATGTCGGCAAACCGCAGGCTGCACACATCAAAGCCACGGGCTACATGTCAACGAGGTCAGCCCTCTTTTTGGGCTATTCCCTGATATCCCTCTGCATGGTCTATTCTCTGGGCAATGCAGCCGTCTGGTGGCCTGCCGCATGCTCTGCTGCCGTGCTCTTCATATGGTCCGTCAGCATGAGGTTCTTCATGCGCCCGAAGCTTTCCGCTCTAGCGTTCATCCTGACGGCACTGCTGTTTACGGCTGCTGCCGAGGTCTCTTACAGGCTGGGTTGGTGCGGACCTGCCGCTGGCGCACTGTTCATACCCATGGCTATCGGAATAATGTCGCTTTCTCGTTTCAAGGCTGACGATGAGAACGATTTCACCGTACCTGAATTCACGAACGAAGTCTTTAAGCCGTATCTGCTCGCATTTACAGCTTCGTCGTTCGGTTTCTTTGCATCGGGACTGTTCGAAAAAAGGTACATCTTCACGATCCTTCTTGCAGGGATCGCTTTCCTCATTGTCTTTGCATGGGGTCGTTCAAAGATCTCCGGAACGCCTAAGCTCATTACGTCCAGAAACCTTACGGAATTCTGGGACATACCTGTCGCGGATTTCCAGGAAGTTAAGAGATTTGCATTTTCAAGGGCTGCATTCTCCGGTGTTATGGTGATAATCGCGAGCCTTCTTTTCGCGCTCTGGGTGCTGGTCGGAGGCGCATATGCGAGAATGATCTCAGTACCCGCAGCAGCGCTCGTTCAGACCTTGATCTCCGTATCGCTGCTTTCTTTTGCCAGGAGCGGCATAAGAAAATCGATATTCGGTCTGCGCTATTTCGTCAGCGAAACGGCGATCGGCGCGCAGTTCCTGGCCGTATTCTTCCTTGCGCATCAGGATCACGTCCCTGCAGTCTTTACGATCATTGTGGCCGTCGTGCTCGCGATACTTGCCGACACGATGCTCACCGGCCTCCTGTCGGTTATCCGAAGGCGCCTGATCTTTGTTACGAAATCCAGATATCTGGACGGTCTGCCGTTCTATCTGGTCCTTACGGCACTTATCTGCATGATAGTTGAGACATGTCTTTATACTCTTACGGGATTGTGATATAATTTCTCTCGCGTCATCAAGCGGCGTATGATTGTGTAGCTCAGCTGGATAGAGCGACCGCCTCCTAAGCGGAAGGCCGGCGGTTCGAATCCGCCCACGATCACCAGTGAAGACAGGGCTTTCGGGATTTTCCGAAGCCCTTTTTTCATGCCCTGAGAGTGGTTGAAGATGGTTGAAGATTCCGCAAAAGCCCGAGTTTATTGGGTGTTCATTTTTCAGGTAGCACCTGCCTTCCGCCTTTGAGGCGGAAGGCCAATGCTCGTTCCTGTTAGTAATATCTAATAAAATCAATGCTTTCATTGCCTTCAAACACATGTTTCTCTTCTCAAAAAAGTGGTTGATAGATGGTTGAAGATTTAAAGGACGTTTTTAAGCCCGCTCAGCTTGTTTTTTACGTCATTTATCCTTCTTTTGTCACTGAACGAATAGTGCCTCTCATTAGTCTGCATAGAGTGTCCGAGTACAAGACAACGCTCATTTCCGTCAACCCCGGCTTCGATCAGTCGTGCATTAAATGCAACCCTGAAAGCATGATTATTTGAGATACCGATGCCTAAATCCTTGCATCTGCGCCTCAGATAATACATATAGGACTGTTTCAGGACCGGTCTTCCATCCGGATGATGAAATACATACTCGGAATCTCCCGCAAGATTGTTGGCCATATCCAGTGCAATTTGGCAGTTCTTGGTGATCGGGATGATCCTTCCGCCTCTTGGATTCACCCTTTCGTTCTTTGTATAGTTGACTTCTTTGTAAAAGGCTTTGCTGTTTGTCTCAGTCTTTGGAACGTGGATTTGCTGTCTGTGAACTGAAATATACCCATCGTCTATGTCTTCTTTCTTAAGGGCAGTCAGTTCACCGACGCGCATTCCCGTTTCCATTGCTACCAGCATGATCGCTGCATGAGGATTCTTATTGTCGGCAAGACAATATGATCTCAGTTTTTCGATTTCTTCTTCAGAAAAGGATCGTTCCTCATTAGCCTTTGATTCAAGATTACAAAACTGAGCATAATCTTCCAACAGAATGTCTGCTGCAGGATTTTCAAAGCAAATCTGTCTACGCATTCCAAATGTGAAAACAGCGCGCAGGATCTGAAGCATCCTTTTCAAGGCATCCTTTTTATAGCCTCTTTTCAAGAAATCAAGCAACAACCATTTTCTCAATTCGTCTTCAGTTATGTTTGACAGTTGTTTTGTCCTGATCTTCGGATCTATAAACTCCTGATAACGTCGGAACTCCTTAATCGTGGACTCTGATCTGCCCATGTTTCTCTTGTAATCTATGAAGATGTTAAAAACATCATCAAAGGTCATGAACCGCTCATCCTGTTTTGAATAGAAGTCAAACAGATAGTCATAAAGTTCGTCTTCGGTAGCTTTTTCCACCACCTTTCTCTTACCGTTGACGTAAATGTGAGTAACCCAATGCCCGTTACGATATTTATCTTTCGTATTCAGCCTGGTTACCGCAAGATCGTGTTTTACAGTTACATATAGCTTTTTAGCCCTAGCTTTTGTCATATCAGTTAAACCTGAGGCTAATTCGGGGCTACAGTTCAATAATACTAGTAATTCATCATCAGTCATTTCTGCGATTATTCCGTGCGGGTCACGGGTTTTACTGTTATTATTCTGTTTCATGTTTTTGGCCTCGAAAGCAACCCTACTACGGCATAATCAAAGCCCTGACGGTGATTGCACAGATCGCATGTTTCTTTTGTTCCGGGAACGGAGATCAGCCTATATCCGCGATGTCTGTATGTATTCTTACATACCGGGCAAAGACACATGACATCGCGCTGATCATAAACGAATCTCTTTTTCTTGCGCTTGCGAACCTTTGCCACAGGAGTTACCGGCACATAAGGTTTGCTTCTCAGCTCGAGTACACGCTTGATGCCTTGATCGATACGCCTCAAAAGATGCTCTTCGGTAATATGGCCGATATAGCGGCCGAGTTTAGACTGATCCACAGTCTGCATCTCTTCAAGAAGTATCATGGAATCCTTTTTGAGCCCGAATCTTTTGCCGAGAACGACATGGTTGATCAAAAATGTCTGCTTATATCTGAATGAGATCGGTGCAATGATCACTGCGGGCTCGTGATTGATCCACTCATCGGTCTGCAATATAACGGCAGGGCGCTTACCGGCGGTGACAGAGCCGGGAACTGTGTTGAAATCAAAGATATAGATGTCACCATACTCAGGGAAGGTAATCATGAGACCACCTCACAATCTACGAATGCATCGTGTATCAGGTGCTTTGCTCGCCTGATCATTTTTCGGACTGCACGTTTGCTCACACCATCTTTAAGTGCGATCTCCTTATTTGAAAAACCGATAATGTATTTGTCATACAACCTAAGTCCCTGGCAATCGGGCAATTCCATCATTTTGGCCAAGATGTACTCGACTGTCATAAGAGATTCGCAGATAAGAGCAGGATCTGCCTTCCAATTGATTGGCAATTTTTCCATTTCGATGGCAAAAGAATCGTGGCAAAATGTTTCACGCCAGCGTTCACGGTTATCGTTCATATGGGTTTCCTGCATAGCTCTGTACATCTCACGGGAGATGATTACAAAAGGCTTATAAGGTTCGAGTTCCTGATCAAAAGCTGACGTAAGATCTTCTTCGGTTAAGTCGGTTACTATTGCATAGTGCTCGGTTCCGACAAATGCAGTCGCACCGGCATACTCTTTAACAAGGTCGATGACCATGAATTCTTTATTTGGGCTGGTTTTTACTATCGATAACATAAAGTTTTCTCCTTTGGATGAATTGAGTGATAAGCTTCAAATCCTTGGGAGATCAGGGATAGTGCTGATATCTGAAATACATTTCTCTTCCTTTCCGACTTCATCGGGTAAGGAAGGAACTGTTAGTGACATACGAAGCGGATATTCCAGACAGCAAAAAGCCGTACGAAATAGAAGAGAGATTAATCTCTTCAAACTTCGTACGGCGCTTGATAGTCTTTTCAGTCCTTAAACTAAGGATCCTGCTCCGCTTGCTCGGCTAAAGTCAAGGTTTATTCGGTTGTAAGAAAGCTTCCTTTAAGGATGGTAGCTTAATCCGTATCGGTTATCCGGCTTGCTGCTCGGTGTGAAGGCAATACCAATAGCCTTCTTTTTCGTTATAGATCTGCTTGAGCTTCATGGTCCTGAATAAAGCCAGGTCTATTACTTCGTTGAAGCCGCACTTTCTGCAAAATGCTTCTACGATCTGATGCTCACGGCCGACTGCTTTGTATAGTAGGCTTCCGCAGACCGGGCATTTGACGTTCCGTTTGGCCTTTCCTATAGCGAGTTGCTGTGATGCGTACAGTTTTCTTCGTAACTGCGGGGGATACTGTTCAAACATAACCTTCCTCCGCATTGTTGAAGACGCATGCATATTCTTCGAGCGGCCTTTCATCTAAGAGTGAAAGCTCCTTGAGCCTGTAATAACATGCACTGTAACTGACACCCATACAGTCCGCCATTTTCTTTATGATCTTTTTGCTCGGATCAGGAATAACGATCGAGCTTCCAACATAGATTGGCACCTTTTTACCGTTGGTGTACCTCTTAAGTGCCTTATCCACAATAAACACTGGCATCAGAAGGCAAGCAGCTGATCTGTTGGTGATTGTTTCTGCTAAAGACAACATTTCTTTGAGCACCCCGGGAGTATAATATTCGCCTTCCGTGAAGTCGGTGTGGAATGCTGCCGTGAAATCACCGCAGACATGCTTGTTCATGATGAAGTGAGCCGCCTCGTGAGCTATGGTGAACCTGAGTTTCGCAAGCTCGTCAGGAGCTGTGAGAGAAGAATCGATAACGATCACGTTCTCAGGGAAGATAACCTGCTGCCGCATTCCGTCTCTGAGGACCGGTAAGGGCACAATGCCGTCAGATATGAATCCGCCTCTGCCGGGAACTTCGACAGCGAAATCTTCATATAGTATCCTTGTGCCGAGATAGTCAGTAACGAATGCTTCAATGTCAATGACCCTCGTGTTCGAATAATGGAACCGCTTGAGAAAGTCCTCGATCAGCATCGTGCAGATGGCATTCATTTCTTTGATAGAAGTTCTTTTCTTCATGTCACACCACCTGTACATACCAGCGATCGTCTATGAGATACAGATATGTTTCTGCTCCGCTGAAGCTTACTGTATAACGGATACCTTCAAACTCATCATCAGTGGGATGAGCACAGAACAGGACTTTAGTGATCTCGTGCCTTATTCCGTTCTTACCTATAAGAGCCTTCGGGATCAACCGACTCTTAACTGTAGTGGCTTCCACTTTAACTTCTTTCCTTTTCATTTTATGTTTCCTCCTGAAAGATCTGCTTACGCCGGCTAAAGGGAAAAAATCCGTGTAAGTCAAAATGGCCGACTTGTACTAACGCACAGCATTGCTACTTTTGCGAAATTCCTTCTGATTTGTGTTGGTGCTTCGGGACCTAACCCGGTCCGCTGGGTTTGATCTCAGTAGGCGAGGAGAGGCGACGAACCGAAAGGAGGCCCTTGGAGCGGATAATAGACTCCAAGAGTAAGAACGAATTGTTCATCTAACCTCACCTCGCTTTCCTGAGATATGCAAAAAGAACAAATGTTCGTTTGCTATGATTCGATTATACGAGGGGTATTTTTGCTTTGCAAGAGCTATTTTTCGACCTGTACCCTACAGGGTACACCTTTAACTTTTGAAGCCTCGAAAGAGCTTGTTTTCCTGCATTTTATAATACTATTACAGCCTGGCCATCTCTTTCGAGACCATGCGGATATATCTGTCCCTTATATTGGATGGTCCCTTGATCTGAACCTTGCCCTCAAACCCGAATATCCATGCAAAAAAGATATTGTTGATTGGTGCGGTTACAGTTGCTCTGCATTCTGATTTATTGACGAATGAAACATTCAGGTCCTCACCGAATTTGTCGGTAACAGCATCAATAACGCTTGCATCAAATTCCAGGATTATTTCTTTGATCTCATCTCTTTTCATATGGATTGATTCCTTGATGTAATCATCCGCATAGAAACCTTCAGGCTCAGGAAGGTTATCCATTTCTGTAACCGTAGGGATACCATATATTCTGTCTACTCTGAATGCGGTTACTTTCTTATGCTTTTCTGAAAAACCAATAAGATAATAGAAATCATTGCAGCAGGCAAGACGGTATGGTGATACTTGATATGCATGTCCTTTATTCTTCAGCGCCTTGTTTGATGATGTAAGGTAATCATAGTATTTGAAAGTAATCTGCTTTCTCGTTACCACGGCTTTATTTATTTTGTCGATGATATAGAAGACCTTTGAATTGGTCGTTCTGGGCTGAAGATCAGAATTATCACACTGGACCAGAGAATCCGCCGAAGGTCCTGCGAGCTTGCTTATCTTCGAAATGAGAGCCTCGCTCTTAGACAGAGGAATTGACTTTAATGATGCGATTGCATCGATTAGCATACGAAGCTCGGCAATATCGAATTCATGTGAAAGTACATGATATTTATTCATCTGACCTTTAACACACTCGATATCCATACCGGTCTCGACAAGCATGTCGATATCGCTATAGACAGTCTTACGCCTGGTCGTGCAGCCGTAATCGGATTCGAGGATCTCCATGATCTCATTTACGGTGATGAAGTGATTCTCGTCAGTACGATCAAACAGGATCTCCTTAACGTACATAGGTCTTAAAACAGCATTCTTTTTTGTATTCTTTACAGTTGCCATAACGCACCTCCCATCTGAAAAGGTTCGGGCATGGTCTTCATGCCAATTGAAATTGATTACAATGGGATTATACGAGGCAGGGAGCAAACGTGCTTCCCATTAATTGGACTATTTCTGTATATTGTGGCTATTGATGGATAAACGAATGATAAAATGGCATATATAGATAATCCGCTTACAAGTTGCAACAATTAACTTCTTTTATCTGTAATTAAGATAGAGGGCAACCTGGAAAGGAGAAACAAAATGAAAAGAATACTCTTTCTTGCAACAGTTTTGATTGCGATTTGTTGTGCGTTATGTTCATGCGGTAGAACTAACGGATATAAAAAGAAAGATCTTGTACCTGTAAAAGAGACTCCCGGCACAAAAAGTGTTCTTGTTTTCATGGTTGATCAAAACGCAGGTAAAAATATTACAGTTAAGATAAAGAACCTTACAGATGACGGGTTTGCCTATGGAGAATACTATTCGATCCAAGTCTTTATTGAAGGTACTTGGTATTATGTCCCGATGGTAGAAGAAAATGTAGTTCATGATTTAGGTCACGAATTGTCACCGGGAGCGACCGATACTATGACATATAGTTTGGCTCCATATGGCGGCAAGCTTAATCCCGGACACTATAGAATCGCTTGCTGCGATATAGGGAATAAAGAGAACATCTATTATGCTGAATTCAATGTCATGGCTGATGGGCGATATGACTGGGAGAAAATCGAACCTACCGGTAGCTAAGAACAATTTTAAAAATATTATAGCAGGCTCGGGGACAAATCCGGGCTTTGTTTTTTAGTGAAAGAGCCGATCCGTAAGGGTCGACTCATATACTTGTATGACGGGCATGTCCCGAACCTTGGGTGAAAGTCCCAAGGGGCGTAGTTGCCGACGAACCTGATAGCGACTTGCAAGGTTTGTACCGTGAGGTACAGGCGAGAAGAAGCAATAGCGAAACCGTGGCTCGACGAACAGAAACCTGATATTAAGGCGTATTAAGCGGATGAGATGGCAAGTAACATCAAAGTCCAAAAGGCAACCGTAACCTTAATGCGTAAATCAGGCGAGTAAACGGGGAAAGGTTCGGGGCTTATCCCGTGAGGTCTCACAGGCGAATCAAAGGATTCGTAGTAACAGCGAACTGTGAGAAGTCAGCAGAAGCCATAGTACTCAGAAACGAGGAAGGGCGGAACGGTTTAAAGCTGAACAAGAAAGATGTTCTACTTGAAATCGATATTCAAAGTAGCCGAAACGTATATGAGGTCAAATGAAGGAAGTCGTAGATTGCGGAAAAGTAGAAGCGTTAAAGAGCGTGAGGCCGAGAACTGAACCGCCGTATGCCGAACGGCACGTACGGTGGTGTGAGAGGGGGAGGCAAACTCCCCCTACTCGATTATTGATAGATCATCAAAAGTCTCAATTATCGACAAATTAGCCGATCTATTGAAAAGAACAGAAACTAATTTGCGAAGTTTGCAATTGTGTTTTCGGTTTGTAAAGTTCCTGTAAAAACGGCTGATATACTACGCATATCAGAGGAAAGGGTATTTAACAATACCCTTTCCTAATGATATCTGAACACAGTTTGGGAGGTGTTTATGCTTAGTTTCAAAGTGAAAAACTTGATATCTGGTTTTCTGTCTGTTGCCATCTGCATGTCGCTGATTGCAACTCCTGTCAGTGTATTAGCGGACGACGCTGATGCTCCTTCAGAACCCCAGTGTTCTGAGACAGTTGAAAGCAAAGAGACCGAAGCGTCAAAGGAGAAAGCGAAGGAGACGGAGAAAAAGTCAAAGGAAACAAAGCCTTCTGAGGTAGAAGAAACTGAGTCATCAAAAGAGAAAGCAACTACAACCACTGAGACAACTGTTGCTGAATCTGCCAAGGTGACTGAAGCATCCGAATCGAGCGAAAAGGAATCAGAAGAGTCTAAGAGCACGGATCACTCTGAATCTGGAAGCAGGGAAAATGACGAGACAAAGACCGCAGAAACTACCGAAACAAATGAAAAAGCACCTGCTGAATCTGATGCCAAAGAAGAAACAACAGAGAGTAGTGATGAACCCACTGTTGTTGAAGGTAAAATCCCATCGCAGTCAGCATCAACTCCTAAAAAGAATGCTGTTACCGGTCATTGCGGCGGCGATATGACTTTTTCTTTCGAAAACGGCACATTGACTATCTCAGGCAATGGAACAATGTACGATTGGGACGATTATGATCCTCCGATGAGAACTCCTTGGTACGATTATAAAAAAGATATTCGTTCCGTGAAATTATTATCAGGTATTACCTCAATTGGTGATGATGCATTTTCTGGTTGCACGGGTCTTACAAGCATAGAAATTCCCTATGGTGTAACTAGAATTAAATATTGCGCTTTTTCAGATTGCACAGGTCTTAAAAGTGTTACCATACTCAATGGTACAACTTCAATTGGTTATAGAGCATTTCATAACTGCACAAGCCTTACAAACGTAGTTCTTCCTAACAGCTTAAAGAGCATTGAAGATGGTGCTTTTTATGGTACCGCCCTTACAAGCATAACAATACCAGATAGCGTAACTTCAATTGGTGATTGGGCTTTTGGATACTCAAGCCTAACAAGCATAACAATTCCCAATAGCACGACTTCAATAAGTGCTTATGCTTTTTATTTTTGTACTGGTCTAACAAGCATAACAATTCCCAATAGCGTAACTTCAATTGGGGATAATGCTTTTGCTAACTGCACAGGTCTTAAAGATGTCTATTATTCTGGTACAGAAGACGATTGGAAAGCCATAAACATTGGAGCACATAATAAATGGCTCAAAAATGCAGTTATTCATTTAAAAGACGGTTCCATCTTAAAAAGTGAATATACCGATAACGGAATTTGCGGCGAAAATTTAACTTGGACTTTGAAAGATGGTACATTGACCATCTCAGGTTCAGGAAAAATGTATGATTACGGTTTTCCTTCTGCTACACCTTGGTGCGATTATCTAGAAGACGTTTGTTCCGTAGTGTTTTCTGGAAATATTACCTCAATTGGTGGTGAGTCTTTTAAGGGTTGCAAAGGTCTTACAAGCTTAACGATTCCTAATAGCGTAACTTCAATTGGCAATAGTGCTTTTTGGGGTTGTTCGGGTCTTGCAAGCATAGAAATCTCCAATAGTATAACTTCAATTGGGAAAAATGTTTTTAACGGTTGCACGGGTCTAACAAGCATAAAGATCCCAGGTAGCGTAACTTCAATTGGAGAAAGATCATTTTATTGTTGCACAGGTCTTACAAGCTTAGAGATTTCCAATAGTGTAACTTCAATTGGTGATGAAGCTTTTGCGTATTGTAATAGCCTTACAAGCTTAGAAATCCCCAACGGTGTAACTTCAATCGGAAAATCTGTTTTTAGCGGTTGCTCAAGTCTAACAAGTATAACAATCCCAGTCAGCGTAACTACAATTGGTAATTATGTTTTCAATGGTTGCTCAAGCCTGAAAGATGTCTATTACAATGGTACTAAAGACGATTGGGGGAAAATAGGCATTGAAAATAATAACGATGAATTGTTGCATGCAACAATTCATTTAGCGGATGGTTCCGTCCTTGAAGTTGAGAAGACTGAAAACACTCTTAAGGTTACCGGTGGCAAGACCGCAAAGGTCAAGTACAAGAAGCTCAGGAAAAAGAAGCAGACGGTTTCCCGTGCCAAGATGATGACGGTCAGCGGCGCTCAGGGCAAACTTACATACAAGATTGTTAGTGTAAATAAAAAGAAGTCTTCTTTTAAGATAAATGCCGCTAATGGTGTAGTTACCGTTAAAAAGAAGCTCAAGAAGGGAACATATACTCTTAAGGTAAGTGTTACTGCGGCAGGTAATGATGAGTATAAGCCCGCTACTAAAACAGTAACATTTAAGATCAAGGTCAAATAGTATGGTGTATTGGAATAACAATTGAAATCATTATTGTTATATGCCATTCAAAGAGCCGATCCTTCAACACGGGGGACGGCTCATTTATTTGGGTCCGTTATTTCCACTTTGATTATCTCGTTGATTTTGATCTTATCACCATCTGTGAAAATGAGCTGGTTCTCTAAATCATCGATCCTTCTCACGACGCCGACTTTATCAACATACTTGCCGCCTTCTTTGCGTGAGTCTGGAACGAAGTATGTAACCTTAACGGTCGGCTCGTCAGGAAGGGAAGACCTTAAGCTTTCCAGAGACTCATTAAGCGCAGTTATCTCATCTTCTGCAAGGTCGATCCTGGCGTCCGTAAGACGCGCTGTCTCGTAGACGGCATCGTTATAGCCTACGACGGCTGCAAAGGGCGAGAACTGTGCTGCACGGTCTTCTATGGGCATTGGCGGAAGTTCGTCATACTGCGGCCTCGTAAGATGTATTATCTTGTCATATCTGCTCATGCTTTATGACCCCCGATCTGACCGTTGCGTTCAATTGCCGTGCCGCCTTTTTCGAGGTTCTTGGCCTTGATGACCGCATTTTTACCGAACTTGTTCTTCAGCTCCAGCATTGTTTTTTGCAAAACACGCTCTTTCTGTTCCGAAGCATCTTCTTTGGCACGGTCTTCATCGCTTTTCGTAATGTCGAAAATGCTCATCTGCTCAAAGTTTTCTGAAGATGGGATATCTTCTTCGCGTATTACGTTGCACGCTCCCAGATTAAGCCTTCTGGTCATAAGCTCGGGGTCACATATCCTGTCGAAAGCTTCCATAACGGCTTCCGTGATCTTCTTTGTGGAAGAAGTGTGCTTGGGAAGATTCACTGAGCCATGCGCGTGCTTGGGGACCACACGCCCGTAGTAATCGACTGTTACTTCACCGGTATAAGTACCACGCTCGAGACTGACACGGTCATATCCGATATCAAGCACGAGCTGATTCGTCACAAGACCCTTGGCAACAAGATCCAATGATAGTGTGTCTGCCATTTCCCAGACGATAAGTTTTGTCTGTTTATACGGAGTCGGGTGCTGCAGAATTTGTCCTGAACTTAGACTGTTTGTGTCGGGCTTATATGCTTTGACATCAGCAATGGTCGTAGGTTCTATGCCCCAAGCATGATCTATGAGGAGTTCTGCGTTTTTGCCAAATAGTTTATAGAGGAACCCAATTTGAGCGCGGTTTGTGGAATACTGGGCTATGTCGCCCATAGTGAATATGCTGTTCTTTTCAAGGCGTTCGGCAGTGCCGTGACCGACTCTCCAGAAGTCCGTAAGTGGTCTGTGCACCCAGAGCTGTTCCTTATATTCCTGCTCATTCAGAGATGCGATCCTGACGCCATCCTTGTCGGCAGGAATATGCTTGGCGACGATGTCCATAGCTACTTTGCAAAGATACATATTTGTACCGATCCCGGCAGTAGCGGTTATACCTGTTTCCTTAAGAACATCCTGTATAAGCATTCTGGCAAATTCGTGAGCATTCACTTTGTAGATGTTCAGATACTGAGTGGCGTCTATAAACACCTCGTCGATCGAATAAGAGAAAATATCTTCCGGCGCGACATACTTTAGGTAGATACCGTAGATCTTGGCACTGACATCCATATAATGTTTCATCTGCGGTGGTGCCACGATGTAATCTACGGCAAGGGAAGAGTCGGTATTAAGTTCGGAGCCGAAATGGCTTTTGCCGGAAAGTCTTTTACCAGGTGCTTTCCATCTGCGTTCGTTATTGACCTGTTCGACTTTCTGGATGACCTCAAAGAGCCTTGCTCTGCCGGGAATACCGTAACTCTTAAGAGAAGGGGAGACGGCAAGGCAGATTGTTTTCTCAGTCCTGCTTGCATCAGCGACGACAAGGTTGGTGTTGAGCGGATCAAGACCACGCTCCACGCACTCGACGGAAGCATAGAAGGATTTGAGATCGATAGCCAGGTATGTTCTATTCATCAACGATCTCCAGAATGTCAGGTTCTACATGACATTTAAGGAATTTGATTTCAACGCCTGCTTTTATGGCTTCATCAAAAGCGACACCGAACTCCGGATGAGTAGCAACATTAGGTCTGACCTCGTTGATTCCATCCATCTGTATTACGAAAGCCAATATTGCGTGATAAACGTCTTCTTTTGCCTTAATAAGCTCATGGATGTGTTTAACTCCGCGCTCGGTCGGAGCATCAGGGAAGTAGCCGATACCGTCAACCTCAAGAGTACAGCCTTTAACTTCCATAAGGTACTTATCAGCGCCTTTTTCCATATAGAAGTCGATACGCGAATCGCCGTAGGTATATTCGGGAACGACAAGATCGTAGTCCTGCAAGAAAAGCCATTCTTTAACAACCTTATTTGGTGCCTGACTGTCGATATTTATAAGAAGGCCGTTATCCTTACGGACTGCAACAAGGTCGTACTTTGTCTTGCGACCGGGAGAATCAGGAGCGTTCAGCCACACGTCACAACCGGGAAGGAGGAGTTCCTTACACCGACCGGTATTCTTGACATGAACGATTTGTCGAACGCCGTTAACTTCGACTTCGGCAATAAACCTGTTCGGTCTTTTTATGAACGTAGCCTTTACTATGTTCTCGTACTTCATCATTTGTCGTTTGTCTTCTTGTTTTTCTTCGTTTTCAGTCTTTCTACCATAAGATCGCCGGCGATTTCTGAAAGAATATCTTTGTTCTGAAGAAGATCTTCCGTCATCTCTGGGTCATCCCATTCCGTACAATATATAGCGTTAATAGTGAATGCCGTTCTCATATCAGGATTATTAAGAACATGATCCGTTAAGAATGCGGCTCTGTTATACGCTTTCTTATTGAGGGCCATCATCTCAGCATCCGGAATGTTGTACTTAGAATGAATATCTTCAACAACCTCCCTAAAGAGGAAATATGCCAAAGACTTAGCCATTGCATGGCGATCCGCATTTGCTATAGCCAGAGCTTCCATATATGTATCGTCCATTTTGTCTCCTTTTCTAGCTGCTAATTACCATAACCTTGAGTACAACGACAGATCCGTCAGCTTATCTTTCGTCTCGTCATCATAGGGCAGTATAGTCTTGATCTCGTAGAACTCTCCAGCCTTACGGAGAACAAGGACAAGCTCCGGTTCTTCTGCGAGTTCACTGTTGATATGAAGCGGTATCATCCACGAAAGGGTACCGGTCAGGGTAGAATAACTCGGTTTGGCATATGAAGGGTCTCTGAGCTGCATCTTCAGACCGATCTCCAATGCGTTCTTGATCTTTGATGCAAGCTGGGCATCAGAAAGCTCACGAACGTTCTCAGGGAAGCGGTGACGCCTTTCCTCTATGATGTGGAACAACGCACGCGGTGTGATATCGAAATCTTCAATAGACGCCTTGAAGGGAATCTCGCCATCATTAAAGAAGGTAATAGGTAACACCTCAACGGTCTCAGACTTATCATTGATGAAACCGTCAAAGAGATATTCCTTCTTACTCTCCACTATCTTATGAGGAACATAAAGTCCAAGAGTGAAATGCTTGCGGTAGATGACATAGATATCGGAACCGAAATTATCGAGAAGACCGGTATTAACAACGGCGGACTTGATCTTATTGAGTTTGTAGTAATCAGTCTTGCCTTGCTCAATGAGCTGACCGATCCTGGAACCGACGATCTTGATATATCTGTCGAGTCCGTTGATTGACTTCCAGTTATTGATCAAAAGCATCTTGGCGATGTCCTTAACAAGATCTGAAGGCTCAGCAGTCCAGTAGCTTCTGAAACTCTTCTCGTCGATCGATGCCGGTTTGCCTGCATCATCAATGTCTGCGCCGAGAGCATTCTCGTCGGCGAAGAACTTTCCTATGTTGTTACCGTACTCCTTTGATGTCAGATTTGCATTACTTGCTTTAGCTTTATACTTTTCGGTGAGGTCCTTTACATTTCGACCTTCTGTTTTTCGTTTGTACTTTTCTTTAAATTGCTTTTCGTTCTCTATTACTTCTTTTTCGTTCTCGGGGTAGTACTGGTATATTCGTTTACTTAAGTAATAACTGCTTCCTATAAAATGTCCTGAGTAGTATCCGCCGTGATTAAGTAATGATATGAATAGGGGATTGCCTCTGGAATCTATGAATCCGGTATCAAGCCATAAGTATTTGACATCCCGGGATCGTTCGTCTTTGCCGTTCATTGCATTATCGAAATAGAACTTGGTGCTTTTCTCACCTTGGACAAATTCGATAATGTCGTTTATGTCTATGTTTGGTATGCCGCTTTCTTTCTCGAGAATTTTGACCATCTCATCAACATTGTCGACGACGATGTTCCTGTCGAAATTAACTTCGCTCATGTTGTACGCTCCGTTCTTGGTTTATAAACGCGAACGGCCGCAGAATGCGAGATTCCACGGCCGCCAATTTCTTATCTTGTTGTTTATCTATTAGAAGATATCTACCGACTTGCCGTCCTTGTCGAAGATCTTCTTCTCGTTGGCAACTACATATACATCACCACCGAGCTTAGCAGCTTTCTTCTCGATTTTCTTGTAGTCGATCTGCTGACCGTCGAACTCGAAAATAACCTTTCCAAGCTTTGCAACTTTCTTAGCAGGACGTCCGGGCTTCTTAGCTGCAACTGCTTTCTTTGCAGCAGGCTTTTTAGCTGCAGCTGTAGCCTTCTTAGCAGGTGCTGCTTTCTTCGCTGTTGTCTTCTTTGCAGTAGCTTTCTTAGCGGGAGCTTCCTTCTTTACTGTTTCTTTCTTAGCAGCCGGAGCCTTCTTAGCGGCAGCTTTTTTAGCAGGTGCTTTCTTAGCTGCAGGTGCCTTAGCTACGGGAGCTTTTTCTTCAACCTTCTTAACTTCTTCAGCCATTGGTTTGTCCTCCGTGAGATGAGTTTTGTAAATACATATTAATTGTATAATTGCAAGAAAGTAGCGTCAATTATAAAACTTATTTATATAGAAAAATAAATCGTTATTTGAGAACTAATCATAGTTTTAAAGACCCTTGGGAACAGCGTAAGTTGTCGGATGTAATGCGAGATTTTATTGTGCCCATGCGGGACAAGCCAAAAGAATTTGGCGGAACAATTCCATGGACCCGTATAGAAGACATCGAAGGAAAGTATATAAACGGAACAAAATCCAATCAGTATGTATCTGAAGAGACTGTCCGAAGCATGAATCTAAAAATTATCCCTAAGGGATCACTGATTGTTTCTGCAAGTGCTACATTTGGTGTTGTAGCCCAGGTAACACAGGATTTAATAACCAATCAGACATTTATCGGGCTAGTTCCTAATGACGATAATGATCTTGATTTTTGGTATGAATACTTCTTGTCTCCAAGGGCAAGATCATACATGAGACTTCAATCTGCTGGTTCGACAATCTTCTATATTGCTAGAGAGAAATTCGAGAATATGGAAATTTTTGTTCCTTCATCACACGAAGAACAACGTAAGATCGGAAGTTTATTATCCAAATTGGATGACACTATCGCCCTTCATCAGTGTAAGCATTATCAGGAT
>JAFVDI010000012.1 GCA_017478485.1 Clostridiales bacterium | reverse complement strand
CAATTTTCAAGATCCGCGCCTTTTGTGTGGTTCTAAGGCATACATACGCACGCCCTTCCAACAAAGTGCTTGATTATTCTAATTCGGTGGACCCTATCTGTCAAGAACTTTTTTTGCATATTTCAAAATTAATTACAGGACTTTAATACACTAATGAATTTCTTTATATACAATATTTATTACACAGACTTAAAAAGCGGTGTGGCATTAAAAAATATATTGTGTTAAGATATCTTGCAATCGACTTACGGAGAAGTACCCAAGAGGCCGAAGGGGAGGCTTTGCTAAAGCTTTAGGTCGGGCAACTGGCGCGGGGGTTCGAATCCCCCCTTCTCCGCCAAAAAATCAGCGATCGGAAAATCCGGTCGCTGTTTTTAATTTAAACATTTTTCAAATACTAAAGGTAAACATCCGAGATCACTCTCGGGCTTGGTACCGTGATCAGGATCTCACCTGTTTTTCATGCACTCATTTACCCACTTTATATAGTTTTCGGTCGAGTTGCCTGTCCGTTCAGCCATCGTATGGCCGGCTCCCCAGACAGTCTCAAAGTCTACGGACTTTACAGCACTGTAGTTCTCAAGAGCAAGCGCCAGATTCATTTCAGTCGACAGTGCGCAATCCCCTTGAGCAATGCCAGTACGTATTCTCCAGTATTGGGCTACTTTGCTGGTGTTATATCCTTCAGATGATTCAAGAAGATAATATAGCGGAGTATACATCTTCAATCTGACGTCAACTGTATTTCCGGCAGAATCCGTTTTTGCCAGATCCGTTTGGTAGTTGGATGCATATTCGCTTCCTATCCCCTTCAGGATTGAAGACAGATACGAATCGAAATGAGCACCGTTTCCGTCACCATATCCAAAAAGTGTATTTTCGCCCTGACCTGCATCAAGCTGATCAAAAGCACCCAGATTCTTTGATGCACTCTTAAAGGCTTTTACAAAATCCTTAATACTTGTTATGGAAGCCTTGTTTGTGGAAGCATCATATGTGACCCACTGTCCGTTTGCGTTAAGAGCATCTATATATTCCTGTGCGGTATTATACGTTCCGGAGATGGTTATTCCATTCGAAGAACCGTTACGGGTAATATTATCCTTATCTTCGAAAGGTTGTCCTTCACGGTTTCCACCTTCAGGCCTCTGTTCACCATCAGGTCTTTGTCCGCCTTTACCGCCGCCCGGCATACCACCGGGACCTCTCATGCCTCCTTGCGAGGATGTCGATGCATCATACGGGAACGCAGTATCAGAAAGAAAATTATTTAATGAAGTCTCAATGACCTTTTTCATATAATCATAGTACGAACCCGCCTGATATATGCCTTCGGAAGAACTGCTCAAAGTCAGCACATTCCCTGAAGGATCCTTGATCCCGGCGGAATTTATATATGAAGCGTAAGCTTCAGCAAGTTTATCGGAGATCTTCTGTTGTTCTTCGGACAATCCGCTCCTGGTAGTTCCCATCATCCACTCATAAGCTTCATCAGCAGTATCAAGATTTGTGATAGGACACCAGCACATAGAGCCGAGAACAGCGTCGCTGTAACCGGATAAAGCCCCTATCTGCTCAAGATAAGGAGTATAAAGTTCACTGTCTCCCGTAGTTCCAACAACAGCCGACTGCGCTCCGCCACCGCTCATGCCAAAAGTAAAGATGCTCTCGGCATCACCCGGAACTGAACTGTCTGAATATCTGATATACCGGATAGCTGCCTTGAGATCCGTTACTCCGGCCGGGGCTCCTGAATCTCTTCCGCGGCATCCTGCATGCACATAAACGAATCCTGCATCTGTATAATCCGAGACATCAGTATAGTCTGTCAAAGCAGCCTGTGCCGAATACCCCGGTGTGTTTATAGGCATAACTATGGGAGCTGTTAATGCTGTGTATCCGTTTATAGCCGCGTTTTCGTTTATCGTGCAGGTATACGTCCCGTCATTATTAGAAGATGAATTCATATAATTTCCGGGAACGAATACGGCTAAGTTCTCATAATTGCTGTCTGCAGGATTGGAACAATATGATATTCCTGTCTGATAATACACGTTATCATCAGAATTGTATTTCCATTTAGTGTTATCTATTGTTTCAAGACCTGCAGACTTGTTGCTGACAGTGTCAGCTGTGTCCTTAACTGATGTACTGCCTGAATCTCCGTTGGTACTGCTGTTTGCCGCTGAATTATTACATCCGGTAATCATTGTTCCGGCTAGAGACAAGGCTAAAATAATCGAAAGTATTTTTTTCATACTGCACCTCACATATCACACGATAACGAGCTTTCTTGTACTCACTCCTGTTTCTTATCCGATAGAACTAAAGCTGTTTTCCAAGGTTATCCGTCGTTTCTTCCTTTGGAGTTAAAGACATTATCACGGGTCAACCTGAATTGAGCCTAAAAATATGCGGCAAGAGTTATGTTTTGATAAAAATCTTCAGCGCAGGCGCTTTTTTCGGTCTTACTGCTCATCAGCTCAGCTGCGCCTTAAAAAGCACCACTTCCGTTAAAGATTGTTTATCGAATCTTCCGTAGAATCTTGATGTAATTTAATTACATTAACGAATATAAAAAGGTATCAATATGGATAGAGATATTAACGTCAAAGATCTGGACAATGTCAGCGCAAAATCCGTATCAATAATATTGTTGTCTACCAAAAATGCATGAATGAAGGCTTCAGAACCTACATCGCTGCAAAGTATCCGGGACAGATCCACAGTTCAACCAACTACAGGATCCAGCGGTATTTTAAGCGATCTCATTCATGTGGATCTGAATCTCATAGATCTTTGCCGTTTGGGCATACTTATACGCATCTGAATTGCGTATGTATTCGAAGAAATCGCCGTCCACTTCATTATTAGTCAATTGGGTTTTCTTAAAACTCCTGCTCTTGACTGTAAGCCCATACAAGACATCCACATGAATCTGATAAGTCTTGCCGTCTTCAGCCTTATACTCTCTTGTAAGGCAAAAACCGAAGTGCTCGTCCATTCTTCCATTAAAACGATCGACCCCGTATTTAAAAATGATCTTGTCTTTACCGGCGGAATGTTTGCACGTTTTCTCGAAAACATCAACAATGTCATGTAAAGACATATCGCTGTTGATATTATCCTTCAAGAATTCTAATTGCTCATATTTCCGCCGGGCTTCGGGATCTGCGGTTTCTTTAGGCTCCTCAGATTCTTCAGGTTTTTCAGTTGGCACGGCTGCACCAATACCTTCGAAAAACTCAGCAATGATCTTGTGATCGCCGCAGTTAGTGATTATTATGAATTTGTCAGACGGATCCTTGTATACGTCAAGTGTATAGGTTCCGGTAGCTGCAAATTCCCATGTGTAATCATAAGCGAGAGTGGTCTTTCCGTTACGATACCCGAAGTTGTTCAGATTGTTGTCACTTAACCATTCAACTAAACGGTCACTTCTGACAATAACGAAATCTGATTTCTGAAACTTGCCCCTTACACTCTTATCACTTGACGAGTTTATTGTCTGCAGTTTACTTTTGGCATATTCCTTAAGCTCTGCTTCACTGACGGAAGTATTCATAGACTTAAGATCATATCCTTCCGGAACCGAGTACCGGCTGACATCATATTCGGTGTTTGCAGGAGCTCCAACGTTCCTCATCGTAAACACTTCTCTTTTTTCCTGTATCCTGACAGTTCTGCTGTTGTGCACTATGAGAATAACAATATTGCCTATGATCATTAAGACGATTATGGCTACATAAGCATTCGGAAGAACAATACCTGCTACACCGAACTTTTTGCCCGCTTTGCCCTTTCTGCCTGCAGTGATCACTCCCGCTATCGAAAGGATCACCGCGATGAACGGCACAAAAAACTCTGCTCGGTCCAACCACGTCCTGTCGAAATTCAACCTTATGCCGAATTTAAATGCCAGCAGCATGAGGCCAAAATAGTCAAAGGCCAGCAAAAGCGGATACAGAGCAGCAATTATAAATCCAGCCAAACAAAGCTTACTCAGTTTTTTCTTCTGTTCAGGTATTTCTCCTGCGCGTTTATTTTTTGCTTTTCTCCTGGCAGACGGCACAAACAAAATGAGTCCGGTTACAAGCAGCAGCACACCTGTTAAAACAAAGAAGACCACTACAAAATGAAAATCAAGATCGGACACAGCTGCACCTCCGTATATAGCTAATGCCTTCACTTGGATTATATCAAAATTTCATCTGCATCTTATCGATGTTTCAGACAGGGTTTTACACAAATCCGTTTTTATGCATTATTATATTCACACCACATAAAGAAACATCACGGGACAGTTAACCACGCAGTTATTCATGTTTTATGAAGATATATTCCGCGCCGCTTGAGGGCATTACAACTTACATATTCCGTAATGCATATAACGAGATATACGGCCACATAGACAAGTTCTTTGCGCCGTTTATTTCTCCGGCTGAAAACAACCCGATACCGCTGGCTCGTGATAAAAAAGATATTGCTCCGGAAAACAATATTGGAATAAACCTTGTTCCTCAGATACTGACGTGCAGATCAGGCTGTTTCATCGAAGCTGCAAAAGAGCTTCATAAGATGGGATACAAGGAGATAAACCTGAATCTGGGCTGTCCTTCCGGAACCGTCTGCGCCAAAGGCTCGGGCGCCGGCTTCCTGCAAGACACATCCGGGCTTGAACGCTTCCTTGATGACATCTATTCTTTTTCAGAATCCGAAGACATAAAGATATCGGTAAAGACAAGGATCGGTTACAGCGATCCGGACGAGTTCCATGCTCTTATGGATATATTCAATTCTTTCCCTGTCAGCGAGCTGATCGTTCATCCGAGAATACGATCTGACTTTTATAAGGGAGAGCCCCGCAAGGAATACTTCGCATATGCTTTGGAGCACTCGAGATGTCCGCTGGTCTATAACGGCAACATTTTTACTGATAAGGACTGCGATGAATTATCAGATTCATTCGGCTCCGGTCTTGATGCGGTAATGCTTGGCAGAGGTTTATTATCAGATCCTTCTCTGACAGAAAAACTTAAAGGTCTTGCAGCAGAAACAGATTTCGTCAAATTCAAGAAACTGCATGATACCGTTTATCACGAGTATCAGAAGATCCTCTCCCCTGATATCAACATCTTATACAAGATGAAAGAACTCTGGTCTTATTGGCAGATCTTATTTGACGGCAGAGAACGTGATATAAAGAAACTGCTGAAAGCCAAGAAATGCACGGAGTATGATGACTGCGTAAACCGCATTCTCGCAACCTGATCAGACTGCTGATTTGATAGAGACTCTTTCTTTTCGTTCAGTTCCTGTCCTGATCGTAATCCCAGATAAGTTCTTCAAGGGTCTGATACAGCCTGTCAGGTTCGACAGGCTTGGAAAGATGTGCATTCATTCCGACCTGCAGCGATCTCTGGACGTCTTCGTCAAATGCGTTGGCAGTCATCGCAATGATCGGAACAGCCTTTGCATCCTTTCTGTCTAATGCACGTATCGCTTCCGTCGCAGCAAGTCCGTCCATCTCCGGCATGCGCACATCCATAAGGATCGCATCGTAGTAACCAACTTCACTCTTTTCGAACATTTCAAGAGCGATCCTGCCGTTCTCCGCATGATCGATCTCAGCTCCGCGGACCATTATGATCTGTTCCGTAATCTCAGCGTTGATCTCAACATCTTCCGCCATCAATATGCGTCTGCCCTTCAGATCGGCATGGCTCTTTTCTTTACACAAACTCATGCAGTTCTTACGTGCAATACGCTCAAACTCATCGATAACATTTGATGCAAAAAGAGGCTTTGCAAGGAAACTGTCGACACCTGCATGCAGCGCCTCATCCATGATCTCATCCCAGTTAAAAGACGTAAGTATTATGACCGTTGTCTCTTTGTCATAGCGCTGACGGATCTGTTTAGCCACATCTATTCCGTCCATTTCCGGCATCTTCCAGTCAAGAAGAACAAGATTATAAGGCTCGTGTTTCGCGTGGCGTAACTCAAGCATGCTGAGGGCATCTTTTCCGCTGAAACAAGTATCAGCCTTTATTCCGGCCTCATCCAAAACGATACGTGTGTGTTCGGCTGCGACCTCTTCGTCATCGACCACGAGGATCTGCATATCCTTCGGATTAACATAATTCGTTGCAGAGTACTGATGCTCACAATTGTTAAGCGTAACTACAACAGTAAACTCCGTTCCGACTCCTTTTTCGGACTCGACAGAAATAGTTCCGTTCATCAGTTCAACAATGTTCTTCGTGATCGCAAGACCGAGACCTGTGCTACCATACTTGTTGTTGCGGCTGCTGTCTTCCTGTTCAAAGGCATCAAAGATCTTCGGGATGAAATCCTTTTCCATTCCGATGCCTGTATCCTTTATCGTCATTTTTATCGTCGAATGATCTTCAAACAGCGCAGTGCGTTCAACTGTAAACAGGATGTCTCCCGGGGCATCGGTAAACTTGATGGCATTGGAAAGAATGTTAATGATAACCTGCTTCAGTTTCATGTCATCGCCGATGTAGTAGTCGCTTACGCCGCCTGTAACACGGCATTCATAATGAAGACCCTTCTCGTTACACTGCAGCATTACCATGTTATTGATCTGCTCAAGCATATTGCTGAAAGAGAACTCTTCTTTGCGGATGATAAGCCTGCCCGATTCGATGCGACTCATGTCGAGAATATCATTGATGAGTCCGAGCAGATGTCTTGCGCTTCCTCCGATCTTTTCGAGATATTCTTTGGTATCTTCCGACAGTGTTTCATCACGCAATGCAAGGCTGTTAAGCCCGATGATCGCATTCATAGGAGTGCGTATCTCATGGCTCATGCTGGAGAGGAATGCAGTCTTCGCCCTGTTGGCCTGTTCTGCAGCTTCCAGTGCTTCTGCGAGCGCCCGGTTCCTGTTCATCGTTTCACGCATTTCCTCGTCGATGACTGTAAGTCCCAAACCGACCGCATGAACGATGTGATCGTCACGGTCCTCGGGATGGCGCTCACCTGCCATGCGGATCATCTCGTAGTATTCTTTTCCGTCTCTCTTCGCAAGATAACGGTAGACAATTATAAGATTCTCTGCTAATGCTTTTCGAATGTTTTCGGGCTCTATGAACTGGAGAAAGTCCGCGCGGTAGCTTTCGGTTACGGAGTTTTCCGCATAACGCGAAAAGTACTCGCTGTATTTAAAATGTTCGCCCTCTGAAGGCTGGCCGACATCTGCCGGATCCGCTCTGTAACAGACCGCTTCGTCTTTATCCAGATCGATGTGATAAACGCATCTGTAATCCGATGCGAGAGCTGTGATCATCTTATCCTGCTGTTCCCTGTGGTTATACTGTTCCACAAGCTCCCTGTTCGCCTTTTCAAGTTCCAGTCGAGCGCTCTCTTTTGTCAAGATCTCACGCTTGGAACGCTTCATGTCGCGCACGAGCAAAGCTATGACGGCAGCGGCAACGATCAGTATCAGCGTTCCGAAAAACGCCATGTTGTCGCGGAGCATGTCCAGGAACGAATACGAATAAAGCTGATCGGTATATCTGAATGCAAGGTTCTGCGGATACTCCGCTCCGAGCAGACTGACGCCGCGGTTCAAAAGTCTTAACAGTCCGGCGTCTCCGTTCTGCACACCAAAGCACCGGCCATCTTCATATGACGTCTGAAGCATTGTCAGTTTCTTATAGCGGCTGTTCTTCAGGATATCATTTGCCCGCAGACCGTTCATTGTGGTGCATTTGGCTTCACCGCTGTTTACCGCAATAAGGCATGCATCGGTCGACGGGTAGAAAGTGATCTTCGCATCAGGATAGTTCTTCATGATGAAGTAATACTGCATGCGGTTGTTTTCATTGACGGCGAAATGTTTCGTCGTGTCATCCGTATATTCACCGGAATAAACGATTTCCGTCGATGCTGAAATAACCGCAGTCGACTGGAAGATTCCGTTTTCCTCAGAATAATAGAGGCCGCCGCCAACCGGGAAAGCAGTGTCGATGCAGCCTTTTTCAAGATCATCGATCATGTCATCATAACTGTCATATCCGGTATAAGATACCTCGATATTCTTTAAGCTGAGGACTTCGAGCATCTTTGGAACAAGATCTTTAACAAGTCCCGTTACCGCACCGGACTTATCAGTATCACTGTAAGGAAGATAGTTCTTAAGATAACCTACTCTGAGCTTATTATGTTGTGAAAGCCACTTCTTCTCCGCATCCGAAAATGCACGGCTCGAAATGCTTACAGGATAGTATTTGTTCCTTAGCGAGTTGATGTAGTTAGGTTCGTTGACCGCGATCTCAGACTGTGCAGTATTGAGTTCAGCCATAAGATCCGGCCTTGTTCTGCTCACGCACAGATAGTATTCGGATGTTCCGAAAGGACAGAGAGGCTCTGCATGTTCTCTTCCGTGCGCGCCGTCTCCCTCTGCTGCAAGGATGTCGATCTCATGTTTATCGAATGCTGCGAAAAGCGGTTCGTAATCACGGAATTTTACGACATCGGCCTTGATGGAATGTTCATTTAAAAACTTCTCCAGAACCTGCACCATTGCACTGTCCAAAACACCGATCTTCCTGCCGTTGAGCGTGGAAAGATCAAGCGTAATGCCGCTGTCGGAATCATGTTTCACAAGACTGTACGTCTCGTTGCCCATCGCGGCATCAGGATAACCTATGAGATCTTTTCTGTCCTCGCGGAATGCCAGTCCGGCGAGAAAATCGATCTTGCCGTCCAGGAGCATCTGGTAAAGATCGCCGAATTCCCCGTAAACATATTCGTAGTTCCATCCGGTATATTCAGAGAGCTTCTGATAGTATTCATAGGCATACCCGGTCTTGACAGAACCTTCCTGCGCACCCTCCTGGAAAACCTCATTCTCGTAATAGCCGACGCGCACCTTGTCGCGTGCTGCTTCGGCAGCAGTTACGGTAAACGGGAATACCGCCACAAGGATCAGTGCAGCACAAAGGATTACAGAGAAAGATCCAAATCTCTTTTGGAGCTGTCTTATCATGCCAGCAACCCGATGAGTTCATCTCTTTTTTCAGAGATCTGCTTGAGGTACGGAGTATAATCAATGTCTTTTCTTTCGCGGAGCAGTTCCGTCATCTCGGCTGCCGGCTTATAAACAGGTGTGAGCGCAAGATTTCCGAGAACGCCCTTTAGTGAATGTACAGCTTCAAAAGCCGCATCCAGATCCTTCGCCAAGACTGCATCTTCCAGGAGTTTGAAATTCTTATCCTCAACAACTTTACCGATCAGTTTGAAATAAAAGCCTTCATTGCCCATGCAGCGGGTCAGGCCGTCATCAGTGTCAGCGCCAAACTGTTTAAGAGCATCTATGGTAAGCATAGATCATTCTCCCTTCTTTTCTAAAAGAAACTTCTCGAATTCTCCTGCCGGTACAGGCTTTGAAAAATAGTATCCCTGGATTATCGTGCATCCGAGTTTCTTGAGAGCCAGATACTGCTCTTCAGTCTCAACGCCTTCAGCGATTACCGGAACCCCGAGATAATCCGCGATATCGATGACGATGCTGATCATGCGAGTATCGTTATGTTTGTCAAAAGCACTTCTGATAAACATCATATCGAGTTTCAGCGCATCGACCGGAAGCTCCGAGATCATGTTGAGCGAAGAGTATCCTGAACCGAAGTCATCCATTTCGATGAAGAAGCCGTGTTCTCTCAAAGCCTTAACTCTTTCCACGATCTGGTCGGAATCACTTACATAAGCGGATTCCGTGATCTCAAGGTACATGTCTTTTGTGGTGATCCCGTTATCACCGGTGATCTTTTCCATAGTATCGATAAGACCGGGATCATACATCTCTGCACGTGAAAGGTTTACCGAAACGGGAACTGATATTCCGAGTCTTTTCTTCCAGTCGGAAATGGTCTCGGCAGATCTTCTCCAAACGAACTCGTCGAGCTGCGCGATCAGTCCGTCCTCCTCAAACAAAGGAATGAACTTGCCGGGAGATATCATGCCGAGTGTCGGATGCGACCATCTGACCAGTGCTTCCGCACTGGATAACACAGGCTTGTCTCCGCGGATATCATACTTCGGCTGGAAATATATCTGGAACTGCTTTTCCGCAAGCGCTTTCGGAAACTCTTCGACTAACTGCTCCGCATAAAGTTATGCATCGATAAGAGCTTCATCGAATTTGTTAATGAAAACGGAATAGTTATTTCTTATCTTGTCTGCAGCGATCTTTGCACGGTCAAACCTTGAGTGGATATCCAGTTTCTTGTCGCAGAACGAATAAACGCCTAGGCGTACTTTAACTGCAGTTTCAAGTTCTTCAATAACTGCAGACACCCGCTCAACAATACCGGAATAGTTTTCCTGATGAGGACAGTAAACAAGGAAAGTATCTGCAGCTTTCCTGCAGACAAAACTTCCCGTATCAGGGAAAGCCTTCTCCAGCCTGTGCGCTATGCATTTAAGGATCTCATCGCCTTTTGCGATGCCGAAACGTTCATTGAGAACGTGGAAATGATTTATGTCAAAACAAAGGGCATCCATCTCAGCTAGCGGATAAAACTTATCGTACTGGTTTCCGTAACGGTAGAAATATTCAACGGTTAACAGACCCGTGAGTTCATCTCTTTCAGTGGAGCTGATGATCTGACGGTCCTCGGCAAGCTCTATGGAACGTGATACGCGTGCCTTAATGACATCATGCTGCGGATAAGGCTTCGGGATGAAATCAAACGCACCTTTCTTAAGGCTATCGACTTCGGAATCCTGATCGGATGTGAGAACGATCACCGGGATGCCTTTGAGTTCAGGATCTTCATTAAGACGCACAAGGAGTTCAAGTCCGGAAAGTTTGGGCATCATGAGATCCAGTAGTATAAGCGATAAAGTATTGCGGTTCTGCTTTATCATCTCATATGCCATCTCGCCGTCTTCGGCCTTCAGTACGTCGTATTCGTCATTGAGGACGTTCTCAAGTATCTCGCGGTTAATAAACTCGTCGTCAGCTACCAGGAGTTGTCTTTTTCCGTTTTCAAAAACATCCGTGTAACTAGCCATCTATTGCCTCCTTTTTCAGTACCCTGAAAAGAACCTCAGGCTGAATGGATCATATAAGATTTATGCATCACCCTAATTTTGAAATTATATCATAGATTTTTAACAGGCGGTTTCCCCGTTCCTCCGCACATTAAAAATGACCGGAAGGAGGCCGGTCATTTTTAGGGAAAACACACACTATATATAAGGTAGGAATTTTGTTCCTTTTTTCTTTGGTTGATGGCTTCATTATGGGCTGAAACACCCGGCCGGACAATCACTAATAGAGGCCCTTTCTGATGCTTAAACTACATATCCGAACGCTTATGTTGCCAAATCTGAAAAAAGTTCCTGTCCCGGTTATTCCTTCACCCTTTTATAGAAACTGACATGCTGATCGAGTTCCTTGAAACCGTTCTTGATATAGAACCTGTATGAAGGCTTGTCGCTGTCAGTCTGAAGAAATATACCGCAAAGTCCCCTCGATCTGATCTCGTTTTCGATAAGACCCATGAACGCGGTTCCTGTTCCCCTGCCCTGAAGCTCTGGTGCAACGCACAGTTCTTCAATATTGTAATTGGTGCCCTCCCACCAGTGCCTGATCATGCCGAGCGACATGGCAGCAAGCTTTCCGTCGATCAGGAGACCGAAATTCAGAGCGTTGTATCCGCTCGAGATCTCCCTGACATACTCAGCAAGCTGCACCGGGTCGCTCCAGTCGTCATTCCAGGGTTCTCCCGCAAAAGAAACCTTATAAAGCTGCGCCATCTCATCGAAACGGCTTTCATCAAGAACAATAAACTCTTCCATACATATAACCTTTTATTGAATTTTAAGAATTCTTTAATTAGTATAAATAAAAACTTACGGATGGGATACTTTAAATAATGAACAAGAAAACCGCTCAAAGTCCTAAGACCAAGTATCTGCTTGCAGGCGTTGTTGCAGCTGCTTTGATCCTCTTGATCTATATTCTTTTCGCATACTGCGACTTCGCACACAAACTTGAGCTCTTAAGTTATACGAAAGTTTCTTCTTATGAAGAACTTCAGGCGATGTCTTCGAAACCCGACGGAAAGTATTACCTTGCCTGCGACATAGACATGTCAGGCAAGGACTGGACACCGTTTACCTTCACAGGGAGTTTCGACGGAAACAGTCACGAGATTAAGAACCTGCGCCTTGATAAACCCGGTGCTGCGATAAGGGACACTTACGACGGCAACATGAAATCCTACCCCACGACACTCGTCGGAATGTTCGACGTCATCGAGGGCGCTACGATAAAGAACCTTACACTGACTTCCGTATATGCGGACATCACTTCCGATAAGCCTTGCTTTGTAGGAACGCTGGCGGGCTACACTGGTGATTCAAAGATCGTAAACTGCAGTGTAAAAGGTGCTGTGTATCTCAGAGCACATGACAGAATGTTCGGCGTAGGCGGAGTCGCAGGTTACGGATTCGGAAGATTTGAAAACGTACAGGCTGAAGTAACGCTCGTCTGCATCGATACCGACCGCAGCACGAAAGACGAACAGTTCATGGGCGGCCTCGTCGGTGCAGGCTATCCCGATTTCATCAATTGCTCCGTGGATATCGACGGATACGGATCTGAGCACGGCTATGCCCACAACGGCGGCATGACCGGTCTTTACATGTTCTATCCTAAGGACACCGTACACGAAGGGATCATGAAGGGAAACCGCATATACGGCAAGATTACTTTCTTTGAAGAGAACGATGACCGCCGTGCTTACTGCAAAGCCATGATCGGCGAGACACTCAGCGAGACCAAGGTCTTCGAGGACAACGGAGCCGTTTTCAGAAGTGTCGAAGTCTATAACTACGATGCCGATCTTTTGCCGGAAGAACGCTCCAAAACGTTTGATCTCGATGTTTCCGAAAAGGGACGCTATGAACTTAAGACTGCCTACAAGAACGACGGCGCTGATGCTACATACGGTCTGTTCATAAACGACCGTTTCTATAAGAAAGTCAATTTCCCCAAGGGCTCCGGCACTGTCTGCGAGCAGGTCTTCCTAGATGAAGGAAAAGCCTCCGTTAAATTCAAGTTCCTCCCAGGAGACGGCAATATCGAGATCTCCGATGCTTCCATTTCAAAGTCAGGCAGATCGGTCAGCCTGATCATCGCGCCGCATCAGGACGATGAGATCCTGGCATTCGCGGGAACGATCCAAAAGACCATCGAAGAAGGCAATATCGTTAAGGTCCTCTTCCTGACCAACGGCGATTACTATGGAACAAAATACGCTTCCGTAAGGATCGCGGAGAGCATTGCGGCACTTGAGGTCCTCGGAGTAAACAAGTCAGACGTCACCGTTTTGGGATACGGAGACCTGACTCTGGAAGCTCTCCTTTCTGCGGAAAATCCCGAGAAGGTCTTCGGAGCAAGCAGCGGTGAGAGTTCCACTTACGGAGTTTCCCCTCTGAACGTATTTGACTATCACATGATGAATACGGGAGAGCCTGCAAGCTATAGCAGAGCCAATCTCACGGATGATTTCAAGAACTACCTTCTTGCCTGCCGTCCTGACCGCATCTACACAACGTCAGAATACGAATGGCACACCGATCACAAGTTTGCATTCATCCTGACAAGAGATACACTGAAAAAACTGTCAGGAGAAACAGGCTATCATCCTGTCCTCTGCGAGTCGGTTATCCACGGTGAGGAAACGACATGGCCTGACCGTCTGAAATACGATTCATCCAACAAACCCGTCATCACCGGATTCACGAATCCGTACCCTACGATGAAGACCGATCTTGACTGGAGCAAAGTTAAGAAGATAACTCTAACAGACACTCAGCTGCAGAAAAAGACTGATGCCATCGGAAAGTTCGTCTCACAGAACGAGCCCACTGAAGACACTCCCGGAACAAAGGAGTATAACTACTCGTTCTGCAAGAAGGATGAATTCTACTGGGAGATCAATTACTGACCTTTTTCTTCCTGTTTTCGAAAAAGGTAATTCCCGCAACCAAGACAATACCGGCTGACATCATTATGATGCCGGCCGTTTTATTCGGCACGTGATAAGTCATTTCGATAACGTTCTTTCCGTCTTCAAGCGGGATGGTCATGAGTGCATCACCCGTAAGATCAGGAGTAACCTCCCTGCCGTTCCTCGTTACGGTCCATCCCTTGTGATAAGGAACGGATGTGAACAGACTTGTTCCGGAAAAACCGCTGTCCACTTCGAAAACACAGTGTCCGTCTCTTATGTCAATGCGTGACGCGGCATTGTTCTTCATTGTTGAAACAGCATCATTCAGAGCATCAAGGTCAAGCTGATAGATCTGCGCATCGGCAACCTTTCCATCCGCCGTGTAGAAATCGAGTTTCAATTCGGCGCTGCCGTCAACGGTCTTTACGCGGATGAGCTTCGGGGACATTTCCTCACCGTAAGGAACGTACCTTTCGCCGTTCATATAAAGCGTTGCACCGGTCTCGCCTTCCAGCACGAAATTGGCGTAGAGCACGGCGTTTTCTTTGTCAACGGTTATCTTATATGTGACTGCTTTTCCGTCTGCTGTTGCTTCGACTTTTCCGGCGGGAATGAAGATGTCTTCTTCGACTCCTGACAGATGACGGTACAGATCATTAAGATAGAGAGCGTAGTTATTTGCTCTGCTCTCATAGCTGCCTGTGCCGCCGGTTACGAATGCCGCAGGTACGGCATAAGGATTTTCATACAGTGTCTTGAAACCGGAGACGCCGCCTTTCTTTGTAAGACCTTTGCTGTTCTCATCACCTTCAGGAAGCAGCACGTACTTTACAGAAAGAAGACTGTCCAAAGCAAGATTCTCGGTCATGGTGACCGGGATAGTGTCGTAGTATTGCGGGTACCCTGCACGGTCCAGAAAATAGACTTCGTTCTCGTCAGGAGCGGAAACGAAAGCGGTTACGGAATTGAATCCGTATGCCATCGGTTCGCTGTATGAAGCAGAGAGTTTATTGTAAAGGCTGTGGTATGAAGTCTGTACGACACGGTAAAATGACGGGTCGTCTATCTGTTTGAGAAGCTCTATCTCATTGGCGTTGTAACTGCTGATATCAGGACCGTCTGAAGTTGCATAAGTCTTTCCCAGGACCATCTGGTTAAGCAGCAGTTCAAGCACGATAACGCCGGACAGCAGCACGGCTGAGACATTGAATAACTGACTTTTTGCGCGCTTCAATCCCAAAGAAAGACAGAAGAAGACAGATACGGTCAACGGGAATATCATCTTGGCTGCAAGAGGAACAAGCTTCGGATCATCGGGAGTCATTAAGAGCGAAGACATGTTGGACGTAAAGACCGATTCAACAACGCCTGTCTTCTGCGGGTCTGAAAGAAGCAGTGCGATAACGCAGTATACCGCTGCGGCTGCCGGAGGAATGAATATCTTAAGTCTTGACGTGTCTGATTCGAGATAAAAGACCGATGCCAGGTAAACGAGCGCGAAGATCCCTACGTAAGCGTAGCGGTACCAGAATCCTTCAACATTACGGAGCATCGAAAACAGAGCGACCAGAGGCTGCCAGTAAAACGATATGACCACCAGCACCAGGAGCAATCCGTAAACGAGCTTATCTTTCAGCTTAATCGAAGAGAAGAACAAGAGCACGATCCCGATGAAGACAAAACTTCCTGCAAACAGGTTTACGCTGCCTTTGACTGAAGCAAAACCGAAAACATAATTGCTTAAGACGCCCGGAACGAAACCTATCATCGAAAAATCCAGAAGCATTCCGATCCCCGAACTCCCGTATGTCCTTCCCGAAAGAAGCGTAAGCGTCGGCAGGAGAATGACCGCCGAGATCATCAGAGAGGAAACGGACGCGATGCAGAATCTCAAAAAAGAGCCGGAAAACTTCTTTATTCCCTGAGCAATACGAAGCGATTCAAAAAGGAACCAGATCCCTCCGAACATCAGGTTGATGATCCCCGTATACCAGTTAAAGCACAAAGACAGCGCAGTGCTTACGATGAACAGCGTGCTCTTCTTTTCGGATACGAGCTTTTCGACACCCGCGAGGATCAGGGGGAGCATATAGACTCCGTCGATCCACATCATGTTTGAACTCTGAGAGATCATGTACTGGCCGAGAGCATATGACGCGGAAAGGATCACTGCAGCAGCGAGCTTTATTTGTGTACCCGGCTTAAATCTCCTGTAAAGATAAAAGCATGCAAACGCTGATGCAAAAGATGCCTTCAGCAGATAGAGAACATTGATGAAAAGCGGCACCTGTGTCTTATCGAAAAAGACCAGGAGGATATTGAAAGGTGACGACAGATAGTATGAGAAGACAGCGTAATTGCTTCCGCCCAGATATTTTGTGAAGGTATAGTCGATCGATGACTTTCCTGAAAGAACATCCTTGAACCAGCAGTAAAGGTCAACCATCTGCTGCTGGCCGTCCTTATATAACAGTGCTTCCCTGCCGAAAGGGATGATTCCCAGAACAGCAAATGCGAGCAGGATGATCAGGGCTGTCAGGAACCATGAACAGATGCACGCAGTCAACGGCTCTTTTTTAAGTGCCGTTTTTTTCTTCAAGGGTATATTCGTTTTGGTATCTGTCTGAATATCTGTCAAATGAATTCTCCTTATCCCGCGATTATACCCTATCAGTGCTTATTTATTTATCCATGTTTGCGATGATATGCATAAGGATATGGAAAACTCTGCGGAAGCCTCCCGAATAATCCGCTTTGTCGAGCGCATTGGTTATCAGCATCGGGTTATCGGTTCCTATGACATCAACGCCGCAGCTGACAAGATACTGTACTGTATCATCAAGGTCTACGGTCCAGCAAAAGACCTTCTTACCCTGGGCATGAAGTCTTCTTACCAGTTCCGGTGTGACATTGGTCTCTTCTATCGTGATGTTGTCGGTATAATAAATATCCTCTACATTTCCGATAGCAATAAACATGCAGTATCCCTTTGTGATCCCGGGGTCTAATTCATAGATTCGTCTCAGTCTTGATGCATCCTGCGCGATTATCATGACGTTATCGTGCATTTCAGTCTCATTTATGACCTTAAGGACATTCTCTTCAAAACCGACATCATCCTTGTGTCCTTTAAGCTCAACCTGGACATTCATGTGGTTTAACTTTGCAAGTCTTAAAGCTTCCCTAAGTGTAGTCATCTTGACGTGATCGTAATCACCGGGCATCCACTCACCAAGTTCATGGCTTACGAGTTCTTCATAAGTGTTGTCATGAATTGCCAGATTCACTCCGGCTGTTCTCTTGATGGAAGAATCGTGGTTGCAGACTATAACTCCGTCTGATGTCTGATGGACATCAAGCTCGATCCATTTCAGATTCTCACTTGCAGCCATTTCGAAAGCCGGAAGCGTGTTTTCCGGAGCGTTGACGTTATCTCCGCGGTGAGCGCAGACCAGAGGCTTGCTGCATTTTTCAGCCAGGAACGAATATCTGTTGGCTACAAACACCGTAACTCCGATAAGCAGGACGATCGGGACAGCGAAAAATGCGATCGATATCTTCTTGGGATACTTCTTTGCCTTGAACATATCGCGTGAAATGCTCGTAAGTTCTCCCTTGTCTTCGATATAACGAAAAAACAGGACTGTCAGCGCGGCGTTGTTTACTGCAGGCGAAATGAAGCTCTTGAGGATCTGTCTTAACACATAAGTATATGTTCCGACATCCTCAGACTTGGCAACGATATTGCCCCTGTTGCGCTGAAGGAAAGAGATGAACTCTTTTGCGTTGACTACTATAATCGACGACAATGAATTGATCAGGAAATTAAGTATTATCGTCAGCAGGATCAGTGTGATCAGAACTTCGAAAAAATTACCGGTAACCAGTTTTCTCGACTTTGTGCAGCTCTTAACGAAAGAATTCTCCTGCATGACAAAACTGTTGATGGAAAAGATATATACCGTCAGGAATATGATAAGCGCAAGGTAGATCACATTGTAGAGTACAAAAAGAGACTGCGTATAATCAATGGTCTGATTTACAAATCCCGGCAATATCAGTTTTACGGTCGAGCCCGAGAGCGGCATTACCTTCGTAAGCGGGAACAGTATCATTATGAATATGATAATGAACCAGTTCTGCGGATGTACCGCTTTGCGGCAGGCACGGAGTCCGGCCATGAACATGCTCGAAAGGTTGGTCTCCCTTCCTATCTGAGCCATGGAGAATGCGTGAAGAAGCCCTGCGATCTCAAACAAAGAGAAAAGCGTTACCACAATGGCAAACACTAATGCCATTACGATCGAGAGCGGGTTCAGGAAGACCTCTCTCATATTGACCGGAGCAATAAAAGTCTGGCCTGAAACGTTCATCATCGCATTCAGGAGAAGATTCTTCAGCGTGTTTGAGATAACTGCAGTTACTACCGTGCAGAACAGGATGAAGAGCATGACCTCTTTGAAGTTCTGCCTGAAAAGGATAAGTACGTTCTTTATGAAGTACAGAAAATTCTTATAAAATCCCGAGCCTTTGGTCTTGATAACGCCAATTGCACTTTTATCGACCATTTTCATCTGATTCACTTCCCAACCTTATATATGAATACTTCTGAAATCTCTTTATCATAACCGTCGTAGAATCCCTGAGGCATTCCGAGAACGATCCTGGCTCCCCTGTTATAGAGGAGAAGCAGATTACCGTTTTTCCGGTCGAATGAAAGACCCTCTATCTCTCCCTGCAGCTTTACGTCATCGAAAGTCCTTTCGAGCGTAACGATGCAGTTTGTACTGCCTTCTTTGACAGTTGTCCTGTAGAGGTGATCCGGTTCCTTGTCATCCGCGGTACCGTCATCAGCGGTGATGTAGATACTGCCGTTATAGTATGCTATTCCCTGTATCCACTGGGGCGGCATCTGCATGTGGACCTTTCCGAGATACTTGCCTGTAGTCAGATCGTACTTATAAAGATATCTGCCGCTCTCTTCGCCTACCCATGAACACATCCATACTATCTTGTGATCAGGATCGATGGCGATGCCTGAACATTCAAGCTGTCCGCTCGATTCTTCAAAAGGGAACGTCCTCTTAAGTTTCAGGGTGTCGGCATCGTAGACCGCGATCTGGATGTTCGTTCCGACTCCGTCCATGAAATACTCGGCGCCGATGTAAAGTTCGTTATTATATGCATCGATGTCGCCGATGTGATTTACCTTGATCTCATAACCTTCAAAAGGATTCTCATTAACGGTTATCAGGTTCCAGTCCTTATCGTATTTTGCAAGAGTTGCGGAACCGCTGACCCAGTAGCAGTCATCCCCGGCGCAAACGCCCTGTCTTCCCTTTACTTCAACGGTATCCCTGAGCGTATATGTGTTTGCCGGCATCATTATCGCAGTGTCATGCTCGGGACGTTTGTCGCGGCTGATACTCTTGGTGCAGCCGGCAGCACTCAAAACAAAGCAGCAGCTCAGGAGAGCTGCGCTGATGATCTTCGTAGTTTTAGCGGTTCTTGGCGTACTTACGTTGCTACGACCTGAGACATCGAAGTGAAACATATTACCAACCCCTCTTCATCTTTCCTGATGACTTTTGCATATATGCACTCTTCATCTTTACGAAGCATGATATTCTGCTTTTCCTCAAGTGCGGTTTCAGAAATGAATCTCGCGAACTTCCGGTCTTCAGAATATCTTACTATCTTTCCAGAATAAGATGTCACTCCCACTTTCTTGGCTTCGAGGACATAGTACTGATACTCAATGTCCACAGTCTGTTCGCGCCACTTGATGCTGCTTAAAGCGGAAGCGTTGGTCTCAAGATCACCCACGCCTTTGATCTCATAATATTTCAGTTCCTCAGGAGAACCCTTTGGCAGGAAGCACCCTTCGGAAACAATGGAAAGCTCTTCGTTTATCAGTTTTGCGGTGTTCTCCGTGATGAAGATCTGGCCTCCGATAGTAAGGCTTTCAAGACGGCCTGTTATATTAACGGCTGAACCCATGCAGCCGTACTTCATTGCTTTCTCAGAACCGATATTTCCGACAACGACCACACCGGTATTGATCCCGATGCCCATTTCGAGCACGGGGAAACCGTTCTGGACATTCCATTCATTTACTTCCGCCATCGCATTCTGCATCTCAACAGCGCATTTAACGGCCATGGCAGGATGATCGGGAAGGTCTTTCGGTGCGCCGAAGATAATGAATATGCCGTCACCTAAGAACTCGATGATCGAACCGCCGTACTTCTGTACGACCGAAGACATCGCCTCGAAATAATGGTTGATGACGGTAATGAGCTGTTCAGCGGTCAGCTGTGCGCTGAGCGCGGTAAAGCCGCGCAGGTCGCTCATGATAACGGTAACTTCCTTGTTCTTGCCGCCGCTCCTCTGGCCCTCTTCAGTCGTAAGAACAAAATCAGCAATATCCTGCGATGTATACCTTACAAGCGCGGAGTTGACCTTGATGAGCTGCGTAAGATCCGTGATAACGATAAGGTATGCTGTCTCTTCGCCTTTGTAGCATGTCATTCTTACGTGAAGATTCTTGACCTCGCCCTCATTGTTCCAATAGTCGGCGAGCGCTTCATGGGTTGCGACTTTATTTGTTACCGCATCGATAAAAAGCTGTATGAGATCATCATTGCCTTCAATGAACGGAACAGCTTTCCAGATCTTCATGCCACTGTCCGCAGGGATTCCGAAAAGTCTCTCTGCGGCAGGGTTTGCGTACTGAAGATCACCGGAGGCAGATACTATACAGACCGCATCTTCGGTATTCTGGAAAAAGTATTGTACCTGTTCAGGCTTTATCATTTCTCGGAATTCTCGTAGATTTCCTTACAAGCATTGAAATAGTCGTATGTGAGGCTTCTCAAGCGGTATGAAAGGTGCTTGAGGATCATGTCGACCTTAGCAGGGCATGTCTTGAAGAGATCAGCGAGGTCTTCGGGCTTGATGATCTCAACATATGTCTCATCGGATTCGGATACTGCTGTAGCGCTGCGTGCATCCTCGGAGATCATTCCCATCTCGCCGAAGCATGCAACAGGATAGAGCTCTGTGAGCTTGATCTCGCCGTACTGACCGTAGTTGTTGTAGATGGCAACGATACCGCCGTGAACGATGTACATGCACTTGCCGACTTCGCCCTGCTTGAAGATGATCGTTCCCTTCTTATAGGACTCGACATTGTTGCCGTCCTTATCCTGCTTCGCAACTGTCTCAGCTGCTTCGCGGAGAGCCTCAGCGCTCGGCTTCTCGATCCTTGCATTCTTTGTGTATGTGAAGATGGACTGTCTGACCATCTGCTTGAAGAAACCGTCGTACTTCTTGCTGGAACCTGCGCTGCGGAGATCCGTAAGCATCTTCTTTGCTTCATCATAATCCGCTGTCATTTCCTTAAGTCTCTTGCCGAGCTGGTTCATGATAAGGATGATCTTCTCCGGATTGTCCTTGAAGTACTCGTTAAGAGCCTCAGCCTCGATCTCCTGAACCTTTACATCGCCTTCAGCAACAACTGAAGTGCTGCGGGGATATGTCTCGATGATAGCCATCTCGCCGAAATACTGTCCGGCCTCGAGGATCCTGATCTGGACCTGGTCATCCTCACCGTAATTCTTGTAAACTGCGACATTACCCTCCAAAAGATAGAAGAAAGTATTACCTGTTTCTCCCTCT
Organism: Clostridiales bacterium; assembly: GCA_017478485.1. Taxonomy (GTDB): domain Bacteria; phylum Bacillota; class Clostridia; order Saccharofermentanales; family Saccharofermentanaceae; genus Saccharofermentans. Next base: position 96,752 of record JAFVDI010000012.1, on the reverse strand, counting down.
TTGATGATGATATCACCACTGCTAAACGTCTTTTCGATCATGCTCATGTTATGACCCCTTTCTGTCTTTTGGATGTAAATAAATGCCTCAAACCAGCTTTACATTTATATAAAAGAATTTTATTTTCATTCACTCTTTTTGTCAATATTTCAGGCTTTAAAAGCATAGCAATTTAAGCCTTTTTCAGCTGTTTTCGCGCATCATTTACAAACTTTTTTCAAATGATTGGTTTGTTAAATGCTTCGATCATCCGAACATGAAGAGGATCGCGTAGTAACAGAGCTCCAAAAAGACTTTAATGCCCTTCCCTCTTTTAGATTCCTTTTTCATTTTCCTTTGTCTCCGCTTGTTTGATTAACGACATCATTATCAGCAGTTTAAAGGTCCGGGACAATCATTAATGAAAGGTCTGTCTGATGCTTAAGCGACACTATTGCGCCTGAGTGTCGAATAGCAGATAAAAACACTGAACACGGCATTTTGTCATGTTATAATACAAGACATCAAACACAGGGAGATCCATCAATATGAATCTGATTAAGACCCGCAATGGTTCAGAACTTACCATTTCCTTGGACGGAAGGCTCGATACCACGACCGCGCCTGAATTGGATCAGGTGCTGAAAGAATCTCTTGATGAGATAACATCCCTCATATTTGATCTGGAAAAACTCGTCTATATCTCATCTGCGGGATTGCGGTCACTCCTTGTATCTCAGAAGACAATGAACAAGAAAGGCAGCATGAAGATCCGCAATGCAAATCCTTCCATCATGGAAGTGTTTACCGTAACCGGATTCTCCGACATTCTTACGATCGAATAATACCACGAAGTACAGATTTCCCTTTCAGTGGAGGCAGCATATGGCCAAATCGCAGTTAATGGAATACGTCTTAAATGACATCGAGAAGCAAAAAGGTGTCTCCATCCCTGTACATGCAAGTCTGTTTGAAAGGCTCCTGGTATCAAAGGCTCCCTGCAGGAGTATCCATCCAAATCCCGATGATGAGTTCTCGATGGAAAAGGTCGGACCCAGTTACAGGATCATCAGTGAATATGAGACCAAATTCCGCGATGCGATGCATATGGACAGACCTCCCATAGACGATCCTCTGATGGTCGAGAAACTGCGTCCGCACGGCTACATGCTGCTTAACGGACATCACAGATGGGCAGCCGCAATGCGCTGCAACATAAAGAAAGTCCCGATAAAGATCATCAACTGCGCAACCGAATCGGACATCAAGACCATCCTTGAAAAGTCCCAGCATGACAAGCGCGCAACCATCGATCTTGATGAAGTCATATTCAGATCACCTGATTATCCGCATCTCGAGAAAAAGGCTTTCACATTCCCTTTCAGCGTCCGCTTCAAAAAGAGGATAAGACTTGGGATCCCTGCGCTTCTCTACAGTCTTTCAAAGCAGGGATATGACATCTGGGTCTATGCCCGTGATTTCTATTCGATCGATGATATCCAGAAGTTCTTCAAAGCATATGCAGCCCACGTCGACGGCATACTGACAGGTGTTGACAAGCATACCCAGAACAAATCCGAGAGGGCTGCACGTGTCAGAGAACTCATTAACAACAAATATGATACGACTCTTCATATAGACAATAACGCCATAGTAGAGACGCACGGAAAAACGGGTGATTTCCAGGAATATGAGATCAATGTGCCCGAAGAAGACTGGGCAAAAAAAGCAATAGCGATCATAGAGGAGATCGAAAAGCGTGCAGGAAGCAAATAACCCTGAAAAGATGAGGATCTCATTCGACCTTGATGAGGTTCTTTTCGTAAATCCGAAGACTCATAAGACTGAGCCTGAGCTCCCCATCCCATTTAAGGCATTCTATAAGGAACGGCTCAGGGCCGGCGCTCCCGAGCTTATAAACACTCTGCAGCGAATGGGTTTTGAAGTTTGGGTCTATACTTCTTCTTTCCGTTCCATTAATTATATCCAGGGACTCTTCAAGCATTACGGCGTAAAGTTTGACGGTATAGTCAACGCAGAAAGACATCTTAGGGAAGTCCAGAAGAACAGGACACAGATACTTCCGCAGAAAGTCCCTAACAAATACAGGATATCCCTGCATATAGATGACGAAGCAGTAATCTGCTCTTACGGCCGTGAATACGGTTTTGACGCATACCAGCTCGATGCGGAAGACGACCAGTGGAAAGAAAAGGTCATCGCCAAAGCTGAAGAAGTTAAGAGAAAGTGGGATAAGAAGAAAAACCTTCCCCACGGCTGATATTTCCATTTTTACTTTGTTTCATCTTTAATTGAGCGACACACTGTAAGATCAGTGTCGCTTAAACAACGGAAGATGACGTTATTACTGATTGTTTCGCCTCCCGGAGCCCCTGATAATCAGGCTACAAACCAAAACAAAACACGTAACCAATCAACCAGGAGGACAATAATATGAAACCTGAAATTACTAAGAACCTAACCACGAAGATCGCAGCGATCGGTCTTATTGGCGCAATGGCAAATATGGGACTCGTCGCATGCAGCAGAACACCCGGCAGCAGCAATGCCGAAACAGAATCACAGATCAACATCGTAGATATTTCCAATGATGAGATCGATAATGCGGCAATAGCAGGCGGCTGGAATATACCGGATGACCAGGCAATAAACGCATCCCGTAAAGCAATCTTTGACAAGGCAATGGAAAAGCTGATCGGTGTCAATTACGTACCTGTAGCATATCTCGCATCCCAGGTCGTATCCGGAACAAACCACTGCTTCCTCGCAAAGGCAACAGTAGTACGTCCCGGAGCAACTCCCCGCTATGTTATCGTATACGTCTATGAGAATCTCAGCAAGGAATGCAAGATCCTGAACATCGAGGATATTGCGATACCCGGCGCACGCAGCGGCAAGGCTCCTCTCGGCGGATTTACATACGCAGAGGTTCCGGCCATAACTCCTGACATCGCAGCTGTCATGGACAAAGCTTCCGAAAGCAAGCTCGGCGCAACTTATGAGCCTGTTGCAAACATCGGTTCACAGGTCATCAACGGAACCAACCACGTTATCCTTTGCAAAGTTACTCCCGTAGCTCCCGGTGCAGAAAGCAAGTTCGCCATGGTCCAGGTAGCAGAGACCGTTGACGGCAAGTGCACCATAACTGAAGTAACTGATCTCGCAATCTCAGTAACCTGATCAGCATCGTCACAGATCAAGACTCTATTCAAAAGAAAGACCCGGGCATCAAAAGCCCGGGCTTTTTGAAGTTCTTTTTACATTACCTTCTCGACGCTTGTATCAAGCTCGGAGAGTACATTTACGATAAAATCTTTCGGCTGGTCAGCACCCTGATCGATCCACCTGGAAAGAACGGCGATGCAGCCCTGTGAACGGTAGCTTGTCTGATAAGAGAGTTTTATGTCCTTGATGTCGGCGCCCTTCTTCTCTGATTCGATCTTCTGGAGAAGTCCTTCGAGGAGCTTTTCGAATCTTGCGCGGAGCTGGCCCGGAGCCTTGGAGCTGAATACCATCTTAAAGACGTTCCTGTTCTTATCGACATAACCTACAAGGCTGTCAAAGAACTCCTTGCTCCTCAGATCCTGCATGTTAAGGACCAGCATGCCCCATTCGATCAGGATATCCTGCTCAAGTTTGTCGTAGAGATCATAGACATCAAGGAAATGCTTGTAAAAAGTGGTCCTGTTGATGTCAGACATGTCTGAGATCTCCTGGACTGTCACCTTATGAAGTTCCTTCTGTGTAAGAAGCTCCATGATCGAGTTGTAGATGACTTTCCTGGTCTTAAGTGTTCTTCTGTCGGTTTTCTTCTCTTCCATTCGAAGCATGCCTCCTTTAATTAGCGGTATCCAGTCGCTGCCGCTCAACGAGCTTGGCGAAAAATCCGTCTTTTTCAATTAGTTCATCATATGTACCGTCTTCAATAATATGACCTTCATCGATTACCAGGATGCGGTCGCAGTGTCTGATCGTCGAAAGCCTGTGAGCGATAACGATCCTGGTGCATCCCATTGCATCCAAAGCTTCAGAAACCTGCTTCTGCGTCTTGTTGTCGAGAGCGCTGGTAGCTTCGTCAAACATAAGCAGCTTAGGCTTCGGCGCTATGGCCCGGGCGATCATGAGGCGCTGGCGCTGTCCGCCGGAGATACCTCCCTGCCCTTCTCCTATTATAGTATTCATTCCCATCGGCATCGACCTGATATCTTCGGCAATTCCCGCTTTTTCTGCAGCTTCCCATGCCGCCGCCAGATCGAGCTGCGGTGCCGTGATGACTATATTGGAATAAATGTCACCCTGGAAAAGGCCTGCATCCTGCATTACGGTTCCTATCTTCTTTCTGAGCGAAGGAAGATCGAGCGTATTGATATCCTTTCCGTCGAAACGGACAGAACCCTTCTCGGGTTTCTCAAATCCCAGCAGGATCCTCATAAGCGTCGACTTTCCGCATCCGGTCTTTCCGACGATCGCGACATACTCACCCGGCTTAACCTTCAAAGACAGATCATCGATAACGAGGGGAAGACCCTCCGCATAACGGAAAGAGATGTGATCCAGTTCAACTGCACCTGATAAAGAAGTCACGATCTCTTTGTTGTCGGATGTCTCAGGTTCCGTATTAAGCAAAGGCTCTGCGATCTCAAGAATGGGCTTTATCCTTGCCGCCGAAAGCGCCACTCCGGAAAGCATCATAAACGCGCCGGAAAGCATTCCGTAAGCCGCCGTGAAGGCAAAATACGAAGACTGCCCGATGCCGCTCACGACCGCAAGATAGTAAAGGATTATGTTTGATGCCAGCGTAATGCCCAGATTGATCACGGAATTGAGCTTGATAAAGAGCGGCGGGTTGTAACTGAGCTCCGCACCCACTGAATAAAGATCGAGCCACTTGGCAAAGATACGTTTTTCCGCACCCGCCAGCTTGATCTTCTGGACTCCGGTGATCATTGCATATGACATGCCGGATTCCTTTGCTTCCTGTTCCATAATCTTCTTGTTTATTTTTACCTGGACAAACGTGGAGACGGTCGAGAAGACAACTGTTGCAACTATGATCAGGATCGAAGGGACCACGAGCACGGGAGTATAACTGAATATCTGCGTTATGTATACCAGCGACGTGACCGATGTAAGGCATGAGCTCATGACTATGCCGACAAGTATCGTGCAAAGCTGATTTACGGACTGTGACCTGCTGCTTAATTCACCGGCGCTGTATTTGCGGAAGAAGTGTGCGGGAAGCGACATGAGGCGCATCATCATCGAAGCCTGTACCCCGAGTGATGTCTTGATGCTGAACCTTCCGGTTATGAACCCGTCCACACTTTCCAGGAGCTGCTTCGAAAAAGTGACGCATAAGATGCAGATAGCTATTCCGATAAGCGCGTCTGCCCTGCCGCTCCTCAATACCGGTCCGGTAAGCGTTGCGGTAAGACGGGGCAAAAGAAGTCCTACAAGCGAGACCGCCGAAGCAGCTGCGATGACCATAATGACATCACTTAAAGAAACGCACCTCCTGATGTACAAAAGTAAATCCGCGATCGTGAGCTTCTTCTGCGGAAGCGGTCTGTAGAAACATATTGCATCGCTGTCGATAAGTCCTTCCGTCTTTCGGCTAAGTTTAACGTTCTTCCCCGTTTTGGGATCCTTGAAGCTGTATCCTGACACCATTCCCGGGAGAATAGGTACCGGGGTTCCGTCTTCCTTCATGAATCCGAGGACAGGGCCGTACGCATCTTTGTACCAGCCCGGAGTAAGTCTGATGTTTCGCCTCATGATGCCGTGAGGTCTGAGGCAGAAATCAAGCTGCTCGTCCGCATTCTTGAGAGAGCCCGGCACATCGGAAGTCTTATAGTGATAGTACTTGAGGATCGTATCGATCGCATTCTTTGTGATGATACGCTCGTCGCTTATCTTTTCGGCGTTCCTGGTGCCCATGATGACACCGGCGACCTTCAGAAAGGAATCATCCAAAAGCTGCTGATCGGCTTCACGCCTTGACTTGATCTGATTATCAAACCAGCCCATGGTAATCCTCCTTCCCTACTCATTCGCAACAAGGTCAGCGTAAACGCCGTCCCTGCTCATAAGTTCTTCATGCGTTCCGCGCTCAACGACTTTGCCCTTGTCGAGAACGATGATCTCATCGCAGTCCCTTATCGTCGAAAGTCGGTGAGCTATGACGACACATGTAATGCCTCTGTCCCTGATGGAATTCACGACATCATATTCAGTACGCGCATCAAGTGCGCTCGTTGCCTCATCGAGAATGATGATCGAAGGATCCTGTGCGAGAACACGGGCGATCTCCATACGCTGTCTCTGACCGCCGGAAAGATTTTTTCCGCCGCTGGTCAGTTTGTACTGATAGCCGCCCTCTTTTCTCATTATGTCGTCATGTATCTGTGCATCCCTCGCTGCCAGGATCATTTCAAAATCCTGAATCGTGTTATCCCACATCTTTATGTTATTTGCGATGGTATCTTCGAATATGATTATGTCCTGATCGACAACTGCGACAGATCCCGTAAGGACTTCCCTTGCATATGCCCAGCGCGGCTTCCCGTCAAAGAGGATCTCTCCGCTCCACGGCTGGTAAAGGCCCGAAATAAGCTTGGAAATCGTTGACTTTCCGCAGCCTGAAGGACCGACCAGAGCGATCCTTTCCCCGGGTTTCATCTTAAGCGAGAAGTTCTCGATCAGGGGCGCTTCAAGTCTTGAATAACCGAAGGTAACGTCCCTGAGCTCAATGCTGCCTCCGAGTTTCCTTAATACGCCCTCATCACCCTCAGGTTCGTATGAAACATTTTCATCATCAGGATATTCCATGACATCCTCGATACGCTCCATCTGCGTGCGCATCTCCTGAATTGTCTGTCCCGCGGAGACCAGCATCATGGCCGGAGACATGAACGATGTCAGGAATCCCTGGAACATCATTACCGCACCGAGAGAGAACTTTCCGTCCATTGTAAGCCATACGCCTAAGATGAGTACCGCATAGTTCGCGACGGTGCTGAAGAATGTGGGGATCATGCCGAGGAACTGATCGACTTTGGCAATCTTGACCTGCTGCGAATTGACAGAAGCCTGATGGCCTGCCCACTTCTGGAAGAATCCGTTTTCCGCTCCGCTAGCCTTGATCGTCTCGATCATCTCAATGCCTGTTACCGTCGTAGAGGCAAGCTTGCCCGCATCACGCATCTGGACACGGGTAACGTTTAGTCTTTTTTCGGAGATGATCCTGGACATAAAGGCGTTGATGATCAACGCGAAAAGTCCGATAAGCGTGAGCAGCGGACTCTGTTTTATCATCAGTATGAGATAGAAGACCATCATCAGCGTATTCAGAACGAGCGGTGCAAATGTATCGACCAGAACACCCGCTATCGAAGCGTTCATTTCAGATCTGTTCTGGATGTCGCCGGCCAGCCTCTGCGAAAAGAATTCCATTGGGAGACGGAGGACTTTCCACATGTATGAGGTGTTGCCGATGACCGCCATCTTGCCGTTTATCTTAAGAGAATAGACGGTCTGCGCCCATGCGATTATCAGTTCGATCGCTGCCAGGAAGACCATGACACCTATAAACGGATAAAGCCAGTCGGGATTGATCTTCGTCAGGAGACGGTCCATGAAGATCCTTGACGTAACTGAATTTGCGATACCGAAAAGATAAGATATCACCGTGGTGAGCATTACGAATACAACCGCGGCGCCTGTTCCGACAAGACGCTTTTTCGCAAAGTCGACAGTTGACCTTCTCTTTCCGCCGGGCTCAAAAGACTCCGACGGTGTGGGGATCAGGACGACTCCGGTAAATGACCTGTCAAACTCTTCCCATGTGATCTTGACCGTTCCGCGGGCGGGGTCATTGATATAAACATTCTTCCCCCTAAAACCATTGAGAACGACAAAGTGATTCATGTTCCAATGGATGATGCAGGGGAACTGCCCGCTCTCCCTGAGCTTCTCAGGGCCCATGGAATAGGCCTTCATATCAAAGCCGTAGTGCTGCGCGGCTATATAGATGTTTTTTGCTTTGGAACCGTCTCTTGAAACTCCGCAGTCTACGCGGACCTGCTCTAAAGGCACCCACTTCCCGTAATATGCCATTACCATGGCAAGCGAAGCTGCACCGCACTCGAGTGCTTCGAGCTGCATGACTACCGGTACTTTGGCAACTCCTTTGGTAAGTGTCGGCTTGATCTTTCTATTACCTGCCGACATCAGTATCTCCCGCTTTTAAGAGGAAATCTATGGCGTGCGTCTGTTCTGTTACGACAATGCCCTCATAACTTCCGTCAGGAAGATTGACTTCTGCAAGTCCGACCGATCTGCCGTATTCATCTGTGCGTACGGAAGCAATATTCACGCTCTCGGTAGATACCCTGAGGTTCATGCCTTGCGAAATGTCAGCATTATCCTTGGTAACCACAACGGCGGTATGTCCGGATACAACGACCGTTGCCTTGGAAGTGGTCTCAAGGGTCCCTGCACATGACCAGGCAAAAATGCCGCCCAAAAGAACAATGACGGCAGCTAAAACGATCCATATTCCCGGATTCGTTACCTTGAGATAGTCGGTAAGATCCTCCGGAGAAGAGATACGGTCCATCGTTTCTTTTCTGAATAAAGACTGTTCCCCGGATGACATATTACTCAAGCCTCACGAACAAAGTGCTCTTCAGTTCTTAAACGATATTCAGAATGGAATCAAATCCTGTCAGGCTGAAGACGTCCATAACGACTTCGTTTGGATTAATGACCTTCATCTCGCCCTGATTCTGCATGATCTTAACGAAACCCATGAGAACGCGCAGACCGGCACTCGAAATGTACTCAAGATCCTTGAGATCTACAACGAGTTCCTTGATCCCGGAAAGCTGAGGCTCAACCTTGCTCTCAAATTCAGGTGCTGTAAGTGTATCAAGACGTCCGCTGACTTCTACAGTAAGCTTCTCATTATCTTTATTGATGATCGCTTCCATAAATATTTCTCCTGTTTAATAGATTGCTTACATTATACTAAACTATCAAGTTCTTTTGTTTAAAAAGAGTAAATTGCTTGTTAACTCATTTCCATAACGGGGGAAAAGCATTTTCCGTCTGCTATACTTACAGAAAACGAGACATGTGAGGTGTAATATGAGAATCGAATATCATAATAACCCTGCCATGGATCCTTCTGGATTTGTCCTTTTGTCAGATCTCGTCCCGGGAATAATCCAGGAGATCCGCTATTTTTCGACATACAACTTCATCGGCGACCGCATTGACGGATACGAGGAGCCCTGCGCAATCCTTTCCGTGGAAGCCGCCAGAGCCGTAAAAGCAGTATATAACGAACTTTTCGTGCAGGGATACAGATTAAAGGTCTTCGATGCATACAGACCGGCATGTGCCGTCAAACATTTTGTCCTCTGGGGCATTGAAGATCAGGATATCAGGATGAAGCAGTATTTTTATCCCGATCTTGAGAAAAACGAGCTCTTCGCCAAAGGATACATAGCAAAACTGTCTTCCCACAGCAGAGGCAGCACCATTGACCTGACACTGTTTGACATGAAGACAGGCAAAGAGGTCGATATGGGCAGTCCGTTCGATCTTTTCGACGAAAAATCGCATCCGGATCATAAAGGCATTACCGAAGAACAGTACGAGAACAGGATGACGCTTCAGAACGCCATGATAAGGAACGGTTTTAATCCCATCGACTGTGAATGGTGGCACTTCACGCTCAAGGATGAACCTTATCCTGATACGTATTTTGAGTTCCCCGTATCGTCACAGTATCTCAAGAGATAAGAACACTTAATCTGACGGCAGTTCTGCACCTGCCTCTGCTATTTGGAAACTTTTGGAATTAGAATCAGGTGAAGTTGGAAATGGTTTCTTTTTTAACAGCTCTGGCCGTACTGGTAATTGGCTACTGCACCTACGGATACATTACCGAAAAGGTCTTTGGCCCTGATGACAGAAAGACTCCCGCAGTCGAAATCAACGACGGTGTTGACTGCGTTCCGATCAAGACGTGGAAAGCCCTTCTGATCCAGCTTTTGAACATTGCCGGCACCGGTCCCATCTTCGGTGCTCTTATGGGTGCGTGCTTCGGCCCCATTGTCTTCCTTTGGATAGTTTTCGGTTCCATCCTTGGCGGCGCAGTTCACGATTATATGTGCGGCATGATATCCGAGAGGAACAAAGGCGCATCGATAGCTGAACTTTCAGGCATCTATCTTGGCAAACCCGCGCTGTACATAATGCGTATCTTTTCGATACTGCTGCTCCTGCTGACAGGCACCGTATTCGTCACAAGTCCTGCCGCTCTCATAACAAGACTTACGCCGAAATTCCTTGGCAACACTTTCTGGATCGTAGTGATCCTGATCTATTATGTCATGGCAACTCTCCTGCCCATCGACAGGGTTATCGGCAAACTCTATCCGGTATTCGGAGTTATACTCATAGTAATGGCAGTATCGATCGCAGGCGGAATAATCTTCCTGCCTCAGTACAACATTCCGGAAATAACGCTTTCAAACCTTCACCCTGATAATCTTCCCGTCTGGCCCTTCATGTTCGTAACCGTCGCATGCGGTGCGATCTCAGGCTTTCACGCGACGCAGTCACCTATGATGGCGAAGTGCATCATGAGCGAAAAGAAAGGCCGTCTTGTCTTCTACGGAGCAATGATCATCGAGTCGGTCATAGCACTTATCTGGGCAGCCGCAGGCGTTGCATTCTACGGCGGAACAAAGATGCTCCAGGACGCGATCACGGAACTCGGACAGTCCGGAACCGTATATCAGATAAGCATAAACACACTGGGAAGCACCGGCGGTCTACTGGCTATAATCGGCGTTGTGGTCTGTCCCATCACATCAGGTGATACCGCCTTCAGGAGTGCAAGGCTGATACTCGCCGAATGGACAGGACTGGATCAGAAAAAGATCAGATCCAGACTTGTCATTACCATTCCTCTGCTCGCTGTCAGTGCAGTCCTCACTCAGCTGGATTTCAACGTTCTCTGGCGCTATTTCTCGTGGAGCAACCAGACGCTCGCGATGATCGCTCTCTGGGTCTCGACATCTTATCTGATCAAGACCCACAGGAACAGATTCACATCGCTTCTCACCGCATTCCCCGCATCTTTCATGACGGCCGTATCGGTCACATACATACTCATCGCACAGGAAGGATTCAAGCTGTCACCAAAATACGGTTACCCCGCCGGGATAACCGCAGCTGCAATGCTGTTCCTGATCTATATCGTGGTTCTTGCAAGATACAGAAGAGCAGACCGCAAAGGTCAGTCTTCAGGCGACCAGCTGGGCTGAACATCTTCTATATCCAGCTTTCCGGAAACCTTTACGACAACCTGGTACTTGTCTTCATAAACTATCTCGCCGGGAGTATTGGTGTAAACAAGATAATACGGATGATGGTACTTTTCGAGAAGCCAGAGTGCCGGACGAATCATCTTCATCATTTCCTCGGTGTTTTCGGTCTTGAAAAAACACACGACCAGTTCTCTGTTCTTACACTGGGGAGGCCACGGAAGGTTTTCCGCGAACCATGAATCTATCTCCTTGAAAAGACCGACGTCTTCTTCATCCATAATGTCGTTTTGAATAAGCTGCCAGCACATGCTGAATATGCCTTTGGCATACATTGTGTTAGCGGCAAGCTCCTGCCCCTGGATGCGCACGTATTTGTAATTGAGTTTCATAAGAACCTCCTTACAGCATCGATCCGTCTGTCGCTTCGCTGATCATCTTTTATAAGAAAATGATAGCACAGCAGCCCTGCGGCAAGGGTAAACAAAATATTGCGAAAGCCCGAATAAATAATGTTCCTTACTCATTTTTTAAATAAATTTTACCGATTTGATATCACCTTGCACTCATATGAGGTTATAATTCTTATATTGTAATATGCAGAGGTATGTATGTCGGTAGGTAAGAAACACAGTCAGTTGAGCACGATACTGGGATCTCTTTTCTTTGTCATGGTCATCGTGCTCGGCATTTTCTTATTCGATGTTGTCCGTTCCCAGAATATCCTGCCGCTGATGAGCTTAGTCAATATAACGGCTGATATCTTCAGCATGGCGCTGGGTTATGTGCTGTTTCTCGTCAGCACGATCGACAGCTCAAGGAACCGCAAGAATCTGACAGTCTACCTTCTCCTTCTGATAGCCTGCTTCAACTCGTCATTTTTGGACGAGATCTGCTGGCTCGTTGACGGCAATCCGTCACTGGCATATGTCAATGCCATCGCCAACACTTTCTATTACATGGCTGCACCTGTAATGACATTCCTGTTCTGGCGGTATGTAATATCTTACCTCGATCTTAAGCAGCGCGAGATAAGGATAGTCAATGTTTTTATGGCATTAGGCCTTCTCGGCGCGATCATATTAAGGATCGTTAATCTCGGATTCGGCTTCTATTTTTATGTTTCAGCAGATGGTCAGTACCACCGCGGACCTCTGTACCTTCTCTCTGATCTTTATGCTTATTCAGGCATGATCCTGACTCTCTTCCTTGTCTTCCTGGCCAGAAAGAGATTTAAGACATACCAGATCGTGATCCTGTATCTTTATGCCTTCTTCCCTCTTGCCGCAGGCATCCTGGCGATCTTCACTTTCGGCCTGTCAATATCCTCACCGGTCATCATGCTCGTACTGCTCCTCATGTATTGCGTACTTAACGTTATCCAAAGCAGGGAACGTTCGATCTCGGATAACGAGCTTCACATGGCCACAACGATCCAGATAGGCATGCTTCCTCACATTTTCCCTCCGTTCCCCGACAGGCAGGAATTCGATCTTCACGCATCAATGAATCCTGCAAAAGAAGTCGGCGGCGACTTCTACGATTTCTATATGCCGGATGACAATCACCTCGTAATAACGATAGCTGACGTTTCAGGCAAGGGGATCCCCGCAGCGCTGATGATGATGGTCACCAAGACCCTTATCAAGAACAGAGGACTTACCGATTTCAGGGACTGTGCAAAGATCCTCGCTTCCGTCAATGACCAGTTCTGCGAGAACAACGAACTCGATATGTTCGTTACCGTATATATAGGTGTACTGACGCTTTCAACGGGCGAATACAGGTACGCCAATGCCGGACACGAATATCCTGCAATAAGCAGAGGCGGCAACAGGTTTGAACTCGTCAAAGAGCACCACTCCCCTCCGCTCGGATGCATGGAGGGTATCACTTACGAAGAACATAAGACAATACTGTCTCCCGGTGATATCATATATCTGTACACAGACGGAGTTACTGAAGCTAACGACAACAAACATGAACTATTCGGTGAGCAGCGTATGATAAGCGCGTTAAACCTCCCGTTTAACGGAGACGTGACACTGCTCAACAAAAATGTAAGCGACAGCATCCTACAGTTTTCGGGAGGCGCGGAGCAGTTCGATGACATTACGATGCTCAGTTTGAAGTATAATGGATCTAATAACTCCGGAAAGGCAGGCGTTGAAGTGAAAGAGCTTAGAGTAAAAGCAGAAGTTTCCGAACTCGATAAAGTCTTATCTTTTACGGATGCGATTCTTGAATCCATGGGCTGCAGCATGAAAGTCCAGATGCAGATCGATGTCGCAGTCGAAGAGATCTTCGTAAACATCGCTCACTATGCATATCCTTCCGGTGACGGTGAAGCGGTGATCCGTATCGGAGCTGATGAAGCCAACCGTGCCGTCAGCATCACTTTCATCGATCAGGGAATCCCTTATGACCCGCTCAAGAACGAGGACCCCGACATCACTCTTTCAGCTGAAGACAGGCCTATCGGAGGACTCGGCATCTTCATGGTAAAGAAGAGCATGGACGATGTCTCATATGAATACAAAGACAACCGGAATCAGCTGACCATCAAAAAAGGTTTTTGATCAAGTAATTAATAAAGGAAAACATATCAGGAGGATCAACTATGTTGAACATCACCAAGAACGTAAACGGCAGTGACCTCAAGGTCATTCTCGAAGGCAGGCTCGATACCTCAACGGCTCCCCAGCTCGAAGCTGAGCTCAACCATGCTCTCAGCGGAGTTACAGCATTGAAATTCGACCTTGCCAAGCTTGACTATATCTCAAGTGCCGGATTAAGAGTTCTTCTTTCTTCCCAGAAGACAATGAACAAGCAGGGAACAATGGTTATCTCCGACGTTTCTGCTGAAGTCAAGGAGATCTTCGACGTTACCGGATTCTCCGATATCCTTACCATTCAGTGATCCTTAATCCGGATCCGGTGCGAACTCCATTACGCCGTCGTCACCAAATCCGTCATCATCAGATTCTCTTGAATCCGTAATGACAGTCCTGACGGCATCGACACCGTATTGTATCCGGCAAGGAACGCCTCATGGGTCGACAGCACATAATCAAGATCATTTTCCTTGGCTGCCGTTTCCAGTTTTTGAGCAAGTTTACAGGGCACATCTGCACCAATGGTCGCAGATGTGCTCTTTATTGAATGAATGATTATCTCATAGTTCTTGAGATCCCCCGGCTTCAATGGATTTGGCCAGCTCAGCCTTCTTCTCATCTGAACTGTTAACATACTCTTTCAGTATCAATGCCGCTCTTTTCGAGAGATTCGACCGGTGAATCTTCAGCGGGGAATTCAGATAAACGCACATTAACACTTCTCAGGTGTTCCCTTCGGGTATTATGATCCCGCCGAAATACTCGGGCTTTCCCTCGGAATCGACAAGCACGAATCCTCTGGTCGTAAGGAGCACATACGTGCCGTCAGCTTTCTTTGCACGGTACCAGATCTGCTGTACATCATTGTTATTACACAGGACAGCATCAACAGCATTTCTGTATATTTCCACATCGTCGGGATGAACATAGTTCTGCCATATGCTGTCCGCATGGTACATGTATTCAGAGTCGAGGTTGAAATCGTTGACAAGCGCCAGCGACCATCTGGAGAAATCATATCTCATGTCATTCAGATAGACATACCCGCCGTTGCTCATCGTGCACATTGCTCCGAAGAATGCATCAAGAAGCCTCTTGCGCTCATCAGGAATGGCTTTTTTTATCTTGTCCATCTTCCTGAAGTCTTCCATGAGTTTCATTGACTTCAGCTTATTCTTGTTCTTGTACATCTTCTGGTCGGCACGTTTGAATACGGCATCAAAACCTGAATCCTTTTCGGGATGATATACAGCCATACCGCAGGCGACAACCGGGCCCGAACGAGCGATCCTGTTCGCTTCCGACTTCTCCCTGAACTGTTTGAGAAGCTTTTCGCGGTTCTTAAAATCATTTCCGGTAAGGATCACGACAAACTCATCTCCGCCGATCCTGTAAACAGGGCTGTTCTTAAATGTCTCGCTGATCATGCGGCTGGCGCTCTGAAGCGCTTCATCACCGTAGCTGTGGCCTCTCGTATCATTCATGAGCTTGAGGTCATTCATGTCGCACATTACTATTCCGAAAGGTACGATCTCCCTTTCTGTCCTGATCGAATCTTCGACATATTCTGAATACTCACTGAAAGCGTGTTTGTTCCTGATCCCCGTCAGAACGTCCATCCTCGCAAGGAGTTCTGCGGAAGCCAAATTCTTTCTCTGTTCTTCAGCTGCTCTGTATTCTGACTCGACATTCTTGAAACAGAAGACGATGTGCTTTTTATCTTCTGAGAGTAATCCGACATTACGTATATGAATGATCCCGCCGTTGATCACCAGTCTGTAGATCGAGACTTTCGAATCATGGCCGGCAAGATATTTGATCATGTTTTCTTTGTTGAGAAACTCCAGCGCAGCATCAAGATCTTCGGGATGGACGCTTTTGCGGGCGATCTTCGCTGCCGCTTTGAAAAAGTCTTTTCCTCTTGAAGGCAGACCCGCTTCCTTGAGTTCATCAACGGCAACTACTTCATTGAAACTGCCCGACTCAATATCAACATAATACAGGCCGTCAAAATGAGTCGCCAAAGTCAAAGCGATCTGCTTATATGCGTCCTGGTTCTTGCTCATTTTTCAGATCTCCATCCGACAGATTTGTGAACACCCAAGATAGAATTATATCAGGTTTGTTCTTACTTCGCTTTAAGTTTGGACGCGGTGTTTATGATGACCACGCATCCGGGTTTGACCCGTTTCATTACTTTGAGCATATAGCTCTTCGGGATCGATACGCATCCCGATGTGTATTTCGTGTTTCCGGTACAGTGCAGAAAGATCGCAGAGCCTTTACCGAGTTTGCACTCCTTATTGAAGCTTATGTTAAGGCAGTACTGATAAGGCTTTGTAAAATCGATGAGATGCTCGCTCTTTTTAGTATCAAGTTTCGGATAGTTCTTGATGCTGACCATCTTGTTGTACTGCATTCCCTTGCGCTGGTCGCCTGACCAGTACAGGTCCTTAGTGACTTTTGTGTACGGGATCGCGCATCCCGGATCTTTTGCTATACCGAAAGCCTTATTGAATGTATAAACGCCGATCGGTGTCTTCTTACAGCCTTCTTTCCTGTCCTTGTCGGCAACCATTCCGTACTTTCCGACAAGACCTTTCACCGAAAAGATCTGTATCCAGTTGCCGTTCTTGTCGCGCTCGTGCATCGATACTTTTGCAGTACTCTTGCTCATGCCGTCAGCAGCGACGATAACAAGCTGCGTATTCTTTTTGTTCTTTGCCTGCGAAAGATCTCTTACCCACTTAGGTGAAAGATCCTTAGGCTTGGCTGCCGGCTTCGGCGTCGCCTTCTTTGTGGTTGCTTCAGCCGTTGTTTCGCCGGCTTCACTCGTTTCAGTTTCCGTCTCTGTTTCTGGTACGGTTTCTGTTTCCGTTTCCGCCTCTGTGGTTGTTTCCGGAGTTTCAGAAATGCTTGCAGATGTTTCGGTGATCATTGAAGTTTCCCTGTTTGCCGCGCTGCATGAAGCCATGCCAAAGAGCACACAAATAGCAGCCGTTAAGGCGAATGTTTTAAGTGTGATCGATCTCATGGCCGTTGTCCTCTCTTTCCTTATCGAGCCGCCCTGTAACGGACGGCTCTTCAGGAACTAATATTATCAAGGCATAAATGACGGTGCAATAAAGATATGTAAGGAATCAGGTGTAAACGCCGCAAAGAATAATGTGAATGCTGTTTTGACCGTCTGTTTCATAAAAATGCCGCCTCCTGCTTTATATACAGAAGGCGGCATAAAAAGCTGAATATAAGATACCGGATCAGGTTCCGTGATATGTCTCAGTGATCTCCTTGCACGCATTGACGAAATCAATGTTGAGTTTTCTTAAGCGGTAAGACATGTGACGGAGAATGAGCTCGATCTTGTCAGGGCATGTCTTGATGAGTTTCTGAAGATCTTCAGGGCTGATCGTCTCAACTGTTGCTGAACCGGATTCAACGATGGCCGTAGCTGCTCTGGGCTGCTCGGAAATGATACCCATCTCACCGAAGAATGAAACTGCTTCATAATCCTTGATCTTGGCTTCTTCCTTGGTGCGGTAATCGCTTACAAGGCTGACATTGCCGTTGTGGAGGATGTACATGCAGTTCTCGATCTTACCTTCCTTGAAGATAAACGTACCCCTGCTGTAATTCTTGATATCACCGGTATTGTCATCCTTGAGCTTGTCGAACTCGGCACGGAGGGCTTTTCCGTCCGGTTCATTAAGCTTATTCTTGTTGACCTGGTAAGTATCGATATGCTTCTTGATCTTTGAAAACAGCGACTTCTTCTTTGTCTCATCAGAATCCTTAAGCTGCTTGAGCAGGACCTGTGATTCAGCATAGTCGGCAGCCATCGTCTGGATCCTGTTGCCGAGGTGCTTCATGAGCTCGATTATCTGATCGGGATTCTCCTTGAAGTACTTTGTCATCTCATTTTCGGGGATCTCAACGACTGTGACTGATGTCTCTGCAACAATGGTAGCGCTTCTCGGGGATTCCTCGAGAATGGCCATTTCGCCAAAGAACTCACCTGCATTGAGGAAACCGAGTCTGAACGGGTTCTTCTTTGCGTAATCCGCATAAACACCGGCCTTGCCTTCCAGGAGCTTGAAGAAACTCTTGCCGACGTCTCCCTCTTTCATGATTATTTCGCCTTTACTGAATGACTTCTCAACCGAACCCATAGCTTGCTCCTCCTGTTTAAATGTTAAACACGAATGTTAAAAAAATAATAGCATATTAAGAGGTCAGGGTGCTATATCTTTATGCATTTACATCATTGCGGCCGTCATCCTTTTCAAAGCAAATTATGAAAAAATCTAACGCGGATACACAAACGATACATTAGTAATCTAATATGATCATGTTCCGGGAGTAAACACATTTTGCTCTGTCAGAAATAATGTGATAAATTATTTTTTATAATTAGTCTATGGTAATCATTTATCAGGGGTGAGGAAATGAAAAACAAACTGAGAAAGATCAACAAAGGGATAGTCCTTTTGCTGATACTGGCGGTGACCGTATTTGTCATCTGTTTCGTCGATACAGCCAAATATGCCGCGCGCAAGGACCAGGCAATGCAAAAAGCCGGAGCGTTCATTACGGATCTGGCAGACCTTTATGTTTGGCCAAAGGACATGCCTGATATCGATGCGGCAGAATTTGAAAAGAATGCCGAAAAATACAGAACTTTTTTCGATGCCGGTTATTCTTCCGTCAAGCCGCATGTTTATGACAGCAAGACTATCAAACAGGAATTGACGGAATGCGCCATGAGTTCCGTCAGAAGTTTTCTTCTGAACGATGTAAGACCAAAACAGGTTACATTTACTCCACAGTTCAATAAGCAGATATTTAACAAGCAAACGGCGGAGGTAAGGGGCACTGTCACATCCAAAACGATCGACAGGAGCGGCAAGACCTACAGCAGATCCAGCGAATTCACGCTCCACATGGAGTTTGTTAATGATGAATGGGTCGTCGTCGGATTCTATCTTAACTCCGATATGTTCTAAGGGGGATCTGTATGGCTGAAGAAAGACATTTGGCATTAAGCATAAAGAACATCACCAAGATCTACGGCAAAAAGAAAGCTGCAGACCATGTTTCATTCGACATACACGAAGGTGAGATATTCGGTTTCCTGGGTCCCAACGGAGCGGGCAAGACAACCGTCATAAAGAGCATCCTGGGTTTCATCTTCCCTGACGAGGGAGAGGTATCCATCAACGGTTACGATACTAAGAAGGATTACGAAAAAGCGATGGCATCCGTCGGAGGAATAGTCGAAAATCCTGAGATGTACGTGAATCTTTCCGCGCGCAAGAACATCGAGATGTATGCAAGGATCCACGGAAACATTCCGAAGGAACGCATCGATGAAGTGATCAATGAGGTAGGTCTTTCCGGCAGATCAAAAGATCCCATCAGGAAGTATTCACTCGGCATGAAGCAGCGTATCGGCCTTGCCCAGGCAATGGTACATAAACCGAAGCTCCTCATCCTCGACGAGCCGACGAACGGACTCGATCCGACAGGTATCCACCAGCTGCGTGATGTCCTTAAGAAATATGCGCATGAACAAAAAGGCGCAGTCATGGTATCAAGCCACATCCTTTCCGAGATGCAGCTTCTCTGCGACCGCGTCGGCATCATCAACAACGGCAAACTCATCAGTGTATGCACCATGGAAGAACTCGAGAAGATGAACTCTTCTTCAAGATATTCCATCAAGGTTTCAGATGCCGGGAAGGCTGAAGAACTACTTAAAGGCAACGAAAAGGTATCCAATATCGAAGTTCAGGACAACACCATAAAAGCCGGTATCGAAGAGGAAGACATCGCATCAGTCGTAAGGCTTCTCGTCACCGGCGGTGTTGACATCAGTGAAGTCAGGAAAAACGAATCGTCTCTGGAAGAAGTCTTCCTGCAGGTAACGGGAGGAGGGATCGACATTGAGTAAGATAAGAGCACTTTATACAAATGAGATGATAAAGATCTCACGGCGTCCGTCGGTGATCATTGTTGCGGCAGTAGTTTTCCTAATTGCACTGGGATTCCCTTTTGCGTTAAAGATAATCTACAATGATGAAGCCTTCATTACCACAGAAGAAGATTTCCGCAGCCGCTGCGAACAAAGCCTGAACGAGGCCAAGACCGAACTGAACAGTTCCGGAATGACCACTAAGACCCAGACGGTAACGATAGAAGTTGACGGAGCCGAAAAGTCTTTCCCGATGACACTTTATACAGGAAACGAGGTCGCAAACAGTTTATCCCGCAAGATCGTTTATGAGGATATGCTGAAGGACTTCGATTTCAACAAGTATCCGGTAAGTTTTAACTGGCTTACATTAAGCGCATTACAGTCTTACCGTGATTCGGTCCAGGGTATGATCAGTCTTGACATGACTGATTTCGAGGAAAGGGATGCCGAATGGCTGAAAGAATACGATAAGCTCACCGCCGAGCGTGCCTTATTCCGCAAAGCCTTGATTGATCACGATTATGGATCTTACTGCAAGGGACTTGAACTGCTTAACAACAACCCGGAATACGTCCGTATGATAAGGGATCTCGCGGCTTCTGACCCGAAAGGCGAACTGGGCTACAGCGAAGCCTCTTACCTTTTGGAGTATCTCACCAAAAAAACAGAAAAGCAAAAGCGCCTCGATGCCGGGCTCGAAGACACTTATGAACTGCCCCGCATCCTTACTGAAGAACGCCGGGAGATCCTTCAGAACGGCATTAAGATCTTAGACTATAAATTTGAGAACCGTAATCTGTATAACGAAAAGAGCATGATCGCGCTGATGACAAGCTACTACACGAGTTCAGTAGTCAGATACGGCCTTATCGTGCTCCTTGTACTGATCGCCGGCAGCAGCGTCTCACAGGAACTGGCTACCGGCTCCATCAAATCACTTATAATCGCGCCCGTAAAGCGATGGAAGATCTTTACTGCGAAGCTCCTGTCGATAATAACATGGATGCTCGCATCATCCGTTGTCCTTTCTTTACTGGGGATCCTGGGAACGGGACTGGCATTCGGGTTTAATAACCTTCCGCCATATCTTTATGTTTCCGGCGGCAGCGTTAAAGAGATGTCTTTCCCGGTTGTCATGGTACTCGCAGATCTGGTACAGAACATACCGACATTCTTCTATGCTTTCATCGGCTTCATGATCTCCTGCTTCACCAAGAACACCGGAGTGTCTGTCGGTGTTTCCATCGGAATGCTCTTATTCCACAACGTACCGGAGATACTTCATGGATCTGATATGCCTCAGAGATTCCTGGACTTTACTCCCCTGGCGAACATGAACCTCGTAAGCAAATTGTTCCCTTATATCGATCTGATGGTCGCGACCGAGGAAATGGATTTTAGTCTGTTTACGGCAAACAACTTCAATAATCCTCTCTGGTCAATGGTGCTTTATGTCATCGTGCTGACGGGAACTGTGCTCCTGATCGCATATGATGAATTCACAAAGAAGGATATCGCATAACCTTACTTATGCATGTAGATCGTATATTCAAAGGGATTCTCTACAAGGGTGTAATTTTCACTTATAAATTCATCCCATTCCTTTGAATGATTACAGTGATCCTTAAAGTCCTGCAGTTTGCCGGTCACGTCCTCAAACATAATGAGTTTGGGCTCAGTCCGGGTAACATCATCATAGATCTTTGTTGCAAACCTTATTTTTGCATCATCGCTGAATCTGCCGTTAGCATAATACAGGTAATTGGAGGCGGCCATTCTCTTTGCACCGTAATAAGACGTTACAGCGCTGCCGTCTCCTATTACCTCGATCAGATCGGTTTCATCCGTATTGTCTTCAATAAATTTAGCTACAGATCTTGCATACGACATGTAATCCGGATTCTTCGAACCGATATAATACTTGATCATACTGAACAGACCCGATGCACTTATTAAAACCACAAGGATCCAAGCCGCAGCAGCTTTAAAATCGTCTGTACGGAATTTTTCAGAACACTTTTCATCGATCAGTTCAAACAGCATTTTTGTAAGTGCCACCAAGGGGATAATAAGCACCGGAATAAAAGAAATAAAATAATGACGGTGAGCTGCTCCCGATAATCCGTTTACAAACAAAGTCGCTATCATTCCGAATACAGATATCCAGCAAAGCTGGTCAAACGCAGTCTTGCTTTTTTCCTTATATGCTATGGCCTTCAGCAGGAACAGGAATAAAAACAAGAGCATGACATACAAATATCCGCTTCCGGCCATTTCCTGGGCCATAAGATTTACGGCATTCAATCTGTTCATAAACGTCATGTCCGCAAATGAACCGAGCGTCTGCAGATATGCTGATTCTATACATGCCTTTAGTGCTCCTGTCGATACAAGAAAGACCACAAAAGGGATCAGGAAGATTACAAATCCGGTAAGAGCAAAAACGAATACCGTACCGATGTCTTTATACTTTTTGTTCTTTATAAGGATGATTATTACCCCAAGAACTGCACATCCGAGGAAGGCCAGTATGTTCATCCTGAGCAGAAAAACCGCTGATATGCAGGCACCGACGATCACCATTTCGATCTTCTTGAGCTTGAAACCGTTTACCAGATATTTGGAAATCAGATAAAAGGCCAGTATCGTAAACGGTAATGCAAATTCTTCTGAAAAGCCGCCGCCTTCAAGCAGCTTGGTAAACGGCATTACGCATGCTATCGCACATACTGTGGATGCTTCTTTGGTCAGGAACAGATTGGCAGTCTTGTAAAGAAGCAGTATCGTGCTCAAAAGCGTAATGAACTCAATAATGCATACACCATATCTGTAATCGATCAGTATGCCCAATGCATAGATGAGATAAAGCAACGGGCCCTTATTATCCCAGGCCTCCAGATACATAACTTTTCCCTGCGTAACCGCATATCCGATATACGCAAAGAGTCCGGCGTCATGGCCAAAATCATCCGATAAGAAAAAGAAGTTCGTTGATGCCCAAAACAGCATTGCAAAAAAGGTCATTGCCACGTATAGAACGAAAGCACTTGTTTTTAAGTTCTTTCTGAGATCCGCATTAGAAATTATACCTTTTGTCATATCCTTCGCCTCCAAAAAACTGCCCTGCTGTTGTTCGAGACTTATCAGACATTAAGCAAGAACAGCACCCTACCCCTTAGTATATAAGTATAATACATATTTATCGTTAAAGACTATTCTGTTTCCATGTCTTAAAACAGCCTCTCTTACACCATTAAAGAACGGTTCCCTGCTCTCTTCCTTTATGGCGATATGCGTTGAATGCGTTCCCAGATACTCGTTATGCTCGTCAGCGGTATATTCCCTTCGGCCGGACCATGACTTCTTTTCGATGAATGTCAGTCCATAGCTTTCACCGTTCATGTAATCGAAATGCTGATCGTACGGCTGGTCGGTAACGAAATGCCTGTCATAGACCTCCTGGATCTCGTCGTAGAGCTTCGGATCCTCTGATTGGTATTCGGATACCATCAAGCACATTGCAAGGCATCCTCCGTCCTTTAGGAGGTCAAATACGCGGCTGTATGCAACATCTTCTTTTATCCACTGGATGGTAGCGGCGGAATAGATCAGATCGAACTTCTTTCCGCCGAAATCGTATGTCTCAAAGTCGGCATTCACGATGTGGAAATTCGGGTAAGACGAATACTTTTCGCGCATCTTGTCCGCTAAATGTGACCCGAGCTCGATCGCAAGATAATCGGCTCCGCTCTTGATCGCGAAGTCAGATGCCTGGCCGGTTCCCGGTCCTATCTCAAGGCAGCTCTTTCCGGGACCTAAGCCCGTGGTCTTGATAATGTAGTCAAAAAGCTGCGGATCGTATCTGACTCTCCATCTGTCGAACTTTTCAGGTATCGAGTCAAATACCAGTCTCTTATCCTTTTCCATATTCCACCCTTATTTTACGTTCTCATAATAGAACTCACGGTGCTCGTTATACATATCGATATAGTGAAGGATCTTGTTTTCTTCATCCATCGACTCGAAATAACACCAGTCCCTGATATTATAACGGTCATCCTTTGCTGGAAGCTTCCACGAAGTGTGGTTTGCCCAATACTGCGGAATCAGAGCACCCGTAAGATCTCCGACCGGGCAGTTGTCTTTTTCTCTTTCGTTATCGCTCATCATGAAGTAATCAAGATAAATGCCTTCGCGGTCTCCTTTAAGAGCCCAGGTACTATCGATGTGATATCCCTGACCGTTAATAACCGCATAAGTCCACGCGTGGCAGTTCTTGTCAAAGCATCCTATGCTGAACGCATCAACGCCCGATTGAAGGAGCAGATAAGCATAAAGGCCGGCAAAGTTCTCACAGACGCCCTTTTTGTTCATAAAAGACAGATACACATATCCGTCTTTTGCTTCTTCCTCGGTCATCTCACCGTAAATGTAATTGTTTGCGACATAAAGATAAAGTTTTAGAGCTTTCTCATACTCGGTATCATCAAACTCGATGTTACTGTTGAGTATGTCTTCGATCATCTTCTCGAAATCAGCCTGTCTTTTAATATACTCATCGGCAGGCATATTGTAGTGTATCTTGCCGGTGCCGTTTTCAAATGCGGGAGAACCGTCATCACTCTTGCCTTCTATCTTCGTGCCTGCGGGCGGAATGAGGCAGCAGAGCACGGTAATGTCCGTACACCATTTGTATGCCTCCTCGCTGGCACATTTAAATGAGGTCTCGCCTTTTCTTATGGCATCGGAAAGATTATACAGAGCATCCCAGTTTTCCTGAGGGATCCTCTCGGAAAGTTTCTTTGAATACGGATGAGGGTTATATTCGAGCTTCTGCTTAACAGTCGTCTGAACAGCAGTCTCAGACGTTACAGTTGTTGCGTTTGTTGCAGCCTGTGTCTCTTTGCTGACGCTGCATCCCGTCAACAGGAATGTGCATGTCAGGATCAGGCATATGATCTTTTTATTTCTCATATAAAAGCCTCCCACCGCGCGAATTATAGCAGAAGGAGGCCGTGTTTCTAACTGTTAATTTGGCAAAAGTCAGGTTTTTCCCTTATCTCTTCATAGCCTGAAGCTTTTCGTTCATCTTCTTTGCTTCTTTCCTGTAGAAAACCATGAAGCAGAACCAGATGATAAATGCCACAAGAAGCTGGATCGCTGCGATCAGGATTCCCTGCAGCAGTGTTTGAGATCCTCCTATCCACCCGACGTAATATGCAACGACCGTGTAGATGACGCAGCCTGTCCCCATATGTATGACCACCCTTATGGGCATGGGAATGCTGTCTTTGTTGTAAACGACCGTCGGTACGCCAAAACCCAGTCCGACGATCATGCTTCCAAACACCATCTTCGTAAAGCTGTAGTTTTCAAGGCTGAACTTTCCGCCGTTGCCGACATCAAAGACAATGCCGATGATACAGAATATCGCCAGTGCCATTCCGATGCTGATCACTATGCTTCTGAACAGTTCTTTTACTGTCTCTTTCATCTTTATATCCTCCCTATAATCCGAGGTAACGTTTAAAATCAGGCAGATATTTTCTCGATACGTAGTCTTTGTTTCCGTTCTTTAATTTCAATAACATCGTGCCGCTGAAGCCCGGTTCTATGCTGTCTATACCGGACAGATTGATCAGCGTGGTTTTCGATATCTGCATGAACTTTTTGCCAAGGATTTCCGCAAGCTCATAGAGTCTTTTCCTTGAACGGTACTTCTGCTTTTCGCCGTAGATCACCGTATCTCCGCCTTCGATCCTGACCATAAAGATCTCATCAGGCTTAAGAACGACTATCTCTTCTTCATTCTGCAGAGCGGTTACAGGCGTATCGTTATTGCTGAAAATGTCTATTATGCGTGTTATCTCATCAGTTACCTTGTCGGTATGGATAACTGCATAAGGTTCCTTATATTCAGCCGAAAGATCAATGCTTACTTTCACTTTAGAATGCCTCCGATAAATAACTGCACCTGTTATGTTACATCATGACTCTCCTTAAAAGTAAAAAACTTATAGAGCTCGTAAACGGTCATGAAAAGCGATGCCATAAAGAACCACACAAAGAAAATGCGGAATGCAACGGCAATGAAGATAACGTATCCTATCGTTGCAAATGAAGTTACGGCAGCCGTCAGGTTCCACCATTTGCTCTTTAAGAACTTTGAGATCATTTGTCTCACCTCCTTCGTGGCCCCATAGTAGCAAAAAGGTCACGCCCCGTGTCATAAAACGGGGTAAGTGGCGAAAAATCAAAGGTGAAATGCAATCAGAGATATTCCCGTTCTTCGTGGCAGGCCAGACGGTCACCCTCGTATCTGAACTTCATCGTAAAGAAACGGCGCGGCTTGCGGTAAAAAAGATAGTCGAACATGATCTTGTCACCTTCCCAGACAGGAAGATCCTTTATCTTGTCCAATCCGACCCAGGCAAGTTCGCCCTCGTCGCATGCCTTTAACGGAACCTCAAAATTTTCAGGAACGCTTGCCGTGAATACATGCATGTATTCGCTTTCATATTCCGAAGAAAGGAACGTCACAAGGCCCCTGTACTCAAGATCAGTCATATCCTCACGTACAATACCGCTCTCTTCTTTGAGCTCTCTTAAGGCGCATTCCTCCGGTGTCTCGTCTGTCTCGAAATGGCCGCCGATACCAAGCCATTTGTCCAGGTTCATATCGCCCTTTCTGGTCTTGCGGATAAAGAGACATTTATCCCCTTTGGTAATGTATATGAGTGTTGTCAGATTGGATAGACGCATATCCGACGCCGGAAGAAAGACCGATCAGGCAGTCGCTTCCGCGTTCTCACTGTCTGATCGAAGCTCGCCGTTGGCAAGCGCGATACGGTAGTTTACGCGGTAGATTATGTAAGAAGAAACGTCGACCTTAAAGGTCTCGCAGAGGGCACACCACTTGTCTGCCAAAGTAACGAGAACACTCTCGCGGTACTTCGGAGGCATGAATGTCAGCGGGAACATATGCTTGCTGATAATGTCCTTCTCGATCTCGTTAAGACCGAAATCCCTGTCGGCATTCATGCAGGCAGTCCTGGGATGAGTAAAACCATGGATATTGTGTCCGGGAACCGTCTTATCGTGCCAGTCATAAAGGAAATAATCGTGAAGCAGTGCAGCTCTTACGAGGCTGTCTTTATCGAACTTGAGATTGAATCGCTTCTCAAGATACTGGGCCATGAGAAGTGAGAATTTGGCAACGGAAACGCAGTGCTCAAACACGGTCGTCTTGCCATGCTGAGTAAAGTTCTTCATCTGATGAGCTTTGGGATCTAAAAGAATATCATGGCCACGGGTAAACAACTCCTTGGCCAGCTTATATTCGGTAATCTCTTTAGGTATAGAACTCAACTGCTTGCTTCTGCCCTTTCTGATATCAAGGCCATTATAACGCGAAAAGATTTCATTTGCACCACTAATTTGTATAAAACACGCAACAGTTTAAAGCATTGAGTGTGCACGTTGTCTTGCGTCAATTACAGCTGGTATTTCTTTCTGATCCTTAAGTCCCACCAGATCTTCCAGGTGTCGGTAAACATCTTCCAGACATCCTTGAACTTGATCCTTCCGAAGGATTCTCCCCTTGTGAAATTAAGCTCGACCGGCATTTCAAGGAGCTTGGCGCCGCACTTGTTGGCGAGAGCCAGGAGCTCGATGTCAAACGCAAATCCGTCGACTTTTCGAAGCGGGGCAAGCTTCCTTATCAGATCTCCCCTGTAGAGTTTGATGCCCGTCTGGGTATCATGGCACTTAAGTCCGAAAAGAACTTTCAACATGATGTAATAGCAAAGTGAAAAGACTTTTCTTGCAAACGGATAATCGAGTTTGGAATCCTTATGCATCTTCGAGCCGATAACAATATCCGATCCGGTATCGTTCATCGCCTTTACGTATCCGGCAAACATATCAGGATTAAGATCCAGGTCTGCATCCAGGAAGCCTACGATGTCGCCGCGGCTGTTCTTGATGCCCCATGTAACAGCACCGCCCTTGCCGCGGTTGACTTCATAGCCGCAGTCCCTGATATGCGGGTTTTCCGAAGCAGCGCGAGCCACTTCCGCACCGGTGTTATCCTTACTGCCGTCATTGACGGCAACGATCTCATAATCAGATGTGATCTTTGAGACCGACTTATCGATGATTGTCAGGTTGTCATAGATATGCTCGCCTTCGTTATAGGCAGGTACTACGATACTTAACATTGATACCTCTTATGCTGTAATCAGAAACGGCCGCCGCCGCCACCGGAGAATCCGCCTCCGCCTCCGCCGCCGGAGAAACCGCCTCCGCCTCCACCGGACGAAGATGATTCCACTCTTACGGTCGTCTTTCTTAAGAATATGTCTTCACCCTGAACGGCCGTTGGAGCACTGATCCTGTACTGTGATGCAGCCGGAACGGGATCGAGTCTCCTCGATGGAGTTGAAAAGTACGTAACGATCAGGGCAAGTAAAACCGGAATGATCAGCGTGAAGAAAACGATCGCTCCGTAACCCTTGTAGCTGTAACCGTGGAGACTTTGAAGGACGTTAGTCAAAGCCTCTGCGTATTCTCCTCTGCCGAGGAGCTCTTTGTTCCTATAGAAAAGATTCGAACACTCATTGTCACTGACAGCAAAATGAGCAGTACCGTAAGTGTAGAGCCAGAAGAACCGCTGTCCGTCCTTATCGATCGTAAGATCTACCAGGATGCAGATGCCGGAGTTGTTCTGAAGAGGAACCGTATTTACATTCCTCATGTAGTAATCACCTGCGTACTTTGCGCAGTCTGAATCGGAATTGGTATATCCGTCGCCCTTATTGCGCGTCGTTACCAAAACGACATTTATATCTTTTGCTCTGGAAAGATCTGCGGCAAGATCCCGGAGGGCATCTTCTTCCTCCTGCGAGAATATCTCCGCAAAGTCATCCACTCTGACTTTCTTTGCGGGAGAAAGGTTCATGAAGATGTAGAAGAATACGGATACGATGACAATTCCGAGCAATCCTATTCCGACACCTATGGAAGCGCCGCTGAGCTCACTCCAGATCGATATTTTCTGTACGTTATCTTTTTTTGCGCTCATCCCCAGATCCCCCTCATGAAAATGCCAAGGATCAGCCTGGCAATGACAGCTGCGACCGCAAGGGCAATGAAGAAGAATCCCGTCTTCTTAACTGTGCTGACAGGGACCTTGCCGGCAACCTCGCCGGTCTGACCGTTCATCGCAAAGTAGTACATCTTGTTGTGGTACTTATATGCCATGAACCAAACGGGAAGCAAAGCGTAATTGGCTGCCATCGACGTGATCGTGCTGCCGTTCCTCTTGATCCTGTGATGATCGTATTTCTTGCCTATTGACGTATTTATAACTTCATCCATTCCGGAAATGCCGCGGTTGGTGGCACGTATGGCAAGAGCCTGCGCATCCTGATCGTACCTGTCGGCGTAAAAACCGGGAATGTAGTTGTAATCGTAGGGTATCAGTTTTTCGAAATTAAACGGTTCGATGGCTTCCATGAGCTTGTCATCGATCCTCGTCTCTCCGTCGAGAGGAATGTTCTTCCATTCGACATCACCCTGTCTTGTGACCTTATAGTATTTTGTGGTGCGGTATTCACCGGAATACGAGATGTCTTCGGCAGAAGCCTCAACATCGATATGAGCCTTGATGTTGAAAAGCCAGAACGGTACATAAAGACCCGTAAGCTTGGTTATGTTCTTCTTGGAAACAAATCCGAACGGCGTCCATCTTCCGCCGCCGGCCCACTTCATGAAAGCCTGTTCTGCCTTTTGACGTGACACTTTGAACGGGATCATGTACTGCGGTTTGAATTCATTTGTGAGTCTCTGTCCCACGAGCGCAGGTGATCCGCAGAACGCGCAGAATGTTGCTGAAGTGTTCCTGTCAGTAACCACTCTTGCACCGCACGAATTGCATATGAACTCGATCTGTTCACCCTGCTGGGGTGCCTGAGCAGTTCCTCCCTGTCCGGAAGGACCGATGGCCTCTGATACTTCCGTGGTAACTTCCGGCTGCGGCTGTGCCGCCGAAGCAGCGGGCTGTGAAACAGGCTGTGCCTGTGCCGCTGTCTCTTCCGCCTTATATTCTTCCGCCGTGAGTTCGCTGACCTCATCCTGGAAAAGAGAAGGATCAAAAGAAGCTCCGCAGAAATCGCATCCGAGTTTCTGTGATTCCGGATCAAACTTCAGATTACTTCCGCAATTCGGACATTTGATCGTGTCTGCCATATATCTATCCCCTTATCAAGCAGTGCTCTTATTTTCCGAGTTCCGAATCAGCCATGAGCACTGCCCTTGCCAGCTGATCCGCACATGATGTGTCCTTGAAGCCGCAGGTATTGCCCGAAAGCTTTCCTGCTATCTCTGCTGCGGTCATTCCTTCGCAGAGCTTGCTGACAGCCTTGAGATTACCGTTGCATCCGCCGTCAAAACGGATATTGGTAACATGAGATGTATCATCGATGTCAAATTCAAGATTGAAGGGACATACCCCGACAGGTCTGTATTTGTAATGCATAGTAACCTCCGTGAATCAAGATACCATAAAACAGGCGTTTTTACTATTCCGTAAGGGCTTTCAGCGTGATGCGGTAGCCTCTTTCCTCGTACTCATAATGCTCTTCCCTGTAGTTGACTCCGTGCCTCTCATCGATAAGCCAGACGAGATGTTCGGCAAAGAACGGGTTCTTTACGAGGACCGGACCTATAAGACTTATGCCGTACAGATTGTCCTTCCTTACGCCGTCCTTGGCAAACGGAACCTGTCCGATGGTCTTTTCGACTTTGAACATATATCCGTCAAAGTCTTCTATTACGTCGCACTTGTTGATGAAACCTATAAACTGCTGACCAAAGCCTTCTGCTGACTCGACCGAATCGCCCGTAAATCTCTGCTTGATCTCTTCCCTGACGTTAAAATCGAAAAGTCCGAGACCTTCTGTCTTTTCGCCATCGAGAGATGTTATGGACTTTCCGAGCATCCCCCATGCATTTCCTGTGAAAAGAACGGGCGTTCCTTCAGCTACAGCCTTCTTAAAGCCGTCTTCAAATCTCTTAAGGTGCTTTACTGCCGCGAAACGTCTGGATTCGGTTCCCGAACCGCAGTAAATGAGATCAACGCCGTCAAAATCAATTTCGTCATCAGTAACCGTTTTTCTGATCACTTCAACCTCAAAGCCCTGATCCTTCAGGCGCTTCTCCATGATCCTCACGTTGCCGTTGTCACCGTAGAGGTTCATGAAATCGTAGTACAGATAGAGGATCGATACCTTCATGAGATCTCCTTCCTTTTAACGAGTGACAGGATCTTCTCTTTATCAGAGAAGCATGTGATCACGTAGAGATAATCAGTCAGATTTCCTGCAAAGAGGGATGCCTCCATTACAGTCTCGAAGATCTCAGTTTTCTCCTTCGGGATCCCCGCTGCCTCAAAACGGACGGCGAGGTCATTGCAGTATTTGCCCGCAAGTATTATCTTTCCGACATTGTCGCGGCTCAGTTTCTCAAAATCGATGTCCCAGAGCCACGAAGAATCCGAAGTGAAATACTTGCGGCTAATGGCATCAACAATGAACATTACATTGACCTTTCTCGGGTCCTTTACGACGACATCGATGGAACGGTCGTAGGAGATCGAGTTCTCGTGTTTTGAGAGAAGGAGCCTTCCTTCGCACTTGTTAAGAGTAAAATCGACGATGCGTCCCGACTTCAGGATATAGCCTCCGAGGGCTTCTGCGGCTTTTTCTTTTGATATGCCCGCAAGGTCAGCGGCGGCAAAAGCCGCAAGAGTGTTGTAGCAGTGATAGATACCGTTGAACGTAAGCGGGATCTTATATTCATTGTTGATCGTGATGCTTCCGTTTTCGAGATCGATGCCCGTAAGCGACCAGCGCGTGTCAGGCCTTGCAAAACCGCATGAGGTGCAGCGGTATTTGCCGATGTGATTGTAATGGTAGTACTCATATTCCATCGGCTTCTTACAGATGGGGCAGTACTTGCCGTCATCGTAGATGCTGTCGTTCACTCCGGTATCGCAGTCAAGATGATCTGCCCCGAAATAAAGAGTGCCTCCCCTTCCTGCTCCGAACTTTGAAACGAGCGGATCGTCGGCATTGAGAACGAGAGTCATATCATCGTGAAGTCCGCGGCCGATAATGTCGTAGATCCACTCAGGATGGCCGTTTCTGGTCATCTGGTCGCGGTACAGATTGGTGATTATCAGATATCTCGGATGGAAGAACCTGAATGTCCTTCTCATGTATCTTTCGTCGGATTCGAGAAGAACGGCATCGCTCCTGATCCTTCCGCCCAGAGTCGCGTCATTTAAAAGGAAAGTCGTAACACCCTCAGTCTGGTTGGAGCCCTCTTTGTTGTAGGCAACCTTCAAGCCGCCTTCGCGGAGGACATGCGCGATCATCTCGACTGTGGATGTCTTTCCGTTGGAACCCGTTACGGCAATTACCGTATCAGGATATTTAAGGTGTGACAGGATATCCGGGAAGAGCTTAAGCGCTATCTTTCCGGGCATGCTCGAGCCACGTCCCATAAGGCCCGCCAGGAACCTTAATATCTTGCAGATCAGTATTGTAAAAAAAATCCGTACCTTCATAGCGCCCACGATTATACACCAAAGATATATGGCTGTGCTCGTGCATATTATATAAATAATAAATATAGAGGAAAAGGACCGGCCTTATTCTTCCCTGAACGTAATGCTGGACGGTATCCGCGGGTTCTTATATTCACCGCGCGTCAGGTCAGTCATCATTTTTGTCTTCCAGACCGCTTTTCCTTCCATATTGTCCAGAAAATAGAACATCATTCCGAAAGATGATGGATCATAGCGTGAAATGTCCAGATCTTTTATGAAGAAATATGGCACCTTGCTGCCGTCTCTGTAGGTCATGTACTTGCCGCAGGAAAGCGTCCTTCGTGCGATTTTCTTTGGGTTATTCTTGTCCCAGATGAACATATAGACATGAAGTTCCCTGCCGGCAAGGACCTCCGGTGTGACCGGAGTAATCCAGAGAACCATGGTCTTTTTTTCGCTGTCGTATCTGATCCCCGTGGCCACCGTATCACCGTTTATCTCGCGCAGGCCGCCGTCATGAGAAAGGTCAAATGACGCCCTGTCGATAACCTTACCCGTCCGCTCATCGAAGACCACGAAATTGTAGCCCGCGGAATCCAAGGCGTATTCCCTGCTGTCTATTACGACAGAAGCAATGCTGTCGGAAGATGCGATCTCAAACTCTTTGCTTTCACCAAGCCTGCCCTTAAGGATCGTCATCCCGCTGCCTGTTTTGACTTCCCTGATACCGCTCCCCTTAACTGCGCAGAACGAATCAGCGCCTGCTCCGGGAAGGCTCTGATCAAGACCGATCAAGCTGAATGACTCCCTTATCTTTTGCGACAGACCTTTATATGCCTTGCCTTTAACCGCTGCCAGAATGCTGACATCATCCAGCTTTGATACCGCATCCAGATAAGAAGGTATGTCTTCGTATCTTAAGCACGACTTGGAATCGGTGTTTTCAAAGAAAACGTGTTCTTCGCCTTTCAAATCCGTCGCAGTGAGCTTCAAAACTGCAGAGAAACAATCTCTGAACGATAACCCTTCATCAAAGACCCCCTTCCAGTTCTTCTCGGTATCGCCTTCAAAATCACAGGTTCCGAGACTTTTTCCAGAGACATCAAAAAGTTCTCCCCTGACTTTATCGATCTCAATGCCGCCGCGGTCGATGCCCCAGAAATTGACCTCTAATCTGCCGGCCTCATTGAATTTACAGGACATTTCAAGATAACCAAGATTCTCCAGGATCGACTTGTACAGCGGATCGAATTTGGTTATCTCCTTGAAAAACCTGCTGTCTTTCGTAAGTTCTTCTTCCAGGGCCTCACGGCCGA
The DNA here is from genome assembly GCA_017478485.1 of Clostridiales bacterium. Classification (GTDB taxonomy): domain Bacteria; phylum Bacillota; class Clostridia; order Saccharofermentanales; family Saccharofermentanaceae; genus Saccharofermentans. The sequence goes on along the minus strand of JAFVDI010000012.1, from coordinate 62,898 downwards.
AACGCTCGTAAAGAGTCGGACTGTCGGAGAAAAGATTTGTTCCCAGTCCCAAACGGTTGCCCTTTATTGTTGCTCCCATTGCCGCAAGAGTCGTCGGGAACAGATCGAATGTCGTATATTCCCTATGTCTGTCATTCACGGGCTTGACCGCCGGATTGATTATGTTCGTATAGGTCCTTCTCTCGTAAGATGGATCGACATTGTTGCAGTAATCGGCATCCATCGTTATGTGATCGCCCGAGAGTATTATCGTTGTGTCATCGTAGAAATCCTGCTGCTTGAGCCACGTGACGAATTCACTTACCTGCTTTGACGAGCATGCGATTACATTTGAATACTGCGTGTCATATTCTTTCCCGCAGAGTTCGCAGACATATCCGTCCTCGAAATGCGTATCAGCGGTAAGTATCGTCAGTGCAAAAGGCTTGTCTGAGGAGGCCATGTCCCTGACTTTTGTTTTCGCGAACTCGAAAAGCCTTTTGTCCTCAAATCCCCACCAGACTTTGTATCCTTTGGGGATCAATCCGTTCGAAGCGGCAAAGTCATAATCGAAGAAGTCATCACAGCCATGTGATCTCAGATAAACCTCCCTGCTTCCGAACGCTACAGGAGAACCGCACATGAAAGCCTGATTGTAGCCTTCGTCCTTCAATATGTCGCCCAAGGACCTGATGCCCGGATAGAAAGTATCCGCATACGTAGTCGCGGCATTCGTCTTTCCGCCCGCGATGGGGATGCCTGCTGTCTGCGCGACAATGCCGCCCATCGTGTAGGTTGCACCGGAGATCACGTGTCCGCCGTTAAGTTTCTCCCTGTTTCCTTCGAAGCATTCACCTTCTTCGAGCGCAAGTCTGCGGAGTTCGGGAATGACTTCCCTGTCGAAATCACCGCCGTGCGCCTTGTCCGAGAATGTAATCTCCATCGACTCAAGATAGATGTAGATGAGATTGCGTTTATTCCCGGTGAACTTAACGTTGTCCCTGCTCGGGGCAACATAGTAGTTGTCGGCAAAATCTGACGTGCTGTTCTGTGACTTTATATATTTCAATATCCCGTATCTCTTATCAGCTCTGAAAAGCTGGACGCATGATGCAGCTGCCGCCGCGGTTAACAGGACAACAGCAATTATCCTGCGGACCTTTTCCCTGCCTTTTTTACGGAGGATCACAGAAACGGCAGCATAAAGAACTGCCGCCAGAACCGTCGGGACAGCAACCTTGAGTACAAAAGCAGAGATAACGTTTCCGGCCGTTCCTTCAAGTGGCGAACCGAGATAAAATACGATCTCATCGAACGTGATATCATGCCAGTAGCCTAAAGTCCAAGTAACAAGCGAAGCGATAAAGAACAGCAGCATGAATGCCACTGTTCCGATCACGATCACTGTTTTGGATGTGCCTGTTTTCCTGTCCTTCATTGGTCTCTTAGGAACCTCTAAGATCAAGCCTCATAAACACGTCAGCCATATTGTTGTCATTATACCTTTCAGTGTCCTTGAAACCGAACTGCTCATAAAGTCTGCGCGCACTCTCATACTGCTTCATTGAGTCCAGAACGATGCTCTTGTACCCGAGAGTTCTTGCCGTCTCAACTGCCTCAGTCATAAGGCGCGCACCAAGACCTTTGCCCCTGTAGTCCCTATCAAGATACAGTGCTTTTAATTCAACGGTATCTTCATCGATCTTTTTGAGAGCAACAGTTCCGACTATATTTCCGTGATCCGTAACACAGTAGAACGAGACGAATTCCTTCTCGATATCGTTATAGAAATAATGCCTGCCATCCGGATCAAACTTCTTTCCGAGCTCTGTAAAACACTTGTCCGTAAATTCAAAAACACGCTGCTTGTAAGAGCTGTCGTAAGACACCATCTCTATGCCGATCTGTTCTTTTTTCGTGATCACAAACCCCTCATCAAGATAGAGTTTTACTGCAGCAGAATTCCACTCTGCGACATGGATAACGAACTCTTCCATCCCCTGTGATGCCAGCCGGTTCATTGCCCAGACAAGCACCTTTCTTCCATAACCTTCACGCTTGTGTGAATCACTTATGAAAAGATCATCAATCTCATTTCCTTTCAGCGAAACGGAACCTGTCAGTTCATCTCCGTCTGCCAGAATATGGATCTCATGTGCCTTCGAAAGTATCGCCCTGTCATCGACATACCAGTCGTACGGCTTTATGTCCAAAGCTTCTCTCATCGGCCTGAAAGCAGCGTTATAAAGAGCCTTATACTGCTCCAGATATTTCTCATCAAACGGAACACATTCGATTTGAGCTTCGGGAATATCTTTACACCCGCGCCTCATTTCATAAACGACAAACATAATATATTATTCGATTCCGAATGAACCCAGGAAAAACATCGCAGTCTTCTTCGCAAAAGTTCCGAACGACTTCGGCCACTGACCGTCGATCTTTCCGGTCTGGCCGTTGATGAGAACGGTGTAAAGCTTGTTGTCATAGAAGAACGAATTGATCCAGACCGGAACGACAAGATACTTGTATTTCAGATTGTAGTACTCCGTAGCCATCTGAATTCCCATGAGGAATTTAGATTCAACCTGCCTTAAAGCCTGGTTCTTCAAATATGAATCCATTTCGCTGCCGATACCGTTCCATGCTTCCGACAAGCCGACGGAATAATGTTCGCAGGGGAATCCCGCCAATGCATCAGGAGTATAAGGCTTGGCCTCGTTCGTCCTGTAGTCCTTTATAACGTTCAGGAGGAGTTTGTCAGTTGACAGCTGCTTGCTTGCAACGACCGGAAAATCATCGACCTGGTGCTGGAACCTTCCGCTCTTGAAAAGAGTCCTGTTGTTCTCATTATAATGACCCGTGAAACGGTTTATCGTAAGCACGTCAAACGTAAAGAGCGGAACGTATACTCCATAAAATTTGTTGAGCTGCGCGTTCTGTGCAAGGAGCTCGGGAGCCAGGAATCTGTCCTTGATCCAGTCCTTAAAAATATAAAGCGCGCGTTTCTCTGTGATCTCAAAAGGAATGACGCCGTTAGGAGCCATTATGTCCTGCGCGGGGTCTGCAGCCTCCACGGTAGTAGATCCGCAGAAAGGGCAGAAACCCGACATCTGAAGTTTGTTCTGGATAGTTACGCCGCCGCACTGCTTACACTGCACGAGTTTGGCTTCCATGCCCCAATCGTGGCTCGCGGTATTCTGCGCAGTAAGGAAGTCCATCTCCTCAACGGGGATCTTGGATACGAGCTCGGGAATAATGTCCTTTCTGCCGCAAGACTGGCACAAAAGGCTCTTAAATCCCGGATTGAATATCATCGTGCCGCCGCAGGACGGGCACTTTTTTGTCTGTTCCATAGCGATCCCCCCAGCCGGTTCCGTATGTCAATGAAATGATTTTACAAATCACGGCTAAATGCGTCAATCAAATATCATTGCAAACATTCTCTTACACCTTTATTATCAGGTCAGGAGGTAACGCCCGTGGGTCTGATCAAATGTCCTGATTGCGGAAACATGGTCTCTGAAAGAGCTGAAATGTGCCCTTCCTGCGGCTGTCCTGTCAGCGCCTTTAAGCCTGACTTTTTTCTGATGTCTTCTGCTCTGTTAGGCCTTCACCTGCTTAAATGTGCTGACAAAAAAGACCTTATCCTTGCTGGCGACTGCCTTCTTAACGATCTGAAGGAAAACTTACGGACAGACTTTCCCGTAACCTTCATCGGCAGCAGCAATCTCAAAGAACATCTTTCAAAGATAACGGACAAAAAGTTCGCATTCCCTTATGTGTTCGTTACCGCAGGCTTCAGATACATCATCGATTACATGAAATTCCCGCTGGTAAGCAAAGGCGGCAGGATATATGAGCGCTATTACGACGAAAACATCCTTCCCTGCAATTACGGGCCCGTTATCGAGATCTTTTCCGACAACCCGGAACAGGTGAACGAGATTTCAGAAAAGATAACCGCGCTCTTCAAAAATGTCAAGACTTACAGCATCCCCTTTGCATGCAGCGAAAACGACAGCCTGCAATTCACCAATGAGATCTTGCAGATAAGTGAGCCTCAGCTCCTGATAGATAGCATTGAGACAAAGCTTATCCGCAAAACTGTCACCCTGAAGCAAAGCCAGTGGGCATCTGTCAAAGGCAGCGAAGACACCATCCGTTTGGAATCGGTCAAGACATTGAGAATGCTTCAGCTGGCGCAGTTCTGTCTTTACTTCTCATCAGGAAAAGACGGCTGTGAAAATGAACTGGCTTTATATGATTTCATCTTTAACGGCACGAGAAGCGACGTTCCTTATCAGTCAGGCGAATTCAAATCACTGAAGAACCTGGTCGTATCAGGCAGGCCTTTTGATTCCGATCTGGTCGACAAAGTCTTCCCGAATATCAGTCTGATATACCACGAACTTCCCAATGACCTGCTTGGCAGAACACATGTGTCCGTTGTCCGGGAAAAGGTGTTCGGCTTGATCGGCATGTATGAATCGACCTGGAAGACGATCTGCGATTCATTTGATCTGCCTGAAGAACTGGATGTTCCGGACTGGGATTATTCCGGGCTTTCCAATAATGTAAGAAGTGCTGACGGATTGGGATTCCTGATCGAATCACTTGTTGAAGACCACACCGGGAAGATAAAAGATCTGGTCAATGAATATGCGCGGCTTCTTGCTTACAGAGGCGAGGAAGGCAGGATCGATTCTGACCGCCGCTTCGATGAATTCATGGATGCGGTCAATGCCGGAAGAGAACGCAGAAGAGAGTTTGCAAAAGGAGTCATTCAGACTGCTGCGGGCGTCGCTCTCGGAAATAAGATCAGCGATAAACTCAAAAAGAAAGATTAATCTCTCTCCCCCAAAAGATATGCTATTCCCTTTGCTGTCCTGAGTGCGGGATCAGTAAAATGTCCGCCCTGATTCATCTCAAAAAGCACATCAAATCCCAGATCATTGAACCTGCCTGCAATGGCCTTTGTATTATCTTCAACAGTAGCCATGACCTTATTCTTTGTATTTGCTTCACGATCGCCCAAAGACATGTATATCTTTGACGGGGAAACGGCAGGATCATTATCAAAAGCGAACTCTTTAAACCCGGGAAACCACAGCGAGCCTGAGCAGCTTGCGGCGCCGTCAAACACATCTGTCTTATAAAGAGAATAGAGCGCAAACAGTCCGGCCATTGAATATCCCGCGATATATGTGTCGGATGGCTTCAGGTCATGTTCCTTTATTGTTTCCGGAATGATCTCTCCCGTCAGCATATTAAGGTATTCATCAGCTCCGCCTTCAAAATCAGCCTCGCCTTTAAATACTGCACTTGCCTTCCACGGAGCAAGGTCTTTATTCCATTCGGAACGTGTAACTGAAAGCAGAGAATAGTTCCGGACATCAAGCCGGTCAAGTGCTTCCGCAACTTGTTTCCACTCATCCCCGAAAGAGTTCATTACTACGAGAGGAGATGCTGAAGAACCATTATGAACAAATGCTTTAGCTTCACTCATAGGAACTTCCTTATAGTCTTCTCATCACAATCAAAATGTTTTCTTATCTGCTTAACGATCTTATCGAGTGATTCCTCGGAAGACTCTTTATATCTGCCTGTCACGAACTTATACCCCCACAGGTATTCAGGAGGAGTCATTATCGCCACGGCCCATCCGTATTCCTCACCCTTCTTATTGAGTCTGGGCTTGAAATCCTTGACCGTCAGATATGTCTGCATCTGAAGTCTTGAAAGCGTGCCTTCAAAATTCTTCTCTCCGCCCTTGCCGAAACCGGCTTTATCTTTCATCTCATGAGTATAGAGCGATGAAGAGCAGCCTTCCTTCTCAAGATCTTCAGGATCTACATCCCACATATCCGCGCCTTCCGGTACGAACAGATCCATCAGGAGTTTTTCTTTGTATCCCGCTTTGCCGTCCTGATAACGCGCATCGAAATCGTATCCGTCGCGGCGGAAATTTGCAAAATGAGGAAACCATTTCTTTGAAATGAAGCCTGCTTTATTGCCAAAGAATTTGCCGTATGCAACCTTCCCCGTTCTGGCCAGAATGCCTCGCCATTCCCACGGATCTACATCAGCATCTCCGCACCACCAGCATGAGGGTGCAGTCTTGTTCTCGACTGAGAATCCTGGGATGACATTCCCGAACAACGGCAGAAAACCTACGGACTCAATGACATCCAAAAGTTCATCACTGCTGTGGATACAGCCTTCATCATCCCAGTCGAGACCTTCCATGTACCATTCGCCGTTGATCACTTCCATGGTTCGATCCCCGTCCGTTATCTGCTTAATGCTCTCTCATATACGGTCTTTGTCTGATTGTCAAAAAGAACCCAGTATATGTCATCGAATGTATCCGGATGTTCATCAACAAACCGCTTAACCGCATTAACTGCTATGCTTGCCGCTTCCTCGACCGGGTACGAAAATACACCTGTTGATATTGAAGGAAATGCTATTGTTCTTATGCCTTTCTCCGCAGCGATCTTTAACGAAGATACATAACACCGGGCAAGAGCTTCGGCTTCACCGCTGTTCCCGCCATGCCACCTCGGTCCGACAGTATGGATAACGTAGTCACACGGCAGATCGTAAGCACCTGTGATCTTTGCTTCACCGATCCTGCATCCGCCCAATGTCCTGCATTCTTGCTTAAGCTTTGGACCTGCGGCATAATGGATCGCCCCGTCAACTCCGCCTCCGCCCAGAAGACTCTCATTAGCAGCATTAACTATCGCTTCAACATTTGTGATCTTTGTTATATCACCCAATACTGCACGGATCATGATCCACCTCGCAATTCTTTTATTTATTTTATCATGCTTCGGAATCCTCGTTCTTCAGCAAATTAAGTATTACATACAGAAGTTCCTTGCGCATTGCAAAAGCTTCGGAATTCGGATTGATAACGATCCCGGAAATATCTTCTTCACTGAAGGCAAGTTCGATAACCGTCTTGATCGGAATGTCTTCAACGACATTTGTATCTTCGAGTCCGCCGAGTTCTTCTACATCTGTAAAGAACGGGAACCACTTCTCGCCTTCATAATCGATCAGGCAGCTTCTCCTACCGGGCCCTTCATCCGAAGGGAAAACATCTTCAAGTTCCGCGTCAGGCGGTACTCCCCATACGACACTTGTGGAATTCATCATCGGCACGGGGACCGTTCCGGCATCATGGATGCGTGCAACGATCTGCGCGATCAGCAAAAACATGTCTTCCGGCTCATCTGACTTAAGATATTCCTGTACTGCTTCCTTGATATACATCTGGTTCAATTCTTCATCTAAAGTCTTCATAACTGTCTGTCCCCTTTCTTTTTGATAATTGATCCCGCCCGGTCAATCAGGCGGGATCAACGGAGGTGATGGATAAAACTTCAACGAGAACGGTACGTCACTTGGTCGGGGCTAGGTGCCGAACTCTTCATTGATGACTTCAGTATATCAGCTTGGGATCAGTTGTGTGGTCGATTAATAGGACAGTTTTAGAACAAATGTCCTTGACAAATGAAATATCGCGTATATCAGCAATCCTGAGTGTATCTGCAATCCGGAAAACCGGTGCATCCCCAGAATTCACCATACTTTCCGTTGCGTTTCTTCATGACGTTACCGCAGACAGGGCATGTCCTCATCTGCCTAACCGCATCGGAAGGATCTTCGATCTCTTTCTTTAGACAGTCATAAACCTGCTTATTGATGTGGCAATCGGCAAGCGCACGGTGAGCGCCTTCATATGAAATATCGTAATGGTCAGCCAGTGAACAGAGAGAGTGACTGTAAAGATCCGGGAGATATTTCCGGGACAGGATCAAAGTATCCACATAACCGTTAGTGAGCTGCCTTCCGAAATATCTGACGGCATCACGCTGAATAAAACCGAGATCAAATCTCTTGATGTTATGACCTACGAGAATGCTGTCCCCAATGAAGGATATGAAGTCCTTCAAGGCATGCTCCATATCCGGTGCTTCTTTCACCATATCGTCAGTAATACCGTTGATGCTGCTCGCCTGATAAGGGATGTGGATACCCGGATTCACGAGTGTTGAAAACTCATCCGTGATCTTGCCGTCCGTGATCTTCAGAGCGGATATTTCGACCACCTGATCATTTTCAGTGGATAGGCCGGTAGTCTCAAGATCGAACAGAATATAATCAGACAACAACGTGTCTATATTTATCATAAATGTTTTTCTTTTCTTTAGATTAATAGAGGAGCCTTGAAGACTCCTCTATCAGTTTTAAGTGAAATCAGCCGTAAAGTAAAGACTTTTCACATCTTTCTTGTGAACACGGAACCGCAGTTCTGACAGACGAACTTGACTTTGCCTCTGCCGTTGAAACCCGTTCCTGCGCCGACAACAGCTCCGACGGGGCCGAAGATCCAGCCTCCGATGGCTCCGTTAACAAGGCCTTTCCCGACCTTGTATCTCTTGTTCTGTGTTACGGGAACGCAGTTCGTGCTCCTGCAAGTGATCTTGGGGCATCTTATTCTCATATGCTTAATCCTCCTTTATCCAACAATAGGATATTCATTCCCGGTGTACTAATCATGATGGAATTATTAATAAATCAGAAATTCGGGTGTTGACTATCGATCTTAACGCTGTTAATATCTTAACAACGATAAGATTAAAGAAAGAAGGACAAGAACATGGCAAAAAACTCGTACCATCACGGAAATCTTAAGAACGAACTTATCGAAAAAGGCCTTGAATACATCGATAGAAACGGTGTTGAAAGCCTTTCCATGCGCAAGCTCGCGGAATCCGCCGGAGTCAGCTGCGCTGCCCCATATTCACATTTTAAGAACAAACAGGATTTTCTGAAAGCCATCCAGGATTACATTACGGAACGATTTATGGATGTCCTTACGGCAGCTGCGGAGTATTGCCGTGACAGATCGCGTCTTCTCATCGAACTGGGCATCAGTTATGTGCGTTTCTTTTATAAGAACCCTCTTTATTACAGTTTCCTGTTCAACAGAAACTTTCCGGATCTTGAAACATATTCGCCTTTCCTTTTCTTCCGCGAATGCGTGATCATGACCCTCGGAAAAGACCTTGATGAAGACAAGCTCAGATACGGCGTTATCGCATTATGGTCAATGGTCCACGGACTTGCCGGCCTCATTACCGTTGAAGGCCTGATCGATCCGGAACATATTCCTGAAGAGATCGAAAAGATCCTCACAACAGTAGATATAAGGAGATGACATGACCGGTATTTATTTAAGCGGAACAGGCAACACGAAGCACTGCCTGGAATTCCTGTTATCCCTGGCATCTCCCGAAGCAGCTCTTATTCCGATCGAAGATCCTAATGCCGTTTCCTTGATCAGGGAAACTGATGAGATATATCTGGCATACCCGACGCAGTTCTCAAACATGCCGTTTATGGTAAGGGATTTCATAAACAAAAACAGTGATATCTGGTCAGGAAAAAAAGTCTTCCTTCTTACGACCATGGGGCTGTTCTCAGGCGACGGAACAGGCTGTGCGGCAAGGCTGTTAAAGAAATACGGCGCAGATATCCTTGGCGGTCTGCAGATCCTGATGCCCGATTCTATAAGCGACTGCAAAATGTTGAAAAAACCGGTGGAAGAATGTGCGAGGATCGTCAGAGAAGCTGACGTAAGACTTACTCAGGCTGCATTATCGATAGCTTCCGGCAAGTATCCTCAGGAAGGTCTGAGCTTTTGGTCTCATATGGCAGGGCTTTTCGGCCAGCGATTATGGTTTTACAACAAGACAACGGGTTACAGGAAAAAAGTGACCGTGAATGATTCCTGCATAGGATGCGGAAACTGCGTTAAGAAATGCCCCATGGAGAACCTCTCCATAGCAGACGGTAAGGCTGTTTCTGCGGGAAAATGCGCTATGTGCTACAGGTGCGTAAGCATATGCCCCAAGCAGGCCATAACCGTTCTTGGCAATAAAATCTATATGCAATGCAGATTCGATAAATACATAGTCTGAGATCCCCGGTATCAATGCGTACTACGCTGCCGAATTCGAGGACATTCTCAGAGAGAAGTATGAATTGAACCCCCAAAGATAAATAAAAACTTTGGGGGTTTTACATGAATAATCTAAAAGAAAATGCCCGGAGCATTGCCCCGGGCATGTTGTTTATCAGTTAATTATCAGTAATGGAATCCGTTAGTGCGATAAACGTCTCTAACCTGTGTATTCTCATGACTGATGTCTTTTCTGAGAGTCTGCTTATAATTATTCTTTTTAGAATTCTGTCTTCTCTTAGTGAGATCTTTGCCGCGCTGATTAGCCTTCTTCTCAGTCTTCTTTTTAGCTGCCTTCTTTGCTGCTTTCTCCCAAGCCTTCTTCATAGCCTTCTTGAAAGCTTTCTTTGCAGCAGCCTTTCTCTCGGCAGCCTTCTTTGCTTTTGCAGCTTTCTTGGCGGCTTCCTTCTTTGCTTTTGCGGCCTTCTTAGCAGCTTCTTTCTTAGCCTTTGCAGCCTTCTTCTCGGCTTCCTTCTTGGCCTTTGCTGCCTTCTTCTCAGCAGCCTTCTTTGCTTCTGCGGCCTTCTTCTCAGCCTCAGCTGCCTTCTGTGCGCCGATCTTTGCGTCAGCCTTCTGTGTTACACGCTTTACATACTTCTTGCCCTGATCTTCCTTGGCTGCGTTCTGAGCCTGCTCAGCTGCCTTGTTCATGTCTTTTCTTGCTTCAGCGTTCTTCTGGACTGCAACCTTCTGTGCTGAAGCTTTCTTTGCCTGAGCGATCTTTTCCATCATGTTCATGTACTTGGCTGCATCCTTTACGGCATCTGCTCTTGCTGCCTTGACGATCATGAGTCTGGTGTTGTCGACAGGTGACTTCTTGCCTTTCTTGGTCGACTTCTTTGAAGCAGTCTTCTTTGTTGTCTTTTTCGCTGCCTTCTTTGCAGCACCATTACCGTTGTTTTCAGGAGCGGCTTCAGGTGTGCTTAAAGAAGCTGTGTCTGTTTCATAGTCTGAATTCTTTTCAGCGTCATTGAAAATGCTTGGATCATACTGTTCAGGAGCTGACTCCGGTGTTTCTGCCGTAGTTTCGACCGCTGCGGAAACAGCTGTCGGAACCTGATGCTTCTGAGCTGCACAGCCAGTTGCCATGACACCTGTTGCAAGCATTGCACTTGTTGCTAAAAGAACCCAAAATTTTTTGTTCATTTCTTTAATCCTCCGGAATTGGTAGTAGGTTTTTTGTTTGACAAGCAGATTTAATCATTCGCCATATGCGAAAACAATGAACAATGTCAGAGGGTTATGATGATTAATCAACAGTTGCTGAGCAGCTTGTTGATTATCAGAAAATATCCGGAGAATTTCTTCTCCGGATTCCTTTTTTATAAGACTATTTCCAATTACTTCTTGTCTTTTTTCGACTTCGACAATTATAACAGAAAATGCCCGGAGCATTTGTACTCCGGGCATTTCTTATACTTTAACTTTAATCCTCAGTTTAAGCCTTGTGCTTGATAGCTGCCTGTGCTGCTGCAAGACGAGCGATCGGTACACGGAAAGGTGAGCAGGATACATAGTCGAGGCCGATCTCATCGCAGAACTCTACGGATGTCGGGTCGCCGCCGTGCTCGCCGCAGATACCGATATGGAGGTCAGGACGTACTGCCTTACCGTTCTCGATAGCCATCTTCATGAGCTTACCTACACCGTTCTGGTCGAGACGTGCGAACGGATCGGACTCGAAGATCTTGGACTCATAGTAAGCCTGGAGGAACTTGCCTGCATCGTCTCTTGAGAAACCGAAAGTCATCTGTGTAAGGTCGTTTGTACCGAAGCAGAAGAACTCAGCTTCCTTAGCGATCTCGTCAGCTGTAAGAGCAGCTCTCGGGATCTCGATCATGGTGCCTACCTTGTAGCCCATGTTGACGCCTGCAGCCTTGATCTCTTCGTCAGCAACCTCAACGACTACCTTCTTAACGTTAACGAGCTCCTTGATCTCGCATACGAGCGGGATCATGATCTCAGGTGTAACGTTCCAGTCAGGATGCTTCTTGTTTACGTTGATAGCAGCTCTGATGACAGCTCTTGTCTGCATCTTTGCGATCTCAGGATATGTAACTGCGAGACGGCATCCTCTGTGTCCCATCATCGGGTTGAACTCGTGGAGAGAAGCGATGAGTGTCTTGATGTCTTCAACAGACTTGCCCTTCTTTGCAGCGAGAGCCTTGATGTCTGCCTCTTCTGTAGGAACGAATTCGTGGAGCGGCGGATCAAGGAATCTGATGGTAACGGGATGTCCCTCGAGAGCCTCGTAGAGAGCTTCGAAGTCGGACTGCTGCATAGGAAGGATAACCTCAAGAGCAGCCTCACGTTCCTCAACTGTATCGGAGCAGATCATCTCACGGAATGCGTCGATCCTTCCTTCACCGAAGAACATGTGCTCTGTGCGGCAGAGACCGATACCCTCGGCACCGAGCTCACGGGCCTTCTTAGCGTCTGCGGGTGTATCAGCGTTTGTACGTACTTCAAGTCTCTTGAACTCGTCAGCCCACTTCATGATGCGTCCGAAGTAACCGTTGTTGGGATCAGCGTCAACCTGAGCGATGGCGCCGTCATAGATCTTACCTGTAGAACCGTCGAGGGAGATGATGTCGCCTTCCTTGAATGTCTTGCCTGCAAGAGTGAACTTCTTGTTAGCTTCGTCCATTGCGATGTCGCCGCAGCCTGAAACGCAGCACTCACCCATACCACGTGCAACAACTGCAGCGTGTGATGTCATACCGCCACGAACTGTGAGGATACCCTCAGCAGCCTTCATACCTGTGATGTCTTCAGGAGATGTCTCAAGTCTTACGAGGACAACCTTCTCTCCCCTGTCATGCCAAGCAACTGCGTCGTCAGCCGTGAATACGATCTTGCCGCAAGCAGCTCCCGGAGAAGCGCCCAAGCCCTTGCCGATAGCCTCTGCAGCCTTGAGTGCAGCGGGATCGAACTGAGGGTGAAGGAGTGTATCAAGGTTACGGGGATCGATCATAGCAACTGCTTCTTCAGGTGTTCTCATGCCCTCGTCAACGAGGTCGCATGCAATCTTCATAGCAGCCTGAGCGGTTCTCTTACCGTTTCTTGTCTGGAGCATGTAGAGCTTACCGTGCTCAACTGTAAACTCCATGTCCTGCATGTCTCTGTAGTGCTTTTCGAGAGTCTCGCAAACCTGTGTGAACTGAGCGAATGCCTCAGGGAACTTCTGCTCCATCTCAGCTATCTTCATAGGAGTACGTACGCCGGCAACAACGTCCTCGCCCTGTGCGTTTGTAAGGAACTCACCGAAGAGGCCCTTTTCACCTGTAGCAGGGTCACGTGTGAAAGCAACGCCAGTACCGCAGTCGTCACCCATGTTACCGAATGCCATGGACTGAACGTTAACAGCTGTACCCCAGGAATAAGGGATATCGTTGTCTCTTCTGTAAACGTTAGCTCTCGGGTTGTCCCAGGATCTGAATACGGCCTTGATTGCGCCGACGAGCTGCTCCTTAGGATCTGTCGGGAAGTCTGAACCGATCTTAGCCTTGTACTCAGCCTTGAACTGGGAAGCGAGTTCCTTGAGGTCGTCAGCTGTAAGCTCAACGTCCTGCTTAACTCCTCTTTCAGCCTTCATCTTATCGATAAGCTCTTCGAAGTACTTCTTACCGACTTCCATAACAACGTCGGAATACATCTGGATAAATCTTCTGTAGCAGTCCCAAGCCCATCTGGGGTTGTTGGACTTTTTAGCGATAACATCAACAACCTGCTCGTTGAGGCCCAAGTTGAGGATAGTATCCATCATGCCAGGCATGGAAGCTCTTGCACCTGATCTGACGGAAACAAGGAGAGGGTTCTCGAGATCACCGAATTTCTTTCCTGTAATCTCTTCAAGCTTAACGATGTACTCCATGACCTGCGCCATGATCTCATCATTGATCTGACGTCCGTCTTCGTAGTACTTGGTGCAAGCCTCGGTGCTGATCGTGAATCCCTGAGGAACAGGAAGACCGATGTTCGTCATCTCAGCAAGGTTTGCGCCCTTTCCTCCGAGGAGTTCGCGCATGTTTCCGTTGCCTTCGGTGAACAGGTAAACGTACTTTGTCATTGTAATTGTCCGCCTTTCATTTATGTTTAAAATTTTTTATTTCGTAAAACTTGTTGCCCGTAGAAAATATTTTATCAGAAATCGAACTTATCGCTGAAGAATTCTTCCAATTTCTCGATAGGGAATCTGATGTTGCCGGGCTCGTACTCGACATTCTTCATGGAGTCGCGCTCACGGATCGTTACGCAGCCGTCATTCTCGGAATCGAAGTCGTAAACGACGCTGTAAGGTGTACCGATCTCGTCTTCTCTTCTGTAGCGCTTACCGATGCTCTGACGGTCATCGAACTCGCACATGTACTTCTTGGAAAGCTTCTCGAAGATAGGCTGAGCCTTCTCGGAGAGCTTTGCGGAAAGAGGAAGTACCGCGATCTTGATGGGTGCCAGGAACGGATGGAAATGCATAACCGTTCTGACGTCGCCGCCCTCGAGTTCCTCCTCGTCATATGCAGAGCAGAGGAATGCGAGTGTAACACGGTCAGCGCCGAGCGAAGGCTCGATAACGTAAGGAACGTATTTCTCATTCTTAGCGGGATCGAAATATGTGAGATCCTGCTTGGAGAATTCCATGTGCTGCTTGAGGTCGTAGTCCGTACGGTCAGCGATACCCCAGAGCTCGCCCCAGTCTGTGAACGGGAAAGCAAACTCGTAGTCTGTTGTAGCTCTTGAATAGAAAGCGAGCTCTTCTTTTGCATGATCTCTTGTCCTGAGTTCGCTCTCCTTGATGCCGAGGCTGATAAGCCAGTCGTGGCAGAATTTCTTCCAGTAATCGAACCACTCGAGGTCAGTGCCGGGTTCGCAGAAGAACTCAAGCTCCATCTGCTCGAACTCTCTTGTACGGAAGATGAAGTTTCCGGGTGTGATCTCGTTTCTGAAAGACTTACCGATCTGGCAGATACCGAAAGGAATCTTCTTTCTTGCGGAACGCTGAACGTTTGCAAAGTTAACGAAGATACCCTGAGCTGTCTCAGGCCTTAAATAAACCTCGGAAGTAGCATCCTCGGTAACACCGATGAATGTCTTGAACATGAGGTTGAACTTTCTGATGTCGGTGAAGTTGTGACCACCGCATACAGGACAGGGAATGTTCTTCTCTCTGATGTAAGCGACCATATCTTCAGGGCTCATTCCTTCAACGGATACACCCTCAACACCGTTCTCCTTGTTCCAGTCCTCTACGAGGTTGTCTGCTCGCTGACGTGCCTTGCACTGCTTGCAGTCGATAAGAGGATCGGAGAAACCGCCTACGTGTCCTGAAGCAACCCATGTCTTGGGGTTCATGATGATCGCTGCATCGAGTCCTACATTGTAAGGGCTCTCCTGAACGAACTTCTTCCACCATGCGGCTTTAACATTATTTTTAAGCTGGACGCCTAACGGGCCGTAATCCCAGGAGTTTGCAAGGCCGCCGTAGATATCCGAACCCGGATATACGAATCCTCTGACCTTGGCGAGGGATACGATCTTTTCCATTGTCTTCTCAACAGCCATTTAAAATCTCTCCCTTATTCTTCCTGCTTTTCTTCATCATCAGCGAACTCGTCTTCTTCTACGTACTCGCCTTCTGCTTCCTCATCCTTGCCGCCGTTGATGGCATTGAAGAGATTATCCATACCCTTCTCGCTGATATCCTGTGTAAGATCGATACCGGATCTCTCAAGACGCTCTTCCTCGAGAAGTCTCTGTCTTGTTCTCTCCTCTTCGATCCTGCGGATCTTCTCTTCGCGTGTGATCGGGATAGTAACCTGGTCAGAAACGTCGCCCTCTACTGCAACGATCTTGTCGGCAGCAACCTCGCGGCATGCGAGTGAAACTACATTTGCTACATCGGTATCATCTACCATGGGCTGTGCGCCGTCCGTAAGCTCTCTTGCACGCTTGCTGACGAGCACTGCAAGATCGTAAGGACTTGCTGACTTTGCCTTGAGTTTCTCGATTGAAGGATCTGTTAACATTTTTACCTCTCTCCTTTATAAAAGTGCTTTTGCTGTATCTATGTTCTTCGAAGCTTTAAGCTTTTCGGCTGTGATTATCGCGACTATCTCTTTTGCCGCCGTGTCCAGGTCTCCGTTGGTTACCAGATATTCGAACTCGTCTGCGCGTCCGATCTCCGCTTTTGCCTGTGCCATTCTCTTCTGGATCTTCTCCTCGGTCTCGGTGCCTCTTCCACGGAGTCTGTTCTCAAGTTCTTCCATTGAAGGCGGAAGGATGAATATCGTGACCGTATCAACATCGAACTTTCTGTTGAGAGCGAGACTGCCTTCTATCGTGATATCGAAAAGAACATCCTGACCTTTTGACACCATCTGCTTCAGAGGTCCGACCGGTGTTCCGTAGTAGTTGTCGACATAAGTATCGTACTCAACGATCTCACCGTCTTTTATCATTTGCTCGAACTGTTCTTTCGTTCTGAAATAATATTCGATGCCGTCCTGTTCCCGGCCTCTCGGCTCTCTTGTGGTAACTGAGATTGAATGTCCTACGCTTCCGGGATTTGCCTGCTCAAGAAGCTCTTCAACTCTCGCGAGCACGGTGCCCTTGCCGACACCCGAAGGTCCTGATACTGCAACGATCAATCCTCTGAATTCTCTCATCCCAGCATCTCCTTTATCTCAGCGCAGCTCTTTGCGGAAAGAAGGATCATGTCGGTATCGGTTATGACCGCCGACTGGCACTTCTTGCCTGCGCAGCAGTCAACGCAGGAACCCCTGTCCTTAGCATCCTGTATCATACGTCTGACCGGTGCGGAATCAGCAGCAGCAACGCAGACTATCCTGCTCCTTGCCGCTATGTTTCCGAAACCGATGTCAATGAATTCTGCCATGTCTTGTTCCTTATACCAGGTTCTGAACCTGTTCCCTCATCTCTTCGACAATGTTCTTGCAGAGAAGAACGTTGTTCGTAATCTCAATATCGTTAGCCTTGCTGCCTGTGGTGTTTACTTCGCGGTTGATCTCCTGGATAAGAAAATCCATCTGCTTGCCGACAGCGCCGTCACCTGAAAGGATCTTCCTTGCCTGTGCGATATGGCTTGAAAGTCTCGTGAGTTCTTCATCTATCGCGCACTTGTCGGCAAAGACTGCAACCTCTGCTGCGAGTCTGTTGTCATCGTAGAAAGCGCGCTGGTCACTCGAAAGTATCTCGTCGATCCTTGCAGTGAGCTTCTCCCTGTAAGTCTCGATAACCGAAGGAGCGTGTGTGAATATGTCATTCCTGATCTTCTCAAGTGAATCGACCTTTGAAAGGATGCTCGCGCAGAGGTTGTCTCCCTCTCTCTTTCTCATGGCGAGCATTCCGTCGATGGCTGCATTAAGAGTCTCGGTAAGTTCTTCAGCGGCTCTTGCCTCATCTATGGTCTTCTGCTCAATGGAAAGGACATCCTGGAATCCTGCAAGATCCGTTGCCTTGAAATCGTCTTCCCTGCCCGATACTTCAGAGAGCTGCCTTGCAGCATCGGAATATGCCTTGGCAAGACCTTCGTTGACCGTTACGGTCTGGCCTGCATTCTCGGTATCGTTGTAGTTGATATAACAATCGATCTTGCCTCTGACGAGACGCTCGGTGATTATCCTTCTGACGTCTACTTCAGCAAAGTTAAAAAGTCTGGGGAGTCTTACATTAATATCGCAAAACCTGCTGTTGACCGACTTAAGTTCCACACTGTATTTTCTGGTATCAAAAACTTTCTCACCGCGGCCGAACCCGGTCATGCTGTAAGCCATAAGAACTCCTTAGATGGTACGGAATAAAAAAGCCTTACCGCTTTGGAATATTCCTCCGCTTAAGGCTCGCGATTATTATATATTATTATAAGAAAATTGTCTATCAAATTGATTTTATCTATTCCTGAAACAGCCGAATTTATTGCGTTTGCGGACACGAAAAAATTTTCAGAGCAGGTTTCGGATCAGCAAATAACGACCGGTCTGAAATCAACGTAATCAGCCGATGCGCAGATGAACTCCGTACCTTCGAAATCACCCTCGTAAACTTTTTTGTGTGCTTTCCCGTGAAGATGACCGTAGACACAGATATCCACGCCGCCCTCTGCCATCATGTGAGCAAATTCGGTGAAGTCTTTTTTCGCGGTTATGGGAGGATAGTGGATCATGAAGATATGCTCTTTTTCATGACCGGGATCCGCTTCGTTAAGCACGTCGATGCACATCTTTATCCTCAGCTTTTCGCGCTCGTATATTTTCTTGTTGTCTGAGCCTTCGATGCTTTCCTTGGTCTCAATCATCCATCCCCTTGTGCCGGTAATAAGAGTATCCTCAACAGGAATAACATTTGTCCTGACGAACTCAAGACCGGCGAGTCCCTTTTCCGCGAAGAACTCTTCCATCTTCTTTATGGTCGTCCACCAGTAATCGTGATTTCCGCGGCATAAGAGCTTCCTTCCGGGGAGCTCAGATATGAACCTGAAATCCTCTTCAGCCTTGTCAATGTATGTAGCCCATGAAATGTCGCCCGGGATGAGGACCGTGTCATTTTCTTTGACGGTACTCTCCCAGTTCTCTTTCACTCTCGAAATGTAGTCGCCCCAGGAATGGCCGAACACTTCCATGCTCTTGTTCGGGCAGCTAAGGGACAGATGAAGATCCGCCAGTGCGTAGATTGACACCGTTCACTCTCCTTCGTGAAAGAATCCGTATATGGCTTCGGCATCCTTTTCGGAGATTCCCTTGACCTGTGCAAGGTTCTCGACTGATGCTTCGCTTACCGCTTTGATTGTACCAAAAGACTCCAGAAGAAGTTTCCTTTTTGCAGGACCTATGCCCGGAATGCCTTCGAGTTTGTATCTCATGTTTCTCTTGCCGGAAAGTTTTCTCTGGTAGGAGACCGCAAACCTGTGGACCTCGTTCTGAACGGTTGTAAGGAATCTCAAAAGGCCCACTTCTCCGTCGGTCAGTTCTCTTCCTTCAAGCCTTATCTCGCGGCCGTCTTCAAAAACAATCCCCGCGGTCTTGTGGTGATCGTTCTTCACCATTCCGGCAAGCCTTATGTTCTCAGTTCCGGGAAGTCCTCTTACGACAGATGCAACAGCGCCTAACTGGCCGATGCCGCCGTCCACGAGTATGATGTCCGGCCATGCAAAGCCGTCGCTTCCGGAGTGCGCAAACCGCCTCTCGAGAGTCTCTCTCATTGATGCATAGTCATCCTGCTCCGTGACGCTTTTCATCTTGAATAAGCGGTACGACTGACGGTCCGGTTTTCCGTCTTTGAATACGACCATGCCTGCGCATATGTCATCATTTCCGAGGTTCGAAATATCGAAGGATTCCGCACGTGAAAGTGAACCTTCCGGTGCGCCCATTATCTGCTCAAGATAGCGCAGAGGAGCAGACGGATCCGCGCCTGCATTTCCGCCTCGAAGGATCCTGCGCACCATCATCTCGCGGGCATTGAGCCTTACGAGTTCCGAAAGCTCGGTAAGCTCTCCGCGCTCAGCAACATGGAGCCTGACTTTTCTTCCCGCTTTCTCTGAAAGGAAACTCTCGACCGACGGGATATCCGCATCTTCCGGCACATACGGAATAAGTACGAGAGGCGGCACGAAAGGCGCCTGCTCGTAATACTGCATAAGGAAATTGGCAAGGATATCCGGCTGCTCGTTCTCATCGCCGGGGAAGAAATAAGTCGAAGATCCGACGATCCTTCCTTCTCTGAGTTCGAGTTTTCTTACGCATGTTTCACCGGCATCCGAATATAGACCGATCGCGTCAACGTCACGCTCTACATTGAGGAAAACACGCTGATTGCGGCTTATGTTCTTAAGTGCGATCATGCGGTCGCGGAGCACTCCGGCGCGCTCGAATTCGAGGGCCTCTGCAGCCTTCTCCATCTGCTCGGTAATGTCTTTTTCGATACCGTCGTATTTACCTTCAAAGAAGAGAACGATCTGTCTTGTCATGCGCCTGTAGTCATCGGCACTTACTGTTCCGAGACAAGGCGCCATGCACTTGCCGATATGGTAATTGAGACAAGGTCTCTCCTTGCCGATATCTCTTGGAAAGACCTTCCTGCAGCGCTTTAACGGGAAGATATCAGAGATGGCTTTGAGCACCTCATTGCAGTCCGAATTCATGTAAGGACCGTAATATCTTGCGCCCGCTTTTCTGGCTGCCGGTTCGGGACGGAATGCCTTGAAAACCCTCGGGTATTCTTCGTTCAAAGTTATGCAGATATACGGGTATCCTTTGTCATCTCTTAGCAGGATGTTATAGTGCGGCTGATACCGCTTGATGAGATTGTTTTCGAGAAGGAGAGCTTCTGATTCGGAACCTACGACGGTGTACTCGAAATCAGCTACGTGGGAAACCATTGCGGCAACCTTGGGACTAGCTATGACTCCGCCGCCGAAATAACTCTTTAACCTGTTCCTGAGTTTCTTCGCTTTACCCACATATATAACAACGCCCGAAGCGTCCTTCATAAGGTAAACTCCGGGAGTCTGTGGAACTGTGTCCAGCCTGGCGTCGAATTTCCCGCCGGACATTATACTGCGATCTTTGGATTCTTGAGGTGTGACATGAGAGCGTTAACTGCTTCCTGAGCATCGTCGCCGTCAGCTTCAATCTCGATCTCAGCACCGTTCTCGATTCCAAGTGACATTACGCCAAGCAGACTCTTCGCATTTGCGCGTCTGCCGCTGCGTATCAGATAGATCGTGCTTCTGTACTGGGAGGCCTTCTGAATGAGTACGGCGACCGTCTTCATCTGAAGCGAGTCTTCACAGTCAAAAACAATCTTCTCTTTTACCATATTGGAATACACCTTCCCTATCGAATTACTATCAAAGTATATTTTTGGGAAGTCCGAAAATCAACATAAAATAGGGCACCTTGGGCAATTTCGACTTTTTAACCCATTTGCCGAATAATCTTGTTTTCCTTTTGTTAAATTTCACAATCCATCAGGATCGCATCGCGTCCGGCACCGAAATAACCTTTGCGGATATTGTATGACTTGAAGCCGCACTTCTTATACACCACAAGTGCAGCTGTATTGGTGCTTTCGACCTCCAGATAGACCTTCTTTACACCCTGCCCTTTAAGGTGTTCCAGAAGGCGTTTCAGGATAGCTGTCGCTAACCCTTTTCCGCGTTCTTCCTCTTCGGTAACGAGGTTTCCGATATTGCCTTCATCGAGCACGATGTCGCATCCGATATAGCATGCGATGTGACCGTTTTTCTCGGTTACGAATGCACACTTGTTATCTTCGGTTATGAGTTTTTCGATCTCACTCCTCTGCCACGGATGAGGTATCGCACCCTCCTCAAGGCACATTATCCTGCTGACATCTTCAGCTTTGGCAGGTCTGATCTTATATTCCTCCGAGGGATCAGTCTTCCTTAAGCGCTCTGCCTGTGAAACGGCGCAATAAGCAGCCTTGACGTCTCTCGCGCTGATGAGGTCGGGATGTGCGAATGCAGCACCTGCAACACCCTTCGGAGTGATTGCAGCACCCTTTGCACAGTACACGTTGATATGGACTTTATTACGTTCAAATGCCTGCTTCATTACCTCGGCACCGCTTCCGACTACAAGGATCTGGCGCCTTGTACCGTATACGATCTCAGGCATATTCCTGATCCTTTTCGCAAGATCATCGGCATCGTATGCATCTTCAGGGATGAGCGTCTTCATGGTGTCATCCTCGAAAACTCTCGCGAAAACACGGTTGTTCCTGGCATCTATCGCAGGCACGAGTACCGTTTCTTCTCTTGATGTCACGGTCGCATTTTCGCAGGATCTGGCAAGCGCTTCTGTAGACGATACGGATATGCAGGGTTTGTCCGCCGCAAGGGCCATTCCCTTTACTGCAGCAAGTCCGATCCTGATGCCGGTAAAAGATCCGGGGCCAACAGTGACTGCATATGCATCCAGGTCGCCGTGCGTGATCCTTGCCTGCTCCATTACACGGTGAACAAGAGGCATGAACGTCTCGGAATGAGTCCTGGTCTCGAAACTCAGCTCGTAAGCAATCTCCCTGCCGTCATCGTAGATACCGGCACTGCAGTTCTGATTTGATGTGTCACAGACTAATATCTTCATAAGATCGAGCACCCCGCTTCGGTTGCAGCCTTTATTATGTTTTCGGCACCGACACCTCCGGTATTGGCAACATCAAATCTTCTCTCGTCGCCGTTTCCGCTGATCTGCATCTTCATAGTGTTTGCGGGGAGCGCGCCTTCGATGACTCCGCCCCACTCTATTACGCAGACACCGCCCTTGATGAAATACTCATCAAGTCCGCTCGCGTAGAAATCGTCCTCGCCGGTCAGCCTGTATGTATCAAAATGAAATAGCATCAGCCTTCCGCCGGAATATTCGTTGACAATGGTAAACGTGGGACTTGCAACAGGATCTGATGAACCCATGCCCCTTGCAATGCCTCTGGTCAGGCAGGTCTTCCCTGCACCGAGGTCACCATCGAGAGCAATAACAGTACCAGCTTCCAAATATCTTGAAAGCGCCTCTCCGAATCTCTCTGTCTGTTCTGAAGAATCTGTGGTAAAGCTGATTTTCATCGTCTGAATTGTACCTTGTCGTTCGAATGACCGCAAGTTATTTGTTTCCTGCAAGATCTATAAGCAAATTCACAGGATACTCCACACTTTCATTCGATTCTGCGCATCTTGGTGTGAATTTAGACGAAAATACTCGTAAATTCACAGTAAACTACGCAGCTTCCATGAATTCTGTGGAGCAGACCGTGAATTTTGCTTTGTCGGTTTTTGTCGGTTTTTGTCGGACACAACAGCTTTTTCGCCGCGTATCATATTCGTATGGACTTATCGTTATTCTGTGACACATATATTATTGCCGAATATCTCCGTTTGAATCGGATTATTAAAAACGGGCCAAGATACACTGCCGGAAAGCAGCATGGAATCCAGGTAATAAGCAGCTATTACGGTTATGGCAAGGATACAAGCCGGCGGGTTACACGCGCAGGCAGTAAATACTATTCAGAAGTACAGAAACAATTTTTCAGTACTCGATGGTCAGCAGAAAGCACTCCTTATACCAAGAAGAGCTCAGAAGGAGAAATCTGCCAATACCGGAAGATTTCAATCTTAGGCAAGACACTTCGGCTTATAACATAAACACATGGAATCAGTTAATTCCCTGCTCGAATAATCACGTGATCAATACCATGTATCATGACGATTTCGGGTTTAATGTACGGACAAGAGGGGAACTGATTATTGGAAATTCACTTATGTCGTTAGGGCTCGATGCCAAATATGAACCACTTTTGCTTCTCAATGGCGTAATAAAGAAAAATCCAGACTATTCGTTTCCCGTCCATATCATAGACAGGTGCTTTTTCATTGAGTTCATGGGTATGGCTGATGATGAAGGGTATATCGAATCAAATTACGGAAAAATCGAGGATTACATGCGCGGCGGCATACTCCCGAACCGGGATCTGATATTGATATGCGGAACCAGAAATTGGATTCCCGAACAGGAATCAATAAAACGGATAATAGCTGCCTTTATAAATAATGCCGTGCTCAGCGTCTATAACAGAAAAGAATAAAAACGGCCGCCCCGAGGGACGGCCGCATTGAAAGCAATTCGAAGTAACGATTAACGCTTACTGAACTGTGAAGCCTTACGAGCTTTCTTGAGACCCGGCTTCTTTCTTTCCTTCATACGTGCATCACGTGTGAGGAAGCCAGCAGCCTTGAGAACTGACTTGTAGTTATCCTCATCAGCCTCAACGAGTGCTCTGGAGATACCGTGACGGATAGCGCCTGCCTGACCTGAGATACCGCCGCCAACAGCCTTAACGATAACATCGAACTTGTCCTCAGTCTCTGTGAGTGCAAGAGGCTGACGAACGAGGAGCTTCAGTGTATCAAGACCGAAATACTCATCGATGTCCTTTGAGTTGATTGTGATCTTGCCGTTACCGGGTACAAGACGTACAGCGGCAACTGCGTTCTTACGGCGACCTGTGCCGTAGTAATAAACTTTGCTGGTAGATTTCTTTGCTGCCATTTAACTTAGTCCTCCGAAATCAAAACGTATAAGCTTCGGGCTGCTGTGCAGTCTGCTCATGCTCAGGGCCTGCGTAAACGTGAAGCTTTCTGAACATCTGGCGGCCGAGCGAGTTCTTGGGAAGCATTCCCTTGACTGCAAGCTCAAGAGCCTTCTCAGGGTTCTTGTCCATCATAACGCTGTACTTAACTTCCTTAAGTCCGGTAGGGAATCTTGTGTGATAGCGATAAACCTTCTGGTCGAGCTTCTTACCGGTAAGGACCATCTTGGAAGCATTTACTACGATTACATAATCTCCGGTATCAAGGAAAGGAGTGAATGTAGGCTTGTGCTTACCACGAAGAAGTCTAGCAACTTCAGTAGCGAGACGTCCGAGGGTCTTGCCTTCAGCGTCGATCAGAAGCCATTTCCTTTCGATTGAATCCTTGGTTGCAACATATGTACCCATGTTGTTTTCTCCTTGAAATTCATTATTCTTTCTGTATTGGTCAATGTCTGAACAGACATATTTACCATGTCAGCCTGCATATAATATACGGGCACTCATGTTATGTCAAGCATTTTTCTCAAAAAATCTCCGATATCCTCCTGATTTCGCGAAAATGCTCCCGAATTCTCGTTTATCCTCATTCGCGGATCCGAAAATGTCAGTTTGCCCTCTTGGCGTAGTAACCCTTTGTATTCTTGACTTTCTTGGTAGCGCGCTTGGGATAGAGCTTGGATTCAAAGGTATGGAAATCATCCAGCTGTGAATCGATCTTCATAAAGAACGGATAGAGCGGTGTGGCATCACAGTGATACCAACCCTTGTCAACATAGATGAGATTCCAGTAGTGGTTGCTTCTCGTAACCTTGCTGTTAGCCCTCGAAACGATGAGATTGGGGATGTTTGCGCGGTCCAGCAGGACCTTGTAGCAGCAGCACATTACCCAGCAGTTGCCCTTGCGGTCCTTGAATCCGGCCAGTGCAGCCTTTTCGAAAGTCGGGTGTCCCGCTCTTCCGAGGTATACGAGATTTCTGCAGACCCACTTGTAGATGTTCTTGGCATATTCGGCGTCATTCTTGCCCTTCTTGATCTTCTTAAGGATCTGATCGGCATATTTGTATGCCTCTTTGGTCTTAAGATCAGAAGCGGATGACTGCCAGACTTCCAGAGTGATCTTGGATTCCGTAACGTTGCCAGAACGGTCTGTGGCCTTATAGAAAACGGTATACTTTCCGGGTTTGTTGTAATCGAATTTGGATGCATCGATAGTGAGAACGGGCTCAGGATCGTAATCGTCAGTAACGGTGATCCCTTCTCTGAAATCTATCTCATCTCCGGACCTGACCATCTGATTGTTCTTCAGTCCCGTGATGACCGGAGGAGTGGAATCCTTCGTTACGTGCATCGGAACATCGATCGTTGTCGAGTTCTGGTATGGATCGGTTACAACTACGGGAACGACGAAATCGCCTCCTGCGCTTACGTCAGGGGCGCCGTCTCTGAACTTCACTTCGGCAATTCCGTTCAGGTCATAGAGATCCGAAACGCACTTTTCGACGTCCGGGAACGGGTCAACGGTAAAGAATTCCTGCTTTACAGCTTTTCCTGTAGGCGCAGTGGTGTCCTGAATGGTAAGTCTTACTTCCTGATCGAAATACTTGTCAAAAGCGACTTTAAGACCGTAAACGGCCGGGATCTTCGTGTCGATCCCGCTGACATCGGTTATGAACCTTGCGTCTTCAGGTTTATTATCGAAAAAATCATCTATGGAAAATGAACTGCCCGCCTCAATGGTGACATCGGTTATGAGCGGCTTGGTGTAGAAATCACCGGCTGCCGCAAGTGCAGCTGCGGCAACGGCTACAATGCAAAACAGGACCGCAATGCAGATGCGCACGATCCTGAGTGTTTTCTTCGCTTTTGCTGTTTTCTTTCCCCTCTGAGCCTTTTTCATTTCTGAAACTGTTGCTTATCAGATCGCCTTAAAGAGGATGGAAGAAACTGTCTTTTCGTCGGCTGAAACGAACTGGACCTGAGTCTTGTTCTTCTCATAGCACAGACCGTAAACTTCTTCCGAGGTCGGGTTGCCGTAAGCTTTCTTGACGTCTTCGATGGGTGAACCGATCTTGACTCCGCCGCAGTCGACTGTGGCTGCCTTGATGTCAATCGTGTTGATCTTGTACTTGCCGCCGTCGCGGTTATCTACGAAAAGAACGAAATCCTTATAATCGTAGGATGTCTCGATGCCGTTAAAAGCACAGGACTGGATATCGGGAGATTTAACGTAACCCTCGCCGAGTGCCTTGATAGCTTCTTCGGCATCCATGCCGGGAGTGACCAGAACGCCCTTATATGTTAAGCCGTATACATCGCTTGAAGCAGCGGGAGCAGCAGACTCTTTGGGATCAGCCGCTTTGCTTGCAACTGTTGCTGCAGTGCCGCCTGAAATCAGCTGGGGAGCATTATTGCCATTGCCTTCTTCCTTGGGAGCGCATGCTGCCATGACAGTCATGACAGAAGCTGCAACAACAAATGCGATCGTTCTTTTAATAGTCTTATTCATTTCTAAACCTCTTATTCATAAAAACAGAGAGCCCCGAAGGACTCCCTGTATTTGATTACTATTTTTTCTTGTAAGGGAAGCCCGACTTTATCTTACCGTTATAAACGTCGATCCATTTCTGGACGGATTTGGTGGCTCGCTTGATATTCTTGAAAGCGCTCTTCTTGTACTGATGGTTCGTAGGAGCCTTCGCGATCTCCTTGTCGGTCATCATGAAGCAGAAGAATCCCTTCGGAGCGAGTCCCGCGATGTAGATCTGAACGTCGCAGTGATACCATTCACCGTTGAGCTTAACGAGATTCCAGTTGTGAATCCTCAGTCCGGCTACCTTCTTTCTCATGATAAGGAAGTTCTCGATGCCACAGGCGTCAAGCATAGCCTTGCATGCGCATGATCTTCCGTAGCATGAAGCTCTTCTCTTATTAAGTGCATTAACGGCTGCCTTTGCCCATCCCTTATAAGGAGACGCACCGGTTGAGAAGTAGATGTGATGATATACCCAGTAATAGATATTCATCGCCTTTACAACATCCGTATCGGAAGCCTTGGTGATCTTTGCAAGCTGCTTCCTGGCAAGACTCATAGCCTTGTTGATATCCTTCTGGCTTGCAGTCGCACCGCCGTTATATGTCGCGAATACGGTAACGCTTGATTCTACTTCGGTCCTGTTGCCTGCCTTATCAGAAGCAATATACCTGACGGGATATACACCAACCTTCTTCAGGTCTACCTTTGAATAGTCAACCTCGATCTTCGGCTTCGTGGTGAAGTCATCGGTCGCTGTAACTCCTTCAAGGTAATCGTCTTTCGTGATCTTATCATTATCCTTTGCAACATGCTCGAACTTCCTGACGCCTGAAATGACCGGCGGGGTGTAGTCGTCCTTTACGTCGAAAGGAACGGTGACGATAGTTGTGTTGCCGTTAGTATCGGTAAGCTTTACCGGAATGTTCATCTTGCCTGAATTCATAACAAGATTGGGAGTGCCCTCGGCATATTCGATCTTAACATTGGTAAGGTCGAATACATCCTTAACAAGGGTTTCCGGATCCGGTGCCTTACCGCAGAACATATCAACAGGTACTGCGGTAGCGGTAGGAGCTGTCTTGTCTACGACCTTGAGGACCGAGGAAACAGCATGTCCGCCGCAATCCATCCAGATCTCATAGGAAGCAAGCTTGCCTGTGTCGATCTGGTTAATGTCAGTGATAAACGTAGTGTTGACCGGAACTTTCGAAAAGAAAGAATCGATCGTGATCGGGTGGCCGTATTCGATCTCTACTTCTGAGAGAACAGCTGCATCAATGTTATTGATGAAGCTCGAATACATGCAGAAAGCGAAGTAAGCCCCCAGGGCTCCGCCTGCCAGAAGCGGCATGACTGCGAGTCCCAGGAAACTTATTAAGCTAAATCCGTTCTTTTTCTTTACGTTAGCCAAGATTATGCAATTGCTCCCTGATACATGATGCTTGCAACTGTAACCTTCTGAGTGTTCTCATCCTCTTCGAATGTAATCATGAGAGTGGATGTACCCTTCTCATAGATGTAAACTCTCTCATCACTCTTATCCTTGACAGGCTCGCCGTAAGCTGCCTTAACCTGATCAACAGTGTTGCCTACGCAAACGCCCTCAGCTGTGGAAACTGAATCGTCAGCGAGGATGATCTGATAGATTGAATAATCCTTACCTGCAGGTGTAGCAACGATTACGAAAGAACCGCCGTTGAATGTGTAGACCCAGTCAGTACCGGCAGCGCCGATGCAGGAAACCTGAGATGTCTTCTTGTATGTCTTGGAATCGAACTTGCCTTCGATGTCTTCCATCTTTGTGTTAACAACAACATTAACTCCGTTGTACTTGAAGATGAAGTTGTTCGAAGCAGCGTTAGGGTCGATCATACCGGCATTCTCACCGCTGAGACCGTTCTGGCTCTGTGAAGAGATGATGTTGATGCCGGAAGAAACGGGCTTCTTTGAATTATTGCAGCCTGCGATGGGCATAGCCATCATGGCAGCTGCGAGAATAAGTGTTGTAATCTTTAAACCTTTCATAAGTTTACCTCCGTAAAAATAACAAGAATATGATACAAAATCCGCATATTCCATGCATTCCGAGTTAAACAACAAAAATGCTTAACAGGACTTTCGTATTTTATTATAAAATGCACAAGAAAATTGTGGCTATTCTACGGCATTTATTCCGTAGCTCTTAAGCTCCCCGTATTCCTTGAGTTCACGGTCCTGATCAGCCCTGACCGCATTGTAAAAAGCGATCTTTTCCGCATAAACGGCGGAAACGGACGGATCATTCCTGTAATCGGTCAGATCGTAGTTTTCCTTAAGATATTTGCCGAAATAGACGCTCAGCTTCTCCGCACCGTAAATGTTCAGATGGATGCCGGCATCATATGTATCCTTCGTAAGGTCGATCCCAATCTCTTTTGATGCCGCTTTGAAATTGATGTACTTGATCCCGTACTGTTCGGCGTACTTTTCCATATTCTTGTCCCAGGACGGATACCATCCGTTCTCAACGGGTGCGCGCACCAGGATCAGTTTGATGCCCTTCTCCTCGCAGAGTGTGCGGATCTTATCCAGATAGCTCATGGCATTGTTTCCGAATGTCTTGGTGAACAGCGGGGCCTTGGGCGGGAAATTCTCGTAAGGCAGAGTATCGCATCTCATATAGTAGCCGTTATGGGATGTTACCTCTTTCGAAAAGATGTGCTCGAAATCACTTACGGTCAGTTTGTTCCATCTCTCATGATATCTGAAGATCGGGAACACGTAGGAAGCGAATGTCTCGCCTTTGAGCATGGAAGCATTGATGGCGTCGACCTTGTCCTTTGACCATCTCATACCGTCAAGAGTCATGCGGTTATATGCCTCATAACGGGGCTTGTCGAACTGGAGTCCGTGAACCGTAAGGACAACGACCTTGGGAGTCTCATATTTGAGCGTATCCCTCAGAAGATAGTAAGACTGCCATATATACTGCTCGCCGGAGCCTCTGATATACGCGGAGATGCCGTATTCCGTGTACATCTTGACCGGAGAATAGTTTGCATAGACATCACAGTCACCGAAAAAGATAACATCGTGCGGCACCTTCTCCTTGTAGTATTCCTCAGTGAACGAGCCTTCGATCGCGCCCTTCTGATACTTGGGCATCAGAAGACGCTGGAGAAGCCAGAACACGACAATACTAACGGCTATCAGAACGACAGCCGTGACGGTTCCCTTTACCGGGAAAGCTTTTTTCTTTGAAACGTTTTCAGCCATTACATTGCCTTTTTGAGATTGTGGAAATCTTTCAGCGCTTTCCATCCGATCTTGACGATCTTACGGATGTTGATGGAATTCTTTCCGCCCTGCCTCGGCCTGAAAGTGATCTCCCTGAAAGTCATCTCTTCTTTGTAGTATGCGAAATATGTTGTCATCATTATGTTCGGCAGGTTGTAATCCTTGTCAAGCCTCGGAAGATACTTGGCCACTGTCTTTGCGTCCATAAGCCTGAAAGGCGCATTTGCATCCGGTACCTTAACGTGGAAATAGCACTTGATAAGGAAGCAGACGACCTTTTCGACAAATGCTCTGGATTTTCCGTCGCCTCTTACGACACGGTGGCCGAAGATTCCCTTGTAGCCGTTCCGAAGCTGCCAGAATGCATCGAATTCCTCAGGAAGTGTCTGGCCGTCAGAATCCGTCTGGAAGATATAATCAGCGCCGTTCTTGATGGCATATGAATAAAGCGCGATGACCTTCGGTCCGTGGTATTTTCCGGTATCGGAAAGCACCTCGACCTGGGGATATGTCTCCTTCATCTTTTCGAGGATTGCGTGAGTGTTATCGGTGCTTCCGCTGTCTGCTACCACAAGTCTGGATTCGGGACTCTTGCCCTCGAGCACGGTGTACCAGGAGGATACTACTTCTTCAATGTTATCCTGCTCATTGTAAGCCGGCATGACTACATATAAAGTGTCCATATCATTCCTCCGTTACGCTTTTCAGGTTTTTGCTCTCGTCAATGATATAGCGGGGACGGCGTTTGGTCTCGAGATATATCTTTCCGATGTATTCGCCGATGATCCCGAGGCTTATCATCTGGATTCCGCTTACGAAACAGATGATGCATGTCATTGAGGTCCAGCCTTCGACGATATTTCCGGTAGCTGCACTGATGAGCGCATATATGATGCCGATAAATGACAGGAGCGCAACGAAGAGTCCCATGAACGTGATCATCCTGAGCGGCTTGATTGAGAATGACGTGATACCGTCGATCGCCAGAGCCATCATCTTCTTGAGCGGATAATGCGTCGTTCCTGCGATACGCTTGGCGCGGGAATAGTAAACGACAGAACTCTTGAAACCCATGTGAGGAATGATCCCCCTGAGGAAGAGATTGACTTCACCGTAGCCCATTAGAGCATTCAGGGCACGGCTGCTCATGAGACGGTAATCAGCATGGTTGGGTATTATCTCGATGCCCATGGCGCGGAGAAGTCCGTAATAGCACTCAGCTGTCGTGCGTTTGAAGCCTGTATCGGTAGATCTGTCATTTCTTACGCCGTAAACGATCTCGTTGCCTTTGAGATACTCATCGACCATCTGTTCAGCGCAGTTAATGTCATCCTGACCGTCACAATCCATCGAAATGGTGATGTCAGCACGCAGACGCGATTCCATGAGTCCTGCGATCAGCGCGTTCTGATGGCCTCGGTTATGAGCAAGCGAAATGCCTGCGAAATGTTCTTCCTCTTCAGTAAGCGATGAGATGATGCTCCAGGTCGCATCCTTGCTTCCGTCATTCACGAAAAGGATGCGGCTTTCCTGGCTGATCTTTCCTGCATCGATCATTGAAATGAGCTTTCCAAGGAAAAGACCGCATGTCTCGGGAAGAACCTGTTCCTCGTTATAGCACGGGATTACAAAATACAGAATGGGTTCCACTTTACCGCCGCTCCAAAAGATTTAATGCTTTATTATAGCATATTAGGCATTTTCAGATTACGATTTGATCTTATGATTTTTGTAGTCGATCTTCTTTTGTACGGAGACCGTGGCACTTTCAGGGTACTTCTTCCGGTCAAACTCAAATCCGTTCCAGCCGTCGTGCCAGAAACTCAGCAGTTCCTTGGTCGTATACATGAAAAAATAGCTACTGTAATTCTGTCTCCAGGTCGCGTCGCAGTGATACCACTGGCCGTCTATCTTGACGTAGTTCCAGTAATGCTTGGCAACCTTGTAAGGCCATCTTGTAACGAACATGTTCTCAATGCCCGCAACATCGAGCATGGCCTTTACGCATGAAGCGGACGTCAGGCAGTTTCCCCGTCTGTCCTTGAAGCCGTTATAGGCGCCTTCTGTCCAATTCTTCGGCTTGATCCTTACGGTGAACCTGATGTTCTGTCTGACCCACCATACTATCTGGAGCGCCTTCTCCATTTCATTCATTTCAGGCGTGGTTATCTTTTCGTAGATCTCTTTGGCCTGCTTATAGACCATGTCGGGCTCGATATAGTTCTTAGGCTTGGGTTTGATCTTAACGTTGATGGTCACTTCCGTCTTGTTGCCCGAGCGGTCAAAAGCTTTGAATATGGCCTTGTAATCTCCCGCCTTGTTCAGCGTGACTCCCGAAGTATCGATCTCAAGAGTGGGATTCTCGTCATAGTCATCAGTTACCACGACACCCGTGCGGTATGAGATAGACTCCCCTGCGATTATCGAAATGTCCCTGTATCCTTCGATGACGGGAGGATTACTGTCCTTTGTTACCGAGAGCGGGACATAAACCAGAGATTCATTTCCTGCTGCATCGGTAAGCTTGGCCTGCGCAATATATTCACCGCCCTCCGAAATGTCCGGCGTTTCGGCCCAAGTAACTGTTACAGGAGTCATATCTTCGATATTGGTAACGCACTTTTCAGCATCCGGGATCGGATCGACCGACATGAGTTGCTGCTTTACGCCTTCACCTTTAGGAGCAGTGGTATCAGCTATCACAAGCTCACACTCATGGTCTATTCCATAGAGCGTAATGGTGAAGAACACCGACTGGAGCCGGTTGTAATCAACGGAAGCGAAATCCAGGTTTGTGCTCAGATACTCCGGATACTTCGGTTCGCTTTCAATAAACATCGAGAAATCCGCTTTTGTTCCGATCTCGACAGAAACCTTCTTTTTGATGAGCGACTGCTCACCGATAAAGAACGCCAGGAACGCGGCAAGCGCGCCTCCGGCAATGAGGATGACGCCGAAAATTATGAATGTTTTGACCGGAAGCTTAGCCTTCGGAGCCGCCGGCTTTTTGACGGGGGCGCGCTTCTGAACGGGTCTTCTCTGAACCTGTCCTCCGGCAACGGGACGGTTGTGTTCAGGGTGTCTTTGAACAGTCCGGGTTTCAGCCGACTGTCTCGGAACGGGCCTGTTCTGAACAGGTCTTTGGCGGACCTGTCCCTGCGGGACCGGCCTTCTCTGCTGTGCCTGAGGTCTTCCATGTAAAGCGGCCGGGACATTTCTCCCAGCCGTATTATTCTGCCTTATCTGCCTCTTAACCGGTGCCTGACGGGATGCTTGTCCCGCTCCCTGCCTGTTATGATGTGCAGGGGTCCTTTGGCTTGCCTTCGGATCTGGGGTCAGGTTGTCGGTCATTTCTTGATCTTATGGTTGGCGTAGTCTATTTTCTTCTGAACAGACTTTGTAGCTGAAGGCGGATACTTTTCAACCTTGAAAGTATATCCATACCATCCGCTGTGATGGAAGTTCTGTATCTCTTTTGTAGTATACATGAAAAAGTAGCTGTTATAGTTCTTTCTCGGCGTTGAATCGCAGTGATACCATTCACCGTCGATATTGATGTAGTTCCAGTAGTGAATGCTGTATCTGTAAGGATAGCGCTTGATGAACCTGTTCTCGATGCCGCAGAGATTGAGCATTTCTCTTACCGCGCATGCATAACCGTAGCAGTTTCCGCGTCTCTTGGTGATCGCATCATAAGCAGCCCTGTTTCTTGAAGTCGAGTCGCCCTTGTTCACGTAAGTAATGTTGTATCTGCACCACCATACGATCTGGAGCGCCTGCTCCATCTTGGTCATGCCGGGCTTTAAGATCTTATCCAGGATCTTCTGGGCAGCCTTATCTACGGTTTCCTGCTCAACATAAGTCTTGGGCTTCTTTAAAAGCTCAACCTCGATCTCGGCAGTGGTCTTGTTGCCCGAAAAATCGGTTGCAGTGTAGATGGCCTTGTATTTGCCGGGCTTGCTCATGTCTACACCGGACGTATCGATCGAAAGCGTGGGGTTCTTGTCGTAGTCATCAGTAACGGTTACGCCGTCTCTGTATACAATGCTGCTGCCGACGAAGCCGCTGTAATTCTTTGTGCCGGAGATAACCGGAGGCGTACTGTCCTTTGTGACCGAGATGGGAACCATTACGGACGCAGTGTTTCCGACTGCATCAGTAAGGAGAGCTTCAGCCTTGAACTCTCCGCCATTCTTGTAATTCGGGATCTTGCCCCACTTGAGAGTAACTTCGGTACGGTCTTTTATATCCTTGACGCACTTATTGACATCAGGGAGTTCCTCGACAGCGAAGATCTGCTGGGGAATGCCTGTTCCCGTAGGAGGAGTCGTGTCTGCGATCTCAAGTTCGCACTCCATGTTGGTCCAGAAATACGTGATCGTGAAATGGATCGTCTGAGGAACATCGACGTTGACTCCGGAAAAATCGAGGTTGCACTCTTCAAGTTCTGGAAAGTCCATCTGTTCATTGAAGAACATCTCTTCAGAAACGGGACTTCCCACTTCGACAAGGACAAACCTCTTGACCTTGGCGGTTTCGCGGTCGTAGTACCTGATCGCAATATAAAGAGCAAGTGTGAGTATTGCTAAGAGAAGGTAGAAGCTGTACGCTACGACGCGTGACTTCTCCCTGGGTTCTTCGGTTTCCTCTGCCCTTGCAGCGGACTTTGCCTTTGAGGATGCAGTCTTTGCAGCAGGCTTTCCGGAAAATCCGGTTCTTACAGCCGGTTTATTCGAATGAGCTGTGGTCTTTCTGCTGTGCCTTGCAATATCTTCATGCGTAATGGCCCTTACGACCGCCGTATCGGCAGATCTTACAAGACCTTTTGAATGCATTGAGTCCAGCTTGTTTTCCATTATCAGTTCCTTTTATCCGTCTATTCGTTTTATCGCCGTAATATTAGCTTTGAAGGAAGAAATGTCAAGGCTTCAGGCTCCAACTGCCACTATTCTTCCGCATTTCTCCGAATAAGATATTAGCACTAACACCTTAATTATAATTAAATTAGAAAAGCCGAAACTTAATCCTCAAACCGCCTGATGTTTTGGCTATAATGTCCTTTATGGAAGCCGTTAATGCCAAAGATCCGTATTCACCATGCAATCTCTGCCCCAGAAGGTGCGGAGCTGACAGAACGCACGGAAAAACCGGATTCTGCGGAACCTCGGCGGACGTCACCGTCAACCTCTCCATGATCCACAGAGGCGAGGAACCGGTACTTGGCGGCCCCGGAGGATGCGGAGCAGTGTTCTTCGAAGGATGTTCTCTAAGGTGCATATTCTGCCAGAATCACAGGATCACAAAAGCCACCGGAAAGGGTGCTGTTTACGATGAAAATGGACTGGCGGATCTGTTTCTCAAACTCGCCTCCGAAGGCGCCGGAGCGATCGATCTTGTAACGCCTGTACACTTTGCCCCTTCTGTTGCAAAAGCTGTCAGGACCGCAAAAGACAACGGCCTTTCCGTTCCCGTTATCTGCAACTGCTCAGGCTATGAATCAGTCAGCACGTTAAGATTATTTGAAGGCCTGATAGACATATATCTTCCCGATCTGAAATACCACTCAAGGAAAGCATCCGTCAAATACGCCAATGCTCCCGACTATTTCACCACGGCTGCGGCAGCGCTCGATGAGATGTTCCGTCAGACAGGAAAAGCCGTGCTCGATAAGAACGGGATAATGACACGCGGAATGATAGTCAGGCACCTGATGCTGCCGGGCAATCTTTTCGACAGCAAGCACATCCTGGATTACCTTGTCTCAAGATTCGGAAACAACATTTACATCAGCCTGATGAGCCAGTACACGCCCATGCCGCACATTCTCGAAAACGAAAAAGCTCCGGAAGAATTAAAGCGCACTCTGTCTTCCGGAAACTATGACAAACTCTGTGATTACCTTGCTGATCTCGGACAGACAAACGCCTTCGTACAGGAGATGTCTTCTTCGGGAAGCCTCATGATCCCGGCTTTCAATTAGAGCCTTCTTTTATCCTGCAGGGACTGCATTCGCCGCCGTCGCAGACACGGTAGTTTCCGCCTTCGATACAAAGCTCTTTACCGTTTACCAAAGCATCTGCGATCTTTGTTCTCGCAGATTCGTATATCTCGGTTACGGTGCTCCTGGAGATCTCCATCTTCAATGCGCATTCCACATGTGTCATCTTCTGATAATCGACATGGCGCATGACCTCGTATTCTTCAGTCGAAAGGATAACGGGATCCTTACATTCACCGCACGAAGGAACGAACCGCCTGTATTTCGGTTCCGCGCAAACCCTTCTTACCTTTACAGGTCTCGACATATAGGATACCTCCCGTTATGAGCTCCGCCGTCAAAACGGCATATGCCGATTATATCACTCTTCAGTGAGTGTTACCCCTTCAGGGAGCCTGGCACCTTTCACGTCAGGCAAAGTGAGATCGAACACAGCCCTGAACTTGTACATGACAACTCCAGATTCACTGCTCGTCACATAGATCATGATGCCCATTGTCTTCGGATCATACGAGCTCACGTTGAAGCCCTTCATAAAGAAATATTCAAATGAATCCTCCGCACCCTTATTGCCGTATCTGCCCTTTTTCATCTCGATCCTGTTAAGCCTCGCCGGGTGATCCTTATCCCAGGTATAAAGATATGCATAGATCGGTTTGTCCGTCAGAACGCTGTTAGGAGTTCCCTTCATCCAGATGTCTGCGGTCTTTTTCTCCTCATCGTATCTTACGCCGACGGAGATGGTATCATCGCCCATGGCAGACGTGAGAATGTTTCTGTACACATCGAAAACGCGGCTGTCCATAACTTTGCCGGTCCTGTCATCGATAACGACGAAATTGAAGCCTCTCTGGTTCTTGGCATACTCTTTTCCGCCTACCATGATCGAGCATGTATTGCCGTATTTGAACGCCCCTGAAACGATCTCGAATCTTGTGCCGTCCTTAAGCGTTCCCGAATAGTTCAGCTCGTGATTTGCAGCGCTGTCGGTGTGCTTTCCGCCGCCTGAATATGCAAGATAAGACAGACCCGGCTTTCCGTAAAGGGAACAGTCTATCCCAATCTTGCCGAAAGCTCCTGCAGTCTCCAGATCAAGGCCCTGCGAAGCCTCATCTTTCACTCCGATAAGGACCGTTATGTCATCAAGGCCTCCGAGCATTCCAAGATACTCTTTAAGGTCTTTGTAAACGACAGTTGTCTCGTTGTCAGCTGTCTCATAGAACTCATGTTCCGCTCCGGCGGTATC
Organism: Clostridiales bacterium; assembly: GCA_017478485.1. GTDB lineage: Bacteria > Bacillota > Clostridia > Saccharofermentanales > Saccharofermentanaceae > Saccharofermentans. The sequence goes on along the minus strand of JAFVDI010000012.1, from coordinate 25,700 downwards.
AATTGCAAAAAGCTTTATCTTGCCCTCAAGGAGCTCCCTGAAAGACAGTGATGACGTATCGAAAGTCACATTGTAAACCTTATCTGCGCCGAGGGAGACATCCTGCTTATCCAGGAGCGTTCCGTCCGGGCGGTAGAATTCTCCCCTGACTGACTTTATCTCCTGCCTGCAGTTTTCGATCCCCCAGAATGAGACATTAAGCTTTCCGCTGCTGTCTCTTTCCGTCCTGATGCTGAGATAATCGAGATTGCGCAGGATGTCCTTGGAGAGCATGTCGAACTTGCCGATCCTGTCATAGAAAGCACTTCTCTTTCCGAGTTCGGTGCTCAGGAAACCAATGCCGTATCTTTCCATCAGAGTAGGTGTTTCTGAGAACAGATTAGTGCCCAGACCGAGACGGTTGCCCCTGATCTTGACGCCCATGGCCGCGAGAGTCGTAGGGAAAAGATCGTATGTCGTATAATCGCGGTGCGCCGGCTTTTCGACCTCTGCCGCAGAGTTCAATATGCAGACATATGACCGTCTGCCGTATGAGTCTTCGACCTGACTGCAGTAATCCGCGTCCATCGTCGGGTGGTCACCGACTATCACTACGGTCGTATTCTTATAGAAATCCTGCTGTTTCATCCAATCGACAAAACCTTTTATCTGTTTGGATGAGCATGCCATTACGTTCGAATACTGTACATCAAACTCATCACCGCAAAGATCGCAGACAAAACCGTCTTCAAAATGCGTATCGACCGTAAGCATCGTGAGATTGAAAGGCTTGTCCTGACTGCTCAATTCACTGAGCCTGGTCTTGGCAAAATCGATCAGCTTCCTGTCTTCATATCCCCACCAGACCTTGTAGTCCTTGGGAATATAGCCGTTGTTTCTCGCGTAATCGTAATCGAATATCTGATATCCGCCGTGTTCTTTGAAATACAGCGCTCTTCCTCCGAAGGCAGCGCCCGAACCGCACATGAACACCTGCTCATAGCCCTGTTCGTTCAAAATATCGCCGATCGTGCGGAGACCCGGATAGAATGAATCGGCATATGAGGCAGCGGCATTTCCGATGCTTCCGATAACCGGAACGCCCGAAGTCTGCGCAACCATCGCGCCCATTGTGTACGAAGATCCCGTGGTAACGTATCCGCCGTTCAACGTCTTCCTGTCACCCGAAAAGCATTCGCCTTCATTAACGGCAAGTCCGGTAAGTTCCGGAATGGCATTCTTTTCGAAAGCTCCGCCCGATCCCCTATCGGCAAAAGTCACCTCAACGGATTCGAGGAATATGTAAACGAGATTTCTTTTCTTCTCGGGGAAAATGACATTTGAAGCAGTCGGTTCAACATAGTTCTGATCGATAAAATCCGACTTGGTCGTCATTGACCGGATATAGTCAAAAACGCGGTATCTGACTGCTGCCCTGCCCGCCTGGCAAACGAGGACGGCGCCGAGGATCACGAATACGGCAATGCTGACCTTGCGTGAAAGAGAATACTTTTTCCTGATCCTGAATATAACAAGAAACGCCGCGAAAATGATGACCGCTGTCACGGAAAGGAACACGACCCGCAGGTAAAAACTGTTCATCACATCCTGCGACGTGCCGTCAAGCGGTGCCGAAAGATAGAAGACAATCTCATCGAAAGTAATGTCATGCCAGATGGAAAGCAGCCAGGTCAGTCCCAGACACAGGAAAACGGCAACGGCAAAAAACAGTACCGCAACAACAAGCCGTACTGTTCCCGGCTTCCCGTCTTTCTTCTTTTCAACAATCCTTGCCATAGCAGAATAAATATACTTATTGCGTAATTATTTGTAAAGTTTGATATTTATTTGTAATAAAATCTCTCTTTCGGTATTATTTAGATAATTTATCAGGAGGATGTTTATGAGTGCTGCCATTAAGAAAATTTCAGCAAGTATTCTTACCGCGCTGTTGCTGACGTCGTTCTTTTCGTTCAACGTATCAGCTTCCTCTGACGGTACAGTTTCTTCTGACACTGCAGCTTCCGAATCCCTGATCGTTCTCGATGATGAGACACCTGAAACTCCAGAGAACCCGCAGAATACGGAATCACCCACACAGCCCGTTCCTTTTAAGGCTCCGGCCGGCGCTACGCTCACTTACCGTACACGGGCACGCTACAGGAAGTGGGAAAAGAAATACAAGAAGCAGGCTAATCTTTCCGGAAGTGTCGGAAAGAAGAGAACTCTCGAGGCGCTCCAGATCAAACTCAAGAGCTCCACATCCGGCAAGATCCAGTACCGCACCCATGCCTATAAGAAGGGCTGGGGAGCATTCAAGACCAACGGAAAGACTTCAGGCAAGAAGGGCTATAAGCTCGACATGATCCAGATCAGGCTTACAGGCGCGCTTGCGGAAAAATACGATATCTATTACCGCGTTCACGTCCGCACAAGCAACGGCTGGCTCGACTGGGCGAAGAACGGTGAAATTGCAGGCGTAATGCATTATGCACGTTTCATTGAGGCAATTCAGATCGTCCTGACGGAAAAGGGTGCCGGAAAACCCGGTGCTGTCGCGGGTGTAAAGAGCCAGAGAAGCACGGCTGTTATGAATGCCGACCACATTAAGAAGGCCATGACCGAAAAGGCCCAGGGCATCAGCAGCAAAACAAAATGGCTTATCCTTTGCGACACGAGCAAGTTCTTTGCCGGCGTCTTCAAGGGTTCCAAGGGAAACTGGAAACTCGTAAGGTTTATCTACGTAGGTGTAGGAAAAGCTGCCACGCCGACCAAGAAGGGCAAACACCCGATCAAGGGCAAGAAGAAGAAATTCTTTGCCGGAGCCGTCCGCTGCAAGTACTGTACCAGATACTACAAGAATTATTATTTCCACAGCGTTCCTTACTACTGGAACGGCAAGAAGGTATACAGCCCGACGCTCGGGAAGCGCATCTCCCACGGCTGCATCAGAATGGCAACCGATGATGCAAAGTATATCTACAAGAACGTACCGAAAAAGTCGATGGCATACGTTTACTGATGACAGTTGCAGGATAAAGCAAAAAGACGCCTTCACAGGCGTCTTTTTTCTTAAATGCATTTTAAATCCGTGATCAGAACTCTTCTGCGAGCGCTCCCAGATACTGACCGTAGTTGGTCTTGTTCATGGAATCGGCAAGCTTTCTGAACTCTTCCTCATTGATCCAGCCCTTTTTGAGCGCGATTTCTTCAAGGCATCCGATCATGTTGCCGGAGCGCTGTGCCGCGCGGATGGCTCCCGCTGCCTCATAAAGGCTGTCTGCAGAGCCTGCATCAAACCATGAGAACTCTTTTCCGAGAGCGATGACTTTCAGTTCATTGCGCTTAAGATACTCTTCGTTGACCGATGTTATCTCAAGTTCTCCTCTTGCGGAAGGTTGAATGTTCTCTGCTATCTTTACTACATCAGGTCCGTAGAAATAAAGGCCGGGAACAATGTAGTTCGACTTAGGATGAGAAGGCTTCTCTTCGATGGATACGGCTTTCCCGTCCGCATCGAACTCAACGACGCCGAAAGCTCTGGGGTCTGCAACATAGTAACCGAAGATGGCGGCACTTCCGTCTTTTACGATCTGCGCAGCCTGTCTTAACTTGCGCTTGAAGAAAGGACCGTAGAAGATGTTGTCTCCCAATGCAAGGCAGACGGAATCATTTCCGATGAAATCCTTGCCGATGATGAACGCGTCTGCGATACCGCGCTGCACCTTCTGTTCGATATATGTGATCTTGATCCCGAGATGCGAACCGTCACCAAGAAGATCCACGAAAGGTTTTGTGTCATCCGGCGGAGTGATTACCAGGATGTCCCTGATGCCTGAATTCATAAGGACCGACATCGGATAGTAGATCATTGGTTTGTCGTATACGGGAAGAAGGGGCTTACAGACAGGTTTTGTTACCGGATACAGACGTGTTCCCTTACCTGCCGCAAGAATTATGCCTTTCATATTAAAATGCTCCTCGATGTTTGTTTTACCGCTTTTTTATCAAATAAGCATTATTTTACAAGTATACACAGATTATTGTGTGTTTGCAAAACAAAGCCTGCAATTGCGGAACAGGATTAAAAATGTCCTCCGTAAAAGGAGGACATGGAGCGGGTTACGAGGCTCGAACTCGCGACATTCAGCTTGGGAAGCTGACACTCTACCAACTGAGTTAAACCCGCAAAAAGCGCAAAATCAATATATCAGACAACCTCTTCAAAATCAAATACAGGCGCCATTATGACATGCGGGTCGTTTGCAAATGAAACAAAGTCATCACAGAGTTCATGACGGAAGCCGTCCTTCTCATAAGGAAGCCAGAACTGAGTGTCGGAAAAGTTCGCCCAGATGAGCATATAAGCACAGAGCGCTATTCCGTCACAGCCGGTTATCGCATTGAGCATATCGCTGAACCACGTGGTGTTTGCATTTCCTGACGGAGCCAGACCTTCGAAATATCCGCCGGTCGTCTCAAGCGAACGGTATCCCGTCTCAGTAAGCGCAACTATCTTTTCGTGAAGTTTCGCACACTGTGCGAGCAGATCCAAAGATACCTGCAGCTTTCTGAAGAAGCCGTCACCGAAATGTGGATGATCGTGATAGTAATCGAGTCCCATTATGTCGACAACATCATCGCCGGGATATCTTGCAAAATAGTCCAGGCCGGATTCGACGGGGCCGTTGGGCGAATAGCAGACTGCGAAATTCTTGACCCCTTTAACATACATGAGATAGTCGATCGTATAACGGAAAAGCTCGATGTAATCGAGATCGGGAAGGTATTCTTTTCCCCACCAGAACCAGTTTCCGTTGTCCTCATGGAACGGACGGAAGATCATCGGGATCGGGTCGCCTTCAAGGTCGACGCATCTTTCGGCAAAATCGGCGATCATGTCGAGGAACCTGAGGTACTTGGCATTCAGATCTCCGCCTTCCATAATCCTGTGAGCGCAGTCACCGTCAGTATTGTTGGGTGAGTAATCGTAAAACTCCTCACCGCCCAGCGTAAAGTTGGGCATGTGCGATGACAGTGATATGATGCAGCCCTGCCTGTGGAGGTTCTTGACGATCTTGATGAGGTCGTTCATCTTCCCCTCATAGCCAAGGAAGCTTAGTGTGTCTATGCCTACGACGGCAGGATGCTTACCGCAGAGATTCCAACAGTCAGACTCAGTTCCGTCTGTCTCACTGATGGTAACGCCGATATGGCCGGCGTTCTGTTGACCGAACATGATCTTGTCCGATACGGAGATCCTCTTGAGCAGCTCAAGCAATTCTATCAGCTTGGGCGATCTTTCGTATTTAAATCCGCTTTCCATCTGGCTTTGCCTCAGTGGTTTCCGTTATATCCTGCAGGACCGTAATTCTTGCCCGGTTTCTGCTGTGACTTGCGTGTGAAATCACCAAACGGGTCATTGATGTCGGAGATGTCTCCTCCGAGTTTCTGGATGGCTGACATCATCTCATAGAAGAGATCACGCGAGATGGAATCCTGATGTCTGTTGATGTAGTTCTTCATCAGAGGAACGGCTCTCTCATCGCCGTATTCAGCGAGGCAGATAACCGCATAGATCTTATTCGTCATCGCGCGGAAAGCGTGTCTGAGCGTCTGATATATGTCCTCAGACTTCTCCTTCATGCCGATCTCTGCGAGCATGATGACAAGATCCTCTGCAGGTCCCTCAAGACCCGTATCAAGGTCATCTTCGATGAGTTCAATAAGGATCGGAACGGATACTTCCGGGCATCCGATGACATAGTTCTTGATCGATTCCGCAACGAATTCGGTTGTCTTGGGATAGCTCATGAAACGGTCGATTACCGCCTTAACAAAGCAGAACTCTTTCATTTCGATGAGTACGTCGAGGCATGCCTTGACCTTCTGATACTCGATCTCGAAAAGCTTGCCCTCATCGTTAAGCTCTTCCTCCGTCCATGCGGAATTCCCGATAACGGAACTGCAGTAATCCCTTACTGCATCCCTGTCATCACAGGCAATGCTCGCGATGAGCGAATGCGGTACGCCGCGGTCCAAAGTAACTGCACTGTATTCGAGCGTTTCAACTTTCTCTTCAAGAGTCATAGCATCGAAAACATCTCTAAGTGACTTTCCGCCCAATCTGTCATCAGGTTCCGTCTCCAGCGCGAGAGTAGCCTTATCGGTCTCTTCTCTTGCGATGTCCTGGATGTATTCCTCAAATGAAGCCGCATCGCTTCCTTCAGGAACCTGACCCAAGTGGTCGCCGAATTCATCTATCTTCTGCTCAAGGATAAGAGCTTCGATCTCATCGTATCTTTTAAGGATTTCCTTTATTTCATCAGTCATTTTAACTTCTCACCCCGCTGTTCTTTAAGAAGATTATTCTACACGAAAATATATCAAACAGGAAATAAAAAAGCACCGCAAAATTGCGGTGCTTTCTGTGGAGGTACCACCCAGATTTGAACTGGGGATCAGGGTTTTGCAGACCCACGCCTTACCACTTGGCTATGGTACCATTGGTGACCCGTACGAGAGTTGAACTCGTTACTCCGCCGTGAAAGGGCGACGTCTTAGCCGGTTGACCAACGGGCCTTTTATGGTAGCGGCAGTGGGATTCGAACCTACGACCTGCCGGGTATGAACCGGACGCTCTGGCCAACTGAGCTATGCCGCCATAAAAGTTGCTTTGAAATTATATCTAGTCATAGTTTCAAAGTCAAGGGTTGGAGCTTAATAACGTTTAAAGAGATTGTTATTCTGTCTTCTGATCTCATCCCTGTGTCTCTCGGCCAGGAAGATCATGTTTGAAAGTCTTGATGCTTTTTTAAATGCTTGCTTTTCAAAAACCGTACAGAGACAAAGCCAGCCGGCAATAAGGATAACCACAGCAAGACAGATTATCATGGCTGCCATATAACCGTTGTTGTACTCGTTATAGCCCATCTCGTAACCGCCGACTGACGGCATTGTGACGTAGTGACCGGAATCGTAAAAACGGTTGAGAAAAAAGGCTGCAGCGGCAATGAACAAGACAATGATGATTAGCGCTATCTTGCCTATCTTCCTGTTTGGTTTAAAGATCTTTGGGATCCTGGCATACTGCTCTTCAAAGAGCTCGTTAAAAACTTTATCGTTCTCCAGTCCCATAACAGTAATTATTTACCGGGCTTCTTCATTGTCCAGAAAGCAGGGTCTTCCGCAGGACTCATCTTGGGACGGAAAGCAAATCTTTCCTCCGCAAGCTTTTCCTCTTTCCTCTGCATCTCCGCATAATGAAGTTTGTTTGCAAAATCGGAAGCCTTGACATACGCACGCCTTTCATAATATTGGACCATGAAAAGCCAAAATGCTACGACTATGACTACTGCAAGACAGATGACCGCATATTTGATGTAATCGCTGTTGTACATGTTTACGGCCATGGAATAAGCGCTGTCGCTCTGCTGTACCATTTCATTACCGGAATTGTAGAAAAAGACAATGAACATTATGGTAAGCAGAAAGAAAACAACGATTGAAGCAATCGCTATCCTGGCGGTAAGTTTGCTGAGCTTGAACATAGAAGGGATCTTCTTGTTCTCAGCATCAAGGATTTCATTCAAAAACTGGTCATTATCAATACTCATGCGTGAATAATATCACGCAGGCGGTAATTAGTCGAGTTTTTTCGCAATAAATATTCAGTCTATTTTTATGTTTTTTTGTCTAATCTTTTGTTTGTTTGTCTCAGGACTCAATAAAACCGCAACATTTGCATTATGAGCAATTTTCTTAGACGATGTATCTGTTATCCAGACGTTATAAGTTTCTTGCTATTTTTACGTCGCGACGGCAATATTTGAATAATAGCAAAAGGGCTGCCCCGTAAGGCAGCCCTTTAAATCTCAATCTAAGATGATCAGAATTACTTGATCTCGAGCTCAGCGCCGGAACCATCAAGCTTCTTAACGAGGTCTTCAGCCTCTTCCTTAGAAACGTTCTCCTTGAGAGCAACAGGAGCCTTCTCAACGAGCTCCTTAGCGTCCTTAAGACCCATTGCGAGTGCGTCCTTGACAGCCTTGATAACGCCCATCTTGGAATCACCGAAGCCCTTGAGCATAACGGTGAACTCTGTCTGCTCAGCTGCTGCAGCTGCGCCTGCACCTGCTGTTGCACCTGTAGCAACAACTGCTGCTGCAGATACGCCGAACTCTTCTTCGATTGCCTTCTCAAGATCGAAAAGCTCGATTACGGAAAGGCCCTTAATTTCTTCAAGAATGCTTGTAACTTTCTCACTAGCCATTTTAAGTTTCCTCCTATGAAATTTTAGCTAATTACTCTGCGGGTGTTTCCGCGGGTACAGCTTCTTCGGCGGGTGCCTCCTCTGCTGCGGGTGCTTCAGCGGGTGCTGCTACGGGAGCTGCTTCTCCGCCTTCTTCCTGCTTCTTCTCAGCTACAGCCTTTACAAGCATTGCGAGCTTTGTAAAAGGGAAAAGCAAAGAATAAGCGACCTGTGTACGAAGTGTATCGACATCCGGTACCTTCGAAAGTGCAATGATCTCAGCGACAGAAGCAACCTTACCGTCGATTACGCCGCCTTTGATCTCCATGGGCTCGATGTCTTCAGCGTACTTAGCAAGGATCTTAGCGGGAGCTGTAACCTCATCAGAGTATCCAACTGCCGTAGGACCTTCAAACATGCTGTCTACGCCGTCGATTCCGAGCTCTTTGAAAACGCGCTTAAGGGTTGTGTTCTTGATTACCTGGAACTTAACGCCTGCACCACGGAGTTCAGCTCTGAGCTTCGTGTCCTGCTCAACTGTAAGTCCTCTTGTAGAAACGAAGACATATGTTGCAGCGCCCTTCAAAGCTTCTGTAAGTTCAGCAACGTTCTGCTGCTTCTTTGCAAGAATCTTCTCACTAGGCATATTCGTTTTTCCTCCTTCTTTAATTTTCTTTTTGTATTAAAAACCCCCGGCCTGCAGACAGCATTCCGGGGGATTAACAAAACTCAATAAGCTCTGTAGATCTCATCCTCGGCCGGCCGCTTTACGCATTTGAGGGAATCGCCATTGGCTCATCCCGCCCGCTGTCTTAGGGCAAGAAAGTATTTAATTGTGATTACTCAAGATCAAGCACCGAACTTCTGGGCATTAACCTTGATTCCGGGACCCATTGTTGTGGCAATGGAGCAGTTCTTGATGTACTGACCCTTTGCAGCTGCCGGCTTAGCCTTGATAACAGCTTCCATGAGTGCCTTGAGGTTCTCCTCGATCTTCTCGGCTCCGAAAGAAACCTTTCCGATCGGGCAGTGAATGATGTTGGTCTTGTCGAGTCTGTACTCGATCTTACCAGCCTTAACTTCGTTGACAGCCTTAGCAACATCCATTGTAACTGTGCCTGCCTTAGGGTTAGGCATGAGTCCCTTAGGACCGAGAACCTTACCTAAACGACCGAGCTTACCCATCATGTCGGGTGTAGCTACGATAACGTCGAAGTCGAACCAGTTCTCATTCTGGATCTTGTTGATCATATCGTCATCACCAACGAAATCAGCGCCTGCTGCCTGAGCCTCATCAGCCTTAGGTCCCTTAGCGAGTACGAGTACTCTCTTTGTGCGTCCTGTACCGTGAGGAAGAACGACAGCACCTCTGACCTGCTGGTCAGCGTGACGTGAGTCAACGCCCAAACGGACGTGAAGCTCTACTGTCTCATCAAATTTAGCTTTACCTGTCTCGCAAACGAGCTTAACTGCATCAGTAGGATCATAGAGAACCGACTTGTCAATGAGCTTTGCGAGCTCAGCATATCTCTTGCCTTTATTCATTGCTCAGTTCTCCTTTCTTAATCCTTAACGACGATGCCCATGGAACGTGCAGTACCTGCAACCATCCTTGCGCATGCCTCTACATCAGACGCATTAACATCAGGCATCTTGATCTTAGCGATCTCTCTGCAGTCATCCATTGTGACTGTAGCTACCTTCTCTGTGTTCGGACGTCCTGAAGCCTTCTCGATCTTTGCAGTCTTCTTAAGAAGAACCGGTACCGGCGGAGTCTTCGTGATGAACGTGAACGAACGGTCAGCATAAACTGTAATGATTACAGGAATGATGAGACCTGCGTCCTTAGCTGTTCTCTCGTTGAACTCTTTGACAAACTGCGCGATGTTGATACCGTGCTGTCCAAGAGCTGGTCCGACCGGCGGCGCGGGTGTTGCTTTGCCTGCAGGTATCTGAAGCTTTACATAACCTGTGACTTTCTTAGCCATACTTGGCCACCTCCCAAATAGATTTTTATCAATAACCCCAAAGGGCTGTTAATAACATTGATTAAACTTTTCTTACCTTTATGAAGTCGAGCGTTACAGGTGTCTCACGGCCGAACATTGAGACCGTAACGGTAACCTGCTGCTTCTCTTCGTTGATGTCCTTAACGACAGCCTTGCTGTCCTTGAAAGGACCGTCTGTGATGATGATGAGATCACCGATCTTGTAATCGACCTCAACAGTCGTAGGAACGATGAGACCCATCTTAATCTGATCCTCTTCCGTCATCGGGGACGGCTTGTTGGGATCAGGTGCAACGAAACCCGTAACTCCGTTTGTGTTGCGGATCTTGTACCAAAGGTCCTTGTCAACCTTTTCGTTATTGCCGTAAACAAGCTTCAGGAAAAGATAGTTGGGGAATCTGAGCTTCTCAACTTCCTTACGCTTGCCGTTCTTCGTCTCAACTACGATATCTGTAGGCAGATAGACCTGCTGGATGATGTCTTCCATCCCCTGGGCCCTTGCGTAGTTTTCAATTGAAGTCTTGACCTTCTTCTCGTAACCGCCGAAGGTATGGATTATGTACCACTTAGCTTCATTGTTATCCGGCATTTATATAACTCCTAAATATCTCTGGTCCCTTAGCCTGCGCTTGACTCTGTTGCAGCAGCAGTCTCGGAAGCGGCAGTTGTCTCAGCTGCAGCTGTTGTCTCTGATGCTGCAGTCGTTGCTTCAGTTGATGCCGCTGTTGTCTCTACGATGTTGTAGAAACCGATCTTATCAAGAACCCAGCGTCCGCCGGATCCGATTATCGTAAGATAAACAGCGAAAAATGCGATAACAAGCAAAACAACTGCGGAAGTCTTAGCGAGTTTGTCCTTTGTAGGCCATGTAACTCTCTTGAGCTCTGTGATTACGTCAGCAAAGCCCTTCGCAGCGCGCTGGAAAATATTTCCCTTTTTGTCAGCCATTTTAACAGTCCCTCGGGATTATTTAGATTCCCTGTGAATGGTATGCTTGCGGCAGAAAGGGCAGTACTTCTTGAGTTCAAGCCTTTCTGTGTTGTTCTTCTTATTCTTGAATGTCTGATAATTTCTCTGCTTGCACTCTGTGCATGCGAGTGTCAGCTTATCACGAGCACCGGCTTTTGCCATGGTCCTAATACCTCCGAAACCTTTTGTTTCCTTGCTTTGCGGGGTTCCTCAGCGCCGTTATCCGCGCAAACTAAAAAACCCCCTAGCGGGTTAGCGAAAAGATTTTATCACAGCACCCCAAAGAAAGTCAACAATATATTAACTTCTGCGTGATCTGAGCTCAGCCTCGACGTCATCGATCGTGATGCCTCTGTCGACCATCAGCACGAGAAGATGATACTGAAGATCCGCGATCTCCTGGATCGTGGCTTTCCTGTCACGCTGTGAAGCGGCAATAACGACCTCAACGGCCTCCTCGCCGACCTTCTTTGAGATCTTGTCGGTACCTTTGTCGAAAAGATAGTTTGTGTATGAACCCTCGACCGGATTTGCCTTCCTGTCGGTAACTACACTGTAAAGCTCTCTGATTACGTCCATTTCATACTCTCCTTATTCTTCTTTATTATCCTTCAAATAATTCCATTCATTCAGCGGGGTATAAAAGCATGACCTGTTGCCCGTGTGGCATGCCGCTCCGGTCTGGTCGATCTTGTAAAGGAGCGTGTCGCGGTCGCAGTCGATCGAAGCGCTTATTACCTTCTGGACATGGCCCGAGGTCTCGCCCTTCTTCCACTGGCACTTTCTCGATCTTGAATAGTAGTGCATGTATCCCGTTTCTTCAGTCAGCCTGAAAGCCTCATAGTTCATGTACGCCATCATGAGGACTTCGCCTGTCTCGGCATCCTGCGTGATTGCCGGAACGAGACCGTCGCTGTTCTTTTTCATGTTTGCCCACATGTAAAGACTCTTGGGCATCTCTCTTACCGGGATGCCTTTTGATGCAAGATATTCCTTGAGATCATTTATCTCGATCTCGCCGAAGTGGAAAAGGCTTGCCGCAAGTACGGCATCAGCTTTTCCGTCAACGATTGCATCCTCAAAGTCTTTGAGGCTTCCGGCTCCGCCCGATGCGATGACCGGAACGCTTACGGCTTCGGAGATCATGGAAGTGATCTTATTGTCATAGCCTGACTTGGTGCCGTCCTTGTCCATTGAGGTAAGAAGGATCTCTCCTGCTCCGAGATCGACCGCCTTCTTCGCCCATTCAAGAGCATCAAGACCGGTGGGCTTTGTTCCGCCTGCGATCACTACCTCATAACCTGAAGGGAATCTGTCATCTCCCTCCCTTGACTTAACGTCGATCGCGGCAACGATGCACTGTGAACCGAACATTTCAGCGGCGCGCTTTACGAAATCGGGATCCTTTACGGCGGCAGAGTTAAGGGAAACCTTGTCTGCGCCTGCGTTAAGGAGCGCCTGGATGTCTTCGCATGTGCGGATGCCGCCGCCTACGGTAAACGGAATGAAGACCTGCTCGGCAACGCGGCGCGCCATATCGACGGTAGTGTCGCGTGATTCGAGAGTTGCCGTTATATCAAGGAAGACCAGCTCATCCGCGCCGGACATGTTATAGGTTTTCGCGCATTCGACGGGGTCACCCGCATCCCTTAAGGATACGAAGTTAACACCCTTTACGACACGTCCGTCCTTGACATCGAGACACGGGATTATGCGTTTCGTAAGCACTTTGCCAGATCCACCTTTCCTTCATATATGGCCTTGCCGATGATTACGCCGGCACAGCCTGAGGTCTTTATCAGTTCAACGTCTGAATCGGAACCAATGCCGCCTGAAGCGATAACATCCAGTCCCGTCTTTTCGACCATTTCCTTTGTTGCCTCAACAGCGGGGCCCGTGAGCATTCCGTCTCTTGAGATGTCAGTGAATACGACGGTCTTTGCACCGATCTCTTTACACTTGAGCGCGAAATCGACTGCCCTGAGTTCCGAATCCGATGTCCATCCGTCAACGGAAACAAAGCCGTCATGTGCATCTATTCCGATGGCAACCTTATCGCCGAATCTCTCGATAGCTTTTCTGGTGAACTCAGGATCCTTGACTGCGGCCGTTCCGAGAACCGCTCTCGAAACACCGTATTCCTCGATCCACTTTGCAAGCGTGTCCATATTGCGGATACCGCCGCCGGTATCGACCTTCAGACCTGTCTTAACTGCTATCTCCCTGATGATCTCGTGATTCTCGGGAACACCGCTCTTTGCGGCATCAAGATCCACAACATGGATCCATGAAGCGCCTGCGTCCCTGAACATGTATGCCTGGTCAAGCGGTGAATCATTATAGATGGTAACGTCGTCGTATCTTCCCTGTCTCAGGCGGACGCACTTTCCGCCGATCAGATCGATTGCGGGCAATATGATCATTATCTGGTCCTCATCGCGAATTTATTAAGGATCTGGAGTCCGGCCTCGCCGCTCTTCTCCGGGTGGAACTGTGTGGCGAAAACATTCTCGTGCTCGATGGCGGCACAATACTTAATGCCGTACTCGGCACAGCCTGCTACGTCATCCTTATGCTCGGGCAGGCAGTAATAGGAATGGACAAAGTAAACATAGTCGCCTTCGCTTAGGAGCGAACCGGTGCAGTCAACAAGCCTGTTCCAGCCGATCTGCGGAACCTTGAGGTTCTCGCTGTTGAACTTTCTTACCTTTCCGGGGATGATGCCCAGGCCGGAAACATATTCGCCCATCGAAAAGGCGAGGTTTAAGCCTTCCTGTGATCCTTCCATCAGGAGCTGCATTCCGAGGCAGATGCCCAGAAAAGGTTTTCCGCTGTATGCTGATTCGATTATGACGTTATCCAGTCCGCGGTTTCTCAAGTTTTCCATTGCGGGCGCAAAAGCACCGACGCCGGGAAGTATAACTCCCGACGCTGCAGATATCACTTTCGGATCACTTGTGATGACCGAATCGTAATTAAGATATTTAAGGGCTTTCGCGACGGAGCCGAGATTGCCCATGCCGTAATCGATTATTGCAATCAAAGGATCAGATTTCCTTTCCTGTTATACGTGAGTAGCACTCGCGGTACTTTTCGGCTGTCTTGTCGATGATCTCCTGCGGGAGATGAGGCGCGGGATATGTCTTATCCCAGTCGAGTGTCTCGAGCCATTCTCTGAGAAACTGCTTGTCGAAGCTCTTCTGAGCGTGACCGGGTTCATACTCGGATGCATCCCAGAATCTTGAAGAGTCAGGTGTGAACATCTCATCGCATACGGTGAGAACGCCGTCGATCTTTCCGAACTCGAACTTTGTATCTGCGAGGATGAGGCCTTTTGTAAGAGCGTACTCGGATACTTTCTTATAAAGCGCAAGAGATGCGTCTCTCAGAGCGGAAGCATCCTCCTGGCCGATAAGGTCGACCAGCTGGTCGTATGTGATGTTGATGTCGTGACCCTCGTCAGCCTTTGTTGAAGGCGTGAAAAGAGGTTCGGGGAGCTTGTCGCCCTGTACCATTCCCTCAGGCATCCTGATGCCTCCGACGGTTCCGGACTTCTTGTATTCCTTAAGCGCGGATCCTTCGAGATAACCTCTTACGATGCACTCTGCGGGAAGCATCTGCGCCTTTTTTACGAGCATTGATCTTCCCTGGAGTTCTTCCTTGTACTTGTCAAATCCCATAGGATACTTGGAAACATCCGTGGTGATGACGTGGTTCGGGATGATGTCCTTTGTGAAATCAAACCAGAATTCAGAGATCGATGAAAGGACTCTTCCCTTGTCGGGGATCAGTTCATCGAAGATGACGTCAAAAGCCGAGATCCTGTCGGTTACGACGAGCAGGAGTGAATCTCCGAGATCGTAGATGTTCCTTACCTTGCCCTTGGAGAGCATCGGCTGATCGATAAAATCAGTATCCTTAATAAGCATTTATATATCCTCCGATAAAATTATAAAGTACCTTTAGTTGAGACGACCTGGCCGGCGAACCTGGGGTCTTCTTCGACCGCCTGTCTGAGCGCTCTTGCAAGTGCCTTGAACATTGCCTCAGCCTTGTGGTGATCGTTGACTCCGTAAGGCGCGCTGATGTGCAGAGTGATGCCCGCATTGAACGCGAAACTTCTGAAGAATTCCTCAAAAAGCTGTGTATCCATCTCACCGCACATATCGCCTGCGAATTCGGCTTCAAACACGATGAAGGGTCTTCCCGAAATGTCAATTATGGCCTTTCCGAGCGCCTCGTCCATGGGAACGGCGCAGGAGCCGAAACGTCTAATGCCGACCTTATCGCCGAGAGCCTGAGCTACTGCCTGGCCCAAAACGATTCCGACATCTTCTACGGAATGATGTGCATCAACGTTCAGATCACCGACACACTTGATATCCATGTCTATGCCTGAGTGTTTGGAAAGAGCGGAGAGCATGTGATCGAAAAAACCGATGCCGGTATTGATGTCATATGTGCCGTTTCCATCGAGGTCGATCCTGACCTTGATATCGGTTTCCTTTGTCTTTCTTGCAATCTCAGCTGTTCGTGACATTAGCGATCTCCTCCTTGACGTTTCTGATGAACTCTTCCATCTCATCCTGCGTTCCTATCGAAATGCGCAGGTGATCGTTGATCCCGGGCGTTTTGAAATACCTTACAAGTATACCCTTTGCACGCAGATTTTTATATAAC
Organism: Clostridiales bacterium; assembly: GCA_017478485.1. Lineage (GTDB taxonomy): Bacteria > Bacillota > Clostridia > Saccharofermentanales > Saccharofermentanaceae > Saccharofermentans. The sequence goes on along the minus strand of JAFVDI010000012.1, from coordinate 9,812 downwards.
GTTTCTGCATCAATACATACGGGAGGCTTTGCGAAAAGGAAGTTCGCGGAAGAATCAGGCATCGTGAATCCGAGGTTCTTAAGTTCTTCTGCGGTATATTTCCTTATCTTGATCAGCTCTTCCCTGCATTTCCTGTGATAATCAACATCGCTTATGGCCGCAGCGCCTATTGCCTGGGCGAGTCTGTCGATCGGATAGGAATTGAAAGAATCCCTTGCCCTTAAGAGGCCTTCGATCAGCTCCTCCGAAGCTATCGCATAACCGATGCGGAGACCTGCCAGACTGTAGGACTTTGATGTCGTTCTTACGACGCAGAGGTTGGGATATTTCGGGAGCAATGAGACTGCAGTCTCGTACTCCTCTTCAAAATATGCATATGCCTCATCGATCATGACGACCGAATCGGGGTTTGCTTCGCAGATCTTAGCGATGTCATCAAGAGAGATGGCCCTTGAAGTCGGTGCATTCGGATTTGCGATCGCGATACCGCAGTTGGGAATTCCGATGTAATCGGAAGGCTCTAGCCTGTAGTCTTCGCGAAGAGGGATCTTCTTTGAGCGGATCCTGTAGAACTCCTCATAGACAGGATAGAAGCTGTATGAGAACTCAGGTGTAAGTACCGGAAGATCCGTATCACATGCCTTTTCGAAGAATGTCTGAAAGCACAGCGCCAGAACTTCGTCAGAACCGTTTCCAACAAAGACCTGTGAAGGCTTAACTTTCTCAACGGCAGCAACGGCATTGACTACCGGAGTTGCGTTGGTGTCCGGATAGAGCCTTAATGTTGCCGTGTCAAACTCAGCGATAGCCTTGTTTACTGCCGGTGACGGCGGAAAAGGATTCTCGTTGGTATTGAGTTTAATGACCTTCTCCCCTGCCTTGGGCTGTTCGCCCGCAACATAGGGAGTGGTCTCATTTATCGTTTTGTTCCAAAATCTGCTCATGATTCCTCGAATCTGGTCCTGACTGCTGCCGCGTGACAGGTCAGACCCTCACTGTCCGCGAATGCGGCAACATCCTTGTAAACGTCAAGGAGAGCCTCGCGGCTGTAATTAATGACGCTAATCTTCTTATAGAAGTCGCCTGTGTTAAGGGGCGAGAAAAACCTTGCGGTTCCTGATGTCGGGAGCGTGTGGTTGGGGCCTGCGAAATAATCTCCGAGGGGCTCGGGTGTCCAGTTGCCAAGGAACATCGCGCCGCAGTTGTTGATCTTCTCAGAGAACTTCTCAGGATCTCTTACGCAGAGCTCAAGGTGCTCGGGAGCGATCTCCTCCGAGAATCCGACGGCGGTATCAAGGCTGTCGCATACAATGATCGCACAGTAATCCGCAAGCGATTTCTCGAGTATGCCTTTTCTCTCTGCAGCGTCAGATCTTCTGTCAACAGCTTCGAGTACCTTTTCGGCAAGTTCCCTTGAATCAGTCAGAACGATAGCCGAAGCCATCTTGTCGTGTTCTGCCTGGGAGAGCATGTCTGCCGCAACGAATTCGGAATTTGCCGAATCGTCTGCGATTATGAGGATCTCTGAAGGACCTGCGAACATATCGATGTCGACCTGTCCGTAAACGAGTCTCTTTGCCGTGTTGACGTAGATGTTTCCGGGACCGCAGATCTTGTCGACTCTCGGGATCGTCTCAGTGCCGTAAGCCATTGCGGCAATAGCCTGAGCACCGCCCATCCTGTAGATCTCCGTTGCGCCGGCGATGGAAGCTGCTGCGAGTATTACAGGTGCGATCGTTCCGTCTTTTCTCGGCGGAGTCGCGAAAACTATCCTCTTAACGCCTGCAACTGAAGCAGGGATAACATCCATCAATACTGTTGACGGAAGAGGTGCCGTGCCGCCAGGAACATAGATGCCAGCGGTGGTGATAGGTCTAACCCTTACGCCTACCTGCGCACCGTTTCCGTTGTCGGTCATGAAGCCCTGCTCTTTCTGGTGCTCGTGGAATCTCCTGATATTGGCAGCGGCTTTCTCCATGACTTCAAGGAGCTTGGGATCAACTTCAGATCTTGCCTTGGCGATCTCTTCATCGGTAACTCTTAAGTTTTTTGCCGCGAGTTTTACACCGTCGAACTTCTCAGTGTATCCGAGAAGCGCGTTGTCGCCGTTCTCCCTGATGTTGTCGATTACTGCCTGTACAGTGTCGATGACGGGTTTTAAGTCCATCTTGCCCCTGATACCGAGCTTTTCGACTGTACTCTTCAGGTTTTCTTTTGTGCCTTCCACGAGTTTGCAGCGCATATTATGATTCTCCTTCTTCTAAAGCTTCACGGAGCTTGGAGATCATGGGCTTGATCTCGTCTGCCTTCATCTTCATGGACACGCGGTTAACGACGAGTCTTGCGGAAATGTCAGCGACGGTCTCAAGTACATCAAGTCCGTTCTCGTAAAGCGTTCTTCCTGATTCAACAATGTCGACGATGACCTCAGCAAGGCCCGTCAGCGGGGCGAGTTCCACGGAACCGTTGAGCTTGATTATCTCAACGCTTTCCTTCTTTACGCCCTCGAAATAGTTTCTTGTGATGTTCGGATACTTTGTTCCGACGCGCTTGTTGGGGATCTCATCGAGCTTATCCTTCAATGAAGCGGGGCCTGCGACGCACATGCGGCATCTGCCTAAACCGAGGTCCAATACCTCATAGAGCTGTCTGCCTTCCTCAAGGAGAGTATCCTTTCCCACAACACCGATGTCTGCAGCACCGTACTCAACATAAGTTGGAACGTCTGAAGGCTTGGCGAGTATGAATCTCAAGCCTGCATCCTGGTCCTCCAGAATGAGCTTTCTGGACTTCTCACGCGCAGCGGTAACGTCATATCCTGCCTTTTCCATCAGATCAAGAGTCTGATCGGCGAGCCTGCCTTTTGATAAAGCTATTGTAAGCATCAGGCTTCACCTCCGTTCATATACATAATTGTTTCAATGCCTCTTGCCTTTGCATAACTGTCCAGTTCTTCCTCGGTCATTCCCGTTGTGTCGAGGACAGCCGCAGTGCCTTCAGCCCTGAGTGCTTCAGCGGTAGCGATGGCTCTTTCGAAATCGCCTCCGACTATTACCTTTGCACCTGCTGCAGGTGTGAACTTGTCCTGTCGCATAAGTGCAGTGATCGCAAGTGTCAGGGAGATGGAGAAACCAACGGCAGCCATGTCCTTGCCGAAAGTCTTGGATACATCGTCATACCTTCCGCCTCCGAAAACCGGGAATCCTACCTCGTAGGTATATCCCTTGAAGACCATGCCGGTATAGTAATCGATGCTCTCGATAAGACCAAGGTCTACAGATACATACTTGAGATAGCCGTAGCGCTCCATGATGTCCAGGATCTCCCTGATATTTCCGAGAGCTGCTTTTGCGCCTTCATCGGTAACCCTGGGAAGCATTGTGTCGATCGTATCGTATGTTCCGCCGCACTCGGTGATCATAAGGAGGGTATCCTTGTCCTCACGGCTGAGGTCGAGCTTTTCGATCGTAACCGAATCCCTGTTGGAGATCGCAGCCTTTACCTTTGCAATGGTCTCGCCGGAAAGGCCGAGCTGTCTCGAAAGTCCCTTGAAGAACTGGACCTGGCCAACTGAGACCTGAAGATCCGTAAGGCCGAGCTCGAGTGCGGACTTGATGGCGAGAGCGAGAACTTCAGCATCAGACTTTGAACCTGAAGCACCGAGGAGCTCGATGCCTGCCTGTGTAAATCCGCTCTGCTTGCCGCCTCCGATCTGGCCTGCACGGTACATGTTCTCAATATAAGATAACCTTATAGGAAGTGTATCGTTTCTGCCCGCAGCATATCTGGCGACCGGGATCGTTCCGTCGTATCTGGTGCAAAGGAGCCTGCCCTTGCCGTCTGTGAACTTATAAAGTTCCTCCTCGGCGACAAAACTCTTATATACATCGAAATACTCTATGCCGGGTGTCTCGATCTCATCGTAGCCGTTCATCAGGAAGAGGTTCCTGAGACGTGCCTCCAATTCTCTTTTAAATGCGCAAACTCCGGGAAGCTGATCCGTAAATCCGTCCGGTGTGTAGAATTTATTACCCATACGCCCTCCTGCTTTAGTTGACTAAAGAATTATATCGGCAACCCTTCAGGCTGTCAATACTTTTCTTTAGTAAACTAAAGTTTTTCTGAACTATTTGTGATATCTTTCTCCGTGCGCGATGCGGAACCCCCTGTAAAGCTGCTCTGCAAGGATCAATCGCGTCATGAAATGCGTCAGGGTGACATTGCCGAAAGCAATGCGTCTTGCGGCTCTTTTCCTGACTTCGGGAGATATGCCGTTGCTGCCGCCTATTGCTATGACCAGCGTTCCGCCGCCCTTTTCAATGTCGGACATGAGATATTCCGAAAGCTTTTCGGAAGTGACGTTCTCGCCGCCCAGGTCCATTGCCCAGAGCACATCGCCCGGCTTCACACGGGCAAGTATCGCTTCGCCCTCCCGTTTAAGGGCTTCCTCTACGGGAACCGAATCGGGAACGTCATTAACCTCGATGAACTCAAGCGTGCAGAAACGCGATATCCTTTTCTGATACTCGGCGATCCCGTCCTTGAGCCATTTATCCTTTATCCTGCCGGGTGAGATTACATTGATCTTCACAATACATACCCTTCCGTCGGCTCAAATCTTTTGGCTATCCTTAACTCATAATCAACGTCTCTTACGAGTCCCCTGTCCGCCAGAAGATTGACGAAGGTCTCCGATGCGATTTCATCGGTGTTGTTCTCGGGTGAAAGGTGTCCCAGGATGAATCTTTTCGTGCCGTTCTGAATGAAGAACTCGGCGGCATCGGCACTCTCGGAGTTGCTTATGTGGCCGTGGCCTCCCGATATACGTCTCTTGAGCGGATACGGATAATTCGCGTTATTCTCGAGCAGATAAGGATCGTAATTGGCTTCGAGCAAAATGACGTCGCTGTTTCTGGCAAATCCCTTCATGCCGTCATTCACGCGGCCCAGGTCCGTCATGACGGATATCGATCTGCCTGTCTCGGGATTGATGACCCTGTAGCATACTGAACCCGCTACATCGTGAGGCGTGGGAAAAGCCCTTACCTCAGGTCCGTTCTCTATCTTTATGATGTCGTTTTCCTGTATCTCGGTAACGGGCGAAAAGAGCTCATCCAGCGGTGCGAGCGTCTCTTTCGTTCCGTAGATCGGAGTATGGTACTTTTTCGAAAAGATCTTTACGCCGTTGATGTGGTCCGTGTGTCTGTGCGTAAGGAATACCGCAGCAATGTCATCGGGATAGACACCGCTCTGTACCAGTGCCTGTGAAACCTTCTTGCACGACACGCCGCAGTCTACGAGTATGTATGCCCCATTTGATTTGATGAGAGTCGAATTGCCGTGACTTGAAGAATAAAGGGGAACTATCCTGTCGGGTCCCGTCATGCCTCGGTGTCCTCTTCGCTGTATTCTTCGATGTTCACGCGCCTGATCGATGCACCTAAAGACGTGAGTTTCTGAACGATATGCTCATAACCTCTGTCGATCCTGTTCGCGTGATTGATATGCGAGACTCCGTCAGCTGCAAGCGCTGCGCATACAAGCGCCGCACCGGCTCTGAGATCCGTTGCCTCCACTGTCGCTCCCATGAAGTGTGTGATTCCGTTGACCCACGCGATGCGCTCGTAAACATTAATGTTTGCACCCATCTTTGCGAGTTCGGGAACATACTGGAACCTGTTCTGCCAGACATTCTCGTGCATGCGGCTCTGACCTTCAGCAGAGCACAGAAGCACCACGGTCTGGGGCTGGAGATCCGTAGGGAATCCCGGATAAGGAGATGTCTTTACGCTTGTTGAATATATAACGTCCTTGGGATCGTTCAGATATACCCTTATCGATTCGTCACCTTCCTCGATCTGATATCCCATTTCCCTCATCTTTGCGGTAAGGGGCTCCATATGCGTAGGGATCAGATTATGGATCGTGACGTCGCCCTTGGTTACCGCAGCCGCGATCATATATGTTCCTGCCTCGATCTGGTCAGGTATTATCGAATAAGTAAAGTTTCCCGGAAGGAACGGAACACCGGTGATCTTAATGGTATCTGTACCGGCACCCTTGATGCGCGCACCCATCGAGTTAAGGAAGTTCGCAACGTCAACTATGTGAGGTTCCTTTGCAGCATTGATAATCTCAGTCCTGCCCTCTGCCTTGCAGGCTGCGAGCATTGCGTTGATCGTTGCGCCTACGCTGACGATATCAAGGTAGACTTTTGCTCCGCGAAGGGGTTCTGCAACGAGATTTACGATACCGCTGCTGATCTCTGACGGTCTTGCTCCCTTTGCGCCCATAAGCTGGAAAGCCTTAAGGTGAAGGTCGATAGGCCTCTGTCCGAAATCGCATCCGCCCGGAAGCCTTATGGACGCCTTGCCGCAGCGGGCAAGGAGCGCACCCATGAGGTAATAGGACGCTCTGATCTTTGAAACGAGCGGTCCGGATGCCTTATATGTATTGATGGTCGTAGGATCGATCCTGAAAGTGTGCGTATCGATCTCATCGACCGTCGCGCCAAGGGATCTGCAGAGATCGAACATGACCCTGACGTCAGAGATGTCAGGAACATTCTCCAGCGTGCACGGTCCGTCGACCATTACTGAAGCAGCTATGATGCCCAATGCGGCATTCTTGCTTCCGCTTATGTCTATGTCACCACGGAGCGGAACACCGCCCGTGATCTCGTAAGCATAAGGTTTTGATCTATTTACATTGTTGTCTTCCACAAAGACACTCCGTTACTTCAAGTGCTGGGGCGTGGAATCGTCAAGCAACTTCTTGAGAGAAGACTTGGTCTCACTGCCCGTTTTTTCTGCCGTCTGCTCGGGCTTGGATGCTGATGCATCTTTCGCCTCCGGCATAGCGCGTCCCCTATTATACCTTTTTCCTGATGTAATAGGATGGATCGTCTTTCTGTCTATTACGTCCTTCTTAGTCTGCTGTGCAGGCTTCTGATCAGCGCTGATCTGTACGACCGGCTGTGTAAGGAGCTTTCTGGCTTCGGCCTTTGCCTGGAGCTGCTGCTCTTTCTCGATCCTTTCAGCCTCAGCTTTTTCAGCTGCTCTCTGTGCAAGTGCACGCTCAAACTGTTCCTTGAGGAGCTGTTCGTCATCTGCCGTAGGATCGATGGGCTCTGCATTTACCTGTACTGTCTCGGAAGGAGCAGCATCCGCGGGTTCTTCCGTTTCAGCCGTAGCAGTCCTGACTTCAGGAACGGCCTGAGAGGTCTGAGGTTCCTCTGATGCATCCGCTACTTCAGCTTCAGGCGTTGTCTGCATAATGTCTTCTGCTTCAAGACCCGTGACAGGACCGTCAATGTCATCGAAATCATCAATGCTGAGGAGCTCGTCTTCAAGGCTTGCAAATCTTTCCTTGCCGAAAGCCTTGAGGAGTTCAGCCAAAGCCTTGTCTCTCGCGGGAACGTCTGTCTCGCTTATTGCTTCGTATTCAGCAACATACTTGTCGAGATCCGTATATCCGAGAGACTTGACTGCCTCGCACTCCTGCAGCCCCATAAAGTAAGCGGCAGCCCTGTATAGAGGCTTCTCGCTGATCACGCCTGTCTGAGCATCCGCAGTAACTCCCGAGAATACGGTCTTGGCGGTAGGAAGACTGAGCGTAAATGTAGCGCCGTTTCCAAATACGGATGAAACGCTGATGACACCGTCATGCATGTCTGCGATCTCTTTTGCGATGGCAAGACCTATGCCTGAACCGCCGACTTCACGCGATCCGGAATTATCTACCCTGTAGAACCTCTCGAAAAGATGGTCGATATCCTTTGCGGGGATTCCTCTGCCGTTGTCCTCGACCTGAACGGCGACTCTGTCGTCGATCACGTGTATGCTTACGTGGATCTGGTTTCTTGCCGTCTTACCGTCATAGTTGATGTACTTAACGGCATTGGTAAGCAAGTTTATGATGCATCTGATTATCAACTTATGGTTGCCGTACAAAAGCGGCATCGGAGTATCGTCGGGAAGCGTGAATACAACGCCTCTGCTGCCCGGATAGTCGGACATGCCGGCATACGCCTGCTCAACGCAGTCACGGATATCGAAGATCCCCATCCTGCTTGTATGAGAACACTGAGAGAGAACGAGGAAGTCGTTGACGATATCCTGCATTCTCGTGGAGTTGTCCTGAATGCGCTGCGACCAGATAAGCAGGCTGTCCCTCTCGGGCATCTTTCCTTTTCCGCATGCGTTGATTATCGAGAATACGGAGTTGTTGATCGAAGTAAGAGGTGTCTTGAGCTCGTGTGAAACATTTGCCGCAAGGTCCTTCTGCCTTCTCTCGTCATCCTTGATCTGGGTAATGTCATCTACAATGACAAGGTTTAAGACTTCGCCGTTGAAATACTTTCCTGACTGTTCTCCGGTCTTTCTTATTACCTTGATCTCATATATCTTTCTGCCGACATAGTAATTTACGCGCACGACATTGATGCCGTTCTCGCAGCTTAAGATGTAGTTGGACTTGAGCATGTTGCCGTTGTCGAACTCGGTGAGGAAGTCGTCTATTGTCTGCGGAAGCCCGCCTTTAAGGAAATCCTGCAGCTTAAAGATCGTCTCGTTTGCAAATATCGCGCCGGTATTGTCGTAAACAGCCATACCGATTCCGACGCTGTCGAGAACTGCTTTATGGATCATCATGTCGCGCTCGAGTCCGTCCATGTTGGCCGTGACTTTTCCGCGCAGAGACGTATTGCCGATAAGATATCCGATCAGGCATCCCAAAACGAGCGCGAAAAGCACTCCGACAAGGACGAGCATCCAGTTCTCGCCCAGGACAGTAAGAAGATCGGATGTGGAAGGTTCGATCATCAAGTCAGATCATTCGGGAAGAAATACCCGAATCCTCTTCTGGTAAGAATGTATTTAAAGTTCTTCTGGTCAGGCTCGATCTTCTGACGTGTTCTTTTGATGGTAACGTCAACAGTTCTCTCGTCGCCTAAGAAATCGAACTTCCAGACCTGCTTTAAGAGCTCTGATCTGGTACATACCCTGCCGCAATTCTGTTCAAGATACTGAAGGAGCTGGAATTCCCTGTTCGTAAGATCGCAGGACTCCTCGTGCTTAAATGCCTGCATGACGTCGCCGTCAATGATGAGTTCGCCGCCGCAATATTCGTGGCGGTTACCGGCATTGTCATTCTTCTTGGAGTTGTACTCGCTGCGCCTGATCATGGCGCGGAGTCTTTCTCTTAATACCTGTGCGTCACAGGGCTTGGAAAGATAATCGTCAGCGCCTGCGCGTAGAGCTTCTACCTGATCGGGTGATTCACCCTTTGCCGTCAGGAAAAGAACGGGTGTCTGATAACCCTGCTTTCTATAGTCTGTAATAAACTGCATTCCGCTGTAACCGGGCATCATCCAGTCAAGGATCACGACGTCAGGAGCCTGGCTGACAGCTATCTCAAAACCCTTTCTTCCGTCAGTTGAAGTAATAACCTCGAAAGAAAATGCCCTGAGCATGTCAGCTGTGGAACTAACGATTGCCGGATCGTCATCAACAATAAGAATCTTGGACATGTGTATACCTCTTATTAAAGGAAAGATCTGATATATAGAATCAATTTTACCAATAATAAAAATCTTGTAAATTGTAATATTACATTTTTATTTCAAAAATCATAAAAAAAGTCCTTCAGCGTTTAGCGCTAAAGGACTTGTATAATCCGGCAGCAACCTATCTTCCCGGGCCGTTGCCAGCCAAGTATTGTCGGCACACGTGAGCTTAACTTCTGTGTTCGGGATGGGAACAGGTGTGGCCTCACGGTAATCACCACCGGAATGGTTGAGAGTCTTATACCCT
>JAFVDI010000001.1 GCA_017478485.1 Clostridiales bacterium | reverse complement strand
CCCCGCCCCGCCCCGCTCCGGCAATTTCCCCCGTCCCCCGCCGCTAAAATGGATCCGCAACCCCCCACCCCAATATGTGAAGCGTGGGAAAAGATGGAAACGCAAAATATTTTTTTTTGCAGATCCCGCCAACAGTTACCAAAAAGCCGCATGAATGCTGGATCTATACAAACTATTCGCAAAATACGGATTATGCGAACAGTAAATGAACAGTTGTTTGTGTTATATTGCACAAAAAACAGGCTAGATTTTTTGCGCCGGAAAAGTGCCATTTTTGAATTTTACCTATTGTAAAATGAAACGCTAACCGATATAATAAGTGCAAGAGGTAGTTAATAAAAGATATTTGACGTTTTAACCACGAAGGGAGACTACAACATGAGTAAATACAGCATAGCATTAAGAGACAGACAGACCCGCATCAATATTCTTGAGTATAGCATAGAGAATTATAACAAGGGTTCCCGCTTCAGTGATGAAGAAGAAAAGCAATTCATTAATGATTATATGGAGATGTACTGGAAATATCAGTTAGACGACGACTTCGAAGGGCTGGTTAGTGATGGTTCTATCGTCTATGTAAACATGCTATTAACGGACGACCTTCAAAACTCCGCAAGATGCGGCAAGGCAGCGGCACTACTTCAAGAGTTAAGCCAGATCGACATATCCCTATTACCAGCAGCTGGGGCTGATTTGTTTAACGAAATGTTTAACTAAAGGGGGGGCACAATATGAAGCATCTGAAAGAGTACAACAACGATTTTTATTTCGAAGTAAGTGACGACTTGACAACACTGGTAACTGGCGGCAAGTCTTACCCCGTTTTAATATCTTTGTCGCCCAAAGTACCTGACAGCTTAGCTAATTCAGTGTGTATCGACGGCGAAACTTATAACTTCTGTTTAGATGATTACGGCGACAAAATCGAATTTATTTAAGAAGGGAGACTATAACATGAAGACTATGACATTTTCGGACGGTTCCAGAACCTTTACAAGGATTAGCAAACCGACGGCTAAAAAGGCTTTCAATCAGGGGCTAAAGATCGGCTTAATACCTCATAAGTGTAACCCTTGCGGGGCGTATATGAGTGCATTCGTTACGGCTAAATCTGAAGACAACAGCGACTTTGTCAAACTGGTAAATAACTATTCTTATTACAACTGTCAGTATAACGAATTAGGCAAGTATCCAGCTTTTTACAACGAATACAAAGAGACATATAAGAACTCCTTAAAAGCTTATCCTGATTTATCTTCTGTTTTTTCTGAAGATGCACCCGCTAATATCTGTCTGTCATGTTTTCATTATAAGAAAAGCGGTTCCCGCTGGGTTGAAACAGATTTCGAAGCCCGTATGATTGACTGTATTTTTTACACCAACATTGTTGACCCCAACGCCATCAGATTTTTCCGCAATTTGGGCGGTTATGAGAGAGTTATAAAAAACTATACTAAATTTGGGTTTATTCCTGTCGAAGTTATAAGCATAAACCCCAGCAGAACCGAAAAAACTGTATATCGTTTCAAATTCTGATATTTGCCGGAAAAAGGCGATTTTAAAAATTGAGGCTTAAAAAGTCGCCTTTTTCCCTTAACTGTCGATTATATACAAGGGAGACATTATGGAAAAGCTGGATCTAAAAAATTGGAATACAAGGGGGTATATATGATAATACGGGACGGGCGAATTTTAAGAGGTTTTTGTAATAAACACGGATTCAAGTATCACAAGACATATAAATATATCCTGACTGGGTATAACCCGAAGTTTGCGGAGATCGTCAACGGCAAACCCTTAACATATAAAGGCGGCGTTTATAAGCCGGTATACCTCAATTTGTGCGGGAAATATTACCCGTTTGTTGAAAAGATCGAAGGGGGTCAATCATGAAAGAATACAAAGCAAGTTATAACTTTTTCTGTGATATCGCAAATAAAAAAGGATCCGAAAGCGGTGGAAATAGCCCTTAAACTGTCTGAAGACGGGGAACCTATTGAGGCGATATTAGCAAGTTTAACCACTGTTTCCGGCTGCCTTGATAGAATTAGTTATCTGCTGGAACGGCTGAACGAATAGAAGGGAGAAAACGACATGAACTACACATATAAGGGATACGGGATAGACTTTAATATCTACGGTCAAAATGAATATAGCGTCCAGTTTTGCGGCGATGATTATTTTTTTTCTACGCTGGACGATGCGAAAAAATTTATTGACAGCTTATCAGAATAAAAGGGGGCTTGGATCATGAAAAAAGAGATATCATTTGGAAAAGTTGACGGCTATAATTCGGGAAAAAATAATTGTGAAGTTGTGATTGCATTATGGGTGGTCAGTGCATTGACAGCCTTGCCGAACAGTTTCCCCGTTTAGGGAACGATGCCAAATATTCGGAAATAATGGACTTATGGAAGTCTTACCACCTTAAACCCATTACTCAAATACCTGAAGACGTTGTAAAGCGAATCAATGAGATTATAGAAAAGGGGTATGAATATGCACACATTAATTGCGGGAGTTTCCGGCTCGGGTAAATCTTACGTAGAAAACATATTAATCAAAAAGCTGTTGGGCAAAGATGCGGCCTTAATACTTCTTGACCCGAAAAGGGTGGAACTGAATAGCTACAAGGGCGAATCTAAGGTTATTCGCTACGCTTCAGATGTGGATGATTGTATTGATTGTCTCTTTCAGGCGGAATCGGTCATGATGGATAGATATAGATACATGGAAGGCAACGGCTTAAAGGAATATCCGGGCAACCCTTTATATGTGGTACTGGATGAAGTCGCCCCGCTTTCAAGAGGCGACAGCAAGAAAGAGGTAAGGGAACGGCTTTATCAGATATCATCACTCGGAAGGGCTGCCAAGGTATTCTTAATCGTTTGTACCCAGCGTTCGACGGCTGATGTTCTGCCTCGTGATATCGTCATTAACCTTGATATCGTCTGCCTGAGACAGCGAAAACCTATAGACTCTAGGGAACTTATCGGAATCCCGGATGCGTGCAAACTGCCCCGAATTGGTTATTGCTACATATTCGGCGATAACTTCTCAAGGCCTTTGAAGATATCCACGGACGAGGTTTGGGATCGACTGGAAGTATAAAGAACAGAAAAACAGAACCTACTCCCCCGGCGGAAAGTCGGGGGATAAACTTAGCTTAAAAAGGAGAAAAAAATATGACTATACATTGCGAACTTATGGAAGGCAGCTGCAAGAGTTGTGGGGCTGAAAAGCCGGACAAAGTGCATGAGGCTATTTTCCCGGCGAACATTCCCGAGGATCGTTTCTGTGATGTTTTTTATTTTGACTATATTTGTACGGCTTTCCTTGACTGCCATTCTGATGCGGATGTCTTCAGGGTCTACGGCGAGGGTTTTTCTGCGGGCCTTTTGGCTTTCATAAAGGCATGTTCCATCAAGGGAAAGCACGTGATTGTCATGCACTATGATCCGGCAAGCAAGCATTTTTGGTGTCAGGGGGTGGTTTAATATGTTTCCATGGGAAATTGAAAGTCGTGTTGAATCTAAGCAGCGTGATAATGAGGCAAACAGATCCAAACAGGCCGTATGGGCAGCTCGCCACCCGGAAGAGCGGAAAGCCAAAGACCGCAGAAGAAGGGAAAACGACCCTGAATATCTGCAAAGATGGAGATCCGAGAATCCTGAAAGGGTTAAAGAGCATCTCAAAAAGCAATATTCGACTGATGAGCATCGAATTTACATGCGGGAATACATGAGAAAGTACCGTGAACGGAAGAAAAAAGAGGCGGAAGAGGCTGCAAAAATAGCAAAAAATGAGGAATAGGGCGTATATAGCGTTTGTTCCTTACAAGGAGTCGGCTCAAAATAGGGGTCGGCTCCATTTTTGTGCACCAAAAAAGGAGTAGAGGGGGGTCTACTCCTTCTCCGGGGGAAACTACACATAGTATGTGATACATCTTCTTACGGTCAACATGAATTATACCATGTATTGCAGAAAAAAGTCAAGACTTATGTGACTTTCTGTATTTACGCATATATTCACGTTCTTTTTTTCGTACTGCATCCTTGCCCTGTTTCTTCTCCCACTTTTCTCTCCACTTTTCTCTTGTCGGATCACCGTGGGTATCATACCATCTTCTCCAGCGGATAGTGGATGCTGCCGGATTAGCTTTTCTAGCCATAATCTACCTCCTATTTATCGTACGGTGCGGGTTTCGGCTGCCACGCAAGAACGGCTCCGCCTAACCAGTATTTTAAATCACACCGCATGAAGCAATCAATATCCACTTTTCTCTTATGCACACCGTTCTCGGCAAGGGTAACAAGCACTTCCTGACCGTCTTCAGGCAAATTGTCTTCTGAAATTGGGATCCAGTTATCTTCCATCGGCAGATTTCTCCTTATCTTTGATTAAACATTTGGCTCAAAAGCACAGTACCCGTTAAAACCTTCTCTTTTCGGCAACAAGGGCATATATTACATTGAGTGGGTTCTTCATTGCCTTTTTTGATTTCGACGATTCTAGGGGTGTCATTGCGGATTATAGACATGGCTTCGTCGAGGTACACCTGATCTACTTCAATTAATTCCATGACAGGCTCGGGTTCTTCTTTTGAGGCAGCTGCTATGATGAACGGCAACTTCTTCCCGGTATTCTGCCTTACGATTTCCTGATATACCGCTCCTTGCATGTCATAGCCCCAATATCTGACAAAATCAAGGTATTCACCAATATCCTGAACCCATTTTCTCTTATTTATCTCCGCTACAATCTTTAAGTCGACAATCGCATCGGGCAGCAATGAGTCAATCTTTATCTTCCACGGGATGCCGTCAATCTCCCCTGTCATAATAACTTGTTTTTCCCCGGACATGTAGTACATGAACATCGGATCTTCCTGAACACGCTGAATCAGATAATCCGCCTTAACGAAGTCAGCCTTCAATACTCCATCTTTTCTGAACATCTCGGGGTGGTTTTCCACAAACAAATCAAGAGTGCCCTCAAACCATGCGTCGACATATCCACCTACAAGGAGCGGAAGGCCTTCTTTCTTCGGATAAAGTCCCAGCAACCTCATCATAGCGGTTCTTTCACATCCGGGGATTCCGTACGTCCCGTGAAAATCTTTGAACTGTGATACCGACATATACTTCTTATCGGCTTCGGCTGAATAATAATTGCTGGAATTGAGCACAAATTCTTTTTTTATCGGTTTCTTTTTTGCCATAATTAGCCTCCCTATTTAACCAGCTGCTCCAATCTTCAAACGGCAAGATTGGCATGAGTTCACTTTTCCATTCATGATTTGGATCATCAAACTTCTCCAAATCCTCGAGAAACTGTGCAAGTTCCCCTTCCGACATTCCCCGGATCACAGCAAAGTTGGTTCTTTTGCTTGGATTCACGATATCTTCATACATTCTCTCGGCTTCATCGCCTAAAAACTCATTCAGGACAGTAAGCGATCCGTCTGCATTGGGTCTCCCGACGCAAAGAGCTTTCTCATCCCGTGCCTCATCATTGTCGTATGAGACATACACTAAATCATTCAATATGATCCACCCCTTTCACAAAATCATCAATACTCATCTGTTTTTCGCATTCCAGCGGCCTAAGTCTATATCCGATCCTTCTATACTCATCGTAAACGGGTTTCCAAATATATTCACATTGTTTGCGTTCATTTGGGAAGAACTTTTCAAGGGTGTCTAACTCTTGCTGCAATTTTAAGGCGTTCGGGCATCCTTTGCATCCAGTGCGGAGAAAGTTGTAAGGCGGATAATAAATCGCACAGATTTCAACCTTGTATTTATCTATAAACCATTCTTCCCAGCTTTTTGTCATTGGCGACAGCGGCTGAAACGACTTGAGCTTTTTCTTGTCGAAAACCAAACACTTGCTCTTTGTTCTACCTCCGCCTTCATCTCTCATGATCCCGATAATGGCATAGGATTTATTGTTTTCTTTTGCCCACTTCTGCATTGGCTCTTCCTTCATCTTAACGCAGCATAGGTAGTCAACTTTCAGTTTAAATTCATCTGTAAACTGATAGCGAAGAAGTGCCGGGCAAGCAAAGCTCTCTTCGCCTTTTTTGGGGGTCAGGTAGTGCTCGGCAGTTTTTGTCATTCCGTGCCTTTGGAAAGTCCCCACTTTCTTCGAATGCTTTTTACTTTTAAAGGGATAGCCATATTCCTCAAGTGTATCTTTGATGGATTTGCTAGGCTTAATAACAACAATTCTATCGTCTTTTTTCTGAAGCTCGAAAACCCAGTCCCGGATCATGTTCAGTTCTATGCCGGTGTTTGCATAAACCCTTGGAATCTTGTTGTCAGGCAAAGCCATATCAACTAATACTGATAAAACCGTAGAATCTTTGCCGCCGGAGAACGATATATAAAAATTCTCTTCGCCGTATTTGTGGATGATCTGCTTTATCTTCTGCAAGCGATCCTGTAACAAAAATTCGTTTTCCATTTCTGCGTGTCATTCTCCTTTCCCGAAAAGATCAGGATACATATCTTCACACACTTTATCCAAGAATTTTAATTCCTCTTCCTCTTTTGCTTTGATCCGGCTTACTATGGTTCGTTCATTGAAGATGCAGCCCTCTTCGTCTTTGCGTTGGTATTCTTCGGGGAACTCATATTCAAACAAATCACACTCCATGCAATCATCGGCATAGTCATAGTGTTTGTGTTTGCATTTGCTACAAAGCATCTATTCTCCTTTCCCTATGTTGTCAAGGATTTCTAAAGCATGATTTATCCCGTCTACAAACTCATCGCACCCATAATCACGGGCATCATTTTGCAACTCTTTCTTTACATCATCGAGCGGTATTCCTTTTTCGATTGCTTCGGCTAAAACATATTCGGCTCTATGTGTTTTCCAATACTCGTAGGCTTCTACGGGCATCTCAATAATAAGTTTTACTGTATCACTCATTCGGCTTTATCTCCTCCCCACAACGCACTCGCAACGCTGTAACCTTATTAGCCATAGCCGGCGTAATAGTTCGTCTATCTTAATGATTAAATCTCGATTATTGTAATATGGCATCGGCTTTACCTCTCTTGTTCCAAACCTTTATAGCTTCTTCGGGTGAATCAAATGATTCCGTAATAACAAGGATTCGGCACTTGGTATTTCTGCAACTTGCGTTATACCCCATACCGTTCGCACTTGCATAAAACTTGGCTTTCGTTCCGCAGAACGGACACGGCTTTAACCGTTCCTCATATGCTTTAAGTTTTTCTTTAGTCATTCAACTTTATCTCCTCTCAAAACTGCATCAAGTACCTTTTTTACTTGTCCGTCTGCTATCTCGGTTTTATATCCCGACAGATACGAAACAATATTCGATAAGGTTTTGCCGTTGCCTGAAACAATACAGATCGGCTTATTATTAACACATACAACGGTCTTGCAAGTCGAGTTATACTGTTTAACTCTGTATGTTGTTATTGTCATTCGGCTAACCTCCTTAATCCAGCTGCACTTCATCATCCGCCGTTTTTAAATCCCGCTCGTGCTGATAGTCACTAAAATCAATCCTCTGCCCGCACCTTGAACAATAGTTCCATTCCTTTGATATATTGAATCTATATCCGTCACTTCTGTTCGGCAGATTATCTGCGTCGTAAAATGAAGTAAAAAGCTTGCCACACACAGGGCAGTAAAGGCTGTTTAGATACCCTAAATGTGGAATGCTGGCATCTTTCGTAGGATATTTACCCTTTCTAACGATAGGTTTCAATGCTTCTTCTTTAGTCATTCGGCTTTACCTCACTTTCCTTGCTCCTATTGAGTGTGGCTTGAATGTCTTCATCAGACATTCCCATGCTTTTCAGCTCTTCGATGGTCTGCATCAGTTCTTTTATGCTACCCATTCCGTAAGTCTGTCCCAATTCAATAGTTATCATTCATTCCTCACTTTCTCCCTTATAGGGTTCGATATCTTCTCGCCATGCGGTTACAGAATCGTTAAAATCTGCCCATCTTATAGTTTTTCCGTGATAAAAGCATTGGCTTACTACTCTGCCGTGTACGTCATAATCAAGGGTGACGATATAATTACCAATATCTTCGGGTTCTCTTTCCTCTATCGGAATCCACCCACCTTTTAAGGCTGATATAGCCATTTCATTACGCTCGATAATTTTAAGATAATCTTGATAAGAGGGATGGTTCTTGTTCAAACTTGCTATGTACTTCTTGATTCCGTTCTCTTCATCAAAACTTTTTATAGCTTCTTCTTTTGTCATTCCGGCTCCTTCTCCCCTTTGGGAAAAAATTCGTCAACGATAATCGGCTGAACCATCGGAGCAAAGTTACTGTTTGCTATGATCTTCTCGTATGCGTAAACCTTTGCTTCAAGTTCTGCCAGCTTCTTCTCGGCTTCAATGTCGGTAAGCTGTTCGCTCGCCCATTCATACACAGCTTTAGCGATTGCCCCTCTTTTGTTATCATCATCGTATAAAGAGCAAACCCGTGAACTATGTGTTTTTCCGTCCATGTTCCATGTATATTCAGCCGAGCATATACCATCTATCAGTTTTTCAAGGTCTTTCATGTTTCCCCTTTCCCCCTTTTGGGAATATCCCTATCCTCTAATCCGAGGAAGTATTGTAGTGTTCTTTCAAAGTTTTCCGCTTCTTCATCGTTGGAAAATGTCGCAACCTTGCGAATACAACAACCATGTCCGATGTATAAGCATTTTTTCTTACAGTTCGGCAAGTTGCCGACACCGATACTCTGATCGTTATATCTGTATACCATCTTTAGTTTTCCTCCTTTATAGGGTCGGGGAAAGGTTGCCAACGTGTTATATGATACGAATAAGGATCAACGTTCTTGTACGTATTATTCATCGGGTCAAATATCGACAGTCTTAATGCTTCGTTCGCTTCGCTCGTTCTTTCGCCGATTGTCACTATCCCAAAGGTTGATACATGAACCTTTTTGCCCTTTGGCGGGAGTTCCTCGGAAAAAGGAATCCATTCTACCTTGTTATCTTTGGACTTTTCTCCTAAAAAATATCCCAAGTCTTTTAATTGCTGAATGGCGAGGTCTCGCTCCCACTTAATCTGCTCATACACTACTCGGCTAACTGTGTCTCCCTTGTTCCCGGCTGAATCAGGATAATACAATCCCCCGAATATGTTATCTCCCTTGACAAAGACTCTCTTTACCTTGCTACCGTCTGATACGTGAACCGTTAGTGTTCCGTCCTCGGATAGTTCTTCGGTTAAAGCCGATACAGCCATATCCTTTGCTTCTCTGTCCTTGTCAAACTCTCCGAGATATCTGATAGATAACTGTTTGATTGCTTCTTCTCTTGTCATTCGCTCACCCCCTCACGATATTCGCTGATTATCTGCTCTATTCTATCTACGATGAAGTAATCACAAGTTCCTCTGTTCGGTGTATCTATCTCGGCTGATATTCTGTCAAGAACATCGTTTATCTCGCTGTCCTCTCCCTTGTTCTCGACTTTATCCAACTCCTTGATAATATCAACAAGTATTCCTTGCTCTTCTCCGTGTTCTCCGTCGTTCAACATCATGCGGAGTTCATTGAGTATGTATCTCATTTCTCCTTTTGTCATTCACTCACCCCCCTCAAACTCGGATAACAGGTCGTAGGCTTTGCACAAAATGACTCCCGCAAAACTAGCCTCGCCCGTCATAAATTCGGATATATTATCTGATTCTAAATACTTCGCCCTCGCCTTATCGCACTCTGCGATGATGTCCTCTACTATCTTCCTCGGTACTATCTCGATCTTGGCTACCTTGTTTCCCTTTTCGGTGTAAGGGACTAAATCTTCGGTTAGCTGTCCTATGGTTACGCTCATGCTTCTCCTTTCTTAGTCTGCCAATATGTGTAGACTTTCTTTCCAGCTTTGCAATAGCTTGTTGGCAAACATATAACCCAATATTCAACGGGTATCCGTATTTCTCTGCATGAATAATTCAATGCGTCATACAAGCCTATTCCCAGATATCCCATAAGGTTTTTATCCTCGTCATATACGGGCTGACCGATTGAGAACGTTTCCGCTGCTCCAAACGTTTCGTAACCGACGATAAAGTTGTTATTGTCTTTAATGACTCTGCCTGCGTCATACCCGGTATCAACGTCCTCATCTTTGTGATGATCTATAAATCTTTTTATTCCCTCATTTGTCATGTTCTCTATCCCTCTTAGCTGTTTTCTCTTGTGATTTTTTTTATCTCGTCGATATCTTCAAACTCACACTCCCACTTTTCGCAGGCAAGGTTCCCTTTGTCGTCTCTCCGGTAATGCCTGCATATCTCACACGGGCGGTCATGCTCTTCATCTGTATAAATAAAGTCTTCCATGTTCCACCTCAATTCTTAATCAGCTTGCTGTAGTCGTATTCGTTATTGCTTCTCTCATAACCGGTATTGAACTGATTCTGAGGTACGACTTTGTCCTTATGTTCTTTCTCTCTACGTCTGCCCCATGCTAAAATCGTCATGTAATGATCCGCATAAGTCTTTTTCTTTGAAGCCATATACAGTGAAAGTTCTTCTATCAACTCAGTTAAGCCCTTGTCTTTTATCTTCTGGTACTCCTCAGTAGTTAAAAGAACGTTTTTTGCTTCACCATATATATCTTTATTATTCTTACTATTACTCTTACTCTTTCTCTTACTCTTATCGGACAATGTCTTTTTTTGTCCTCGGTTTGTCCTCTCGGTGTCTTCGGATTGTCCTTCGTTTGTCCTCGGATTGTCCCTGTACTCTCTCTTTTTCTTCGCCCATTCAGTTTCATAACCTATCATTTCAATTACTTTGGGTAAGAAAAGAGTCCCATCTTCTTTGACTTCCAACAGCTTCAAGCTAACCAACTCTTTGAAAGCGTCTTCTGCAACAGACTTTTCTGTTCCGGTAATGGAAGCCAACATTTCTACGGTATACGGAACGTCTTCTGAAAATCTTAAATTTCCCTCATGATCCACCGATTCACATAAAAGTTTGAGATAGAAAAGGATATAATCTTTTCCGTTTGGCATTGCCTCAATAATCTGTATATCGTGTCTCTTGAAAAAATCCCTCTTAAGCCTCAGCCAAAAGTATTTTTTTACTTCTGCCATTCCTCGTTCCTTTCATAATCCTTACACTTCGGTCTTGACCTTTTCCCCCATGGATGGCCTGCTTTGCAACAACCATTTGAGTCTGAGTCATGCCACAAACAGAAGTGCTTACATGATCCACATTTATCCGTGAGATCTGTTCTTGCCATCCTCTCAGGCAAGGCATGAATACGTTTCCATTTAGATTCGTCTCTGCCTGCCTGAGCGATTGCGTCAAGAAATGTCATTATGCTTGCGTTATCTGGTAATTCAATCTCACACACATATTTCATTCGTCGCCCTCATAGTAGTGGTCTGATATCTTCCATCCGTGGGGCAAAGTAAACTCTGCGAAATGCTGAACTCCCCCAAAGCTATCTCCGGTATCTGAGTCCCACCATGTTGAACCATCCCACTGAGCAATGACAACGCAGCCATTGTCTGTGCATACCAGGACAAGATCATATTTAGTAGGCTTATCTATCTTTGCGTCTTTCCATAACAGTTTGTTCATCCTCTCTCCTTTCTTACGGCCTCTGCACGTATTCAAATCCGATATGGTTCATGAACAACTTAGCTGCACGGTCAGCGTCACTCTGTTTCATGAAACTCCAAACTACTGTGGTCTGTTTCTCTGTCTTGTACCACTTGTCAATCTTGTTCTCGTCTTCCATGACGGTTAAAATGCCCTCTGCCCGTGATACCTTCATGGGTTCTTTTCCGGTAATGATTGTTGCGCTCATATATATCCCTCACTTTTCTACTGCACGAATTGTTATCTCTGCCTTTGACGACTCCGACCAAATCTTATTCACAACTGCACAAACTATTTGACTGTCATCCGTGTAAGCCACTCCGTTAAGTGCGTCACAAATCGACTTAAGCAGGTTGTCCGAATCGGGTTTCTTTGTCGGATAATGATGGAGCAATAAGTCTTCCTGCTTCTTCTTGCTGAACGACTGCGGAATCTGAAAGTACACGTTAAGGACTATCTCGATGGGACCCTCTTTAAATGCCATTCCTGCGGGATATTCCGTAAGATATGCACTCTTTACCTTTGACTCATAATCGTGGGTCTTCTTGGGCGTGTAGGTGTGTCCTGTTCGTGTGAATCGGGGACGCTGCTTAGGAACGACTTCTCCGGGGACAATAAAGTATACTGAATCACTCATAAAATTTACCGAAAATCCTGAACCACTCTTCCTTACAAGTGGCTTCGGGATACCCTTTCTTTTTCATTTGCTCGATAAAACTTCTCTGTGCCAATGCTCTTATTTCTGCGTCATGCTCTCCCTTGTCGTGCAACTTTCTGTGGCACTCATGACACAACCAAATCCAAAGGCCGTTGTCGTCGCAAGACTTTCTCTGCCTGCCAGGGATCATGTGATGATGTTCTAACCCTGCTGTGTAGTTCCTATGACAGATAAAACATTCGCACTTGTGCTGTACTGCACTTGGTTTATATTTAGTTGTCATTTAATACCTCGCTTTTTTCCTTATAGGGTTCGGGTAAAGACTGCCACGCAATAATCGGAGTGTATTCATCAAAGCGGTTATCTGCACTACACCAATTACCATCTATTCCGCTATACCACGCTACAAAAATATCCGAGCCGTCATAAACTAATACGTCATCATTGTTTTCGGGCAAACACTCTGCAACTGGAATCCACTCTCCTTTGTTATTTGTCATGTTTCTCCTTTCGGTTTCCTCACGATCAAACCCCATTCGTCTGTTTGCTCGTTCATGTAGTCGGTAATGCTCATTTGTCCCTGTGTGATGTGCTTACTTTCTTCTATCCACCACTTGAAAACGTCCTCTCCACATTTCCATTCGCCGTTTGCTTTCGGGTTTGCTTTGAGCATTTCATCAAACGCTTTGATATAGTGCTGTTTGTATGTTGGGAAGTCGGCAAACTCTTTGAGCTTTTGTTTGTACGTTGCCAGGGGGCAACCGATACAACCGACTCGGTGATATCCCATGTCATACATTGGGTTGTACTTCCACCCCCCCCAAGTCAGATAGTCCCAAACGTCACTATCCGTCCATTCGTAAATCGGGGAAACAACTGTATCATCACGGTTACGCATGATCTTAATGAGGGTACAATCCCATACTGTCCCGTTAGGCTCTTGTTCTTTTTCAAGTGCTTCTCGGTGTACCTCGGCAGTATGTTCAAGTGAAAAAAATGTAGCTTCGCTGTATGACCCCCCCCTCACTCCAAAGATATCTCTACCTTTGCGTTTTGAGGACTCATCAGACCGCACGCCCAATATTGCGACCCTGTTCGGGGTTTGAGTCTCTTTCAAAACTTGACAGCAATATCTCACGATCCTTGTCGGGGGCATTTTCTTTTCGGGTATCAACTTCCACATATTAGTCGGCTTACCATCTTTCCCGACAGGGATTGATTTTGAACACTTGATACCCTTGTCCTTAAGCTCTGCAAATACCTCATTGACGTATCTGTTGGTTATTGGGCTGTCTACCGTTGTTATGCTGTGCAAGACCTCAAACTCATCGGGTTCAAGGCAATCCATAGCCAGACGGAGTATTACGTCGGAGTCCTTGCCGCCCGAATAGCAAATAACTATCGGCTCTTGGTAGTAGTGCTGACTCATTTCAGAAGCAAGTTTCAAAGTCTCTTTTGACTTCTCAATCTTGGCAAGTAACTGCTCTGTCATTTCCTCTCATACCTCTCTAATGCCCTTTGAATGTCTTCATCCATCGGGGGTACTAATCCCATCTGCCTGAGTTCATCTGCTGCACCGTCAATCAATCTGCTCATTTCTGTTTTGTCAAACTCATGTGACGGTTTCAGAAGTATGTACCAACGCTTACTTCCGGTCTTTCTCATAGTCGGCTGAAAGTGGTTATACTCATCTTCTTCAACAGTCTTTTCTGTTTCGGGGGTATCAGGTAATGCTATCCATACTTCTTCGCCCTCTATGATCTGATGGACTCCGTACTTTCTTAAAAGCTGATTGTGCGCTGCGGCATTTGAGATTCTTAATGATTTAGCTATCTGATTAACCATCTTGTGATACAAGGCGTTTGCGTTAAGGCTTCGCTTTTCCTTATGTATCTCTACGTCATAAGTCTGTCCGTCTTTCTGAGTGCTGAGATACGCTATGCACTCTAACGCTGTGCCTGTCATACCGCTTTCCTCAGTGCATACACTGTGACTTTCTTCCCGGTGTACTCACATAACTTCTTGCCGATGGGTTCTACGAATCCCTTTTCACACAACTCGGTAAGACGGGGTGCAGCGTTGTTACGATCATCGTTAGGGGTAAATCCGTTACGATACATAAGGACCGCTATTTCCTTTGCGGTTAATCCTCTTTTGCGGGTCCTTAATATCTGCTTAATCTGGCGGTATCTACGTGCCTTGTCGATTGATTTATTTGAATCGTGTCTGTTCTCTGCCATAGGATTAGTGCCGTACTGTCTCTTTTCCATAAGCTCTCCTTTCACGAAAACGGAAGTTCTTCCAAAATTTCCGGGGCAACGTTAAGAAAGTCTGTTACATCGTTATTCCTAACCTCGGTATTTCCTGCCTGCTGTCCTTTAGACTCCGCAAACTCAACATCGTGTACTATAATCCTTACGTCATAGATTTTCTGACCGTCTTTGTTAGTATAATTGTTGTTCTGAAGCCTACCCGAAAGGACAATCTTGGTTCCTTTCTTCAGGTATTTTTCAACGAACTCGGCCTGTTTGCCGAAAGATGTGCAGTTAAAAAAGTCGGCATCGGGTTCACCTTCCTTTTTGAACCTACGATCAACGGCAATGCTGTACCTTGCAAATGTAGTGCCGGATGTACTGCTTGAAATTTCAGGATCACGAACAAGTCTACCCATCAGAATTATTTTATTCATGAGTTACCTCCTGACCTTTTCCAAAATACTTAACGAAGGTGTCCCTCTTGATTATCAGGTCGTTAAGTTCGTCTCTTTTCCTTGCGATTTCGTCGTCAAACTTCTGAACCACGGTATCTCTTGAAACGATGATCTCCTCTGCACTTACGCCGACAATCTCGATGTCCCTAGTCATGGCATTAAAGGGGATAAACTCTATTGTGGCCTTTTCCCAGTAACTCCCCGCCTTGTAAACTGCAACCATTATGGTCGGCAGTTCCTTAAAGTTTGCAAAATCAGTGATTACACCGGATCTCATATCACACTTACCGTCTCTCTGATCGAGAACCTTCACGGAATCTCCGACTTTGAACTCGTCGATTCTGCGGGCTGATCTCATATCAACCTCAAGTTTTACTCCATTGATCTCAACAATTCTCTTATCCTCACCCATTACTTGTTTCCTCCTCTCAAAAATCCGGCAAATGCCTTGGTCTGCTCCTTCTTAGCCTTCTTAACTCTTGCCCTTGCGGCAAACATGTCAAAAGGGGGCTGGATGTGTGACTTTCTTAAACTTCTCTTTGACCTCTTATTCATGGATTTCCTCCTGTGTGTAATTAACAGTTCCTACGGCTGAATCCTCTGCCGTTTTCTCTGCGGGTTTCTCTGCGGATTTCTCTGACTGCTTATTAATCTGATTCATAAGAGTCACTTTCATGGATGCGTAAGTCTTATCGGTAAGCCCATCGGGGGCGGACTGCATATACCACTTATCAAAATCCTTGCCGGTAGTCTGCGAATAAAGCCCTCTCAATTCCTTGATACGCTCCTTGATGATCTTTTCAGCCGCTTCTTTGCGGTTGCTCTCTTCCTCGGCTTTAAGTTCTTCCTTCTCACTCTCCGGGATATCCTCTTTGGAGTAGATGTATAATCCAAGTCCGAAGACTGCAAGATTCTTCGCAAGGCATCTCATGATCGTCTTATTTATGTCGAACATATTAGCTGCGTCGACAGTTCTTTCTCCCTTTTTGGTGGAATACTTATAAGGTTCGGCTTTCATAGCCTTGTTGGATGAGTTCATGACGGGGAGCCACATTTCACGGGTAACTCCTTTGATCGTCACACGGGTATAGACCATATACCCGGTCTTCTCGTCATAGAAATAAGGGAGATTATTTTCATTCTTGACGACCTCATACTGTGCATCCGGGTAATACTTCTGAACATTGCCCCACGCTCTTGCCCAGCTCAGATAACTTATCTGCTTGCCGTATTCATTTTCCACCTTCTCGGTGTACTCGTTGACGTTGAGACTGTTCAAGACCTCGAAAACGGATGCTGTTTCGGGGTTGATATCAACCTCTTTGGGTTTCTTTTTCTCTTCTGCCATGTCATTCCTCCTCTATTGATGCAGAAAAATAATGATTACCAACCTGACATAATGGGGTTTCAAATCCGTGATAATGATCCGCTCTAAACCATAACGGTCTCGGAGTCCAGCCTTCCTCTATCAAAGCAAATGCTCTTTCACAGTTTTCGTTCGGAGTGATTCCTGTACGGCTCATGGATGATTCAAATGCGGATGAAGCCCAAACTTCCTCAATACTCATTCCAAATGCTTCTGCCCGGCATATCATGGTATACATGATCCAGCACATTCCGATTACGGACTCACCTTCTCCCTCTCTCATGGCTCCGTCCTTCAGACACCAAACCTCTCTCTCGGTGAAATTGCGGAAGAACGGCTGTTCGCAAGGAACATAAACATATTCAGTTATGATCTCGGGTTCTGACTCGATATAGACGTACTCGATAACTCTATCGGGTGCGGGTGGTTCGGCTTCCATGTGATAATCATGATTCTGATAAGAGCCGTAAGCTGCGATTCCAACGGCTATGCCGATAAGCATTGTGAATAAGTGATTAAGAAAGTGTCGCATTGGATTGATTACTCTCCTTTCAAAAAAATCTGATTGAACTGCTCGTCAGTCACTTCCGGGAATGCTTCACGAAACTTGGCAAGTTCGCTCTGAGTGAACTCGGTCGCATTGCCAATCTTGTTGTAAAGACTCTGCGGAGTGATCCCAAGTCGTTCTGCAACCTTATACATCGGCACGCCTGAGTCACGAACAACCTCTCTGAATTTGTTGGTGTCAGTCATGTTCATACCTCCTTTCCACGACCATACTATCAAACATTTTTTACACTGTCAACAAATATTTTTTACAGTTTCAAATTTTTTTGCACATGAAAAAGCCCTCGCACATAAGTACGGGGGCTTTTCAATGAGTAAGTGTAGGCTTCTTTAGATCAATTTGTTGCTCGTAAGTATTTTACCACGGCTAAAATTGGATTGCAACCTACATTTCGTTTGCGATGGCCTGTAACTTCTGCTTGATCTGATCGTTGGGAGCGTCATTCATGAGCTGTTCAAGCTCAGACTGAAAATCTCCATCCATGCTGTAGCCATCATCCATGCTGTAATCGTCCATGCTGTAGCCATCACGGGAATATCCATCTCTCGAATATCTGTCTCTTGAGTATCTTCCCATGCTGTCACGCTTGGCATATCTGCCTCTGCCTCTCGCTTCTGAATAGCCTCTTCTATCACGGGAATAACGACCACGGGAATAGCCATCCATGCTATATCCGCCTTCCATCATTTCCTCGGATTTAAGGAGATTTTTCTTTGCATGTGCAAGGGTATCCATGTACTGAACTTCAGTCATAGAGAGTTTTCCGCCTTTTTCAGCCTTGCGTTCAAGGTCTTCCAGTTCGTCACAGATAAATTCTATGAGTTTCTGCATAATCTCTCTCCTTTCTATGCGATGCGTGCCACGGTCATATTAGCATTCTGCACAAGGATTGCGGGTGCGGGAGTTGTCGCCGGAGTTGCACTCTCGGAAACATTTTCCACGCTTACATTGAAGCAACATCCTTTAGGAACGTCGATTATAGCCGTGCTGGTTACATTGAAGAAATTCGCCGTAGTGGGCGGATCAGTCGCTACCGCTGCGGGTGTGACGACTGCCCTACTCGTAAGAATAGGTTCGCCATCAAGGGCTATCGCAATAGCGATGGGGCCTGCTGTCCCGGTTGAAGGGACGGCAATGTTGCCATTAAACGTAACCTGATATCTCGCAAAGCAATTATTAGTAACGCCACGGAGAGTTACAATACCACTACCGTTACGGTGGTATACATATCCTTTATTGCAGCCGATGGTCGTATCAAGAGTCACGGGCTGATTAGGATTGACGGTCTGAACCTCGTTCTTAGTAAACTCTGCCATAGTCTACCTCCTTTACATTCCGCAACCACAGCCGCAGCCGTTGTTACAGGTAAAGATAGGGGTTCTGCCATAGACAGGGGTTGAAGGAACGGGGCAGTTAGAAAGTCTGTTATAGAGCTGATCGACTTCATCGCTGAATCCCTGAGCGATAAACGCATTCTGTGCGGTCTGAGACTCACGAAGGGTAGCCATGTTAAGCTGCTGGCGGAGCTGTGCGATGGTATCGTTCTTTGCATCCAGCTCAAGAGAGCAGAGCTTATCGAGGATAGCCTGAGTTCCACGAGTCTGAGAGTCGATGATATCACGAGTGTTATTAGCATCGGCAAATCTTGTAGCATTAGCCTCGTTCTGAACGATGTTCTGAGTCTGACAGGTAGCAAGTCTGTTATCGCAGCCATTTTGTTATCGCATAGGCTCTTTATCCTATACTTCTTATAGTTTCCCATAAGTTCAGACTATATCTTCACCCTCTCATAAAGAGTAGGGGTCGGGCACTCGTGTCGGGATTATTGGTAGTCGTCCTCACCCATTAGTCGTTGAGCCTTCCGTGGTACTTTCATCGACGTTCCCACGGCTTGGTTTCTGATTGCCATGCATATTTCTATGTTTGTATTGTTTTTGAGGTTCTATGGAACAGATTTCTCCATTTGGAGTTTTTCCTTTTTTGCTCCATGTAAGAATATTGCTATAAGAGATACCTAACTTCTCTTTCGCTTCCTTGATGGAATTATATGTAGTGTTGCCTATCGTTACTTTTCGTCTTTTCTGACCGTTTGTTTTTTCTGCAATTTTAGGATTGCTCATAGGATTAGAAGCCCTCATTCGCTTTCTTTGGTTTTCGGACTTCATTACATTCTTTTCAGAATATCGTTTTCTTAACTCGTCTGTCCACCAAGATTTCACTCCACCAGTTCCACCTTCGTAGATATTGCAGACACATTGTCCTATTTCTTTTAACTCATGTACCCTCAAATATTCATAATCAAAAGCATCCTGTTCATTTTCAAAATACTTGATTATCCTACTATCACAATCAAATCTTTTAATCATATCATTAAAAAATCTGTTATGCTTTCGTACTTTGTAACGATTATTGCAACCTTTTCCTACATAGATTATTTCATCTGTTTCTTTAATAAACCACTCATAAACGTAAAACATATTCACACCTCCATACTATGATATGTGCTATTATAACATAGCTTTGATGTGAAAACAATATGTTTAGGTTTCCAGAAGTTCACCCGATTGCCAGCGCATATTACTATGCGTAAGTGCCTACTGCTTCAAAATTTGTGAAACCGAAAATCTTTTTGGCTTTATTAAAGATTTTCTTCAAGCACTGAGCAAGCTGAGACTGAACAGAGTTGAAGCCCTGATTCATCGCGGTCTGTCCGGCAAATGCGGTCTGCATATTGGCGATCTGACGTGCGTTAGCACCCTGTTCTACCCCGGCAAAGCCGTTGGCAAGAGCCATCTGAGTATCGGAACAGCAGTTGCAAAGCTGGGTTGAAAGACTGGAAATGCCGTCACGGATTCCAGTGATGCCGTCGTTAATCATCGCATCCCTGAAACCATTGTTGGTGTTGGTCATGATGTTCTGCTGTCCGTTTGCAAGCCAAGGATAGTCGCCACCAAAACCGCCGCCGAAGCCGCCGTTTCCGCCCCATCCATTGTTGCCCCATCCGAGAAGAAGCAGCAAAAGGATCCAAGCCCAATCGCCGCCGAATGCGTTTCCGAATCCTCCACCGTTTCCACCGGTAGGAGAAACAAGCATAGTTGCGCCAATTCCGCCGTTTTCGTCTGTTAAAGCCATAATTTTACCTCCTATAACTTTTGTTAGGTTAGGGAATACACTCGTACGCTGTGTAGTCCGTATATAAGGCACGTCTGCCTTACTTTCTCATAAGTTGCTGTATCATGGGATTGTTTCTCATGCTCATGACCTGATTGATCTGCTGCTGAGAAACCTGATTTGTATTGATAAGATACTGAAGAATACTGCTCGGGTCATTCATATCCACGTTATTCGGGATATTGAACCGCCTCGACAGCATTTGTAATGGGTTTTGCCGAAACTGCTGATATATTGAAAAGATATCATTCATCATCGTCGTCCTCGTCCTTTGGTGCTTTCTTAGTGACAGGTTTGGTTATACTCTTGAGCTTTTCTTTAATCGCTTTTACATCGGCTTTAATCGCCTCAATTTCGCTTATTAAACCCTCAAGGGTATCGTTTATTGCCTTGCTGTCGTTTCTATCGTCCTCGGGTGAATTTGAGGGTTCCTCGGGTTCCTCTTTGACAAGCCTATACTTTTCGATTTTGGGTGAATCCAACTGAGAAAAGCCCATTGATTTTTCCATGACATACGGCTTACCCTCAATCTTGAAAGTCACACAATTTCCGAGAGCGACCGGATATGTGCGGACATATTCTTCATTCGGGGCCGTCAAGAATCCGCCGTTCTGAATCTGCTGAGTGGGTTGCTGAGGCATTTGAGCCATCTGAGGAATCTGCTGGCCCATCTGAGGCTGCTGAGGTTGATAGCCATACTGCTGAGGGTATGGATATGAATTATAAAAAGCCATGATCTACTCCTTTCTATACCATGTATACATAGGTATCTCACGTCCGCTGTCCCATGAATCATACCAATCGCCATCTATTACACAAACAACATGAGTTCCGGTGCCTAAAACAAATATCCCTTTAGGATTATCTCGGCAGAAATCGCTTATTGTGTAACAGTTCGGGCATAAGTTGGGAATGGTTTTACGATAGAAACCTCTCCCACGAAGAACAGATCCCCAAACAGAATCCGCATGAGGCATATCGCCCATGGCAAGGCCGTTTGAGCATATCTCAACGTAGGCGTCTTCCCATTCGATATCAAGTGCCTTTGAAACGGCTCTAATAGCGCAATCGTCTACGCTTCTTCCTGTTGGGTTTGGGTTGTAATGAATCCACATTTTCTTGTCTCCTTGCATTAAATTACAGAATTAAAAATGCACCCTCACAATGTTGTGAAAGTGCATTTTTCGTGTAAATTATGTGATTATAGATGCTTAAAAATCTTTTCCTCGCATTTGTAGACAATGACTTTAGTTTGCCGGACTGATAAGCCAAATTCCTCACTTAATTTTTCAAAGGTGATGCCGTCGAACAATCTTCTGCGTAGTATGGCTCTATCCCGTTCTGCATTCTTGCCAATGATCCATTCTTCAATCAGTGAGTCCAATTCTGACTTTGAAACATTCTCAGGGATCATTTTTTTGCTCCACGGCCAACGTTCCGCACACGTCCTGTCCCTTTACAATGAGGGCAAGTGTGATAGCCGGAATTACCGCCCACCCGTCTCGTTCTGCGTCTCGTCCTCACTCTCTGTGTCACTCTTGCCATGATAATCTCCTATACCTATGACGGTAAAATCACCCTCGGCCTCAATTTCCTGTTCAACCTCTTGCTCGTAGTATTCCCACTGGTTTTCATACCATATCCACATGGCGTTGGTTCCCACAAGCAAGACTATGAGCAGTATACACAAAATCCATAGCCTCTTGTTGGTCTTTGAAAGCCGATCATTCATTCCCTCGGCTACATAATACGGGATATAAGCGATTTCTTTATCATCCATTGTCTTTGCCTTTGAACAGCTTATAAATCTGATTAATTCCAGTTGCGGCAAGTCCTGAAACAATGCCGGCTGAAATGGCTGTCAAAATATCCTCTGCATACATGGCGGGCATCTTGATTATGTATGCGATAACCCCGAGGACACCGCCAGCTGCTCCAGTGATAATAGGAATCCATTTGTTATCAATGGGGGACGCTTTCGCAGCTTCGCCGATCAGATAGCAGATAACCACAAGCGCCGGTATTGCAAGAATGCCAAAAATGTTAAAATCCATGTTTACCCTCCTTTACTGCAAACCAAATTTACATGCAAAATAACCGATTATAATGGATATGGCAGAAATAATAATGTGAGACACTACCTTCCG
Organism: Clostridiales bacterium; assembly: GCA_017478485.1. Taxonomy (GTDB): domain Bacteria; phylum Bacillota; class Clostridia; order Saccharofermentanales; family Saccharofermentanaceae; genus Saccharofermentans. The sequence continues at coordinate 19,183 of JAFVDI010000001.1, read as the reverse complement.
CCACATTTCACCATCACGAGATTCCAATTTACTGATCCTCTCGCTCTGATTGCTCAGGTTTTCGCCTTGTCTTGCCTGCTCTCTAACCATGTGCTCCATGTTGGTAGCAAGCCTTTCAACAGACGTGGCGATGGATGAAATAGACTCGATGGCTAACTCAAGTTTTGTAATCCTGTGATTCTGCCGATTATCTTCCTCCTCCATACGCTTTGCAAACTCCTCATGTACTGATTTTAAAAGAAATTCGTTTTCGCTGCTCATGGCTCACCCTCATGCAATTACAATGTACTGTCCTACATATATTTTGTTTTTATCTTTGATGTTGTTTGCCTTTACAAGAGCATCAACAGTGGTGCCGTATCTCTTGGCAATCTGTGAAAGAGTATCGTTCCTCTTTACAGTGATGCCGAGAATGGTCTTTTGGGTGTCTTTTTCAGTCACTACATACGGCTTGCCCGTCTCTTTTCTCTGAGCCACAATCTCGTCAACCCTTTTCTGAACCTCTGCATATCGGCTGCCGAGATTCATTTTTCTTTGGATTCCGTTGCCGTAGAGTCCGGCAAGAACCTCATTGGCTAACTGATCGACCGTCTTTTCAGTCTCGACAGGAACAATGACTTCCTGTTTCGGAAGTCCGACCTGATCCGTCCACTCAATGTTTATCTGATCCTGATCGACGGTTGTTCCGGCAATCTTAGGATCACGGATGTAGTTTACAGACCCGCCATATTGCCATATTTCAATCGGTGCGATGCTCTTCAGTTTGGGCGGCTTACTTGAGTACCTTGCGACCCAGTGCGGATAAATCGCAACCGCATTGTCGTTGAACCTTGAATTGAAATGGCTTTCGCTAGTATATATGCCGCAAGCATATCCAGCATTTATCATGGTCTGACAGAAGGTTTGGATGATCTCAGTCAAGTGGGTAAATCCCTGATTGAGCATGGCCCCTTCAACGTCATAGTAAACATGAGTTATGGCTTTACCCTGAAGATACGATATAAAGGCGTTGGCTTCTTTGATCGCATCGGCTTTACTGAATGCGTTTCCGAAAAAGTATGCTCCGATTTTCCATGCCCCAGCTCTCGCCTGAGTGTAAAAAGCATCAAACTGAGAATCCTTATACGGGGTTTTGCTAGAAGTATCGGCTCCGCCCGCCTTTATAATAACATAAGAGAAACCCTCATTCCATGCCTTTTTCAAATCAAATCCCTTTTGCCATCGTGAAACGTCTATTCCGTATTTCATTTATCACCCTCCTCAGCGTTGTTGGGTTGCTTATCACTGTCGTCAGTTTCAACAGGCGGTAAACTTCCCCATCTCTCGCATCTCTTGACGTGTCCCTCGTCGCTTATGATTTCCGCAACGATTTTACAAATGGGCGTGTCGGGTGAGGCCGCATAAGCACACTCGGAGTACAATCTCGACATCGCCGCATTTTCGTTTTCAACTTCGGTGCCCTCTGTGAAACTGATAAAATTTCTTGCAACGGTTCTGTCATTTAAGGTCTGAATGATAAGTAAATTCATGCTCGGTTCTCCTTTTAATCTGTGGTTTTGGTGTACTGTATTGTCATTGTTTGAAGCGTAATCGCCGCACTTCTTGTGTGATAAACTTGCACATACGAACCGCTATCACAATTCGCTGATATGAAGTTCCAACACGTTCCCGAGCCATTCGTTCCAACAGCACTTATAATTGCTTTTTTGTCTGTTGTTGGGATTGTTGTGTTAGTCCACGTATTTGAATTTACGGTGATTTCTGCACCGAAATCTGCGGTTATCTGATACAAAGGCTTTCCATCAATCCACGTTCCAATGACTTGCTCGGACGTTGAATAATGAACGGTTGGTACTCCGTCAGTATTCCAATTGCCCGAACCCGCTACGTCTGTGGTTTTGGTATATCGAACTGTTATATATCCGCTACCGTTCCACGATGAACCCGAGGCACATCTAAATTGCAACTGACCGCTTGCATTGACTGTTAGTCTTGCCGAATAATCGTTCAAACTATAAAAAACATTGTTTTCGTTAAACCATCCATCCAGCGAAATGATATTTTCATAGTCAGTCAATGTCGCAATCGTGGCTGTCTGCCCACTTGTTACGCTTATCGTGAAAGCGAAACTTCTCTGATACAGAGGTTTATTATCTCGCCATATTCCAATCATTCGCTCATTGTCGGAATAGATTATAGGTGTAAATATGCTTTCTGTGCCTTGAATAAGTCCATAGACGGTATAATAGGCATTCCAATCACTTACAGAACTATGTGCCGTTAAAGTCTGCCCTTTGCGGAGAAATACAGACGGCTTGCGGCTCTGTTTTCCACCCTCAGAATACAGATATTCAACGTTTTTTCCATCTATTGCGATGTACGCTGAATTGTTCGAAGCCGCAACTATCTCACAAAATACAACACAATCCTCAGTAGCAACATAAGTTAAATCTGCTTGATACATTGTTGAGGCTTGTATGACGTGATTAGTATCTATGAAAGTACCATAGACATTACCACCACCACCCCCGCCACCACCGCCACCGCCGAGGTTTTCGTCTATCGTATTGAGGTTACTTGCGTAGTCGGCTCTTACCTGTGCAACGGTATCGGTTGCTTCGGGTACGATTAATCCAAAATTGGGTGTTAAGGTTGCCATTATTTATACCTCGCAAGATATGTATAGCCATCACTACCCGCACATACCATCAAAGGGTCACTCATGGCAATAGGAGTAAGTTTGGGAGAGTCGCCTGTGTAGAGTATTCCGTAGTTTGTGAAGTCTGTTACCGCAAGGGAATCGTCACTCATTAAGAACGAGGCCCATGTCTTACCTCTTGTGTAGACAGGGGGAGAAACTATCGTATTGGCATTAATGCCGATTGCCCCGATCGGTGAAGGTGTGTCTAAATCGGGTGGTATAGGATATTTACCAAACTGCCATATACCGTTTATCTTTGTCGGGAAGTACAGGTTGTTATCCCTTGCGAAAGAGTCAAGTGTTATGTCCTCGTTGTATATCGAGTAGTCACCCCATAATTGGGTAAGACCCGCCCCGTCGTTTATGGTTGCACCCCAAAGAGCTTTTCTATCTCCATAGTTTCTGTTTGCAAATGTAATATCCGTATCGTTGTAAAAGCCCGATATAGTCCAACCGCCCGCCTGACTGTTAAGAGCATAGGCTTCGTTTTCTATATCAATCGTAGCAAACGGCGCGGTTGTCATACTGTTATCCATAGTGCAACCGATAATTCGAATGATACCATTAACTTCGGTTGCATGGAGATAATACCCGACCATGTTCCAAAGATTGCCCGCAACCTCGCAATATATTTCGTCTGTGGTTAAATCAAATACAACAGCATGAACACCATCATCAAGCACCATAATGCCGAGATTGCTGCCCTCGCTTTCGACGTAAGTAAGCATTCCCGCAGTCGATGCACTATGCACATCCATATTCTCGAAAGCATGGGGTACTTCTTCCCATGTGGTAGTATCGAGTTTTCTTATCTTTTGATCTGCAATTTCACCTTGCTTCGTGACTACCCAAAGATACTGACCCGTAGCGTCAAAAGCCGCATAGTCGCAGCTATACATGAATGAGGTCATGCCATCGCCGGAATCGGCTCTCACATTGTCGTAGCCGCTACCAAATATCACGAATTTTGACTTGTTTGCTCCAACAGTTATGCTCATGCTAAATCACCCCACAAAAGAGGGCTGTCCGTTACGGTCATATAGGCCTTTGCTGTATGTTGTCCCTTGCCCTCTACTTGGAAACCGCAAGTTGCGCTTATTATGCGCTTGCCTAACAGCAGTTTTTCTTCGTCGGAAACAAATGTATAGTTGGCTTCGTCGTCTACACTCAATTCAAGCTGAACGGTCGCCGTAGCCGACACGATAGCCGTACATGTATACATCATTCCGATTTTTTGTACGTCTGTGATTTGGTTCCACTCGATCTCCGCGACTTGTGTTTTTGATGAAGTCGCCTCTATATCGGAGGTGTTGTTGCTAATCAACTTCCAATAATTCTTACCGCCGATCTCCTGTCCGTTGGAGTATTCGCTTGAAAGACCCTCGACAGACTTAGAAAATCTGTCTTGTGCTGCCGCAAGTCTAGGGTTATCTCCGGCACAAGTGACTCTCATGGAACTACCGATTGTAAGGTCTATTTCGGTTATTGCTCCGTAGTCATAAGCATCGGCTTGATTTCCGGTAAAGGTTATTACGTCGCCCACGTCATAAAGCGGATTCATGGGGACGGTTGAGGAGTAGGGAACGTAATAAATGCCGTCAAAGGCGTCGATTATTTCCTGTAATGCGCTTATTCTGCTCTGCGCGTTAGTAAACTGTAAGAAAGGGTTTATGCCTATATCAAGAACAAGTCCGCCGCTATTGGTGTTGCTGACGTATTCTTGCATACCCTCAGCCTTATAGACTGCATATAAGCCGTCGTAAGTAGTGCGGAAGTCTGAGAGCTCTGAAGCGTAGCGGAAAGATGCGGGGATCGTGTCGCTTGAAACCCCCTTATATTTTGACAGGTACAGCTTGCCATCACGACCGATATAAGCGTATGACGCTAAATATACAGCGAGATAATGCAGTACATCGCGCCATGTTTCAACATCAGTCACCACGTCTGCAAATGCGGTCAATCGCGTACCATTGGGGAGGGCTTTTATCTCTGCGGGGGTTGATCCGAGAACGACGCCGCACGCGGTACACATGGTATCAAGCCAAACATAAGGAGTGCGTATCGCATTGTCAGACGCCTTAGAGAAGGACTTATTAAACTTAACCATATTGTCGTAGGACTTGATTTGAAGCCTATCGGCGGTTTGGTTAATCTTGGATATGTTAAATTCCCCCATAGGGATAACATCAGCTGCGCCCTCAAGCTCAATATCAAGCGTAATGACGCCGTTGTAAAGCTCATAGCGGCTGATTCCGAGGGCTAAATCACAGTCGTACTCTGCGGCGTAAACAGTGCCAATCTCAAGAGAGTCGTTGCTAATCGCACGAAACAATCTGCCCGAACAGAGATCTGAACCGGCGTAAGTGTACGACTGCCCTCCGGTCGCCTCTATTGAACCGGAGTAAGCGAACGTTCTTTCAGTCTTTTTTATTAAAGTGTTGAAGGTTGCTGATGCACTATACATTATTGTTCGATAAGGTTAAACTGTAAGTTTTCAATTCCACGTTCTATGTTGAAATTATACCAATTTCCGCTTCTGTCGCCAACATAGAATGTGCGTGTTTCTTGTTCGCCGGACAAAAAATCATAATATGTAACATTAAAGAACATATCGCCACACACTACACTCAGGATTGCTTTTGCCTGTGTGGGCGTAAGATTAGCGTATGAAACCTCAAGTTTTCTTTTTCTCGCAACCAATGTAGCTATCATGGTTCCGTCCTCGGCTCTGCCCGAATCAGCAGACTGAATTGACATTATAGACCATTTCAATCCGCTGACTTTAGGCTGAATGTCGATATTTCCGAGGTGGAACAGATACTTTGATATATCTACACTCATTATCGTCCACTCCTTAAATTCTGTCTCTGTTGAGCCGTTACAATTACCTTGTCGAGCATACCACCGTCAAGAATGACGGGAATTGTGATATCTCCGCCGTTTGCAAGGGCTACGCTCTGTGCGATGGTTGAGATTATCTGATCCATGTTCATTACAGTTGACTCACCGCCGAAACTTGTTACGATCTCGGGGCCAGCTTCACCGGCTATAAACAAGTCACCTTTATCAACCGTTCCGCCGGATGCTCTCATATTGATACGGGGCTCGGCTCTTCTCGGGCCTGTTGCAGCTGCTTTGCCTAGCTTTCCAGCTTCGTCACCAAGCTGAGCTATTCCGCCCAGCAAAGCACTAAATGTAACTTTGAACTTATCCTGAATGCTATCCAAAATGGTATTAGTGGACGATTTCAGCTTGTTCAGGACTGTATTCCAAGCGCCGGCAATATCAATGCTACGGATTTTGGTTATTATTCCACCGAGAGCACCGCCTATAACCTCGTCTTTTATGGAAGTCCATATTGAGGATATGGCAAGTTTCATGTTCTCAAAGTTGGTTTTTGCGTCCTCATACATTAAACCAAAGGCACCTTTGTATACCTCGATTGCCTCATTTAATGAATTGAAGTCGAACAGTTCTCTGAAGAATCCGCCCTCACCGAACCAGTGGAAATTCTTGTACCAATCGGCTGAGTCTGAGCCGAGCTTTTCAAGAATAGGCCCGATGATGTAGTTATCTATCAACTTTCCGACGATGCCACCGTCAAGGGCAGCTGCAATTCCGGCAATTATTGAGGTTCCGATAGAGGTTCCGATGGCAGTTCCGGCGCTTGCAGCGCCCGTTGACGCACTTGCGCCCGCAGAGCCACCGAATATCGCTTTCGCTGTAAGCATAGAGGGAACAGCTTTCGCAATAGCACCACCGATCTTCAGTGCAAAGTATGAGGCGATGCCTACTGCAATCTCATCCATGAAACCTGATTTTTCAAGACCGTCAGTTGCGGCTTTAAACAATCCTTTGATGCCGTTCTTAAGCTCGGTAGTGTCTGCCTCAGCAATAGCGTCGCCAACCTCTTTCCAAGGGATTGCCTTGACAACTGTGGTAAGTAAATCAACGATTTTTGTCGCAATATCAACGGCATTCTGCACGCCTTGTTTCAGGTCGATGTTATCAAAGATTGAAATTATCGCATCGCTTACCCATGAGGTTACTTTGCTCCAATTCAAGGTCTTTAATGCACCGGCTGAAAATTCGATGATCTTCTTGAGGCCGTTTGATAGGAATATTCCGGCTTCTTTGGGATCAATACCTTCAAGCATATTATCAATGGCTTTACTAAACGCTACACCTAAGCCGGATGCGTCTATTCCACTGACTATACTGTTGGCTTCCTCTATCATTCCGCCTATGGCGATTCCAAGCTCTTTGCCGATCTTAGGAATGAGCTTTTTGAAAGCGTCAACTAAGTCTTTTACGGGCAGATTTTCGATAGCCTCAGCGTACAATTCCGCAATTCCGGCTCCAAGGCCCGTGAGGTCTACATCCTGAAAACCGATTACCAGCTCGAACAGTGCTCTCCATTTCTGAGTCATAGCACGCCCGATTGAGCCCCAATCCATGTTGTTTACCATGGACTCAAAGCCGTCGGCTAAGTGCTGGCCCAACTGTACGAAATGGAACTCTTTAAAGAATGTGTTGATTGAAAGAGCGATAGTGTTAATCCCCTCAGCGATAGACTTTCCGAGGAGAGGCATACTAATACCCATCAATACGCCATCTAAGAGTGAGCCGAAACGTCTCGCCCAAATTCTTGCGGTGGACTGTATGCTATCCCAGTTGATATTTGCAAGGGCTTCGTTGATCTTTCCGGCTATTCCGGTTCCGAGGAGCCTCCAACTTGAGGATTCGAGAATCTTAGCAAGCCAATCGTCGACAGGGGCTTCCTCAAACATTTTGGAATAGTCAAGATTGTCACCTGAGCCACCCTTGTTCTTATCATCGAGCTTGTTGAGTTCATCGAAAGCAAGAACGGTTCTCTTGAGGGCTTTTGTCGTCATTCCGGCGGCTTCAGCGTAGGTGTACTGATACTTTAATGCCCTTCTCCATACACCGGCGCCCGAGAGTGCCGCAAGTGCCTGATTGATTGCATTAGTAAGAGCAACGAACCTATCCACAAGAGCGTCAATTATCGGAGCAACCATGTCGATAAGAGGCGATACAGCCGCACCGATAGAGTTCTTCAGGTAAAGGAAAGCCGTAGAAAGTTTATCCATGGAATCGACAAACTTAGCTGCTGAAGAATATGTATTCTGCCAAGCCTGTCCCCACTGATAAAGGTTCTGCACGCCTTCTTTGATCGCTTTTGAGATTTCCTTTAAAGCCGAACGAATAAGCCTATATATAGCTATTCTTCCAAGGGACGATGTAAACTTATTCCACCTTTTTGACAGGTCTGTGATTGCACTCGCAAGGTTTCTGAAAGGGGAAATAAGCCCTTTTACAATGCCTTTGGTAATTCCGGTGGATGTTGAGCCGAAAGGCATCTTTACAAGGCTATAAAGTGTTCTGACAATGAGTGAAACTCTTACAAGCATCAGATTAGCGGCTTTATCCACTACGCTTGCATTTGACAGAACGATGCTCTTAATCTGTGACGCCGCGCTTCTCCAAGCCGCGGTCAACTCACCGAGGACGGGAATGTTCTTTGCTATCGCGCCCGTCATGCCGTCCAAATCGCCTATTATGCCCGTTGAATCAAGAGCAGAGTATAAATCTCTACCCATTTCGGAAATGGCCTTATTTACGGCTTCTACGGCTTTTACAACCATCTGCCATTTCTTAGCAAGTGACTGAGCCTGATTGTCGTTTTGAGACTGGCTTGCCTTCTGCAAAGCCTTTAAAGATTTTCCGGCTTTATTTGCAAAAGCGGCTATCTGAGACAGTGATCCCGCTATTCTCTCAAGTCGGGTAAGCATGTCGTCAGATACGGCTTCGTTCAGTCTCTTAGCAAACAAGCCAACAGCATCAGCCACGCCCGCAAATTTCGTCTTAAGGTCGGTATCTTCACCGATCTTTGAGAAACTTTTAAGAGCCGAGGCCAGCTTTGACAAGGTTATGGCTTTATTTCCAAAATCATCGGGGATAAGTTTCGATATAGAGCGTGAAAAGTCTATGACATGCGAAGAAACTCGGCGGAGATTTTCACCGAGCTTATCAGCGTTTTCGCTCAGTTTAGCTATTCGGGTAAGCCCTGAGCCAAACTGAGACACACCTTTTCCGACACCTGACAGCCTTGCGGAAGCGTCAGCTATCTTATCAAGGTTCTCTTTAAGTTTAGGGGAAACCTGAGTGTTCTGAATTGACTTCAGAGCGCCCGTAAGTTTCCCCAAATTTTTAGATGCGTCGCCGACACGGGATAGCGAATTAGCAAATGATTTCCACTTGCTATCGCTTGCAGCCGCATTCAGCTTTTCAACAAGAGACGTGATCTGCTTGAGCTGAGCTACGGCTGAACCGGTTTCGGCGTTTATTCGTATTGTTAAGGAATCAACTTCCGCCATTTTTAATACCTTTATCTTTCAGGGCATCTGCCCATGCTTTCAGGAAGTTAGCCATCTTATTGCCTTCTTCCATAGCCTTTTGATTCCTTGCCCTCTCGGTAATGACGATAGGCTCTTTAAGGTATTCCTCGGCTTTTTTCTGCTTTGAGAACGGATTAAAGACCGGATATAAAGCGCCTACGGCTTGATAAACATATAAGCCTTGTAACCATGCCTCGTAATTCATGCGGTCTACCCGCAATTCATCAGCCTCACGATAGGCTTTTACAAGGTTTGGCTCGCCATACCAATACAATTCGTAGGACATACCGATTGATAGATAATAAGGGAATGCCTCATTGAATATCTCGGTATAAGACTTCGTGGAAGGTTCGCCTACACTACCTTCCACTCGATCTTTTTTCCCTCTTCAGGCTCCTTCATAAGTGCCTCAACAGGCTCATTGTAGAGATCGAGAAGGGCATCAAAAAGGCCGTCCTTGTTTCCGAGGTTATCCCATATTTCATCAATCGTAGCCTGTGAAATACGGGGGTGATGCGCGATAAAAGCGCCTTTGAAAAGAGTCTGCATAGCAGTAACAGGCATGTTTTCAGCCATAGATACGCTAAAGCCGACTCTTTCCATCTGCTTTACTGAGTCCCTTGTGAACTCAAGTGTGTACTGTGTTCCTTTGTTCTCGAATGAAATTGCCATAAATTTGTTCCTCCTCGTATTAATTCATATTATGATCCTGAAGTTGCCTCGGTGTTCATCGCACCAGCAGTATATACAGGAACGGTCTCGGGTGTTACTGCGATAGTAACAGGGATAGCTTCATCGGTTCCGCCGCCGCCAAGAACTGCGGTGTAGCGTCCCTTGAATGCAATCTTGAGGATTGATCCGGTAGGGGTGATGGTGTTTCCGGACTTCTGACCGCCAACCCAAAATGCAAGGTTCTCAACATCGCTGGTTCCCTGTGCAACAAGGGGAAGGGTGGTCTGATCGAGGAATCCACTGAACTCAAGGTTTCCGCCGTTGTCGATAAGAGCGGGAATGTAGACGTGAGCCCAGTTTGAAAGAGTGGTTACGTCGATAGCATTGGGAGCCTGTGCCATATCAGGGAAATTCGAGATATCGCAGAGCTTTGAGTAAGTGAGATCAGAAACATCGTAGGTTGCTACGATAGCTGCGTTGTTTGCGGGTGCGGTGTCGAAAGTAAGATTCTTTCCGCTTACGCTGAATCCAGTAGTCATAACGGTTCCATCCACGGTGACTGCTACAGAGCCAGCGGGAGTGCCGGAAAGGGTGAATGACGTGGTTGTGCCGTCGCCTGTGAATGCGTCAATGCCGTTTGAGTTTCCTATCATCAGAAAGCATCCAGCGGTTAAAACTGCCATATTAATACCTCCTTAAATGTGGTAAATGTATTTATTTGAATCTACATTTGCTCTGTATCTAACAAGTCGCCTTGCTCTATACATATTGGATGTAGGCTTCAACGGTTGATTTGCTGTCCGGGAAAAGCCGAGAGATGCCATTTCGGTATCTATGACCTGTGCAATCGCTTTACACTCGGACTTTGCACCGTTTTTCTTGTTTGAGTAAATATCCGCCTCGAAAACAATTACGTCGACATTATTTTCTCGGCTTGAATTGTGATACTCTGCACGTTCGTAACCATCAGACTGCTCAAAGACCACACAAGGAAATTCCGAAGGAACGTTCTCATAGTCAGACATTAATATGTCATGATATCCGGCATTCTCAAGAACTGTATCTATTCGGTTGATGATGATATTTTCAATATCTGTCATTTGAATATCCTCAATGGGGTGGTTCTCACATAAAGATCCATGGCTTTGAATGCGTTATACATACCTCTTGCCGGGTTTTGACCCCAAAGCAGTTTTCTTTCGTGCGGCCATGCACCGTGAAAGTGATTTAACTTCGGGGGAACCAAGAATCCTTTGCCGGGGCCTCCTGAATAAGAACTTGGATAGAATCCAAACTTGCTTGCGTAGGGGTTTTCATAATCCATATTAAGACCCGTTCCGAACTCAAGAAATGCTATCTTAGATCCTGTCGCAACAAGTTCAAGACCATCCTTGTACCATCTAGCGGGATCAATTACCTCTGTGTCCTCATTTGCGGGTTCTCCTTCAAGGGTTGTAGCCGTGTCATAACGGTATTTCGCCTCTTCGTAGCCGACTCTCCATGTGGATTCAAGGTAATTGTGCAACGCTCCTCTATATTCGAACTTTTCAAGGTCTGTAGTCGCCTTGTTAAGTCTTGCTATGAGTTTGTCGCACCCGGTAATTTTCATTGTTCGACCCGTTTGATTGCAAGTGTGGTATGATTTAAAGATTTTGCAACTCTTGTGACGATATAATTGTACTTCGGATTGGAGTGGGTCTCTTCATCCTCATAACTCGGCTCAACATCTATGAACAGCACTGAATGCTCATCAATTTCCCAATTCGTACCCTGAAGAACAATAACCTTGTCATAGGCTATATCAGTTCCGAATTGCTCCATGTCGGCAGATCCCGACGCTGCGGATATATTCCCCTTGACTGCAACGGCTTCGGAGTAGCCCGAAGTGTATTCGCCGGTAAAATTGCCATCTGCGTCATAAATCTTCGTCTTGGCATTGTATAAGCAGTAGTAAAATGTTCTTTTGTTATAGTCAAGTGTTCTCATTATACCACCGTGATTTCAAGGGATGCGGTCTCATGAGACCTTTTCCCTGTTACTGTGATCGTTGCGGTTCCCGCCGCTATTGCGGTTATCACTCCGTCTGCGACCGTTGCGACATTCTCATCGCTGGATGTGTAAGTGTAGCCCTCATAGACCGTCCGCACGCTTTTATCGGTACAGATAACCTCTGTGAAGTTTAAGATAAGCTCAGTTTTTCCTGTGTTGATGGTCGTCTCCGCTTTGGCGTTGACAGTAACCGTCTCAGGTATGAGTTCTCCTATTACCCGTGCATACGGAACGATCTTTTTGAGGAGACTATCTGATACATAGCCGTTCTCATAGGTTCTTTTAACTCCGTTTTCGGAGTGGTCTTTCTCGCCCTCCGCTCCACGGTGCAGATAAAGCTCGTTTGCTATCTGCACCTGAACGGTTGCATACCTTTCCGGCACTTCAGCAAAAACATAGCTGGTGAGGAAGGGATAAGCCCTGTGAACTACGATATCAGCCGCAAGGTCAAGGTAAGTGGATAACATGGCGGAATCAGCCTCGGGATCGCCACAAATCTGCTGTAACATTGTCAACTTATCCGCCTGTGTCATGCCATCTCTCCTTATGATGCGGTGTAGTGATAATCAACTACGATCACGTCGTCAACTGCGGGTGCAGTGGTGAAGGTGAGGGTCTTGCTGGAAATGGAATATCCAGTAGAAAGTACCTCGCCGTTTACTGATACCACGGGAGTATCGGAAGGAGTCTCCGAAAGGGTGAATGCAACGGTGGTTCCGTCACCGGCAGCAATGTCGATCTTGTGTACGGATGCTCCAGTAAGAGCAAGCTGTACGATCTGATCGTCGTGAGTAAGAGCTGCGATGTAATACTTTCTTGCGAAGAGGTTGTTCTGTCTCTTGTTAGCCTCTTCCTTTCCTCTTGCAGCGATCTCGGTCTCAACGCCGGTCTTGTTGAAGATGGTTACAGCCTTGTCGGTTCCGACGTAGATCATCTTCTCGGTGGCATTCTTCTTAACGAAGAGTGCGATTCCGGCTACGGTTCCGACATAGCCCTGTGCCCATGCAAGAGTGGGATCATATACGATCTGAGCTGCCATAGCTTTACGAGCTGCGGCAAGGCTCTTGGGATCCATGATAGCCCAAAGGGTAGGAATGGTTCTTCCCTGATACTCTCTTGCGGTCTCGTTTCCGTCGCTGAAGTCGATTGCAGCAGCTGCGTCGACAAAAGCGTTGAAGTCGGGTGCGGTTGAGACTACGGCACGGGATGCCTTCGCCATTTCACCGTAAAGGTCTGCATTTACCTGATCGAAAAGGGACGCACCAAGACGAGCAACGCCGGTCTGAACCGCAACGGAGTCTCTCTTGAGTGCTTCGTCGGAATAAGGGAACCATGCCTGTGCACATTCGATTCTGTACTTTCTCTCGAGGAGAGTGGTTGAGATGTAGCCGGTATTTCCCTGTCCTTCAGCAACCTTCTCTGCATTTCCGCTTGCTCCGTACACGTTGATTGTGCGGATATCGCCATCAACGCCCTCAAGCTCATTGTCAACAGTGCAGAATCCATTGAGATCGAGATGAGAAGCGTATACATCTTCGATTTCGTTTGAGATAAAGCCCTGATCGAGAGTTGCTACTGCTTTCTGTGATGCTGTCTGACTCATAATTATTTTCCTCCATAAAGTTTGTTGTACTCGTCAGGAAAATCGTGGGCGAACTGAGAACGTTCAGCCATAGACATTTTCCTGAACTTTTCTAATGTCATTTCGGGAGCTTTTCCGCCCTCGCCACCGGGTCTCGGAGTGGATTTCAGCAACTCGGCTTTAAATGCCTTGTCGTGATCCGTCATGAATGATCCCATCGCATCGAAGAAGGCCTTGCTATCCCCATTGGTGAAAGCCTCTGAACACTTGCTTGCGACTTCTTCATTCATTCCCATTTTTAAGAATGATGCCGTGCGTTCTGAGATACTCTTCTGACGGTTCAGAGTTTCAATCTGTTCCTTCAGTTCAGTGATCTGCTTTTCGGTATCGGATGCACCCTCACTTGCCTTCTCCTGAAGTGCTTTAAGCTGTCTTTTTGATTCGGCAGCTTCGGAATTAGCTTTAGTACATGCGTCCTTGTAACGTTTGAGTTCGGCTTTTGCGTCCTCATCCTCTACTTCGAGGGCTTCAAGTGCCTGAACCTTTTCTTCTGCCGACATCTCGGCATAGCCGTCAATCTTGCTTACATCTACTTTCATATAGACCTCCTTGCGTTTAAAGCGGTTCACTCCGCATTTTCTGATTTGAAAGGCTTTTCTGCCTTTGCGTTTGTACGGTTCACTCCGTTATTTATAATATATACACAATTTTCTGACAATTTCAAGTTCTCGGGGATAAATGTCAGAAAAAGTTGTTCACCCTCCCCGGAGTGAGCGGTTGCCGTATTACAGCAAGTCGCCCACCCTTTCATCCCATTTACGAGGAGGAACGGGATGCAAATTCTGAATATTTGGTCGGCATAAGTTTATTGTCTGACAGTTACATGATTATTCTGTTTTCTTAATATATGGAACAATATTGCACCTACAATTATAGTGCAATGGGATAATTATTTTGTCAATTCTGTAAATTTTCCCATCTCTTTTGCTACACGTTGGGCAAACCCTCTCGTCTTCCTGAGTCTCCCATTTTACATATTCAATGCCCGAAGAGTTAAATCCTTCGATATATGCAGCCATAGAGATATTATCCCCGGCTTGCTTTGCTTGCCGATTCCAATATTTCATGGCAATGTCGACTTGCTTTTTTATCTCGGCTTTATTGGATGAGGTAAGGATCGACTCCACCGCCCGAGATATTTTTCGCTCATATTCATTGTTGAATATGTATTTGACGATGGGATTGACCTTCTCGAGATACTTTTCCACAAATTTGCGAGCGTCAAAAGTCTTTTCCTTGCGGAATCCGTCCCTTTTACCCACAAAATACTTGATTTTATCCCCATTTTTTGATGTCACATTCTCACAGGAATCCTCAAAGTAATGGAGAGAAAACAAGATCAGGATATCAATCAACTCATCATAGCACTTCTTATAGGTCTTATTGACCTTTTCCGAGACTGCTTTATAGCCCTCTCCGGCATTCAGCTCGTCAAAGTCCAAGCCTATCAACTCCCGATTAAGGGAATTGAAGGCCCGGACTATAAGGAGAGCATATTTCTTGTAGATTTTATCGGTATATTCGTATCTCATTCGATATCTTCCGCATCATCGGGCATATCTGATCCGTCACTGACATTCATGAGGCTTGCCGCCTGTTTCTTCTCAAGTTCCTCGGCGTACTTCTTCGCCTCAAGGTATGCAGCGTCGGGATCGGGGAACATGTCGGAGTGCTCGAATGCCTGTTGAGGAGCTATCTTGTCACAAGAGAGCATAGTGACAAGGTTAGTGACCTTGGCTGAGTCGTTGGTGTAATTCCTACGAGGGAATCTGATATCAAGCTGGGACAGCATGATATTCATCTTCCCGATGTCGTTTGAGAGTGTGATGAGCATGTTCAAGAACTTACGTTCGGCTTTCTTGAAATAACTCTCGGTTATCTTCGCCCTTGCTTCGGCATCAGCCCAACCATCTCTCAGAAGTACAGCCGAGCCGGTATCTGAGGTTGACGATCCGCCGTTTCGGTTAGGCATTCCGCAAATATACAGAACAGCGTCATACAGATCATCTTTAAGAGTCTGAGTGTCGCCCTGATTGAGCTGCTGTGACAGATAATATGCCTTTGCACCCTCCGGGAGAAGGAGACCGCCGACTTCTTTAAGCCTAGTCATGAAGCCTGATTCCTCATCTTCTTCAAGCTGCATGTTCTCAAGGCACAGAATAGACTGAATGAACTGCTCAACCCCGTCCGCACGGTTACTCTGAATGTTGTTTATCGCATCCAGCAGAGGAATGACGATTTCAAAATCTCCGAGTCGGGCCTTATTTGCGGGGTACTCAATAATGGGGATAGCTCCCAATACATGAGGGCTTCTGTCCTGAATCGTATCGTCGATGATTGTGAAAAACTCATCCTTGGTATAGACGTTATATACAACCTTGTCCTCGTCCGCAAGCTGGAAAAAGGTAACGCCCATTACAGGCTTATGCCCAAGTTTCGAGGAATATGCAACGAATGTGGTTGCGGGATCGAGCCTGAAAAACTCAAAAGGAGCGTCCGAATCGTCAATTCTTTCTTCCTTGGGCAACACCATCCTATATCCTGTGCCGCAGATTGAAAAATCCTCGGTAAGCTCAAGGTCGCAACTATCTTTCGATTCCAGCCTAGTCCAGCCGTTCAGAATCTTTAAATCATCCGTGACCTCATCTTCCCCGGCATCAATATACTGGATCGGAGCTGACAGGAAATAGCCGGTCTTGAACGATACAATCTCATTTGCACGGTTCTCGACTATCTTGTTGCAGATGTTGTCGTTGAAGTCCTTCTCACGGTCTAAAACAGGCTGTACGCCCCTATAATAGTCGTAGAGGTAGTTTATGTCGCCAACATTGGTTTGGTTCTTCTGTACGGCACTTTTGAGCACATCAACGACATTATTCGCATCAACCTCATCAACGTCGGTATATATTACCGTTCTGCCATGTAATTGTCTCTGCTCCATTATCTACCCTCTCTTTTGACGGTTCTCCTAGTAGTCCTTGTGACGGGTGCCTTCCTCTCCTTTTTAGGCTCGGGTTTGGGTTCGGGCTTGATCTCAGGCTCGACAGTCTCTTCAGCTTCGGGTTCAACCTCGGTGGTCTCTTCAACGACCTCGGGAGCCTCTTTGACCTCGCCCTTGGTTACTTCGCCGTTATTCCATTTGGTTACGGTATCTTCGAGATACTCACCTACTGCCGTTCTGCCGCACTTGGGACATGAGAGCCTAGTGTTGGTAATCTCGGGGCTGGTACGGCAAATGGGGCATATAGTTACTTTCATCATGTCAACCTCCTTAAAACAGTCGCTTGAATGTTCCGGCGGAAGGAGTATGCTTAAATGCCATCCCAGCCGCCATTGCTAGTGAATCGGGTGCGTCGTCGTGTTTATTCTTGCCGGTGATGGTGAAGGTAAACACGTTATCCATAAACGCCTGATACTCTTTGTCTCTCTTCTCCGGCGTTAAGAATACAAAATTTTCTCTGATCTCCGGGGCTTTGTCGAATATCCTCTGCTCTTTTGAGGTATTTGTCGGTGCGGCCTTGGTTAAGACCACACACTTTATCCCTTTTGATTTGAGCATCCTAGAAAGTTCATCGGCAAAGCCTTCTGTCATTTTATTAGCCTCGATTTGGATCTTGGAGACCCCAAACCGTCGGATCGCCTCGACAAGTTCAGGCAACGACTTCTTTTTGTCTTCGTTTGTGTATACAATTCCCACTACGTAAATCGTATCGTCGATCTGTACGCATACAGGAGATGCCACATAGTCGCCGCCACCCCATGCGGGGTCACAAGCCATAAAGACTGACTTATAGCCATCAGGCAGCTCACCATTATAATACCGCAAATCTTTCGATGCGAACAGTGAGCCTTCTCTTTCTACCGGCTGTCCCATATACTGTGCATTCCACGATGCAAGGTCGTCATTCCGCTCAAATGCCATCTTGGTCTGCCTGTAGAACTCTGTGTCAAACCCGACACCGTATTTATAGTCGAAATTGGACTCACCGTTCTCATCTACCGCCGGTAAGTTGATAACCTCATAGGGAATCCCGCCATAGGACTCAAGCATCGACAATCTGACCCCGATAGGATCGTTTATCGACCATCTTGTGCCGTTCCACAGCTTTTTCGACCCCTTTTTACATCTCGATAAAAGGTCATTTGACACCTTCATCCAAAGTGAAGCCATTCTATCCTTGGAAAGTGCCTCTTCAATGCCCGAACAAAGGTCGTCCGCTACCATATACCCGGTACAGTCACAGGCTCCATTAAGTGTGCCGTCTATCGACCTACATGTGATCGTAGGATATCTCATCTTACGCTGCACATCCACGGTCTGATACTGGGCATTCATCTTTACAATGGATTCCCCGAAACAGGCCGCCCAATGATAGGTTATGTCGTCCCTCATGACTTCCAAAAGTCCGTTATAGAAGGATTTTGTGATCGTGTCCGAGAAAGCCGAGTACAGATTTGAGCTTAACGGGTGCCGCCCGGCTATCCACGTCAGGAAAAACAGCAAAATCGTCGTCTTCCCGGTACGGGGCGGCTGGGAAACAAACAATTCCATGATCTCCCCATCTTCAAGCCGTTGGAGTGCGTCGACAAGAGGCTTTAAGGTCTTCTTTCGAGGCTGATAAAACCTCTCCTCCGGGGGACGGTCTATCTCCATGAAGAACAAATACTCCTCGAAGATGTCATACGCAGCGTATTTGAGGGCTTTCGTGTATAAGTCATAATAACTCTCTATCTCGGTCTCGTCACACCCCTTCATAGCCTTCTTAATCAGTTCTTTTATCGTTAAGTCGGCTTTAAGTAGTTTTTTAGACCTCGGGACTGACCCCAAACAGCCAAAAAAGTCATAGAATTTCTCGATAGTCGGCTTTTTCTTAACTTCAGCTGCTATCTTTATCGCTAACTCTACAACTTCTTTCTCCTGATCCTCAATCTTCATCAACTACCGCCCTATATTTTGCCTGTAAGGTCTTTTTATCCGTCTCGATATGCCCCTTGAACGAGATTTCCGACTGGTCTTTATAGCCGAAGTGGTTCTTCAACAGGAATATGCCCGTGACAGGATTAATTCTCTGCTCCATCATCATTTCTATCATCACGGATTCGACCATCGCTACCCCTTTTTGGATCGCATTTCGGCTTTCCTGTGTCCGACTCTTATCACACATCATCTCATTTAACCCGTCCGGGGTCGTTCCCAATGACAGGGCGTAGGAACTTAGATTTACTCTGACCCCATCTTCTTTACATTTCTCGAGATATTCTGCCGTCCTTATGCCTATATGCTCTGCGTCCCATACCTCAAGCGGTTTCATCATAGCAAGACCCATAGTGTGATCTATGTGCCTGATGTTCGCATTCCTTCTTTCGATGTCGACGGGATCAGTTTTCTGCAATTCGTTCGCCATTATGTGCCTCCAACTCTATAAATACCGCATATTGTCAGAAATATCAATACTTTATCCACCATTTATTTGAATTGTGTGCCAATAGTTTAAATTGTGTGAAAATTTGGCACAATTTAAAATCCGCTCGGTATTCCGCCCGTGGAGCCACCCATACCAAACCCTATTGGTTGACACATTCTTGAATTGTCTGACAATTTGAATATGTAGAGAACAAACAAATGAGGGTATTCGTGTGGGGTGAGGGGTGGGATGGAGAGGGGAGGAAAAGGGAGCCTTTTTAGTGAAAATTTGGTGG
>JAFVDI010000011.1 GCA_017478485.1 Clostridiales bacterium | reverse complement strand
AGGATACCGTTCTTTGAGGTCGTGGTGCAGGAGCAGGAATTTGCAGAGAGCAAGAACGCGGCACAGAATATGTCACAGAATACAGTACAAGCAGGCAGCAAGGGGTATTCCATTGACGAGGACGGTTTTATGCGGGTTCCTGATGACGCCGATGACGAACTGCCATTTAACTAAGGTACTTCATAGGAAACAAGCGAAAGAGAGGATTAATGTGTATGGAACAAAAAACGATCAGGACGCTGCGCGCGGATGAGATCGAATGCAGGGTTGGAACAATCAGCGAGAAGGGAGTTTCTCTTTTATTATATAAGGATGCCCGGTGCGACATGCGTATCTTGGATGAGGTCTTTGGAGCGAACAACTGGCAGAGAGAACATCTGGTGATCGCCGGGAATCTCTACTGTAAGGTCAGCGTATGGGACAGTTCTAAAAAGCAGTGGATATTTAAGATGGATGTGGGTACAAAGAGCAATTCCGAGAGCGAGAAAGGGGAAGCGTCAGATTCCTTCAAGAGAGCCTGTGTATCGCTTGGTATCGGCAGGGAATTATATACCGCTCCTTTCATCTGGGTAGGTGCGTCCAACGTCAATCTCACGAAGAAGGCTGACAGGTACATCACCTACGATAAGTTCTCCGTCAGAAGTATTTCCTACAACGGAAACAGGGAGATCGTGGGACTTGTGATCGTCAACCAGCAGGGCAAAGAGGTATTCCGCTTGGCTGACAGGTCTGCGGCTGCCGGTCAGGAAAGGACTGTGGCAGGGAACAGAGAGGATACTGCGGGAGTGCAGCCGGAAACGTCACAGGAGAACCTGTCTGACCTGACGGAAGAACAGATCAGGCAGATCCAGAATGAGCTTGCAAGGACTGGGGTTGCGCTGGAAAGGGTGCTGCAGAGGTATGGGATCAGGAGCGTTCAGGAGATGAGCGTGGATATTTACAAAAAGGCGATGAACAGCCTTAAACGGACAAAATCAAAAGCTGCATAATGCGGGAAAGCGAGGGAACGAATGAAAGAGCTGATAAAATTTAAGGACTTTAAAAAGCTTGTCGTACAGGATATACGGGAACATTATGAAGAAGACTGCGATATCAAGGAGCAGGAAGTTTTAAAGAATAATTCCAAAGTCCTGTTCGGGATAAGCATATGCCGGAAGGACAGAAAGCTGGGACCGACGGTCTATCTTGATAACTATTATGAGATCTATCGTATGGGAAAGCCTTTCCAGAGTGTCCTGCAACAACTGCATACTGTGATTGACAGAGAACTGGAGGCGGCAGTTGGATTCGATTTTGATATCGAGAACTTCCAAAACTACGAAAAGATCAAGGAAAGGATCGTATTCCGGCTGGTCAATGCTGCGAAGAATAAAAAGCTGCTGCAGCAGATCCCCCATATCATGTTCTGTGACCTTGCCATATGCTTTGCAGTGTATCTTCAGGATAAAAAGATTGGATCAAGGAGCATTCTGATCTATAACAAGCATGCAGAGACGTGGAATGTAACGGCAGAGGAATTGTGTGCGAGAGCCTTAGAAAACACCCCTAAACTGTTGCCGCCGGATATGAGGAATATCGGGGAATTATTGGAAGAATTCGACGGATACAGGGGAGGGATTGATGAACTGCCAATGTATGTTCTCACGAATAAAATCCGGTGTATGGGGGCGTCAGCGATTCTATATCCGGATATTCTAAAAGAAGTGGCGGCGGAATGGAAAACAGACATAGTACTGTTCCCGAGTTCCATCCACGAATGGATAGCTGTGCCTGGGCGGGAAGTGGACTCAACTGACAGGGCAAGAGAGATCGTGCATGAGGTAAACCGGGTCTGTGTCAATCCGGAGGAAGTGCTTTCGGAAAATGTTTACTTATACAGTGCCGATACAGGAGAGGTACGGATTGCGGCGTAAGGTTTGCAGGGGAAGGGATAAGCGGAATGTTCCTTCCCCTGCGTTAAAGAAAAGGAGGGGATAGAATGTTCATCATTAGGGTAATCGAAAACGAATGTCCGCCTGATGACAAGCCGTTTGTGACAGAATTTGTTGTGGGGGCGCCTGAGGAGGCAATGCAGAAAGTGATTTCACTGTTCGTGCAGGAGAAGGAGAAGATTGATGCGGATATGGAAGAGTATGAAGACTTGGGCTGGTATGGGAGAGTCTCGCTTGCAATGGAGAGGGCATTAACCCAGACGGAGTATCGTACCGTAGAATGTGGAGAGGCAGAGATTTATACGGATTAAGATGGGAAGGACGGGATAAAAAGATAATATGAAGAAAATATTGGAAGTGCTCTTATATAACGACTTGCAGATCGACGATGAACTTGGCAATTCTGCATATAGCAAGGAGAACCGGAGACTTTTGCATGAAATCATCGAGAAACGGGAGTGTCTGGAGACAGAGCTGAATGATGAACAGAAAGACCTGCTGGAAGATCTGGTGGACAGCATGAACCAAGAAACGGCACACTTTGGCGATCACAGATTTGAGAGAGGATTTGAATTAGGAGTTCTCTTGATGGCGGAGGTATTCCAAGATAGAGAGACTTTTTGGGTTTGATGATCTGGCAATGTATTACTACGTAGGCAAAAATTAAATGGAGGTGACGTGCATAATGAACGCGTACGGACAGACAATCAAAGAACGGAAAACAAGTAAAGAGCCATAGGCGGAGACGGGGAGCTATGCAAAGCCTGATGCTCCTGCCCACAAGAACGATGTATATCATGTGGATTGTTGGATTCATGCACACTACTGTGTAGATGTGGAGGCTGATAGCTTGGAAGAATCAATCCAGTTGGTAGAAAAGAACATGGGAACGCCAAAAGCGGATCTCAGTGGCCTGGATGTCGGAGATAGTGGCATTACAGGTGTCGAGGATCCGAGTGGAGTGTTTCATTACACAGAATAGGCAGTACGCCAATTGCCGGATCTGATATGATTTATTTAAGAGTATTAAGATAGATTATGGGAAATGACACATTCGGACAAGGAGGGTAATAGACAATGGATACCGATGAAATGGCTGTAATACAAGGCATAGTGCAGGAAATGAGAGGGT
>JAFVDI010000010.1 GCA_017478485.1 Clostridiales bacterium | reverse complement strand
TCCTATCAGACGATATCCTCGGCGGCCGCCGAAGTTGATTCTCGTTACGGGCTACGACCTTCACTCGAATCAACTTCTTTTAAGATACATCATTACTGATATTTTTTCTGCCTATCGTGTCCACTTTTAGAGTAGCAGCAACTAACTTGTCATAAGTATTCGCTCACTTGACAAAACCTTGCATATTATCACCGAGTGGAGCCACTGAAAATCAAAATGACAATTTATCAGCGGATATTTCATTTCATATTTGGTAAAAGGACAAGAAAGTCTCCCTTCGTTTTGGGCCTATAATTCATACGATTATTTAATCACGGAGGCAAAAAAATGAAGAAAACAGTACTTTCAATCGTATTGGCTTCAACACTGCTGCTGACAGCCTGCAGTACTTCAAATGCAAAGAAGGAATCTGAAACTACCACAACAGCGGCTGAAACTACTACAACAACTGAAGCGACAACCACAATGGAAGAAACAACAACGGCTCCTGCCGAGGATGTTATCATCCCTTTGTTTAAGTCAAGTCTTACGGTAGAAGATATCAAGAAGATCAAACCTGAAGATCTGAGCAATTTCAAGAAGTTCACTACCGAGTATTTCCCGGTAAGCGCTTCATCAGGCAAATACTACAAGTTTGATGACCATGAATCATTTACGATATGCTCATCAAACAACAAAGACAATAAAATAGATATCACACTGTTCTTCTTTGAGTGCAGCGGCGATGTCGCAAACACGGCAAAATTCAGCGGCGGAGACGGTACATTAAAATCCCAGATTCCTTTCATCCCGCTGTTCTACAATCAGACAAAGGGATGCCTTGTAGGCTATAGGGATGCAATGATCAATGCCCACAAGTTCACTTTCGTTGAAAAGTACATCGACCAGATGGTAGATGCAGATCCCAGCGAATACGGACTGTAATTCTTTTCCAACCAACCCAACACTCCCAGGCCGATATGTTGCTTAAGCATCATACCGGCCTTTATTTAGTGATTGTCCGGTATACCTGGTATTGACATAATCGGGGTGCATAAAGAAAAACATCACGAAAGGACTTTGACTATGTATACCAACAAAACTTATGAGCTCGATGTAAAGAAGATGGATAAGGTTACGGGCGGCGCATTGGCACACCTTGCGTTCCAGGATGACGAGGAGATAAACGTCATCGGCAAAAAGTCTCCTGAGAAAGAGACTCCTCTTGGAAACCAGTCACACCCGGGTTTCGGCAAACCGGATTCAAATTGGCCCAATCTTCCAGTTTCAGGACCCATCCCTCCGATCCCTCAGAGCAGAGGCTGAAGGCTCGGTTAACTTAAGTTTCGGATCTTATCTGAACCTTTCCAGGTGATCTTTGTATTTCTCCACCCAGTATCTCTGGTACTCGAGTCTGTACTTGCTTTCGATGGGTTCGGATTCCATGAAACGCTTTACGTATTTCCAAAGCTTCTTGGCAGCGTTTTTGCGGTCAGTATATACTGCCGTGAATTCGTCTGCCATGAATGCTTTTATGAAGTTTCTCTTCCTTACAGAGAGACGTCTTGCGGTGAGGAAGATCGTGAGCGGGCATCCCTGCGCGATCAAGAGTACTATTATGCCGGGGATCAGGAACGAGCCGTCCTTGGCAGGGTTCTTGAGCGAGATTACTACCCAGGAGATGCCCATGGCCATGAACAGGGCGTAGAGCATGCCGAAGCCGAACCAGGCGCCGGCCCAGCTGCGCTTGTGGTTTGCCATGCGCGCCATTTCGTGAAGATTGGGATCCGCGTATACCGGCTCGCCCGGAACAGGTTTCTTTATCTTGAGAGTTCCTTTTTTGGCTCTGCTTTTCGCTCTTACGGAATCGATAAACAGATAGAGCGCACAGAGCAGAAGGATTCCCGTTATCGCAACCGGAACATCGTAGTTCTTGCCGTCAGGGATATACTTTCCGGTGAGCCAGTCTACCCTTGCGACATATCCGTCTTCGGGGATGTCTTTCTTATAGTAGACCCTGAGCTCTTTTCCCAGGAAGTTCCATGTATCGTCAACGCTTGCGGTGTAATCCTTGTCTGATCCCTTTGGTCTGTATCTGACGACTATGTGGTGGTCATTGTTTGTCCTGCGGCCGATCTTGGTGCTCGTCGTATAAGACTTGATCACCGTGCCTTTGACATACTCCAGGCTGTCGCCTTTTCTTATGTCCTTATAGCGGAAGTAAAAGCCTATTCCGAACACCAGCGCGGCAATAAGGAGGATGCCCACTACCCAGGCTCCCTGGTTCCCGTATCCTGCCGCTTTAAGATCAGCTTTTATCTGTTCTTTCGTCCGTTTTGGCTGTTCCATCAAAGATACATCTCCAGATCCACGCATCTCCAGTTGCCGAAAGGCGTGTCGATGAAGTGTTCGCCAAATTCTTTGAAACCAACTGCTTCGTAGCACTTCTGAGCTTTCGGGTTGTTTACGAAGACGCCCAGGTCTATTCTTTTCGCGGTGAGGTTGTTCCTTACATATTCTATCGCAAGGCTCAACAGTTCCCTGCCAAATCCTTTGCCCCTTAATTCCGGATCTACTATTACGAAACCGAACCTTACCGATGAGTCGTCATCTTCTTTCGGATATCTGATTATCAGGTGTCCCGTAACCTTCCCATCGTCATCGGTCATGGTGAGCGGGATGAACCTTCCCGTGGGAATCGCGGGAGCGTAGTTCTCGTCTATGCTGTAGTCTTTCAGCGGGAAGAATCCGTATCTGTCGGCGGACCACTGGTAGAGTTCTGTCTCGGTCCTTAACCATTTTGCTATTACCGGTGAATCTTCTCTTTCGTATGCCCTTAATAACATTGTCTTTAGTCCTTCTCGTAGTAAACGATGTCCATGCGTTCGTTGATCTTATCTGTCTTGCCTGTCTTGTGGTAGCCCATCTTCTCATACAGGTGAAGGTTGCCCTCTTCCTGAAGGATCGTGTCGAGCTCCCAGTGGTGTTCTCCATGTAGCGCTTCAACTGCCCTGATCGCGTCCTGGGCGTAGCCTTTGCCTCTGTATTCCTCCATTATCCAGAGCGGAGAGATGCGCTTCCTTGAGCCGTCCTTCTTATCGACCACTCGTATGGCACCGACGTCCACTCCTTCTGCTTCAATGAAGAAATACGTGGTCCACGGCTGTTCGAACCTGGCAACTATCTTATCCAGGCTCTCAGCGGCAGGGCTCATGTCGTAGTCCTGATATTTGGCAAGAAGGCCCTTGAATGCTTCGACCTGCATCTGCCAGATCTTTTGGAGGTCTTCTCTTTCTGCTTTCCTTAACGTAACGCTCATTATTCTTTCGTAAGCACCATGCATTCTGTCGATGAAGTAAAACCGAGGCTCTCGTAGAGGGGCCTTCCCATTGTGGTCGCATCGAGGCTGATCTCGGTCGCGCCTCTTCTCCAGGTCTCGTCTATCAGGATCTCGCACATCTTTCTTGCGATTCCCTGACGGCGGTATGTGTTTCTCGTGTAAACATTCATGAGGTGCGCTCTTCTTCCCGTAGGGTGGGAGAACGTCGGCATTATCCACATAAAGCTCATGGATGCGCAGCCTATCACTTCGCCGTTATCGATTGCGAGGACCGTTATCTGGTCGCCGTTCAGGAAATAGTCACGGCTTTCATTTACGAACTGCTCATCGTACTGATAGTCCTGCGGCAGGTCATTTACTACCTTGAGCATCTCAAGGCGGCTGCTCATAAGGAGATCGATGTCTTCTTGCGTTGCAATTCTAATTTCCATGTTATTTCTTCCTAAGTACTGCTATGGCAGCGTAGTGCTTAACTACGAATTCTTCCGGATAATTCTCCAGAAGAGCCCTGTGTTCTTTGTCCCACTTTTCGAGTTCGTCGGGAGCAAGTGACGCGCCAACGCCTCTGCAGGCGATCATGCGTCCGTGCCAGGAGTCTTTAGTAAAGGGCACCATCAGGTCGTATTCCTCGTGATACTCCATGTCGAAATAGTCGTACATCACATCGGGGATGTGGATCGGGTGCCTGGTCTCGCCGCCGCCCGTCCATGTCGGATTGTATTTGCGCACAAGGTCTTCGCTCTTGCGCGCGAGCTCGTCCTCGAAAGGCAGCCACGCCATGTATAAGATCACGAGCTTTCCGTCTTTCTTCAGTATGCGGGCGAACTCGGGAGCGACTTTCTCATGGTCGAAGTAAAAGAAGCACTGACATGCTGTGAGCACGTCAAAGGTCTCATCGGGGAAGTCGATCTTCTCTGCGGATACTGCCTTGAAAGCAATGTCCATGCCGGCTTCTTTTGCAAGCTTTTCAGCCTGCTCGATCTGCTCGGGAGAGATGTCCGTTGCGGTCCATTTCGCGCCGAACTTATACATGTTCCTGGGGAGCACACCTGTGCCCGTACCTAAGTCAAGAACGTTCTGGCCTTTTACGCAGAGACCCCTGTCAGCAACCTTCTGATAGAAGACATCCGGGTAGATGTCCCTGTATTTAGCGTAATATTCTGAGGTCCTGCCCCAGTCGAATGCCTTGCCGGCATCTATTCTGTTGTCTTTTATGTCCATATATCAACCTATGACCTGTTTCTTTTTCACTGCATCAAAAGGGGTGTAGCCTTCACCGGCGCCGCCATAATAGTATACATATCCCAAAAAGCAGATGTGCCCGTTAGATCCGACATAAGGATCCAGGTATTTGTAAGAAACCTTTTTCAGGCTTTTCTTTATGTTCTTTTTTGCTTCAGAACCTTTTCCGGCCCAGTAGCCACCCTTTTTATATGTGCTCTTTACCATGCTGAGGAACTTTTTGCCGGAGACTCCGTAAAGCTTTAAGACCTCTTTGTCCTTAATGAGTTTGCCGGTCTTTACGGATATGTTGTAAGCATAGTATTCAAAATCGGAATCTATCACCGCGTTGTATACGTTGACCAGGATCGAAACGATCTTGCTGTTAACATAGTAAGTGTATTTCATCGCATACGGCTCGCTGCCTTTGTATGAATACTTGCTCAAAGCCTTCTTGATCTTCTTGTTTACGGCACTTGTGTTCTTTCCCGGTATGGTAACTTTAGGGATCTCATACTTATAATTCGTACCGCCTTTTTTGAATGTCTTCTTGACCTGGCTCGTAACCGTGGCCTTCGGAGCAGGTGTGGCTGTCGGAGTAACAACAGGCGTAGTTTCGGGAGCCGTTGATGTTGTTTCTGCCGTGCTTGAGGTATCAGCAGAATCTGTCGCCGTTGTTTCTGCCGTTGTCTCTGCCGTCGTTTCCGTCTCCGTCTCTTCAGTTGTTACTGCGGTTGTTTCTTCAATACTTGTTTCCGGTTTCACGGTTGCCGGGCATGCACATAAAGACAATACGCAGGCTGCTGCAAGGATCGTTACCGGTATTTTTTTCATGTTATCATCTCTCTTCATAAGCTCTTAATAAACTTATCCGCCTTCTCAGGCCATACGCAGATCTCGGGGAAGCCTATGAAATCCGGGTCGTTCGGGAATGGTCCCAGGAACCCGAGAAGGCCGTCTGCTTCTTCTTTTGTGGCTTCTATCCTGCCCTCTTTTATCGCTTTCACGAGTGCGAAGCTCTGCTCTGCCGAATATGGTTCGCCGTGGTTTCCTTTCGCCCAGTCGAGGTTGGGGATCGACAGGCCGTGAGGACCCTCGGGGAATGTTATGTGTTCGTATTTAACTCCCGCGTTTTTGCAGGCATCCGCATAAAGGTAGCTGTTCTGCACAGGCACTAAGTCATCGGTCTCGGTCTGCCAGATGAAACATGGCGGGTTCGTAGATTTGACGTGCTTCTCGAGAGAATAGCGATCCAAGAGATACTTTGCCTCATCATCGTCTCTGTCGTAGATGTCCTTGCCCAGAAGGAACCTGAAAGAATCCTGGTGAGCATATTCTCCAGACGTTATTACCGGATAGGACAGGATCGCCGCGTCGGGGCGGCAGGAGATGTCCTTATATTCGGGGTCATTGTCTTCAATCTCATCCCAGTAGTCGCAGAGGGAGGCGCAGACGTGACCGGCTGCGGAGAACCCGCAGACATAAAGCTTATTCAGGTCTATCCTGTATTCGGCGGCATTCTTCCTTACAAAGCGGACGGCCCTTGCGAGGTCTCTCATTGCCTGGTCCATGACGGGCTCGCGGCAAAGCTGGTTTGTCGTGTATGTCATGACGAAGCAGTTGTAGCCGAGCTCGTTAAATCTTTTCGCGACCAGTTCGCCTTCTGGCGGAACAACGACTGCGTAGCCGCCGCCGGGAAGGATCAGCATGCATGGGTGGACATTTCCGTCTTCGATCAGGTATTTCCTCAAGTTTGGCCTGAAGTCAAACGCAAGCGGGTAAGTATATTCGCTGTCTTTCCAGAATTCGATCCTTTCCATGAAGAACACCCCTTTTCATGAAATATATCAACGATTATACCATTATGCATTTGTGACGGGCTTTGTGGAGATACTGTAAATAGTGTAAAGGCTTCCCGTTTCGCTACGAGGACAATCCCGATTTCGTTTACCGTCAGTGATCACTTTTAGTGGATCTTTGAAGTAACGGCGCGGACCTTCTCTTCAGCATTCAGGAAAGCTTCAGCAATGACCGGGTCAAAATGCGTGCCCGCGTCTTTCTTTATTATGCCCATCGCCTTTTCGAAAGGCATCGCGGGCTTATATACACGTTCTGCGACCAGAGCGTCAAATACGTCTGCAACCGCCATGATCCTTGCCGACAGCGGGATCTCCTCACCTTTAAGTCCGCACGGATATCCCTCGCCGTTCCACTTTTCGTGGTGGTAATGCGCCATGTTCTCGGCCTCGCCCAGATAGTTCTCCTTGAGTTCCTTGTGCTCGACCGTCTTCTTGACCGAAGCTATGATCTTCGCGCCCTCTGCGGCATGGCTCTTCATGATCTCATACTCTTCATCCGTGAACCTGCCGGGCTTGTTGAGGATCGTGTCGGATACCTTGATCTTGCCGATGTCGTGCATAGGCGCGGACGAAACGATGTTTTTCTTGAACTCCTCGTCGAGGACATCCGCGAACTTGCCTTCCTTGATGAGCTCATCGCAGATTATCTCGACATAAGCCGAAGTGTTCTTGATATGCTCGCCCGTGGACTGGTCACGGCTCTCAACGAGGTCAGCCATGACGTTGATCATGCCGGACTGGAACGTTGATATCGCTTCGTTCTTTCTCTGTGATTCGTTGATGTAGTTTACGGTATCGCGGGTCGTTTTCGCGATCGACTTATAAAGCTGCTCGATCTCGTCGCCCGTCTTGATCTCAAGCTCCCTGATACTCTCAAGCGTGCCTTCGCGCGCCTCGTCGTTGGTGTAGGCAAAGTCGCTCGTTATCTTTGCGAGGCTGTTGACCGGGCTTACGATGAAACGCTTTGCGAAATAAACGCTCATGGTGAGGATCATGAGGAAGAATCCCATCAGGACCGTCGTGATCTTGAACGTGAACGTTCTCTCGACGTCAGCGATGTTAGGCATCGAAACGTCAACGCAGACATATGCCTTGCACTTGCCGAGGTTGTTGTAGATCGGGACATAAGATGACAGGAGCCATCCGTATGAGTCGTTGGATTCGATGAGCGGGATCTCTTTTCCGGCGAGGAGTTCATCCTTGTACTTGAGGAACCCTTCGTCAAAAGGAATGACCTCGCCTGTCTCGGAAGCCGGCGTATCCGGCGTATCCGTATCGAAAACGACGTGGCAGCCGTCCTCCTGTATCTGGTAAACATACAGGTACTGGATCCTGTCCGAACTGCTCAGGATCAGGCTGTAGTATCTCTTGATCCTGTTGTATCCTTCAGCGCTGTCCTTGATCCTCAGGTACTCATCGACCATGTTGGCATCGATCAGGGTTGCCGCAAAAGTCGCGGTGTCCTTTGCATATTCGCCCTCGGACTTGACCATGGTGCGTCTGAACTGGTTGAAAGAGACGAACGTTACGACCGCCGCCGCTATGCCGAAGATCAGTGTGACCGACAGGATTATCTTTCCGCTCAGGGAGAAACCTTTTTTCGCAAACGACGCAAGATCGATCCTGTCTTTCGACGGCCTGAGCTTTCTCGGATATACCTTGCACAGTACAAACGCGATCAGGGTGCTGAAGAGCTTGTCCGGGACATCCATTATGAGTCCCGCATAAAGCTGTGCCCAGAATGCGTTGTTTATTACGTTCATGTAGATCCTGCCTGCGAGTGACGAAGCAAGCTCTTCACCCATCGTGTTGCCGTAAAGGCCCCATGTGATGACAGATCCCAATCCTCCGCCTATCAGGACAAAACATGCGACAGGAATGAGAAGCTTTATGGAGAACTTCTTGAAATACTTCTTCTGTGCAAAAGCCGCCGCAACGATCGCAATGAGAACACTGACGACGCAGTAGTAGATGGTTACGTCATCGGGGTTATTCAATATCTTCGTGTTGTAGATAAAGATCAGGACGTTGGTAACAAAACCGACTACAACGCCCGGCAGGAAGCCTCCGACCACTGCCGCCAGTATGGTTCCGATGCAGTCAAAATACAAAGGGAGCCCGAGCTGGCCTATGACCTGACTTAAGACGAAATTGAGCGTGATGCATATGACCATGAGCCCGATGGCCTTCAGATCGTCATGTGGTTTTTTGATAGCCGTCATAAACGCTCCCTGTTAATAACACCGTTCGGAGTTTCCCAAAATATTACTAATACTATATATCAATTTCTATTAATATTGTGTAAATACAGACCTTTTCGGGCTCCAAAAACAAGCAAATTAACATTTTGAGGGTATTTCCCGCCGCCTGCCGCCTTCCCGGCCAGTCTCTCTAACACCGACGTCCGTGTAAGCCTGGTCTTTGATATGCTAAAATATAAGACAGCACACTTATTTGGCCCGTAATAATCGGGCATTATTCAGGCGGCAGCCTGGAAGCGGTTTGGAGGGGATTTTCCGTGCGAAAAGAGCGTCTTGTCGGACTCATCGTGTCCGTTTTTGTTTCAGCAGCCATGGGCTTGGTGTCTGCAATTCTCGTCACCACCACTAACCCGGATTCCCTCAGGGCCCATTCATCCGCCCTCATCTATGCTTCAAACATCATCCTTTCGATAATCCTGGGCATAGTGATTTCACTCTTCATCCCTTTGGGCAAGCTCGGCGCATCCCTCGCCCGCAAAGCCGGCGCCTATCCGCCCTCAATGAAGTTCATTCTTCTCAACGCGATCCCGAACTCCGTCGGCAACACCTTCATCATCAGCTTCATCCTGAGCTTTGTCGGCGTCTTCACCGCGCGCATGAAGATTCCCGCAGAGATTCTGCCCACCCTTCCCCCGTTCCCCATTATGTGGCTCGGCAGCTGGGTCAGACTCCTTCTTCCCACGCTTTGCATCAGCTATATCCTTTCAGTGATCCTCGCCCCCATCGTCGCAAGGATCGTTGGCTTCAAAGGCCCTTCTTCCGGCGCTGCGGGCGGCCCACCTTCCGGCGCTGCAAGCAGGCCTCCTCACGGAGCAGCAGGCGGGCCCCCTTCCGGCCGTCATTCCTGACGTTCTTACGTCCGTCCGGTCAGCCGAAATCCCGGTCACCTTGAACACTAAGGGTTCTCAGTCCGCTGAGAACCCTTTTGATTTAGCGGCGGGGCGGCGTTAACTTACGGCTTCCCGTCAGTTTTACGTTACCACTTCAATTCTGCAATAAATTCTATGTACAGGCCTATGTTCAGGCATCCAACTTAGACATGAACATAGAATCAGCGCATGTTGCCTTAAATCCTCTGTTATGTCCTCTCTTTTTGTGAAAACAGAGGACCAAACAGGGGATTTTTAATGTTCAGCGCATACAAAAACCGCCACGGAACTTCTTCAGTATCGTGACGGTCGTATTTTGGTTTTTACCGGTTGGCCCGGCTATAAATAGTGTGTGTTTTCGTGTTAGCTTCTTTCAGAATTTATGCCTTGGCCTCACCTCCGGTCGTTGGTGTAGTCTGTTCGGGCGCAGGAGTGGTCTGAGTCGTGGGCTCGGATCCCTTATCAGGCGCAGTGGTGCCCTGATCCTTACCCGGTATATTGGACTCTCCTTGTGAACGTCTGCCATGTCCGAAATTATACCGTCCGCCGGGCTGTACATTGTCCCTGTACTGGCCGCTGCGGCCGGTCCCCTTTCTCTGGCCGCCGTTATTCCCTCCACGGTTTATGAAGGAATCACTGCCGCCGTTTGAATTTGCAGACCGCCCCTGTCCGTTTCTGTTTCTTCCTCTTATGCCGGCATCACCGTTTATCATTCGGGTGATGTTTCTGCCCGGCCTGCCCCAGATGCCGAAATGCCTGAGGCAGATAACTCCGCCCGCACCTACCGCACCGCCGGCAAGAGCGCAGCAAAGGGCAAGAGCGACGACCTTTGCTGCTTTGCCTCTTGTCTTCTTCGGCTTGGAGGGTTGGGGGATGGATTGTGTCGTTTGAGGTGCCGCCTGAAACGCGGGCTGCGATCCCGCTTGATCGGCCGCCTGAGCAGCCGTTTGAGCGGCCGGCTGTCCGAATGCAGATGCTATGTTCTGCGCGGGAACTGCATCCTGACCAGGCTGCACTACCTGGGATCCAGGACGTCCTGCAGACTTTGCATCCTGCGCAACAGTCTCAGCCTCCTGAACTTTTCCTTCAGGCAGTGTCTTCTCGTTTGTGGTGTTTTCCAATTCTTTTTCCATGATAGATTCCTTTCTCCCACCACCACGGGATTAAGAACATTATCAGGGGGCAACTTTAATCCAAGTTTAAAAATCTGAGGCAATTTTAACGGTACTGCAGCCTGATGTGCGGGGCGCGCTGCTGCAGGTAAGTAAAGAACGGATTGATGTCAGATGTCAGGAGACCTATAAGCTCGGAAATCTTCTTTCCGTCCTTCATCATGATCTCGAGCCTGTATGCACAGCTCAACACTTTTCTTGTGTGGTCGTTTTTCATTTTGGCAGTCTGTTCCGCGGGAACGTCGTGCTTGCTCATGGTGAGGGACGCAATGTCTTTCAGCGCGTACACGAACTCGCCGTTTTCCATCAGGTAATCCAGCGTCAGGACGGTCAGGTTGTCGTAATCGTCCTCGTCGATGAAAAATCCGAACGACGCGGTGTCGCTCAGCTGCGAGGCGAGGTTTTCCCTGCCGTATCTTGCAACCATCTTCACGTACCTTTTGGGCCTGACCACCATTACTTCAATGAACTTGGCAACAATGTATATGTCTAAAACAACGGCGAAACACAGGAACAAAAGCAGCACCCTCGATAAGAATCCGAAGACCAGAAGCCTGACCAGAAAAATGGCAACAGCCCCGAGCGTGATGCCGCCCGCGATCAGGAAGTTTTTGATCCACAGGTTTTTAACGGTGTTTTCATCTTCACCGCTTGCCGTTGCGGGCTTGAGAAAGTAATCGATCATGTCGGGTCTGATGTTGGATATCATGTGGTCACCTCGTCCTGAACCTCAGTTTCGCCTTTCTTTTTCTTAACCTTGAACTTCTTGAACCTGAAAACGACTGCCGCCAGGAACACTGTCAGCACGATATAAGCAATGCAGATCAGGACATGGATCCACTTGGGGTTGCCGTAGATGAGACCCGCGGCGAAAACGTCCATCCCGCTCTTAGGGAGCACATAGGAGCAGACCTTGAAGACCATGTTGTCCAGGACGTCGTCTTCAACGAAAAAGATGTACGGGAACCAGATGAGCGCCGCATATACGATCATAGGGATGACCGGGAATGCGAAAAGATACAGCCAGAAGAGCGCGCCGTTGTAAATGGTCACGGCTGCGATAAAGGCGGAAAGGACCTCTGACAGAAACATGCCGGTCTGGGACGCCGAAAGGTTCGCGCCAAGGATCAGTGCCGTGATGAGCAGAATGGCTGCAGCGGCCGCGTAGCAGACGGCCAGGATGATGCTGCCCGCGGCGGCTCTCGCGATGACCGCGGTGCTTCTTTTCGCGCCGTGTTCCTCTGCCCGGGTGATCGAGGAATTCGTGTATCTTTTGCGGTAAACGCTGAAGATCAGGATCGCTCCGATGGCCGGGTTAAAGATGTAGTTTATGTACTGCTTCATCGCGAAAAGACACGTCAGGTCATTGAAGTAATCGTTCTTTTTAAAGACGATCATGACGGCCGCGCCTGCAAGCAAAAGCGCCGTCAGTATTATGAATCTCTTTTTCTTTATTGTCGTGAAGATCTCTTCTTTTAATATTCCGCCCATAACGCACCTCACCAGATCAGGATCCTCTGCGAAGGATCCATGTACATTCCGTCGCCCGGCTTGATGCCGTAGGTCTCGTAAAACTCGTCAAACTGGATCAGCGTGTAGTTGATCCTCAGGTATGCGAGCGGATGGTTGTCGTTATTCACCTGATCCATCTGCTGGGCTTTGGTCGAGAAATTCCTCCAGAAAGACGCAAAACTCCTGAAGAAAAGGTCGTAGTCGAAGTCCTCTTTGTCCTTGCCGATCATGAGGGCGGACTTTACGCCCTCGGCGTCCGCGATGACCTCGCCGCTGATGCGGTAACCGGAAGCAGCGTAGGGATCCGCGCCCTCGAAAGGCGTATAGCCGTAGAAGTGATCGCCGATCCTCGAAGTCATCGAATCCCAGTTCTTCAGCTCATCCTTTGAGACTATGCCGATGTCGTGGCCTCTGTAGTCGCGGCTGATGTTATGCGTATCAAATGCGTGCGAGATCTCGTGGCCCAGGACCGCGACGAAGGAGCCGAGCTTCTTTTCGAGCGGGTAATCCGACGAATAAAAGGGCTCTACGAGGATGCCGATCCTGATGTAGACCGCGTTGACAAAGCTGTCATAGGAAGCATTGGTGACCGTGGTGGAGAGGTCCTTGTCGTAGATGTCCCAGAAGCCGCGCTCATGCTTCTCCTGCACCATCTCCGCGAGGTGCTCGTTCTGCAGCCTGTTCATCACGCAGAGCGCGTCAAGGAACGAACCGCCCTCCTCTTTTGACTTCAGCGTGACGCCTTCGAAATCCGCCTTGTTGGACGGGAAGATCACGTTCTCCTTCAGCTTGTCGAGCTTTTCGTGAACGGCCTTTTTGCTCGCATCGGAGAGGTTCTTGTTCCCGTCGATCAGGATCTTGTATTTCTCCTTGAGCTGGCCGATAAAACCCTTGACTTCCCTGTACGTATCGTCGTTGTAGTAATAGTCGATGTACGCCTGGTCCACCGCGGCCGTTAAGACCGTGTTTCTCAGCATGTCGAAAAACATGAAGTCGGGATCCCTGTCGATCCTTTTCGCGAAACGGTTCGTGCGGTCGAGGTTGTTGTCGTTGTAAAAGTCATCTGCTTCCCTGTCGAGATAGCGGATGGACCTGAGCGCAAGGACCGCCTTGAAATAAGCCTTCATGTCGGCGACGTTCTGCTCCTTGTAAAGCCCCTCGATCTTGTCGAGATACGAGATCTCGCCCATGAACCTGTCGCACGCCGTGATCTTGTAGTGCTCGAGGAACTCATTAAACGGATACTTTCCGGCCTTCTGCATGACCTGCTCTCTCGTGTGCACGGTCGCGTAATCGGGGATCTCTTCGTAGTTGAGGTGCACGAGTTTGGACTCGAATCTGAAGCACGCAGCCAGGATGTTCTTTATCTCCTTCCCGCTGCAGCCGCACCTTCCGAGGATGTAGGAGATCATCTTCTCCTTCTTGTCCTTCTCCTTATATGCGTCCTCGGACATGGCAATGTAATTGCTCTGCTTATCGAGAATCAGGTCCGGCTTTTGGACATTGAGAACATACATGTCCTCGGCCGCCTCGTTGGGCTTGTATCCGATCTTCACCAGCGCTGCCGAAAACGGGTTCTTCTCATTGTCGGTCATGTACTTTGTGACGTCGTCCAGTGTCTTTATCTCATCGATATAGCCCAGGTATTTCTTAAGCGGCTCAACACCGTTTGCGTTGCGGTAATCCCAGTCATTGAAAAGCCCGTCCGCTATCCTGATCAACTCGACGTTCTTGTTCTGAAAACTCTTGTCGTTGACGAACGCCCTCTTATTCTGAGCGATCTTCCTCTGCGCCTCGCCGAAAGTCGAAGGCGTGAAAGTATAATCTTCCTTCTGGTCCTTCGCCCATTCGTAATTGACCGCCGCCGCGAAATCGTCCTTGAGGCTGGCCTGCCCCATCTTCTCAACGTTCTCGAAAAGATTTGAATCCAGCCAGTTGAAATGGTAAATGCCGCTTGTGCTTGTGCTCGCGCCCCCGTTTTCGCTGCACGCGCACATCGAAAAGATCATCACCGCGGCAAGCACTGCCGCCGCCGGTTTTTTAAGTCTTAACATCAGAACACCCTCAATTAAATAAAATTTATTTTATTGAGGCGATTATATCATTTAAGTCATGTTGGAAATATGCCGACTGCTGACCTGTCCGGTAAACCGTCCGTCACCTGCCGGGTTCACCCGAGCGCGACGTCTAATGCCATCATGAGAGAGAAGCCGACCGCGAAAGAGATAACGCCGACGTTCGTGTGCCTGCCCTGAGACATCTCAGGGATCAGTTCCTCGACCACGACGTAGAGCATTGCGCCCGCCGCAAATGAAAGAAGATAAGGCATCGCGGGCACCACGAGGCCTGCGATGAGGACCGTGATTCCTCCGAAGACAGGCTCTACCGCGCCTGAAAGGACGCCCAGCACAAACGACTTCGGCTTGCTCTTGCCTTCCGAGAACAGTGGCATCGATATTATCGCTCCCTCGGGGAAATTCTGTATCGCGATACCGAGCGCGAGCGCCAGGGCCGCTCCGGCCGTAATGTTCGCCGTGCCGCTCATGAGGCCTGCATAGACCACGCCTACCGCCATGCCCTCAGGGATGTTATGCAGAGTCACCGCGAGGACCAGCATCGCGGTCCTGGTGAG
This sequence comes from Clostridiales bacterium, assembly GCA_017478485.1. Lineage (GTDB taxonomy): Bacteria > Bacillota > Clostridia > Saccharofermentanales > Saccharofermentanaceae > Saccharofermentans. Next base: position 111,215 of record JAFVDI010000010.1, on the reverse strand, counting down.
CTTGCTCCTGGGACCTTCGGTCTGGTCGATGTATGCGTGAAGATGCGGGATTACGTGATCTAACAGGAGCAGAAAGAGAATACCTGCCCAGAAGCCTATGAATGCCGGAAGGAATGCGAGCTTTCCCATACCCTCCGACTGCTCGATCGCAGGGACGATGAGGCTCCAGATGGAGGCCGCGACCATGACGCCGGCGGCAAAACCCGTCAGTGCGCGCTGCACTTCGGTCTTTAAGTCTTTCTTGAGAAAGAAGACGCACGCGGCGCCTGCGGATGTTCCTACGAACGGGATCAAAAGGCCCGTGATAACGGTCTTTAACATTGTTACACCTTCTTCATATATTGCCCATGCCCTCCGGGGCCTTGATATACTTTTACTCCTCTAGTTAGCCGTTGCAAACTTTATCATCGGCGTACTGTCTTGTCAATTAAGAAAAACTGACATATGCATCCTGAAAAAGATGACAGGGCCGCTCCGGAGTCTACGGGGCGGCCCTGCCTGCTACAAAGGAAATCTATTAGTGGAATATGGCTTATTTATTTGCTTTTCCCTGGTTGGCGACTGCCTCCATCTTTGCTTTAAGGGCATCCGGATCACCAAGGTAATAGTGCTTCAATACGTTGAAATCATCGTCAAATTCATAAACGAGAGGAACCGCTGTCGGGATGTTCACGCCTATGATCTCTTCGTTAGAGAGATTGTCGAAATACTTGACCAGCGCTCTCAGTGAATTTCCGTGAGCTGCTATGATCACTCTCTTTCCTGCCTTCATCTCGGGCTTTATGGTTTCCTCAAAGTAGGGAACGACACGTTCGATCGTTGTCTCAAGGCTCTCGTTCTTCGGAAGGAGCTTGGGATCCACGTCTCTGTACATCGCCTGCTTCTTGGCGCTTCTTTCGTCACCGTCATCCAGTTCGGGCGGCTTGACGTCAAAAGATCTTCTCCAGATCTTGACCTGGTCTTCACCGTATTTTTCCGCCGTCTCGGATTTGTTTAATCCCTGGAGCGCACCGTAGTGACGCTCGTTGAGCTTCCAGGATTTGACGACCGGGAGCCACGCTCTGTCCATTTCGTCGAGCGCGATGTTCAGCGTATGGATCGCCCTCTTGAGGTAAGACGTGAAGCACAGATCGAAATCGTAACCTTCCGCTTTCAAAGTCTGTCCGGCATTCTTCGCCTCTTCTCTTCCCTTGTCACTGAGATCGACGTCCATCCATCCGGTGAAAAGGTTGAGCTTGTTCCATTCGCTCTCGCCGTGTCTTACGAGTACAAGCTTCATCATGGCTCTTACCTCACCTTACGCAAGTGCGGCGCCCAAAGCCTTGCAGGAAGCTGTTGCTGAATCGTCGGGTGCATCGTTTGCCATTACGGACTCGCATGCGAGGACTGCGCCTGCCTTCTTGCATCTGTCTTCCCAGTCTCTCATCCACTGGCCGTCTCCCCAGCCGTATGAACCGAAGAGCGCGATCTTCTTACCGCTCAAAGATGACTCGATGCCTGTGAACATCGGATCGAACTCGCCTTCTTCAAGGACTTCGTTGCCCATTGCAGGGCATCCGAATGCGATCGCGTCAAACTCTGATACCTTGGATGCGTCAAATGCGGAAGGAGCTACGACTACTGCTTCAGCGCCTGCGCCCTTGATGCCTTCTTCAACGGCCTTTGCCATTGCTTCTGTATTGCCTGTGCCGCTCCAGAAAACTACTGCTACTTTACTCATATGATCACCTCATGTTTGTTTTTATTTACAGGACTCAAACAACAAGCTGTTCGAGTGTTCTGCCGCTTCTTAACATCCGCCCGTATTCTTCGGTGCACTGTTTGTAGCGCTTGAAGACCCTGCGGGCTTTTTCGGCATCCGAATAGACCTTCCAGTATCCGACTTCGCAGAATCCCTCGTTCGGGCTCTTTATGAAGCCGTCAACGTCAGCCGGCGGATAGCCTAAGAACAGTCCGATCTCGTGAGGGAACATAGGAGATGACTTGAGTCTTCTCACGAGACCGGCTACACAACTGTCTGAGCTATTTAACGAATAGCCGAATCTCTTCAGTATGCCTGCGGCCATCGGATCGCTTAAGTCCCTGCCGAGCATATCGGGCCTGTACAGGTAGATCAGCGCGTAGGTCTCGCATATCTTGAGCGGGATTATGCGTACTCCCTTTTCCCTCATCGACCTGTTGAAAGAGATGATGTCCTTCTTAAAATCGCTGTCGGATGAAATGCTCACATTGAACAGACTGCCGGTCTTTATACCGGCCAGAGTCGGTGCGCAGTTTCTTACGATCTGATCGTCGGACATGTCATTCTCCTTTCGGTTAGCCACCGCTAACTATATCAACACAAATGTGTTTTGTCAAACGGTTTTTCGTTCTCTGAAATGTAATGAATTCAGGGTTGACAGCCTTTCGGTCAGTATGTTATAAATTGTTGGTTAGCGATTGCTAACCGAATAAATCATGTATCCTGCCGGGAACTCCCTCTGCTCTCAGTTTCCGGCAGGAAAATGATGTATACGAAAGGAATAATCCCATGAATGAATTGATCATCGAGAACGTTATCGGCAGAGAGATCCTCGACTCAAGAGGCAACCCTACCGTTGAAGCTGAAGTAACACTTATCGACGACACAGTAGCAACAGGCTGCGCTCCGAGCGGCGCTTCCACAGGCGAGTTTGAAGCTTTGGAGCTCCGCGACGGCGACAAGTCGCGTTATCTCGGCAAGGGCGTTACCAAGGCAGTAGAGAACATCAACACCACTATCGCTGACGCCATCATCGGCATGGATGCTTTTGACACATACGCAGTCGACAAGGCAATGATCGAAGCAGACGGCACAAAGGACAAGTCCAACCTCGGTGCCAACGCGATCCTCGCAGTCTCCATCGCATGCGCAAGAGCTGCCGCAAAATCCCTGGACATCCCTCTTTACAGATTCCTGGGCGGCGCAAACGCAAACAGACTTCCCGTTCCGATGATGAACATCTTAAACGGCGGCGCTCACGCAGACAGCGCAGTCGATACACAGGAATTCATGATCATGCCCGTCGGCGCTCCCTCATTCAAGGAAGCACTCAGATGGTGCGCTGAAGTTTTCCATTCACTCAAGAAGCTCCTCAAGGACATGGGCGACGTCACCGCAGTAGGCGACGAGGGCGGCTTTGCTCCCAATTCTCTTAAGAGCGACGAGGAAGCGATCGAGAAGATCCTTGAAGCCATCAAGGCTGCAGGCTACGAGCCCGGCAAGGATTTCATGATCGCAATGGACGCAGCATCCTCCGAGTGGAAGAGCGAGAAGGGCAAGGGCTTCTACAAGCAGCCCAAGTCAGGCAAGGAATTCACCTCCGACGAGCTCATCGCTCACTGGGAATCCCTCGTTGACAAGTATCCGATCATCTCGATCGAAGACGGTCTCGACGAGGAAGACTGGGAAGGCTGGCAGAAGATGACCGCCAAGATCGGCAAGAAGGTCCAGCTCGTAGGCGACGATCTTTTCGTAACCAATACCGAAAGACTTTCAAAGGGCATCTCCCTCGGCGCAGGCAACTCGATCCTCATCAAGCTCAACCAGATCGGATCTGTTTCTGAGACCCTCGAGGCCATCAAGATGGCTCACGCCGCAGGCTACACAGCAGTCACTTCCCACCGTTCAGGCGAGACTGCAGACACTACGATCGCTGACCTTGCGGTAGCCCTCAACACATGCCAGATCAAGACAGGCGCACCTTCAAGAAGTGAGCGCGTCGCTAAATACAACCAGTTACTCCGTATCGAGGAACAGCTTGGGGGAGCGGCTTTGTATCCTCAGATGAATGCTTTCCACGTAAATAAATAACTACCACCCTCCTGCGTAGAAATATTTGAAGACCCGGCTCTCCCCCATTTGAGCCGGGTTTTTTAATTTGCAGGGACTTTGCTTTTCCGGTAGTTTCATCTGCATGGCGGATCATTCGCCGGCGTATGAAAAAGCGAATTGTACTAAAAAGTGTAGTGAATTGCCTTATTTACTACACTATTTAGGAAAAAACGCCCCGATTTACCAAAAACGTGTAGTAAAACGGATCATTTACTACACTTTTCAGGATATTTCACTTTTCGGGGAACAAGATCGCGAGCACGGCAAAGGGGCGCGCTCTCCCGTAACACTCACCCCAAAAACACGCGCACCCCCGTAATATGTTCTCCCCGGCCATTTGCCGCTCATATGAACCAAAATAAATATGTCTTTTTGGTAAATACTTTCCATTTACTCTTGGCTAACAGCCGTCTCAGGTGGAACAATCTAATCATCAACCACAAAGGAGGATTGATCCTATGGCATATGTAATTTCTGACGCTTGCGTTTCCTGCGGTTCTTGCGCAGACGGCTGCCCTGTAGGAGCTATTTCCCAGGGTGATTCACAGTACAACATCGATGCTGATGTCTGTGTTTCCTGCGGTGCTTGTGCAGCAACATGCCCTACCGGTGCGATCGCTGAGGGCTGATGACCTGATCTTACGTCAAGTAACAAGTTAAACAATGAAGGGCGGAGCCGTTTGACTCCGCCCTTTGTTTTTATTTCATTTGTCCCTAAGTATGTCCCTACTATAGGGACGTTCTGCTGTACATTTGGGCCTTTTTGGGCCATTTGTCCCGGAAAGCGTCCCTACCATAGGGACGTGTTGCTGTACATTTGAGCCAAATGTGGCTGTTTGTCCCGGAAAGTGTCCCTACTATAGGGACGTGTTGCTGTACATTTGGGCCAAATCGGGCTGTTTGTCCCGGGGAGTGTCCCTACCATAGGGACGTGTTGCTGTACATTTGGACTAAATCAGCCTGTTTGTCCCGGGGAGTGTCCCTACTATAGGGACGTTCTGCTGTACATTTGGGCCATATGACTTCCGGAAGACCTTGTCATGGAAAACAAGGCCCCTTTGGAGATAAACATCTATTTATTTTTCCTGCCCGGACGTCTGACCTTTTTCGTTTATGTGAGCCTTCACGATGTCAAAAGCTTTGTCGCTTATGACGTGCTCTATCCTGCAGGCGTCCTCCTCGGCGGTCTGTTTGTCCACCCCGAGGCGCTCGAAAAACTCAGTGAGCACGACGTGCCTTTCGTAGATCTTCTCCGCGATCTTGCGTCCGGCGTCTGCCAGAGTGATGTGTCCCAGGCTGTCGATCTCAACGTAGTTTCCGTTCTTGAGGATCGCCATCGCGCGGCTTACGCTGGGCTTTGACACTCCCAGGTATTTCGCGACATCCATGGACCTTACCGGTTCGTCTTTCTGGGAAAGCACCAGTATTGATTCAAGATACATCTCACCCGATTCCTGCATGTCTCTTATTCCTCCTGATCTGTTCTTTCCCTATATCCGCGGGAACCGGAGATCATGCCGCGATTCCCGACGGAGAGATTATATCACTTTTAGTTAGCCATTGCTAACCTTTTGTGATGAATCTCAGATCTTCCAGTTCATTTTTGTTTCTTCACCCTTCTGTATCTGTAGTCACAGCAGTCGTCACCTTCGGCAACCGATTTGTCACGCTTAAACTGAATCCCGCGGTAACCCGTACTGTACACCTGATCTATGGCGCACATTATGGGAGCAACTTCAGGCATTCCTATTTCCACCAGGGCATTTACCACCGGACAGGAAAGTACATCCATACCTGCTGCGTTTCCCTGGACACCATATATCCTGCTCTTATACCCGGCTTTCTCGCCTCCCGCTATGTTCATTATCTTTTCGAAATTCGCCCATATCAAAGACGTAACGCCAGGAATGGAAGTCAAGCGCCAATAAGCCTTTCTCTGTTTTTCTCCTATTACGGGAGCATAATCTTTCATCAGCTGAAGGGCTTCTTCCTTGGAGACATATTTCTGAAGTGCTTTGTAAACACCTGCAAAAGGATACGATACCTTTACAGCCGAACCGTAAGCATCCGGATGAGCATTTAAAAACTCATCCGAATACTTATTAGCGAGCATGCAGATATCTTTTGCTTCTTCATCACTAAAAGTGTTTTTCACCATGGTAAGGAATTCCTTGGCAAACGCACTTTTGTTTACTGAGTTCTTCATGCCATTTTCCAGTTCTGTGAGATATTCTGCTGTCGTGTCATTTTGCTGTAGATGCTGTCATATGCCGACAGTTCTTCGGGGCTTCCCTGCTCTGCTACCACGCCATCCTTAAGAACAACGATATGATCCGCATTGGCGATCGTTCTCATCCTGTGCGCGATGATGAGGACCGTCTTATCCTTTATCAATCTCGAAAGAGCTTCCTGGATGACTGTCTCATTCTCTGCATCAAGAGAAGCTGTTGCCTCATCAAGGAGGATGATGGGAGCATCCTTAAGGAATGCTCTTGCGATCGAGATCCTCTGTCTTTCACCGCCTGATAATTCGCTTCCGTTCTCACCGATAAACGTATCATAACCATCCGGAAGCTTGTTTATGAATTCCTCACAGTTGGCAAGTTTTGCGGCTCTTCTGATATCCTCATCACTTGCGCCCTCTCTGCCGATACGGATGTTTTCCTTAATGGTGTTATTGAACAGGGTTACATCCTGGAAGACTATGGAATAGTCAGAAAGAAGCGTCTCGGGATCGATCTTGGAGATATCTTCTCCGCCCAGTGTGATCTTACCTTCATTTACATCCCAGAATCTTGCGGCGAGCCTTGAGATGGTCGTCTTACCGCCGCCCGAAGGACCGATAAGAGCCGTGACCTCTCCCTGCTTTGCAGTAAAGCTTACGTCCTTAAGCACGTCAGTATCATCAGAATATTTGAAGCCGACATGATCGAAAACGATGTCATATCCTTTGTTGTTCTTCTGTTCGGAACCTGTCTGGATCTCGTGTGAAAGCACTTCATCAAGTCTTTCGGACTGAAGCTCAACCGAGATGACTGCAGCAAAGTTCTGAAGTGTGATCTGCATAGGATCATATAGTCTTGATACGACCATCAGGAACATGAAGAATGTTAGCAGAGTGATATCGCCTCTTGCAAATAGCATTCCTCCGACAATAGCCGTTGTTCCGATACCGAACTTAAGTATGATGGCGGCAGAATTAACATACACAGCCATCTTGAGCTCTGTAAAAAGAGCCATCTTCTCAACTTTCCTGATCTTGCCTTCGAGCACTTCCATATACCTGTCTTCGGCATTGTTCGCTCTCAGATCCCTTATGGATTCCAGACATTCCTGAACACTGTCAGTCATATCAAGCTTGACCGCAGCATTCTTTTTTACAGCTTTCTTTTCCAGTCCGGAACACGATAGAACGATTCCGAGAGATACGGGGATTACCCAGAAGCTTGCGAGTGCCATTCTCCAGTCGAAGAAGATGAAAAGGCTTAATCCTACGATCGTAGTGGATATAAGAGCTCCGATTATCTCAGGGATCCAGTGGCTCGATGCCGTCTCTATCTGAGCGCAGTCACCCAGGATATTCTGTGTAAGATCCGAAAGGTTCTTCTTGCCGAAATAAGATAACGGCAGACGGCGGAGTCTTTCTGCAAGAGCTGTTCTCCTGACTCCGCTCTCCTTATATGTTGTAAGGAAAGTCATGTTGTACTGAATGAAATTCGTTACGGCTATAAGGAGCAGTATCGCGATACTGCAGATAATATAGAAAGGCAGTCTGTCTTTAGTAAGGTTGTTGCCCAGCAGATCGCTTATAAGCGTATAGAGAACGCCGGCAGACATCATGAGTGCCATGTTGGTTACGGTAACACTGATGCATGCCTTTATCATGTCCTTGGCGCCCTGAGTAGAGAGCGCATATTTATGCTTTAACTTTTCTACCATATCAGGCACCTACCTTCCATTCAACGGATCTTCCATATTCATCGAACATCTTCTTATAAAGACCTCCACAAGAGATGAGCTCATCATGAGTACCGCTCTCCTTGAGCATTCCGTCATCAAGAACAAAGATCCTGTCAGCACTCGTAACCGTGCTCAGTCTGTGTGCGATCATTATTATCGTCTTGCCTTTTGAGAGTTCTTCAAACGCAGCCTGCACCTTGATCTCGTTATCGGGATCTGCAAATGCTGTTGCCTCATCGAGTATCAGGATCGGAGCATCCTTAAGTACCGCTCTGGCGATCGTGATCCTCTGCTGTTCACCGCCTGAAAGATATGTTCCCTTCTCGCCGATGACAGTATCAATTCCTTCAGGAAGCTTTTCGATGATATCCATGCACTGAGCCTTTCTTAAAGCTTCCATAACTTCTTCTCTCGATGCATTCGGTCTGGACATGCGCACATTCTCAAGGATAGATGTCTTTATGAGCCTGCTGTCCTGGAAAACGAATGACACACGCTGCATGAGCTTATCCGAAGGAATGTCCTTGAGGTTGACTCCGCCGAGAAGTATCTCGCCGGAAGTTACGTCAAAGAAACGCACCATGAGTTCTGCGAGAGTTGTTTTACCAGAACCGGAAGGGCCTACGAATGCAACGTGCTCGCCGGGTGCAATAGATATGCTGATATCTGAAACGGCATCCCTTGAGGCATCTGCGTATCTGTAAGAAACGTTGTTAAGAACTATGCTGTTGTCTTCAGGAACTTTTTCACTATCGGTTTCTGAAAGGGCATTAAGACCAAGCACGTAATCGACTCTCTTAAGAGCATCGATAAGCGTCATCTCCGCTTCGCCTGAATAAGCTATCTTTGTAAGTGTCACAGTAACCAGTGGAGATACGATTATGTAGTACATAACATTAAGGATCTCCGCATTGCCGACACCATTTCTTGTAATGAAGTAAGCTCCCAGTACGATAGCAAAGAAGATTGCATTGATGAAAGTCATGAAGCAGATCATTGGTATTCTCAGCTGCAGAGTATACGCAGTCGTCCATTTTCCGTATCCGTCGATGGAATCCTTAAAACGCTTAAATGAATGAACTGTCTGACCGAATGTTTTAACTACCGGAATGCCTCTGACATACTCGGTAGCCTCACTGCTCATCGTATCAAGAGCATTCTGGTATTCCTTCATCTTTTCCTGCATGCCTTTGCCCATCATGGACATCATGCAGATAAATCCGATGACAGCTGGGATCATGCAGATCAGACCGAGTTTCCAGTCAAATGCAAGAATAAGTATTATCAATCCCACAGGTGTTACTGCCGCAACAGCTTTATCCGCGAGATTGTGCGCAATATATGTCTCAGTCGCTGCAGTTGATTCACTTACGATCCTTCTGATCTTACCTGTACCGTCCTCATCGAAGATACCGAGCGGAAGCTTGATTATCTTTCTCATAAGCTCGCTTCTCATATTTGCCTGAACTCTGAACGCAGCTACGTGCGTGCAAAGAAGCGCAACGATATAGATAAGAAGAGCTGCTACTGTAAGGAGTACCGCTCCCCATGCATATCCGTTGATCCTGCCAAGATCCGTTCCTTCTATCGCAACTGCGATTATCTTCCAGAGAAGGTAGAACGGAACGAGTGTTACTGCCGCACTTATTCCTGCCAGTATCCTTCCCAGCGTGATAAGGTGTCTGTGTCCTCCGGCGAACTGCCCTATCAGCTTCATGTGATCGTATTTCGGTGCCTTACTCAATTTATGTTCCTCCTTGTTATTCATTTCGTTTTTTGTTAGCTATCATCAACCGATATTTGATAGCCTAAGCAATAAAAAAGAGCCTCACGGCTCTTTTTGCATTCCCATCAGATTTCTCCACCCGGGTAAGAAGAATTCCCGGACTGTACTCAAATGTTCCTCTATCTGTTCATCACTGAATCCGTGTACAACAGGTTCAAAACATGCCGTCAGATATGCCGATAACAGAATGTGAAGCTCTTCTTCGCTTATCTCTTTAACAGGGAAACCCTTACTCTTGAGATAGTCGAACATTTTCATCATCTCAGCCTGATTGCTTAATACAAAATCATTTACGAAGTTCTCGTACTTTGTGCCGCGTGAACTGGTCAGAAGAAGCCTGAACTCGACTTTATGCGGAATGATGATATCCCTGATGAGATCCAGGAATGTTTCAGCGAAAAGATCGCTGTCATCCGTGCGGTTCTCAACATGCTGATAAGCATTCTTCTTGTGATCTGCTGCCCACTGCTCTATGGCATTGATAACAGGTTCAACTATCGAATCAAACATCGCTGCCTTATCAGGATAATGACGGTAAAGGCCCGCGGAAGTCATACCGGCTCTCTCGCCGATACTTCTCACAGACGCTCCCTCAAATCCCTTCTCAAGGAATTCTTCACGGATCGCTCTGTTTACCTTCTCATGACTTAATGTCTTATCTCTTGGCATGACGAATATGCATCCTTCACGTTAGTTATCGCTGATAGCTAACAAAGATTACTTTATTCGTAAACCATTGTCAATGCTTTATTTGCGTAAAGTTAGCAAAACCTAACCATTTGTTATATAATCTCGGAAAAGTTGCGGGTCATATGGGGGAAATCGCATGGCATCAATGGCAAATTCTTTCAAAAAAGCTTTTATCAGATACACTAAAAAGCATTATCCGGATGAAGCCGCTGAGATCATCAGAAAAGCAGACGAACTGTTCCCGGTCCTCTTTGCCAAAGCTCCGGACATAGGCGGCAAAGAGAACCTGATGGCTCATAACATGGATCTCATGATCCTCGCGATATCATTCTACGAAGCATCGGATCACAGGATAGACGGCAATGCCGTTACAGATCTTGCAAATGAGATATATGAAAAATACAAATTCCTGGGAAAGCTCGTCAACGTCAACCGCAAATGGCAGATGAAGATTCTTAAAAAATCGATGTACAAGCGGTATGTCCCGTATGCAAAGCTCGTTGAGGAAAAGCTGTCTCAGGGACAGTGGGGCAATACGTGGAGGGTTCGTATAAATCCGAAAAACACTGAAGAAGGCGTTAATTTCGATCTCGTCGGCTGCCCTCTTGCAGATTATGCAAAGGCCAACGGCTACATGGATCTTCTGCCTTACCTGTGCGCGACGGATCACATAATCCCGAAGCTCGTTCACGCAAAGCTCATCAGGACCCATACATGCGCATTGGGAAGCGACAGCTGCGACTATTGGTATGTCGCTGATGAAAGCGACACTGCAAAGAACTTCAAGGGAACCTTAGTCTGACATCAGACTCCGAAGATCAGCCTGCTGAAACCTGCCACGATAAGTCCGGTCAGAGGACAGAAGACAAATGGCCATATTACCAGGTGTTCCGGAAAACCCAAAGTCTTCATCCAGGTCTTGGTCTCCCACGCCTTGCAGTGCTCGGTACCGGGTATCATGATCTTTTTCATGCTTATCTTGCGGAAGAAATAATCCAGCCCTATCAGGTCTCCCAAGTTGACGAAGAACATCTCGATATAGCCTGTCCAGAACAGATTCCAGAATCCGCTGACACCGGCCATGTGGCTGCTTGCGATCATGTATGCAAACATCAGCGGATAGATCGGATAGATAACGCTCGCAAGGATGATAACTTCCTTTTTCTTTCTCTTCGGTGATGCCTTCCTGATCTCGGCCGGCAGCATGTTGCAGAAAGCATTCGGAACGAACATCCAAAGGATTGCAATGGTCAGATTGAAGACCAGACAAAGCATTATTCCGTCAAGTAGCGTTCTCGGCCAGTTCAATGCTGTTCTCCTTACTTACGCGCAATAACCGTTATCCAGGGCTTGCCTTCAAAGTGATCGGAAGTGACTTCAGAAAAGCCAGCTGCCTTCATGGCTGAACTTATCTGTTCAACCGTATAGCATCTCATTCCGTCAATGATCTTCTCATACTTAAGGCTTGCGTCATCGGTGCCGTCAGACTCGTTGACGATCATAAAATAACCGCCGGGCTTTAAGATCCTATATACCTGGGCGAAACACTTTTCGAGGCCGGGCCAGAAATAAATTGTCTCAAACGCGGTCGCCAGATCGAAAGAATCAGCGGGCAGCTTAAGGTTTGAAACATCGCCCTGTTCGACGATCATCCTTCCCAATTCGATCCTTTCCCTGTTGTACTCCTTCGATTTCGCGACGGAGACTTCGGAATAATCGACTGCGACTACTTTTGAAAGCGGATATCTTTTCGAGAGCTCGCCCGCATTCCTTCCGCCTCCGCATCCGAGTTCGGCGATCTGCGAAGGTATCAGCGCGGGCAGATGCGACATGCCCCAGTCAGCCATTTTCGCATGTCCGCCGTTCATGCCGTTTACCATCATCTTGCCGAGCGCACCCTCGGGCTTCCTGGTCTGGTTGATGAACTTTTTGTATAAACCCATATCAGTTCTCCTTTGTTTTTAATGCGTTGTGAATCTTGAGATCAGCACCACTATTCCTGCTACTACCGCAGCGCCTGCGACCCATATCAGGGTCAGTATGATGCGCTTCTTAAACATCTGCTTCCATGTCTGAACGAAAGAAAGATCTTCGCATCCGGGAAGAATCCAGAACTTACTGTGCCCGACCCAGATCTTGTCAATGACTATGCCGTCATACCAGTTCATCACTTCAAGGAACAAAAGTGCCTGAATATATGCTGTCTTGAAATCAGTTACCTTGTTCCAAACTGCGATTATCAGTACAAGAGCAATGCCCATTACGGCATAGAATTCCGTCATGAACACTTTGCGTTTTTTCTTCATCTCTTCCCTTGTGGAAAGACAGATCTCAAATGCACGTTCCTGAACGGTCTTAGGGTAGTAGAAAAGTCCGTTTACCGCACCGCCCCTGACGGAGTATCTGACCATCAGCGTGAACAGCAGGCAAAATAATATAAGCTGTATTACCGTTATCATTTTTCTATCTTCTTATATCCTGCAAAGCATAGTCCTGCGAATAACCCGCAAAGCACAGCGCCTGCAAGCATCCACCAAGACCTGCTTCCTCCCGTCTTCATATTGATAAGAAGTCCCGAAAAAGCTATCAGGCTTCCTATTGCATATGTTATGGCGCCCGCGATTCCCGCGAGCGCCATATTCTTAGTTGCCTTTTTACTATCCATTCTGCACTTCCCAAAGAACGCCCATGTGTTCGAAACCCTGTTCGGGAATGCAGCCTTTGCACGGGCCCTTCTCTTTGCCGGAACTTCCGGAGCATCCGCTGCACGATGAGCAGCTTCCGCCGCATTCGAACTTGCCGAGTTCCGTTTTCCTGAGAACTCCTATCCTCTCAAGATATTCAAGTGTCCTCGTAACATCTTCAGGCGTCGTGTTCATCTCTTCCGCGAGCATTGCGGTAGATCTTGCTTCGCCGTTTTTGATCTTACTGAGGAGCACTTGCATATCCATGAAATTACCTCACATTATGAGAAGTCCGATGTGGTACACGATGAAGGAGATGATGAGAGCTCCAAGCGTGTAGTAACCGGTGATGATAGCAGTCCACTTTGCAGAGTGTGTTTCCTGATAGGTTGCAGCAAGAGCAACTACACAAGGGACGTTGAACGTGATAGCGAACATGAATGCCAGAGCCTGAGGGCCTGAGATGTTCGAGAGCAGGAGCTGCGTTGAATTTGCGACTGCAGCATTTGTTCCGTTGACTGCGCCGTAGATCGTTCCCGACTGTGAATAGAGTGCGGTGAGAACGCCAACTGCGCCTTCCTTACCGATGGATGAAGCAAGGAATGCCATGAAGAGCTGCCAGTTCATTCCGAATACTTTCGTAACGGGCTCGATCGTTTTTCCTATTTTGTAAAGGAGGGAACCCTCGATGTTTCCGCCTGAATAGCTCAAGATCCAGAAAAGGAGACATACGGGGATGATGACCTTAACGACTCTGAAGAACATGTCCTTTGTTCTGCCGAGAACGAATCTGAGCATTGCGCCCCACTTCGGCTTGTGATACGGAGGAAGCTCCATGATGATGCCGTATCTGTCTTCCTTCTTTACGAGCTTTCTGCCGAAGATCTTCGCAGTGATCCAGATGTGAAGGAGCATTACGAGGAGTATCGCGATGATGACGAGTACTGCATAACCGCCGAAGAAGTTTGCCGCGAGCATCGGGATGATCGCCCATGCGGCGCCGCAGGGAACTGCCCATGCGAGTGCGATAGTAAGTACCTTCTGGTTCCAGTTGTCGATGACGCGTGAGCTTGAAGCACCGCCGATCGTGCATCCGAATGATACGAGGAAAGGCATGATGGATTTGCCCTGAAGGCCCATCTTGCTCATCGTGTTATCGAAAACATATGAGATCCTTGCCATGAGTCCGCTCTCTTCGAACATACCGAAAACAAGGTTGATACCGAAAGCGAAACCTAACATCTTTACGATGTTTGCGAGTGACTGGAGTATTACGTCGCATATGATGCCCGTTACTATCGGTGATGCGTTTGCCGCAGTCAGTGCTTCCCTTACGGGAACTGCGAGCGCAGTAAAGATGCCGCCCAGGAGCATGATCGGAATCGCAGGGATAAACGACAGCAAAAGACCGCCGATTACGATCAGTACTACTACCGTCTTGCCCCATGTCTTGTTAGTCAGAGCCTTGTCGAGCTTGCTCGTTTTGACTGTCTGTGTGACCTTGTTGACCGAGTCCGAAAGCAGCTCGTCGATCCATGAGAACTTGCATTCACCCGTAAGGAGAGCGCCCTTGTCGAACCTTGCGGCATGGCTGTTGTATCTTACGAGGCTGTCGCCCGTGAGCTTGTTTTCGATCTTAGCTCTTACGACTTTGTCGCCCTCGATCGTCTTTACTGCCATCCAGGTCGATGAACATCCCGGGATCAGGTTTTCGGGGATCTCAGCCTTTAGTTCTTCAAAACCGTCGAGCTTGCTGTACTTTGCTTCGAGAGAAGATATGTCTAATGTTGTCTTTTTCGATAACGCCTCATTGAGAGCTGCGAAAAAGTTGTCGTACTTCTTAACGTCTGTTGCAGACATCAGGACAACCGGGATACCGAGCTTTGATCTGATCTTGTCTGCGTTGATCGTCTTTCCCTGGTCTGCTGCGACATCCGCGAGATTGAGGATGAGAAAGCACGGCACGTTGATGCCTGCGTAGTCCGAGAGCATGAAAAGGCTTCGCTCAAGTTGTGAGCTGTCTGCGAGGATGCAGACCACGTCTGCTTTTCCGGATGAGATAAAGTCTCTTGTAACGATCTCTTCATCTGAGTTTGCAGAGAGCGAATATGTTCCCGGAAGGTCCATTACGACGTATTCTTCGCCGTTGTGTGTGAATCCTCCCTGCTTCTGTTCGACCGTCTTGCCGGGCCAGTTTCCGACGTGCTGCTTCATTCCGGTCAGACCGTTGAACAGAGTTGATTTACCCGAGTTGGGCTGGCCCAGGAGGGCTATTGTCTTCTTGCCGTCTGTCATTGGTTGTCCCTCGTTTCTACTTTGATGTTTCTGCTTTCTTCAGTGTTGAGAGCGACCATCGTGTCGCGCATAAAAACGAGCATCGGTCTGTTCTTGTCATTCTTTAAGACCTTGATGTGACAACCCGGCGTTATGCCTATGGATGTGATCCTGCTCAGATACCTTGCATCACCGTCGATCGATGCGACGATGCCTTCGCTGTTCTGTTTCAGTTCGTTAAGACTCTTCAATGTTCCTGACCTCCTTAAAGCCCGTTATCGTATATGTAGAATCTTCATATGCGTCAACAAAAAACTTTTTATCGCGGGGAACCTTGGACAAAACTGTAACTTCTTTTTTCGCAAGATTGGCCTTCGCCCACAGTCCATCGATCCTGTTGAGCGTGTTCTCGACGTTCCTCACGCACGCGGAGCACACCATGCCCTCCACGTTCAATATGTAGCTGTAGGGATAATCAGAGATCCTGTCGTGTCTGGCATGAACTTTCGCGGGAACCCTCCCGCCTGTACCGCAGCATGACTTTCCTGAAACAATGCTCCTGATCACCCTCCAGAGGATCAGTGCCACGATCAGAATGGTAATTACGAGATAGATCCACTTCACCTGAAACTGCCCCTCCAAAAACGGTTAGCACCTGCTAACCCGATAGTTATACATTGCTAACCGTTTTGTGTCAAGTCGTTTTTCACGCTAAGTTCCCGATCATTCTTTTCATAAACGGGATGTTCAGATCAATAACAAAAGACCTATAAACATGGCAGTGCCGCTCCAGTTGCCTGCTCCGCCAACGTGCAAAGGGAAAAGTATCATAGCTAAGGGGATATAGTTTACAATACAGGCCCACTGAGGAAGAGATGTGCTTCCTGTAACAACTGCGATAAAAAGAATGACACCTAAAGTAATCAAGCCTATGTAGCAGCCGATCATGGTGATCGAAGTATCTTTGAAGAATTTAACTACTGCCTGCCTTGCTTCTTCAGTCATGCCCATTCGTACATAGAACCACTCTGCTACTCCGCAGAACACGTGGTGAGCCACTCCGAAAGACAGGAACAATCCGATCGATATCAGGATTATCACAGAATACGTTTTCGAAAACTCCGTCATCCACAGATAGATTCCGTAATACCCGCAGGCTATCATGAACATTGCTAAACATCCCGCAAGCATAGAGATGTTAATGTTCTTAAGAGGCATCTTTGCAAACGTATCAGACATTGCTTTGTTGTCTGACATCTTCTTAAAATCGAACTTCTTTCCGCCCGGAACATAAGTCAGAAGACAGTCACAGCATCCGCATATAAGATGCCCAGCAATTGCGATCAGGAAAAGGATCTTAACAACGCTCATTTTTGCCTCCTGTCAGTTGAAGTTTCTTAACAGCAAAATAAAAAGCCAGGCACATGAATGCCCATCCCCAGGATTCGCCGCACGCAGAGAGGAACGCAAGCTTGCTTCCCAAAGCGGCCATTACGGCTGCGATGATCTTTGAGACGATGCTCAGGCCCATCGGGCACAATATGAAAGCAGCTTTATTGATCCCCAGCTTTCCTTTCAATGCGAAATACATATAAGCGACCGTTACGGGTATATCACACAGGAAACACCAGATCAGGAACGGCAACATAGAAATGGCTACTGGAAGTATAAATACCGGATCAGCCTTGCTGACATCAAGTCCCGCACGGAGAGCCGCCTGCAGCATCAGAAGACAGATGCAGCATGCACAATGAAAAGATACGAACATCATGGGGGCAGACTTAAGGCCGAACCTCATGAGCTTATACATTTTCGAATCTTTTGAGATCCCTTTGGCATCCAGGAATTCCATTATCGCAGGCACGTAATAAAGACATCCGAATCCCGACAGGATCCCGAAAAAGAATGAGAGTACATAAAACCATACCGGAACATCTGCGATGGCAGTAGTGGTAATGCCAAACACGACCGGCAACCCGCCTTCAGGTTCGTAGCCTATCAGCCAGTCACCGACGCCGCATAAGAAAAGAGAGATGAATCCGAATATGAATACTGCTTCAAGTTTTTTCTTTTTAGTTTCATCAAACATTTTAAGGCCTTTCTGTTTTCTTCATAGTGATCAGGAGTCCTGCAAAATGGATTATGCCTCCGATGCTTATCCATCCGGTCGATATTGCATATACGGCAGGGTAATTGCCGATGATCCTTGCAAGAAAGATAACGATCATTCCCGAGAGGATCGAGAAGATCCAGCACCACTTAGGATAAGGTGTCAGGCCTTTTGCGAAAGCCATGATCTGTGTTATCGCGGTAATGAGGAAAAACGGGAAAAACACGATCACTACAGGGAGCAGAAAGCATCCGGCAAATCTGACAGTTCCGTCTATGGCAGAAGAAGGCGAGACTGCGTATAACGTCTTCAGATGATAGATGACAGCACAGCACATGACATGGGTAAAAGGTCCGAATGCAGTCATGCCGATGAGTCCCGCCCTGTATATGTGCGCATATTTTTCCGACTTGAGCCTGATGATCCTGTAAACTCCGAAATAGCACAGTGTCTCAACTGTTATTCCGATAAGCCCCAATACCGATGCCCACACGATCCTGGCATCTGATACCGTAAGATATCTGGAAAAGTACTGTTCAAGGCCTGTAAGTGATTCATCCTGAACGCCCCAGCCGAGCACCATGTCACCTGCCAGAGCGATCAGTGAAGCGATGATCCCGAGTTTAAAAAGATGCGCTGCTCTGGTCATATCAGATGCGTAATTTATCTCGCTTTGCTTATCCATATCTTTATCAACCTCCTATTTTTCCCTGCTGACGATAAAACCGTTTCCGTCGCGGACTGTCCTGTATTTATCTGCTATCGGATTCTTATCGCCGACGACCAGGTAATCGCAGACAGAACTGTTGCCGCAGGTGCCTTTTCGAATGAGCGCTCCGTGGATCTGGCTGATGCCCCAGAAATCGCTGTTGCAAAGGAGAGACAGAACGTGAAGGAGTCCGTGCGATTTCGCGAACTCGGCATTCGGACACTGCGTGAAACAGTAACTCGCGGCATGATTTGTTTTGTCGTATGGTGCATCCACATTAATGAATCCCGCAGGATATTTAACAGCGTCTTTCCTGTCCCTGTTCCCGCTCTTGCGGAAGACCTTATCGATGAGCCACATGTCAAACGGACGGTTCAGATCGAAGATCTTTCCGAGCTTTCTAAAAGGAGACATGAACATCTCATATACCATGTCCTGAAGCTCAGAGACCGGCGGCTTGTCAGGCAGTGCGGGATATAATGCGAAAACAAGAAGGCCGCCGTAGATCGCCCTGCTGTGACCGTTTTTCGAGCCACCGTAATCAGGGCATGTCTTCAGGTATCCGTTGTAGTTTTCTTCAACTTTTTTCCAGATGCTGTCAGCTTCATCCCCATAGCGTGAACGAAGCCACTTTTTAACACCCTTTCTATAAGACAATTTGTCTAATTGAATATGTCCCATGTTGTGCCTCAGAACAGTGTGCAGATCCAGGCGATGAGCGCTGATACCGGAAAAGCACCGATGATGTGCGTCAGATGTGTTTTCCAGTTGTATCCGAAAAGATAGCGTCCCAGCACCGGCTTGCATTCAGGATAAAATCTTGCGAAAAAATCAAACCCCGAGTTGCACAGCAGGAACCAGTCAAAGAAGCCGATATCAAAGGCCTTGACGAGAAGTATCATAGTGAGGAAACGCGCAAAGAGCTGCCAGAACGTAAGGTTGTCTCTGACACCAAGAACAGCTCCAATGACTACTGCTCCCAACATAAGAGCAAAGGCCAGAACGATCATTATCCAGCCGACAAAATGCTGGCCTTTGAACCTTTCGGGTTTTGTAACGGGAACCGCATCTCTTACTTCCTTCGGAGCAGAAGAGAAAAAACTGTAGATCTGGACAAAACCCACACCGCCCAGAAGGAGCAGGAAGAGCCCCGCCATCATCATGACTGCAAACAATAACGTGATCAGGATCTGCATGATATCACCTCACAATAATGTACATATGAATGCACAGATCAAACAACATACCGGTATCAAGATGCACTGCCTTATCTGCTGCTTATGGTTAAAACCAAAGTCTTTCCAGCCTTTGCATCCTTCCGTCTCGGGAAAAAAGTGCTGGAAAAACCTTGTCCTGGTCAATATGAAATAATCGAAAAATACTATGTCAAAAACTTTAATTGACGCGCCCATTATCAGGAAACGCAAAAGGAATTGCCAGAATGAATATCCGTTCTTTATTCCGTCTGCAGCGCCATAGACAAATAATCCTATATACAGAATGCAAAACGCCGCAAGGATCACCCAGCCCATGAACCTCTTAAAAGTCATCGGCTTGTTCTCGACACGTGGGCGCAGTCTCTCCTGCACGTCTTCAGGGAAAAAGCTGATAAGTCCCGGTGACGGCAAAGTTACCGTAACACCTAATATCAGCAGGAAGAAAGCAATGCATCCGGCAAGTGAAAGGATAGCTGTCAGGAGCATTTCTGTTCTTCCTTTTTCCAGTAACAGAATGCAGGTATGAAAAACGTCATTTCGAGAAGACTCTCGGTCGAGCCTAACAGTCCGTATTCACCCGTTATCTTCGCGATCAGAACGATGACCGCAACTAAAGCAAAGTAACCGCCGAACATTATAGGGAGCAATCTTTTCTTAAGGCCGAACTTTCCGCTCAAGATTCCGTAGATAAGCACTATCTCAGTAGAGTAACCAAGTACGACCAAAACGCCGGTGAGCGGGTTCATATAGCTTTCCGCATTTTTGAGCAGAACAGAAAACTGCTCTGCACTTACTCCCGCTTTGACTGCGGAATTGTATGTGAGCGGAGCGTAAACGCCCAGAGTGAAATGCATGTAGAGCACGCCGCCGATACAAAGAAACGCGGGAAGTATAAGGAACTTGCCTGCCTTTTTGAATACTTTTTCAAACATCCGTGCAAGGCTAATGAACCCCAGGAGCAGCAGCAGACTTCCGATGACACCGATCCACATCGATGTCATGAGACGCCATTCAGGGACCTGCCACAGTGATATCTTATTATCTGATGCTATGTCCGTTCCGAGATAAAGGAAACCGTCAGCAATTGCATATACTATGGTACCGGCAATCCCGGCCATAGCCATCTTTCTGTTACTTGATACCATAGATCAGACCTGCATTTTTGTTCATTGTCATAATCTCACCTTCCCGTCTTTTATACCGGCTTTCTGGCCACGCTGTGCAGTCTGCAGAATCCCCTCTTCTCGAAAAGCTCCATCTTAAGGCCTGCGTTCCTGCAAAGTGTATCCACATCCTTTTTGCCGTAGATGCGCACGTCTCCGTGACCCGTGAGATTTATCAGCGGGATCTCTATGTGATTGCAGAACCACCTGACAGCCGCACTGTTCATCGTCATGTCGCGCAGGATCAGCCTTCCTCCCGGCTTCAACACTCTGTAAACGCTGTTGAAGAAATCCTGCACGTTCGGATAGTGGTGAAAGCTCTGACAACAGATTATCGCGTCAAAGGAATTCTCTTCGAAAGGAAGACTCTCGCAGTCGCCCACAATGAATTCAGCGCCCGGGATATGCTTTGCTTTTGCGGCTTCGATCATGCCGGGTGTCAGATCTATTCCCGTGTAGTGCTTTTCGGGATACTTGTCGTACAAAAGAGATATCATCGGCGCAGTGCCGCAGCCGCAGTCGAGGAGGCTGTCAAACGGCTCCTTTTCGAGCTCGGCAAGTACGTCAGGATAGTCCTTCTTGCACATCTTATAGATCCCTGCCTTGTCGGTCTCATAGACCTTTGAAGCCTTCGTGAATTCCTTTACCGAAAGTTCCTTGTATTCTTTGTCATTCATGATCAATTTATCTCCATGAATTCGTCGATCGCCTTGAGTACGGGAATCGCGAACTTCTTATCACCGAAGAGCCACTGCTCGTGCTGCATGTCAAACTCCCTGATATCGGGGTTCTTGAAATACTTCAGATAGCGCTTTTTGTACTTCTCGCCCATCTTGTTCGCGTAAATGAAATGCGCGGTCGTACCTTTGACGTCGATGCCGTCCTTGAGGTGCGTCAGAAGGTCGGTGTAATACTCGTTCTTTATCGACCTGACGTCGAACTTCGAAAAGGCAGCGATGAAGGAATCCGCGACCTCTTCGCTCATCTCGAAAGAGTCCATCATCATCTTCTTGGTCTTCTGTTTTTTCTTCTCGCTCTTGGTGACGCCCGTAAGGAGCGGAGTTACCAGCATCGACTGGAGCTTGGCAGCTACGATGCCGCTCTGGTCCAGGTCAGAACTTCCGAAAATGCCGTGGTCGACGTGCACGTTTTCGCGCTGGATCAGCTGGCCGACGAAAGTGCCTCCGAGCGACGAGCCGAGCGCGCCGTCGAGCCTTCCGCCGTAGTTATCGGCGATGTATTTTTCGATCTTTTCGGTGACGGTGATCACGTCAGGAAAGATCGAGCCGGTGCCGTCAAAGCCGTCGTAATTTACGCAGATCAGGCAGTACTTTTGTGCAAGGTCATCGACCACGCTGCCGAAGTTCGACTGCCAGTCGCAGCACGTTCCGGGCAGGAGCATCAAGGTCTTGCCCTGCATGTTTCCCATCTCTTCAAAAGTCATCCGAATAACCCCCTCTTAATGTAAGGCTCCGACTCGCCGCCAAGGAAGTCATAGCCCGTCTCTTTTATTGCTGCTTCAAGTGCCGCAATGTCGGCCTTGTCCTCGCTGAGGAATGTTGCTTCCTTTTTCGAGCGGGAGGCCTTGACCTTTTTTGCATCGGGAACAGCCTTCCTTACCGCGTCGCACACATGCGCCTCGCACATGCCGCACATCATGCCGTCGATCTTAAGCGTTGTCTTATACATAATTACTCCCTGTTCTTAAGCACTATGGCCGGGTTGATCTTTTTGAGCTTTCCTGTGAGGACCGTGTTTATCACGAGATAGAGTCCGATGATGACCAGGAAGATCGCAACGAAAAGCTCAGGCGGATATGACGGGCTGATGCCCACGCCGACGTTGCTTACGAGGTATCTCGGGTAGATGTAGTCCATGATGAGCTTGCACAGCGGGATGACGATCAGCGCGCCGATCACGACCGTGAAGAAGTTGCCGTCGAGGTACATCTTCCTGACTTCTTTATTCCTGAATCCGAAGATCTTCACGAGTGAAATATTGAACGTCGAGCGGTCGATCATCATCTTGACCATCAGGTACATTACGACCGTAAAGATGACCGCCGATGCAGTGGACATTACCGTTATCATCGGGCCCATCATGTCGACGTAGATGCCGGCCGACTTTTCGATGTCGCTCTTCGTGACCGTGGAATAAAGCCTTCCGCTGTCGATGTCGAGTGCATGGTCCGAGAAGACGACGTTGAAATACTTGTCATCCTTTCCGAAAAGATCGCGGCACCTGCCGATGTCCATGAACATCGCGAGCGACGCCGAATAATCTATTATCTTCGCGGCCCTGAAAGCGTACATCCTGCCGCCGTTTCCGTCCTTGACCGTGAACTCATCGCCGGCCTTGATGTTGTACTTGACCGCCAAGGCCGAACTGATCACGACATCGGTATCGTTGTCAGGCAGATCGCCCGTATCGAAAAACGGATTGTCCTTCGTGATGCCAAACATCGTTACGTCGAACGTGTATCCGTAGATCTCCTTTTTGAGGCTCTCCGCAACGGCTTCATAGCCGCCCTCAGGAACCTCTTCCGTCGGATATTTGTAGCTGTACATGTAATCGTACTTGGTCTGGCTTACATAGAAATCCTTGACCCTGCCGCAGTAAACCATCGTGTTGAGCGCCATCAGCGCGACCAGAAGGCTCATGAACATTCCTAAGATGACCGTAAGTCCGGCCCTTAATTCCCTGATCATCTGCCTTAACCTGAACATGCTGATGAACTTCAAACCCTTGATCTTGAGGTCTTTTCCGCGCACCGCTTTCTGCTCGTTCTTAAGCAGCGACAGAGGCGTTTTCTTAAGCCTCTTTCTGATGACCAGAACGTTCACGATAAATGCCGTAACAGGCGGGATCACAAGTCCGTAGATCAGGATGAACGGCGTCACCTTGATCTTCACTTCAGGCATCGAATAGTAGCTTAAAGAATCCTGCAGCTGTGCAGGTATTCCGGCCGGCGTGAGCACCGCCAGCACCGTTCCGATGACGCCCGAAATGAACGATACCAAAACAGGCACCGCGACATAGCTCAGCATAAGCGTCCTTCTTTTCACGCCCATCGAATAGAGCGCGCCGATGACCGGGCTCTCCTGGTCGATCGTGTGCACGATGAATACCGATATGACGTAAGCGAAAAGCATTACCAGCAGCACACCGAAAATGATGCTCGCCGTGTAAGTGATCTGAACGTCATCCGCCGCGGCATCGACCCTCGGGTTCTCCTTGCTGTTCATGAAGACCATCAGGTTTGATGTCTTGATGTCGAAATACTCGTCAACGAACTTATTCGCCTCATCGGCAAACTCGTTCATGCCGTCCGCGTATTCCTTTGCGCCGTCTGCCAGTTCCTTTGCGCCGTCCTTTATGTCGACCGAACCGTCATAGAGCTTATCGATCCCATCAGCGAGTTCATTCGCGCCTTTCCTGAGCGCCGTCGTTCCCTTGTGAAGCGAGTTTGCACCGTTTCTCAAAGCCGCGCCGCTCTTGTCCAGGAGCTTGATTCCGCTGTAGAGTTTTTTCGTGCCGCCGTTAAGATTAACAACGCCCGAATTGACTCCGGACACGCCTTTCTGGATGTCCTTATAAACATTTGCCAGCTGTTTTGCGGGTCCCGCAAATTCCTTCGCAGTGCCCGCAACATACGGGTTCGGGCTCTTCGTTGCAGCTTCTGCGGAATCGGCATATGCATTTACTCCGTCGCCGTACTGCTTTGCGCCCTTGTCGAGAGCCTTCGTACCGCCTGCCAGCACTTTCGTTCCTTTCGAGAGCGAATTGGTTCCGCTTGCGACTTTGCTGACGCCGCCGGTGTAATCCTTCACGCCCTTCGCAAGCTCTCCCGCGCCCTTATCAAGATCCTTTACTCCCTTCTTGAAATCAGGTACCGCGTCCTTGAGCTCCTTCATGCCGTCGTAATATTCCTTTGTTCCGTCGGCCAGCTCCTTCGCTCCGTCCTTGAGTTCTTTTGCGCCGTCCTTGAGCTTGTCGATGCCCTCAAGAAGATCGTCCTTCTTGCCGGTCATTCGCTCCCAGTATTCCTTGAAATACTCGTCATCGATATCGCTTAGCTTGAACTCGATGTCTTCCAATGCTTTCTTGAGGTCCTCCTCGCTCATCCGGCTGCCCAGCATATAAGCGTAGTAGTACTCCTCCGAAGACAGCGAAGCACCCGACGCATAGAGCTTGTCGTATGCATCAGCCGTAACGAAGATCAGTCCGAAAGACTTGCTGTCCACGACAGAATCCGAGACCTTCTTGACCATGTTGTTGTAATCAGGCGCGGCTCCGATACCGCTTACGGTGAATTCCCTGCCGCCGAGCTTGATCTTGCTCCCGGGCTTGATCTTGTTCTCTTCCGCAAAACGTCTTTCGATGACCGCCTCGTCGTCCTTTTCGGGCATCGTGCCCTCGACCAGACCTACCCTGTTGATGTTTTCCCTGACCTTGAAAGCCCTCAGCACCTTGCTGCCGCTGACCTCGTAATCCGCGTAAAACATCTTCTCGAGCTTGACGCCCTTTTCCTCTATCTTCCTGACCTCATCGTCCCTGAGCGGAACAAAGACCGAGAACTCGCCGTCCTCGCGGCAATGCTCTGCGTTGCTCTTTTCGGTGCCGTCAATGACCGTCACCGACGCGCCCATCAGGCTTATGACGATGAACAGCGAAAATATTATCAATACTGACAGCGCCAGATATCTCGCCCATCCGGCTTTGAGATCACGCAGCGCCCTTTTGAATAAGATCATTCCCATTTCAGAGGTCCTCCAGTTCAGCCGCCGGGACTTTCGTCTCGTTGTAGTAATCCTTGTGGATCTCGCCGTCCTTGAGATAGATGACGTGATCGACCATCTGCTTTATGGAATTGTTATGCGTGACGATCAGCATCGTTGTGCCGTACTGCTTGTTTATCTTTTCGAGCAGGACCAGGATGTCCCTTGAAGTCTTGGAATCGAGCGCGCCCGTCGGCTCGTCGCACATGAGTACCTTGGGGTTTTTGACCAGCGCCCTCGCGATCGCGCATCTCTGCTGCTGACCGCCCGAAAGCTGCGACGGGAACTTGTACTGGTGCTCAGTCAGGCCG
This sequence comes from Clostridiales bacterium, assembly GCA_017478485.1. GTDB lineage: Bacteria > Bacillota > Clostridia > Saccharofermentanales > Saccharofermentanaceae > Saccharofermentans. The sequence continues at coordinate 85,680 of JAFVDI010000010.1, read as the reverse complement.
AGCACATTGATGAGCTCATCGATCCCGAGCGGGTCCCTTGTCAGGTACTCGCACACCTGAATGTTCTCCCTGACCGTGAGGTTGGGCACCAGGTTATAGAACTGGAAGATGAAGCCCAGATTGTCTCTTCTGTAATCGGAAAGCTTTTCGCCTTTGAGGCCCTCGATCAGAGTTCCGTCAACGCTTACGCTTCCCGAATCGATGGTGTCCAGGCCTCCGATGCAGTTGAGCAGCGTCGACTTGCCTGAGCCGGACGTTCCCTGGATTACGCACATCTCGCCTTTTTCTACCTTGATGCTGATCCCCTTGAGGACCTGCATGTAGCTGCCGCCCTCACCGTATGCCTTTTTCAAATCCTTTGTAACGATAAACATATAAACACTCCCTCATATTTTCAGTTATATTATTAGCCTCTGCTAACCGCCTGTGCATATGTTGTTTTTAACAATGTTTTCAATGCTTGCGGGTTGTTTAATGGTGAATTAGTTAACTGGTGCTAACTGAAGCGCGGGAAATACAGTTTCGATCTGAGACTTGCGACTGCGTTTGTTTTCTGCTCATAAAAACCTCCAAAAAAAATATGGCCGAAGCCATATCAAAACAATTTCGGAGAAACGTCATGTATAGCTTCGCAGTTATACATGAGTCTCGCAATTTAAAACAAGCCAGGATTAACCAGGATGTTGACTTGCTACGCAGTACGCTTGCTACTCCCTCATGGGTTGTGCATTGATGCTATCAGCCGGTATGGTATCTGTCAAGTTGCCGGACAGTATTTCATATAAACACTTGAACAAATGAATATATGAACAACCGTTTATATGTATTATAGTCCCAAACTCTCTTTTGTCAACACCATTGTTATAAACGGCCGCCAGTGCGCATCTCCTGATTTTAACCGGGACTATAACCGGGATCTGACATTCTGGTCCTCTGTATGGTCCTCTGTTTTTCCCAAAAGTGAGGACCTGACAGGGGATTATGGGCGAAAACCATAAAAATCCCCACTTTCGTCCTCTCTTTTATTCAAAACTGAGGACCGAACAGAGGACGGACATGATTCACAAGCAATAAAAGGGTTGTCCGGCTTATTAGACAACCCTTTTTTCATGGATGGAATGTAAATAAGGAGGTGTTAGACTTTCTTATTTGCAGTGCCGGAATGGCATTTACCCGCCATGGCGCAGTTTGCGCATCCGCATCCGCAGGAACTCTTTCCTGCCTTCTTGTCACGGATCATGCTGATCACCGCAAGCGTAACTATGCCTAAAACCGCTGCGATAACCAGGATGTTTGTCATGTTCGAATAAATCCATTCCAGCATGTTGTTGCCTCTTAATTAACCTTTACGTCTGCCTTGATCGCGCCCGTGTACTTCTTTGCAGGTCTGAATACGAGGAAGCAGAGACCCACGAGTACTGCGATCGCGAAAACAAGTCCTACCACGTTGACTGCTCCGGTGAAGAGAAGTCCGAACTGATATACGATGAGCGAGATAGCATATGCGAATACGCACTGATATCCGATCGCGAACCATGTCCACTTTGCCGAGTTCATCTCACGCTTGATGGCACCGATAGCTGCGAAGCAGGGTGCGCAGAGAAGGTTGAAGATGAGGAATGAGAAGCCTGCGAGAGCATTGAGTCCTTCGAAGTCTAAGACACCAAATACGCCGACGACCTCTTCCTTTGCGACAAGGCCCATGATGGTTGCGATGGTTGCCTTGATGTTTGCAAATCCGATGGGAGCAAAGATCCACTTGATCGCACCGCCGATGATTCCGAGGACTGAAGCCTCAAGCTCCATGTCAGGATCAAAGCCGAACCCTGCTTCCGTATTTCCGAAAACTGAACCGAACCAGATGATGATCGATGACAGGAGGATGATCGTTCCTGCCTTCTTGATGAAGGACCAGCCGCGCTCCCACATTGATCTTAAGAGGTTGCCGAGTGTAGGCCAGTGGTATGCGGGGAGCTCCATTACGAACGGAGCGGGATCGCCAGCGAACATCTTGGTCTTCTTGAGAAGGATGCCTGAGATGATTACTGCGGCTACACCGATGAAGTAGCATGCGGGTGCAACCCAGGCGCCGTCAAATGCAGAGTGTCTGAAAAGAGCTGCAGTGATGAGGGCGATGATGGGGAGCTTTGCTCCGCAGGGGATGAATGTTGTTGTCATGATGGTCATCTTGCGGTCACGGTCACTCTCGATCGTACGTGATGCCATGACGCCCGGAACGCCGCATCCTGAAGCTACGAGCATCGGGATGAAAGACTTTCCCGAAAGACCGAATCTTCTGAAGATACGGTCGAGAACGAATGCGACTCTTGCCATGTATCCGCATGACTCAAGGAATGCGAGCAGGAAGAAGAGAACGAGCATCTGGGGAACGAATCCGAGAACGGCGCCTACGCCTCCGACGATACCGTCGACTACGAGGCCCTTGACGAAATCATTTGCGCCTGCCTTCTCAAGTCCTGAACTTACAAGGTCAGGGATGCTCGGAACAAAGATCGCGCCTTCTACTTCAGCCATATCAGGAGCAGTGAATTCACCTTCTTCATCGAGAGCACCTGATGCTGTGAGTGCGCCTGCGAGATCCAGGCCCTTCTCTTCAAACTCATCTGCATAGAATCCGAAGTCTTCTTCGAAAGCGCCGAAATCAGCATCCTCGAAGTCACCCTTGAGGTTCTCTGCACCTGTTACGTCCTTTTCGACAGCTGAATCGATAACTGCCTTAACCTCATCGGTAAAGACGTTCTTGCCTGCCCATTCTTCAACCTGAGCGTCATATGCGGCACGTCCGATGCCGAAAAGGTACCAGCCGTCACCGAAGATCTGATCGTTGGTGAAGTCGGTCGCATTTGCGCCGAAAGCTGACATTGCGATGTAGTACACAGCCCACATGATGAGCGCAAAGATCGGGAGCGCAAGGAACCTGTTGGTTACGATCCTGTCGATCTTGTCCGATGTGGATGATTTAGCTGCCGACTTTTTCTTGTAGCAGCTCTTGATGATCGATGCGATATATACGTATCTTTCGTTTGTGATGATGGACTCAGCGTCGTCATCGAGTTCCTTCTCGGCTGCGGCGATGTCCTTTTCAATGTGGTCGATCTTCTCTTTCGAAAGGCCGAGCTTTTCGATGACCTTCTCGTCACGCTCGAAGATCTTGATGGCGTACCATCTCTGCTTGTCCTCGTTCATGTCGTGGAGAACATATTCCTCGATATGCGCCAGAGCGTGCTCGACGGGGCCTGAGAATGTGTGGGGAGGGAGCGTTTTGGTGCTCTTCGCAGCCTTGATCGCCTCCTCTGCGGCCTCCATGATGCCCGTTCCCTTGAGCGCGGAGATAGAGACCGCCTTGCAGCCCATCTGCTCCGAAAGCGCATCGAGGTTGATCTTATCGCCGTTCTTGTTGACGACATCGATCATGTTTACTGCCATTACGACCGGGATGCCGAGCTCGGTGAGCTGGGTCGTGAGGTAGAGGTTACGCTCGAGGTTTGTACCGTCAACGATGTTGAGGATTACGTCGGGGCTCTCTTCGACGAGATAGTTACGAGCGACGACTTCCTCCAATGTATAAGGCGACAGCGAGTAGATACCCGGAAGGTCCGTTACCGTTACGCCGTCGTGCTTTTTGAGCTTACCTTCTTTCTTTTCGACAGTTACGCCCGGCCAGTTTCCTACGAACTGGTTGGATCCTGTCAAAGCGTTGAAAAGCGTGGTCTTACCGCTGTTCGGGTTACCCGCCAACGCTATCTTAATCTCTGTACTTGCCATTGTATGATTGTTCCTCCATTTCTATCTTCAAAACATCCCGGCTTTATGCCGGAGAGTGAGCTGTGTCTCCGAGCGTCTTCCGCACAAGCGAAGCGCGGAGGACTAAGCGAGGTGACACGGTCACTCGACTTCTACCATTTCCGCATCGGCCTTACGGAGCGAGAGCTCATAGCCTCTTACCGTTACCTCAACCGGGTCTCCGAGCGGAGCGACTTTTCGCACATAGATCTCAACACCCTTGGTAATGCCCATGTCCATGATCCTGCGCTTTACCGCACCCTCTCCGCTGAGCTTTACGACCTTTACGGTCTCGCCCACTTTGACTTGTCTTAATGTCCTCACTTTTCATTCCTCCTAGATCATTATTTTCCTGGCTAATTCATCACTGACTGCAACGCGGCTTTCCTTGACCTTGACTATCAGGTTTTCCCCGATGGCGCTTACCACGCTGACCTCGCTTCCGACCGTGAAGCCCATATCCTCAAGGTGTTTCTTCACGTCGGGACTCCCCCCGATCCTTCTGATGATCTGAGGCTCTCCTACTTCCGCATAAACGAGAGGCATCATAATCACACTCCTTGTCTGCTCTTGTTAGCTACGGCTAACCTTATGTGTAATAAAAATGGTTACCTATGGCTAACCATATATAACCGACTACAAGTATAGTTAGCAAGCCCTAACCCGTCAAGTGTTTTTTTCTTGCCTGGAATGATTGCCGTCCGGCGGCATGATTTATAAAAAACGCCCCAATTTTTTGCAATAAATTATAAGTTTCGGCCGATTCTTATAATTTTTTCGCTTTTTTCAGGGAGTTTTTTATAAGTTTTTAATCTTCGTGAAAATCGCGGCGCGGAAAACCGGCGCTCACCCGCGGCGCGAAAAGCCCATCAAGTCCAGTACAGGTCTTTTCGTCCGAGCTCAACGATCACCGTGTAGATGATGGTCTCCTCTTCGGTGAGGCCGCTCGTGATGGGCATAGTCGTGGGCTCGTCTGCAAAGGCAGCGCCCTCAACGCTGCTGCGCATGTTTTTATTGTTGACATACGTAAGATAAGACTTGGTTCCGTCTACGTGATTTGCGCTCCTGGAAAGGATCTCGCCCTGGACGAGCTGGTTATAATGCATCGTGCCGAGATAAACGATTCTGAAATGATCGTTTAACAGAAGGCTCTTGAGCTTCTGGATGTCCTGGTCTTTCAGGGCGAGCGAGCCGTCGAGGTCGTCTAAGATGATCACGTGAAAAGCCTTGTCCGAAAAGAGGTTCAGCGCGAGCCCCTGATCGTTGAGCGCGTTGACCCTGCGGGCCTTGAGGTTTGCGGGCCCTATCGGATCCTTCTGGTAAAAGATGATGTCCGCGTTCCGCTGGTTGAGCTTTTCGGTGTATTCCTGCATGGTCTTTTGCTGAAGCTCAGGAGACATTACCTTGCTGCCTCCCGCTGACCAAACAATGATCATGATGATCGCCGGAAGAATTGCAAGTAAAGCAATTCCCATAATTAACCTTCTAAGCATGTAATGATCGCCCATTTTTCTATCCCCTTAAATATTTATCCCAGATATTCCTTCTCGTATTCCTCGAGAGGAACCGGTCTGCTGAAATAATAACCCTGAATCACGTCGCAGCCAAGAGCCTTGAGCTCATCGATCTGCGGTCTGGTCTCGGCGCCTTCGGCGAGGCAGACAAAGCCTAGTTCCTTGGCGAGCAAGATGATGTGCCTGATGACCGAAACGTCCTGTATCTGGGGCTTTTCAACTCCGACCTTATCGACGAAGCTCTTGTCTATCTTGAGTGTGTCCAAAGGCATCTGGGTAAGCAGCGAGAATGACGAATAACCCGTTCCGAAGTCATCCATTGAGATCTTGAATCCCGCGTCACGAAGCTCGTTTAAGACCCTGATCATCTGGTCGGTATTGTCGTACGAAGCGCTCTCGGTAAGCTCGAAATCAATGAGGTCGTGGTAAACGCCGTACGAATCGACGATCTCGGTCAGGTGCTTCACGAGATTGGTGTCGTAGAGACGGTCGCGCGAAAGGTTGACCGATATGGGGTAGAGGATCTTTCCTTCTTTCCTCCACCTCTCGAAAGCGCCGCAGACCTTGTGTAGGACTATGTCGTCGATCTTTCCTATGGAGCCGTCCTTTTCGAAAAACGGAATGAACCTGTAGGGACTTAAGAACTCCTTGTTCTTGTAGTTCCATCTGATGAGAGCCTCCGCGCCCTTGACCTTTTCGGTCCTGATATCGAACTTCGGCTGCAGATAGACGACAAATTCATCGTTTTCGATCGCCGTATCGAGATAAGCCTTTATGTAGTTGCCCCAGAGGCTGTCGCTGTACATCTTCTCGGTGTAAACGACGACGTCGGTCTTGTTGTGGCTGACGCCCATCTTCTGCGCAAGCTTGCCCGCATCGGCAACACGGTTGCCAAGGAGCATCGCCATCTTCATCGGAACGAAACCGCACCTGTAGAAGATCTTGTAGTTCGGGTCTTCCTTAAGATGCGAGATGCCTTCAAAGAAATCCTCAAGCTTTCTGACAGCCTCATCTTCAGGCATGTCTTTTATTATCATGGCGAAATTGTCGTTGTGGCACCTCGCGCTCGTATATACAAAGTCAGCCTCTTTCATGGCTTTTACGACATTGCAGAGCACTTCGTTCGCTGCGATGTGGCCATATACCTCGTTGATGACCCTGAAAGCCTTAATATCGAAATGGACGAACGCATAGTCCTGAATGCCGCTGTCTGCCGGCATTTCGAGGTACGGCACCAGATGCGACCAGTTATGGTGGCCGGTTATCGGATCGAAAAGCGCCACCTTGTAAAGCGTTTCCTTATCCACGGAATCAATGTCATCGCCCATGATCGAGCGCGCCATGTCATCCACGAGCTCGCACTCGTACAATATCCTGATCTTCCTGCCGTCAGAAAAAATACCTATCACGTCAGGCGAACTCTTGATAGTGAGATTGCTGTACAACCTGTGGGCGTCGTCAGCCATCGAGATCTCGGTTATGGTATTCCTGATGTAAGCGATATCAGGCTTTATGTCACTGTCAAGCTCAATGGAATAGAAATACGCCTCGTCGATGTCAACAGACTCCAGACCCTGCGGATATTCGATCCTGTCATCGTCTTTCCTGTACTCGATGCCGATGACGGGGCCTTCTACCGAGCTCAAAAAGAAAACTCCGGGATAATCGTAAGTTCCGAAAGCATTTGTAAGACGGGCTATCTCTTCTTTTACGCTGCCCTTGTAAAACGCGTCAACATCAGCCTCGGTAACGGGAACATAGTAAAGCACCCTCTTGGGTTTATAGAGCTGGTTAAGTTTGTTTATAAACATAATCTATACCCTCTGCCGGTGCATTTTCCTGTATTATACTATGCAGAGATTAAGTTTTTAAGGAGAACCGCCATGCCGCACGTTGAGATAAAATGCTACCCCGGAAGATCAGAAGAGATAAAGGCCAAATGCGCAGAAGAGGTCACAAAGGCCATCGCTGCATCAATGGGCTGCGACGAGTCAGCCGTCTCCGTTGCTATCAAAGAGATCGAAAAGGAAGACTGGAAATCCAAGGTCTGGGACACCCAGATCGCGCCCGAAATGGACGGCCTGTACAAGAAGCCAGGCTACACCTGCTGATTTAAAAACGTCATTCCAAAATGAACCCCCGGAGTTTTTATAGGACCCGGGGGTACTTTGATTCTTTGATTCTCTGCCTATTGCAGGATCCTTGCCAGCATCTTACCAGCTTCCGGTCGCTCCTCCGGCGCCCGGCCTGTAAGGCGCGCACGCTTTGCAGTACCCGAAATCAAGTTCGCAGTATGCAAAGAGTTCTCCGCAGCGCTTGCAGTAATTATACGGAAGAGGGTCTATTCCGCCGGCTACGCCTGCGAGCTCTTCTTTTTTCAGTTCTTCCTTTTTTATCGGTCTTCGGATGGTCATGTCCTGTTCTCCTTTTTTGATCGCGGTCTGTCCGGGTCTTTTCTTTTACGCATTCAGTATCGCATCCCGGAAAAAGCAATAAAACGGCCGATCTTACGCGTATCTGTCGATTTGGCGACAGCCCGCGGACTTTCTGTCACCAAACAAAAAGGGTCCTGATCTCTCAGAACCCCTTTTTGGGAAAATGCTTGCAATCTGTCTTTATTCAATCGGCTCGAAATCCGCGGCCCCGTGCTTGCACAGCGGACAGACAAAGTCCTCCGGCAGCTCGTCGCCTTCATAGACATATCCGCAGACCTTGCAGACATAGCCCTTCTTGCCCTCGGTCTCAGGCTTCGGCTTGACGTTGTTCTGATAGTAGGTGTAAGTCATCGTCTCCTTCTTGGTGATGACGCGCGACTCAACGATCGAGCAGATGAACAGTCCGTGCGTATCGAGGTCGACGTAGTCCTCAACCTTGAGCGAGAAGAACGCGTTGATGTACTGCGGCAGGAAGCGAAGGCCGTTGTCTGACCTCATCTCCTCAATGCCTTCGAACTTGTCAACGGACCTTCCGGACCTGAATCCGAAATTCTCGAAAACAGAGAACGGCGCATCGGTCGACAGGCAGTTAACGTTCATCTTGCCCGTCTGCTGAATGACGTGATGCGAGTAATTCTCCTTGTTGATGGCGACAGCGATCCTGTTGGGCGTATTTGTTACCTGTGTAACAGTGTTAACGATGAGTCCGTTGTCCTTTTTGCCGTCATTTGACGTGATGACATACAGGCCGTAACCGATATTGAAAAGAGCCCTCATATCGTTCTTGTCCGCGGTCTCGGACTTCCTCGCCTTGTACTCCGCGCAGAACTCCTCGGCCAGCGCCTCGAGCTTAGCGCTGCTCTCTTCATTAAGCGCACTCCTGATGCTGACCGTGTTCTCTGCAAACGTGCAGTTCTTGCAGTTCTCGAGCATGGACTTCATGGTTTTGGCGGCGGTCGGCGCCCACGAACCGTTCTCGATGATGCCGATCTTGTGATTCTGGAAATTGCGCTCGGTCAGGTGATGGATGAACTCGCGCATGAACGGGAAGATGCCCGCGTAGTATGTCGTCGTCGCGAGGATTATCTTGCCGTAGCGGAAAGCGTCTTCAACGGCCTCAGCCATGTCACATCTTGCGAGGTCGTTTACGACGACCTTGGGGCACCCCTTGTTCTGCAGCATCTCGGCGAGCTTCATTACCGCGGCCTTCGTGTTGCCGTAGACCGAAGTGTACGCTATCACGATGCCCTCGGTCTCCTGCTGGTATGTCGACCATGTCTGGTACAGGCCGATGTAGTAGCCGAGGTTCTCTTTAAGAACAGGTCCGTGCAGCGGGCAGATTATCTGAATGTCAAGGTTTGCGGCCTTCTTGAGGACCGCCTGCACCTGCGCGCCATACTTGCCGACGATGCCGATATAGTATCTTCTGGCTTCGCACGCCCAGTCCTCTTCAACATCCAGCGCGCCGAACTTGCCGAAGGCGTCAGCCGTGAAGAGCACCTTGTCCGTTGAATCGTAGGTCATCAGGACCTCAGGCCAGTGGACCATCGGCGCACCTACGAAGTTCAGGACGTGAGATCCGAGCTCAAGCGTGGAACCTTCGCCTACAACGATCTGACGGTCTTCAAAAGCCGTCCCGAAAAAGTTCTTCATCATGACGAAAGCCTTGTCGGACGCGACGATCTTCGTCTCCGGGTAAGCCTTAATAAAGTTCATGATATTCGCGGAATGGTCGGGCTCCATGTGCTGGACGACGAGGTAATCGGGTTTCCTGCCATCTAAAGCCTTCTCGAGATTGTCGAGCCACTCGTGGGTGAAATTCCTGTCGACCGTGTCCATGACGGCGATCTTCTCGTCCCTGATCACGTACGAGTTATAAGCCATCCCGTTCGGCACGATGTACTGTCCCTCAAACAGATCGATCTTATGGTCGTTGACGCCAACGTAAATAATGTCATTTGTAATCTGCATATTGATCTCCTTTACGTGAAGATGATATTCATTATATCGTGTTACCTGCCCGCGCGGTACACAGGGTCGTTTCTGTGCTCTTCGAACCAGTGTTCGATGAAATCTTTTACCCTGCAGGTCCCGTAGTCGTTGCCGTCTTTTAAGTAATAGTTGAACGGGCCGTATCCGATAAAGTCATCCACGAGGATCATGTTTTCGAAGATAACGGTCCACTTGTGCCCCGCGAAAAGCACCTTGTCGCCGCGCTTGAAACCTTCGAAAACACCTGTCACGGCGGGCGATATGCCTTCGCTGAAACAGACTGAACGCGGGCTGACAAGCTCGTTCGGCTGAATGGCTTTGGCGCACCACTCATTGCCCGGAACCGGATCGGTCAGCCACCACGCTTTGTCCTTCTGCTGAAAAGTAATGAACTGCTTGCACGAGAGCATTTGCTTTTCGCTCAGGAGCGTGATGCCCTGAAGCTCTGCATTTACTTCAAGATCCGGGCGGTTCTGTACGATCCCGAAACGCCCCGGCACCGATCTGAAGATCTGATGGTCAGGCTTGGGAAACCTGCAGTAAGACGTCTTCCCCTTGCCCTCGCCGCGGCTGATCAGCTTTTCCTCGAGCGTTATGTAAGCATACGGCTTAAAGCATTCCCTCTTGTAGACCTTGTCGTAATAGAGCAGACAGATGAAATGCTTGCCCTGCGCTTCAAACTTCTGCTTTATAAGGTCCATGACCTTTAAAAATGCCTCTTTGCTGACCGTGTGGATGCAGTTAAACCTGTCACAGCTGATGTAACCGTTGCCTTTGACGAACGTGCGGTAGAACTCCATCTCCGCGGTGATCTGTTTATCAACACTGAAATAATAATGCTCGTCGCCGCTGCCGTAATGCCAGAAAGGCTTCATCTTCCACTCACCGAGCATATCGTATCTTTCGATATCCTCGTCGATATTGAATTCAAGGCTCCGGTTAAACTTATTGAAAAGACTCGCCGCGATCTTCTCCGCAACGTCGTCAGGTATTATGTTTGTGCTCGCGAATAAACCCATGGCCTTATCCCTTATTTGTGAAAATGCAGCAGCGTCTGCTGATCTGTATATCCGATCTTCCTGTAGAACTCATTTTCGCCGCCGGTCATGCGCTCGGCGCCCAAAGGACTGAGCCCGGCCAGCCTGCTCGTATCGTGATTATATGCGTCTGTCATCAGCTGCCAGACCAGCTCAATGTCAGTCAGGATCTGAAACTGCTTGGTGCGGATATTCATGGCGGTCTCCTTTTCGCGTCAATGGAATCATTATATGCTATCGGGCGGCACTTATGGATAAATCCCCTGTTTGGTCCTCTGTTTTTCGCAAAAGTGAGGACGTAACAGAGGATAATGGCCCAAAAAGCAGAAAATCCCCTGTTTGGTCCTCTGTTTTGAATGAAACTGAGGACGTAACAGAGGACTCTACGCAGACAAATCCTTTAAGTGTTCACATTGTCGGTTTTTGTCGGTTTTTTGTCGTATCTTTTTACCCGCTGTCCGTCTACTATTGATGTATGGATCTGTCTTTATTCAGTGACCTCTATATCATTGCCGAATGTCAAAGATTAAATGACATTTCAAACGCCATGCCCAGATTTAAAAGCGGCTCACATAAAGGGTTTCAGCTCATTCGCGAGTATTCCGGAACAGGCAGCGGAATAATCAGAAAAGAGGTTCGCGAGAACAGCCGGGGTTTCGCTTCAATGCGCGAAAAGCTCGATCAGTTTAATAGTCTTACTGAGCGTAGAAAACTGTTCGCCGCTGAACTCCACCGCCGCCGACTGACAATACCTTCAAACTTCAAGCTGTGTTGTGACAATTCCCCGCTTAACGTCAATGCGTGGAAGCAGTTCGTTCCATGTTCGAACCATTATGAGAACAAGAATCAGTATACTGATCCTTATGGTTTCAATGTCAAATCCAGGAGCGAAATGCTCGTGGGCAACGCATTGAAGGATCTCGGGTTTGATGCCAAATACGAGCCGATGCTCATTCTCAGGGGAAACCGGAAAAAGACCCCGGACTATTCATTCCCTGTCCCGGTAATAGACCGGTGTTTTTTCATTGAATTCGCAGGAATGGCTGATAACAGCAACTATATCGATTCCAATTACGGGAAGATCGATGAATACATGCGTAACGGAATCCTTCCGAACCGCGATCTGATACTGATCTGCGGCACGGAAAACTGGCTCCCGTCGCTGGAAACAATGAAACTCATGATCGCATCATTTGTCAACAGCGCCGTGTACAGCGTTTACGAGAAACTTGCAGATGCCGGCTGATCCGACATCACGATGCAAAGAACATCATCATTTCCCCAAAAAACCAGCAGTCGTAGCCAATGAGGCCGAGCCCGTAGAGGAGCGTGATGAGGCCCGGCGCCTTGCCGGCTCTTTTCGCGAGGATGACGATGCCGCATATCACAGAGATGAGCGCCACTATTAAGTACAGGAGCAGCGACACTGTAAGATAAGTTATCGGTATTGCCTGGCCGGCATCCTGTATGCTCCTTACCGCCGGCGAGTCACCGATGAAATGGTATTTTCCTGAAGACGCGACCTGATAGACCTTGATCATGGCGTAGACGAAAAGCCCGAGGCAGTGTGCAGAAATAAAGACACCGGGGAGCGCAGCGCCGAGCATGACGTTGCCCGCAACGCGCCTGGTCCTGTTGCCATTCTTGTGCACAGCAAGTGCCAGAATGAAAAAGCTGATATAAACGGTCCACAGCGTCCAGCTGTTTTCGAGAATGATATCCGCAATGCCGAATGCTTCCTTCAAGTATTCCATTTTCAGATCCCTTTATCCTTATCCCTTATTTGATCCCGTTATTTGATCCCGTCGAAAAAATGAAGCCCCTGTTCGTATGCCTTTTTGAGGTTGGAATCCCAGTTCTTTTCGCGCAAAGGGTTTTCCCTCGAGGTGCTGTCAAACACAACAAATTCAGTCTCGGCAGCACGCCCGAAAAGCCTGTCGCCGAACATGACTTTTTTCATGCTGTCAAGCAACCCGAAGCTCTCGAGCCTTTCCAAAGGGTTGCCCGCAGACACCATTATCAGGGCCTTGTCCATCATCTTCATGGTCTTTTCGCCGTACGCGAAACCGTATGTCCAGACCCTGTCAAACCAGCCGACGAGCTTGGCCGGCGCCTCGGTCCAGAAGACCGGGTAGATGAACGCTATGGCATCGGCGGAATTGATCTTCTCCTGCTCGGCCTTAACGTCGTCCGCAACGTCCGGGGTGCTCCTGTAGTTGGCGTCCCTTAAGTATTCCTCTTCGGACATGTCCGTTTTAAAGCCCATCTCATACAGGTCCGAAAGGATGAACTCGTTGCCCGAATCAGTTATTCCTTTTATGAATTCGTCGCGCAGATGCCTTGTCAGGGAATCCGCGGACGGGTGACAATAAACGATAAATACTTTCATTTCCGCCCCCGCTTGATTACTGATCGTTTTGCAGCTTTGAATAATCATTGCCTTCGTCACGGGTCTGAGCGCTTAGTGTCACAAAGAAACTGATCAGGTAGATCACAAAAGCGACAACAATCGCCGCGATTCCGAAGTTGGTGAACACAAACTGCATGTGCAGCAGATTGGCCGCGACGATATATGCGGTCAGCAGGACAAGGAACGTGATGAGCTTTGCGATCGAAAGCGGCCTGTTGCAGTGGGCGCTGCCGTTGGTGCCGCTCGCCGCGACGTTGTAGATCTTTCCGCCGTACCTGCAGCCCGAAAGCCAGACGGGTGCGAGGACATACTTGAAGTTCGTATTGTAAAACTCGGTCGAGTACTGAACATTCGAACTGCAATCAGCACCCTCGTGGGATTCACAGGCTCTCAGTATGTCCTTCTTGAAGTCCGTGAGCCTTACGTAATTCCACGCTTCATCGATGCCGATGGTAGCAACCTCTGCCGTCATTCCCGAAAGCATCGCCGGCTCATACGGGATCAGTTCGCTTGTCTTGAACCCGGTCACCCTGTTCAAAAGCGCATCGCTGAAAAACTTCCTGCTCGCGCAGACGGTCCTGTTGCTGAAATGCTTTTCGACAATGCCGGTTTTCTGCTCCCATCTTGTCCTCGCGCTGTCGCCGCTTCCCACGGTATGTCCGAACCTGCCCGTGTAGGTCGTCACCGTGTCGGTATCGAACGTCCAGTAAGGCACATAGACCGGCGTGAGGTTCTCGAGGACCTTGCCGCGCCTGAACTTTTCGGGCGACCAGAAAGCAAACTTGTTCCACCTGTAGAAACGCTTTTCGATCGGTCCCTTTGGGATCTTGAACGGAATTATCGCGTTGGGCGCGAGGCCGCAGTTGGCTTCTTCCGCCGAGAGCACGACCGCCGATCCGCAGAACGGGCACATGCCCGACATCTGCTCCATGTCGCAAAGCAGCTGGGCGCCGCAGCTCTTGCAGGCCAGCAGCTTCTTGGACGCGCCCCACTTGGAACCCGCCGCAGCGATGGCCGCATTAAAGTCCATCCCTCCGACGACGATGCCCTCCTCGGGCCTGTGGAGCCGCTTCACCTGTCCGCAAAAATCACACACCAGCGCGTAGCCGGCAACATCGTACCTGAGCGTTCCGCCGCAGTTTGCACACTTCATGGCCAGATCCCCCTGTCTATCCCTTATCTGTCCCGTCCCCGTTCATCCCCGGGGCTTATTACCGGTTTTATTTTAGCATATCGGGGGTGCGCGAAAAATTACCCGCCCTTCAGCTCTATCGCCGCGATCTCCCTGGTCGGCCAGAAGGCGCAAAGGTGAAGCCTGGTGATCTTTCCCGAAAGCGGCCTGAACGACTTCACGACGTGGGGCAGCGCGGTGTGGATGACTTCCGGTTCATCGATCAGGAGCGTCGTGTGCGGGGTCCACGCAAACTCCTGTGGAAGTCCGGTGTCACATGCTTCGTGAAGCTTTTCGAGCGCCTCGTTCCTGTCCGGCGCGGCGAAAAGTATCTCCCCGCCCGCAAACATGCCGATGTGGCTGATGGAAACCTGCACGGGGCCGCAAAGTGAAGCGGCCTTTTTCATCGCCTCGAGCGCCTCGGCTTCCTTTTCGACCGGGAAAGTCGACATACTTATGTGGTAGGGCAGGTGCTTTGTCTGCCTGCCCTTAAAGCCTGCCGCCTGCAGCTCCTCATACCATCCGGAGAGGGTCTTCTGCGTCTCTTCGTCCCAGTCCGCCATCAATACGATTATTTGTTCAGCCATCCTTCATCTTTTCCTTTTTGTACGGATTATGATCGCTCCCGTCAAAGCCCGGCAGCAAATACTTGTCCGGCATGTACTTGTGCACGTTCACGTCGAGCGCGTAGTTGCAGAAAACGACGCAGCAGTACGTGATCTTCGTGTTGCCGCTGCCCGCACTGCCCTCGGGGATCATAGCGTAAACGAAGCCGAAATACTCGTCGGAATCCATTGCGATCAGATCGTATCCCTCAGGCTCGCCGGTGACCGTGTAGATGCCTTTATAATCGTCAACGCCGATCTTCTTGAGGCGCGAGATCTCGGCCTCATAACCTGAGCCGTAGTCCAGGGTCATGTAACAGATGTACTGGGAGTCCCAGGGGTTGTAATACATGATCTGGAATTCGGTCGCGGGCACCTCGATCTTTTCAGGGAAAACATCGAACATCGGCCTTGTGCCCATTGAGTATTCATTGCTTACCCCCGCCGGTTTGACGTTGTGGATATATGTGTTGTAATCGGCTGTGTCATGGGTGACCTTGATCGGTGCGATCAGCATTGAGCTGATGCCAAGCAGCAATATCAGACCGGCCATGAGCTGATAATATGTGCCTGCCGCCATGGCGACTATCGTGATTATCTTGATCGTCTTGACGGCTTTTCTGTGCTTTGAGATCCGCTGAAGAAGTCCCGTTACGTAAAGCGTTATCACGCACATTACGATGAAGACCGCAAATGTCGCAAACATCGCGCCCGTGCGCCTCAGGTCGGACTCATATGAAAGTCCCTGAAGCACCATCGCAATGAGCGACAGGAACACTCCGGCGATGCTCGCCACCTGAATGAACCTGAGAAGGTTGCTCTTTTCGTTGCCTGCATAGACCGCCATCTTATCGGCGACCTCTCTTGTTTCTTTGTCCATCATCTCGCTTTTCCTTTCCCCGTCTATGATCTCCCTTACGTCGACATCATAGAAATCGGCTATCTCGACCAGCAATGAGATATCGGGCAGGTTGCTGCCTGTCTCCCAGCGCGAAACCGACCTGTTGGTCACATTGAACTTTTTCGCGAGCTGCTCCTGGGTGATCCCTTTCTCATTGCGGAGAGTCTTTAAAAATTGTCCTGTCTTTTTCTGGTCCAAGTTCGAGGTACCTCCTTTCGGCCGAGGTCAGGATATGCCATCCTACCGGGATTTAACACGACACAAAGCGAGAATTGCCGTGTTTTAAGGCTTTGGACACGAAATGTCCGGCCGTCTCTGTTCCTCAATTATATTACAGTTAACATTGTTACATTCGAGAAAAATCGGGCTCATTCCCACTTACTCTCCCAGTTTGAACTAAAAGTGAGAGACCTTTTGGGATTAGGGGGCAAAATCCCCTGTTTGGTCCTCTGTTTTTACTAAAAGTGAGGACGTAACAGAGGATTAAAGGCAAAACCGGGCAAAATCCCCTGTTTGGTCCTCTGTTTTGACCAAAAGTGAGGACCTAACAGAGGACGAGAAGCACAGGACACAAAATAGGGTGTCCTATCAAAAAGTTATTGATTAAAATAAAAGCATCAATCCTGAGACGGACGCCCGGCCGACGGCACGAAAGCCGGCCCGGCCCCCGCCCGGCAAAGAAAGAGGAATGACCCATGAAAGCATATGAATTAAGCAACGGAATGCTGCTCGATGATGAGAATATAAACAATAACGGCGAGTTTGAGCTTGAGATACAGTGGGCGAACTGGTCCGTATCGACCGTTTTCACGCCCGACCCCGAAAACCCGGGCAATGCCGACAATGCGGTCTCTCTTTTCGAGAGGGTGTACGCAAAGCGCGAGTACTGGCTCATGCTGGCTTACTACAAACTCAAGGAAATGATCATAAGCCGCATGACGATCGAGGATTTCGACGGTTTCGCGCAGATGTACAGGGACGAGGAATACTGGAACCTGCCCCTGAATTTCATGAAGTTTTCGCTCTTTGACCAGCTCCTCGCGCAGTATGAACTGGACCGCGTCGTTTTCGGCAACGGCGGCGAGATCTCGTTCATGTTCTACGATTACGCGATGGATAACGGGTATATCGTTTCGGGCACCGAGACAGACAAGCTCACAAAGGTTGAGGGCGGCGCCGACAACTGGGACGATATCGAGCAGTAAGCCTTATTTTGTCCTTATTGTCCGACGGTATAGTTTCCGTCGAGTCTGCCGTACGCGAGTACGTTGCCTTGGCTGCCTGATTTGTCTGAATCCAACATTTTAAATATCTCGTTAATGTTGTTTCCGCCGGCATCAAAGTAGATTCTTGTCTTTGCCGGATCACCCTTCAGCGCGAAAACGAAAACCGAATAAGTGTGAGTGGATCCCATCGGAGGGTAAGGTCCGATGTATTCTGCGCCTTCTCCGCCTCTCGTTTTGTAAGCTTTTTCGGCAAGAGACGTCTCGGTAGTGAAAACATCCATGTGAATCCAGCTTCCGTCGATCATGATGACAACGTATCTGGCAGCGCCGTCGACCTTGTCCCACTTGAGATCGGGAGAGATGTTTTCACCGCCCTCAAAGGCGATCTTTTTGTCCCAGACGCCGTCTTTTACGGCTGAAGACGTAACGCTGAACGTGGGCAGATCTTTGAATGAAATATCCGAAATGTAAGTTGTTGACTTGCCGCGGTTAAATCCTGACGGAGCAGCTTCAGTCTGGGAAGAAGCCACAGTCGGGGCAGTGGTTTCCGCCGGCTTGGATGAGCACGCACTAAAAGCGCTTAATGCCATTACTGCGGTAAGGGCAACTGCAAAAGTCCTGAGAATCTTTTTCATACGGGGCCTCCGGTTTATGTTTCCTTGAAAAATCCTGTCTGCTCACCTTACGGACAATATTAAAACCAAGAAGTCCGGATCAATACTTATCGTCTTGTTGCTGAGAAGATCAGCGCGCCGATTATCAGGGCATAGTAGAGGAACATCACGATGTAGAGGATCGTGGAGCCGATCCCGTAGTAGGTTGCGGCGCGGCTCAGGATCGAAGCGATCTTGATCCTGGGGGTGTGCATTCCGCCCTGTGCGAGGTAATCGAGAACCTTCTTCCTGTTGCTGATGCCCTTGAAGATCGCGATGATGCTGCAGACCGGGAAGCCTGCGAGAACGCATGCGATGATCGCGCTCTTGAGGAGTGCGTTTGCCTGATCGAGATACTGCTGATTTACAGGCTGATAGCCGGGAGTTGTGTAGTACTGCTGCGGCTGCTGATAATTCTGATAGTTGTTGTTTTCCATGATCTTTCTCCTTATTCCTGATTTTGTTCCTTAAGTCCTAACAAAACCCAATACTGATTATAGCAGAATTCCATTGCTTTCCTAAGGTCTCCGCCCTTCTCGATCACGGGCTCCATCTTCTTCAGAGCCGCTGCGGCCTCGTCGCGCTTGCCCTGATGCATGAGATACTCAGCCTCGATGAAAAATCTGACGAAATACTTGTCCGCTTCGGGAGTGTTGTAGGACGCAAGCTTTGCCGCATACTCGCCGGCGCGCTCATAGTCCTCTGTCAGCATGCAGTAATTGTAGTAGAGGGCTTCCGCGCCCATGTTCATGGTGGCGATCTTGTATTCCCTGTTAAGGATCGGCGCGGCGCGCTTGATCATGTTGGAAGCGCTCGTCTTGTCGCCAAGGCCCCTGTAAGAGTCCATGAGAGCGCTGTAGTACATCATCGCGGACAATCCCTGATCGATAAATTTGTCGCTCGTGCCTGTAAAATCAAACTCGCTGAGGTTCTGGATCAGCGACAGCGCTTTGTTGTAATTGCGGGTGAGATTATAGTAATCCGCTGCGTAGAGCACGAAATCCCTGAGGTAGACTTTGCTGATCTTTTCGCCGTTTAACTTCGCATTGACGGCCTCCTCGGAGATCTGCAGGAACCTCTGCGAATAGCCGTTATTTACGAGCTCTTTCAAAAACTCCGTGTGAAGCCTGCCCGCCTTGCTGTTCTTTTCGCCGTTCATCAGGAGCGCGAAAACAACAGCCGTCACGGGGATCGCCGCAACCAGGACGATCACGATCGCGGTGACGATGTTGAACCCGAAGATCTTCTGGAGGAGCGCAGCAGTCATGGCGCCTATCATGGCCACCACAAGATACAAAAGTCCGACTGTTTTAATGAAGATCGATCTGCCCATAATCCCTCCGCGTCCGCATGTTAGTCAATGGGCTGATTATATCACGGATCTTTACAGCGCCGCGCCTTCGTAACCTGCTTTTCTTCTCACCTGTTCTCGAAAACCGCTACATCGCAGGCCATCCTGCCCTCACAAACGTGATAGCTGACGTTTTCTATCCCCATCTCCTCGAAAAACTCCTTGTAGGAATTCTCGTCAAAGTGCCTTTTAAAGCCGGCGCCTGCTTTGTTGAAAAGATTCGCCGCCTTGCTCGCGCCGAAATGTATGTATGTCGGGATGATTATAAGTCCGCCCGGCTTCACGACTCGCTTAAGCTCCGCTATCGCCTTTGCAGGGTCATCCAGCAGATGGATCACGTTCGCCGCGACCGCCTTGTCAAAAGTGTCGTCCTCAAACCTCAGCTTCGTTATGTCAGCGTTTTCGGCCGTGACGTTTTCAAATCTTCTGCACTTTCTCTTTGTCATTTTGAGCATCCCGTCCGCAAAGTCGGTCGCCGTGAGTTCTTTTACGCGCGGCGCGATCTTGACGCTGAACATGCCGGTCCCGCAGGCGCATTCGAGGACGCGGTCGCCCTCATCCATCAGCGAAGCGACATGATCGGTGGTCCTTCTGTTCGCTTTCCCGTTGTAAACATTCTCTATAAGGTCGTAGATCCCTGCTATCCTGCTCCAAAACATATCCGGCACTCCTCTTCTTTTCTCATATGAGCATATATTCATATGAATATCTGTTCATATGTTAGCAGATGGATCCGAAATGTCAATATCTGTTTTGGGGATCCGAAGCCGCTTTCAAGCGAGGAAAGCCGGCCGTCAGGCTTCGGGATATTACTTCAAACCCTTCCAGATGATCAGGTCGAATTTGCCTTTTTCGGGGACGGTGTAGACTTTGACAAACTTGCCGTTGTCGTAAGAATAGAGCTCGTACTTTTTGCCGGGCTGATGGATGCAGAAGAACGTCTTTTCGCCGTTGAAATAAACGCTGTAGGAAAAGATCGTCGTGTGGAATCTTCCGGTTGTGGCAACCCAGTTGTTTTCGCGGCGGACGTAGGACAACTTGAAGTCGTGGAAATGTTCGGCGATCTCGAGCATCTTCTTCTCTTCGTCGCGCGTGACCTCGGCTTTTTCGGGGCCGGGGTTGGTGACTTCAAACACGTATTTGGCAGAATATGAATGGATCAGCGTGGTCCTGCCTTCGAACTGCGGGCGGTTGTTCTCGCTCCAGCAGACCTGGACGAAATAATTCCTGCCTGCCTCTTTATCGGTTTTTCCGATGTTGCTGATCTTTTCGCTGACGGCAGACTGTGCAAGGGCTTCCGGTACCCTTACGTGCAAGGGGCCCGCGAAAGCCAGGTATTCATCGTGCACGTTGAACATATTGTCATGACCGTAATATGAAACCCTGGCGATCCTGTCGCTGAAAAGCCAAATGCCGAGAAAAGCGATGCATGACAGCACCGCGCCGACAAGAACGATCCCAAGGATCTTAAGCCAGAAACTCTTTGTTTTGCTCATCTTTATACTCCGTCCCGGATGATCAGGCATATTTGATACGCTGATATTACACGATAGGCATTACTTTTCAAGCACGAAATCCAAAAAGGTGTTTTCGATTAGTTAACACTAACGTAATATAAGCAAACTATACTTAAGATAGATTTTTGCGCACGGAGGGGGCCGTTTTGGATCTTAACCGCATCAGAAGATTCACTTATTCCGTCAACACGGTCATATTGCTGCTGGTCATCGGACTGGCGGGTTTCTTCTATCTGTGCAAAGCCACGATCCTCCTCTGGTTCAGCATTCCGACGCTGCTGGTCTATGTCATCGGCTATGCCATCATCGCAAAGGACCGCCTCGACATCTACGTCAGGCTCGTCTATTTCTGGATAACCCTCTACATGTGCCTCTGCACGTACTGCCTGGGTTACAAGATCGGCTTCCACCTTTACTGCATGTCCATGATCCCCATCATCTTCTACACGGAATACATGGCAGACAAGCTCGGCAGAAAAAAGATCAACGCCTTTGTAGTGAGCGGCATAATCGCCATCTGCTACCTGATCTCGACAGGCTACGCCGGCTTCAAAGGCCCGCTCTACGAGGTCGACAACGCGATCGCCGGCTCGTTCTGGGCCTTCAATTCGGTCATAGTCCTCGCGTTTCTGGTCTTCTATTCCAGGCTGATGCTGAGCCTCATCGGCGATTACGAAAAGAAGCTCAGGCAGACCGCCCAGGTCGACAAGCTCACGGGCCTTTACAACCGCCACTACATGGCAGGCAAGCTCGAAACGTCCATGAGCGAAGGCAAGCCGCAGTTCATCACCATGGTCGACATCGACGATTTCAAGAAGATCAATGACCGGTACGGCCACAACGCGGGCGACTACGTGCTCGTAAACGTCGCGCGCATCATGCGTGAAGTCTGCTCTGAAAGCAGTGTCTCGCGCTGGGGCGGCGAGGAATTTCTCATACTGACTTACGGCTCTCTCGAAGAAGGCCTTCCCGTCATCGAAAAGTTCCGCCAAAGAGTTGAATCCGAGGATTTCATTTTCGGTGAGCAGCACATCAAAGTCACCGTCACGGCAGGCGCCTTTGCCTATACCGCGGGAATCACGGCAGACAAATGGATCAGCGCCGCCGACGACAATCTCTACAAGGGCAAGAAGAGCGGCAAGAACAAGGTCGTCAGCTGAAGTCAGCCGAGGGACGGAGACGTTCCCGCCTCGTAAAGCAATTCGCCGTTTTCTGTCAGTCTTATTTTCTGGACTCCCACACATCTGTCATTGGAAGACGATGTCATGATCTCCGCTGTGACAACGTACACTTTGTCAGCATCGGTGCGTACAATGTATTTATATGTGGTGCATTTTTCCCCGTTCTTAAACTTGATTCCGGTCGGCGAAGGATCGACGGAAGTGACCTTCCCTTCGATCAGTTTCAGGAATTCCGCCGCGTCTTCCTTATATGGAGCTTCGCCGGAATACCCCTCTTTCGCAAACGATTCTTCAAGTGACTGCGCATCGTTTTCCTTAAGCGCGGTCATCAAGGAGAAGAACGCTCCGGATTCATTTTCCGCCATTAATGCGGGATTAGTCCCGGCAGTCGCTTTCACGAACATTATCGAAAGGACCGTTGTTGCCAGGCCGAAAAAGAGCAGTATGCCGCCGGTTATGATGAACCCGATGCGCTTCTTTCCCTTTACAGTGGCAATTATCCCGAAGACCAAGAGCAGAACGCCTCCGGCCAATAACAAAAGGCTTATGATCAGAAAAAACGTGCTGGCAAATGTTAGTGAAGTCATACAGGCCACTCCTTTATCTCATTCAAGATATAAATACACGCCGGGCCTGTCTTCCCACGAATGCACCCGGTATTTGTGTTTGTCATACATCTCCTGGCTTATCAGCTGGATCGAATGCATGCCCTGCATGCTCGGATCGTCCGTATATCCGCCTATCCACTTGCCTATAAAACGGTACTGTTTTCCGTCCTTTGCAATGAAATGGGATGTGATCGTATACATATAGTAGTATTCTGTCGATCCCCGGTTGTGGCCGCCGCTGATTGAGCAGGACACATACTTTTTCCGGTCGATCTCGGGAAAACTCTTAAAGTACTCCCCGATCTCATCCTCAAGATATTCATTATGTTCAAGCGCGTAATCGGAGAAAAGGTCTTTGATGCGCCCGGTGTCTTTGTTTTTGGATGCATCAATGATCTCTTCAAAAAGCTCACGCTTGCCAAAAGTTTCCCCGTTGCCGTACTGGTACTTGGTCTTGGCACGCTCGGCTATCGAAAGATCCGGATCGTTATCGCCGCTGAGCATTCTCGAGCATCCGGATGTGAAAACAAATGCCAGGCAGAGCACTGCCGCCATTATCTTTCTCATATTCAATCCCCCGTTTATATCCGGTTTCATTCTAACTCAAATCTGCGAAAATCAAAGTGCCGGGAGAAGAACTTCCTCTATAAAATCCACTCTGTCAAACACCGTCGGCTTGAAATACGATGCAACCGCAGCAACCGTGCTCTCTCCGGGGTTGACGTAGATCACGTTTCCGCTGTTTCCTATCGCCGCATAGACATTCTTTTCGGGATGGATGATCCACCACAGGTACCCGTACTGCATCCCGCGGAAATGAGGGCCTTCGACTTCCCTCGGCACGGTCATGTCCTTTATCCAGGATTCCGGCACCACGCGGCGGCCTTCGTATTCGCCGCGGTCAAGGCACATCTGCCCTATCTTCGCCATGTCCTGCGCGCTCATGCAAAGCCCGTATCCCGGCGTTCCGAGCCCTTCGGGGTCAGCAAACCACACGTTCCCTTTCGGCGTCTTTCCGATCGTGAAAGCCTTGTGTTCCTCGGCAGACCTTGCGTAGAAATTCTCATGCTTTCTGATGCCCAGCGGCTCGAAAAAATATTCGTTCGCAAAATCGACTGTCTTCATGCCGCTGACCTGATAAAGAATCCCGCTCAATATATGCAGGCATACCGTCTGATAGTTGAACTCGTCAGTCAGGCCTTTCCGACCGCCTAAAAGATCGAGCGACGTCTTCGTCCAGTCACTGCTCGAACAGACCTTTGACCAGGGATCGCCCTTGCACTTGTAAGGCGCCCTCATTGTCAGAAGATGCCTGATGGTGACGTCTTGTGCAGTCTTTTCGCCGCGCTTGACCTGATAGTCCGGAAAATAATCCAGGACACGGTCATCGATGCTCTTTATCATGCCTTTATCCAACGCGATGCCGGTCAGAAGCGAAACAACGCTCTTGGTCGCGGACATGATGTGCACGCAGTCGTCCCTTTTGTAGCCGTTCCATTCGTTGGCATAGACTTCCCTGCCGTCCTTCAGGACCACGATCTGGCATATGTTCGGCTGCGTCTTTCCGATCAGTTCGTTCAGTTCATTTCTGTTCATTGGTCTCGTATTCCTCCTGATGGTGTGAATACTTACCGGTAAGCTTGGATCAGTACTGTCAGAACTAACGATAAATGGATTAAAAATTCATTTCAAGCCCTGTTTTAATTGCTGAGCGTATTGGCGGCTCCCGTCCTCTGTTACGTCCTCATTTTTCCGCAAAACAGAGGACCAAACAGGGGATTCTCATCGTTTTTGCCGCTCGTCCTCTGTTACGTCCTCATTTTTCCGTAAAACAGAGGACCAAACAGGGGTTTCTCATCGTTTTTGCCGCTCGTCCTCTGTTACGTCCTCATTTTTCCGTAAAACAGAGGACCAAACAGGGGTTTTCCGCCTTTTTGCCATTGATTCCCACTTACTCTCCCACTTTTGGACAAAACCGGGATTCAGCAACTTTTCAAGGTAAACCCGGAATAATCAGATCAAACCGCTGATGAAATAAACGCCCAGAAGCACCGCAAGGAAGATGATGTTGACAACAGTGAACGCGCCGACGTAGCCGACTGACTTCTCCTTGGGCTTGGGGAGCGCCGCGTGGAACTTATACGTGATGAGGCTTGCCATGCTCGCGATGAGCGTGCCGAGGCCTCCGAGGTTCGTGCCGATGATGAGGGCCTCGCCGTTATCAGTAAACGCCGACAGCAGCAGAGCCGCGGGGACGTTGCTTATTACCTGGGACGAAGCGATCGCGGTGAGCACGGGCTGCTTTTCGACGATGCCCGAGATCGCGTTATAGACGAATTCGATCCTGCCCATATTTCCGACGAAGACGAAGAAGAACACGAACGTTATGAGGAGCGTGTAATCAACGCCCTTGAAGGCTTTGCGGTCCATGATGAGCATCACCGCAAAGAGCACGCCGAAAGCGATCAGGAAGTGGATCACGCGAAGGACCACCAGAAGACTTAGGACGAACAGAACGATGCAGATTGCAACTTTGACCGCAGGGATCTTCTTTTGTTCCTTGGGCTCTTCATGCGTGATCTTCTGATCCTTGCAGAGCACGAAGACCGCGATGGTCACGAGGATCAGCGAGCACAGAGAATAAGGCAGCATCAGAAGCGTGAAGTTCCCGATCTCCATGTTGTAGTGCGTGAAAAGATATATGTTCTGCGGGTTGCCGATCGGCGTCTGCATGCTTCCGAGGTTGGTCGCGACGGTCATGAGGATCAGCGTGAACGTGAGTGTCTTCCTGTCGTCAAACGTCTTCATCAGCGCGATCGCGAAAGGCACCAGGGTGACCAGCGTAACGTCGTTGGTGAGGATCATGCCGAGGAAAAATGAGAGCCAGACAAGTATCAGGGACACAATTCGCGAGGAATGGACTTTCGACAGGAGCTTGTTCGTGAGCTTGTCGAAAACGCCGAGGATCACGAGTTCCGAGACAACGAGCATCATGCAGAACAGGATCGCGAGGACCCTGAAATCGATGTATCCGATGTACTTTTCATCGGGGTGCACGAAAAAGCAGGATACTATCGCGAGTATCCCGGAAATGAATAAAACAGGGTCTTTCTTGATGCGTTCCAACATAGCAGGCAGATTTTATAACTGCAGATTGCTTTTATCAAGAATCACTTTTGATACTTTTTATCGTACGGTGAAACATTCCACTTTTTGCCCGTATAGGCATCGATAAACTGCTGCTGTTTGTAGATTATGTTCAGCGCGTTTTCGAGGAGCTGTAACGGGTTCATCCTGGCGCGTATGTCATTTTTATCAGGATCCTTGATCATATCGTACTGCCAGAGTTCCTTGAGAAGATCACAGGCTTCCGCGATCGTTCCTATCTCCCATTGGGTGAGGCTTGACTTGAAATTCTCATTATCGCATAAATGGGAAAACACAATACAGGGATTCTGCACGGAAAGATCTTTCAGTGCATCTTTCAGGGTTGCGGGCGTTTCATAACCCGTAGTATCGCCGGAGTTCAGCCCAATGTGCGCCAGCTGTCCGTTGCTGTCCAGTTCAAATCCGAGTGTAAACATAAGATGCCTCCTTTTATGAAATGGTTATTGCCGTGACCTTGCAGTCTTCAAAGATCGCCTCGTTTATCAGGCTCTGCAGCTCGGAATAGATTCCTCTGACGCCGTATTTTGCAGTAAGCCTGACAAGCTCTCTGCACTTTTCTTCCGTAACATGAATGTCTATCTGATACTTTTCGGCAAGACGTGCAATGGGACTGTAGCGCACATCAGCGAGCATCATTGCGGCTTTCTCTTCATCCATGGGTTCGACTTCGAGTATTCCGCCGTTGAGCCTGCCGATAAACTCATTACTGAGCAGATCTGATCCGCAGATCATTTCACGGGTTACGGGACTTGTTGAAGATACAGGCTTTATGTCCTGATCAAAACCGATGCTGTTCTTCTGGTCTTTCTTTATACCGGCGAAGGTTCCCATGAACACGAAATTCACCCTCGAGGTATCAACGAGTTTTTTCGAATTATGACCGTCGTCAACGTAAAGCTGGCCGCCCTCCATCATCTTGAGGAGCTCGTTCATTATCATGAAGCCGACGTCATCGCCTTTTCCGACAGCCTTATCGATCTCATCGATAAAGATCCACGGCGGATTTGCCGCGTTTGAAGTGTCGACTTCAAGAAGACACTGCGAGATGGTTACGCAGCCCTTGAAAGATATCGGAGTGACTGAGGTCGCATCGAAGATGACCATGTTCGGATATACTTTCTTGAGGATCCTTGCGAGCTCGGTCTTGCCGCACCCCGAGGGACCTATTACAAGGAAATTCGTTTTCGTCTCCAGATTAACAGAAGACCACAGAGCCGTGGAAATGGCCTTTTTATAGGCTTCACACCCGTAAAGCCTGTTATCCAGATATCTGTAGATCGTTTTCGGAGAATGGAGTACAGGGAGATTGTCCTCCGGTACTTTTTTCAATTCCGGGGCGGGACATGTGAATTTTCTTCTGTCATCCCACCAGGGTAAATCAGTGTTCTTTGCCATGTTTTGAATCCTCCTTAAGTAAAAAATCCGGGGAATCAAAAAGCGGCCACACAGACAAAGGCATTGCTGCCAGAGTCTGTTCGCCGCTGCAAATACTGCATATTGAAGGAACTGAAAAACAGGACCTTCTCATCCTGAGCTGTTACGTGAGGCGTCAGGTACGGAAAAATAATTAAATCCAAAGATCAAGTCTCACCGCGAAGCTGCTATTTGATTGTAAGGCCATTATATATCACGTTTCGAAGACTATACAAGCAAAGGAATTTTATCTTTTGCGTCCCTAAAAACTTCGGCAACATTGCCCTAATTTTCAATTGTTATCTAATATGCGTGAAATGTTATAATCCGCCCGAAAACAATAAAAGAAAACCTTAAGGAGCAACGACATATGAAAAAGACGATCTTAACATCAGCTCTCTGCCTTACGCTCATGGCAACGGGCTGCGTAAACAA
Organism: Clostridiales bacterium; assembly: GCA_017478485.1. GTDB lineage: Bacteria > Bacillota > Clostridia > Saccharofermentanales > Saccharofermentanaceae > Saccharofermentans. The sequence continues at coordinate 58,259 of JAFVDI010000010.1, read as the reverse complement.
CGGTACTGCCACGGCAAGCACGCCAGCTGAAACCACTGCTGCAACAGAGACTGCCACGGAAACAACAGCGGCCACTACGGAGGCAACGACAGAGTCCACGGCGCCCGAAACATCCGAAACAAAAAAGACTGCCCACCAGGTCACAGTCGAGGTCCTGAAAAAGATGACCTTTTCCGACGGCACTAACGAACTTAACAGCGTTTATCCGAAGATCACCGTTGACGGCAAAGAAGCTTCATCGATCAACAGATCGCTCACCGATCACATCCAAAAAAAAATCCGATGGAAAAGGACGGAGGCAATGTCGACGGCTGGGCGACAAGTATCTCCTGGGGCGCAAACGAAAATACCCTTTCGATCGTAATCCTTGCAAGTGACGTCAGCACGGATTATTTCACGACCGAAGTCTTCAACTACGATCTCGACACGCTCGAAAAGATCGATGACAGCGAGGTCACAAAGCGCCTCGGCCTGACGGATGCAGATCTTTTCGCCAAGACAAAAGAGATCTTAACGAAATACTGCAAAGAAAGAGACTACAATCTCGACAAGTCTCTTGCAGAAGTAAACTATGATAAGATCACGCCTTACATCACGCGTGACGGAAAAGCCGGCGTTGCCGCAACCGTCTACTATGTCAGGGACTCACAGTTCAGCGGATTGGACAGCGTGAGGACATTCAGCCTGCATACTATGGATTACGACGTCGTCTGATGACCGCGGCGAAAACGCAGTGCGCGGCGGCCGCGGCGGCCGGCAGCCATACGGCATCCGGACAACGTAAAAAGGGATTAGGGAAAAACATGGAAAAGAATGTTGTTAAAAAACTGTTGGTAATGCCCCTCTTAGCGGCGGCGCTTCTGCTCTGCTCATGCAGATACGACCCGCCGGAAGGATATTCCAAAGATGCTCACCCGTACGATGAACTGGCCGAATTTGCGAGATCGATCGATCCTGATGCGGCCGTGAAAAACGAACCCCGGCAGGAGTTATACGAGCACAGGAATTATGTGATCTACCCCGCAAAGATCGGCGGGATCGAGTGCAGTGTCGCGACCATTTCCGTTCCGGTATACGATTCAAGCATGGGCGAATTCGCCAAAATGTATTACAGGATGGATACCGATTACGATTTCTATCTGCTTAAGCAGACCCTCGAAAAGTACCCCCTTCTCGGAACATTCCCGGACGAAGACCTGGTCGTACGTTTCAATGTCGGTGGGTTCTTAAGAAGCTGCGTCACAATAGATGACATGACCTCCGAAAAGCTCGATGAGATCTTCGAAGAATATGAGAAATGCGGAAAGGAGCTTTCACAGTATTCCATGCGCAAGACCCACTGGATGATGATCAAGGTCGGCAAAAAGAGCTACTTCTTCAAAGAATCCACGGCCGGTGCAAAACAGAAAGTACGCGAGGACATGGAAAAGGACGGCGTCCTTAAATAACTCTCTGCCCGAATGGTATAATCTTCTTGTCCGGCCGGAACTCATCCGGAATGAATTCAGATCAAAGGGAAGGAAGATGAAATTAAGGCGCAGGCTGTTTGCATCAAAAGACCCCTATGACAGCAACAAGTCAGGGCTGTTCCTAGATGCCTGCAAAGAAAATTTCGACCATCTGATCTCCCATTGCGGCGACTACAAAAAGATCTGCAACGGCCTTAACATCCGGTCATCAGAAGACATCAAGTCGCCCGCGGATCTCCCGATCCTGCCCACTATGCTTTTCAAGCAGCATGACTTCAAGTCAGGGCCCCACTTTGTCACGGCGACTTCCTCAGGCACGTCAGGCGGCCACAAGAGCGTCATCGGATTCGAGTTTTCGTCCCTGATGGCGGCACTTAGGATGTCCCTCAAAGTTACAAGATATCACGGCGTGATCTCCATGAGGCCCTGCAGATACATCATCATGGGCTTTAATCCCACCAGGACCAACAAGGTCGCGGCGGCCAGGACCGCCTATCTTACTACGTTTCTGGCTCCTGCCTTGAGCAGGAAGTTCATCTTAAAGCCCACGCCCGAAGGGGGCCTCAAGCCCGATTTTGACAGCATCGTAGAGGCTCTGCGCAAATACGAGAAAGGCAAAGCGCCCGTAAGGTTCATGGGCTTCCCCTCATACACGTTCTTCCTGTTCCGCGTCCTTGAGGAAAGGAACATCTTTTTCAAGCTCCCCAAGGGCTCGAAAATAATGCTCGGTGGCGGCTGGAAGCAGTTCTATCAGGAGGCCGCGGACAAAGAGACGTTCTACGCACTCGCAAAGAAAACGCTCGGCATCGACGAAGAAAACATCACCGAATTCTTCGGCGCTGTCGAGCACCCCATCCTTTACTGCGACTGCAGCCACCACCATTTCCACGTGCCCGTTTACAGCAACATCATCATAAGAGACCCGGATACGTTAGAGCCCGTCGAAAACGGCAACGTAGGCCTCGTAAACCTGATCTCACCGCTCACGAAAGCGACTCCCATCCTCTCGGTCATGACCGATGACCTGGGAGTCCTTCACGACGGAACTGAGTGTCCCTGCGGCGTTAAATCGCCTTATCTGGAGATCATCGGACGCGTGGCACCCGAGGACATCAAGACCTGCGCGGCAGGCGCTGCGGATATTCTCGAGGGGGTGAAGGTATGATCCTCTTTGACGGAAAGATCTACGAGAGCATCGAGCAGAACAGCCTCCTTGACGAACTTCAGGAGAAGATCCCGCACATTCTGCTGCGCGAGCCCCTGTCGCCCGAGATTACGATCGACGCGGTAGACAGGCTCAGAGAGGACACGCTCGCGGGAAAGTTTGACGATCTCCTCACGTCTTTCCCCGAAGATGTTGTTGAGACCTATAAGCTCCAGGCCGCAGCGCTCCTATCAAAAGACCATCTGCGCATGAAGGTCAGGACCGAGCTCGGGAACACCGGAGAATACGTAACTGACAGGATCGAAGGCTTTTCGAGGATCAGGGTGAGGAAAGTCCCCCTCGGGGTCATCTTCCACATCGCCGCGGGAAACATGGATTTCCTGCCGGCGTATTCACTCGCCGAAGGCCTCCTTGCGGGCAACATAAACATCTTAAAGCTCCCGTCCGCCGACGACGGGCTGTCGCTGAAGCTCATAATGCAGCTGATCGAATACCGCCCGGAACTCAAGGACTACATCTATGTTTTCGATACGGCATCGACCGACATCCAGGGAATGCGCCGCATGGCAAACCTCTGCAACGCGATCAGCGTCTGGGGCTCGGACATGGCGATAGAAGCGGTCAGAGGCCTCGCGCCCACCGGCGTCAAGCTTATCGAATGGGGCCAGAAACTCGGATTCTGCTATGTTTCAGACCCTGACAACGTGATCTCGCTGAGCGAAAAGCTCGAAGGCCTCGCAAAGCACATCGCCTCCACAAAGCAGCTCCTTTGCAGCAGCTGCCAGGTCATATACGTCGATACGGATGACATGAACAAGGTCAGATCCTTCGCGGAAAGCTTCATGCCGTACCTCCAGAAGGCCGTAGACGCGGGCGCATCGCAGGAGATAGGCATCAGGGCAAGAGATACCCTCGTATCTTACACGGCGCGCCTGAAGCGCTATCTGGGCGAAAAGGAGATATCTGACGATGTGATCCACGGAAAGGGCGCGAGTCTCATCCTGAAGAGCGACAGCAAGCTCGAACTCTCCCCCATGATGTGCAACGTCCTGGTAAAGCCCCTGCCCCGCGAAAACATCTCCAGGGTCCTCTACGAAGGCAGATGCTACCTGCAGACCGCGGGCCTCATATGCCCTCCGGATTTGAGATCAAGCCTCACGGACCTTTTCATCAGGTGCGGCCTCATCAGGGTAACATCGCCCTCCGACATGAGCGCCTACTTCCCCGGCGAATCGCATGACGGCGAATACGCGCTGGACAGATACACCAGGGTAATCAACATCCAGGAAGACGTCTTATGATAAGATCCGCGCTGTTCATCCTTGCCCAGTGCACATGGGGAATACTTCAGACTTTTGTGGGGTCTATCGTCTTTCTGCTCAACATCCGCAGAAAGCACTATCTCTACCACGGGGCGGTAATCACCGAGTGGGGGCTGAAGTCGAGCCTTTCGATGGGGCTTTTCTGTTTCGTGACAAAGACGCCTTTTGCATGCGGGTGCTGCACTGCGGAGGAAGTCGGCCACAGGCTCGTCGTCCATGAATACGGGCATTCGATCCAGTCGCTCATCCTGGGGCCCTTTTATCTTTTCGCGATGGCTCTCCCTTCGATGCTCTGGGCAGGCCTTCCGCCGTTCGAAAAGCTCCGCTTCAGGAAAAACATCAAATACCACTGGCTCTACACCGAAAGATGGGCAAACCACCTCGGCGAAAAGGTTACAAAAGAAGATTCAATGAGGGATCTGCACTGATCAGTCGTCCTTCTTGCCGCCCTTGCGGAACGGCTTTAAGGCTTCCTTGAATTCCTTGACGTTATACTCATGCTCTTCGGCATACTTGATGACTTCGTCCTTGCCGAGATCGCGCATCCTGTCGAGCTCGCCCGAAGGCAGTATGTGCTTGTCGTTCGCGCTGATCCTGAGAGCCGTAACCTCGTAAGGCATCTCATCTTCCTTCGGCCTCGTGTTGGGAATGACTGTAAGCACGTCGCCTTCGATGTCGACGATCAGATAATCAACAAAAAACGTATTCTTCTTGCGCAGATTCTTGCGCAGGAGCTTGCGGATGCTGTCTCCGAAATAGATAGTTATTGTCTCGTTGTTTTTAAACGCTTTATTCATACTTTGTATCTCCGCCCTTTTCCCTTTCGGGGTCAGATCCTGAATGGGGATATTATAACATGCGGACACAAAACAGTGTTTTAACATTGTTATAATTCGGGCGGATCACTGCATTTTTCGGGATTTACCTATAAGAAAACGTTTTTTCGTTTTTTATAGGTAATTTCAGGCTAGTTACCGCACTTCCGAAACCAAATTTACCTATAAAAAACAGATTTTTCATTTCTTATAGGTAATTCCGGACCACAAACCTCTCTGTTGGCACCAAATTTACCTATAAATAAACTTTTTTTCGTTTTTTATAGGTAAATGACCGGCTGAAGGCAATCTGCGCGTCCCCGAAGCAGCGAAAAACAATCCAAAAAGAAAACCCGGACCTCAAAGCCCGGGATTCTCAGTAAGGAAGGGTATTATGAAATGAAGCAATTGTTGCTTAACTGACTTCATTATCAGCCCCTAACCTGAAATGAACTTTTAATCAATTCGGTGAAAAATGCGGCAAATGGCAACTGGCAACATACAATTGGAAACCGGAAACTGAAACCTGAAACCGGCAGCTTCCGGAACGGAAATAAACGGATCAGCGGACCCTTCTGACCATCATGATGTCCTTGACGTTCTTGACGCTGACGCAGCAAACGCCCCACTTAACGCCTGAAGCGTGGACCATCTGGCCGCTGCCGACATAGATTCCGACGTGATCGGACTTGCCGTTGTGGTCGTGATCGAGGAAGATCAGGTCGCCGACCTTCATGCTGCCAAGGCTTACCTTACGGCCGCAGTGCGTCTGCATGTTGGAACCGTGAGGGAGCCTGATGCCGTAATATGCCCTGTAGCAGTACATCGTGAAACCGGAGCAGTCGAAACCGGAAGGTGAAGCACCGCCCGCAACGTACTTGCAGCCGACAAAACGTCTGACGAAACTTCCGAAACCGCCGCCCGTTGACTTCTTCTTTGAAGATGACGAAGACTTGGAAGACTTCGAGTTCGAAGATACGCGCCTTACCGGCTTGGGCGTCGGAGTTGGCAGGTTGACCTTCTTATTTGAAAGATGCTTTGTAGCAATATAGCCTTTGAGGTTATTGGAAAGTCTTACATAAGACCAGTTTCCGGAAGTCGAGATTCTGAAGACCTTTGATCCCTTCTTGAGCTGGGAGATGGTCTTGGAAGATGAGTTCTCGCTCGCATATACCTTGGTAACGCTGTCCTTTGTCCAACAGAACTTTCCGTCGTAGCTGTCGTCGTCACCGTCAGCGCCTTCGGTATCCTCTCCGCGGACTCTTGCAGCGATCTCCTCATAGTTTGCCAAAACGTTGATCGTGTAATCACCAAGGTCGGAATCATGGCCGTTGAGGTTCACGGTCTCCTTCTCGCTATCAGCTTCTTCGGCGAGACGGCCTTCCTCGTCTTCCTCGTCATCAGGCTCGACCTCAACATTCGAATACCGGTTGGAAGAACTTGCGTAAACAAGAGAAGGGCTCTGGAGGTTGACCTTGTCGCTCTGCGCATTGCGCTGCTCGCCCATGTTAATGACCGACAGCGTAAACACTGCACTTAACGCGCCGCACATGATCTTGAGCAGGAGTTTTTTCAAAATCCGGACCTCCGAAAAACACTTTTTTACTCAATTGAATATATCAGCGCACCGGAAAATAGGCAAGTCAAAATCCTTTTAATGATATATATAAAATGAGGCAAAACTCACGCATTTCCATGACAATAAAGCGTGTCCGGCCAGGCTCCACGCCCCATCAAACCGTTTACTCAGGATGCCCAAAACACCCTTACATTCGTGCATTTTATTAATTGCTACAAAGTACGCGTATTCTTATAATTTGGCGGTTTGAACAAAGCGGTGTTATTTAGAGGGACTCAGAGGGACTCACATGAAAGAATTTCAACCTAAGTTATTTTCTGTTTTGAAGAACTATTCGGCTTCGCAGCTCGTCAAGGATATCGTTGCCGGCATTATCGTCGCGATAATCGCCCTGCCGCTGTCCATAGCGCTCGCGATCGCATCGGGCGTAGGCCCTGAAGCGGGTATATACACGGCGATCGTAGCCGGATTCATCGTATCTTTCTTAGGCGGAAGCCGCGTCCAGATCGCTGGCCCCACGGCCGCATTTGCGACCATCGTCGCGGGAATCGTCCTCAAGGACGGCACGCAGGGCCTCATCGTTGCGACCATAATGGCGGGCATAATACTTATCGTAATGGGCCTTTGCAGGTTCGGAAGCCTCCTCAAATACATCCCCGACCCGATCACCACGGGCTTCACCGCAGGCATCGCCGTAACCCTCCTGATCGGCCAGATCAAAGACTTTACGGGCATCTCTTACCAGCACGGCGAAAAGCCGGTCGAGACGGCCGAGAAGATCAAGGCCCTCATCGAAAACGCAGTCACGATCAACTGGCAGGCAATCGGCATCGGTGCTCTCGCGCTCGTAATACTCATCTTGAGCCAGATGTTCCTCAAGAAGATCCCCGGCTCGTTCATCGCGGTCATCGTTACCGCGGCTGTCGTTCAGATCTTCCACCTCGACGTCAGCACAATCGGCAAACAGTTCGAGAACATCCAGGCAGGCCTTCCTCCATTTTCGCTGACGGCATCGATGTTCAGCTTTGAGATGATCAGCTCGCAGATCTCCAATGCCATCACGATCGCGTTCCTCGCAGGCGTTGAATCGCTTCTTTCAGCGGTCGTAGCAGACAGCATGATCGGCTCAAAGCACAGGCCCAACGCAGAGCTCGTCGCCCAGGGCGTGGGCAACATCGCTTCAGCCTGCTTCGGCGGCATCCCTGCCACAGGCGCGATCGCAAGAACAGCCGCAAACATCAAGAACGGCGGGCGCACCCCCATCGCAGGCATGGTCCACTCCGTAACGCTCCTTCTCGTAGTCGTTTTCCTCATGCCTTACGCAAAACTCATCCCGATGCCCTGCATCGCTGCGATCCTTTTCCAGGTCGCATACAACATGAGCGGATGGAGAAGATTCGTAAAGCAGGTCAAGAGCGCGCCGAAGAGCGACATAATCGTTCTCCTTCTGACATTCGCGCTCACCGTGATCTTCGACCTCGTCGTAGCCATCGAAGTCGGCGTGCTCCTCGCAGCAGTCCTTTTCATGAAGAGAATGAGCGACGTTACTCAGGTTGCGGGCTGGAAGGATTTCGATCCCGAAAACGACCCCGATTCGATCGACCTGCGCGTCCTTCCCGAGCATACTCTCGTCTATGAGATCAACGGACCTATGTTCTTCGCAACTGCTGGCAAGATCCTTCAGATCTCACCCAGGGAAGACACCAAGGTACTGGTTCTGCGCATGAGGAGCGTAAGCGCGATCGATGCAACGGCCATGAGAAATCTTGAGATACTTTTCGATGACTGCAGCAACAGGGGCGTAAAGCTCATCATGTCACACGTCAACGAGCAGCCCATGAAGGTCATCCGGAAAGCCGGCTTCTATGACAAAGCAGGCGCAGAAAACTTCTGCGCGCACATCGATGATGCGCTCGCCAGGGCTCAGGAGATCGTTAAAGCTTAATCCCGGGGAATTACTTTTTCGTGTAAACAGACGTTGTATCGCCGTTGTCCATTGTCAGCTTGCCGTCCTTGAGAATGACCTTGTAAGAGGAACTCGTTCCCAGTTCAGGATAGTTAACCGTCAGCTTGCCGTCCTTCAAAATATATGTGCGGTTGTTCTGCGTGGCAGTTCCGCCGTTGAGCTTTATCTCGGAAACATATCTTCCGTCATTGTAGATGACGATCGTTTCAACACCGTCGGGCATGACCTTTTCCCAGGTTCCCGCGATATCATCCTGTGATTTGGGAGCAACTCCCACAGAACCCGTTCCGCCGCATGCAGCAAGAGCGAATACCGTTGACATGCAGGCTGCCAACGCAGCTGCCTTTACCATTCCTTTAGTAAGTTTTCCCATCTTTTATTCCCCCAACAATTTCTTTTTTCAAAGCAATCCCTTAACTTCACTTTTCGCAAGTATAACAATTCCACGGATGATTTCAACCGTAACGGGAAAAAGAAGCCGTATCCAAAACCATCTCAGGCTCTTTTCGCGCGGTAAAACCGTCGCCGTAAGAAAGTCCGTAGCCCTTCTTCAAAAAGCACTTGTCAGTGCCGATCTGGTCTAACGCGCCGTACCATGGCGATGGGAGCTTGCCCGAAAAATCAGCGCATCCGCAAAGAACGTCGGAGATCCCCTTGCCCTCCGAGCCCGGCAGATAGCACATTACAACGCTGTCCCATTTCTTATAGTCAGCCTCGTCGATGATGGCGTGCCTGCCCGCCACGATGCAGGTGACGACGGGCTTTCCGAGTTTCTCAGCTTCACTCATTGCCTGCTTGTTTTCGGCAAGTCCGAGTTTGCCTGTAAGGCTTAGATCCTCAGTATCTCCGTTCCATTCGGCGTACGCCTGCTCGCCAACGCAAAGCAGCACGACATCTGCTTTTGAAGCCTCCTTGGGATCCGTGATTACTTCGATCCCGTAGTCTTTCGCATACCTTTCGAAAGCCTCTTTTATCGTCGTTACGCCCTTGATCTCAGGCGTTGTGGCGCTGTTCCAGTCGAGCGTCCATCCGCCGCACTGAACAGAACCGTCGTCAGCCGCAGGGCCCGTTATATATACCTTTGTGCCCTGTTTGAAAGGCAAAGTTTTCTTGTCGTTCTTGAGGAGGACGAGGCTCTTTTCGACCAGCTGCTCTGCAACTTTTCTATATTCAAGAGAGCCCGTTTCAGCCTGATCAGTCTTCAAGTTAGTAAGCATCGGATCTTCGAAAAGCCCTGCATCCTTTTTTACTTTAATGATCCTGGAAACGGCGTCATTTACGCGTTCTTCGGAGATCTCTTTGTTCTTCACCGCGTCAATGATTATCATTCTCGCCTCTTCATAACGTTCAGCCTCCATCAGCATGTCGATGCCCGCATTGACGCTCTTGATGATCTTCTCTTTGTAAGAGCTGCCCGTGATGTTTTCGACGGAGCCCCAGTCGCTTACGATGAAGCCCTTGAAACCCATCTCGTTCTTGAGCTTCATGATGTATTCCTTGTTCTCGTGCATCTTCACGCCGTTGAGCGACGAGTGGCTGATCATGATCGTCTGCACGCCCGCATCGATCTGCGCCTGATACACCTTGAGGAGTTCGTTGATCTGCTCTTGCGTAAGCTTCGCGTCGCCCCTGTCGATCAGCATCGGCGTGGCGCCCTGCTCGCCCGTTCCGTACACAACATTTCCGTCAGCGAAAAAGTGTTTCGCGCACGCGACGAGCCCCTTGTCGATCAGGCCTTTTGTGTATGCGGCAGAAAGCTTCTTTATGATCTCTAAGTCAGACCCGTAAGACTCATAGGTCCTTCCCCATCTGGGGTCAACCGACTGCGCCACGACCGGCGAAAAGTTCCACATCATGTGGCATATCTTCGCCTCATCCGCGGTGATCTGCCCCATCTTGTAAGTCAGCTCCTCATCGTTTGCCGCGCCGATCCCTATGTTGTGAGGGAAATACACCGCATTGACGCAATAGTTTACGCCGTGCACATCGTCCTGCCCGTAGATGAAAGGAATGCCCGAAGGAGATTCTATCGCGGCCTGCTGCAGGTCGTCGACGATCTTTCTCCACTGCTGAGCATCGGTGTGCCCCGCTGTTGAAAGCACGCTCCCGTACCCGTTCGCGCGCATGTCGTCATTGGTGACCCTGTAGACCGCCGGCTGCACCATCTGCGCCGCCTTCTGCTCGATCGTCAGTTGAGATACGATCTGCTCCGGCGTCATCGTCGCGTAAGTCTTATACCGGTTCGCATCGCCCGCCTCGATCTTCTTCGTGCATGCCGCCATAGGAAACATGACCGCGATCGCCAGCGTGAGTGCCGTCAGTTTTTTCATAAGATCCCCCTTGCCCGCGCGTGCATTGCTTTTCGCACATGCCCTTATTCTACTATATGCGCGTTATCTCTTTGTCAGGAAAACGCGTGCTTGATCCCCGCCGCCTTTTTGCATTTTTTGCCGTCGCCTCCGCCCTGTCCCGCATACGCTCTGTCGCGCCTCCATCCCATCCCGCACCCGCTTACCAAAAACGTGTAGTAAAATGACCTGTTTTGTGCAGAAAAAAGTGCAAATCAGCCGGATTTGCACAAAAACGTGTAGTAAAACAGCCAATTTAGTGCACGTTTTTGGGAACCCGAAAAAGTGATTCACGAAAACCGTCACGGATCCGGGCATTTTCATGTCGGAAATCGTGAATCAGAAGGTGAATTCACGAAAACCGTCACGATATAACTTCTTTTCGTGCCGGAAATCGTACACCGCCTGCCCGCATATGCTAACATAACCTCAACAATACAGCGTAACATCCATAAGGAGGCCTGATATGAAGATCCTAAGAAAATGCATTTCGATCCTGATGACAGCCGCATTTGCCATCGGAATGGCGGGCTGCTCCGCTGCAGCAAGTGTTCCGGAGGATTTCGTGAATACTGCGAAATCATACGGCATTGAAGAAGTTGAAAAGAGTACTGATGTCACCAGGATAACGGCGAGAATGAATTCCGAAGGCTCCGGTTATTACATCGCAAAAGACGGCGATGAAGCTAAGAAATTCTACAGGTCACTGATGTTTTCTAACGCCAGGAAGCTTCCTGATTGTGACGTGGAAGACTTCAGGATAATCGCAGTCAACGAACCGGGCGAAAAGAAGGTGCATCAGGCACGTGCTTACACTTTTAAGTTTTACAGCAAAGAAGACGCACAGGAAGTCTTCGAGATATACACTGAAAACGTCAAGAGGATGAGCAGAAAAGTCGAAGCAAAAGAGGGCAAGGATAAGAACTATTCCTATGTTCTGAACTACGGAAAGGGTTTGGCAGGCGCCACACTCTACGGTCTGTACGTTGAGGGAAAGAGCGTAACCTATATGCAGGCAACCTTCTATTTCGGCGATCATGAATATAACGATTTCGCAGATCACTTCTGCAAGAAGATGGGATATGTCTCGCCTATGTCGATGTACGAGAACTGACGCCCCTACGCGCTCCTTAAGCAAGCGAAAAGACCCGCAGACACAATGTCTGCGGGTCCTTTGTTTTATAGGGGGTGCCGGGTAATTATCACAGCTTGTCGAAATTGATGTGGTCAACAAATTCCTCGATCTGCGCCTGTGTATAAGTTATAGGTTTGCCATTCTCATCCTCGTTCGTGCAAAGGTTGATGGCTACAAATCCCTTGGGAGTATTTGCTAGAACGACGCCGCTTCTGTCCTGAAGGGCGATTGCGACCTCAACTCCGCACTTGGTCTTATATGTCCACTGCTTATACTGGCTGATATCTCCGACGTTGAGATATACGGTATCAAAAGTTCCCTTTATGACTCTTCTGATCTGGAAGGATACCTTCTCATAGTCTGCATCAAGTGAGAAAGTTCCGTTTTCGTAGCAGTATCCGGCTCCGTGGATCTTGTCATCCCAGATATCGCCGAACATTTCTTTCAGATCCTTCTCACGGATCGACGTGTCTTTCGGATCGTCCGGATTGCTGTGACCATCGATGAATTTACCGCGGAGCTTGAGGTTGTACTTCTTTATTAACTCATCAGCCTTGTCTGCCATCTCCTGTGAGTAGATGCCGTAACCGGGGTATTTCTCCTCAAACGGGTCTTTGCCTGTTTTCTTGCACTCCTTGTCGTATGCATCTACGATCTTCCAGTCCTGGTCATAGCCGTCCTCGAATTCACGCCACTCTTTCGAAGCCTTGAATTCGTTTGTGTCCGAATAGCCCTGCAATGAGATTAGATGATTCATGGGCGGTTCATATGCATATCCGCCATCAGTTGCCTGGCCGTCGGGGCCGACCGGGACCTCGATACGTTCAGTAGTAGTTGTACCGGACGGATCCGTCGGATCGCCGAAAGATACTCCTTCAAGTCCGCCTCTGAAAGCAGCGTAAGCTGAGATGCCGACTGCGGATACTACGGCTGCTGCAACGAGAACCGTAATGAACTTCTTTTTCGAACTGCGCTTTGTTGTAAAACCGTATTCATTTGTGTTTATCTTCATTTTAGTCAACTCCTTGATTCTTTCGGAGGAGACGACGTCTTTTTCTTCCAATTCAACGGAAGAATCTTCGATGTTTTCCATCAGATCACGTATGTTTATTTGCATTCTGATCGCCTCCTGTCGTTTTTCATGTCATTAAGGTAATAACGGAGTCTTTCGCGCCCGCGCTTTAGCTTGGTCTTGATCGTGGACGGGTTCATCTGCATTTGATTAGCGATAACCGAAACGCTCTGACAGTAGTAATAAAATCTCAAGAATATCTCTTTGTCGGGCTGAGGCATGGTATAGACCAGCTTCCTGATCTCGTTGTCCTGATCCTCGCGCTCTAAGCTGTCAAAAACCGAATCTTCATCTAAGATAAGAATGTCCTCGTCCAAAGGCAGCACCTGCACCCGCTCCCGCAATCTCTGCATGGAAAGGCTGCGTGCCACGCGGCTCAAATACCCTTTCAGGTTCAAAGGAACAAGTTTTTCCGCGGACTGCCACAAAGTAACGAACACATCCGCCGTCACTTCCTCCACATCCTCATGAGTCATGGAACTCGCGAGAATGCTGTTCACCACGGTACCAACGTACGCACTGTACTTGTCGATAAACCACTCCAGTGCTTCCTGGTCACCTGATTTCAGTAAGGCCAGCGCCTTTGCGTCATTCAATCGTCTCACCTCAATAATTCGTTTTTGAACGGCCGTTCGACTATAATAGTGCAATTTTGGTGCCGATGGTTTCACTTTTTTCGAAAAAAATTATTTTTTTGCAGCCGCCTCTTTGCAATTTCCTGAAAAGTGTTCTCGAAAAGACAAAACAGGACACTTTTCAGGTACTCCGCCGCACGCCGCATGCTGAATCCGCGCCTCCACATACCGCGTCCGCGCCGCCGCCGATTCACGTTTTCTGTCACGAAAACACCGGGATTCGTGCCGGTTTTCGTGAATTGCGCCTCTGATTCACATTTTTCGTCACATAAAATCACTTTTCCGTGCCGGTTTTCGTGAATCCCCTCGATTCCCAAAAATCTGCACCGCGTCCGCTCACTTCGAGCTGTTCTGCTTTTTCTTTTTGGAAGCGGCCGCTCCCGCTTTCACGAGAACTATAACAAATACGACGACCTCGCCGGCAACGGAAATGACCATTTGACGCTTCCTGCCCGTTAAAAACTTACAAATTTGCCGTAATAGTTTTTACACAGGCATCCCTAAAAAATATATGATATCTTCGTTATAACTATTTTTGGGGGATCTATCAATGAAAAAACAGATCGCTTCTGCAGTATTGGCATTGGCGCTTATCCTGACCGGTTGCTCGCAGGGCGCTAATAACAGCAAGACGGACAGAACTCAGTACAAGGCAAACATCAAAGTCGGCACGGTCGAAAAGGCCGGCGACCTCCTCACCGTCGAAGGCGAAGAAGAGATAACTTTCAAGAACTACAGCAAGGATACCTGGGACAACGTTGTTCTCCGCGATTACAACCCTTCAAACCTTGCGGAGGAAAAGGCAAATGCCGACGGGACATACCACACGGCGATCACCGGCATCACCCAGGACGGCAAAGACGTAGTGTTCCACGAGGAACAGGACCCGTCAGTCGTCACTGCAACTCTCGCAAACGCAGTAAAACCGGGCAAGACCGGCAAGATCACCGTCAAATTCAGCCTGAAGGTCCCTCAGGGTTCCTGCAGGCAGTCCTACTCGTTCGTCGATGAGGGCAGTGATAAGCCGGAAGACATAGTGATAGCCCTGGGACCTTTCCTTCCCACCCTCCCCGTCTATGAGAACGGCGGCTGGGCCAAGGACAGCTACTTCCCCTACGGCGAGTGCTTCTATACGAAATGCGCCGATTACGACGTACACATGGAAGTGCCTGAAGGCTATGAGGCCTGCGCGACCGGAAGCGATAAGCGTAACGACGACGGCTCTTATGATTTCAAAGCTGCAAACGTAAGGGACTTCTCTGTCCTGACCGGCAAGAACCTTGGATATTTTGAAGAGAACGTCGACGGCGTATCGGTAAAAGTCTGGTACTACGAGAACAACGAAGCCGTGAAAAAGGCCGCCAAGGAGACCATGCTCCCCGCATCCGTCAATTCGATCAAGATATATAACGACTATTTCGGAAAGTACGCATATGAAGATCTCGATGTCGTAATGTGCAGCTATGCATACGGCGGTATGGAGTCACCCGCTTTCGTAAGGATCAACGATGAATATGCAAAGCTTTCCGCAGACATGAGTGAGGAGCAGAGAGAGCATCACATGATCGAGAGCCTCGTTCACGAGATCGGTCACGAGTGGTTCTACTCCTGCGTAGGAAATGACCAGTACAACGAGGCATGGCTCGACGAGGCATTCGCAACGCTGGCGAGCATGATCTACTACGAGAAAGCCGGCGATATGAGCCACGATATCGAGGCCGAGGGAATCTCGTGGCAAAACTCCTGGAAACAGGCAGGAAGCCTTAAGGTCGACCTTTCCTACAGCGAGTATGCAAAGGCCGGAACTAACGATATGCCCGGTGAATACCGCTACACCTTCACAGTCTATTCGGGTGGCGCAAGCTTCCTTTACGAGCTTCGGAAGGCAATGGGCGAAGACAGCTTCAGATCACTCGTTCAGGAATGGTATTCGTCCAATCAGAACAAGGAAGCAACCACAAAGCAGTTCCTTGATCTGGTCGTCAAGAAGGCCGGAAAAGAAAAGGTTAACGACCTTCTCAATAAGTATTTCAGCAAGGAGAACATCCCCGCGTAAAGAAATATCAAGCAAAACAATAAAGCCGGCCACAGTTCGTGACCGGCTTTATCAATGCTTATATATATCAGCCGACAGCTTTTGCGGCAGCGGGCTTGAAATTGACCTCGATCGTCATTATCTGGTTTTCGTTATCGTAGCTGTACTGCTCGGTAAGGAAACTGTTCTCGTTTCTGAATACCGAATCGGTTATCTTTTTGACCTTGTTGCTCATATCACCCCAGACGGATGCTGATGTCATATACCATTTGAATTCCTCGGGTGTTGCTTTTACGATCTGGATATAGACCTTGTTGTTGCCTTTGTTGTCATCTACTGCGGAGAAGCCGTTGCAGAAAGCGTATGTGTCATTGCCGTACCCCGATGAATAATGCGTTGCATCAAATCTGCAGTCAGAGAGGAAATATCCCTTTTTGGCATATTCCTCGGCAAGCTTTCTTATGGCCGGATCCTTATAATCCGAAGGCTTTACTTCAGGAGCTTTCTCTTCCATGGTCTTCTCATCAAAGTAGAACTTGCAGAAGTTCGGACTCTTCTCGAAATCGATCTCAGACGTCTTCTGATCTTCTTCATTCTTTTCCGGCTCGCCTGCAACTGTGCCGCTTACAGTGTTTTCGGCATTGATGGAGATAACCGTTCCGGTCGTCTCGATATAGGAAGGCTTTACGTCTGCAAAGACAGGAATCACCGCCGCCATAGATACAATAGAAGCCATTGCAAGTCCCATTCCGATCTTAGTATTCTTTTTCATTTGATCACCTCGTAATCATTAAGTATTTGACATTAGAAACGTTTCAGTTGTCATGATGCCATCTTAGACTTCAGATGTATCAGGGTTGTAACACAGGGGTACTCATCATGTGTTTTTTTCGGCCCTGTCCGGAATATATACCGTAATCTTCGTGCCCTTTCCTTCTTCGCTCTCAATATCCATGGTGCCGCCGTGAAGCCTGACTATCCGGTCGCAAAGTGACAGCCCGAGGCCCGCTCCGTGCTCCGCCCTGCTCCTTGATTTATCCACCATGTAAAACGCCTCTTTGACGCGTGACACCTTGTCTGCAGGGATTCCCATGCCGTCATCTTTTACGGTAAAGGTAAAAGCATCCCCTTCGCCCTGAACGCCTTTAACGGTTATGTGCTTTGCACCGGCCTTCATCGAGTTCTCGATCAGATTGATGAGAACTGATCTTATGAGGTCGTAATCCGCCCAGAAATAGCCGTCTTCAATGTCATAAGTGATGGCGCAGTCACGCTTTTCCGCATCGATCTTAAGGAGCCCTGTGAGGTCTTTTTCAAGGTCAGATGCGCTTATCTCTTCTTTCATGAGCGCGGATTCGCCGCGGCTCAGTTCCGTCAGCTCAAGGAGTTTATTTGAAAGCAGCTGTAGCCTTTCGCCTTCCGACATTATGACGCCCGCCGCGTCCTTTACCTCACCGCCGCTGATCTTCCCCTGATAGATAAGATCCGCATATCCTATGATGCCAGTGATGGGCGTCTTTGTCTCATGCGCAAAAGCCGCGATGAAATCCTCTTTGCTCTGGACTGACTTTTCGAGATCGATTATCTTCTCCTCGATCGTTTCCGCCATCGTGTTGTATGCCTTCGTAAGCCGGCCCAATTCGTCGTTGGTCACGGTATCTATCCTGTGCGAATAATCGCCCTCCGAGATGGCCTTTGTGGCTTCACTTAAGCGTCTGACGGGCCCGGTGATATAAAGCGAGAATGCGAGCGCAAACAAAGCGCCTGCGACGAGCATACAGATGTAGATAAGTCTGTATGAATGTCTCAGTGAATTATTCTCGCTTATCACGCGGCTGATGTCGGAACACGTTATGCAGGTGTACTTTACATCGCGCATGGTAAAGACGCTTCCGCACTCAAGATATGAACTCCCTCCGACAGTCTTGATGTTATATCTGACGGAGCCTTCGCCGAGATCGCTGTAATCGGAATAGAAATCTATGTCGCCATAAACGGCCTCACCGTTCATGAGAACGACAAGCTTTGGGCCTTCACCCGTCTTTGTGTATCCGGCGGCCCTTTGGATGTTCTCGGCAACAGCCGGCTTGCTTCGCGTAACGACCACGATGTTTGTCTCGAGGAGCGACTGGACGATGTTATGGCGCTCGAGGCCGTTATTTATCTCGCGTTCGATATTCTTGTTGAGCGACGTGTTGACTATTAGGAGACCTGACACTATGAGCACGAAAACAAGTATAAGAACGATCCCTATATAAAGTCTTGCAAATATCTTCATAAGGCCTCGTTCTTAAGTCGTTTCCATCCTGTAACCGATCCCGAAAACGGTCTTGATGACGTCTTCAAAGCCCAGCTTCTGCCGTATCCTCTTTATGTGATTGTCGAGGGTTCTTGTCTCGCCGTAATACTCTTCTTTCCAGACATATTCATAAAGCTGCCTGCGGCTCAGAGCAACGTTGCGGTTGTTTATGAGCATGCTCAAAAGATCGAATTCCTTAACGGTAAGAGATACTTCTTCGCCGTCCTTTGTCACGGTGCGCGAGGAGTTGTTGACCACAACGCCCCTGTACTCGAAAACATCTTCCGAAGGCGCGGTCCTTCTTATCACGGCCTCGATCCTGGCCAGGAGTTCAGCGACCTGGAACGGCTTGCAGATATAATCGTCCGCCCCCATCTTAAGGCCCCTGATGCGGTCATTCACCTGCCCCATCGCAGAGACGATTATCACAGGCGTTTTCGTAGGAGTAATATACTCAAGAAGATCATACCCGGAGACCTTCGGCAGCATCAGATCGAGCAGCACAAGATCCCACGGGCGGCTGTCAAAAAGCTCCTCGGCTTCCTGCCCGTCATAAGCAAAACCGCATTCGTAACCCGCACCGGTCAGGGTCCTGCCCATAAGAGCGGATATGGTCTTGTCGTCTTCGATGATAAGTATGTTCATGAGGCTCCTCCGCAAAAGACTATACCACTGACTTGTATCAGATTTGTAAAATCATTGCGGAAATGCAGGCCTGTTCAGGCCAGGATGAGTTTTTCCTCCCGGATTATCTGATACAGCAGCTTTTCCTTCTGCACTGCCAGCTCTTCAGGGGTGAGCATATCCATGCCCTTACAAAGAGTGATCTTCTTTTTGCCGTCCTCTTCAGCCTCTTTGCCGGACTTTGATCCCGGGTTGATCTTGTAATTCATCTTCTCCGGACGCGTTGACAACAGGTAATTATACTGGCGGGTGCGCATCATGGGCTTATAGAAGCCAAATAGACCTCCCATAACGATATCATCACCATCTGCAGTTATGAATTCGAAGATATCCAGTGCCATGTTCACTGCCGGAGAATCGGAAACATACATGTTCTCGGGCATGTTAGGCGGAGTATGAAGAAAATCATCTATGTAATCCCCTATTCCGGGTTCGGGCGGACGGACAGCATCGCTGATCTTTGTTGCTCTGTTGAAGTTTTTCTCATCCTCTTCATCAATGCCTTTCAGCGTGGATTCCTTCCTCACCGCCTTGCCGTGGCGCTCTTTAAGCTTTTTCTGAAGCATCGCGAGATCTTTGCCTGACAGGATCATGCTGATCGAAAAGTACTCTATGATGTGAACGACAAACATATTATCCTTTGCCAGCTGGTACTCCATGAGATTATCCAGATCAGGATGCGACAGAAAAGTCATCACCGACATGGGACCTGTTGAGATCTTTTTGAGAAGCTCATCGGTACTCTTTACGCGGTATCCGCAAAGCAGTGACAGCAGTATGACCTTTGAGTCAGCCTGACCTTCTTTTTTCAGACCGCTTAAGATCCCAAGCAATTCATCGTACTTTTCTTCTTCCAGCAGGGCCTGTGCTTCCCTGCAGACGTCAGCCGGCGCGGAAGGCTCTTTTTGCAGCGCTTTCACGTCAAATTCCATTTCGAACGGTTTGAGGACAGGCCTTTTGTCCTGCGGCTCAATTCCACACACGGGACAGTAATATCCGCTGTTGAAAGGATCATTTCTCATGCGGAATCCGCAACTCTGACAACGCATTTCACTCATAACGGTCCATCTCCCTTCAGTTATTCCACAGTCATTATATATGAATTCCATAAGGTTTTCTTTATATGCTGTGTTACACTCTTTACGGGTTGTTTTCAAAACATGTTCGACTGGGTGACTGACCGTGAAAGGAAAAAACCATATGAAAAAGAAGAGAAATAAGCCGGCAATAATCATTACCGCTATGCTGATGTTTGCAGGGATCCTGCTCGTAATTACGGGCCTTTACGGCGGCAGGATAATGGGCCTGTTCAAAAAGAATTTCGATCACAGGAACTTAAAGCCTGAAGATGACGGCACGTATGTCAACACTGACATGCTCGTCTATTTCGAAATATTGGACCTTAAGGATAAGGTCATGCAGCTTTCGGGCAGCTTGAACGACGAAAACAGCAAGTTCATCGTGCTCGATCTGTCCGCACTGAGCAGCACCGACAAGCAGCAGTACTTTTCGAAAGCTACGCAGAGCATCACCATCCGCGGCAGGATAAGATACCTCGATGAAAAAGCTCTCAATGAGATAGCCGAAAGTAATTACAGGTACTTTGAAGATGCGATGAACGAGTACATCTCCAGAAAAGAGCAGGAGGCAAACAGGAAGTTCACCGAAGCCGAAAAAGCGGAGATGGTCAAATGGTATCACGAGAAGATCATGGAAGCCGTGATCCCTTACTGCATTGAAGTTTCCTCTATCAGAGCTTTCAACTGGACACTGTTCATACCTGCCGGCATACTCGTTTTCTTCTTAAGCTTTGTCCTTGAGGTATGCTTTGTCTTCAAGCTCAAAAAGAGGATCGTACTGCCTATTGTCTTCGCACTCATGATCATCATCCCCTCGGTAATGCTTTTCAATCAGATCAAGACGATGCTGACCATAAAGAAAGCCGGCGACGGGCTTTACACGATGAAGAACCTCGAATGCACGGACACGCAGGGCATGCTCGATTCAGGTTCCAAGAGCATTAATGAACTTATAAGCTGGACATTCGGCAGACACTTGTACGGCGCACCGAACGTCTTTGTGGAAAACTTTAATTTCGGCTGCTCGGCTTTTGCTGCACAGACACCTGACGGCAAGCACATATTCGGGCGCAATTTCGACTTCCCCGAGACAGACACGCTCCTCATCCATTCACATCCCGAGGGTGCATACGAATCGATCGGCATCGCAGACATAGGAGTTCTCGGCGTTGGAAAGACATACCCGGTAAGCCCCGATTCTCCGCAAGGCAGACTTGCCATGATGATCACGCCTTATTTCATCGTTGACGGCATGAACGAAAAGGGGCTCGCTGCCGGCATCCTCCAGCTCAACGTCGACGAGACCCATCAGGACAACGGCAAACCCGATCTTCTAGTCTTCTGCGCGATCAGGGCGATCCTCGACAGATGCGCAAACGTCGACGAGGCACTGGCTCTTCTCGATAAATACGACATACATTCCGACATGCGCGCCGATTTCCATCTCTTCGTCACGGACAGATCCGGCAGATACGTTGTAGTCGAATGGCTTGACGGCAAGATGGTAACAACTGAAAAAGCATGCTGCACCAACAGCATTGTCGCACCCGGAAGCCACCACGACGAAGGCGCTCCCGACAAAAGGATGGAAACGATCGAAAAGCAGCTCGGCAGTACGCGCGTGGTCACGGACCGGAAAGCCATGGAAATACTTGCCATGGTCAAGAGCAATTCAATGTTCGATACTGAGTGGTCCTGCATCTATAACCTTGACGACTTCTCGGTAAACATCTGCCTCGACGGCGATTACGGCAAGGTCTATACCTTCAGCGCAAAAGATCTCAGGTAACGGTCCTGACGTCTTTTCGAGCTATTGTCCGAATCTGTACCTAAAACCTGCAAATTAAGTAAGATCCCCGCATCTGCTGTTCAGATACGGCAGCAATTCCTTGTATCCGTCTTTGTGCCGTGTCTCCGTCAGGACCATTCTCCTGTGTCTTTTGGTCTTGATGATCAGACGGTATGTCTGCCATTCAGTGTAGTGATCGGTAAGGGCATGGTAAATTGCACGTCCGGCAGTCACCCTGCCGCGCGGTCCTCTGTAAGTGCGCCGGCTGTGATTTCTTGTCCTGACCTCGAGGCCGGCGATATCATCGTAATCGATCACGGTTATGCCTTTATTTATCCCGATCAGGGCCTCAGGCGTAACAAAGACCTCCGGAGCTTCCAGCCAGACAGTATCAGGGTGATTAGCCAGATCGTCTATCTGTTTTGCACTGCGCCGCCTGCCGCTTACCGCAGGTCTTATGTGCTTTGCCGTATTCAGCGTGTTGTCATCGTAATTTACTAATGCTAAGACCACAAGGATCGTCAGGCCGAATACCAGTCCGAACGGATGGTTATTCTTAAGCTCGTTCCACATATTCGGAAACGAGCCGTCAAGGTAGTAGAAGCAGTACTCCTCTTCCTTCAATGTCTCAAGATAACCCGTCTTTTGATAGTATTCTTTGATGTTCTTCCTGTCCTCTTTCCTGGAATCCCTCACTCTCCTGATCTTTCCGCGGAGCTTAACGGGAACGTCCTTCTCGCTTATCGAACCGAAATCGAAATTCACGGCCGGTATGTGATCGTCCCCCACGGTCAGATCGTAGTAAGAGCCATAGACCTTTTGCGGCTTTTCCGTGATCTCCACGCTGTAGAAGTCATCGGTGATATTCCAGAAATAATTATTGAACGGGACCTTATGATCTGTGTTTATGTCCTTTATGGTCCTGCCGACGCTCAGCAATATGAGAAAACAAGCGACCAGGAAAGAGACCACCATGAATCTGTAAAGCACGCAGTCCTCCAGGATCTGCGCGCGGATGCGCTCGTTGGTGTAATGCCTGGTATAGACCTCCGCTCTTTTTAAGAACTTTTCTCTCGGAGTCAGTTTTTCTTTTTTCGGAGCAGCGGTTTTTGCTGCCTTCTTACCGCTCTCCGGGGCCTTTTTCTTCAGATTGAGATGAACCACAATGATCACGGCCATTGCCAGGAATATCCCGCTGACCGAAAACAAGAAAACAGCCGCTGAACGGGTATCTTTAACATTGTTACCAATGTAGTATTCATCGGGATCTGCGGGGTTGTAATGTATCTCGAGCCGGTCGCCCTCATTTCCGTAGCCGGCGCCCGCATAAAGAGGGGTCCTTTTGAATACCCCGTCAGTCCGGACGGTGATCTTTATCCAGTACTTTTTGGATTTGCCGGAACTCAGGTACCTGCCCTCAACAGTGTTTCTCATACCGTAAAGGATCCCCGTGCCTTCCTGTTCCACGGATCCCATGACCACTGACGTGCAGTTGTTTAATGTCTCGTTGTAATGCCGGACTTCCAAAAAGCCTGCCGCGCAGGTTATCACTGCCAGGATAAAAGTTATCACGGCAAGAACGATCTCAGCCTTTGAGCTGTTCTTATCTACTTTCCTTCTCTTCCCGTCAACCATTGATGTTTTTCAGCGTCCTTGAGGTATTTTTCATTTCGTCACTCGAAAAATGTTTCGACAAGATCCTTGGCGATCCTAAGGCCCTCTCCGGTAAATTCACGAGCTTCCTTGACCGCCTCGATCTTCCTGTTCTGCCTCATGAGATCTGCGATCTTCTCTCTTTCGGCATCCGGGATCTTCGCATAGACCTTTTCGAGATATGCTCTGTATCTCGGCCCGTCGTTGATCAGCTCCTGCTGCTCCCTGATGAAAGCCTCATTGTCCGCCTGACGCTGCGCCTGCCGCTGTTCGGCCATGCGCTGAGCCGCCTCCTGCTTTGAAGCAACCTGCTGAACGACAGGCATCCTTCCGTTCTTCTTTATGAAATCTACAAAAGTGGCAGTCGCTACGGCATCGGCGCTGCGCAGAAAATGAAGCGACAGCTCTTCTTTGCCCTCAACACCTTCGAAAACGAGCATCTTTGCGACATATTTGGTCTCACGGGTATCGTTTGCGTAACGCGAAATATAGAAGACCTTGTCCTCTTCCGCGCTGTCCTTGTACTTAACGGTGACCTTCTGTTCATCTATGATCAGGCACGATTCCCTGTGGGTAAACGGCTTAGTGGCGATTATGATCCATATGATGAATGCTATGACAAAAGTTATGGCTGCGGGTATCCATTCGCGCTCTTTCATAGTTGCGCAGCCGATGCCGTAAGCAATTACCGAGGGCAGCAAAACGAGATATCCCGTGAAGGTT
Source organism: Clostridiales bacterium (assembly GCA_017478485.1). Lineage (GTDB taxonomy): Bacteria > Bacillota > Clostridia > Saccharofermentanales > Saccharofermentanaceae > Saccharofermentans. The sequence goes on along the minus strand of JAFVDI010000010.1, from coordinate 34,491 downwards.
ATCAAAGCCATTACTTTGAGTTTTTTCGTATATCCAGAAGGGTAAAGGATAATGCGGTCAGAAAGATACCGGTTGGGCTTCTCGGTCGAGTTCTTCTGCCTTGCGAACATGGAGGCCGTGATTATCAGGAACACAAAATAAAACACGGCAAGACACGCTGCACCGTTATAAAGCAGGATCTCGGTAAAAGATTGCGTCACCATGAAGAATAAGCTCCTTAACGTGCTTTACTTATTTAATTATTCTATCACTAACTATTTCTCAAATGCCTGCTGACTCTCTTGGCAGTTTGTCCCTATGGCAGAGACATATTTCGGGTAAACAGGTCAAAAAGGGTCAAATATCCCCACTTAGTCTCCCGGTTTCATTCAAAATTGGGAGAGTAATTGGGATTGAACATTAAAAATCCCCTGTTTGGTCCTCTGTTTTCACAAAAAGAGAGGACATAACAGAGGATTTAAGGCAACATCGGGCAAAATCCCCTGTTTGGTCCTCTGTTTTCACAAAAAGTGAGGACATAACAGAGGACGGGCAAGCACAATACGCGCCCCGCACGCCCGCGCCAACCCAAAGAAAATGAAACCAAAAGAAAAAGGGCTGCCTCAAATTTACCTCTGTCTGTTTTTAGTTGTCCCCGAAAACTGTCTTAACCACGTGAGTGCGGTGCCCTTCGGCTTTGTCCTTTTCCCACGGGGCTGACCACACGTAAAGTTCAACAACCTTTTTATCTGCCGTTTTGCCGAAAACGTTTCTTTTCGAATCAAACTGCGCGAGCTTTTCCTTTACATCAGAAAGGATCTGTCCGGATTCCTCATCAGTGAGTTCACGGTCAGTCTCTATTATTATGGTGCGGCTGCTTAAGGTCTTGTCTTCGCTCTTTTGCATTATCTTCAGATCATATTTGCCGATGAGATAATAAAAATCCGTGCGTTTAAGAAACTCTTCGATATAGTAGTATTCGAAATCAGAACTGAAATAGTAGCCGTCAGCTTCAAAGACATAGTATTCAAAACCAAATTCGTCGTCCCTAATCTTATGAACGGTAGAATCCGATGAATCCGTTCTAAAAGAATCGATCTCATAGCACTGGGCACCGTACCAGTACTTACAATACTCCGCAGCGCTTTTATATTTGTCGGTCAGGTCCTTCTTTCCGGTAAGGAGCCCGCCGCCTCCGTTATGATCATGCCGGCATCCGCACATGGCAAAGACCATTGCCAGCAGCATGATGACAGCCATCTTCAGTTTAAGTTCAGATCTTCTCATATAAATCCCCCTGACGATCCATGCCATATTATTCTAACATGGAAATCCTGATCAGGCGCCTGCCCGGATACCGTTGTCCGTATATCCTCAGAAAACAGGAGTATAATGTACGGCAATGAATAAAAGGATAGGTACGTTTTATGATAAAGAAAAGATTAACAGGATTGATCCTTATTGTCTTGTCGCTCAGCCTTCTGGCAGGATGCTCTTTCAGGCTGCCGTCATCGGAACTCAGGATTGATAATATCGAAGGCGGCATTCAATGCGAATTCCGCATTGGCAAGAATGCCCAATTCTCCAAGAATAAGGTCATGACCGACACTGTTTTCGACAAGGAAGAATTCATAGAGCTGTTTAACCTGCGCGAATCGTATGACCCGAACTACCTCAAATATCATCTGGACGAGTGCAGCCTGAAGATCGACACCCGCGAAAAGCCTGAGGAGTACGAGAAGATCGACCGTTCCGAGATAAACATCAAAGCAGTCTATGAAGGTCCGGAAAACACAACGTCAAGAAACGTTTCTGTCTTTGAATACGAGTCAAGACTGTATTTCTTCGTGCTCTGCATGGGCAGTAGGAGCAAAGACGACGAGATAGGCTACTACTACATGGAACTGCCCGAAGACATGCAGGATTACTGGCGTCCTATCCTCGAAAAGGTCAGAGAAGACGACAAAAAGAGCAAAGAAAAGGACTACGGCAGCTTTACGGTAGAGCGGACCTACACTTACGACAAGAAATACTATGCCGAATGCACTGTGCAAAACAGCGGCATGGTCCTCATCGAGATCACAGACAGTCACAAGATCCGCATCAGCTCTTTCAAGCCCTGCAGGGCGAGTGATTTCTGGGGCATCTGCTGGGAGTATGATAACTACAACCTCTGGATCCAGTCTTCAGACATCGGCTGCATCTGCTACAGCTTCAACGGCGAAGAATGGGAACTCAATAAAGAAGCCGTCATGCCCGATTACATTATCAGAAGGCATTCCTGAGGATCAGATCTTAAAGAGCAGGACGTACAATACAGACTCAACGAGCTTTACCGTGATCATGGCGGCATAAGTGCGCACGGCTTTGTCCGTGAGCTTCAGATAAATGAAGACGTCCGTTATGAGTGTCGCAAGGCCGAATACCAGGCCCAGTATAAGAGCCGTCTTGTAGTATTCCATGCCATCGAAAGGATAAACAAACCATATAAGATCGCTGATCAGTTTCTTGCGGACGAGCTTTGACTCTTTTTCCTTTTCGAGCCTGACCCTTTCATTGTCCTTGGCATAGACTTCATCGGTTATGTTCTCGAAAACTTTTGCATCTTTGAAAACGGCTTCGCTGATAATGTAATCTCTGATCCTAACGCCGTCCTTGTCGGTCCTTTCCTCGTCCAGAGCTCTGTCTATTTCTTCCTTTTGCGGCCAGTAACCGATCTCCGTGCCTTTGGAGAAATGAACTTCGCTGCCGTTAACTTCATTTAGTGTCACATCAGACAGGACCCGGTAGAATACCTGCCCTGTATGCATCGGAGGCTTATAGAAATTTGTACGCTCAATAGAACGGAAAACATTTTCTTTCGGCATTCCGGCAAATACAAACGTTATGAAAACGTTAACCGCAATGAGAATGAACGCAAACTTCTTCGCCGTTCTCTTTTTGTCTGTCATATGTACATCTCCGGTCATGCTGCCTTTATTTCAAAGTCTTCCAAAGCTTTTCCAGTTCAGAAGACTTAAGCGAACTGATGCAATTATCAATGGTCTCCATGCATGTCTTTCCCATTGTATCGTGAAGCTTGAGGCTCTCTTTTATATTGATGAAGCGGATGTTCCTTACGTCATAATCAGGATCTTTGTCGAATCTTTCAGCGATCTTTTTTGCTTTCTTAAGACAGTCGGAAGCCTTCTTCTTGCTTCCGTCCTTAAGCTCAACATACGCAAGCACCGTCAGGTAGAAACTGTCGTATTTATCAAGAACGCACGGGCGGCCGCTCCTTCTGTAAACGGCGTTGTCCTCAAGGCCCGCGTCTATCAGCGCTCTTGCCTCTTCATAGTCTTTGTTTCCGACCGCGCACATAATCTTTCCGGTTATCAGTTTCAGCTTGTCTCCGGCAAGCTTGACCATCGCGTTCGAAAAGTATTCATCCGCATTCTTGTAATCGGAAGACTGCGCCAGGATCTGCCCTATCCTGATGTCAAACGTACCGCCCGCGTTATGTGCCTTATAGATCTCCAGAGCCTTGGCTGTATCGCCCATGGCCTGATCTACTATCGCAAGCTGGGCATAGATCACCGTCTCATTGATGGCAGGATCCTTGTTCTGCGAAATGAGCGTGAGCGTCCTTTCAAATAGTTCCCTGGAACGCTTCAGATACTTATTGTTCACGGGGTTGATGCCGTACACGCCGTAGAGCAGCGCGCATTCGAAAACTATCGAAAAGTTATTCGGATACTTTTTAAGGGCCTTCTCTGCCTCCGAAGGGCCTTCGGGATCCATTTCATATGCCATCTTCCTTATGCGGGCCGCGAGCGCGTCCGTCCTGTTGTCACGCGCTTCAAAGCCTATCAGCACGTCAAGGGAAGTATCGAAAAAATCAGCCATCCCGATTATCAGTGAAAGATCCGGAGTTGAGATCCCCGCTTCCCACTTATGGACCGCACCTACGGTCACGCCGAACACCTCGGCGAGCTTCTCCTGTGTAAGTCCGCGCTCTTTTCGAAAAGTTCTTATGTTTTCCGCAAGCTGATCTTTCATATTTTTCTTCCTTTGAATTTACTTTAAAGCGTATATCTTGAACCGATGAATTCGGTCTTGATCCCGTCATTTGCCGCATCCACTTTAGCCTTATTATAATTCAGGTTTACGAGCGGGTAGTCGTACTCCGCATAACGTTCATTATCGTCAGAGCATATAAAGGTGATCGTGCACTTGTCTCCGTAAACGTCGATTATCGAAATATCCCTGACGGAAAGACCGGTATAAGTTACTTCACTGCTGTTCACGTCAATATCCATGCCGACCCTTATGCAATGGCATCTGATGCCGTTGTCATCGAACGGGAAATGGTATCCGTTTATCACTTTGCAGCCGGGCTTTAATGTCGCTTTGGTCTTTATTCCGCTGATCTTTTCGATGGGGATCAGGCCTCTGCTGTCATTTCTCTCAAGACCGTGCATGGCAATCCCGAAAACAGCTCCGGCAAATACAGCCAGGAGCACAGACAAGATAACCGTAACTGCTTTCTTCATAATGCACCTTCCAAAACATTGAACGAAAGTATATGAACTGTTGTCCTGATTGTATAGGATGGCGACGCCGGAATGAATACACTATCAATACAATTAAGACAATATTTTTTATACTGACAGTATAATAAGAAGGAATAGATAACGGCGGGAGTTCCCGCCGTAACTGATCAGAATTCGCCTTTGTTCTTTTCGATATACTCTTCGATGCAGTCGGAAAGTGAAGGTGAGATCAGGAAGAAATCGGAGTCTGTTGTGACCCAGCCGTCGTCTTCGCCTATCATGACTGCTTCCCAGTAATTGTCCGCGAACTTCCGGCCTCCCACCTCGGCCAGTGCACTGCGGAGTTCATCGGCATCCGTATCAGGATAAACATCCTTGTATCCGCTGTACCCGCCGCTGTTCATTTCGGCATCGTACCAAAAGCACAGAACTGCTTTTCTCTGGATTCCGGAAAGCGAAGAAATGTCCTTTGCACAGGTCTCATCTATGAACCTGTTCCATCTGTTGATCCTCTCGATGTCCATGCTAACCTCCGTTCTTCTTAAGTTCAGTGATAGTCCCGTCCGGGTGCTTGACCTTGATTCCGTTCAACTGTGAAGACAGGTTGCCTACGACCAAAGCCCTGTATTCATTGCGCAGTTTTGTCTGCTCTTCTTTTTCCGAAGGCGTGAGGCCCTCAGTCTTGGATTTCCTGCTCAACTCGTTTATGCGTTTTACCAACTGATCGAATTCCATGCTGCTCTTCCTGTCTTATCCCGTCTTATAAGGTCATTATAACAATAATTGCAATTGTTCCACATAGAACTGTTTTATGCCGGGATCACTCCGAAGCGACCTTCCCGCCGCACTCAGAGCAGAATTTCATGCCCGTTACATCAGCCCCGCAATAAAGGCATCTGCGGCCTTCATGTGATGCGGGAGCCTGAATGGCGGGTGCTTCAAGCTTGAAGCATATGCCGTGATCAATGGTTGTAAGATCACCTGCAGGCAGCACTGCATTCGGATAGAAGTACTTCTTCTGTTCGCGTGCATACGAAGGTTCTCCGGATCTCTCCCTCAGGTCCTCTAGCATCTGAAACAGGACTTCGGCATCCATGTCGTAATAGAAGGTCCGATTCCATTTCCTGCCGTTATTTTCCACTTCGCGCTCCGCCTCAACGATGGCCGCCTTTTTACTGACGCCGGGCATAACATCCTCAGAGAAAAATCCCGGGTGCGGATCACCGCACTTTCCAAGAACTTCTTCGATGAACCTGTCCCCTGCCTCTTTGGAAACGGCATATTCCGCGCCGTATTTGATAAGCACATAACTATCACCTTCACCTGCGCGGATAAACCTGTAATCGTTATTGACGGGAATTCCGCCGAAACCGTTGTTCAGCGAGAGGTGTTCTTCCAGATCCCTGTAAGCTATATAGATGTACATGCTTAAGTCTTTCCTCCTCATATATTATAAAGCAATACTTTCTCCCGAAAATGTCGACTAAGCATCACTTTGGACCGACATTGATGATTGGATTAAGTCTTCCCGCCTGACACAATATAGCCATCAACAAGGGACAGACGAACTTAAAAAGGAGACAATGATATGAAGATATTTACAACCAAAAGAGCAAGAAAGATCAGAGTTATCAACAAGGAACTTCTGAACAGGATCAAGATGACTGCAGCCCTCGCGAACATAAAGGTCAACTTCCAGGGAGCATCAATAAGGTAATCACAATCCACTCCATATAATCCTATCCCCCCGCCCCGCAGTAAAATGCGGGGTTATTCATTCCTCCGACTTAAGAACAACGTCAGCAAGCACTTTTCCGAGTTTCTGCTGAGCTGCGCCGTCCATATGTACGCCGTCGGCGTCACTCACTTTAACGTATTCCGCAGCGTCTACGAATATGCAGCCGTACATGTCAGAAAGCTGCTTATACCAAGGCGAAAGCTCCTTTGAGAGCTTTACTGCGTTCCCGAGGCCGAAGCTGTCGCCAAGCCACGAATCCTTAATGGAATCAGCCACATGAGGCGGCGAGACCAGAATGACCTTGATCCTGTCACTGCATCTGAAACGGTTGTAAGACTGTATCTTTTCGAGCATGATCTGCATCTCGCCCGCTATGTCCATCGATGAATATGAGAACTTCTTTTTGCAGTCGTTGGAACCGAGCATCAATATGACAAAGTCCAATGGCGCGTGGCTCTCAAGGCACGGGCCGATATAAGTGAGCCCGTTCTTCTCGCCTTCAGCAGGATCTTCGGTTGCTATCGTCCTTCCGTTCTGGCCCTCTTCTATGACCTTATAGCCGCTGCCAAGCGCCTCCTGCATGACGCACGGCCATCTGCTGTCTTCTTCAAATCTCGTGCGCGTATTGGGATCAAATCCCCATGTAAGCGAATCACCAAAACAAAGTACTCTTTTCATTTTTGCTCCTTTTCGGCCGGACAGTATTCTTAAACGGATTATAACATTCCGTCCGTAACTTTAAGTTCTGACTTCGATATCGAAGACGGATGCGATATCAGAACAGTAAATATCCGAACATTTTTGCACCTGCTATAATTTTCGGGCATTCTCAAAAATTTATAGCAGGTGCTTCGCGCCTCCCCGATTCTGATTTGCAAACCCAAGTGATACTATGTTATGGAAAATGTAATTCACACGGAGCGGACAATCAAATGAGCATAGCTGACAAGCAGATCGAATACGGTTCGGACAAAGCAGCCGAGAAGCAGAAAGCCTTAAGAGGATCCGGCAGCACAGATGAGCGTTTTCGTGAGATGGCCGAAAACGTATACGCGCACCTTAGCGATGAGATATCGAAAAAGATCTTCGAGGCCAGGCTAAAGTACGCCGAAACGGGCGATCTCGGCTATATCACAGGGCTTGAATCAAAGTACAGGAACCTGAGTTCCGATATGCAGGTATATGTCGAAAAGATCCAAAAAGGCACGCACTGCCTGATCTACGGAAGCGGCCGCGCGGGTCATTATCTTGCGGGCAGATTTAAAGGATTCGGCGTCATTGTCGACGCGTTCATCGATGAAGACGAGAGCAAAGGCCCTGTCGATAAAGAGACCGGCATCAAGGTTATCACCGAAAAAGAACTCAAACAGAACATAGCGCTTTACAAAGACAGGACTTTCGTCGTTTCTTATTCAGTGAAAAAAGTTGCAGACGAAACCGGAAAGCGCCTGATCGAAGATATCGGAATAGATGAGAAGAACATCTGCATGGGCATCTACGACTGGCGCAATAACCGCGGCCAGTATTTCGATTATTTCGATGCCAGCGACAATGAGGTCTTCGTGGACTGCGGCTGCTTTGACGGCGCTACCTGCTACAACTTCGCAGGATGGTGCGGCCACAAGGGTTTTGACCATATCTATTCTTTTGAAGCCGATCCGAAAAACTATGAGCGGTGCAAAAAGCTCCTTGAACCGCTCGGCAAATGCGACCTGTTCCCTTATGGCACCGCGGATGCAAATAAGAAGGTCTATTTCGCCTCCGAAGGCTTTGAAACGTCTTCTATCATAAGCAGGGAAGAAGCAGAGAAAAGGAACTTCGAGGGCGTTGAGCAGATCGAGACAAGAGCGCTTGACGACGTGCTTGCAGGCAAGAGAGTCACTTTCATCAAGATGGACATCGAAGGTGCGGAGTATGAGGCGCTCATCGGCGCGCGAAAGCTTATCATGGAGAACCGTCCGAGGATGGCGATCTCCGTCTACCATAAGTACGAGGATTTCGTTACGCTCGCAGCCCTCGTTCTCGAAATGCACCCTGACTACAGGATTGCATTCAGGCATTACGGATTCGACGATCTCGAGACGGTCATGTACGTTGAATGACGAAGTCTTAAGCCTGCCGCTTCTCAGACCGATTTTCCCATTGCATAAGCTTCTGCCAATGCTTTGTGGCCTTCTATCTCTTTGCGCTCATTCACGCCGCCTGCAAAGACTTTGCCTTTAAAGACGGCCTTTTCAAAACAGTCGACCCAGCCGTTAACACCGCTGACGGCCTTCTCATCCGTATGGCTCTCATCTTCTGCCGCGACTGACAGCAGATAGACCTCTCTGAACTTGTAATCTCTCGGATACAGGGAATTCGCCCTGTCGATCATGGTCTTCATCTGGCCGCTCATCTCGTAATAGTAGATCGGGGTAGACCATACGACAACTTCAGCTTCAAGTATCTTTTCCGTTATCTCATTGGCGTCATCTTCTATAACGCATCTGCCCTTTTGCTGGCATGCAAAACAGCCCGTGCAGAAGCCGATCTTCTTACCCTTCAATGAGATGACCTCAACGTCGTTTCCGGCCTTTCTTGCGCCCTTCGCAAAGCTCTCAGCCAGGATATCCGAATTGCTTCCGGCCCTGAGGCTTGTTTCAATGATCAAGACTTTCTTTGCCATACTTCCTCCTATTCAACGCTGAGCGTGACCGTTACGTCTTTTTTGCCCAAGAGTTCTTTCAATTCACTTTTCGACAGATTAATCTTCCCGAGCCTTGTATATGCCCAGGAATTGGACCCGTAGAATACAACCAGCTGATTGCCCGAATAAAGGACGATATCTCCGGGCGCGGTCTTAGTCTGCTTATCATTGCTTGTTATATTGTGTCCTATTGATCCAACCTGCTCAAAACCGCCGTACTTGGACATCTTTATGGTAAGACCCGAAGCTGCGAGCTTCTTAAGTTCTTCCACGGAAGCATTATCTTCCCAGGTAACATCAACTTCTCTTTTTCCGATCTTCATTTTCATGGTCTTCACCGCTTCCGTTACAGTTTCAGCTTCAGTAGTCTCCTGAATGCTTGTCTCCGTCACAGTTGTCTCAGCTTCTGTTGTTGTAACTTCCGTTGCGGAAGAAGATTCAGTGACAGAGGCTGCTGCAGTTGTCGTGACTTCGGGAGCCGCCGAGCATCCCGCAAGAGTAATCAGGACAGTACCCGCAAGCAAAGCGGCTGCAATATTCATTCTCATATCAGTCTGCTCCTCTAATACCAGTCATGCTTTTCGTTCCGGTCAAGCGCATTTATCCTGGCCATCTCTTCATCCGAAAGTTCAAAACCGAACAGATCGAGATTCTCTTTTATGTGATCCGGATTGCTTGAGCCCGGGATCACGACGATGCCTCTTTGCAGATCCCAGCGCAGGATCACCTGTGCCGGAGACACACCGTGTGCCTTTGCGATCGAACTGATGGTCCCGTTATTGAGAAGTTCTGACGTATGACCTCTTCCTCCTAAAGGATACCAGCACTGGACAACGATGCCCTTTTCCTGAATGAACGGGACCACGTCCTGCTCCTGATAGTAAGGATGTATCTCATTCTGTACAAGCGAAGGAGTTACGGATACCTTGGGAAGAAAATCCGTCAGTTCCTTCACATACCAGTTTGAAAGTCCCAAAGAATGTATCTTTCCCTGTTCAACATATTTCTCCATCGCCTTGTAGGCATTAACATCTCCTGTCCCCGGATGGTGGAGGAGCATCATGTCTATATATCCTATGTCGAGCTTTTTGAGGGCCGCATCTATTGCTTTTTCGGGCGCGTCAAACTGGCTCGGATATATCTTGGTGATGACGAATATCTCTTCACGCGGAATGTTATATTCCCTCATCGCCTGCCTTACGCCTTCACCTACCGCGTCCTCATTGCCGTACATATATGCCGTATCGATCAGTCTTCCGCCGTTCTTGAGCAGCGCCTTTACGGAATTGACGCAGGTATCGTGATCGAGCGAATAAGTACCGAGCCCCATTATGGGCATGTCGTATCCGCTGTTGAGCCTGACCTTTTTATTTACCATATCAAAGACTCCGACTTGTGTTTCCCTGCTCTGCTCCACAACTGCTGTCGTCTCTTTCGTCTGTTCGCTCATGGATGTTTCCTCAAAAGACGCTTTTGTTTCCGTGGGCTGCGCAGTTGTATTAACTGACGGGGTGCCTTGCTGCATATTGCATGCCGTCAGCGAGAACATGACCGCACAACTTAGAACTGACAACAGAAATCTTCTCATACGCACATACTCACTTTTTATTTCAGGTATTCCGTAAAGAACTCCGCGAGTTTGTCAAACGGGATCACATCGAGGTTATCGTACAGGTCCGTATGAACCGCACCCGGGATTATCATAAGCTCTTTGTTATCAGTATATTTGCTGTCCTTAACCATGTTCTCATAGGCATCCTTCGAAAAGTAGCAGGAGTGCGCCTTTTCGCCGTGGATGATCAGCACAGCACTTCTGATCTCGTTCGAATACTTAAGGATAGGCTGATTCATAAAGGACTCGCACCCTGTAACGTTCCATCCTTCATTGGAGTTGAGTGATCTCTCGTGATATGCCCTGCCCTTGTAATATTCGCTGTAGTCCTTCACAAAGAAAGGTGCATCCTCAGGAACGGGAAGAGGCAGACATCCTCCGGCACGCTTGTAAGAGCCGTTCTTTAAGTCTTCCAGGCGCTGCGCAGCCATTGCTTTCTTTTTCTCGTAACGCTGCTCTTCGGAATCCTCCGAATCGAAATATCCGTTTGCATTGACTCTGGTCATGTCATACATGGTCGAAGCGACCGTAGCTTTGATCCTGGGATCTAACGCTGCAGTGTTAAGCGCCATGCCTCCCCATCCGCAGATGCCGATTATACCGATGCGCTCAGGATCGACCTTATCGTTAAGTGAAAGGAAGTCAACCGCAGCCATGAAGTCCTCGGTATTGATGTCGGGAGAAGCCATGTATCTCGGCTCTCCTGAACTCTCGCCCGTGAATGAAGGATCAAATGCAATCGTAAGGAAACCTCTTTCCGCCATGGTCTGCGCATAAAGGCCTGAGCACTGCTCCTTAACCGCGCCGAAAGGACCGCTGACCGCGATAGCGGGAAGCTTCCCTGTTGCATCCTTCGGCACATACATATCTGCTGCCAGCGTGAAGCCGTAGCGGTTTACGAAAGTTACCTTGCTGTGGTCTACCTTTTCGCTCTTCGGAAATGTCTTGTCCCATTCGTTTGTCATAGTTTTATCCTCCGTGTTTTTTTATACTGTTTCCTTCTCTGCTTTCCGGATAAGGTAATCTATCCGGTCCACTTTTCTCTGGCTCTCGTGCATCTCGTCGACCAGATTGCACCGGCAGCATTTGAGATACCTGATAAGTTCCGCCTTCTGCCCCGATTCGTAGAGCATCTTCGCCTTTTTCTCCTGTTCAGTGCTGCATCCGATGTCTGAGAGGCTGTCTATCATAGCTTTCAGATCCATACTCAAATCTCCGCATAAACTTTGTTACTGCCGTTCTGAGTTCAGTATAAGGGGTTGTCTGAAATTGCGCTAATGAATAAAATACATATCAGATATTCTGTTTTGGAATATCATGGAAAGGGGCGTCATATGGAGATAAAGAACCTTCGCTATTTTCTCGCGGTTGCAAGAGAAGAGAACATGACGCGTGCGGCTGAGACTCTGCACGTTACACAGCCGACTTTGTCGAAAGCGCTGAAGAGCCTTGAAGACGAGCTCGGCAAAAAGCTCTTCACCCGTCACAGCTTCTCCATCAAGCTGACCGATGAAGGCATGCTCCTCCGTGACCGCGCAGAAGACCTTATAGCAATGGCCGATAAGATAGAGCAGGAATTCATCACGCTTGACGATATAACAGGCGGCGATATCTATTTTGGTCTCGGAGAGTCATATCAGATCGCCCTTCTCGCGCGCGAAATAAAGAAGCTCAAAGACAGATACCCTTCCTTCACTTACCACATAACAAGCGGCGATACGGAGCAGGTAACGGAGAAGCTCGATAAGGGCATCCTTGATTTTGGGGTGATCTGCGAGACCCCCGACAAGAACAAGTATGAATCCCTGATCTTCCCTGCATCTGACCGCTGGGGAGCGGTAATGCTCAAGAGCCACCCTCTTGCAAAGAAAAAGAGCATAAAGGTCACTGACCTGATCGGCCAGCCTCTCTTCTGCTCCGAACAAAGCTGGAACATAGAGATTCCGGAATGGGCAGGCGAAAGATTTTCCGAGCTCCGCCTCGAAGGGTCTTTCCGCCTTTCATACAATGCTTCAATGTTCGCCAAGGAAGGTCTTGGAATACTCCTGACTTTCGAGCATCTCATAAACTGTTCCGAAGAAAGCGACCTTGTGTTCCGCCCGTTATCCCCCAGGCAGGAAACAAAGCTCTATCTTATCTGGAACAAGTACCAGACTTTTACTCCCATTGCGGAAAAGTTCCTGTCTCAGATAAAAGAGTCGTTCTGACCCTTTTCATTACTTCATTGCCGGAATGACGGGGTTATTATTTCTTTCTGCAGAGCAAAACCACTCTGATAACGCCTGATATCAGCAGCAAAGATGCTGATACGACTATTACCGCGAACATATCCGGCACAAAGGCTTTTAACACCCACAGCGGTGTCTTAAGGAACACCGGCGACAGGATAAGAAGAAGTACCGCAAGCACAAGATTTATCAGAACGATAACTGCATTGTTCTTCTTTGAACGCACGGTCAGCAGCGAAATGACGGCTACCGCAAATACAACGAGATATATCGCATCGAACATCAGGTGCCTTAGAAGATACTCGTGTTCGCCTATCTCCCCGTGCTTGTCACCAGTCAGGATCTCGATCACGGCCCAGCCCACTCTGTCTGCCAGGTCTGTGCCTATGAGATAGTCATTTGCATTAACAGTAAAAGACACACCGATGCCGCTGTCAGGCAGAATATAAGCGCACGTCATACCGGTCTCGACAAGGCCCGTGTGGTATATCACAGTCTCATTCAGCGTATCCTTAATGACATTCCATCCCATCCCGTAGCTGTACGGAATGTCGTCTTCCACATAGACGCTCTTGCCAAACATCGTCTGAATGCCGTCAGAAGAGATCAGGCCCTCGCCGCCCCTGAGATACATCTGCAGATAGCGTCCGACATCAAATGAAGACGAACAGATATAACCTGCGGGAACTGTGATCCACGCATTCTCAGAAGATGAATACTGCAATGGCGTGGGGATCTTAAGTCCGAACCAGTTCGAGTGTCCCTGGATAAGCCCGTTATTAACAGCCTCCGAAGGCTTTGCAAAAGTAGCATTCATCCCCAGCGGCTTTATTACGTTTGCGGTGACATAATCCTCATAAGACATGCCGCTTACGGCTTCAATGACTTTACCGAGCAGTGAATAATTAACGTTGGCATAAACATGCTTTCCCTGCTCACCCACAATACGGCAGTTGCCTATATTCTGGTGTTCCCCGAGTCCGCCCGTGTGATTTAAAAGCTGCAGTATTGTGATCTTCGAACCGTCCGTAACCTGCGGAAGATATTTAGACAAAGGATCAGACAGTGATATCTTTCCCTTCTCGGCAAGCTGCATGATGCAGAGCGCAGTAAAAGATTTGCTTACAGAACCCAACGCATAAGTTGTCTTTTCGAGGCTGGGCGTTCCATATGATTTGGACATCAGAACGTCGTCTTTGTCCACGATCGTAACTGACATCGAAGGGAATCCGGTCCTCGGAATATTTGCATTTAAGAATGCATCTATCTCATCCAGTTTGGAAGAATAATTGCTCCCGGCGCTGACACCTGCAGCCAGCGAAAAGACAACACATATGGATATGGCCAGCGCGCCCAGGCGCTTGATAAATCTGCTCATTCAGTTAAACGTTTGCAGCCCTGCAAACTACCTTTCCCCGATTCCTCTGTCCTGTTGCCGGAAAACTGTCCCCTATTATTATAGTCCCGTTATCAAAGAGTGACTCATCAAAAACTGCACAAAAACGAAAGTCAAAGATAGTCAAAAATGATTAGCACTCACCTCTTGCGAGTGCTAATTGACGGACTATAATGTAGTCAGAACAAAGGAATGAGGATCAAAGAAGAGATCAGACCTCCACCTCTTGCTCGGATAACAACAATTCAAAGGAGATGATTAGTATGTTGATGTCCGGTTTATTTGGAGAAGATTTGTTTGATGATTTTTGGGGTTACCCTACGAGAGAGCTTGCTAATATCGACAAGCAGCTTTACGGAAAACACGCACAGAACCTCATGAAGACCGATGTCCACGAGAACGAAGAAGATTATGAGATGGATATGGATCTTCCGGGATTCAAGAAGGATCAGATCCAGATCAATCTCGAGAATGGTTACCTTACCATCAGTGCCGCTAAGGAGCACGACAGTGAGAAAAAGAAGCATGGCAAGGTCATTCGTCAGGAAAGATACGCAGGATCCATGCAGAGGAGCTTCTATGTCGGTGAAGGTGTAAAGACCGAAGACGTTAAGGCAAAGTTCGAAGACGGTGTATTAAAGCTTTGCATCCCGAAGAAGGAACTTAAAGCTCTTCCTTCCAACACCACGATCGCCATTGAAGGATAAGCTTCAAAACACACAAAAGACCGGAGCGGAATTTCCGCTCCGGCCTTTTTTATGTGAGGCATTTTTGCATTATCCGCCGGTAAACAGGTAAAAAAACGGAGCCCTTGTATATAATCACAATCAGGGAGGAATATTTTATGAGCAAACCCGGTAAACTGGCGAGCATGATCATAACTACTGTTTCTCTGATCCTGTTATCGGTATTTATCTTTATACTTGCTGCTAATGAAGTATTGCCTTTTCCTGCAATATTGATCTGCGGTCTTTTAACACCTGCGATCGTAACCTGTGCAGGTTATTCTATTTATTATCAGATCGAACTTAAAACAGGCAAAACAGTAAGAACTGCCATTCCTCTGATATGCCTTGCGGCAGCAGTCATTTCGGGAGTGATCGGTTACATAAACTACGTAAACGATCACAGCTTCATCCTTCGCGGTCTTGAGGCGCAATTAATATGGTTTTTGTTCTCTCTCCCCGCTCTTGTCACAGCAATAGTGCATTTCATAGCAGCGTATATTCAAAACCATAAAGAGCTGAACAAGCTCAAATATGATTCGTAGAGTGCCTTATTTATCACTGATCGCCAGGTGTGAGGTAAAACAATCGCTGACCGGCCACTCGGACACTCCCCTGGTCTCTACGTAGTGCCAGCAGATGTTATGCTCTTCGCCCGGTTTGAATCTCGAATCTATGATTATCTCCTTTTTGAGGTCACTCTCTTTTAATGAGATCTCAGCAAAGTAAGATCCGTTCCATACGGGCTGCAGCTTACCGTCAACGAAAAACAGCATCAAACCGCGGCGGTTGCCGATATTACCCTCAATGCTCATGTTATCAATGAAAAAGTGCATGGCCGCGGAAGGTTTTACCGTATATTTTCTATATCCGTAATGGTCAGATTCAAAATCAAGCTGTTCCTCAGGCGAAACAAGTCCTGAAACCGAACCCGCCTTATTTCTGTCCTGATGTGTGATAATGTTGATCTTATCTTCCGGACAGGCCTCTATGACCTTGCCGCTTTCATCATGATCTGATGTGAAATGCACTACACTGTACTGACGATCTATATACAGGTCACGGCTCTCTGAATATCCGAATATCGTCAATGTGAGCTCATTATCCCCCTTTATGACCGGAAGATCATCCGCGCTCACGGAGAAGATATAATCTGTATTGGATTGCATGGTTGTGCTCAATATGCCGTCTTTGCCGGCATTTCCGTCAAGACTGAAATCCACTATCTTACCGTTTAGCATCATGACGGCATATGTCTGAAATTCCGAATGACCGTCAGATTCGCCTTCCTCTATTCTTACAACAACAGTGGCTTTCATACTGTTCTTGTCTACCTTTATGTTTTCGATCGGCTCATACGGATCTTTATCCTGTGTGAAGCTGATAAAACAAATTGTTTTCAAGGCGTGAAATCCCTGTTGTTCCATAGCTTCATCAGATGCGTTGTTTTCTTCGATCAATCTGCGCATGAAAGCTATCTTTGAAACAGGATGCGTGCCTGCTTCTGTTGCGCTTTCCGTTGCTTCCGTTAAGCCGGCCGAAGTACTCTCTGTTATGTTCTTCTCAGGCTTTGACGTGCACCCGCTCATGAATATGGCTGCTCCAATAAGGAGAATAGCTGCGTTGTTCCAAATTTTCATTCTTATTGATTTCCTTCCGGTAATTTTTTTCAAGCAACATTCTACATTTAAAATCCGCGATGATAAAGAAGCACAATTACTTGAGTGCACAATTCCCCGGGGTTCTTGAGAGCCATGATCATTCCTTTCGCGTCTTCTTTTTGCTACCCGTTGCAAGGAAACTTACATCTATAAGATTCTCGACCTGTTTCTCGGGAATAGTACCATCTAAAAGTACAGTTATCCAATACTTTTTATTCATATGATAAGCAGGGAATATGCCGTTCTCATGGATAAGTTCATCCTGAAGCATCGGATCGTTTATCTTGAGGTTGATAACATCTATATAGCCTTTGCCATCAAGGCCGAGCTTATCACGACCGACTGAGGCAATAAGAGCAAACCATTTCTTGTTATTCGCATGACGGAATATGGCATAGTCCGGGAACTTCTCCCAGAGAAATTCAGGATCAGCACCATACTGGTTACGTATGTATTCAAAGATTTTTTCTTTCATATCTCAAGGCCTCTGTCATTATTATATAGTTCTATTATGTCTTTCAGACCGTTCATTTGCTGTCTCCTAAATCTATTTCATATTCTAAGAATGGCCTCATTCGATTCAAAAGCATCTTTACTCACTTCAACCTCCGGTCCGTAGATGACCTCTTCAAGAGAATTACATCCACCAAAAGCCCATGACTTGATCTTACGCATACCGCTTCCACAGACAACTTTCTTAAGAGCTTTACAGTCCTTAAAAGCATATGGCGGTATAATGCTCACTCCGTCAGGAAGCGTTATCTCTTCAATAGCTGATCTTGCAAAAGTATATCCCCACAGAGATCTCAGACTCTTGGGCAGTTCTATATGCTTAAGATTACTGCATCCGTCAAAGACGAATTCTCCAAGATCAGTGACCGCATCCGGGAAGATGATGGAACATATCTCATCATGCCCTGCGAAAATACCGTCGAAAAGGATAGTTACGGGTTTGCCACCATACATCTCAGGAATAATAACAACCTTTTCATCGCCTTTATACTTACGGAGCGTATAGGACTTTTCATCGTAATTGATCTGGAACTCAAATTCTTGCATTTCTTTCTCCTAGACTTCCATTTAATTACTAAAGTTATAGCGAATATAGGTACACCTTGTAAACATAACTTACGAGCATTCAAGGCAAAAGTGATTCCCTAAAGCAAGCGTGAGGTATAATTAATTAAAGGCGTAATAAACTAGTATCTGACGGACATTCAGAAGAGTTGAAAACGATCCTCAAGACTCAAGGTAAGGCTGCCGCAGCTGCAAAGTGCTGTGAATACTACCCGGGATACTGTGGATTTGCAGCTGCTGCGGTTACTATGCTGAAATGACATAGGATTATTAGCCGGGACAGCAATCTGATGTCTCTCCAAAAAGATTATTTAAGGGCTGACTCTTTTTCCAGAGCCAGCCCTTTTGCAGTGTTTATAGTATTTATTACATGAATCAAGGATTAACCTCGACTGCCTTCTCGCTCAACTGAACGATGCCGCTTTCTTTTTTGCGTGAGACCAGGAAGAAACGGACCATAAGTATGAGCAGTACGATATCGAGCAATGCCAGCGATATTCCGATGAAGGCAAGATTATCATTTAACTTGAGCAGTTCCTCGCTGAGCGAGAAGTCGTAGAGGCCGTGAATAAGGAAAGGAAGGCCGAATGCAGCGATGCCGTATATTTTCTTGCCGGTCTTGATACGCTTGCCATATAACCAGCCCATTAAGAATCCGTAGCCGACATGGCCCATGGTAAATCCGCGGATGATCATGATGACGGGAGTGGCACCTATTGCATAAGGGATATCCTCTACAAGGCCGAAAGCAGTACCTATGATCACCATAAAAGCCGTTATGTCTGCCATTGAAAAGTTGTCGGCATTCTTGCTGAGGACACGGCGGAACATGAAGTATTTGACGAGCTCTTCCGAAAAAGCAAGCACGATGAAAGTGTATATAGCCTGGGAGACTAAAGGATTCATATCCGGGAAGACGAATCTTATCAGAAGATTTCTTACCAAATGAAAAGTTGCCGAGACAACCAATATCGGAAGCACGCAGACAAGACCGCGTATGATTGCCGACTTACAGCTCTGGAGATAAAGGGGATCGTTCTTTTTACGGTTCCTGAGCCGGACGATTATGAGTACCGAAGGTACAATACTTAAGATAAAGAATAACAGATTGATCAGCATAACTCCTCCTCTTTTTAATCCCGTTTTTTGATTGGTGGCTTCATTATTACAAGAGCACGGAAAGATAGCTATCATTAATGATTATCTGATCTGATGCATAAACAACACTTTACTGCAGTTATGTTGCCAATATAGCAAGGCAAATATGAACACCGAATCCGAACTACACCTGAAACTCGAAAGATGTATGGTTGTTCTACAAATAATTATATCAGCAAATGGCTATGAAAAAGCCTGAGATTAATCTCAGGCTTTTAACACAATACTTGTTTTCTCCAGTTTAGGTAAGCGTAGTTTAACAGCGCGTAACGTCTCAAGGATCAACAGCATAACGATTCCTTTAAAGTCCGAACTTTTTCATGTACTTCAGATAGTCCTTGCAGTACTTTTTCCAACCGCCGGGAACCC
This sequence comes from Clostridiales bacterium, assembly GCA_017478485.1. Classification (GTDB taxonomy): domain Bacteria; phylum Bacillota; class Clostridia; order Saccharofermentanales; family Saccharofermentanaceae; genus Saccharofermentans. The sequence continues at coordinate 15,330 of JAFVDI010000010.1, read as the reverse complement.
ATTTCTTGAATCTGATGAAAACGTCCTGCGAAGTGGCTTCCTTGATGACCTTGACCACCGTGTCGATGTCAGTACCGGTGCCGTTCTCTGCAAACTCATATTTGCGGCTGGTCTCAGATATCTTCTTTATGATGTCATTTCCATATGTCTCTGTGAGGAAATATACAAACCTTATTCCAAACTGATACTCCGGCTGTTCGCTGCTCCTGGGTGCGGTAGCGGCTCTGATGAATTCTTTTTCAGGGTCCTCCTTCAGGTTCTTGTCGCTGTAAGGCGTGCTGTAACCATAGCAGTTGACGTACGAGATCATGTCCCAGTCCGCTTTCTTGTATTTGCGTGAAAGCTTGTCCTGCGCGTAAAGTGCGACGCCTTCCTCAAGGACGGAACTCATGTTTTCGCCCTGCCTTAACCTCAATACGTGCGCGAGTTCGTGATAAACGGTTCCGTAAGAACCCTTTACCGGATCAAAGTCCGTATCAAACAATGTCGTCTCATTGCCGAATGCGGTCTGGATCGTATCATCTTCCGGGTCCTTTAAGATGATGATGGAAACTTTGGAAAGATCCGAATTTATTCCTTGAAAAGAACCGCCGAAATATATGTCACGCCAGTCATCCTCAAAAGTGAATTCCGTCTTTTTATAGCTCATGTTAAAGAGCTTCTCGAGGTCGCCCATGATCTTGCTGATGTTTTTTGGTACATCGCCTCTGAGCTTTGCGCCTTTCTGCGCGAAGATGACGAACTTGTCTCCCTCATAATAAGAATCAGCCTTCAGAGTGAAAACGTCCTTCGCCTTTCCACTGAACTTTATAACAGGTTCCTTCGGCTTTTTCTTAACTGTAGTCTCGGCTGTTGTGGTTTCTGTTTCATCCTTTGCATCCATTGAGAATACAATAGTCGTATCAACCGTTGTTTCTGATGTAGTCGTAGCTGCAGCCGTAGTTTCAGCTGCAGTTGTTTTTCCGATGGCCGTATCTGACCCGCTCGTCATTTCAGCCTTGGAGTTTCTTACATTGCTGCAGCCTGCAGCTAATGCCATCAAAAGCACGATGGCAATCACAGAGTTTATTCTTTTCATTTTGAAAACCTTTCTTGTTACTTGAGGATTACTGTATCAAGGATCTTGTGGATCTGCGGATCGGTGAGGTTTTCGAACATGATATATCCGGAAAATTCATCGCACGCTATCATGACGAAAGTCCTTGTTTCATCATCGTGTTTTTCATCGACAAGAGTGAACGCCGTTCCGTCTTTTGTCTTGTATTCGCGTTTGTTAGAAGTGTTGGCCAACCGGATCACATGCGCCGCATCGCTTGCCACGTTGCCGGTCATCTTTGAGAAAGACAATGAGAACAGGCCGTCCTCGAAGAGAAATTCAGCATTGATCTCGTTCATCTTAATGTCATGCCCGGTAGTAACGGACGTTTTTGCCTTACCGTTCAGTTCGTAGCTGCTTTTAAACTGCACTCCAATGCCGGCAGCCTTGTAAGCATCTTCATAAGTGTCGTGTTCCGTTGACTTCGATTTATAGCCTGCAGCCGGTTTCTCGTTGACGTCCATGGTCGCTAGCGCCTTGTCGTCAACATACTGGGAGTTGCCGACGTAAATGCCGTGATCGATGACTTCCGGTTTGGTTATGATCACCGATGCAGCGTACGTTCCGACCGCACCTGCGATCACGACTGCGCAGGCGGCAGCAACGATCTTGGTCAATGAGGATGCTTTTGACTTTTTTATGGGTGTGACGGGTGCGCTTGACCTGCCGGCCTTAACCTGTCCGATGATTTTGGCGTCCAGTTCTTCTCCCGGCTCGAATTCCGGAATCAGGCCGTCACGAAGCAGTTCATCTATATTCATTTTATTCTGCATATTTCTGCAACCTTTCCTTTAATTTGCTTCGAGCGTTATGGAGACGGCTCTTGACCGTGCCTTCGGATATCTTCAGGATGTTTGCGATGTCCTGTACCGGCAGCTGCTCTGTATAGAACATGAGCACAACATCCTTTAGCTTGTCCGGCAAACGGCTGACTTCCTGACGGATCGCCTTATTCCTTTCTCTTTTGTAGATCTCGTCATCCACGGATTCATCGTTTGCAGCAACGTTATAAGCCTCTTCCGTCAGATCCTGATCCACGATGGTGATCCGTTTCTGACGCCAGATATCCTTACGGCGGCGGTTGTTGTTGATGTTCAGGGCAATTCCTATCAGATACGATTTCGGGTTGCCAGACAAATCAATGCCGCCCTTCTCCATAGCGACAAGAAAGGTCTGCTGATAAAGATCGTCAGCCGTCTGGCGGTCACCGGTCAGATATACACAGAAAGAATAGATATCCTTTCCGTACTCTGTTATAAGCCGTTCGATGACTTCCGTCTCCAACAACATTCTCCTTCCTGCCGCCGCCAGTGCACATGACGCCGTTCACTATATATTGTCACAAGGCAGAAAAAGGTTCAAAAATTTCCGCAGCCCCTGAAACGGCTGCATGTTGCTTCTCCCGTTATCCATTCCTGTAGCCATTTTGGCATGAAGGAGGTACACCAACGGCAAATGAAAGTTATGTCACATGAAGGTTGAGATCAGTTAGCCTCTTGTTTGAAATCGCACATTTGATTCCTCCCCAGCTCCTATCTATCCTAAAACCAGTACGCAGACAACGTACATATTATTTGCATGAAAAATGTGCTTACAGTAACTCTTTGGAAAATCATGTTTTTAGCTCAAAGGAGGTATTAGTCGAAAAATGGATCAGGAAGTTCCTATAGCAGAAAAGGCCCTGCTCACCATTCGTGAAGCAGCTGATTATTATAATCTCGGTTTGCATAAGCTACGCGAACTTACCAATGATGAACACTGCCCATTCGTTTTATGGAATGGTAATAAGAGACTGATCAAGCGTAAGGCGTTTGAAGAGTTCTTAAACAGCCAATACTCAGTCTGAATTACTGCACCCGGGTCAAAGTGAAGTGAACCCCCAAAGTTTGTCCAACTTTTGGGGTTCACTTCATGTATCTCAGGGTGTAATTGTTTGTGTTTGAAATAAAGGGGTTCCGGTTACTCTTCGGAGATGATGTTCAGATCGTCCTTGACCCTAGCGATGATGGCACGGTCACCGGCGTTGTATTCCTTTTTTCCGAACAGGACGCCGATCTTGCATTCTTCAAGGCCTTTGATGTGGCGAACGCGTCGTAGATCGAATAGATGGGGAATACCAGGCAGAAAAGTGCGAATGCGCTAATGATTATCCTGTGGAGAAAGTAGATGACCAGGAACGCTATGACGAGGATTACCGCCGCTACTATGAATGATACTGGGATAAGCTTGATCGAGAAAGCCTTGGCCTTCTTGATGAATTCCTGCTCCAATTCCTCACTGACAGAAGCGGGAATGAGAGTTTGTTCATCCAAAGCCTTTTTTACCGTAAACTTAACATCAGCAGCCATATGTCCTCCGCATCTTCCTGATAGAGTGCAGATGAGATTAAACCTCAGTTGTCCCGTCATGTCAACATTTTAAAATGATATAATGTCTCTGACACACAAGGGATAAGGAGATAGTAAGATGCCACATTCGTCAGGCGGCAGTTCGCACAGCGGCGGAAGCCATTCGGGAAGCTCAAGCAGATCGCACAGCAGTTCCGGCAGAAGCGGCTCCGGCGGCAGCTCCGGCGGAAGCTTGTCAAAAACGTCTTCCAAGCCGTTCGCAGGCTCCAGGAGATTTCTCTACTATAAGGACAGCAAGCCGTATTTTATCTATTCCAACTACGATATTCGCAAGAAGAGTATTGATCACATCATTGCCTGGCTGATGTGTTTCTTCATGCTGTTCGTTCCTTTTATGGCAGGAACCGGCTACTGTACCTACGATGCGATCAATTTCCCTAAAAAGATAGATTATTTTGAAGATCAGGATGAGGAGATCGAGTTCGTCGTCGAGGACAATCTCGGAGTCGTTAAAGATGAAGCGAACCTGAAGCGGTCGATGAAGGATTTCTATGATGAGACAGGTATTGTTCCCGCGTTAATAACGGTAAGTAACGATACTTGGAACAAGAACTATAAGAACCTCGAAAAATATGCTTACGATGTCTATGTCAACAGGTTTCCCGATGAGGCTCACTGGCTTTTCGTCTACTCCAGCGCGACTAAGGACGACGGATTTGACGACTGGTTCTGCGAAGGCATGCAGGGTGACTATACGGATCCCGTAATCACCGAAGCGATCGGCGACGAGACCAAAGAGCTCATCTATAAGCGCCTGCTGCAGCGTGATCAGTATTCCGTTGACGAAGCGATAGCTTCGACTCTCGATGATTATACTCCCAAGATGATGCATACAAGCTTAAAGAACAAAGCACAGTTCTATACGTTCCTGGTCATGTTTTCGCTCACGGGAGTCGGCATGGTACTGTCTCTTGTTTATTCGATCCGCAAGACCGTGAATCAGGGGAAATACAAGCATGCGGTTCCCTGCAATCTCAATGCCGTCTATCAGGGCTCCTGCAATTACTGCGGAGGCGTCTATGTCATCGGCATGCACAAGGAGTGCCCGCACTGCGGTGCCGTTCTGCCGCCGCAGAATTATGTTCAGGATCCGCAGGGCAACGTGATCCAGATATTCAACACCAGGCCCACGTAATCCTTTATTATGTAGCCATCCGGCAGGAAGCAAGGGAGGTACGGTTATGGAGATCAGGCCCGCTAAAGATTAAAAGAAACCCCTCTATGCAATTGGTCTGGTAACTGCGATCATGTCAGTTCCCATGACCGGATGCGCCGATTTTCTGAGTCCGGTGATGCCGGGAGTCAGGCCTACTAATACGGAGACCGTTCAATTGGCAGGCGAGACATCCGTCATGTACAACCTGGAACAACCGAAGAATACAGAGTATGATGTCAGCCCCTACCGTATCAAAGACATAGGTTATCTTTCTTCAGCCAGGACCGTTACCGATAAGAACCAGCTTGATGAATTTGCCAAGGGAAACTGCTTAGATAACAGTCCTATGGAGAATTTCTTTGGGAAGGGGATAAATGTATGAAATCCGGGGATAAACGTCGAATATCACTATCACTCCACTGTTTTTCCACTAGTAAGATATATTCGTGATTTCGATGACATTATAATAAAAATGTATTGATTGGAACCATATCATCGTTCTGCTTTTGAATCTCTTTCAGTTCCTCTTGAGTATACTGCAGCTTCAACTTTCCTCCGCACTCGGGGCATTTCCTCTTAGGACACATCTTCTCCGACAAATCATATTTCATTCCGCAATTCATACAAGTTTTGTACATTATTCTTACCTCTTGTTTTTTCTCGCAAAGCGAAAAACTTCATTCTACAAAAACGGTTACGAAAACATCATAGACAACATGAGCAATAATCGGGTTCCAGATCGTTTTGCTCTTCTTAAAAAGCAGGCAAAATACTATTCCCCATACAGCAACAGTGATGCTTTGCATTATCCATGTATCATAATCCATTGCTCCCAAACGGAAACATCTGACAAAATATGCCGGAGAATGGAGCAATACGAAGAACAGCGTGGATAAGATAGCAGCCTTCTTTTCACTGACAATCCCTCTTAAGGCATTATAGCCCCAACCTCTGAAAACAGTTTCTTCAACAAATCCTACACAGCAAATAACTATTATATCCAAAGGATTTCTAATTGCCGGATTGAGCCACAATCCCGCATGAATGATCAGCATTCCGGCAAAAGCCAATACCGCCGATATGGCTAGTGTAACAACAAGAGTCCTGTTCCATACCGGCTTCGAAAACAGTTCCTTTTTGCTGATACTCAGTGAATCTGAGTGCCGCTTGATCAGACAAATGGCAGGGAATACCCAAAACAACCTGCTGAGCAAAGCATAAACTTGCTTGCCATAGCCAAACTCTAAATTCGATGAATATCCCCATGCATCATTTATAACAGCCCATAGTAACACAAATCCAAACAGTGTCAGAAGAATGAAGGCAAGTGATCGCTTTTCTTTATAGATGTACATTTCTATGTTTGCTCCTGTGATCGGCATCAGTGTGTGAACATCATGAGTACTGCCGGGAGATTGTTCAATATATGAAGTGCATACACCAAAGTTATGTTCTTTGTCTTTAGATAAAGTATAGCCATGGCAATTCCGAAACAAATATGCGGAAGGATCGACAGCATTTCAGGCACGGTAAAGGCATGAAGATGGATCATTCCAAAAAGGACAGAGGAAACGAAAACCACTACAGCCTTAGGAATGAAATCACCTTGCTTACGCATAAGAATGCTCCTGAAGACGGTTTCTTCGACTATGGGTCCCATTATCCCGACGCCCAATACTAGCAGCACGGGTTCAGCGAGCTGTCTTGCAACTTCAAGGTTGCTATCATTAATGCTGCCCGCCTGTTCCGAATAAAGAAGAGCGTACGGGATTGTCGCAAGGTTATCTATTATATTCATGACAATAAATCCGCCAATGATCAACAGAACGTTTCTGACGGGATGTGCTTTCCACGATGCTCCCGCTTCCTTAAGCTCGGGCAGACTGATTAGCAGACCCGCAATGCCCATTACGATATACATCGCACACTGGTAGTTTGGGTTATGTAAAAAGTAAGGCAATATCTTTATAAAAACGATATAGCAGAAAAGAAAAATGACACACTTTACCATGCCGCCCTTCAAGGCGGTATTTTTTGTTTCCATTAGGTTGTCCTCCGTTGAATCAGCTTATTCCGTTAACTTGAATGGATGCAGACAGGAGCAGGAATACGAAGAATAAGAAGACCATAAGCAGCAATATTCCGATAAACATATGCTTAATGCTCCTGTTTCTCCTTGAATCTACGATCATCACTATGGAAGCAACAAGATAAACGGCTCCGACAACTTCAAAGAAGATTGCTACGGGTGCGATATTCTTTAAAACCGACAATACGAGCAGGAGCACCATGGAAGAAGCGAAGACCAGCGCTGTTATCTTACGTTCCTTTTTCCTGTCATCGATATTGTACTTAATGGTATCGGCCAAAGTCTTGTTGACTTCTTCAAGTGAAACGGGTACATCTTCCTGTTTTTTGCTGTGCATAAGTTCAAGAAGACTGACACCCAGAGCCGAAGACAGGTCTTCCAGCGTCTCGATGTCAGGATAGCCGTGTCCGTTTTCCCAGCGGCTTATCGCCTTGTCCGTGACCATGAGTTTATCCGCAAGTTCTTTTTGCGTTAATCCCTGAGCTTTTCTCTGAGAAGATATGAACGAACCGAATTCCTTTGTATCCATTTGAGTTCTCCCTTGATCTTTGTCCATCGGGCTTAAGTATACAAAAGCCGTGGGATATTACAATCTATGATTCATAGAGTTCAATGTTTTCAAGCGTTAATTTCTTTAACCGTGTTTTTATATTCCTGGGAAAATGAATGCTTAATCAGCGTTGAACCGGCTGAGATACTGATATCATTTCCATCAGTACCTTTAATGATCATATCCTGACGGGATAGATAGGCTTCTGTTATTATGCCGTGAGGTTGAATATCAACCTCAAAGAAATGGCTCTTGTTTGTATACGATTTCGGCATTCCGCAAAGATAAAACATTGCTACGGCATTCAATATAACGATACATATCAAAACTTTTCTGTTATTAAGCTTACTTTTCATAAGTCATTCCCCAATGCCATATGCTCAATTTACTGTCTTCATTGTGTCATATTATTCGTCAAAATAAAGCACCGTATTGGTAACAAGCATATTTTATTGACTTTTGATTTATTTATTCCTGATCTTTTGTGCTAAGCCCAGTCCTTTATCCGGGTGTCTGCCTGCTACATAAAAGGAATAGTGAAACCAAAAAGAAGAGACTTGATCACTACGAAAATAATAATCAGGTAAACTCCTAAGAGAGTGAAAAGAAACGGCTTACTCTCTTTCTTTACACCTGCAGGAATAAGGAATACCCATCCGGCATTGAAGACAATAATAAAAATCAAAGCAAGCACAGAAAAGAAGTTTTGGGTCTTAAGCACTTCTGCTTCCATTCTGTCCCAATTATTGAAAAAATCAAAATACCTATAAAGCAGAAAAACGGATATTATAATCTCGGTTTGCATAAGCTACGCGAACTTACCAATGATGAACACTGCCCATTTGTTTTATGGAATGGCAATAAGAGACTGATCAAGCGTAAGGCGTTATGCTCTTTTTTATTCCCAAACACAGCAAAGGAGTAAAGACTGAATGTCTCAAATTAATAAAGTCGAACGCGAACACGACATACGGCAGGTATCGCGTTTGGATGATCTAAAGCCTGCCATGGATAAATCCATAGACAGATCGACATTGAAGACTTTGCTAAAAAGATGCTCGGCTGCACGATAGTATATGAAAGCATTGCTGAAGATGCAGACTGTCTCGGATGCTTGACAATCGTTGTAAAGGTCATCAGCTATCGCAAGAATCACATCTATTAACTCAAGATTATCTTTATACTTTTGAGGGACTGCTTCATAACCGAGATAAGCACCAAGAATATTTCCTGTTACTGCTCCAGTTGAGTCACTATCACCACTGTGATTGACAGAGCATCTAATCGCTTTATCAAAGTCATTGTCATACTTAAGAGCAGAGAATACAGCTATGGCCAACGTCTCTTCAGCAACCCAACCTTCCCCTAATTGATGTATTGCATCTATGTCGGATATATCAGATTGTGCCAATTCAACTGCCTTGTTCATTAATTCCGTGAAATAATCGATATCAAGAAAAAGCACAAGTCTATCTATTTTCAGTCTGAGCAAGGCTTTTCGGTCAATTCTATAGAAAAGGAGGAAAAAACACCAAGAAGATCCTTGGCGGTGACGACCTTAAGATGTCTGCAACAGTCTTCCATCAGCGAGTTCTTAAGTTTCATTGCTCCAGGTGGGACCTAACAAGTTCTCTAAAACCTGGAAGTTCTCCGATATCAACTATCAGGTGGCAAGCGAAGAGGATAAGGAGAACATGTTCCTGCTCTATTCCGATATCCTTAACTCTTTCGACAGCGCTGCCACGACCAAGATCACGGTAAACAACCACAGGCTCAATAAGAAGGATTTCGAGAAGTCGATTCTTATGCCTATGAAATGGGATGGCCTCGACGATTACCGCAGGGAATATAATGACATGCTCCTTGAAAAGGCAACCGGTGCCAACGGGATCGTTCAGGAGAAGTATATTACCGTATCCATCAATAAAAGAAGCATTGAAGATGCGAGAACTTACTTCGCCAGGACCGGCGCTGACCTTCAGATGCGCTTTTCTTCTTTAGGAAGCACCCTTGAAGATCTGGATGCCATCGAAAAGCTCAGGCTTATCCATGACTTCTACCGCCAGGGCGATGAAATGACATTTGAGTTCGATATGGCCAAGCGGTCCAAACTCGGTCACGACTTCCGCGACTATATCTGTCCGGATACGATCGAACGCGGAACCGACTATATCAAGCTCGGTGAAAAGTACGTGAGAGTCTTGTTCCTCAAGGACTATGGCAACTATATCAGCGACGATACCGTTACCGAGCTTACCGACATGAACAGGAACCTGATGCTCTCGATCGATGTTCTGTCGGTCCCCACTGACGAGGCTATCCGCGAAGTAGAGAACAAACTCCTGGGCGTTGAGACCAACATCACCAACTGGCAGAGGAAGCAGAACCAGAACAACAACTTCTCCGCTGTCGTTCCCTACGATATGGAGCTGCAGAGGACAAAGACAAAGGAATTCCTGGCTGACCTTACTACCCGCGACCAGCGCATGATGCTCGTCCTCATCACAATGGCTATCTCATCTGACAGCAAGGAACAGCTCGATCTCGATACCGAAAGCATCCAGGCCGTCGCAAAAGGCAGACATTGCCAAATGGCGGTCATGAAATGGCAGCAGACGGATGCTCTTAACACCGTCCTCCCCTTCGGCGTTCGTAAGATCGACTGCTTCAGGACTCTTAATACGGAGTCTCTTGCGGTCTTCCTTCCCTTCAAGACACAGGAAATCATGGACAAGGGCGGAATCTACTACGGCGAGAACGCTATCTCCCATAACCTGATCATGTGCAACAAGGAGAACCTGCTTAACCAGTCTGCCTTCCTTTTAGGTGTGCCGGGTTCAGGCAAGTCCTTCTCAGCTAAGGAGCTCATTACGTTCCTCATGCTGAACACTGACGATGACATCCTCATCTGCGATCCAGAAGGCGAGTATGCTCCGCTTGTTGAGGCAATGGGACCTGAGATGGGCTCCGTTATACGAGTCTCGGCAGGCGGCCGTGACAGGCTCAACGCGATGTATATGGTCGACGGGTACGGCGAAAACGATCCTATCGTGGTCAAATCCCAGTTCATCATGTCCCTTGTCGAGCAGATCGACAAGAAAGGCGTCGGCCCTCAGCAGAAGTCCATCATCGACCGCTGCGCAGCTGCCGTTTACCGTGATGCTGAGAAAACAAGGAATTCGGGCGGGGCTACACCTACCCTCTGCACCTTCCGTGAGAAGCTCCTGGAACAGCCGGAGCGGGAAGCAAAGCAGATAGCGCTGTCGCTTGAGCTCTTCACTACCGGCTCCCTGGATATCTTCGGCCACGAAAGCAATGTGGATATGGATAAGCGCGTCGTCGTCTTCGATATACACGGCTTGGGCAGCCAGCTTAAGCCCACGGGACTCCTTGTCATAACGGACACGATGCTCAACCGTGTGACCCTCAATTGGAAGAAGGGCAAAAGAACGCACGTCTTCATCGATGAGTTCCATGTCGTATTCGAAAACGAGTTCTCGGCGCAGTTCTTTAACTCGGCCTGGAGACAGTTCCGTAAGAGGAATGCCTACCCGACCGCCATCACGCAGAACGTTGAGTATCTGCTCGACTCCGTTCAGGCATCCACGATGCTCTCGAACTCCGAGTTCGTCATCATGCTCAACCAGGCTGCATCAGACAGGGCCAAGCTTGCCAAGCTCCTTAACATCTCCGAGATCCAGATGCGCTATATTACCAACGCACCTGCCGGAACGGGGCTTATCAAATACGGTTCCGCCCTCGTCCCCTTCGTGAACAGGTTTAAAAAGGACACCAAGTTATACAGGCTTATGACGACTAAGCCATCAGATAGATGGCAGGACGCAACTATATAAAAACTCCGTTCCACGTGGAACTACTTAGTTTCGGCCTCAATGCCTGAAATGCAATAAATCAGGGCGTTTCGGGTTGTGTACCATTAAAGGTACTTTCCAACATTTGAGCCGTGTTATCCTGTAATCAGAAAAGAATATTCCTGTGTCATGGTTGTCCTCTGTTCCATGCCCCTGCCGTCACCTCCACCTCCCGGCAGGGGTTTTTACTTTTATGCTCTTTTTTAATCCCAAACACAGCAAAGGAGTAAAGACTGAATGTCTCAAATTAATAAAGTCGAACGCGAACACGACATACGGCAGGTATCGCGTTTGGATGATCTGAAGCCTGCCACGGAGAAATCCATAAGCAATTTACCCCGAAATATCGGTTCAGAATCCGCAAATAGCCCTGTTAACAATGTTACAAACCCTGTATTTCAGGCCGCTAGGCAAGCGGGCATAGAATCCATCAGACATACAAGGAATCTGACCGAAGAATCCGAAAAACGGGAGGATCAGGAGGCAATAGACAAGCTTGAAGCCTCTTCAAAAACCGCCGCGCTAGATGCTAAAGAGGCTCTCAGGAGTCAGATAAGGAAGAAAAAGTCTCATATCAAAAACACCAAAGACATCCGTTCCGGTACCAGAACGATCCGCAAAGCTGACCGCTCTGTCAAAAACGCGACCGAAACTACTCGCTTGGTTGTCAAAAGCACGACTGAAGCTGCCAAAGAGGCGGCTATTGCCTCTCAGAAGGTTGCAAGTGCAAGGAAGACTGAACAAGTAGCTAAAAAGGCGGCCGAATGGATCAAGAGGATCGTAAAAGGCATTATCGAGGCATCTAAAAGGCTCGGAGCTGCTCTTGGAGCAGCCGCCGTTCCCCTGCTTCTAATACTTGTTTTAGCGAGCCTTATCGCAGGAATCGTTTCTTCTTCCTTCGGGATCTTTTTCAGCGGTTCCTCCGGTAATGGGTCTAAATCCCTTCAGAGCGTCGTTCTAGATATAAACAATGAGTTCAATGCGAAGATTGACAAGATTAAGGCTAGTACCAAGCATGATGAGCTTGTCACGAAAGGCACTATGTCTTCTTGGCCTGATGTCCTATCCGTCTATGCCGTATATGTCACGACAAAGACTGAGAATGCGACAGATGTGGTCCATATAACTGATGATCACATCAAAACGCTTCGAAATATATTCTGGCAGATGAATACCGTTACGTCTTCCACCACCAAAAAGACTGAAACTAAGAAAGAACCGGTACTTGACGAGAACGGGAATCAGAAGAAAGACGATAAAGGCAATCCTGTCTATACCGAAAAGAAGATAACGAAGACTACCCTTCACATCAAGATAAGTCACAAAGACGCTGATGAGGAAGCCCAAAACCTCTCCTTCACTGCTAAACAACTTGAAGAGCTCAATGAACTCTTAAGTGATAAATATGCTTCACTATGGAGCCAGATACTGATTGGTGTCGGTACCGGATCAGATAAGCTAGTAACTATCGCCCTTTCCCAGCTCGGGAACAAAGGCGGCGAAAAGTACTGGAGATGGGCCGGAAGCAGCAAGAGAATTCCCTGGTGTGCCCTTTTCGTCTCCTGGTGTGGGGAACAAGCAGGCCTTCGTTCAGCTGGAAAAGTTCCCTATTTTTCCTTTGTCGGAGATGGCGTCCACTGGTTCAAGACCAAGGGAAAGTGGATCAAGGGCTCAGATGTGACCTCTTCCAACTATGATGAGCTCATCCGGCCCGGTATGATTATCTTCTTTGACTGGTTGGAAGATGGCAAGCGAGATGGTCATGGTGATCATGTCGGCATCGTCACTAAAGTCTCAGGTGGACGCATCTACACCATCGAAGGTAATAACAATGATGCTGTGGCTAAAAGCTCATATCCAGTTGGCAGCAAAAACTTACTAGGGTTTGGTATTATTTGACGTCATCTTTGAAAACTCCCGCAATTTGCCCCCTAATTTACTAAGTTAGGGGGCAGATTTATTAATTATCAATTATTGAAATCTTAAAGGTTAGGAAATAAATGCAAAATATCTTATATTATAATTAATTAATAAAGCGTCATTAGGAGTAGCCAAGATATGGAATATATGAATGCAAGCACTGCAGCCGAAAAATGGGGTGTTATTGTAATGAACGAACTTGGAGGCGATCACGATGCCGCGACTTAACAATATTAAAGACATGGAACAGATTTACACTTATTGCAAGAAAGTGTATTTAAAAGAATTATGCGTAAATGATGCGTGTGATCAACTTGGAATAAAGGTTCCGTTTTCCAAATCCTCATTAAAGATGTATTTCAATATCTATTCATGCATGATGAATGGAAAATGCTATAAGATGGGAACAAGTGAATCGTTTACTAAGTTTTTAATAGAAAAAATACATAACGAATATGGTAAGGAATTTACATTAAGAGCTCTCTCGTCTGCTAAACAAAATGCCGATTATAGGATTAGTTGTGGAAACGAACAGCCTGGAATCGAAAAAGTCTGCAAAGAAATTCTGCAAGAATACCAATTTAATATCAATTACGAGGATTTATCAAAGCAACCTATCGTAACTAAAGATAGCACTCATGATAACGATAATTCAAACGAAATACCGCTTGAATTATCCATAACATATGGTGAAACTCATATTTCCCTAAAAGGCACTCCGGAACAAGTCAAAAGCCAGTTGCGAAATCTTTCCACAATGATTGGGGAGTCATTATCCGCTGTTGACTCAATTACTTCAAACTCATCTTGTAATAATCAAAATACGGTCTTAACTGAATCAATAGGTTCTCAACTAAAAAGCAAATATCTGGTAATAGAAAAACTAAAAAGCAAAAAGGACTTTAAAGCTAAGATGATACCTTTATTAGTTTTTGCCTCTGAGAGTGGCTTAAAAACCTCTTTCACAATAAGCGATGTTCTGGTCATTATGAAAGATGCATTAGAGGAAGAAATAGAAAAAAAAGATATTGAATTTGTTTTTTCGAAGAAAAAAGATTGGTTTGAACAAATCGGGAAAAACCCTAGAAAATATACACTTCAGCCTATTGCATTTGATTATTCCAAAAACATATTAGCTGATATATAACAATTATATTTTTGTCATCTATAACAGTGAAATATGTTTCTTGCAAGAATGTACAACAGTTATTCACACTTATTTAATTGACCAACCTTCGAAGATTGGTACAATCGAAATATGTAACAAAGAAATCTCAATGCTCATTCAAAATCACGGAGGATTAATCATGGCAGAAGAGAAAAAGATTGAAGCTCCCGTTAAGGCAACTGAAGCAAAGAAACCTGTAGCAAAAAAGGCTGCCGCTAAGAAGGCTCCGGCTGCTAAGAAAGCAACAGCAAAGAAGGCAGCTCCTGCAAAGAAAGCTGCAGCTAAGAAGACAACAGCTAAAGCTGCAAAGGCACCTGCAACTAAGAAAGCACCTGCTAAAAAGGCTGCCGCTAAGAAGGCTCCTGCTAAGAAAGCAACATCAGCTAAAAAGCCTGCTGCAAAGAAAGCAGTTGCAGCTAAGAAACCCGGACGTCCCGCAAAGAAGGTCGAAAAGGTCAAGAAGCTTAGCAAGGTTATCTTCGAGATTGATGGTCAGCAGATCGATTATAAGAAGATCGAAAAGAAGGCTGCAAAACTCGGTGGTACCGTGTATGTAGTCATCAATGAAAAGAAAATCTTTGACGCAGACGGAAAGTCAGTAGATCTCTTCTAATTACTCAACAACAAGTATAAAAGAGCGGCCGTAGAATGATGAATTCTGCGGTCGCTTGCGTTTATAATAAATAAAAAGTGCATTATGAATGAAGGTGATGAATTGGAAAATACATATTTAGAAGCACTGGCTATAGCAAACACGGATCGCCACGCAATGGCTAAATCTATGGCTTATTTCCTCTTTAGAGAAGTGGTTGAAGATATTCATTCCAAGTACAACATTCCGGATGCAGAAATGATGGCTCTCAATAAGAAGGCATATAACAGACCAGCATTCTTAACAGATTATGTTCTCAACAATGAATAACGGATTCAGTATACTCTGATCTCGAAGACTTCTACGATACGATCGTACTTCCACCTCCTCCCAGAAAGCCGAAAGGTAAGCCTACAGTCGAGAACCATGTTAAGTACCTTGAGACGCACCTTATAGAACCCCTTAAGGAAAAGACGTTC
>JAFVDI010000009.1 GCA_017478485.1 Clostridiales bacterium | reverse complement strand
TTCTTTAATATGTGCAATGCCTTCTTTCAGAAGTTTTCCACCAAGCCCTGTTCCATGCTGTAATGTCAGAACTCTGCCTATTTGCACTACATTGTTATCTCGATAAAAAGCTCTCAGGTAGGCAGCCACTTTACCGTTTTCATCATAGAAAACATGCAGACTTTCGTAATCTTTGCCATCCAGATCCTGATAAACACAGTTCTGCTCAACCACAAATATCTCTGCCCGCGCTTTCAAAATCTCATACAGCTCTTTTGTTGTAAGTTCATTAAAGAACTTAGCCGTTATATTCATACTCATCCTCACAAATATTGATTTTTCATTCCACATTGTATTCCAATTTTCTTTACAATAGGCTCCCCTCAAAAGGAATTATAACAGGCCATGTTTTCCTTAATGAATTCAACGTTTTCTTTCAAGATCGTCGCTGTTTCAGGAGCCTGTGTTCCTGTGGTTGCAAAAGCATGGAAAGCGCCTTTCATCTGTATCATCTTTACCTTGATTCCAATTTCCTGAAGTTTTCTGTATAGCCAGATAGAGTCTGCAAAAAGGGTTTCGTTATAATCGCAAGTAATAAAGGTCGGCGGAAAATCATTATAATCGCCGTACATAGGAGATATGTAAGGATCCATTACATTGTTACCGGCAACATATATATCGTTGAGAGGCTTGAGGCATCCTTCTTTAACCGTAAAATCGTCTATCTTATGTTCACTTCGTTCAAGAGATCCGGTGAAGTCAACGAACGGACTATGGACTATTACCGATGAGACCTTGTCTTTCATCTTTAATGCTACTGCAATACAAAGATTTGCCCCTGCGCTTTCGCCTACAAGAGCAATCTTGGAGTCGGGATAAAGTCTTCTTATCTCATTTATGACTGCGCAACAATTATTAAATCCGGCAGGAAACGGATGCTCCGGAGCCAGATCGTAATCGACAGAAAACACACGGAGGCCGCTCGTGACAGCCAACATGGAACTGTATCCACGGGATGACGATGCACTTCCTGATACAAATCCTCCGCCGTGTATATAACAGATCACATTATTTCCGGTCATTTCTTTGGGCAACGCTACTTCATAACGGCACCCATCTCCTCTATATTTCTTAAAACTCACGCCTTTGGCTTTGGGCATGAATTTATAGCCGAAATTAGAGATAAGCCGAACCATACGCCAGTTCACATTACCCATATTCTCGTCAAAACTCATACCCTTCGTCATTCTCTTGACGACTTGTATATTCTTTTGAATCTCTTTACTAGTTGCTTCTCTGATATCTACACTCATATAAGGATCATTACGTTTAACTGATGGTTATCTTGACTAAGGGTCTTCCTCAGCCGTGTACCAATATTATATCAGTACACGGCTGATTCCGACTCGACATAATAGGGTAGATCACGTTTATGAGAATAGAAGACAGACGTCACATCTTAGCAATTGTCCATAGAGCCTTGAGATGCTTCTTTGACTTGCGTTCGATGTGGTTGTATTTGCTCGATGATATCCAGTCTATCAGGCAGGGCTTAGGGATCAGATATCTGTCCAGCATATCAAATGCCTCGAGCTTCTCCGCCCGGATCCATTGCGTGACGGTAGAAGGCGCATAGCCGGTAAATCCTGCGACATCAGCCACACTGAGAAGCTGCGGCATACTGCGGAGCTTATTTGTATAAAATTCACGTAATGTATCCTCCTCAAATTCCTCGCCGGGATTGATTCTTATGGTCAAAGGTTTGGCTTTTTCTGTACTGCGGTACCATCCTTCGGGTGCAACATATTTGTGGGGATTAAGTTCCCAGTCTTCAAAGAAATCAATTAAGTCCTGTTTCTTTATGAAGTAGCAGCGCGTTGCTTTGCCGCTGCAATAGGTAGGGAGAAGCTTGCTCTGTATCAGATACAGTGCCGTGCGCTTGCTCATGTGTCCGACGATGCGCACCTGTTCCTTGCTGAGCAATTCCGGGTAGTTTTTCAGTTCGTTTAAATCCAATTTCATAATGATTAAGTCCTTTACAGATTATTTATCCCTGAGTGACTTCGATCATTCGGCAAAAAGCTGCCGTGAAATCGTGTGTTTCTTGCATCTTTTCTTGCATTTATGCAAGAAAACTCGCATTTTTCGTCTTTTTTACGCTTCGATTCGAACCGTATGTGGTTCGTGTCAAATCGTGTCTGATTTGTCCGTTCAAGCCTTTTGTCTATTAGTTTGGAGGTGAAATGAGTTGCTATGAAATTGATACGTTCTTTATACGTTTCTTATTTATGCGGCCGAAATCTTGAAAACCGTTTGTCCGCAAGGGCACGTGGGTTCGAATCCCACCGGCTCCGCCAAAAGGCCCGTAAACACTGCGTTTGCGGGCCTTTCATTTTTTTCGCTATTCATGAGTCTTTTCCTGCTGTGCCTTGGCGTCCTGAACATAGTGCTCAGCCGTCTTCCTGTTCATCTCGATCTCATCCTCTCTTCGGTAAGAATACTTGTATTTTGTATTTTATCACCACTTCCAGGCATTCATTTGTTGTCCTTCGCATCACTACGTTCCGACATTCTAAGCAATGCTGTCGCCCCTACCGATTCAACAAGTTTTTTCTTCTCAGCGCCTTAAGATAAACTTAAAAAGCAGATACATGGGGTTTCTCGCCCCGCCCTTAGGCATAAGCAGGGGATCTATCTCCTCTGCTTCGGTTGTCTTATTCGTGTATTTGACGAACATGTCATTATTCTCCATGTTGATCTTAGACTGATAGTCTATGTATTCCTCCATATCAGGAGCCTGATCGAGAGTAACGGATTCCTCATTCTTGTTTCTGTGATAACGGGCTGCGACAAAAGGCCCGTAGACAAAAGGACCGATGCCGGCCAATATAACATTGATCACGAGCATTGAAGCCGTAACATACGGCCACCCGAGAGGCTTGAATATAAAATAGGATATCGGAACCGATATCAGAAGCATGAACAGGATATAAGTCAGAGCGATTTTACCCGCTTTCAGGAGCGAATGCCAGAATACCGCCCTTTTATTGACGGGCAAATTACCCGAGGTCTCTCCGGTCTGTCCGTTGACCGCGATGCTATAGTTTAACCCTTTGTAATTGATGTTGAGGAACCAAACCGGCAACAGCGCGTAAAGCTGGCTGAAGTCACCCGCATGAGACCCGCGCGCCCTGACGGTAACCGATGAATACTCACTCGCAGAGAACTTCTTAACAAGATTCATCGCATACGAGTTGAATCTGATGCTTATAAGATCCAGCATATCCAGTGCCGACGTGTCGTACCTCTGCGCGTAGAAGCCCGGAAGAAACATGTCGTTATACGGCACGAGCTCGCTGTAATCGAAGGGCTCGATGGCCTCCATAAGAAGGTTGCTTATCTTCTTGCACCCGTCGAAAGGAACACGCTTCATCTTAAAATCGACGGTCCTTTTTATGTTGTATCTCTCCGCTGTATCACTATTGATACGCTTCATTCCTTCGCCCGTGATCACCGTGGAGCACTCCGCGTCGATAAGCCAGAACGGTACGTAGAAGCCCGTTATCTTCTCGAGCGTAGCTTCTTCGCGAAAAGCCTTCGGCACACCACGGTGAGTCTTGACCCACTCGCGGTAGTTATTTATCGCGTCTTCTTTGCTTATCTTGAACGGGATAATAAGGTCAGGACGGAACTCGCGTCTCAAACGCCTCTGAATGAGCGTAGCAGAACCGCAGAATGCGCAGAATGTAGCCGAAGTATTGTCATCGGTAACGACCGTCGCGCCGCACGAATCACATATGAATTCCTGCTTGTTATTCTCTTCATCACCGGCCTCACCCGTGTCACGGTTCGCGATGGAACCCGTCGGTGCGAGGGTCTGGGGCTCATAAATACCACCGCAGAAACTGCAGACGAGTTTTCCTATCTTCTCGTTGAAGAAAATGTTCGCAGAACAATTCGGACACTTCGCCGAAGAAGCGGCTATGCTGTCGACAGTATCATATTTCCAGCTCATATCACTAACCTCTATTCTTTACGGGTGAGCTCGGCGATATAAGGAAGATTTCTTCCTATCTCCTTGCTGTCCAGACCATACCTCAGAAGCCATGAATCTGAGATCTCCTTGAATGATACTCCAAAACCGGTGCATCGTTCAACACGGCATGGAACTTCCATTGTTCTATGGCAATATGGACCGCGTGTTTGAAGGGATTAACGCTTGCTGATCATCCCGGGTGCGAGCCACACGGACCTCTATGATCAGGTGGACATTATCCTCTTTGATAAGATCGAGGTGTTCATAAGATCCAATATCGTGATAATATTAGTATTATTTGTCGAGGGGAGACTGAGCCTTGATACTGCTATTAAAGATATTCGAGAGCTTTAAGATCATTGATTTTCCGACCGCTTATATCATGGCTTTTACGGGAGCCTGGTTTCTGGTCTTCCTGGTAACGGTTGTTTTTTTAAAGCCGAAGAATAAGGATGTTTACAGGATCGTTGGTGCTATTCCTGTCATACATTTCCTGGTGTTCTTTTTCTTTAACTACACCGAAGGCGATTTCAATCTGGGATTCAACAGATTCATATGGTTCCTGATCGCAGCGTTTGTCTATGCGGTCGCTGGAATCGTCATTGCTAATAAGGAGAAGGTGATAAGACACGTCGTGATCACCGGGATACTGGTCTTTATCACGTTTGCCCTGAGTGTCTTTTATATCTCGGGGATCAGCCATTACTCGCGTTTTATAAACTATTCGCACATGAACTACGAGCAGTCGATGGCGGCGCTTATCGATGAGATCGAGGGACACTACATCCTGTCTGACCATAAGAATATCGACTACGATGCTCTTCGTGCAGAGTATATTCCTCTGGCAGCGCAGGCGGATGCCGCACACGATGAGCTCGCGTATGCGCAGGCGGTAGCAAGCTTATGCTACGAGTTTCACGACGGCCACTTAAGTGCCTTTGTCATAGACCCGCAGCTTAGAAGCGATCTCGTAGTGAGTATGCTGGGTAACGACTACGGCTTTTCGATGTTGAGAACGGATGACGGCGATGTCGTTGCTGTCCTGACGGACGAGACTTCAGCCGCTTACGAGCTTGGGATACATGACGGAACCATAATAACGGGCTGGGGCGGATTCGATATCGATGAGGCTTTAAGCAACGTCAGCTGCATTACGCCCTGCTGGCCTGTGGAGGCATTTCCTGACGCGAGAAACGAAGAAATGATGAGACCTGTTTTCCTTGCAGGCAACGGCGGTGATACCGTTAGTGTCAGGTTTATAGCCGATGACGGAAATGAGACTGAAGTGACGCTTAACAGTATCGGCAGTTACTACGGCCGTTATATGGAAGCAACGGCTCCTTTTACAGGTAAGGTGAGAGATGAGTTCGGATACAGTGAGATGCTTAATGACCACTGCGGATATATCTGCATCCCGATCGAAGAATACGAGACTTTCGGTGATATCGAGGCTGCACTCACCGACGACTATCCTGCCGTAAGAGAGCTTCTTATTTCCCGTATCGATCAGATGATAGATCAGGGCATGGACAGGCTCATAATCGATGCGCGCGGCAATGACGGAGGTCTGGATATTCTCGCGTCATCAGTCGTTACTTTATTTACGACGGAAGAGATAAGAACTAACAGCGGATTCAGAAGCGGAGACGAGATAGTGCAGAGTCGGTACTGGAACTGGACAGTGCCTGCTGACGGAAGGTATTCTGATATCCCGGTAGTGCTTCTTGTTAATGCTGGAACGGCAAGTGCCGGTGATATCCTCACATATAATCTTTCTTTATGTCCGAATGTCACCGTTATGGGTCTGGCGACGACCTGGGGATGCGCACAGGGTGTGCCACAGACTACGCTTATGAGTGGCGGCACTATAAGAGTGCGTTATTCTATAATGGCGACGCTCGATGAAGATGGAAACATCTACATCGATGGAGGAGAGAACCGTGTGAGCGATATCCAGTTGGATGTCAGGATCCCTCTTGATATGAATACCATAAATGAGATATACGGTCAGGATAGCGACTACCCTCTCGAATATGCTGTGGAGTGGTTAGACAGATTAGGATAGATCTTTGGAAAACCAACACTAAGATTGACTGTTCCATGCTTTCGCGCGAATGGCCATATGCCGGACAATGACCGTATCGGATGTGATCGTCATAAAAAGCTGAATTATATATGTCTATCAGAATATCTGCATCTGCTCTGACAATATACATCCCACTTCTCATAACTTATCAATTTCATCTTCCCCGTACGATTTCGAGGGCAACACCGTGTACCGGCCGGGAAACAGTTTTCGCATATCATGAGCTCAATCTGCCTCGCAGTCTCAAGATTTCTTCTGATATCATCAGGCTGCGCCTTGAGATAAGCAATATGGATCTGCTTATCACCTACGGCAGTCTTAATTCCTCTGTAAAAATCTATGATGTCTTCATCCGTCATATCACGGAACAGTATCATGTCCTCAACGATATTTTGAAAAAGAGCACATTCCGTAATCAAAGGAGCACCGTCCCAGCTCCCGTAACGCCCTAAAACAATGTCTTTGAACTGTTCAAAGGGTACACGGCCATTATATATCTCGTATTTTTCCATCGCCTGATAAAAGCTACGGTCTTCGGTCCTTATCTTTGTATAACAGACAACCACATGATTTGCTTCTATCCGTAAAATAATACTTCATTGGAGTATTAATATATTTCTTTCCTTTGATGTCATATCTTTTTGCTTTCGAAACAAGAAAAGCATCCTCAAAATAATCCAGAAAATTCTTAATAGTTGCCTGATGAACAGATACCTTCTTTTCAGTCTTAAAGGTATTCGCAATTTTCAGGGGATTGGTAAGAGATCCTATATCGGAAGCAATTATATCGATCAACTCCTCGATTTCTGCTTTATTTCTTACGTTGTTGCGATCGATGATGTCCCTTATAAATGTTTCATCGAATAAGGTTTTGAGATAATTAGATTTGTCCTGAACATTATCCATCGTAACCTGACCGGGCATACCTCCAAAGGTAATGTATTCCTGCCAAGCAGAGTTAATATCTGCCAATCCATTTGAAACAGGAAAACTCATTGGAAAAACAATTTCGGAATGTTTCTGACGGTAGTATTCCCAGAACTCTGAAAAAGACAAAGGATACACATGCACCTGATCTCCACGACCCCTGAATTTCGTAATAATATCTTTTGACAAAAACTTGGCATTGCTGCCGATGACATAGATATCCACATTCTTTCTTTTCAAAAGAGAATTAAGCACTTCTTCGAAATTTATCACAAGTTGAACTTCATCAAGTAAAACATAATACATTTCATCATCAAGAATTCTCTCCTTGATGTAATAATACAGTTTTTCCGGAGTGCGGTATTCTTTGTTTTCAATGTCATCCATCGCCATAGTAATGATATGGTCATCACCGATGTTTTGCTTTTTCAAATGGCCATAAAATAAGTTGAACAGAAGGTACGATTTACCGCACCTTCTTACACCGGTAATAACTTTAACCATTCCGTTATGCTGTTTTCTTATCAATTCATTAAGGTATATCGGTCGCTCCATATCTGCCTCGCCAGTGAATATTTTTC
>JAFVDI010000008.1 GCA_017478485.1 Clostridiales bacterium | reverse complement strand
CGGAAGCGGCAGGTGAATTCGTAAAAATGTTCATGGAGACTGATTTTAAGAATTACGGTTTCAGTATCTGATGAAGACATAATTCGATGCACATATCCTCAGCAAGTGCTCATGCACATCACACCGCGCTTGCTATATGCTTTTGTCAGGGGCTTTAACTAGTATTGACTTGCCGCGCAAGGCTTTAACTGGGTTTTGATAAACTGTGCAGGGCTTTAACTGGGTTTTGATAAATCGTGATTTAGTGATAGATTTTCTCTGAATTCAAAGCTCCTTGAACCCTATAATTATCACTATTTCGTGAAATCAGTAAAAATCGAAAATTGCAATAACAAGTTGAACATTGACAGTTGAATAGTCCTAAGCACACAGGATGGTAATCCTGGAGGAATGCTTGCATTCCTCTTAGGTACCCACAAGCACAGGGTGAACAGGCAGTCAAGGCCGCCCAAAAGGCGCCTCGAAGAGGTTGCCTTGACAGGCTGGAGCCTGTGCTATCTGGAATACTACGCCGCCACGGTATAGATCCTGTCCAGTTCATCCTCAAACAGCTCGTCCGGAGTACTGTATCCGAGGATCTTTCTCGGAAGACTGTTGCACCAGACTTCGATCTGACAGATCTGCTCATCTGAAAAGCTGTCGATACGACGGCCTTTCCGGATGAATCTGCGGATCAGACCATTATGGCGTTCCACGGATCCCTTCTCACATGAAGTATAGGGATGGGCGAAATACACCAGAGTCTTGCTCAGGTCCTCCAGATCTGATAACAGTGAGAACTCAGAGCCGTTGTCCGTGGTGATCGTCTTAAAGATATCGTCCCAGTGTTCACCGTATTGAGATCTGACTTCCCGGAGCGCCTCCATGACGCCGTTCGGATCACGGCCAGGTACACGGATCATCCAGTATTCCCGTGTTTTTCGTTCGATCATGGTAAGCAGAGCATCATCGTTGCCGCTCTTTGAGCCGATTACCAGATCCGCTTCCCAGTGCCCGAACTCTGTGCGGTCATCGATACTGGCCGGCCGTTCCTCAATGCTTCTTCCAAGGACTCGCTTGTTCTTGCGAACCTGCGCCTTTTTGGGAGAACGCCGCAGCTTTTCCGGAAGATCGATGTTTCTGATATTTAGGAGTCCGAGATCTGCATAGTTGTAAAGCGTTTTCGTGCAGACGATCTGCTCCCGGGTAAATGATCCATCCTTCAGAGCGCGGTGGGCACAGACATCCAGCGACCATTCGTCTTCAAAGAAATGCTCTTCTACATAGGAGATGAATGCTCTCTTTTCAAGAAGATCGTAGTGGCGGCAGCAAGCTTCACGGTTTTTCTCATAGGCAGCCTGGCCGGTTTTGGCCTTGTATCGAAAGACCTTGCCCCGGTAAAGAGCAACTGTACCGCGTTTGATCTCGTTTCGAACGGTGTTCGGTGCACAGCCGATCTCTCCGGCGATCCTGTTGGGTGTCCACCCGTCTTTGAGACGCGTCTGGATAACAACACGTTCCTCAAAAGAAAGGTGTTTACCCTTCCTGTGTTCAGTTGTAGAATGTAAGTAGTCCATAGGGTCTTCTCCTTGTGAATGAAGTTTGGTCGCTTACATTCTACCAAAAGAGAAGCTTTATGGACTTTTCATGTTACATGTTCAAGTTGATTTTACAATCGGCGGGTTAGTTACAAACGTCTATTTAAGTTTCTTATAGATCGAGATATTAAGAAGCGAGATCTCGAAGAGGCTGCTGGTATCAGCCATTATGTTATGTATAAATTAAATCACGGCG
>JAFVDI010000007.1 GCA_017478485.1 Clostridiales bacterium | reverse complement strand
TGAGGTAGTGTCATAATAATCAGCTACGGAGCGACCTGCGGTGATGTCTCTATGAAAGTGTACATTATGTGTAAGTATAAAAATCTGGTCAATCTGAGCATCCCCATACTTGTCGTCCACAAGGGTGCCACGCATCCTGCAACGCTCGGCAAGCTGCTTCACAAGGGAGCCTATGATGAATAGGGCACTGTCATCCATGCTGGAGACAGGGTCATCGATCACGACGACCTTGGGCTTTTTCTTTTTGTTGTCATCATCGTCTTTGAAACCAAGAACATCATAGTAGAAATACAGGAAGGCGATAAAGCTGCGCTCGCCTTCGCTCAGCTTGTCGGCGACTTCATAAGGCTTACCGTCCTTCATCCGCATGACGGCGTATACGTTTTCCTTGCCATCCTCCGGACGGAGCTCGAAGCCCTGGAAATTAGAGTGCCGCAAGAGGTCGTTGATTTTGGACATTGCTTCCTCAGTAGGAACACCTTCCGAGTTGGCTTCCTCAAGCTCCTTCTGGAGTTTGACCAGTTCTTCTTTTTGAGCTTTAAGCAGAGCGGAGAGAGTCGTTCGCTGTGTTTCTGTGTCCTTCAGTTCTTCGCGGTATTTCTTGTTATCATCCTCAAGTAAGAATACCACATACTCCCATACTTTCCTTTTCAATTCTTCTTCTTTGTCGCCGCGTTCTTTGAAGAGTTTGTTATTTTCTTCAATCTTTGTATTCAGATCCTTCACAGTCCGTTCTATCTCTTCAATGGCAGAGCGGATGTCCGGAAGCGTATACTTGCCGGAGGGATTAGCAATTTTCTCACGGATGGTATTCAGGCATTCCTGCGTTACGGTGCCGAGGGTTTCAATCTGCGCATTTAGAGCAGATGTAGAAACGGCAGAGAATGGATTCTTTGCCAGCTCCCGGAGAGAAAGATAGAGCGAGGACAGAGTCTGCTTGAAGGAATCCAGGTATGCATTCAGACTTGCCATATTCCTGGCGTAGTCCTCGTTAAATAGATCTGCAATATCTTGCTTGAAATCCGTCGGGAGTTTCTGCTTGCAGAATGGGCATAATCCGTCCTTGTTTTCCTCGTGATACACATAATGATCAACGCCTGTCTGCACCCAGGTCATGGCATCCAGCTTCTTGATAAACAGGGCATATGGCCTGTCACTGCTACTGGTGATCTCTGTGCCCATTAGCTTCGCTCCGGGCAGGTTTTCAAATGCGTATGCATTTGAAGGAAAAGACAGCGTGGGATATTTCTGGAGGTCTGACGCGAAGAGGGCATTATATTCCTCGGTGAGAGCCTTGGGATCATGCTCAACAGGAGTGGTACTTGCACACTTTGCGCTGACCTCACGAAAGAAGGGTTCCTTTCCGTTCAGGCATCCAGCCATTGATCTCTTGAAGGTTTTTCTGCAGTAGTCGGTCAGCTTCCAAAATGGATCCCAGTATTTCTTTGCAATATCATCATCGGATAACAGCTTGCCGATGGCCTCCTGTGAGTCTGATATTTCCTTTGTCTTATCCGCTATTTTGCCCATGATGGCGTCCTGTTTTTTGATCGCCTGGTCATTGGCCTTATGGAATATCAGGCGTCCGGTCAGCCCTGTATAATCAGTGAAATTTTCATCGATGTAATCCTGATCGTAAACCTTTACATCGAAAGAATCCTGTGTTTTAAGATCTTCCCAAATAACGCCGTCATCCG
>JAFVDI010000006.1 GCA_017478485.1 Clostridiales bacterium | reverse complement strand
CTTTGCATACTCATATATTCTGTTTATCATGTTTTCATCTTGCGATTTAGTGAATCCGCTATATGAAGAAAATCCCAACAGATATATTGCCATTGCCATTGATAATTCTTCTGATGATGCATCCATATTCTTTGCAATATTGGACAACTCTTCAAGTACTGTATCCTTAAGATCATTTCTTGATCAAACATTTAAAATATGCATCAATAATCTCGCCGGGACTTTGTTCAAGGCCGTTCCCGATCCACCATTTGACTGTATTGATAAAACTTCCCATGACAAACTGCTTCTTGAAATCAGCAGACACATCTATATCTATGTTAGAGATCATGTCACCGAATGCATCTTCAAGATACCCGGAGAAGTAGCGTGTAAAGAGCTTTTCCGACTCTCCGTACATGATCGAACTGATATTGTCTTCATGGTCCTTGATGTGCCAGAGGATGTGCTCGAGCAATGCCTTCAGTTCCTCGTGGTTGGCCGAGAAATCGTGGCTCTTCTCGGGCAGCAGCGTTTCCGCAAAAACATGCGAGAACATCTCGTCACACATCTGCTCGAGGAGCTGGTCTTTCGTCTCGAAATGAGAATAGAAAGTGCTCCTTCCGATATTGGCTTCATCGATTATCTCCTGCACCGTTATATCTTCAAAACGCCGCTTTCTCAGCAGCTTTGTAAGCGCATCGTATATCGCCGTCCTGGTCTTCTGCTGTCTTCTGTCCATCTTCTTTTACCGTACATTTTTGCCGAAATGTTCAATAACTGACATATCGCAAAGTCTGATTATTGTTTGCTCATACAACTGATTATACCATTTTGCTGAACACAGTGTTCAGAAAGTGACGGATATGAATAACAGTAAAGCGATCAGATACGCAATATACGCGGCATTGCTCTATGCGGTAAGCACTCCATTCTCCAAACTCCTCATGGAGAAGATCCCTCCGGTCTTCATGGCGGGCCTGCTCTATCTCGGAGCCGCAGCCGGCATGAGCATAGTTACTTCCCTGTCCCGTGGCAGAAGCAAAGAGAACTCATCTTTTACCCACAGCGACCTGCCCTATCTCATTCTGATGGTCGTGCTGGACATCGCGGCTCCGATCCTCCTGATGACGGCTCTGAAGAACTCTTCGCCCGAATCTGTATCCCTTCTTAACAACTTCGAGATAGTCGCCACATCCCTGATCGCGCTGCTCATCTTCAAGGAGAAGATATCGCCCCGGTTATGGATCGCGATCGTACTGATAACCGCCGCAAGCATCCTGCTCTCCTTAAGCGACATCACTTCGTTCTCCGTATCGGTCTATTCGCTCCTGGCCCTGCTCGCCTGCTGCTGCTGGGGACTCGAGAACAACTGCACAAGGAAACTCTCGAACAGGGACCCGGCAAGAATAGTGATAATAAAAGGGTTTGGCTCAGGGACGGGTTCTGTCATCGTGGCGCTGATATCGGGTGAACGTCTCACGCTCACGCCTTATATACTGCTGAATTTGTCTTTCACTTTCACCAACCGCTGCACCCAGAACCTCACCAGATCTGCGATCATCTAACTTGTCGCCCACTGGTCGACAAGTTAAATCGGTCCTCATGCCTTGCCTTTTCATAGCCTCCAGACGCATCTTGTAAGAGAACGCTTTCTCACTGGGTAGGATCTTTGACCTTTGCAGATTAGACTCAACCATCATGATGATGGCTTCGTCACGGCTCATTTCACGAACATCTGCCTTTACAACAGAAAGACCTGCGATTTCGCAGGCCTTCTTTCGTCTGTGTCCGGAAACGATCTCGTATCGTCCGTCCTCTTTGGGTCTTAATGTGATAGGTGTAATGAGTCCACGCTCCTTGACGCTCTCCACAAGCTGATCCATGTCTTCGTCCATCCTCACCTTGAACGGGTGATCAGGGAATTCATCGATAAGTTCGATAGGGATGTCGTAAATCTTGGGAAGTCTTCCTTCACGGATTTCCTTATCATCCTTGAAGAGTTCATCGTACGCCGTAAGGCCTAGGTCTAACTTGGGCTTTTCTCTCAAGTCCGATCACCTCCCTT
>JAFVDI010000005.1 GCA_017478485.1 Clostridiales bacterium | reverse complement strand
CCTCACAAGCCGTCTGTGCTCCTGGACGATAGATCAGCGCAAAGGCGTTGTATCCCATCTTGGAAAGCTCCAAGGCGTGGGGAAAGCTGTCGTGCATCGCGCCTACATAGGCAAAACCTCCGCCTGCGTTTACAATAGCGAATTTTGCACCGGGATCGCCACGAAAGAAGAACAGTCCCGTATCTTCCTTTGCCGGATCTGCAGCCTTTTCCTCTTCCGTATAAATGTCATAAAAGATGGTATCCCCGCTTGCCGCATGATCTCTCATGTAGTTGCAGATCTCCACTGTCTTATCGGGATTCATGTAGTTGTACCAGGTAAGAGACATATCCCCTAGCGTGTTGCCGCCGTAATAGCCAGAATTAACCGGAAAAATCAGCCTGCCATAATCATCGAATACCGGATCGTTTATCACATCTTCAATTTTTGTATCCGTTGTATAGTGTTCTGTCATAGATTGTTCCTCTGTTTCGTTCTCTGTGTCAGGCATAAGGGACGCTTCATCTGTCTGTACATCCTCATTCTGTCTCAGAACAACCTCTGCATCCTGCGAAGAGTAGGCGCAGGAAGAGAGGCCGGCAGCTATGATCATCAAAAATATCAATGCCAATACTCTCTTCATGCGCCTGTCCTCACTTTCTTACAGATTCTTTCCGAAGAAAGGAATAATATACTCAAATGCTTCGGAGACAAACGGAGCAAGATCGTACATATCAAAGTGGCTTGCCTCCGGAATCACATGCAGTTCTTTTGTCTCTGTGGGAACTGCATTGAAAATTTCTTCAGAAGAAGGCTTTGACCATGCATTTTCCGCCGTGATCACACAGTAAGGTTTCTGCATCTCCTTCATGATATTGGTGACATTGTACTTCACCAGTTCCAATTGGCTCCATGCAACGACCTGATTTGACCAACGGGGATGCGTTCCTCTTGCACTGTAATAATATGCTGCACCCTCATCAAAAGCTCTGGGCATGAAGTTCAGATACATCAGCCCGCCTTCGCCCTTGTCATAGGATTCCTTGGCAGCCTTTACTTCCTCTTTCGGCTTAAAGAAGCCCATCATCGGGGAAGTGGAGATATCGGAAATCGCAGGAACAATAGCTGTTACCGCCTTGATACGAGGTTCCTTGACACCTGCGACAGACATATAGGAGCCGGAGCCACAGATCCCAAGTCCGCCGATACGATCCTTATCAACATAAGGCAGACTGCAAAGATAATCCACTGCGCTCTCAATATCACTTTCCTTTACTTCGGGCAGTTCCTGACCTCTCGGCATTCCTTCGCTCTCGCCAAAATAAGTGCCGTCAAATACCAGAGTCACATATCCGGATTCTGTCAGTCTCTCTGCATACACGGACTGTGCCTGCTCCTTGACGGAGAGCATGGGACCGGTAAGAACGATCGCAGGATAGTCTTTGCTGAGATCAAAGCCATCCGGCAAGCGGAGCAGTCCCGCCATCCTTGTGTTCAGTTCCTTGTTTACGAATACGACTTTCTGAGTGT
>JAFVDI010000004.1 GCA_017478485.1 Clostridiales bacterium | reverse complement strand
GACGAGCTTAAACCATATTTCTTAGAAAGAGTGTCGCTTCCGTAGCCTTCGCAATGCTTTTCATAGATTTCCTTTTTTAATTCAAAATTGTATCTCATATAAAAACCCCCGAAGTTTGTTCAACTTCAGGGGTTCACTTCATCGGTGGCTCTTTTATTATGTATGTATATTCTGACTATTTATTCGGATCGCCTACGGCCTGCCGGAAGAAATCACTGCCGACCATGTTCTTGCAGTATTTGATCTTGTTGCTGACGATGCTCTTTACCTGCTGGACATAGCCTTCGGGGATCTGGGTATTTGCATCCTTCGGCGTGAATTCGCCTTTCGCGCTCAGGTATGTACCGAGGTCTGTCTTCCAGTCGTAGTTGAGGTTGAATGCCAGAGGCATTGAATCTGAGAAAACATCGCGTCCCGGAAGGAGTCTTGAATCATACTTGATGCCGAAAAGGTTCATCAGGGTAGGAAGAATGTCAAGGCTCGTGGTAGGAGTATCAACTACGATCGGGTCTTCCTTTTCGAGGGAGCCGCACCACATGATGATGCGGTTATGGTCACGCTGGATGTAGTTCTTTACCTCATATCCGTAGAGCTCGGAGAGCTTGGGCATGTTTCCGGGTGAAGCATCCGGATCGAGTCCGTAAGGGAAGTGGTCGGCAACGATGCAGATAACCGTGTCATCAGCCTTGCCGCACTCCTCCAGTCTGTCGACGAGATATTTGAGGCCCTGGTCCAAATCCATGTTGCATGCCTTGTATGCACGTACGGCCTCGGATGCCTTGCCCTCAAGGGAAGCTGTCTCATCCCAGTGCTTCTTTGACATTGCATTGCCGGCTCTGGTATATCCGCTGTGTCCGGAAACGGACATATAGTAGATATTGAAGTGATCCTGAGTGAGATACAGCGGACAGGTACCTACGAACATGTCGTAGTCGCTCTCAGGCCACTGATGGTAGTTGACCCACTTCTCCATTCCGTTGTAGATGCCCATGAAGCCCTGGTTGTAGCCGAGCTTTGTATGAGTCTTGTGACGGCTGTAGTACTTGTAGTCGTTGTTGTGGAATGCCTGACCGAAGTAACCTTCTGCGTTCAGACGCTGGCCCATCGTGAAATAAGTGCAGCCGTTGTCGATCATGTTGGTGAAGGACTTACCGCCTGACGTAGGGAGCAGGCCGAAGATGTGAGAGAACTCACCGCCTGTCGTTCCTGCGGTAGCGGGTACATATGAATCGGTGAACTGGATGCCCTTTGTTGCAAGTCTGTACAGGGTAGGTGTGAGCTCGGGATCGATTGCTTCAGCGGTGAAAGCCTCGGCAGTGATCATGATGAGGTTCTTGCCCTTGAACTTGCCGGTCATCTTATTGGTGTAGGTGGGCTCAACGTTTGCGCAATACTGCGCGAGAGTTGCGATCTTGCCGCCCTTCTGTGAAAGAGCAGTGAAATCGATGTCCATTACCTGGGGCTCATGGGTAGGTGTGGGTGTGGGAACCGGAGCTGACTCGCCCGGAGCAAGTGAAGCGTTGGGATCGGATTCGCCGGTAGCTGACTCATCGGGCTTGGAAGTCTGAAGATGTACGGGTGTCTTGACGTTCTGGAAGTCTCCGCCTGAACCGAAAAGGAGAGCCTTTACGTCAAGTGCTGTGCCTTCCATGTAGCCGAAAGCTTCAACAGCCTTAGGATAGTTGTATTCGTTTCCTACGATGTTCCTTGCTGAAGGAATGCATGCGATGATGATTATGTTGAAGACGAGAGCTACAGGGATCATGACGGCGGTAGCTGTCTTGATCTGCTTCTCGGGCTGGGAATAATCGTATTTCTTTCTCTTGAGGTCCATGATGAGGATCGAAAGCGGGATCGAATAAAGGAAAAGGTGGAGGATTCCCAGAGGGCTGAAGATAAGTCCCATGATCGTGGATGTAAAGCCTGTGAGTGCACCGCCGGCACCGTTCATGATGGTGTTGAGATCATAGAGTTCCTTGAATTGCATGTAGATGAAGTATTCTACGAGGAACGGGATCGCGTAGAGCACGCGAAGGAGTCCGTCAACTATCGGCAAAAGTTTCTTGCCCTTGATGTTCATAAGAAGGACAACAGCCGGAGCGCCCAGGATTAATGACCAAAGCAGCGAAAACGGCATTGCCTGGAAATAGCCGAACCCGTAAACGGATAGACCGAATACCACTTCATAGAAGAAAACATAAAGAATGAATTCGAAACGTCTCATATTAGTAAATTGACCCCTTAAAGTTCACTAAACTAAATCATTATATATATAATTTCAAAAAATAGTTTAACACTCAAATACAAAATATAATAAAAAAACACCCCGAAAGTGCGTGACTTTCGGGGTACTTTGTTAGTTTTTGATCCTGACTGATAAGATCAGTTAGCCTGAAGAGCTGCAGCAGCTGCCATAACAATGATACCAACAACGAGCATAACGATCGAAAGGATCAGACCGATGATTGATGTGATCTTACCAACCTTAACGGGTGTTCCCTGATAACCTGCTTCTGTAGCCTTCTTGCTCATAACGAGACCAACGATAGCTACGACAATGGTTACACCGAAAGAATAGCTTCCGAAGATGGAAACAAGTCCGCATACCATACTTACGATTCCCTGTGTTTTTCCTGGCATATATAAATCCTCCTTAAAATGCAGGTTGGAATTATGTTTCCAACCGAAATGATTTTATCAATAATTCTTGGTTTTGCAACGAATTGCATAAAAAAATAACGGGTTTGACACAGAAAGTACGTTCCGGAATTCATTTTTCGTGCTGTTTTTGAATGTATTTCCGACAAATGACGGAAACGAATTGACTGCTATTTATGCGCGCATTAAAATGGGATCAGTAAAGATCAGACTCTGACGGCAAGGTGTTTTCCGAGCGGGAATAGTCTTAAATGACTTTTTGCATGAAGTTTTTTAGGCTCCTTCGTCCGTCATGGGCAAAGGAGTTTTTTATGCTTAAGATCGCAGTTTACGGCAAAGGCGGGATCGGAAAATCCACCGTCACTTCAAACCTCGCCGCGGCCTTCGCAAGGCTCGGCAAGAGCGTCATCCAGATCGGCTGCGATCCCAAGGCTGATTCGACGATCAATCTTCTTGGCGGAAAACCCCTGAAGCCTGTTATCGAGATCCTTAGGGAAGGCGGCGAGCCCACATCCGCGGAAGAGATCTCCGCAGAAGGCTTCGGAGGGATACTCTGCATCGAGACAGGCGGACCCACACCCGGCCTCGGATGTGCAGGCAGAGGCATAATCGCCACATTCAATCTTTTGGATGAACTTGAACTTTTCGAAAAGAGAAAGCCTGACGTCGTTCTTTATGACGTCTTAGGAGACGTTGTCTGCGGCGGTTTTGCCGCCCCCATCAGGGAAGGCTACGCAGAGCAGGTCCTTATCGTCACTTCCGGCGAAAAGATGGCTCTTTATGCTGCGAATAACATCTGCCAGGCGGTTAAGAATTTCGAGGACAGGGGATATGCCCATGTCGGAGGCGTCATACTCAATCACAGGAACGTTCCCGGCGAGACCGAGAAAGTATATTCGTTTGCAAAGGAACACGGCATTGATGTCATAGCCGAGATCCCGAGATCCGACGACATCAACGAGTGCGAGGACATGGGACATACAGCGGTCGAGAGCAGGCCTGAGTGCGAGGTTTCACAGCACTTCCTTGAGCTTGCGAAGAAGCTGATCGGTGAGGAAAAGTAATGGCTGGAAAAGCGGTACAGTATACAGCTGCGCAGATAAGAGACCTCGGCAAAGAGAACATTCCGAAGGAGCTCTCGGGCGGACATGGCCTCGTTTACAGCTCACCTGCAACGCTGGCTTATAATTCTCCCGGAGCCGAAGGATTCGGCGTTAAGAGAGCGGGCCTTGCGGTTCCCGAGTCGGTCATGCTGATCGTTGCACCCGGATGCTGCGGCAGGAATACTTCGATCGTAAGTTCCATGCCTCAGTATAAGGACCGTTTCTTCTACCTCATGATGGATGAGACGGACCTCGTTACCGGCAGGCACCTCAAGAGGATCCCTGAAGCGGTCTGTGAGGTTGTGTCTTTCCTGGAAGGACAGAAGGGGAAGAAGCCCAGAGTCGTCATGATCTGCATCACCTGCGTTGACGCGCTCCTCGGAACTGATATGGAAAGAGTCTGCTCAGCCTGCGAAAAAGCTCTGGGTGACGGAACGAGAGTCAGACCGAGCTACATGTATGCGCTCACCAGAGAGGGCAGAAGACCTCCCATGGTTCATGTCAGACAGACTCTTTATTCGCTCCTCGAACCCATGGAAAAGGATCCCGGGAGTGTCAACATTATCGGAAATTTCGCCCCGCTGGAAGATGGAGAGCTCTTTAAGATCCTCACTGATGCCGGCGTAAAACACATCCGCCAGATCTCCACATGCGGCACTTACGATGAGTTCCTCAAGATGGCCTCGGCGAACTTTAACATTGTTACAAACCCCGAAGTCAGGGCCGCTGCGCATGATATGAGCCAGCGCCTCGGCATACCTTACATTGAACTTACGAGGATCCACGACGTTGCCAGGACCTCAGCCCAGTACAAGGCTTTTGCCAATGCCGTCGGAATAGACATCGACGTTTCCGTTGAGGAGGCGAAGGCTCAGGAAGCGGTGGATTCTCTGAAGGCATCCTTCCCGGATCTGACATTCAACATAGGAGAGTGCCTGAACGCAGATCCTTTTGAACTCGCATTGTCGCTCGCAAGATACGGATTTAAGGTTGACGAGATCTACGGTACTCTGGCTCCCGAGAAGTTCAAATATGTCAGCAGGCTCGCGGAGCTTTCGCCTGACACGAAGATCTTCTGCAATATGGAGCCGACCATGCTCTACTACGATGTGTCCGCCTCCCGCGCACACATAAGCCTCGGAAAGGATGCGGCTTTCTACTGCCCGGGCATACCTAATATCGCATGGAACAGCGACATCCAGCCTTTCGGATTCCAGGGCATCACAAAGCTCATGGAAACGGTTCATCAGACAATGAAGGAGGCGCGCGCATGAAAGGTCTCCGTAAAGTATTGACACCATTTGCCCCTGACCAGTCCGGAGCTTCATCCGTTCTTTACGGTCTTGGAGGCCTGATCGTCATCATAGATGCGGGCGGCTGCACCGGAAACATCTGCGGCTTCGACGAGCCCAGGTGGCAGGACGAAAGGTCCGCGGTCTTCTCGGCGGGCCTGCGTGACATGGATGCGATCCTGGGACGCGACAAGCTCCTCGTATCAAAGATCGCTGACGCCTGCAAAAAGATAGACGCTTCTTTCGTTGCGCTCATCGGAACACCTGTTCCCGCAACTATCGCAACGGATTACAAGGCGCTGAAGCGCATGCTCGAAAAAGAGATCAGCCTTCCCATACTTACGGTGGCGACTGACGGAATGAGGCTTTACGACGAAGGCGAAGCCATGGCCTATAAGGCATTGGCTGACGGATTCATTTCAAAGGACGGATCTCTCGGAAAGATCACGCTTGGAAAGACTCCGCTTACTTACGGCGCAGGTTTTGAAGATCAGACGCTTGAAGACTACCGTAATATCGGACCTTCGACCAAGATAACCGCGGCTTCCGCATCGGGCATCGAAGCAGCGGAAAAGATCGGTCTGCCTTATGAGATCTTCAGCAGTGCGGCAGCTGATGCGGCTGAAAAGATCCCTTCAGGCAAGGTCCTTGTATGCCACGATGAGGTCTTCGGAAAGACACTGAGAGACAAGGGCATTGACTGCGACATCGCAACGTTCTTTACGCTGCACGATGAGATAAAGAGAGAGGGCGACAAAAAGATCACCGAAGAAGACGAGTTCACTGACCTCGCGGTCAACGGAGGCTACGATGTCATCATTGCTGACGAATGCTTAAAGCCGCTGGCTGAAGGATTCAGGGGACAGTGGATAGATGCGCCGTTTTTTGCGCTCAGCGGGAGAAGATAAATGAAGACTGTTAGGCTCAAGGTTTACGGCATAGTTCAGGGTGTGGGAATGCGCCCCGTCGTAGCGCGCCATGCCACGGC
Source organism: Clostridiales bacterium (assembly GCA_017478485.1). Lineage (GTDB taxonomy): Bacteria > Bacillota > Clostridia > Saccharofermentanales > Saccharofermentanaceae > Saccharofermentans. Next base: position 48,594 of record JAFVDI010000004.1, on the reverse strand, counting down.
ATGCGGAGTAACCGGAACTGTTGCAAACCTCGGTCCTTATGTTGAGATCTTTGCTCAGGGTGAAGAAGAAAAAGTCGATGCGTTTGTAAGGCTCATTGAAGAGCAGCCGCCCAAGCGTGCTGCTATACTCAAGATAGACAACAGGACGCTCGATGACGCGCAGATCTTCGACAGTTTCGAGATCATTGAGAGTGGCAAGACATCAGGCGAGATCTTTGTATCTCCGGACATTGCGATCTGCGATGAATGCCTTGAAGAACTCTACGACAAAAAGAACAGAAGATATCTGCATCCGTTCATCAACTGCACATGCTGCGGTCCTAGGCTGACGATATTGGACAGCCTTCCCTATGACCGCGAGAGAACGTCGATGAAGGAATTCCCGATGTGCGAAAAGTGCGCATCAGAATACCACGATCCCGATACGAGAAGATATGATGCGCAGCCTGTCTGCTGCAATGACTGCGGACCTGAAGTGTTCATCCTCGATGACCCTGAAAACAGACGCGGAAGAGAAGCGATAACTTATGCGAGAAAGCTTCTTTCAGAAGGCGGGATCGTTGCAGTAAAAGGAATCGGAGGATTCCACATCGCATGCGACGCGTATAACGAAGATGCGGTCAGAAGACTGCGTGAATTGAAGCACCGTCCCGCGAAGCCTTTTGCAGTCATGATGAAGTCAGCCGGCGTTGTCAGGGCTCACTGCGAGATGCTGCCTTTGCAGGAGGAGATACTTAAGGGTCATCAAAAGCCGATAATCCTGCTCGAAAGAAAGGACGGATCCGGTCTTGCAAGGAGCGTCGCACCCGGCAATCCGAAGCTCGGGGTAATGCTTCCTTATGCGCCTTTGCAGAGCCTGCTGTTCGATTATGATGACGGCATCACCATGCCTGACACTCTCATAATGACGAGCGGAAACATATCAGGACTTCCCATCTGCAGGGACGATGACGATGCCAGAAGAGAGATCGCAAGGTTCTGCGATGCGATACTTACTCACAACAGAAAGATAAGGATCAGAGCCGATGATTCCGTCATGGATTTCTATAACGGTAAGCCTTACATGATAAGACGTTCGAGAGGTTACGCGCCGCTTCCTTACATGATGAGTGAAGACCTCAAAGGTTCGGTCATCGCGTACGGCGGAGAGCTCAAGAATACGTTCTGCATAGGCGTGAACAACCTGTTCTATCCGTCTTCCTACATCGGAGATCTAACTGATCTGCGCGGCAAAGCGGTGCTTGCGGAATCAGTCGAAAGAATGGAAACGCTGCTTGAGACAAAGCCTCAGCTTGCGGTATGCGATCTGCATCCTTCATACAATTCGTCACTTGCGGCTGAAGAGTCGGGACTTCCTTTGGTGAGAGTCCAGCACCACTACGCGCACATCCTTTCGTGCATGGCAGAGAACGACTATCACGGCGAGTGCATCGGAGTATCTTTTGACGGAACCGGATACGGTACTGACGGCACGATCTGGGGAGGAGAAGTATTGAAGTGCAGCCCATCTGATTTTACAAGACTCGGTTCGATCAAGCCGTTCCTTCAGACAGGCGGCGACGCAGCTTCAAAAGAAGGTTGGAGGATCGCCGTATCAATGCTGATCGACATCTGCGGCAGCAGGGCTGAAGAGATCTTAGACAGACTGAATCTCATAAGGAACGGCAATTTCAAGATGCATAAAGCGATGCACGACGGCAAGCTCAACTCTGTAGTTTCAACATCTGCGGGAAGGCTTTTCGATGCTGTGTCTGCGATACTCGGCATCAGATATGAAAACACTTTTGAAGGCGAAGCTTCAACTGCTCTGATGTATGAAGCGATGAAGTGCAGGAACCACGTTGCCGCATGTGATTACGAGCTCACGGGCGAATACATCGAGACGGACATGATCGTCAGGGATCTTGTTCAAAGAAGGCTCGCCGGAGAAGATCCCAGAGAGCTCGCTTACAGATTCCACAGTCTCCTTGGAGAAGCTGCCGCGGAATTTGTTTCGGCAAATGCGGGAACCGTGAGGACTGCCTGCTTAAGCGGCGGATGCTACCAGAATACGCTTCTCCTCGACATAACAAAGAAGGCATTGGAGAACAGAGGATTTAACGTCCTGATCCACAGCCTGATACCCCCGAACGACGGCGGCATCAGTATCGGTCAGGCATTTTACGGAATGAATAAATTAAAGGACGGAGGAATATAAAGATGTGTGTAGGTTTATCAGCAAAAGTCATCAGCGTTAAGGACGGCGTTGCCATCGTTGACGCATCGGGAGCAAAGCGCGAAGTTTCAGCAGAACTCCTGGACGACCTTGAACCCGGTGAATACGTAATGGTACACGCGGGCGCAGCGATCGCAAAGATCACTGACGATGACAAGAACGAGACCGACAAGCTTAATGAGGAGTATCTCAAATGAGCACGATTGAAGAAGCAAGATCCTATCTTGAAAATTACGACGGCCCTGATTTCAGGATAATGGAAGTCTGCGGCACGCATACTCACGAGATCTTCAGACAGGGAATCAGAAGGATCTTATCACCTAAGATAAATCTCATCTCGGGCCCCGGCTGCCCGGTGTGCGTAACGCCTGTCAGCTTCATTGACGAGGCTGTATATCTCGCGCTCGAAAAGGGCTGCACGATCACTACATTCGGTGATCTCGTAAGAGTTCCCGGATCGAAGATGTCACTTGCCGGAGCGCGCGCGAAAGGCGCTAAGATCAAGGTTGTATATGCGCCTTTCGATGCAGTGAAGATCGCTCAGGATAATCCTGAGGAGCAGGTCGTTTTTCTCTCCGTCGGATTTGAGACGACAACGCCTTCAGATGTCATCGCAGTCAAGAAAGCGATGGCTGCAGGCCTTAAGAACTTCTCGATCCTTACTGCGAACAAGACGATGCCCGGCGCTTATGAAGCAATGGGCAAGAGCTGCGACGCTTTCCTTTACCCGGGTCACGTTCATGCGATAACCGGAACTCAGATCTGCAAAGACATGTGTGAAAAAGGCGTATCGGGAGTAATAGCCGGATTTACCGGAAGCGAGCTTCTGACCGCTCTTGCGGTTGCCGTGAAGAAATTCGGCGAAGGAAAGCCGTTCTTTGTCAACTGCTATCCGAGAGTCGTAAAGGATGAGGGAAGTCCCGCGGCTGTCGCAATGGTCGATAAGTTCATGGAGCCCTGCGATGCGGAGTGGCGCGGCATCGGAACGATACCGATGTCCGGCATGCAGCTTCGTGATGAATACGCGGAATTTGACGCAAGAAAGAAATACGATGTTCCGCAGATCAAACCTGAGTACAAGACCGCATGCAGATGCGGCGATGTCCTGCAGGGAAAGATAACACCAAATGAGTGCCCGCTTTTCGGAAAGGCATGCAATCCCGATCATCCGGTCGGTGCGTGCATGGTATCTGACGAAGGCGCATGCTCTGCCTTTTATATGTACGGAGGTGAATTATGAGTGACGTGATCACACTTGCTCACGGAAGCGGCGGAAGGAAGACTTCCGAGCTTATCGCCGAGCTTTTCAAAAAGAATCTTGGAAATGAATATTTCACCGCAGATGATGCTGCGGTAATGCCAAAGCCTGAAGGAAGGATCGCGATGTCCACCGACGGATTCATCGTATCTCCCTGGGAATTCAACGGCGGGAATATCGGCAAGCTCTCCATCTGCGGAACCGTCAACGATCTCGCATGCATGGGTGCAAAGCCTCTGTATCTCACTTGTTCCTACATCGTTGAGGAAGGCTTCCCCGTATCTGACCTCGAAAAGATCGCTCAGGCAATGGGCGAGACCTGCAAAAAAGCGGGCGTTAAGATCGTCGCAGGTGATACCAAAGTTGCCGGAAAAGGTCAGGTCGACAAGGTTTTCATCACGACTGCAGGAGTCGGTGTCATTGCTGAAGGAGTAAACCTTTCGGGCGCAAATGCAAAACCGGGTGACAAGATAATCGTTACGGGCGACGTCGGAAGACACGGCACATGCATACTTCTTGCCCGTGACGAATACGGCATTGAAGCTGACGTTAAGAGTGACTGCGCACCTCTCTGGGATGCAGTTGAAGCAGTGCTCGAAGTATGCCCTGAAATGCACGTTATCAGGGATGCGACAAGAGGCGGCGTAGGCACGGTGCTTTATGAGATCTGCGACCAGTCGGAAGTAGGCATCGACATCAATTCCGAAGCAGTTCCTGTAGCACCTGAAGTCAGGGGCGTTACAGGCATGCTGGGACTTGAGCCTTTGTATCTCGCTTGTGAGGGAACAATGGTAATGTTCTGCCCCGCGGAGTACGCTGACAAAGTAGTTGAAGCTTTGAAGAAAACAGAACACGCGAAGGGCGCAGCGATCATCGGTGAAGTTACTGCCGAGAACAAAGGCAGAGTCGTCATGACGACTTCTATCGGAGGCAAGACATATCTGCCGCAGCCCGGAAACGAGCTGCTTCCCAGGATCTGCTAAGGGGGATGCCATATGGAAACAAGAGTTGCCTGCATAACGATAATCATTGAAAACGCAGAGTCTGTCGAAAAGATGAATGCGCTTCTTCACGATGCCGCACAGTACATCATCGGCCGCATGGGCATTCCCTACCGCGAAAAAGGCATCAGCATAATCAGCATCGCGATCGATGCCCCGCAGGATCTTACGAGCGAATTGTCAGGTAAGATCGGAAGACTCAACGGAGTTACCGTAAAGACCACTTATGCAAATCACTGATAACGACAGGATAAGGATAGCTGACGCTTCATTTCCAAAACCGTTTGCCGGCGGCCTTGAGTTCAACGCGCCCGCGCACGGCACATGGAATATAGTGCACATCGGATTCAAGATCCCTAAGGCACACCAGATCTATATCTGCGCAGACAACTGCATGCGCGGCGTTGTCATGACTGCCGCGGAAATGGGCGAGCTAAACCGCTTCTCTTCAGTCATTCTCGAAGAGGATGACATGGTCTTTGCAGGACGCCTCGAAGAGTCAACGATAGAAGGCGTTACGGACGTTCTTAATTCACTTCCCGAGATGCCGCCTGTTGTTATAGTTTTCCCTGTGTGCGTTCACAAGTTCATGGGGTGCGACATTAACTTCATCTATGATGAATTATCGAAGCGTTTTCCTTCCGTAAAGTTCGTCAGGGGCTTCATGGATCCCGTCATGCAGAAGAGAGGAACGACTCCGGATCAGCGCCTCAGGAAAGCGATGTTCGACATCATCCCCGAAGGCGAAAAGGACGGCTCTGTAACTGTCATGGGATGCGACATGCCGCTTTCAAAAGACAATGACATCAGGAAACTTCTTGAAGCCCAGGGCGTGACGGTCAGAGATGAAGCTTCATGTTCTTCCTTGCAGGACTACTATGATCTCGGAAAATGCAGCAGCGTGATCTGTTCATATCCCGCAGGCCTTCTCGGTACGACGGCATTTTGCAAACGCATCGGAAGACCTCTGGTGTATATGCCTTTCACGTTTGGCTACGACGAGATCGATGACGCGCTCTCACAGATCGGAACGGTTCCTGTCTTCAACGGCAGGGTTTCGTGTGACAGAGTGGCAGCAGGCCTTAAGACGCTTCTGGGAGATACGGAGATCGCGATAGATTACACCGCAGTTCCGCGCCCGATTTCGCTTGCGAGATTCCTCATCGAAAAAGGATTCAACCTGAAGAGGATCTATCTTGACGCGGTCGATCCTGATGAGAAGGAGGACTTTGACTGGCTCGCCGCAAACGCGCCGGATGTAATGCTCTGCGCTACCATGCACGTTAAGGGAAGGCGCCCTCTTCGTGCTGAAAGTGATCAGAAGATACTCGCCATCGGACAGAAGGCCGCGTGGTTTGAAGGAACGGAATATTTTGTCAACATGATAGAAGGCGGCGGACTCTACGGATACGCCGGAATAAAGGCTTTCTTAAAACTCATGGAAGATGCGTTCATCGTGCCCAAGGACACTGAAGACATCATTCCGAGAAAGGGCTTAGGGTGCAGCAGTCTGTTATGTTGACACTGATATCAGCACATGTTTTTGGCGTAAACAAAAACGTAAACTTTTTGCTCCGAAAAGTTTACGAAAAAGTTTACGGCGCAAAGATCTCCCTGCGGGAGGTGATCCCGGCATGAAAAAAGCATATAAGATCCTTCCGGTATATACAGGCGATGTTTCGGGTTTTGCATCCGCGCTCTATGAGCTCGGCGGCATGCTGGTCATCCACGATCCGTCGGGATGCAATTCAACATACAATACTCATGATGAAGTGCGCTGGTATAAGCAGGAAGCACTCATCTACATCTCCGGTCTCAACGACATCGATGCGATCACGGGAAATGACAACAAGTTCATCGGCGATATCGTGCGCGCTGCAGAAGACATGAAGCCGAAGTTCATCGCTCTTGCGAACTCGCCGCTGCCGTATCTCAACGGTACTGATTTCAAAGGCATTTCAAAGATCGTTGAAGACAGGACCGGGCTTCCGTGTTTTTACGTTCAGACCAACGCGATGCATGACTATACAAAAGGTGCATCCGAAGCGTTTTCAGCATTCGCGAAAAAGATGCTTAAGCCGTCTGGCAAAAAAGTCAGCGGAGGCATCAACATTCTGGGAACCACACCGCTCGATCACACGAACACGAAGTTTGTTATTCCCGAAGGCAAAACACTCGTGTCAAACTGGGCATATAATTCTTCGCTTGATGAAGTTCTCAAAGCGACGCAGGCGGAGCTCAATCTGGTTGTTTCATCAACAGGACTTGCCGCTGCGGAGTACATGAAAGAAGCATTTGATATTCCTTATGAACTGCTTGGAAATTATCTTGATGTTGAGCGTAAAAAGTCACGCAACTACATTGTCGGTGAGCCTGTGATTTCAGGTTATATCGCAGCGCAGATCAAGAAGATATACGGCGCGGATCTTAATGTCATCGCAACGACGGAGATCACCGGCGGACTGCTTGCTGAATGCGACAGAAAATGCCATGGTGAAGATGAGATAAAGCAGTCGCTTTCTGATGCTGAAATGATCATCGGCGATCCTTTGTTTGAGCTTATCTCGCCGAAGACGGCACGCTTTATCAGACTGCCTCATTTTGCAATGTCAGGGAGACTATTCCGCAAAGAGATACCCGACCTCATGAGATTGGAGGATTACTACAATGAGCCTTAATGACACACCCTCGGGCGAGAGGATCCACATCGGTTTTTTCGGAAGGAGAAACGCGGGCAAATCAAGTCTCGTAAACAAGGTCACTAACCAGGACTTGGCGGTCGTTTCAGACACAAAAGGAACGACTACCGATCCCGTTACTAAAGCGATGGAACTGCTCCCTCTGGGACCTGTCGTCATCATCGACACGCCCGGTTTTGACGACGAGGGCGAGCTCGGCGAAAAGCGCATTTCCAAGACAAGACTCATACTTAACAAAGTCGATGTTGCGGTGCTCGTTGTTGATCTCGAGGAAGGCATCGGCGAGACCGAAAAGACACTCATAAAGCTTTTCGGTGAGAAGGGAATACCTTTTGTAACCGCATACAATAAAGCTGATCTGAAACATGAGCCTGAAGGCCTAAAAGACAACGAGATCTGCGTCAGCGCAGCCACCGGAAAGAACATTAATGAGCTCCGTGAACTGATAGGAAAACTCGGCTCTTCGAAGCAGGAAGGCGAACCTCTGATCAGCGATCTCATCGAGCCCGGAGACACTGTGATACTCGTCATTCCGATCGATTCGTCTGCACCGAAGGGAAGGATAATCCTGCCGCAGCAGCAGGTGCTCCGTGAGATACTGGATAAGAACGCGAAGGCTTATATCACGCAGGATACCGAGCTTGCTTCAGCTATCGCAGATCTTAAGGAGAAGCCGAAGCTCGTCGTTACCGACAGCCAGGTATTCGGCAAGGTCGCGCCTGTCGTTCCCAAGGATATCATGCTCACTTCATTTTCGATCCTGATGGCAAGACATAAGGGATTTCTTAGGAGTGCAGTCAAAGGCGTAAAGGCGATCGATGATCTGGAAGACGGCGACACCGTCCTCATTTCCGAGGGATGCACGCATCACCGCCAGTGCGAGGACATTGGCACATATAAGATCCCGAAATGGCTGGGCGAATATACGGGCAAAAAGATCAACATCGAGACGACGTCGGGCCTGTCGTTTGCAGAGGACTTATCAAGGTACAAGATGATAATCCACTGCGGCGCATGCATGTTAAACGACCGCGAGATGAGATACCGCATGAAGTGCGCGGAAGACGCCGGAATACCTATGACAAACTATGGAACCGCGATCGCATTCATGAAGGGAATACTTAAGCGTTCGCTGGAAATACTGCCTGACATAAGGAGGACTTTAGATGAAGAGATCTGAGATCAACGCAGCGCTTAAGCGCATGGAATCGTTTATGAAAGACCTTAAGGTCAGCCTTCCGCCGTTCTGCGGTTTTACGCCTGAGGAATGGAAGACCAAGGGCCATGAGTACGATGAGATAAGAGACAACATGCTCGGCTGGGACATCACGGATTACGGCCTGGGTGATTTCAGCAAGACCGGGTTCTCGCTCATCACGCTCAGGAACGGCAATCAGAAGATGCAGGATAAGTACAAGAAGCCCTATGCCGAGAAGCTTCTTTTCATTGAAGAGGGGCAGTACTCGCCGAATCATTTTCACTGGTACAAGATGGAGGACATCATCAACCGCGGAGGAGGCAATCTTTTGATCCGCGTGTATAATTCTCTGCCCGATGAATCGATCGACAAAGAGAGTGATGTCACCATCCATTCTGACGGACGCACTTATACTGTTCCTGCGGGAACGCAGATACGCCTGACACCGGGCGAGAGCATTTCTATCCAGCAGGGTCTCTATCACGATTTCGAAGTCGAAAAGGGAACCGGCGCGATACTGATAGGAGAGGTCTCCCAGTGCAATGACGACAACACTGACAACAGGTTCAATCCGCCTGTGGGAAGGTTCCCGGCAATCGAGGAAGACGAACCGCCTTACAGGCTCCTTTGCAACGAATATCCTGAAGCAACTTAACAAAAGTAACAGATACTTAATTGAAGAGCCTGGTTTCTTAGTTCATAATATTAGAACCTGAAAAACGATCTTACACAAAGACAGGGGGGATCTCAATGGCAAAGAACAAGAAGAACAAACGCAGTATCGATACTTACAATGCAGGATCTGTCATAGTTGATATCGTAATGCTCATCCTCGGCTTTGTTTTCCTCATTAACACGATAATGGGAAAGGGTGACCAGGTGGCTTCGATATTCGTACGCGCCATCGGAGGCATCCTCATTGCGGTCGGCGTGCTCTCTGCCATCACATTCCTCATCAAGAAGGAGAAGGAACTCTTTGACTGGGTCATCATGATCTTCGGCGCAGCCATCGGTGTTTTCGGCATTGTGATCGTAATAAGACCTGAACCTGTCATCAGCATCATCAACTGGATAATGGGTCTGATAATCATTGTTTACGCGATCGTCATCATATTCACCACGTTAGGAATACTGAGACCTTCCGGAGCGAATTACTGGGGATTCTCCCTTATCTTCGGCCTCGTTGCACTGGTCCTCGGTTTCCTTGTCATCTTCTGCAATTTTGCGACCAAGATCCTCATGATCGTTATCGGCATCACGCTCATCGTCGGAGCGATCGGCGGAATCGCCAACGCCATACTTGCCGCACAGGCCAGGAAGGCTGCGCGCAAAGTGCTCAAGGCAGCGGGTCTTGATCCTGTTGAGGGATCAGGTGACAAAGTGCAGGACAATACAGACGCCGGGTCTTCTGACGGTGATGACGTAACAAAATTCTGACGGTGAATTCTTATGAAGATAACCTATATCGGACATGCATGCTTTCATATCGAAGATTATGCGGGACATACGCTGGCCATAGATCCGTACAAGCCGGGTTCCGTTCCGGGTCTCAAGGACCACGGCCTGGTCGCCGATGAAGTCATCTGTTCCCACAACCATTATGATCACGACGATTTTGACGGTGTAGGAGCACCCGAAAACGTATGGGCAGGCAAGTTTGATATTAAGACGATCAAGACGTTCCATGACGATGTGCAGGGAGCTGCCAGGGGCAGGAACAACATAAGCATCATCAACATCGACGGCAAAAAAGTCGTTCATATGGGAGACATCGGCTGCGAGCTTTCCGCTTCACAGCTCGACCAGATCAAAGGATGCGATGTTCTCATGATCCCCGTTGGAGGCTTTTACACGATCAATGCCAGACAGGCTTTCGTCATGGTGAAGGACATTGATCCCAGGATCGTAATCCCGATGCACTACAGGGGAAAGACATACGGATATAAAGAGATCGCCACAAGCGATGAATTTGTACAGCTCATAATAACTGAGGGAAGCAGAAGGGTAATAAGACACACTTCTGTTTTCGAGGACCATGACGATTACAAATGCATGGTACTGCTCGATCCGCTCAGAGCATAAGGAAGGGTACATGTCCTACATAGATTTCAAGGATGTAAGGAAGATATACAAGACCGGTTCGGTCAACGTAACTGCGTTGGACGGCTGCAGTTTTACCATAGAGAAAGGCGAGCTCTGCGTTATAGTCGGACAGTCCGGCGCGGGCAAGACGACACTCCTTAACATTCTCGGAGGCATGGACAGACTTACGACCGGAGAGGTCTTTCTGGACGGAAAAGAGATATCCAAGTTGAACGCCAACGAACTGGCATTATTCAGGAGACAGAACGTCGGTTTCGTTTTCCAGTTCTACAATCTCATCCCGAATCTCACAGCGTATGAAAACGTGGAGATGGCGGCGCAACTCGTAAAAGAGCCTATAAGCTGCGATCTTCTCATGAATGAAGTGGGCCTTTCCGAGCGTAAGAACAACTTTCCTGCGCAGCTTTCGGGAGGCGAGCAGCAGAGGGTCGCGATAGCCAGAGCCATCGCAAAGAACCCCAAGCTCCTGCTTTGCGACGAGCCTACGGGTGCTCTGGACTACCAGACGGGAAAATCGATATTGAAACTTTTGCAGTCATTAAGCACCGAAAAGGGCATGACCGTAGTAATAATCACGCATAATTCTGCGCTTACAGCAATGGCTGACCGGGTGATCAAGGTAAAGAACGGCAGGATCACGAGCAATGTGGTCAATGAAAACCCGGTAAACGTAGATACGCTGGAATGGTAATGAGCCCTTACGTAAAGACCATACTGAGATCCATAAAGATTACGCTCCCGCGGTTTCTCGCGATCTTCGCGATTATCGCTCTGGGCGTCGGTTTTTTCGCGGGACTCAAAGTCACCACGCCTTCATTTGTCTATACCGTCAACGGTTACGCAAACGAATATGCGATGTTCGATTTCAAGCTTCTTTCGACGATCGGATTCAAGAGTGAAGACATAGACGAGCTCGCGAAAAGAACGAACTGCGTGGTGGAAGGCGCTTATACCGTTGACTGTTCCGCTTTTATAGGAAATGATGCAAGTTCTGATACGGTCAGGTTTATGTCTGTCACGAAGAACGTAAACAAGCTCAAGCTCGAAGCGGGCCGCATGCCTGAGAAGCCTGATGAGATCGTAGTTGACGGATACCAGCTTTCGAGCGAACGCATCGGACAGAAGCTCGTGATCGCGGCTAATGAGACCAGTGAAGATTCCCTCGACATGTTCAAGTACAGGGAGTTTACGATCGTCGGAACGGTCAGATCGACTCTGTATCTGAACTTCCAGAGAGGCACTTCCGACGAAGGCTCGGGAAGCATCAATTACTTTGCCTGTGCGCTCCCTGAGGCTTTTGATTCCGAGTATTTCACCGAGGCTTATCTTTACGCGAATCCGGGTCTGTACATCTTTTCCGATGAGTACAGGAACTGGGCAGACGGCGCTGAAGACAAGTACAAGGAGATCGTGGAAGGCGTTGTCAAAGAGAGGTTCGACAAGCTCCTCAAGGAAGAATACAAGAAGATGACCGATGAGGTCGAAGAACATTACGATGATATAGATGACGGCTGGAAAGAGATCAACGATGCCCGCAAAGAATTAGATGATGCGAAAAAGGACATCGAAAAGGGCCAGAAAGAGATCAACGACAACCGCAAGAAACTTGCCGATGCCAAGAAGACATTGGACAGCTCCAAGAAGAAGATCGAAGATGCAAAAAAGCAGCTTGATTCAGGAGGCAGACAGTTAAAAGACGGCAAGAAAGAACTTGATAAAGCGAAGAAGACCCTTGCCAAGACAAAGAAGCAGCTCGATGCCATGAAGAAGGGCATCGATGACGGAAGAGCATATATCGCATATGCGAGAAACACCATGACTCCCGAGCAGCAGGCTGCTGCGGGGATCGATCAGATGGAGCAGCAGCTCGATCTGACCGAGACGTTGTACAAGAAATACCTGCAGCAGTATAACGCCGGAGTTAAGTCCTACAAAGACGGCAAAGCCGCATATGACAAGAACTACAAAAAGTATAAGAACGCGAGAACGCAGTACAGCGACGGTCTCAAGAAATACAACGACGGTGTCAAAAAATACAATGACGGTGTCAAGAAATTAAACGATGCTCAAAAAGAACTCGACGACGGAAAGAAAGAATATGAAGACGGCTTAAGGGAATTCTGGGACGGTTATTTTGAATTTGCGACAGAAGTGAACAAAGCCTACATGGACGTCGTTGACGGCCGCACGCAGATAGAATCCGCAGACGAGCCTGATACCTATATCCTGGGACGCGACAAGAACACCGGCTACGTATGTTTTGACAACGATGCAAAGATAGTCGATGGCGTCGCGGCGGTCTTTCCGATATTCTTTTTCGCGATCGCAGCTCTCGTATGCTCGACCACGATGAGCAGAATGGTCAGTGACGAACGAGGCATAATCGGCACGATGAGAGCGCTTGGATATACTGATCTGTCGATCATAATGAAATACGCGATCTACGCAGGATCTGCCTCGATCCTCGGCGCAGTCCTCGGCTTTCTCGGCGGAACGAAACTGTTTCCGTTCGTTATCTGGGAAGTCTACAGGATGATGTACGGCTTTACGGATCTGACCTTCACGACCAGCCTGCCGCTGTTCTTCCTGACGCTCGGAGTCGCGCTTCTTTGCACGGTCGGCGTATCTGTCGTCACTGCGATGTCCGCGCTGACCGGAATGCCCGCAGAACTCATAAGACCCAAGGCGCCGCTCCCGGGCAAGCGCATCCTCCTCGAATACATCGGCTTCATCTGGAAGAGGATGAAGTTCCTCCATAAGGTCTCCGCAAGAAACGTTTTCCGATTCAAGAAGAGGATGTGGATGATGATCGTCGGCATCGCCGGATGCACCGCGCTCCTCATCACGGCTTTCGGTCTGTACGATTCAATCTGCAACGTCATCAACATCCAGTTCGATACGATCATGAAATACGACCTCAAAGTAACGTTTGACGATTCCTGCAGGCAGCAGATGATAGAGGATGCCGCAAAGGAAGCAACGGACAAGATGGATTTCAAGTTCGATTACGCCATCGTCTTGAACGATACGGCAAAGAACAACGGCTCGAACTACGTAAGGGATGTTGAAATGTTCATTTCCGACGACCCGAACGTAGAGAAGATCTTCGGCATCAGCGATCCCAAGACGGGTGATAAGCTCCCCTGGCCGTCAGACGGCGAAGTCGCGGTCTCGGAAAAACTCGCGGACAAGAACAACGTAAAAGCCGGCGATTACATCACGCTCATGTATGGCGACGACGAGCACGAGGTAAAGCTCAAGGTCAGTTCAGTTTTCACGAACTACACCATGCACTACATGCTCATGACGCCTTCTACCTACAGGGATGCGTTCGGCAAGACCTATAATCCGGCGACGCTCCTTGCCGCGACTGAGCATAAGACAGCCGCAGAGTCCTACAAGATAGCGTCCTTCCTGTCCGATAACCACGATGTCAAGACATGGGCATCCACGGTGGACAACAGAGTGAGCTTTGCGAACACGATGGAGCGCATGAACTACATTATCGTTCTCGTCGTCTCATGCGCGGCCGCACTTGCTTTCATAGTTCTTTTCAATCTGAACAACATCAACATAACCGAGCGCATAAGAGAGATCGCGACTCTCAAGGTCATGGGCTTCAACCGCAAGGAGACAGGCGCATACGTAACGCGTGAAAACGTCATCCTTGTCCTGCTCGGATTCCTTGCCGGGATCCCTCTGGGGTTCCTCTTGCACAGATACGTCATGGCGCAGATCGCGATGGACATGATCATGTACCAGATAAGGATAGTTTTCGTAAGCTACGTATATTCTCTCGGATTCGTGCTCCTCTTTTCGACGGTCGTAAATCTCATAATGAGAGCCAAGATCGAAAAGATCGATATGGCGGAATCCCTAAAGAGTGCCGAATAATTTGTAACATTAGAACGCCGATTTTAAGTTTATAATGTCTTCTATTAAGTATGGGGGCATCAATATGTTTAAAACGGGATTCAGTAATGAGAAGTATGTTGAATTGCAGAGCGCGCGCATCAGAGAGCGTGTCGACCAGTTCGGAGGCAAGCTCTATCTCGAATTCGGCGGTAAGCTTTTCGACGACTATCACGCTTCAAGGGTACTTCCCGGTTTTGAACCCGACAGCAAGATCAGGATGCTCAAGGCCCTCTCGGATGACTGTGAGATCGTTATCGCCATCAACGCTGATGCCATCGAGAAGAACAAGCGCCGCGGCGACCTCGGCATCACCTACGATCAGGAAGTCCTCCGTCTCATCGATGCTTTTACCGAATTCGGCCTTTATGTCGGCTCAGTCGTTATCACCCAGTTTGCAGGCCAGCACCTCGCAGAGAGCTTTGAGACAAGACTCAAGAGCCTCGGCGTAAAGACATACAGGCACTACCCCATCGCAGGTTATCCTTCCGACATCTCACTTATCGTAAGTGAAGAAGGTTACGGAAAGAACGACTATATTGAAACCACAAGAAAGCTCGTTGTCGTTACTGCTCCGGGACCCGGTTCCGGAAAGATGGCTACCTGCCTTTCACAGCTCTATCACGAGAATAAGCGCGGCATCAAGGCAGGCTACGCAAAGTTTGAGACATTCCCCATCTGGTCGATCCCGCTCCAGCACCCTGTAAACGTCGCATACGAAGCGGCAACTGCTGACCTCGCAGACGTCAACATGATCGACCCGTTCCACCTTGAGGCATACGGCAAGACCACCGTCAACTACAACCGTGACGTTGAGATCTTCCCGGTCGTAAACGCCATTTTCGAAAAGATCTTCGGCGAGAGCCCTTACAAGTCACCCACGGACATGGGCGTCAACATGGCGGGCTTTGCGATCACCGATGATGAAGCTTGTTGCAATGCCTCAAAGCAGGAGATAATCAGGCGCTATTACGAAGCACGCGCTGCGGTCCGCCAGGGACTTTCCGACGGGACGGATGTCACCAAGATAGAGCTCCTCATGAAGAAGAGCGGCATCGACACGTCAGACCGCAGAGTTATCGGCGCTGCTCTCGTAAGAGCTGAATCGACCGGAGGTCCGGCAGTAGCTCTGGAGCTTCCCGACGGACAGATCGTTACGGGAAAGACGACGGATCTTTTGGGACCTGCATCTGCAGCGCTTCTTAATGCGCTTAAATCACTCGCGGGGATCTCTCACAGCATCCCGCTCATCTCACCCAACGTTATCGAGCCTATCTCGGATCTTAAGATCAACCACATGGGCAACCACAACCCTCGTCTCCATACTGACGAGGTTCTCATCGCTCTCGCGATCAGCGCTACAACAAATCCGGTCGCAGAACTCGCGATGCAGCAGATCGGCAAGCTCGAACACAGTGACCTGCACTCCACGACGATGCTCTCATCCGTTGACCTCAACATGCTCAAGAAGCTTGGAATAGAAGTAACATGCGAGCCTGTTTACCAGACGAAGAAACTTTATCATAAGTAATAATCTGACAGATCAATACTGCTTCAAGCCCTGGGGCCGGTTGTGGCCGCGGGGTTTTCTCTTTGGGGCGTTTTTCGGAAGGAGGGCAGGGCGGAAAAGGTCTCGTTCCCCATTTGGTCCTCTGTTTGAGTAAAAAGTGAGGACGAAACAGGGAATAGAGGGCAAAAATGACAGTTATCCCCCATTTGGTCCTCTGTTTGAACCAAAAGTGAGGACGAAACAGGGAACGGGAACGGTCCTGAACAGCAAGGAAAGAACCTCAGGACAACGCTCAAAAAATCTGTTGACAACCGGCTGCAGGAGTATCATAATCTGATTAGTCAAAGATAGTCAAAGTCAAAATCAAATTTGATCAAACAACCGCCGAATGCGGAAGAAGGAACGGAAGGAGGCATTTCATGGCGAGACTTGTTGATGTCATTGAACAGATGATCAAGACAATGATCGATGAGAACGACGGCCAGGCTGTCATCAGCCGCAGCCAGCTTGCCGAGCAGGCAAACTGCGTGCCTTCGCAGATAACATATGTCCTCTCTACAAGGTTTTCGAGCGGAAACGGCTATATAGTCGAGAGCAGGAGAGGCGGCGGCGGACAGATCACGATCACACGTGTGACTCATGCCGGCCCCGATCATTATCTGCAGGCGATACTTGATGCGGTGGGAGATGACCTGTCGCAGCAGCAGGCGAAGACGCTGCTGACCAATGCGGTATCCGTCGGAGCGATAACCCCCAAGGAGGGCACGGCGATCATGGCGGCGGTCTCTGACAGGGCTCTTTCAAAGGTTGATTCGGATATAAGGGCAGTCCTAAGGGCTGATATTTTCAGAAATGCGTTGCTCGGACTAATGATCGCGGACGAATAAAAAGGAGAAAAAGGTATGAGATGTGAAAGATGCGGAGTAGAACTCACAAACAAGATTATCAAGATAAATGATGTCGCATATTGCGAGAACTGTGCCAGGCTCATGGGTTACGGCAAGTTTTTAAGAAGCCCTGAAGAGATGCTGGGATCCGCATTTTCGCCTTTCGATGAGATCGCGAGCACGATAATGCAGATGAGCGATCTTGATTTCGGAAACAGCGCATTGTCCTGCCCCAAGTGCGGCATGACGCTGAGGGACTTCGAGAAGAAGGGGCGCCTCGGATGCATCGAGTGCTACAACACTTTCAATGACTACATCGTCAAGGAGATGTTCAAGCAGCAGGGTGAGAGCACATATGGCGGAAGGATGCCCGGCAGCATTGCAGAGCTCCCCGGCATCGAGAAGATCGGCGGGCCCGTTATCAAGAACGAAGAACCCGCAAAGAATGAAGAAATAAAAGAAGAGTCACCCGCTTCCGAAAAGGCGGAAGAAGCACCTGCGCCTGCAGCTGAAGAAGACGCTGCCGGAAAGCTCGAAAAGCTTGCCAAGGCAGACCTCGGAATGTTAAGCGACGAGGATCTTGAGAGCGGGATCAAGCTCGCCGCGGCGAATGAGGATTATATCCTTGCTTCAAAGCTCAGGGATGAACTCAAGGGAAGAAAGGAAGGAAACTGATATGAAGATGTGGTATGAGAAAGAAGGCCTTGACGAGGATGTAGTCCTCTCGACCAAAGCCTGCATCGTCCGTAACGTCAAAGGATATAATTTTCCTTCCAAGATGGATGACAAGGATGCAAGCAGCTTGCTCAAGAAGGTCGATTCCGTGATCGACAGGAACGTCTTTTCAGGCGGAATGGCAACTGACATCATCAACAGCGGCGATGCCGTAACGCTCATGAAGGCGCAGATCTCGGGCCGCGACGGTTCGCTCCTTTTCGCGCCGGACAGAAAGGCAATCTATTATACCGAGGATTACGGACTCAGCATCGCGGTAGGAAATTCCGAGCACATTACGGTCAAGGCTCAGGCACCCGGCCATGACATCGGCATTTACAGACAGGCAGAGAAAGCTGCCGTCGAGCTCGAGAAGAAACTCGACATCGCTTATTCCGAAAAATACGGCTTCCTGACCTCCAGCGTTAAGCTGACGGGTACAGGCCTTAAGATACTTTATACGGTTGCAATTCCTGCGATCGCAAAGACCGAAGGCGGAATCGCTGCTTTAAGACAGAGAGTCGGCCAGTACGAATGGACGATCTATCCTTTCGCTGAGCAGGGCGAGCTCAACGAATCAGGAGTTTATATCATTGCCAGCGTAAGCACTCTCGGCGTATCAGAGGAGGAGATCCTCGCGCGCGGCGAGATGCTCATTGAGGACGTTATCAAGGCTGAGCGCGCATGCCGCGAACAGCTTGCGACAAAGAAGAAAACGCAGATGCAGGACCTTTACGGCAGAGCATACGGACTTATGAGATTCGCGTCTTTGATGTCCAGAAGAGAAGCGCTCGATTCGATCTGCTGGTTAAGGCTCTACAGGGATTACGACGATTCATGCGAATTCGACTGCAAATGGAAGATGCTCAACATGATCACGCAGGAAGTATGCTGGGAACAGCAGCGCCGCGGTGAGATCAATACTCAGACAGCCCAGAAACAGAGGGCTGAGAGGATCAAGAAGATTCTGAAGGGAGATGATTGATATGAGGATATCCGAAGATACCGCACGCGTACTTGCGTGTTCACAGCTTATCGCGGATGAGAGGCACACCTCACTCATCAGGGACACCATACTTTTCGCAGCTTTATGCCTTGCGGAATCACCCGCCAAAGAAGCGATAGAGGAGAACGTTTCGAATGTGAACTCGATCCTCGAAAAGCTCGGCGTCGACGGCGATTACGAGATCGATGAAGAGTCGGTAAAGCCTCTTGCGGATAAGGCATTTTCAAACCTCAGGATCGATGTCAGAAGGATCTTTGCGAATGCCGCGGAGCTTTCCCGCAGAACAGGCGGAAAGGGTGCCGTCGGACCTGAGCATGTGCTCTTTGTCATCATTTCGAAGAGAGTAAGCAACCATAACGAGATCTTCAACGCACTCGAATCTGCCGGAGTAGATATGGAAGGACTCAGAAATTCCATCATCAACACATTCAACGACAATATGTCAGATGACGGCGAAGATTCGGACGATCCTTTCAGCGGCTCTGATGATCCCGAAGGAAGGGAAGAGGGAAGAAGATCTTCACAGCCCAGAAACCGCAAGGGCGGAAAGGGCGGACACAAGACCCTCGATAAGTTCGGCAAGAACCTTACCGAGCTCGCAAAGGAAGGAAAGATCGATCCGGTCATCGGCCGTGAGGAAGAGATCAACCGTGTCATGCAGATCCTCATCCGCAGAACGAAGAACAATCCCTGCCTTGTAGGTGACCCTGGTGTCGGTAAGACCGCTATCGCTGAAGGACTTGCGCTCAAGATCGCTAACAACGACGTACCCGATATCATCAAGGGCAAGGTCGTTTACAGCATGGAGATCGGCTCCATGGTCGCAGGTTCAAAGTACAGGGGTGACTTCGAGGAGCGTATCAAGGGCATGCTCGATGAAGCAGTCTCAGATCCTAACGTCATTCTTTTCATCGACGAGATCCATACACTTGTCGGCGCGGGAGAGAGTTCCGGAGGCGGATCGATGGATGCCGCAAACTTAATGAAGCCGCTGCTTACAAAGAACGAGCTCCAGGTTATCGGCGCCACGACTTTAGATGAATACGCAAAGTTCATCGAAAAGGACCACGCACTCGAAAGAAGATTCCAGAAGGTCATGGTCGAGGAGCCCTCGATCCCTGATGCGATCGCCATCATGAAGGGCCTCCGTCCGAAGTACGAGGATCACCACAAGGTCCACATCCCCGACGATGTTCTCGAGCAGTCCGTACTGCTCTCATCACGTTATGTTTCCGACAGGTTCCTGCCGGACAAGGCCATCGACCTTGTCGATGAGGCAGCTGCCGCAAAGCGAATAAACTATGCTGATTCAAAGGCCAAGAAAGAACTTGAGGACAGGATCGCAGAGATCGAAAAGGCGAAAAAAGCCGCTTCCGATGCCATGGAATTTGAGGCTGCCCAGAAATACAAGGAGCAGGAGGAATCCGACAAGGCCCGTCTTGCAAAGCTCATGGCCAAGTCTGAGCCTGACAAGAACGGTTTTACCGGCACTCTCAACGTAGACGATATCGCTGACGTTCTCGCAAAGTGGACGGGAATCCCGGTCAAGAAGATTACTGAGAGCGATGCGGATAAACTTAAGAACCTTGAAGCGGAACTCCAGAAGAGAGTCATCGGCCAGGATGAGGCAGTCACGGCTATCTCCAAGGCTATCCGCCGCGGAAGGCTGGGTCTCAAGGACGACAAGAAACCTTCCGGAACATTCATCTTCCTTGGTACTACCGGTGTAGGTAAGACAGAGCTTGCCAAGGCGCTTGCGGAAGTCATGTTCGGCAACGAGAATGCTCTCATCAGGATCGACATGTCCGAATATATGGAAAAGCACGATGTCTCAAGGCTTATCGGTGCGCCTCCGGGATATGTCGGATACGACGAGGGCGGCCAGCTCACCGAAGCTGTCAGAAGACATCCTTATTCAGTCGTTCTTTTCGATGAGATCGAGAAGGCTCACCCTGAGATCTTCAATACGATGCTCCAGGTATTGGATGACGGACGTCTCACCGACGGTCACGGAAGAGTCGTAGACTTCAAGAATACGATCATCATCATGACATCCAACATCGGCGCGAGGATGCTTACCGGCGGCGAGGGCCGCAAGATCGGCTTCTCGATGGCTGATGAAAAGGATACGGACGAGCTTTCAAGAGAAGGTCTTTACGGCGGCAAGTCCTACGATGAGGCTAAGAAGCTCGTCATCGAGGAACTCAAGAAATCGTTCTCGCCCGAGTTCGTCAACCGTGTCGACGAGATCATCTTCTTCCGTATGCTCGGCAAGGCGGCTCTCATCAAGATCGTTGACATCCTGATGAACCAGGTCGGCAAGAGGATCAAGGACCTCGGCATCGAGATCCGCATGACTGACAGTGCGAAGGAGCTCATCGCACGTAAGGGCTACGATCCCCAGTACGGTGCAAGACCGCTCAAGAGAGTCATCACTTCGATGGTCGAAGACCGGTTCTCCGAGGCTATGCTCGACGGCATCGTCAAGCCCGGACACCTTGCGATCATTGATGCTGTCGAGACGACAGACCCTGATGCGCTTATGGCTTCCGGCGCCGCAGAGGAAGGCGGAAAGGTCATCGTGATCAAGGATGGCGGCGAGCTCGAGACAAAGAAGGAAGAGCCTTCGGAGGAAAAGAGCGCGGAAACTGCCGACAAGTAAAATAAATTTGACCTGAAAAGTGCCCGGCTATTGCATTTGCGAGCCGGGTGCTCTTTATTTTCTGCGGCAAACTTTGTATAATAATCGCGCCTAATTATTCAGTAATCTTTCGGAGTATATATAGATGTCAGAAAATACCAAGCCGACTGCGGCACCTGCTACGGGCGAAAAGCCCGCGACAACCGCAAGAGACAGGGCGAAAGCACCGCGCGATTATGATATCGGATGCTTCCCGAGGCCGTTCTATTTCAGCTTCCTGGGATCGGGCATAATCGTCCCGATCGTCTGCGCATTCACACATATCAAGGTCAAGCCCGACATGGAGTTCGTAAACCATGAGGGCCCGATCATCGTCATCGCAAACCACGAGTCCTACCTCGACCCCATGATCACCAACAAGCTGACCAAGGCAAGGCCGGCCAATTTCGTTACGGGCGAGTTCGTTTTCAGGGCGCCTGCGTGGGGCCACTGGTTCAAGCTCGGAGGCGCGATCCCCAAGAAGCAGTTCGTAGTTGATACCGCTGCCGTCAAGGCCATGATGAAAGTCATGAAGCGCAACGGCGTTCTTATCGTCTATCCCGAGGCTACCCGCCACGTTGACGGCAAGTCCGTAGCTTTTGACGACGGAATCGCAAGGCTCGCAAAGAAGGCCGGAGCTTCCATCTACATCGAGCATATCCACGGAGCATACCTGACATGGCCCAGATGGTCCCAGTCCGGCATGAGAAAAGGCAGGATCACTTCAGAATTCGTAAAGAAGATCTACTCCGACGAGGTCAAGGCATCCTCCGTTGAAGAACTTCAGCAGAAGATCCTCGATGCAGTCAATTACGACGAGAACGAGTGGAACAGGGAACACAAGGTAGAGTTCAAGAGCAAGCGTCTAGCCGCAGGACTCCAAAACATCGCTTACGCGTGCCCCAGATGCGGTCATGAGTTCACGATGAGGTTCCTTGATTCAGGCAAGAGAGATCTTATCCAGTGCTGCGAGTGTGGAAACGCCGTAAGATATCTGCCCACGGGCCTTCTCGAAAAGGCTGACCCGCAGTGCGTCATTTTCGATGACCTCCACAAGTGGGCTGAATGGGAGCGCGGAATAATCAACGAGGAGCTCAAGGCCGGCGATTTTCATATGGAAATGGATGCCGATCTTTTCAAGGTCTTCGACAGGTTCACTTTCGCAAAGACCGGCAAGGGCCGCATCACCATCACCGATAAAGAGATCATATATCAGGGAACAGACTGTCCGGCAGAGGAGGGAATCCCCTTCAAGAAGGGCAAGCCGATGAAAGGTTATAAGAACAGGGAACTTAACCCTGATGCCCCGAAGGAGACCAAAATCTTCGAGATCGCCACGATGAGAGGACTCGTTGCCTCTTACGGAAAATACTTTGAGATCTATGACAAGGACGGAGAACTGTTCAGATTCTACGTTGATGGCCAGAAAGTCTTCAAAGTACACGAAATAGTCTCGCTTCTGGGCAGGAAACTCAAGGGAAGCGCTGAGTGATCAGGACTGATTTTGCGTCTTTAATATTGGTCTGCCAAAGAGTATAATTTTTAAGTTAGTGTTTTACACCAAAATAATATATATAGGAGTGTGCATCCATGGCAATGTATGACAAGAAAAGCGTTGAAGACCTTGACGTAGCCGGCAAGAGAGTTATTGTCCGCGTAGACTTTAACGTACCTCTCGACAAAGAGACAGGCACAAAGATCACAGACGACAAGCGTATCAAGGGAGCTCTCCCTACGATCAAGTACCTCGTTGACAACAACGCAAAGGTAATCCTCGTTTCACACCTCGGCCGTCCGAAGAACGGTCCTGAGGCTAAGTTCTCAATGAAGCCCGCTGCAGACCGTCTTGCTGAGCTTATCGGCAAGCCTGTTACACTCGCAGCTGACGTTATCGGCGAAGATGCAAAGGCTAAGGCTGCTGCTCTTAAGGACGGCGAGATCCTCATGCTCGAGAACGTCCGTTTCCACAAGGAAGAGACAAAGAACGATCCTAAGTTCGCTGCTGAGCTCGCTTCCATGGCTGACCTCTATGTAAACGATGCATTCGGTACAGCTCACCGTGCTCACGCTTCAACAGCAGGTCTTGCTAACTTCCTGCCTTCCGCTTGCGGTTACCTCATCAAGAAGGAGATCGACTTCATCGGCGGCGCACTCGACAATCCTGCAAGACCTTTCGTTGCCATCCTCGGCGGCGCTAAGGTTTCCGACAAGATCGGCGTAATCACAAACCTCCTCGACAAGGCTGACACCATCATCATCGGCGGTGGTATGGCTTATACATTCATCGGCGCTCAGGGCGGCAAGATCGGCGATTCGCTTTTCGAGGCTGACAAGGTTGACCTCGCAAAGGAGATCCTTGCTAAGGCAGAAGAGAAGGGCGTTAAGCTTCTTCTCCCTACAGACACGGTTGTTGCTGACGCTTTCGATGCTAACGCAAACAGCAAGGTAGTTCCTACAATGGAGATCCCTGACGGCTGGCAGGGCCTCGACATCGGACCTGAGACCATCGCTAAGTTCTCCGAAGCTATCAAGGGCGCTAAGACAGTTATCTGGAACGGCCCCGCAGGCGTTTTCGAGTTCGAGAAGTTCGCAGTCGGAACAAAGGCTATCGCTCAGGCTATCGCTGACGCAGACTGCACATCCATCATCGGCGGCGGTGACTCCGCAGCTGCTATCGAGAAGCTCGGCTATGCTGACAAGGTTACTCACATCTCCACAGGCGGCGGCGCTTCTCTCGAGTACATCGAGGGTAAGGTCCTCCCCGGTATCGATTGCCTCAACGACAAGAAGGTCGGCAGGATCTTTGCTGCAGGCAACTGGAAGATGAACTGCGGTATCCCTGCAGATGCTGTTAAGCTCATCAACGAGCTCAAGCCTCTCGTTAAGGATGCAAAGTCCAGGATCGCACTCGGTGTTCCTGCTACAGCACTCGCTGCTGCAGTTGAAGCTGCTGCATACACAAACATCAAGATCGCTGCCCAGAACTGCCACTTCGAAGAGAAGGGTGCTTTCACAGGCGAGATCTCACCTCTCTGGCTCGCTAAGATGGGCGTTAACTACTGCATCATCGGCCACTCCGAGAGACGTGAGTACAACGCTGAGACAGACGAGACAGTCAACAAGAAGGCTCTCGCTCTCCTCAAGTACGGCGTAAGACCTATCATCTGCTGCGGTGAGTCTCTTGCACAGCGTGAAGCAGGCGAGACATTCGACTGGATCAAGGGTCAGATCGTTGGCGCTTTCAAGGATATCCCTGCTGACAAGCTCTGCCAGATCACAATCGCTTATGAGCCTATCTGGGCTATCGGCACAGGCAAGACAGCTACAGACGAGCAGGCTGAGGAAGTCTGCAAGTTCATCCGTGGCGTCATCGCTGAGCTCTACTGCGAGAAGTGCGCTGAAGCTATCACCATCCAGTACGGTGGTTCCTGCAACGCTAAGAACGCAGCCGGTCTCTTCGCTCAGCCTGACATCAACGGCGGCCTCGTAGGCGGCGCTTCCCTCAAGGCTGAGGATTTCTCCGTTATCTGCAACGCTTAATAGCGTAATAAAGATCACAACGAATTGCCCCGCTTCAATGCGAAGCGGGGCTTTTTGTTTGCTTTGCTGTCTATTTGTCCTGTCCGGGAATACTAAGTTAACGTCTATGTTAAGCATCTTTACTTAGACATATACATAGAATTCTCCCGTTTTTCCCTTGAATTCTAACTCAACGTCTAAGATAAGCCCTTTAACATAGACAAGCACTTAGACATTTCTGAATATCATCTTAAGGATCATTTCAAAAGCAATACGCACCTGTACCGAGCAGAGATGACAGGTGCGTATTACTTAAAGAGGTTAATTATGTCTGGCTGTGTAACGGGCAGATGATGTGGGTGCTTCGTTTATGTTGGGTTTCCGCCTTATACCTCAGTCATTCATCGAATTGAGAATGGGGATGATCTGCTTGCCTGTGAGGGTAAGAGAATATCCGACCTTGCTTCCGGAGATGGTCTTCGTGATCACGCTGTCAGATTCGAGATCGCGGAGCATCTTGATCAGGACGAACCTGCTGACGCCGCCGAGACGGCTTAAGAGACCGTCAAAGTCGATCTGGTTGAGCTCGTCGATCAACAGTAGGACTGAGATCTTGAGTCTGTGACCTGTAAGACCGATCGCGTAGAAAACAGGATAGGATCCTGTCTTAGGCATGTCAGAATTTGAATAATTCTTGCTAATCTTGCGAACCATTTCCTGTCTCCTCCTCCGAAATGTTTTACCAAATCTGGCATTATACTACACTGTTTATGAACGAAATGTTAACAAGTATTCGATTTTTATATCACATTTCCGCCATAATCTAACGAAAAACAACTAAAAACATCTAAAATCTGCTACTAAATACCTGAAATAAGGCGGAATTGTGAACATATAATTAAACGAATTATTAAAAATGTTAACAAACCATCGTACTAAAGAAATTTATCGGGTTAAAATAGCAAATTTTGGTGATATAGCAATAAATGCATAAAACGATGACCGGCTAAGAAGAATATATCGAATTACGATAAAAAGTAATTGAATATCAATATAGCAAGTGGTAATATGAAGTCAGAAAAGGGCTTTCAGAATAGGGGAGTAATTATGAAAAAAGGTTTTATCATCGCATCCTGCATCATACTCACGCATGTTCTGATCATTGGAACATATGCACTTCACTTCAAAAACCAGATGAGCTGGCATGTCCATGAACCGATGACTGCGGAGCAGAAGACTGATTATGCGTATAAGTCTCTCATGCCCGGCACGGCAGACATCATCGAACGTTATGCGGACAGGGGACTCCGTGATTCAGAATATATGGTGGAATCACGTGCATTCTCAAGTCTCAACGAGCTGATCCAAGCATTACCGGAGGGCAGTGAGGAAAGCATCAGGAAGACAATGGAAGAAGCTGATCCTGAGCAGACAACGGACATCAAAGGAAACGCGGTAACCAGATACGGCGTATTGTACGAGCTCCCCAAGGCGAGCAGGGAAGAGCTCGGAAAGAAATATGAATACTATACCTATGGATGCAGGATAGGGTATTACATCCTTCAATATGAAGACGGAACCTACAGGTTTGCATCAGTTATCGCAAACATGTAAGTTACGCTCAGTTCAAAGTTGATCTGTCAGTTAATTCCTGGAAAGATACTCGTCGATGCCCTTGGCGGCAGATTTTCCTGCGCCCATCGCAAGGATTACGGTTGCAGCACCGGTGACGGCATCGCCGCCTGCGAAGACTCCTTCGCGCGTGGTCATCTCAGATTCATTGACTATGATTCCGCCGCGCTTGTTGACTTCAAGGCCAGCAGTTGTTGTCTTGATGAGCGGGTTGGGTGAAGTGCCGAGGGACATGATGACCGCATCACAGTCGATGATGAACTCTGAACCCGGAACCTCAACAGGACTTCTTCTGCCGGAAGCATCAGGTTCGCCGAGTTCCATGCGGATGCACTTGCAGCCCGTAACCCATCCCTCTTCATTTGCGAGGATCTCAACGGGGTTGGTGAGCAGGTCAAA
This sequence comes from Clostridiales bacterium, assembly GCA_017478485.1. Taxonomy (GTDB): domain Bacteria; phylum Bacillota; class Clostridia; order Saccharofermentanales; family Saccharofermentanaceae; genus Saccharofermentans. The sequence continues at coordinate 21,861 of JAFVDI010000004.1, read as the reverse complement.
GATGATGCCTTCTTCCTTTGCGTGATGTACTTCTTCAGCACGTGCGGGGAGCTCAGCTTCCGAGCGGCGGTAAACGACGTGGACTTCAGCGCCGAGTCTCTTTGCGGTACGGGCAGCGTCCATTGCAACGTTGCCGCCGCCTACGATGACAGCCTTCTTTGCTCTCATGATGGGCGTGCGTGAATCTTCTGAGAAAGCACCCATGAGGTTGGATCTCGTGAGGTACTCATTAGCGGAGAATACGCCGAGCGACTGTTCGCCGGGGATGTTCATGAAACGTGGAAGACCTGCGCCGGAACCAACGAAGACAGCGGAAAATCCTTCCTTCTCGAAAAGATCATCAATAGTAAGTGAACGGCCGATGACAGCGTCAGTCACGATCTTAACGCCTAATGCCTTAACGTTCTCGACTTCCTTTGCAACGACTTTCTCTTTGGGGAGACGGAACTCCGGGATACCGTAGACCAAAACGCCGCCGGCTTTGTGGAGAGCCTCGAAAATGGTTACGTCATAACCCATCTTTGCAAGGTCGCCTGCACAGGTAAGACCTGAAGGGCCTGCGCCGATAACAGCGACTTTCTTGTTCTTTTTTACCATGTCAGCAGGGAGCTGAGGCTTGATGCCGAGATCTTTCGCGGTATCGGCAACGAATCTTTCGAGACGGCCGATGGAGACTGCTTCACCCTTGATGCCGCGGATGCACTGGGCTTCACACTGAGTTTCCTGGGGGCATACACGTCCGCAGACGGCAGGGAGCGCGGAAGACCGGGAGATGACTCCGTAAGCGCCTTCGACATCGCCGTCCTTTACCTTTGCGATGAATGCGGGGATGTTGATGTTGACGGGGCATCCGCTGATGCAGCGTGCGTTCTTGCAGTTAAGGCAGCGTGTGGCTTCAGCCATCGCTTCTTCTTTTGTATAACCGAGGTTGACCTCGTCGAAATTGGTTGCGCGGACCTTGGGATCCTGCTCGGAAACCGGTACTTTCTTTAAAACATCTACTTTCATATTACTTCTCCTTACCAGTTTCGATTATCAGGAACAGACGCCGCATCCGCCGTGATGCGTGTCGCCTTCGTGGAGTTTGAGCATGAGCCTGCCTTCTTCGGTCTTGTAAAGGCGGGAACGCTGCATTGCCTGATCGAAATCAACTTTCCAGCCGTCAAACTCAGGACCGTCAACGCAGGCGAACTTTACCTGGCCGCCGACCAGGAGCCTGCAGGCTCCGCACATTCCGGTTCCGTCAACCATGATCGTGTTCATAGAAATGACTGTGGGGATGCCGAGCTTTTTGGTGAGCTGGCATGCGAACTTCATCATGACGACAGGTCCGATGACGACGCAGTGATCGTAACGGATGCCTTCGTCCCAAAGCTGCTGGAGGGCAACGCAGACATTGCCGTGGATGCCGTAGGAACCGTCGTCGGTAGCAAAGTAGAGATTCTTCGTAACTGCCTTCATCTCGTTTTCGAGAATGAGAAGATCCTTGTTCCTGGCGCCCTGGATGCAGTCAACGTCAACGCCGTTGTCATGGAGCCACTTGAGCTGGTTATAAACGGGAGCCGTGCCTACGCCGCCCGCGATGAAGAGTATCTTTTTCTTTTTGAGTTCTTCAACAGGAAGATCCACGAGATCGGAAGGCCTTCCCAAAGGACCTACGATGTCGGCAAAACGGTCGCCGACCCTGAGATAAGACATGCGCTCGGTCTCTGCGCCGACGATCGCGAAAACGATGGTGACGATTCCTTCTTCGCGGTCATAATCACAAACGGTGAGAGGGATCCTCTCGCCTTCATCGTCAACGCGGACGATGAGGAACTGACCGGGCATTGCCTTACCCGCAACAAGCGGTGCAACGACTTTCATGAGCCAGACATTCGCTCCGAGATGCTTTTTGGATACGATCTCAAACATGATCCAAGTCCTCCTTGGGGAAAGCACATTATTATTTTGAGATATATTATATATATTTATATTAGATTTCATTAATTATTTTTCTCTTTTTTTATTGTTGGCACGAAGATGTTAAAATAACCGCAAACGGAAAGGATTTCGTATGTCAGGACTACAGTGCGAGAAAGTTGTTTTTGATGCCGCTAACGGAAACGGAGCAAAGATAGCGGGGTTCTATTATCCTTCGTCTGCCGGTGAGATCAGGGGCGTCGTTCAGATCTGCCACGGAATGGCGGAGTATCTTTCACGTTATGAGAAATTCATCGAAAACCTGAACGCTGCCGGTTTCCATGTCTGCGGAATAGACATGCAGGGACACGGAAAGACATATGAGCTCAACGAAGGCATCGGCTATCCGAAAGGCTATTTTGGAAAAGGCGGGAGGGCTGCTTCAGATACTCTTAAGGATGTCATGGAGATGCACAGGCTTGCCCGCGTAAGATTCGGCGAAAATGTTCCGTACTACCTTTACGGCCATTCGATGGGATCGTTTGTCGCACGCGCGATCTTTTCGACGCCTGAATATGCCTGCGAGTTTTCCAAGTTTGTTTTCTCTTCTACGATCGGTCCCAATCCCGCAGTCGGATTCGGAAGGTTTATGGCGGGGACCGCGTGCCTGTTCGGTTGCGCGAAAAAGCAAAACAGGCTGCTCGACGCGATCGCATTCGGAAGTTACTGCAAGCGCATAGAGAACCCGTCTACGCCTTTTGACTGGCTTTCAACGGTTCCTGAATCTGTGAAGGAATACATTGAAGATCCGTTGTGCGGCTTCAGTTTTACCAACGGGGGATTCTCCGTGCTCTTCAATTACGTAAGCTTTATCCAGAGTTCAAAGGCTTTCGGAAACCTTTCCGAATCGCCGTGCCTTTTCGCATACGCGAACGAAGACCCGGTCGGAAGTTACGGCAAAGGCGTTGAGAAGATCATCTCTAAAATGAAGCATTACGGTGCGCGTGCACATGCGAGAAACTACGGACCATACCGCCACGAACTCCTGAACGAGCCCGTCTGCGGTGATTATATCCGTGATGTCATCGATTTTCTGAATCAGTAATTATCAGCCGAGCCCTATAATCAGTTCGTTGCCGGAGAACTCGATCATGGTACCGAACTGTGTCTGCTCGGGCATTGATTCGGATACGCTTACAACGTTGACGATGTCTGAAAGGACTATCCTCTTGTTGCGCCCGAAGCCGTCAGTATGAACGGTTATCCTGTTGCTGCCTGTCGTGATCCTGATAACACCTGAAGTGTGTCCGTCCTCACCGAAGACCTCGCATCCTGTGACAGAACCCGGAGCAAGCTCGAAACATGTGAAGGTAAGGCCGTCCAGTATTCCCGTCTCGTGGTGCGAATCAGAACTCCTTGTAACGAGGATCGAGTTAGGACGCACGAAAACGGGGATGGTATCAGGATCGACGTTTTTTACGAGATACTTGGGTCCGCGGATCTTTTCCCTGGTCATGAAATCCGTCCAGATGCCGGAAGGAATGTAAACGGCGACCTGTCCGTTCCTGGTAAGGACAGGGCAGACCATCAGCGAGGAACCGAGCATGTACTGGTTCTCCGCGCCCATGGCCGCAAGGTCATGGGGGAATTCCATTACCATTGCGCGCATCGCCGGAATGCCGTATTTGATGCCTTCACAGATGGTCGAGTAGAGATAGGGGGCAAGGCCCGTTCTGATCTCTGTCAGCATCTTGAGCTGCGAAAAAGCGGACGGATCTCCGCCTGCGATCGAATTGGTGCAGTGGAGCCTGAAATGCGGTGCGAAAGCTGCAAACTGAAGCCAGCGCGTGAAAAGAAGAGGATCCTGCGTTGCGATATCGGGGACATCGATGTTGACCGAAGTTAGACCCGACATGCCGTATGAGATCGAGTTGCGGAGCGTTGCCGCGAGTGCGGGGAATCCGGGTGTGCACTGCGGACTTACGTTGCGGAAGAATGTCTTTCTGTCTCCTGCGCTGACGGAATCCGCGATTATGAAGCTTCCGAATCTGCCTCTCGTTCTTATGATGGTATCAGCCGCGGCCGCATTGATTATTTCCGCAAAAGAAGCCATGTACTCTTCTCCGCGTTCGCCGATCGCATCGGCATAGATGTCGCTGTATGCGCCGCAGTAGTCGACTTCAAATCTGTCGCATCCCTTTTTCGCGATCATGTCCAATGCGTTGATCAGCCAGCTTCTGGCCTGCGGATTTCTCACGTCAATGATGCCGACGCTTCCGGAAGGCGTATCGCAGAGCACCGCGTTTCCGTTCTTGTCTGACAGGAGGCATCCTCCGTCGAGAACGTCATCATATTGGGAGGAATTCTCTGATATGTAAGGATTTACGGATAAGCAAAGAAGTGTTCCGAATTCGTGAAGTGCGCGCGCAAACTGCTCGGGTTCGGGGAATCTTGACTTATCCCAGTCGAAGCCGAACGGATCGGACTGGGGATGCCATGTGTTCCCGAGCCAGACTTCACTGATATGAAGTCCTGCGTCTTTTGCTTTCGCGACTGCATTAAGGACTGAGTCTGCCGATGAACGGAAACTGCTGTCCAGGATAACGGGAGCACCAATGGCGCATGTTTCGGGCGCGGGATTTGAGAGTCCGGTGATCTGCGAATAAGCACCGAAAATGGCACTCATGTCATCGCCGGCCATGATGTCAAACTCCAGGCTTTCGTTCCTGGTGCAGAACGAAGCCGAAAGCCCGTCCGTTCCGATGTGGAACGCCGTGCTGCCCGCTGAGTTTACCAGGAGACCGTAGCCTGATGTTGAGATATAGAAAGGAATGCCTTCGGTTCCGATCAGTCTTCCGCAGCGGTTTGTCCTGACGGATGAACCGTTTCTTACTATCGAACTGGCAGCGCCGCCCAGGCCGTATATCTTTTCGTTATGGAACATCATCATGGATGCGCCGATCATTGATGAGGAGACGTCGACTTTGTAATCGGAACCTGCGCCGGCGTTTGTCTTATAGACGATGCCTTCGTCAGGATTTCCGTATGTCAGGAGGACTCCTTCATAGTAGAACCTGATGGTAAAATTTCCGCTCTTGGGGATCCTTGCTTCAAGCCCGCCTGTCTTGAATATGATCTCGTTGTCATTCTGCTCGACCTCGCCCGTATTGTTTGGCCTTATGTCAAACAGCGTGGAACGCTTTGCACGGGGAGTTACATTATGGTTCTTTATCCTGACTGATATTACCTTGCTTACGGGTGAGAACAGCTCGATTATCATCTTGCCGGGAACCGGGATCTGACGTTTCTGGCCGGACGTGATGCCGCGTTCGAAAGTTCGGCATCCGCATCTGATCTTGAGGGTATTTTCTTCGAATACGACTGACTCAATGCCTGCTGGCTCCTTGGTAAGATACATGGCGTCCCCCTGAAACAAAAATATATAATAATTTTAAGGTAATACATATTCTTTAAATATTACGATTTGATATAATTTGCGCATGGTTTCAGGGGTTAATGAAAGACGCAGTGGAAACTATCCCATACCCAGCTCTGTATCAATGATACTGGGCCTTTTGGAGTCTTCGGGATATGAAGCCTACATAGTCGGAGGAGCGGTAAGAGACATGCTCCTCGGCCTGAACCCCCACGATTTTGACATTTCTTCGTCATCTTACCCCGATGAAACCATAAGAGTTCTTGAGGCCGCCGGCATCAGACACATAGACAATGCGAGCGTTCACGGCACGGTAACTGCGATCACTGATGAGGGCAATATCGAGATCACGGCCTTTCGTGTTGACGGAGAGTATTCGGATTTAAGGCGTCCCGATTCGGTCAGGTTTACCCGGAGCATTGAAGAAGACGTCAGGAGGAGGGACTTCACGGTCAACTCCTTATATATGGAAAAAGACGGCAGCGTAAAGGACATTACCGGCGGCACGGAAGATCTCGAAAAGGGCATCATAAGGACAGTAGGCGACCCTGAGGAACGTTTCGGCGAAGATGCCCTGCGCATACTCCGCGCCATGAGATTTGCCTCCCGTTTCGGTTTTGAGATCGAAGATGATACGTTCATCGCCATGGAAAAATGTGCCGGTGAACTGAACAGGATCTCAGCCGAAAGGATAGCAACCGAACTGACGGGGATCGTCTGCGGCATGCATACATCCTCCGTGATCAGGCGCTGCTGGAAGATAATGAGCGTGATCATTCCGGAGATCGCTCTCTGCCACGGCTTTGACCAGCGTACTAAGTTTCACGACAGGAACTGTCTGGAACATATACTTGCTGTCCTGGACGGTATTCCGCTTGAAGAACATGAGGGAGCCCGGCCTTCAAGAGATCCCGTTCTGGCGATGGCAGCCCTGCTGCACGACCTGGGAAAACCTGAATGCTTCAGGATCAACGCAAACGGGGTAGCCCACATGAAGGGCCATCCGGAAGCCGGCAGAAGGATATCGGAACGAGTCCTGACCGGTTTAAAGTACCCGAAACGTTTCACAGAGGAAGTCTGCAGGCTGGTCGAATTCCATGACGTCTATACTCCTCCCGAAAGACCTGCGGTCCACAAGGTCCTCTGCAAAGTCGGTCCCGATCTGTATGAAAAGCTCAAAGTACTCCAAAAAGCCGACATCATGGCCCATTCGGAACTCGGAAGGAAGAGGCTCGAAAAGCTGGAGTACATGTCAGTGATCGCGGATGAACTGAAACAGAGCGGAGCTGTTTTTGCTTCTAAAGACCTTGAGATCTCGGGTGATGACATAATCGCTCTGGGCTGTCCGAAGGGGCCTGAAGTAGGGAAGATACTGGATGCGCTTTTCGAGCGTTATCTGGACGGAGATATAACAAATAGCAGGGATTTATTGATAAAATCAGCTAAGGAAATGATTTCGTAACACATTCTTTATGGTTTATTATTTGATACTTTATTGAATTGTGAAGAAATGTGATTGAATAATGAAGAAACAGTTTTTATAATCAAGGCATGTGGGATGTTTAATTTAGAAAGAGAGAAGGTGTGATCGTTATGAAGAACTTATTGAAGAACAAAAAAGGCTTTTCATTAGCCGAGATCTTACTGGTCGTTGCAATCATAGTTATCCTCTCCGGTGCTACCATGATCGGTATCGCATCAATGGTTAACCGTTCACAGGCTGCTGCAAGCCGTGCCGTTGCAAACAATGCCAACTTTGAAGCTGACGCCGTTCTGAAGGTTAATAAGAAGAAAGGTATGGTTAATAACGAACCTTTCGAGACAGAGACGCTGAATACAGGCGCAACAGAAAATAATCAGCCTACTCAGACAGAAGCTCCTACGCCGACAGAAACGAAGAAGGAAGATCCGAAGCCTACCAAACCGAGCGACACTAAGCCGAGTGACACTAAGCCGAGCGATACTTCTAAGCCTACAGAGACCACCAAGGCACAGGGAGGCGGCCAGCAGGGTGGCGGCGGTGCTATCACTGTTACAGCTCCTTCTTTAACAACTGCAGGATCAGGCACAGCAGGCCCTATCAGCTACAGCGTCAATGGTGATTCAGTTACTATCAAGCTGAATGCAGGCAACAACAATTCCAATGATGTTACTGACATCGTGATCAAGAAGCAGGCTGACGGCTCATATCTGATCGACCTCTCCGGTGTTGACAACGGTAAGTACTGGATCTGCCAGAATTGTAAAGTAGATAATGGAAATGATTTCTGGAACGGTAAAAAGACAAAGGTTGTTTCCGCTCAGGACATCGAGAGTGCACTTAAGATCAAGCTCAGCTGATCACTTGACTGAAAACTTCAAAGGGGAGATCTGATCTCCCCTTTTTTATTGCCTGAAACACAATGTGTTCATTAACCCATAGTTCATATTTTTGTCGAAATTTGTCTTCAATTTGGTGAAGAACTTAACAATTCAGATTAGTACAATGTAATCAATATAAAGTGAATGCTTTATATAGATCACCCTTAAGAACGGCTGCTTCTCCTGAGGCAGCCGTCCTTAATTTTGTAGATATTTTTAATTGGTGTCATGCTCCGTGAAGCTTTGTTTCGGCATCGAGCAGCCTGATCGTCGCGGGGGCTTTCGGATTGCTCAATACTTCGTTTGTCAGACCTGATTCACATATCTTTCCGTCATGCATAACTACTACGCGCGGAGCTATCTGCCTTATGATATGAATGTTGTGAGTTACGAGCAGGAAGGATGTTCCGCGCTCGCGGTTGATGTCTGTCAGGAGCTTTAAGATCTCCGCTGACGAACTTGCGTCAAGTGATGAGAAAGGCTCGTCTGCGATTATCAGACCCGGGTTCATTATGAGACACATCGCGATCGCGACACGCTGTCTCTGGCCTCCTGAAAGCTGATGCGGCTTTCTCAGAAGGAAGTCTTCATTAAGGCCTGCTTCTTCAAGCGCAGCGATTATCTTTGCCATGCGTTCTTCGTTTGTAAGCTTCTTTTCGTATACCCGCAGCGCTTCGTTCAGATGCCATTTAACGGTGTGAGCAGGATTCAAACATGAGACAGGATCCTGGAAGACCGCGCCTGTGCGCTTTCCCGAAACGGTTGCCGTTCCGGTGTGAGGCAGGAGTCCCAGAAGCGATCTGATGAGGGTTGTCTTTCCGCATCCCGAGCTTCCGATGAGTCCTAAGATCTCATGAGGATAAATCTCAAGGTCAACGCCCTTGAGGACTTTATTTTCAAAACTTTTCCCGAATCCTCTGTCACGGTATCCTGCGGTAATGCCTTTGGCTGTAAGCACAGGACTTGATGAGTAGTCGACGTGTGCACGCTCTATGCCGAGCATTCTCGGATCGAGCCTCGCGCTGGTGAGGAGCTCTGCCGTATATGCGTTTTTCGGATTGTTAAGTATATCCGATGTAGTGTCTTTGTCTATGATCTTTCCGTCCTTCATTACCATGACTCTGTCGCAGAAATTCCTGACTGCGGAGAGATCGTGTGATATGAAGAGTATCGTCATGTGAAGCTTCCTGCAGAGGTCTTTGAGAAGGTCTAAGATCTGCACGGTCGTGACCGTATCAAGTGACGACGTGGGTTCATCGCAGATGAGGAGCTTAGGTGCAAGAAGAGCAGCGCCTGCAATGAGGACGCGCTGACGCTGGCCGCCCGAGAGCTGGTGCGGATAACGTTCGTAGATCTCTTCAGGGTTAACGAAACCGACCGTGGACATCATCTTGATGATGCTCTCGCGGCGCTGTTTCGGGTCTTTGATGCCATGAACGACAAGAACCTCATCGAGATTCTTTCCGACTTTCATGAGCGGATCCAATGCGGTCGAAGGCTCCTGGAAGATCATGCCGATGTCGCTTCCGAGCATCTTTCTACGGGCTTTGGGATCCATCGTAAGAAGATCCTCGCCCTGGAATTTGATCGAGCCTCCGGTGATGCGGGCACCCTCGGGGAGAAGTCCCGCTATCGCAAGTGATGTCATCGTCTTGCCGCTTCCTGAGTTGCCGATGAGACCTAGGATCTCACCGTCCCTTATGCCGAAATCGACGTCATCTAATACGGGCTTCGGGTTGGGATCCTTCCTTGTCGGGAACGAAAGAGTGAGGTGGTGAACCTTAACGACGTGTATGTGTCTGGCCATCAGGAACCGCCTCCTTTCGTGAACGATACTCTCATGCCCTCTGAAACGAAATAGAGTCCCAGAATGTAGAAGACGAGCATCATCGAAGGGAAGATGACGAGCCATGGAGCGACTCTTATGTATGCCTGGCTTTCAGCGAGCATCTTGCCGAATGAAGCGTCAGGCGGCTGAACGCCTAAGCCCAGATAACTCATTCCCGATTCGAAAAGAGTCATGTTCGCAAGTCCTATTACCGTTGCCGGAAGGAGCTGCGGAACGAGGTTCGGGAGGATGTGCATGATCATTATCCTTCCGGGTCTGATGCCCATTACGCGGGCATGAGTGATGTAATCGTATTCTTTGATCTCGATAGTTCCGGACCTGTAGACCCTCGCGTAAGTCGGCGCGAAAACAAGGCCAAGTGCCCAGACGACGTTGAACATCGAAGCACCGAAAACGGCGACTGCAACGAGCGCAAGGAGTATGCCGGGGAAACACATGATGCTGTTGTTGATGAACATTATGAATCTGTCGGTCAGCCCGCCGAAATATCCTGCGGGAAGGCCGGTGACGGTTCCCAAGATCAATGCTATGGATACGCCTGCAACGGAGATGAAGACCGTGAACTTCGCAGCGCACATTACTCTCGAAAGGACATCTCTTCCGAAGTTATCCGTTCCGAAAGGATGAGCCGCCGAAGGAGGCAGGAGCTTTGATGCCGCATCTGTGGTGTAAGGATCGTAAGGTGTCCAGAAAAGCGATACCAGGAAAGCGATGACCACTACGGACAGAAGAATGAGTCCGATTATGTAGAATCTTTTCGAGCGGGCGGATACGGAGTTCTTGTTCAAGTTCATACCCTCCCGTTTAACTTAACCTGATGCGCGGATCGGACAGGCTCGAGAAGATGTCTGCCGCGAAATACAGCAGTACGGTCACGAGTGCCAGATAGAAGACTATTCCCGACAGAAGCGGGAAGTCGCGCTGGGATATTGCCGAAAGGAGCAGACGCCCCAATCCCGGAAGGTTGAATACCTGTTCGACGATAAGGCTTCCGCCCAGGATGTCAGACAGGACAAGTGAGATTATGGTGATCGAAGACACATTTGAATTCGGAAGGATATGCCTGAACATGATCTTAATGTCCGAAAGGCCGTGGCTCTTTGCGGTGGCAACGTAATCGGAGGCTTTCTGCTCGATGATGGATGATCTTAAGAACTTGAAGGTCATCGCGATCTTAGGCAGGGCGATAGCAAATGCGGGCAGCAGGAGACTCTGCAGGTAGATGCCGAAATCCACATTTGGAGCGACATAATTGCCGATGGTGAAATTCTTAAGGATGCTGCCGAAGATCAGTATGAGCAGGAGGGACAGAACAAAAGGCGGGATCGCGAAGAGCACGTGACCCAATACCGAACAAATCTGATCGGCAAGTTTGCCGGGACGTCTTGAACTCAGTATCGCCAGCGGATAAGAGATCGCGACGATCATGATGAAGGCAAGGATACTCATTCCGAGAGTAACCGGAAGACGGCTTGCGATAAGTCCTGCCACGCCGGTCCTGAACTGTGTGGAGTTTCCGAGATCTCCGGTGAATGCACCGCCGAGCCATGTGATGTAACGGACGGCCAGCGGCTTGTCGAGACCGAGGTCGGTCCTGAGAGCTTCAACCTGCTCCTCCGTGGCGTTTGCGCCCAGCATGATGCGGGCAGTATCACCCGGGATTACCGAAAAAGCCAGAAAAGTAAACAGCGAAACTAGAAGGAGTGTCGCAATGAGCTCGAAGACCTTCCTGAAAACATAAAGAGCTGTTTGCCTGCCTGTCACCCGTTCCCCCTCCGCTTGTTAAGTGTCAGACTGTTTCGACTTTGATGGTGTTGGTATTTCCGGCTGTGCCGTTGATGAGTCCGCCTGTCATTACGACGTTGTCGCCCTTTTCGAGGCCGAGGACGTCTACGGCAACGTTAAGGCCGTGATAGAACATTACGTCCGTTGAATTGAATTCCTCATTGAGGATCGGGATGACACCCCAGCTTAAGTTGAGCCTTCTCCAGATCCTTTCGGATGTCGTCATTCCAACGATGTCGATGGGGCATCTGAAACGGGATACCATTCTTGCGGTGACGCCGCTCCTGGAGTGAACAACGATAGCCTTTGCGCCTACATCGATGGCCATCTGGCATGTTGCGTGGGAGATGGCGTCAAGGTTGTTTCTGATCTTGAAGTCCTGCTTGTAGAAGCGGTCCCTGTAGTTGATGTGCATCTCAGTGTACTCGGCAACCTGGGACATTGTCTGGACTGCCTCGACAGGATATTTGCCTGCAGCTGATTCGCCTGAGAGCATGATGGCTGAAGAACCGTCATAGACTGCGTTTGCAACGTCGGAGATCTCAGCTCTCGTAGGCCTCGGGTTGTTGATCATGGACTCGAGCATCTCTGTAGCGGTGATAACTCTGCGGCCTAAAAGTCTGCAGCGCTTGATGAGCTGCTTCTGAACGCTGGGTACCTCGTGGAAAGGAATCTCAACGCCGAGGTCGCCTCTTGCGATCATGATGCCTGCGCAGTATTCGGAAATCTCATCGATGTTGTCAACGCCTGCACGGTTCTCGATCTTTGCGATTACTTCGATGTCCTCGCCGCCGTTAGCGTCAAGGAATTCGCGCATTTCGATCATGTCCTCCTTGCAGGATACGAATGAAGCGGCAACGAAATCGATGTCGTTCTTGATACCGAAAAGGAGGTCGCTCTTATCCTGCTCGCTGAGGAAGGGACCCTGCATTACCTTGTTCGGAAAGTTCATTGACTTCTGATCGGAAAGAACGCCGCCTACGACTACATCGCAGATAACGTCTGTTCCTGCAACACCCTTTACCTCGAGAATGACGAGTCCGTTGTTGATGAGGACTCTGTCACCCGGATTGAGCTGCTCGGGAAGGAGCTTGTATGTGACTGAAACTCTTGTCTCATCACCTTCGATATCGTCTGTTGTAAGAGTAAAAGTCTGACCGTCAACGAGTTCGACCTTGTGGTTCTTGAACGTCTCGATCCTGTACTCAGGACCCTTGGTGTCGAGCATGATGGCGATAGGGAGGTTCATCTTGTTCCTGACTCTCTTGATGAGGTCGATCTTCTCCTGATGCTGCTCATGTGTACCATGCGAAAAATTAAGTCTTGCGACGTTCATTCCCGCTTCGCACATCTTTGACAATGTCTCTTCGTTATCAGATGCGGGGCCGATGGTGCAGATGATCTTTGTCTTACGCATATATATTATTCTCCTTGAAAATAATAAAAAGGTTTGTCTGATTTTATCATTTGTAACCCTAAACTTCTGCACAATATTGTAAAATGATTTAGTTAATATTTTTTACATCGGAGGCTTTACATATGGCAGACGTAAGACCCGCATCCCTTAAGAGGATCAATACAAAAGCCCTGGCTGACGCTTTCATTGACGATCAGATCAAGGCGATCAAAGAGCAGGTTGGAGACAGGAAGGTTCTCCTCGCACTCTCCGGCGGCGTTGATTCTTCGGTAGTTGCAGCACTTCTTATCAAGGCGATCGGCAGCAATCTTGTCTGCGTTCACGTTAACCATGGTCTCCTCCGCAAAGGCGAGCCTGAGATGGTCTGCAAGGTCTTCAGGGACGAGCTCGGCGCAAACCTCATTTATGTTGATGCAGTAGACAGATTTCTGGATCTTCTCGCAGGAGTTACCGATCCCGAGCAGAAACGTCACATCATCGGCGAAGAGTTCATCAAGGTCTTCGCTGAAGAAGCTGCTAAGCTTGACGGTATTGCTTTCCTTGCACAGGGAACCATCTATCCAGACATTCTCGAAAGTGAGCAGGGGATCAAGGCTCACCACAACGTCGGAGGTCTTCCTCCGGAACTCGATTTCGAGCTTGTTGAGCCCGTTAAGTATCTTTACAAGGATGAGGTCCGCGTGGTCGGTTCTGCTCTCGGTCTTCCCGACAAGATGGTCTACCGTCAGCCTTTCCCGGGTCCCGGACTCGGCGTAAGATGCCCCGGTGCCATCACAAGAGACAGACTCGAAGCAGTCAGAGAGTCTGATGCGATCCTCCGTGAAGAGTTCGAAAAGGCAGGCCTCGCAGGCAAGGTATGGCAGTATTTCACTGTCGTTCCCGATTTCAAGTCCACAGGCATCAAGGACGGCAAGAGAGCATTCGAGTGGCTCTGCATCGTCCGTGCGATCAACACGACAGACGTAGTTAAATGCACTGTTGAACCTATCGACTATGATCTCATGTGCAAGATCACAGAACGTATCACTCACGAGGTTCCCGGCATCAACCGCGTGCTCTACGATTACACGCCGAAGCCGACTGCTACGGTAGAATACGAGTAAAGTCAAAATCCCTGAAAGCCTTATAAACAAAGGGCTTTTAGGGATTTTTCTTGCCTTTTGACCCAACATTGACCCAAAAGTGCCATAATTTTATAATTAGTTTATCCATAATTATTTTGGTTATTATGGTAATTTTACACGATCTTACATGGTCTTTAAAGGGCATTGGTCATGAAAATAGCTTTTCGAACAAAAGAACTGCACTGCATATCTGTAAAAACGAACGGCACTATTAAAGAGTCGATTGATGCTTACCGGAAGAAGCATACCCCGATGTCGGTCTTCCTGACTGATTATCTGGCTGTCAAATCCAAAGGGAATCATCTTGTTAAGGCTGATAATCCATGGGCATATTATTATAAAGGCATTGAAGGTCACGAAATCGAAAGCGGAGTCTCAACAGATGAGACTTTATTCAGATTCGCCGCAATGAAACTTAAGGATGAATTGCCAACGGAAGTTATTAGTGCTGCCTTTTATGCCAATAAAAGCAGAAATGACTCTGACTTTGAAATAGGATATCTTCTGCCTCTCTTTATCGAGAACGTGACGGAAAACGACAATGCTTTGATTATCAATCCTACGCCTGAGATGATCCTATCTTTTGAGGAATCCAATTGTGCCTGCAAAAAGAAAATCTACGCAGTCACAGATGAAACCGTAGCCAAACTGTATCAAATCCAGTTCCCGGAATCCTCATTCTTAACCTTTGATGAGTTATCAACGCTAAAAGAGCTAGATGCAGTATTATTTGTAAATCGTGATCAGGATGTTTTGCAGTCCCACAAACTCTTGGGATTCTTATCCGGCTGCGATGCTGATACAAAAATCATCGGCTTGCTACCTAACGTATGGTTTGATAATCCTGTATACAATAACCGTCTGGATCTTGAAAACAACGGTTTTTCAATCAGCCAGGTGCTGATAGTTGACCCGTCAGCAACAAACTCGACTCCCAAAAAGAAGTTGCTTATAACTTTCGAAAAGGGTGAAAATGATGAGATTGCGATAAAAAACTCATCATTTGACCGCAAAAACATGATTTTTACTGTTTCAGACGAAACAGTAAAAATAGAGTCAGAACACTATCTGAAAACTGATAAAACCATTATGGCTTGTTGGAAAGAAGCATCCAATCCGGCCAGAGGAAAGCATAAACCTGTATATAAAAAACCAGTTGAGTACCAATTCTCAAAAGAGATTTCTTTGTTTTATAAGGTTTATTCGGGAAGAAAAAACAAATTTGCCGGAATTGCATACTATAGAGAAATAAGGAGTATAGAGCCAAAGCTATGGGGCAAGAAGTGTTCTCCCGATATTGAGAAAGGTTTGCGTGCATCATCAGAAGAAGATGTGAAAAAATCTCTAGAAAGCATCCCGTTTGATAATAAATTATATCCGATAATCTGGTCGGATATCGAGAAAAAGTATATAGGAAACAAACCAGTTACTCTCAAGACGTTGTGGTTCTACTGCTGGAATACCATTGCCGATTCTTCAAAATATGACCATGACTTAATGAGACGCCTGTTCATTAATCCTAAAGCAGCAAACATTATTCCCCAGATACAATCCGGTGAGATTATCCTTGAGGCTTTAGCAGAAACAATAGGTGTACCGGTCGAAGATTTACCTTTTGTATATGTTGATCAGCTTAATTGTTTGTTCAGGACGGCAATGAAGCTGAAACTTATTATGTTCAATCCACTGGAATCATATATATCGGAATACTCGCAAAGAGCTACTGAAAGACAACAAGATGTTAGAAATGCGCTGGTCAAAAAGCATTTTTCTGAAAAAGAAGAGGAAGACATATATCGGGCAATAATTGGTTCCCACGCCGTAAGCGGCATGCTTTGTACTGAGAAAAGCTTGTTGCTTGCAACAGGAATCAGGCTGTTTACCGGTATGTCGATCCGAGAAGTTGCAGCTTTGAAATGGTGTGATTTCAGGCCGATTGCAGGAACGGATAATTATCAATTCTTTATAACGAAGTTTGTAGATCAGAACGGAAGGATCATGCTGCACGCAGAAAAGCAAAATTGGAAACGGTTCCGAATAGTGCCTTCAGCTCACGTTCTAACGATTCTTCTGTTAGCCCGAAAGCGCTTATTAATCAATAGCGGTATCAGTGAGGAATACTTGACCGATTGTCCCATCGTTCTCAGTGAGGAGCGTATTGCCGATATGAGAAAAATGAAGCGAATCGGTCACTGTAAACCAGTCGCTATAAGCAAATCAGGAAACGAACTGATCAAATCCGCAAAAATACCTGAAAACATCATCGTGCTTCCGGATGACAAAAATGATCTTGCCACCGACTTTAACCGTTATCACGGGGATATATTCCAAACCAATTTTCGTGACAAAGCTAATCACAGCGCATTTATGACTATTGGAGAAATCAATTATATCCTTGGCATTGATGCACCGGACACATTTTCGCGTCATTATTGTGATTATTCGAATGACTATATCCAAATAGGAATAATCCAGAAACTTAGACGTTGGGAAACCAAATATGAGCAAATGATAACCAGGAGCAAACTATCTTTACCATCATTTGGAGAACAGGAAGGACCATTCGCACGAAAAGTAGGACCTTATGAGTCCGGTAATGCTTCAATCGATTTAGTAATCGAAAACAAATCTGATTCAGATGCTCATGTAATGCTTAAGAGCGATCATGGTCTGAATGTCAACTTGACCATTTATGAGGACTGATAAAACATGACATTGATAAGCAAAGCTTGGATAAGAACCATTAGCACGCAAGAAGGGACAAAATATACCTTTTGTGGGGCACTTGAGTATAGATATAAGCATATAGCTGCAAATTGGAATGATGAGACACGCAGAAAATACGAAAGAGAATTTAACGATATCATTCTTCCGGCTCTGGATAATCATAACGGGAAATGCATTGACGAATATACTAGGGAAGATTATGAGAATGCTATCGATTATATTCGGGAAAGAAGTTTTGAACGGAATGGTCTCAAGCGGCATTATGCAGAATCAACAATCCGACATTTTCAGAACCTGATCTATTATGTTGTTTTCCAATCTGCAGTTTATGGCCTGTGCGAAAACGTGTTATGGGGAACCTCATTTGTGATCAACATTCCTGATGAACAGGAGGAACTGGAATCCAGAGTTCGCATCAAAAAATCACTGTCGGTCAATCAGGAAAAACAACTTTATCAGGAACTGTTCTCAGACCCTAATGAAGATGGTGCATTAGTAGCATTGATGCTTATGTGGGGGCTTGGACTGCGTAACGGTGAAGCATGCGGAATGGATTATTGTGACATAAAGCCGATTGAGGGACATCCGGATTGTTATGCGGCATGGATTTATAAATCGACAAAGATAGAATCAAACGAATTACAATCGGGCGGTAAAACATATAACACCGGTCGTATTGTGCCTGTTCCGGACAAGATACTTGCTTTTTTGGAAAAGCGGAAGGAAATCATTAGAAAGCTGGCTTTTGGTCAGAGTAAGTCTGAAGTAAATGTCGATGAATTGCCTATTTGCAACGCCGGATGGCTTGATTATGATTCTGACTCATATCTGATCAGGTGCAAAGCTGACGATGTAACGGTAGCTGCAAACTCAGCTTTTGAAAATGCAGGTATTACATCTGAGCAAGTTGCGGTATTGGATGCAGAATTATCTGAAGGGAAAACCGCTCTTGTCTTAAGAGAAAAAGATCCGAGCGCATACTTGTTAAGGAGAAACTTTGCAACTCAAATGTGCATTCTCGGATTAGATAATGCTGAAATGCAGTATCTTCTTGGACATTGCGTTGAAGATGCATACGAATCCAGAAACGAATTCGTTGATAGTGAACGAATCTATTCGATGTATCGCAAATTGCAAAACAGAACTATCCTAAACAATCCCAAAGAAAATGATAACGAATTCAAGATCCGAATCCGCAATAATTCTACTGTGAAGATAAGCGCAACCGCAGCCGAGCCTGCTGATAACGTGAGAATCAGCGTTGCAGCAGATGACAGTAAAACCGTTCAGACCAAGTGGTTCGAGTATTCCAAGAAGGTCACTTTGGGTAGAACCGTCAACATATTGGAACAATATAAGACGGGATATCAATAATCTGCGGGGATCAGATATATCTGCTTGGGATTTGTGAAAATGGCTTGATACATGCCATAACAATCGCCGCATTTATCTTTCTTGCAATTATTTTTGCAGTATTGCCGGTCTATTAATTCCCAATTATCACAAGCAATAAGGACATCTTGTATTTTGTGCTTCTTGATAAACCCAGTCGAACCATTTTCTAATTCACCGAATCTACCGAATTTGTCACGGTATTCAACGAATCTCTTTTTATCACTGAATATCAAACAAAACCTGACATAGATACCCTTGTTGATAGAAAACAAATCAAATAAAAGAGCATTGTTCTTGTTTTCAGGAGCATTAAACCTGCAATATACAATTCGAGCACCCAAATCGCGATTCTTTTCAGAAAAGAACTTAGATGCGGATTTATATGTTAGTACAAAGTCGGTTATAATATGATCTCCTTGAGGCACGCTGCCATCCAAGAAATCTATTTCCTCTGCTATTTGCCTAAGGCTTGAAAACGGTGATATCTTTATATCATCTTCAGCGCCATTGGTATCTAATATTGTTCCGACAGCCTTTTTGGCATCATTTGAATCAGGCTCTTTTTTCTTGGGAACAACGCGGCATAGACCCTCAATGAATTTTTCAGGTTCCAAATTGTCGAATGAATGCTTATTTGATTTGGATTCATAAGAAATGCATCTCCCGTTAGTATGTTGAGCTCCGGGATTGCGTGCGAAAATGCGTTTGCCTGTCTTTGTCGTAAGGATATGCATCATGCAACCGCAAACGGGGCAGTTATACTTTTCCCCGTTAACGGCATTCCCGGCCGAAATGAATTTTCCACTATTGTCAACTGCATAGAGCAATCCGGCTCTTCCATCTTCTTTTAACATAAATGTCTCCATACTTTTTTCAAATTATAATACTCGCGGATCTGCTTATCCTGACAATAATTGGACTATTATGAATTTTCAGCGGTTGTTTTCAGCGGTGTTTTGTTGAGTCGCTTTCTCGTCAATCATTCTCATATATATGCTTGACACCAGAATAATCGTCTCAATCAGCTGATCACTGATCTCACTTGCTTCCGTTATTCGGGTCAGCTCTTCGTATATCGCATCCATCTTTGTTTTCAATGTCTTAAATACTCTCGGATTACCTACCACTACAACATCTCTATTCTGAAGTTTGGTAATAATGTACTCCTGTTTTGTAAGGCCTGATAACGCTACAGCTTCATCAATCAGACGGTTTTCTTCTTCTGATGCCCTGAAGCCGATGGTGATATTACGCCATCTTCCATGTTTATCTCTGCTTTTATGTGACATTTTTCACTCCTTTTCTC
Source organism: Clostridiales bacterium (assembly GCA_017478485.1). GTDB lineage: Bacteria > Bacillota > Clostridia > Saccharofermentanales > Saccharofermentanaceae > Saccharofermentans. The sequence continues at coordinate 2,559 of JAFVDI010000004.1, read as the reverse complement.
CGTCCATAAGGGAGTTTAATGAATTCATCATCTGTTTTTGTGCATTGGGAAACATATGTGCATACCGTAAAGTGATGGTTATGCTTTCATGCCCGACACGTTTGGCTATATCCACCGGACTGAATCCGAGAATGATCAAAAGCGAAATATGAGAGTGACGCAGATCATGAATTCGGATTTTCTTTATACCTGCACGATCCGATCCTCGTTTCATAGCGCGCATAAGCACTGATTTACCTGTCGGGAATGCACGCGCATTTGATTTGTCATAACACATGCTGAAGTAGTCTTTCATCTCATCAGCAAGTCTTTCAGGCATATTAACCACTCTGTTGCCTTTAGACGTTTTTGTCGGTCCGATGATTTCCTCGCCTTTAAGTACCTGAAAAGATTTTGTTATTGATATAGTGTTGTTTTCGAAATTGAAGTCGTCAAATGTGAGAGCAAGTAATTCGCCTTCTCTTATTCCAGTCCAATATAGGACCTCAAAGCAATAATAGAAAAAGGGCTCTTCCATCATACTGTCTGCAAATCTCAAGTATTCATCAAGTGTCCAGAAATTCATTTCTTCGGCATTGCTGAGACCGATTGATCCGGCTTTCCTTACCGGATTTTCTTTGAGATCATAGTATTTCACAGCGTAATTTATGATTGCACTCAGTTCACTGTGCAACTTCTTAAGATAGGTCTTAGCATATGGTTTGCCGGTTTTGGGATTCTTATATGACAGCAACTCGTTCTGCCACTTAACGATATCCTTGGCCTTAATTTCTGTGATCTTCAGCCTTCCAAAGTATGGTATCAGTCTTTGATCGATAATATGATCTTTAGCTGCGATTGTGCTTTTTCTGATTCTCGGATAATGATCTTCTCGATAAACTTTGCAGAATTCTGCAAATGTCATATCAAGGTTTCCGGCTATATGAAGTTTGAAATTACTCTCAAATTCAACAGCATCGCGCTTTGCTGCAAAACCTCTTTTGGTAGTGAATCTTGTATTCCCACGCCAATCCTTATAACAAAACTTGGCATACCACGTATTGTGCTTTTTATCTTTATATACAGGCATATCATCAACTCCTTGCGACATTAGTAAACCCAAAGACTTTTTGTTCAAAGTACTGTCGGCTTACTTTTCCTGAGACTGTGAGATAGCCCTTAGCATTAAGCTCGTCGTTCAGACGGCGAATGATCTTATATGCCATCGGAATTGAGATGTCCATATATTCTGAAACATCAGAAGCATTTAGGAACAATTTGTCATTTGTCATTTTGTTTTTCCTCCCTTAGATAATCAGAGAAAATAAAAAGCCGTGCAGGTTTTATCACTACACGACAGAAATCAATAATCCCTCTGAGCCTAAGGAAGTATTTAAACAAGTGTGTCTTGAAATAGAAGACAAACTGACTGTATACTTACTTCGACAGCGCGGTTTTCCGTTGGTGGGTGGTGCTACACCTGCCAGGTGCTCGGGAGGGCCTAAACTCCCGAGTACTGCTGTTTTTTATTTTCAAGTTTCATTGTTATCTTAATTATAAGACATATACATGTATATGTCAATGCAATTGTTATCATTTTTGTTGTTCTTGGATTAAAGAATTATAATCACAAACTAATGATTATAGAGAAAGTGGGATTCTTGCATTGCATATTTATATCGTTTTGTGGATATAATACAAGATAAATAATTATCTATGAAGAAGGCAACCATGTTACGAATAGCAATTTGCGATGATGAACAGATCTGCTTGGAACATGAAAGGCAGATTGTTATTGATTATCTGCGGGAATGCAAAGAAGAGTGTATTGTTGATGGTTATACATCAGCCCAAGATCTGCTTTTGTCAAAAACAATTAAAGATTACGACCTTGTCATGCTTGATGTTGAGATGCCGGGGATGGGAGGAATTGAAGCGGCTGCGAAAGTACACGAGATAAACGATAAGGCACTAATTGCATTTATATCGGCATACATGAAATATGCCTCGAGTGGTTATCATGTCAATGCAATCAGATACATCCTTAAAGATGATGAAATTGATAAATATATAAAAGAATGTCTTGAGCAGATTCTTAAGATTTATGGAATTGATAACAGAGCGGTCACTTTCGAGTTTTCAATAGGTGAGCGCGAGATAAAGGTTAAGAAAATATCATATATTAAAAGTCAAGGAAACTATACATTATTTGTAACGAATGATATCGAGATACTTAAACTAAAGAGACCAATTAAGAGAGTAACAGAAGATATGGCTAAATATGGCTTTGTTCCCGTTAATTCCGGAGAAAGCGTCAATTTGCGCCGTGTAAAAGAAGTTCGGGGTAATAGCGTGATACTTGATAACGATAAAGCCTTGCACATTACGCATAGAAAATATAATGATTTCATAAATGCCCTGAGATTGCTTGAAAGGGGTAAGAAGTTATGATTGATCAATTTATTACGTTCTCACTGATCGCCGTAAACACGTTGATTAATATACTTTTCCTGAAGTGTTTCTTCCCTAAAGAACGGTACTCAAATAAAGATATATTATATATATGTCTACTTATAATAG
>JAFVDI010000003.1 GCA_017478485.1 Clostridiales bacterium | reverse complement strand
TTTCCATCCTCACACCTGAGCAGACAAAGTACTACTTCCTCTCAGGCTTCACAGCTAAGCTTGCCGGTACAGAGCGTGGAATCACAGAGCCTACACCTACATTCTCCGCTTGCTTCGGTCAGGCATTCCTTGAGCTCCACCCTACAAAGTATGCTGAAGAGCTCGTAAAGAAGATGGAGAAGTCCGGTGCTAAGGCTTACCTCGTTAACACAGGTTGGAACGGCACAGGCAAGAGAATCTCTATCCCTGACACACGTGGAATCATTGATGCTATCCTTGACGGTTCCATCAAGAGCGCTCCTACAAAGAAGATCCCTTACTTCGATTTCGAAGTACCTACACAGCTCCCCGGCGTATCCACAGAGATCCTCGATCCTCGTGATACATATGCTGATGCAGCTGAGTGGGATAAGAAGGCTCAGGATCTCGCTGGCAGATTCATCAAGAACTTCAAGAAGTATGAGACAAATGATGCTGGTAAGGCTCTCGTAGCAGCTGGCCCTAAGCTCTGATCTTCAAGAACTTAAAATCAAACCCGACCAAGGTTGCCCCCGCATAACCGCGGGGGCTTTTTTATGAAACACGCACAAAAAACATTGACCTATCCTATTCGTATTTGTAAACTAAATTAGTATTTTTAATACAATTTTCTCAGGAGGTACTTTTATGGAGTACAAAATTGTTGGTGATAATCTTCCCGCTGTCGTTATTTCTCTTCAGCCCGGCGAAACGATCCAGTGCGAGTCCGGTTCAATGAGCTGAATGGACAATTGCATCAAGATGGAGACAAAGACAGGCGGCATCGGCAAGATGTTCGGCCGTATGATCTCCGGTGAGTCTCTTGCACTCAATCATTACACAGCACAGGGTGCAGGCGAGATCGCTTTCGCATCCTCCTTCCCCGGATCGATCATCGCGATCCAGCTCAACGGCAATTCAATCATGTGCCAGAAAGGCTCTTTCCTTGCTATGTACGGTGACGTCGAAATGTCCATCGGCTTCCAGAAGAAGCTCGGCGGCGGTTTCTTCGGTGGTGAAGGCTTCATCATGCAGAAGTTCTCAGGCAACGGTACTGTCTTCCTCGAAGTTGACGGTTCTGCTGTTGAGTATGACCTCGGCCCCGGCGAGACCAAGATCGTTGACACAGGTTATGTTGTAATGATGGATTCCACTGTTACAATGGACGTTCAGATGGTTAAGGGTGTTGCTAACGTCCTCCTCGGCGGTGAAGGTCTCTTCAATACTACCCTCACAGGTCCCGGGCACATCACCATCCAGACAATGCCTATCTCCAAGACAGCTATGGTTCTCTATTCTGCGATGCCGCATAAGAACTGATCGTTGTACTAGAAGTTAGTTTATCTCAGGATCGCGCTCGTTTTCGGGCGCGGTCTTTTTTTGCTATTTAATAGTAGAAATATTTTAAATTAATGTTCACGCGGAGGCCCATTTTCGTTTGTCGGTTTTTGTCTTCTTTTGTCGCTCTTCTTATCCACTTAAACACTTAATATATTCACATGGAACTTTCATTGTTTTGTGACACATATATCATTAACGAATACCTTCGTCTTAAGAGCATGCTGGAAGCCATGCCCAGATACAAGACCGGCACTCACAAAGGACATTCCGTAATCCGTGAGTACAAAGGAACAGGCGTGGAAACTGTCAAAAGGATCGCTTTTGAAAATAGTCCGGCCTATGGAGAAATGCATCAGCAGCTTCTTTTGTACGATAATTGCAAGACACAGAAGAAACTGTTTTTGGACGAGATCAGGCGGCGGCACCTGAATATTCCTGAGAGCTTCAGCATAAAAAATGACACATCCGATTTCAATTTGGCTTTCTGGAACTCGCTTATCCCATGCTCCAACTCACACGAGATACGCACTGAATACTATGACGATTATGGTTACCATGTGCGCTCCCGCGGCGAAATGCTCATCGGCAATTCATTAAAAGATCTTGGCCTTGAAGCCAAGTATGAACCCTGTCTCTATCTTAAGATCGGACGGAAGGCGCACCCTGATTATTCCTTCCCCGTTCCGTTGATCGGCCGCTGCTTTTTCATTGAATTCGTCGGAATGACCGATAACGATGAATATATCAATTTCAACTACGGGAAAACCGATGAGTACATGCGGAACGGCATACTTCCAAACAGAGACCTGATCCTGTTATGCGGATCAGAAACCTACTTGCCGTCACAGGAGACGATCAAAAGAATAGTTTCCGCGTTTATCAATACCGCAGTCGAGAATATTTATAACAAGAAGTCGTAGATTAGCTGTTTGGGTATCTGTTCTATTCAAGACAGATACCTTTTCAGCTACTATTCCTATTATTTGCGCCGAATTAACCGAAAGGGTATCTGTTTCATTCAGAACAGATACCTTTTCAGCTACTATTCCTATTATTTGCGCTATATTAACCGAAAGGGTATCTGTTTCATTCAGAACGGATACCTTTTCAGCTACTATTCACGCATCGCGACAAAAAAGAACACCTCAGGCGAGGTGTTCTTTCAACTTAATTTACGCTGTAACGATCTTGTTCGCGCTGTCGAGGCCATGCCTCTCCACTGCTTCCTGTCTCATCTTGTACTTGAGGATCTTGCCTGCAGCGTTCATCGGGAAGCCTTCGACGAAGTCAACGTATCTCGGAACCTTGTGCTTGGCCATGTGATCCATGACGTACTGCTTGATCTCTTCTTCCGAGGAAGTCTCGCCGGGCTTGAGGACAACGGCTGCGAGGATCTCTTCACCGTAGTCAGCGTCAGGAACGCCGATTACCTGGACATCCTGGATCTTGGGATGCGTATAAAGGAAGTCCTCGATCTCCTTCGGGTAGATGTTTTCGCCGCCGCGGATGATCATGTCCTTGATACGGCCTGTGATCTTGTAGTAACCGTCTTCAGGCCTTCTGAGGGCGAGGTCGCCGGAGTGGAGCCAGCCTTCGGAGTCGATAGCTGCTGCGGTTGCCTCGGGCATCTTGTAGTAACCCTTCATGATGTTGTAGCCGCGTGCACAGAATTCGCCGGGTACGCCGTCAGGGAGCTCGGCGCCTGTCTCGGGGTCGACGATCTTGGTCTCAACGCCGAAGATGGAAGGTCCGACGGTGTTGACTCTCTGCTCGATCGTGTCGGTCGTCTTGCTCATCGTTGTTGCGGGAGAAGCCTCTGTCTGGCCGTATGTGATAACGATCTCAGGCATGTGCATCTTCTCGATTACTTCTTCCATTGTCTTGATCGGGCAAGGTGAACCGGCCATGATGCCCGTTCTCATGTGCGAAAAGTCGGTCTTCGGGAAGTTCTCATGTCCGAGCATTGCGATGAACATCGTGGGAACGCCGTGGAAGCATGTGATCTTCTCCTGATTGATGCAGTTCAGGCCCTTTCTGGGTGAGAATGCAGTGATCGGTGACATTGTAACTGCGTGGGTTACGGAAGCGGTCATTGCGAGGACCATGCCGAAGCAGTGGAACATCGGAACCTGGATCATCATGCGGTCGAAGGAAGACAGATCCATGCAGTCGCCGATCGCCTTACCGTTGTTGACAACGTTGTAGTGCGTGAGCATAACACCCTTGGGGAATCCTGTCGTACCCGATGTGTACTGCATGTTGCAGACATCGTGCTTGTCGATGGTACGGCGGATCTTCTCGACATCGCTGTAAAGGACTGTCTCAGCGAGCTTCGGGAGGTCATCCCAGTGGAAGCATCCCGGTACTCTGGATTCACATGTGATTATGTTCTTCAGGACGGGAAGCCTTGCAGCCTCGAGCTTACCGGGCTCACTGTCCTTGAGTTCGGGGCAGATCTCGTTGATGATCTGCAGGTAGTCGCAGTCCTTGAACTTATCGATCATGACGAGCGTGCATGTATCGGACTGTCTGAGCAGGTACTCGATCTCGTGGATCTTGTAAGCCGTGTTGACAGTTACGAGGACGCAGCCGATCTTTGTTGCTGCCCAGAAAGTAAGGTACCACTGGGGAACGTTGGTTGCCCAGATAGCGATATGGTCGCCCTTCTTGCAGCCCATTGCGAGGAATGCGCGTGCGAGGTTGTCGACGTCATTCCTGAACTCGGGATATGTTCTTGTATAGTCGAGCTCTGTGTATCTGAAAGCATACTGGTTCGGGAAAAGCTCGCAGATCTTGTCGAGCACGTCCGGGAATGTCAGGTCGATCAGAGTCTCCTTGGGCCAGGGATAGTAACCTGTTCCCCTTTTGTCCGTCTGAAGCTCTATCTTCTTTTCCTTCGGACGGTAGGACTCCATGTAGCCTGCGAACTGAGGAACGACGATGCCTGCACCTTCGAGGTTCTGATACCATCTGTAGACCCATTCGAGTGAGATGTAACCGATGTAATCGATAGCCTGGAGGGAATCGAACATCTCCTTGAGAGGCATGTCGCCTGCGCCCATGAGCTTATAAGCGACCTTGCCGTCGACCATGACGGAGTCCTTAACGTGAACGTGCTTGATGTATTCGCCGAGGTTTGCAACTGTCTCAGAAGGCTTTTCGCCCATGAATCTGTAAGGGTGATGCATGTCCCAGAGTGCTGCTACCTTACGGTTATTGATCTCATCAAGGACTTTCTTGAGTCTCTTGGTGTCTGCGTATACGCCGTTTGTCTCGATAAGGAGAGTAACGTTCTTCTCTTCAGCGTAAGGAATGAGCTCTCTTATGATGGAAATGACAACGTTGTCGTCGATCTCCTTTTCGGGAGCGGGGTTCCTGTCGCCCAGTACGCGGATGAAAGATGTTCCGAGTTTGTTGGCGAGATCAATATAAGCCCTGATCTCGGCGATAGCCTTATCCTTGGTCTCAAGGTTGTTTACGGGCTCACCGGATGAAAGGCAGGGAATTGTTAGCTTTAGGTCTTTTAGTTTGGCGATGGTCTTAGGTAGTTCTTTATCTGTGAAGGGTGCTGCTTTGACTGAGAAGATATCCTGTCCCAGTCCTCTGATCTCGATTCCGTCAAAACCGAAATCCTTAGCCATTGAGTAGATTTCCTGCCAGGTAAAATTCGGGCAGGCCAGTGTTGAAAAACAAGTTTTCATATGCCACCTCCAAATAAAGAATCGCTAAATTATAAACTTATGAGAAAGATTTGTAAATCAAACAAATCGATTTTAGATCGATTTTATTGCCTGAAATATGCAGCTCTCGATAGTATTGGAATCGGCTTTTCCGTGCGCTTTGACAACATGCTTCCTGATTCCCAGGATTACAGCGCCGCCGTATTCGTTATACTGATAAAGGCACTTGGCCTCATCAAGCACTTCAAGGGCAGCCTTCAGGCTCTCGCCGGATAGTCGTTCCTTCAGGCCGTTCCTGATGGCGTCAGCGACCAGTGTTCCGGCACTCTCATTGCCTTTTAGCAGGGCGTTTCCGACAAGGCCTGTTGAAACGGCGACGTCAGCCTCGCCGGTCAGGAGATCATCGGGCTCTATATTTCCGATAAAGTTAAGTCCTGATTCCTTCAGAAGCTTGAATGCCGAAACAAGGTTATCCGTGCCTTTGCAGTCTTCCCTGCCGACGTTCAGCAGCGCGACCTTGGGGTTATTTATGCCGCGCGATTCCATGAGGCTGGCGCCCAGTCTGCCGAAATCGAGCATTTCCTCGGGAGTGGGCTCCAATGTGGAACCGCAGTCAACGAGGCAGACGCGTTCTTCGGTGCCGTAAGGCAGAAGCGCTGCAAGGACAGGCCTCTTATTGCCTGTCTCAAGGCCGATCTTGATGACCGATGTGATGACGAGCGCGCCGGTATTGCCTACGCTTACGACAGCAGAAGGCTGATCGCACTTGGAAAGGCTCTCCAAAGCGACAGACATCGAAAAGGATGCACCGGGCTTTGCCGCAAGCATCGGGTTGTCTTTATTGGTAAGAACGGACTCTGAAGGAATGAAGTCGAACCTGTCCTTAAGATCAGCGTGCTTTTCGGCAACTCCCTCATAGTCCTTTGAAGGTCCTACGAAAGATACAAAAAGATCGGGCGTCTTTGAAAGAGCGCTGAAAGCGCCTTCGCAGATTTCCGATGCGGGATTGTCGCCGCCTGAAAGATCTAAGAACAGTTTCTTCATATCACTGATAGAGTACCACGAGATCGTAGATTCCCTGGCCGCCGTAAGCCGCAGAGATCTCAGCGTCGGGGCAGGAATTCTTTATAGCCGTTATGTTGCCCTGAACATGGGTTACAAGTACGTCCGTTGAAGCAAATGCAGTAACGGATTCTACGTCCTTTATGCCGGGAATGTGCTTTGTAAGTTCAACAAGTGCCGTAACGGGGTCATTTGCGCTGCAGACTATGATGTCGTCATCGATGACGCCGATATGATCGCCCGCTTTTACCTCAACGCCGTTATATGTGCCTGACTTGTCGGCTACAGAGACAAAGCCCGTGTGAACGCCTTCAAGGGATTCGAGCATAGTCTTTTCGATGACGTCGCAGTTGGCGCTGCTGTCGATCAGCGAAAGCGCGCAGTATCCCTCTGCCATTGACTTGGTGGGAACTATGTGGATAACGGATTCGGTGCAGAGTTCTCTCACCTTTTCAGCCGTCATGATTATGTTCTTGTTGTTGGGAAGCAGGATTATGTGCTTCGCGGAAGCTGCTTTGCACGCATTGAGAAGGCTCTGGACGGAAACGTTGTCAGACTGGCCTCCCCTGACGATGCCCTTTACGCCCAAAGACTTATAGAGATTTTCGATGCCGTCACCGTCAGCAACTGCAACGATGGCGCAGTCCTGCATGGCCGTCAGGAAGTTCTCGTGATGCTGCAGCGTCATGTTCTCGATCTTGAGCTTCTGGAACTCGCCAAACCTGTGGTAGTAAGCGAGGATGTCCTCAGGCTTGAGGGTATGGATATGGATCTTGAGGTCACGGCCGTCCTGGACCAGAACAAGTGAATTGCCGAAGCTGTTCATGTCGATCCTTACAGTGTCGGCGTTGAAACTTGCAAGCTTGTCCTCATCGATCTTAACTATGAGCTCAGTACAGTAACCGAACTCCTCGCCGTCAGAGCCTGAAGCCGTGCCGTTTGCAAAGGAAGGCTTCAAAGATTCAAATTCTGAGAAATCATAAGAGAAATCCTCTTCAAGAGCTGAGAGCATGCCGGTTACGAGGCAGAGGAATCCCATTCCGCCGCTGTCGAGGACATCGTATTCCTTGAGGATAGCGAGCTTTTCGGGCGTGTGCTTGAGTGACATCGAAGCGCCTTCGACGACATTCTTCATGAAGTCCTTTACCGTTGTGTCCTCATCGAAAAGGTCTTCAGCCTCTTCCTGAGCTTCACGGCAGACCGTAAGGAACGTGCCTTCAACAGGATCAGCAACGGCGGAATATGCCGACTGTGTGCCCGAAATGAAAGCCGCGTCAAGGTTGCCGGGATCGAGTTCCGTCTCATCCCTCAAAGCCCTGAGGAAGCCCTTGAGCCACTGTGAAAGGATAACTCCCGAGTTGCCCTGTGAATTCATCAAGGCGCTCTTGTAGAGTTCATCGAAATCTGCGGGGGTAAGATCCCTGTCGCCGATCTCCATAAGGACCTTAACGATGCCTGACATCGTCTTGTCCATATTCGTTCCCGTATCGCCGTCAGGGATCGGGAAAACGTTCATGTCATTAAGTGTCTGTTTGTTCTCAAGAATGTTCTTGCTTCCTGCGAGAAGCATTTTCTTGATTATGTTAATTTCCATCTAGCTGTTCCTTTTTGTTCTTTCCGTAATAAAAAACAATGACGGTTCCCGGACCGACGGAAGCACCGACGATCGGTCCTATCACATAAAGACTTGTCTTTGCACCGGGAATAAGCTCCTTGATCTTGTCAGAAGCTGCAGTTGCAGCGGCCTCGTCATCGGCATGACCGATGTAGATCGTCTGATCTGCCGGATTCTCGATGTACTTGGCAGTCATTATCGCGAGCTCCTCAAGAGAACTCTTTCTGCCCTTAACCTTCTTGACGGCCAGGTTGTGGCCTTCGAGGTCTGATATAAGGATCGGCTTGACCGCGAAAAGATTTCCGAAGAAAGCCGAAGAAGCGGTTACCCTGCCTGCTGCTTTGAGATAATCGAGGCTTTCGACTGTACCGTACTGGTTGAAGAAAAGCTTGTTCTCTTCGATCCAGGCAGCAGTCTCTTCAAGGGACTTGCCCTCCTGCTTCATCTCGGCAGCCTTGATAGCCATAGAGCCCTGTCCCAGGCCGCTGATCAGCGAATCGATGCAGATGATCTTTCTGCCGGGGTAAGCTGATCTTAATTCCTCACTTAAGACCTTTGCCGTGTTGATCGAGCCTGAAAGGCCTGAAGAGCAAGCGATATAAAGGATGTCGTTGCCCTTTTCGAGGTGTTCCCTGAACTTCTCGTCGAATGTCTTAACGGGAACCTGAACGGTCTTGTAACGCTTTCCCTGTCTCATCGAGCCGTAGAAATCCTTGTAGGAGATCTCGTCCCAGTCAAGCGAAGCATGGTAATTCTTCTCGCCTTCGGAGAATTCCATCTTGCAGTAATCGATGCCGTACTTTTCTCTTAAATCGAGAGAAAGGTCGCTGGTTGAATCCGTAATGATGCTGAATGTACCCATGTCCGCCTCCTTTTCTTAGCTGTTGATGAAACTTATTACTTCCGAGTCATACTTCTCGGGATTAACGATCCTTAAGTGTGAGTGAGCGCCGTGCTCAAACCACACGAACTTCTTGTTCTTGCTGCCGCAAGCATCATAGATCTTCGTAAAATCTTCAGGGCTGTTGCTCTTGTCTTCTTTTCCGCAAAGGAAAAGCGCGGGAACTTCAACCTTGGCGATCTCTTCGATCGGCTTATGCTTGAAAACATTGACTCCGGCGAGCTTCTTATAAAGCATGGCCATCTGAAGACATACCGGGAATGTCGGCTTTCCGTGATTCTTCGTCCTCATCTTAAGGACTTTGTAGAAAGCGCTGTAAGGTCCTTCGAGGATTACGCCCTTGAGGTAAGGCTGCTTTGCGGCTGCCACGTAGATTGCTTCAGCGGAACCTACGCAGATACCGTGGATGTAGAACTTTTCAATGCCGTACTTCTCGTGGATGTGATCGATCCAGAGAGCTGCATCTTCGCCTTCTTTGATGCCTGCGGTGGTGTATTTGCCTTCGCTGAGGCCGCATGCCCTGGGATCGACAACGATGACGTTGCATCCGGCTTTCTGGAAAAGATCCGAGAAATAGTAGCAGTAGAGCACGGTTTCAGCTCTGCCTGCCAGAATGAGCACAGCACGGTCAAAGCCGAAGTTGAAATATTCGCCTTTAAGCTTGAGACCGTCTTTGCTCGTTATCTCGATATCTTCCTTATTCGAGGCATTTGCCCTGCCCCAGTCCATTCCGTAGTTAAACATGACGGAATGTTCCTCGTTCTCGGGACAGCTATTGCCTCTGGCCCACTTGTCAGGAGAAGTGCGGATAAACATTTCGGAGTATTGCTTTTTAGCAATACCCCAAACGTATACCCACATGAATATGAAACCGCTGAGCGCTATGAATACGACGATCGCGGCGATAAGAAGTACTATCTGTACGGGCGTCATAATCCTGCTTTAACTTCGTTGAAGATCTTTGTCTCTTCGACAAGACCTTCTGAGATCTCGTTTCCGAGGTAGAATGCGACGATCATGCCGGGGCCGATAGCGGTACCGTTAGCCATGTTAACGCGTGTAGCGATGATCTCTTCGGGATGGAAGTTCTCCTTGATGAGATCCTGCATCTGGATCCACTGTGCCTTTCGGAATGTATGAGAAACGAAGATCCTCTTCGGATTCGGTTCGATGGTTCTCTTCATGTATTCCATTGAAGCTGCAAACATCTTCTTGTAGCCTGTAACCTTGCCCATAACGGTGTTCATACCCTTACGGTCGCACTCAGCCATAGGCTTGATGTTGATGAGTCCGCCCATGAAAGCGGCAACATTGGAAACACGGCCGGATCTCTTGAGGAAGTTGAGGTCGTCAACAGTACCCATCTGGTGAACTCTGTACTTGTTGGTCTCAAGCCATTCAGCGATCTCTTCCATGGACTTGCCTGCCTGCTTCATCTCGCCTGCGAAAGAAACGAGGAGACCGAGGCCGCCTGAATATCTTACGGAGTCGACAACGATGATCTTTCTGTCAGGATACTTCTCCATCATCTTCTCTGCAGCCTGCTTGCACTGTGCATATGTGCCGGAAAGAGCTGAAGAAAGAGAAATATTGAGGATGTCGTATCCCTGCTGGAGATACTTTTCAAAGAACTGTTCCTGGATCTCAATGTTCTTGATGCCCGTTGTGTAGATAGCATCCTTTGTCATGCTGCCATAGTATTCATCAGGGCTCATGAGCTCCCAGTCAAGTGTTGAGTCTTCCTTCTTTCCGTCAGGAAGGACAACGATACCGGGAAGATAATCGGTTATGCCGAATCTTTCTCTGAGGTCCTTTGTAAGGTCAGTAGAACTGTCTGTAAGAATTACGAAATCACCCATAATTCAATCTCCTTTGTATGTATTTATTAGTTCTTTGCTGTTTTTATGGCATTCAGAACGTCGCCGACCGTCTGAAAAGCTGAAGAGCTGTCCACATTGAGTCTTACGTTCATCTTGTCTTCGATGTTCATCATGATGACCACGAAAGAAACAGAATCCATATCAAGATCCTTAAGCTTTGTTTCTTCGGTTATTTCTGATAACGGGGTGTTAAACTCGCGGTTCATCTGCTTATAGCTGTCGCTGATAACGTTATAAAGCTCTTCAAGCATTGTCTTTTCCCCCATCCGCTTTGCGGGCCTTCTTCCCGGCGGCCTCTTTGATCTGCTCGTTGACACGCTCGAGATTGGCTTTCATCTGTTTCCTTGCATCCTTGACCTGTCTGTTGAATTCCGGCGAGGATTCGCGGATCGCGATCTGCCTCAATTCAGTCAGTTTATTGTATAAAGCCTCGTTTGCACGGACAACTGAATCATTATCGGGCATTTGACTGTTTGTGTCAAATTTAATAAGTTCGCCTATTACAAAGACCTGCTTCCTGAAAGGCTTATATGTCGTATGCATGTAAACCGGAGCAACCGGTACACCCGTCATCAGTGCCATCATTACCGCTCCGTTCATGAACGGAAGGAGTTTGTCATCGTAGTTCATGTGGCCTTCCGGGAAAACAACGAGAGGGATATCCTCCTTGAGGCAGTCGATGCAGGTCCTGATAGCGCTCCAGTCAAAGCCTTCGCGGTTTAACAGGATGCAGCCCATCGTCTTTTCGAAAAAGTGCCAGAGCTTATTGATGTTGGCGACGTCACGCGCCGCAATGCATCTCGGAGCGAGCTTGAAGAACACATAGTACATGAAAGGCGCATCGATCCACCAGGAATGATTGCTTACGAGGAGCATTCCCTTCTGCCTTAACCTTGTGCCTCTTGCCATATCGTTCTCATAAACGTACTTAGGGTGCATAAAAGCCCATATACCGGGATATGCGGTGATCTTAACGAAGTTATAAAGGAAATCCGAATGCTTGAACTTCTTGGGCTTCTTGCCTTCAGCCTCGTAAAAGTTGTCCAGATAGAACTGACGGTACTTTTCGATGGTGTCCTTGAGATCATTTGTAAGAGTTTTTGCCTGATCCTGAAGGTTATCCTCATTGATCAGATAATTGTCAGGGAAAATGGGCTCGCCGATGAACATCTTATCGCGCTTGCCGGGACCGATCTTACCATTGTGATAGACAGGGATTATCGGAGCTCCTGAACCTAAGCTCATCAGTGCTGCCGCCTGTCCGAAATCAAGGAGCTTGCCTTCCGTCTCGATATGGCCCTCAGGAAAGATCAGTATGTTCTTGCCTTCCTTCAGGAGCTTAACGGCCTTGTTTACCGCGTCCATGTTGCCTGTAACGGCATCAACCCTGATGACACCCATTGCTTTTACGAGGAACGTCAGAAATGGATTAAAGTCATAGAACTTCGCCGAAACGAGCACGTAAAAACGCCTACCCGGGAATGCCATGAGCGCGCAGACATAATCGAGGAACGATGTATGGTTGAGCGCCGCGATGATCGGGCCCTTATAATCGAGTTTCTTCTTGGCACGCAGAAAGTATCTCTTGATGTTGAAAAAGAGAAAAGCAGGCACAATGCTGTTTAAGATCAAAAACCATCTGACCAGGAACATCAGTTTTCTTCCTTTTCTGCCTTAGCCGTGCTGTCAAGGATGAAGTCCGCGATGGCCATGGGCGTGATGAGCGGGGTCTCAGACATCTGGATCGGTTTTCCGGTCTTCTCGCCGACCTTGCTCAAGAGCTCAACATACTGCATGCTGTCGCCGCCGAGAGCGACAAAGTTTGAAGTCTCGGAGATCTCGCTCCTCTCCTTGCCAAGCACCTCTGCGAAAACTCCGCAGATGGTTTCCATGAGCTTAATGTACTCATCAGTCCTGATCCTCTTGATCTCCTCGTCTGAAGGATCGGAGCATTCCGTATAGAAAAGGCTTGAGTTCTCAAGCCCGGCGGCAAGAGCTTTTCTGTCAACGCCCTTGAAGCTCTCGGGCATCTTCCCTATCAGGCTTATGACCTTAGCCGGGCGCTCGATCAGTGTAAGTTCGTTTATCGATCTGAAAACGCCCTTAAGCGAAGTCGAAAGTTCAAATGCATTGAGCTCGCCGTTATTTGAAAGCACGAGGATCATGGACTTGGAGCTTTCAGCAGGAAGTTTGGCGTAGATCAGCGCCATATTGGAGAACCTTCCCCTGTCGATCCTTGATTCGATCTCTTCAGGCGAGATGTTCTCACCGTTTGATCCGATGATGACATCGTCTTTCCTGCCGGTGATGGCAAGCCTGCCCTTTGAATCGATCTTGACTATGTCGTTCGTCGGATAGAAAGGCTCGCTGTACGCAGTGAACTCTCCGTCAACATACATGCCGTTCATTGCATGATCGGCAGGAATAAGAAGCTCGCTCTCCTCAGAGAGCTTATAGCTGATGTTCGAAAAGATCTTTCCGACCTTTGCCTCGTTTCTGTGCTTGGGCCTTCTCTCCAGCTCGACGGACAGGATGCCGCATTCGGTAAGTCCGTATCCGTTATGGATCGAATAACCGAGGCCGTTTAACACCTCAAGTGTCCTCGAAGGCACAAAACCGCCGCCGGAGATGAGGAATCTCGTCTTTTCGCCGAGGAGCTGGCGTCTTACCTTCTTGAATATGAGACCTCTGGCAACAGTGGCGCCAAAGAGCGGGAATACGTTCTGAAGGCTGTTCGAAAACTTGATTGCCTTGTTAAACGTCTTTGTCTTGCCCTGCTTTGCGACCTCAGCTTCAAGCGCGGCAACTGTCTTGTTCCACACGAGCGGGATCGCGAAGAAATGCGTAACGCCTATTCTTCTGCATACGAGCTGGATCGTATCGGCATCGTATCTCGGAAGGAATACAAAGCATCTTCCGAAGAAAGAAAACCACATAAGGAGCGCAACCAAGCCGAATATGTGATAGAACGGCAGGAATGCGAGGTTCTTGATCTCAAGCTTAACGTTATACTGGATCGCAGGATTCATCCTGACGATGTCGGCACTGAGCTCGACCTGCTTGCAGATCGTTCTTCCGCTGTGAGAGATTATCTTAGGCTTTGCCGTGGATCCGCTGGTAACTAGCAGGATCTCGTCTTCCCAGTAGTCCTTTTCGGGAGCTGCCGGAGCCTTGATACCGTCAAGGATCGCATCAGGCGTGACCGCACCGCTGATCTTATCGTCCATAGAAACGACAAACAGCGGCTTAAGCTCGTCAATGATGTCGTTTGTGATATTTATGCTGTGCCTTGTATTGAGCAAGACCGGCTTGAATCCGGATCTCAGAAGCCCCCAGAAGATCGCGACCCAGTCAGGCGAGTTCTCAAGGTAGATACCCGCTATCCTGCTCTTTCCCTCTTCCGGTGCGCCGTATTTGCCGATAAATGCAGATGCAAACAGATCGGTCCTTGCGCAGAGCTCCGAATATGTCATCTTCTGTATGCTGCCGTTATCAAGCCATTCAGCAAAAAGTTCGCTGGTAAAGCTCTCGCGGATTATTCTGAAGATCGTTTCAAATGTCTGCTCGGAACCTTTAAGTTCTTCTATGTTCCGGGTGACGACTTTAGCTACCATTACAGCCATCTGACTCAGATCCCCCAGACTTCCCTGATCTGGCCGCACATCTCAAGGATCGCAGCCTCCGCCTGAGGCACTATTCCGAAATAATCCAGGAAAGCGTGCGTAACGCCTCTGTATCTGGTGAACCTGAAAGGTACGCCGGCTTTCTTCAAAAGCCTTGCGTAATACTCTGTCTGAATCCTTAATCCGTCGTATTCGGCTGAGAAGATCCCCGTAAAAGGCATGCCTGAAAGGTCTGCATATATGGGGCTTACATCGGGAGCCTTCCTGACTGCTTCGTACTTTTCGCCGGTGTAGTTCATGAGGATGCCGGCCATAAGTGCCTGATTGCCTTTGCCGTCGCAGCGGCCGAGAGTCAGCCTGGATAAAATGAGTTCCCTTTCCTCATCGTTGATCGAATAATCGGACTCGTTCCATTCATAAAGCCCGTCGCCCGCATAAAGGTCAACACACGGATAGAACAGTCCGAGATAAGAAACTTTTGCAGCGCTCTTATTGTCGATGGTCGCTGCAAGCGCAAGGTTTGCTCCGGCACTGTCACCGAAAAAGCCGATCTTTTCCCTGTCGATACCGAGTTCAGCCGCATTCTCATAAACATAATTCACAAGGCTGATAACATCGTTGATCGCCGCAGGGTAACGGTTCTCGGGAGCCAGGCCGTATTCGATGTTAAGCACAACGCAGCCTGTCTGTTCAGCTGTTAAACGGCAAGGCTGCTCATAAAACTTTGCAGCGCTTGCCATGAACGAACCGCCGTGGATATATATTAAAACAGGTCTTACCGCACAAACGGAATCAGCCCTTTCATATCTGTATACCGTGACCTGCCTTCCGTCTGAAGAGATCTCAAAACTGCTGTCTTTGATCTCATCCCGGCAGACATCGAGGCACTGTGTCTTAGTGGCTGCCCTCATCATTTCGACGTTGAAACCCTGTGCGGGAGCCATCTTCTGGAAAGCAAAGATAGCATTTCTGATGAAGAACTCGCGCTTGTCCAGAACGCCTTCGCGCTCATCATCGGGAAGTCCCTTGATCCCTATCTCAAGACCGCCTATGTCCGCATGAGTATCATCAGCCAGTATCTTCTTTACCAGCTCTTCATCGCATCTGTTCATATGATTAAACCTTCCCCATTATTCCTGATCTGCCGAAAAGATATGATAACACTACAACGACCAAAAGTGCACAGAATGCTCCAAGGACGATAAACCATCCCTGGAAATCAAACAGGAGCATTATCAGCGTCGCAACGCAGTATTTGATCGCGCCGGTGATGTAGTAGATGACACTTATCTTCTGGCGGTGCCTGATACCGGCCGAAAAGACATTCAAAACGGCATGCATTCCCGTAACCAGCACGAACATGCTCGCAGTCCAGATATAGAAATGCGGTATGTTGAACCACGCGATTATCGCAACCGCAACAATATAAAGCGTATAAACGAAAGACGAGATCATGCCGTAGGACAGAAGCGATCCCTGGATCCTGACGGTGTCCTTGATAGGCTTGAAATGAGTATTCTTGTTATTGTTTTCGTAGATCGTCTTGATGTCGATACCCGCAACAGGAATGCCTTCCTTATGCGCAGTAACAAGGACATTAAGCTCATACTCATACTTGTTTCCCGGAATATCGCAGAGCCAGGAAGTAAGTCTTGTCGGAAATCCCCTAAGGCCCGACTGGTTGTCTCTTAGATAAACACCCGTGATGATGGTATAAACAGTCTTGGAAAGGTCGTTACCGATCCTGGATTTCAAAGGGATCCTCTCAGAGAGATCTCTCATGCCGAGCACGATGCCGTCTGTTTTTCTGACAAGCTTTGCAACTCTCTCGATATCATCGATCGCATGCTGTCCGTCGGCATCAGCAGTAACGATATAATCGACTTCATCCGTAAGATTATTGCCGATAAACTCAAAGCCGCGCTTCAAAGCGTAGCCTTTACCCTTGTTATGGTTATAAGTGATATAGTAGACCTTGTCCTTGACCTCATCGAAGATCGGCTCAAATTTAGGATCGCTGCCGTCATTGCAGACAACAATGTCAAATCCTCTGGATTTAAGTTCTCTGACAATAGCCGGAAACTTAACGTCAGGATTATAAACCGGCAGCAGGACAGCAGTCTTCATCAAAACCTCTACACACAATTAACCTATTTTATTATTTTACTAGATAATTCTATATTTTCATTTGATTTTTTCAATGCTAAAATGTTTTTGTCGAAGTTAAAACGACCAAATAAAAGGCAGTTCTTCTGCCACACGGAGGAAATAATATGATTTGTACAAATTGCGGAACCCAGTTCGAAGACGGCAACGCTTTCTGCCCTAACTGCGGAACACCTGCTGCACAGCCCGCACCTGCACCCGCTCCTGCACCTGCAGCTGCTCAGCCCCAGTATGGCTATGCACCTCAGCCTTAGGCTCAGCCCGTTTACGGTGCTGCTCCTGTTATTGGTGCCGGCGATCCCGAAGCTGCTAAGAGCTGCATGATCACAGGTATCCTTGCTGCAGCATTCTCCTGCACATTCTTCCTCAGCTTCCTTGGCATCGTATTCGGACCCATGGGTCTCAGCAAGGCTAAGCAGTACCTCACACAGTACGGTTCTTATCCCGTTAAGGTCAGGATCGGTAAGTATCTTTCAATCGGCGGACTCGCAATGGGCATCTTCATGACTGTATACTTCGGTATCTACCTCATCGGAATCATCGCAGCAATTGCTTCCGGCAGGTAATTTCAATTAATCCGACCATGAAGGGACCGTTCGCGGTCCCTTTTTTATTGCTCTGTTATCTTCATCTTTAGCTGTCAGACCAGATATCTTCTGATCTTCTCCTCAATTATCCTGGTATTTAACGGCTGCCTGACCGTCTCAAAAGTCAGTATCAGCCTTGACTCATCAAAACCCTTCGCGAGCGTGTATTTCTCTATCTTCCTGATATTCTTGTTCACATACGACTCGTCATCCATCATGCCCAGGTGTTCCCAATAATATTCTTTTCGGGTCCTTACATTCAGGCAATTGAAATCCGGAGCCGCGATCAGCACTCCGTCTTCATACACAGGATACTCATATCGGTACGGGATATTGTGGCTCCTGAGCGTATTCGCGATTATGATCTCTGACTTAGACCTCACCCGCTCGTTGTTTTCGGTAATGTATTCCGGATCGTCGCTCCTGAAGTTCAGCTTTTTATATGGTTTACTCAGCCACTGCCTGACGAATTCCTCGTCACTCGGGTATACGGGGGTCACGAGTTGTTTTCTCGGGCCTTTCAGATTCTCAAAGACGTCAATCGCTGCCTGTGGCTCATAATCCTTAAGGAATCTCTCTATAGCCTTATGTTGTTTTATCAGAACAGGCATAAGCTTCTTTTCATAATCCTTTTGAGCCAGACGTGAGATAAGATCACCATTGCTCCTTGAAAGATATATGCCTTTAGTGTCATTAAGTTCAATCATTCGATAGAATTGATTGCCATTGTGATTCCTGGTCACCCGAAGAGTGCCTTCAGGTGAAGTACGAAGCCGGTTTTCAAGCAAAGCGATCTCTTTTTCAATCCTTTGCTTTATCTCTGCCAGTTCTTGTAATGTATCTTCTCGATAATCTTTCATTTTATGTCCTCTCATGATGCCCAAATCTTAAGGTTTACCTATAAATTCTTATATTTCCCAGATTTATAGGTAAAATCAGGCTGAAAATCGGGTATATCGGTCAGGGTTTACCTATAAATATCCGAAAATCGCATTTTTATAGGTAAACCAAAGCTAAAACAGGCTATTTTTTTGGAATTCTTACCTATAAAATTCAGATTCATGCAAATTTATAGGTAAACTCCACTTCATTCTAGACACGCATGAAGCAGAATTGTGAGTAAAGTGAAGCAAATTAAAAAAACAGGCCCGAAAATGAGACTTTAAAGCAAAAAAAGAGACCGGTGAGACTTAAGAAGCCGAAATATCACTCGTCGCGGACGAAATCATCGATCTCAGAGTCGTAATACCAGCCCTGGCCTTTGTTATCCATGACAAACCAGGATTTGGCTTCCTTGTCATAATAAACAGTGGTGCCGTCTTTGTATTTGTGATAGTACATCTCGCCGTCGAACTTCCAATCCTTGTTCTTGAGAACATAATTGAACTTGCCCTTTGCGACATGGCGGTCTTCGACATAGGTTCCGCGTTCAGTTGCGATATAAGATGGTGTTGTTTCGGTAACAGAACCGCCGGTGGTCTCAGAGGCTGTTGTAGGAACTGTTTCGGTCAGCGCCGTTGTTGATGAAGTAACCTCAGATGAAGTGGTTGTCTGAAAAGTTGAAGATGAAGTGGATACGGTAGGCTCTGACGGTTTATGGCATGCGCATGCAAGGCCGGTGATAATGACCAGCATCAGTGATGTTGTGATAAGCGAAAAGCGCTTCATGGCGTGCCTCCCATATTCTTTAAGTTGGCATCATATTAGCACATTTTTTGCTATAATAAGCGTGTTTTACTAAGGGTAAGGAGAATATACAATGGCTAAGAAAATGTGGGCCGGAAGATTTGAGAAGGCCACCGATAAGGAAGTAAACGATTACAACTCTTCTCTCCCGTTTGACTGCAAGATGTACAGTCAGGACATCGAAGGTTCTATCGCTCACTCTCAGATGCTCGCAAAGCAGGGCGTCATTAGCAGCGAAGATGCAGAAGCTATCAAGACTGGACTTCTGTCGATCAAGGATGACATTGAGTCCGGCAAGCTTACATTCGATTCTGACGCTGAAGATATCCATATGTTTATTGAAGAAGAGCTTACAAACCGCATCGGCGATGCAGGCAAGCGTCTTCATACAGGAAGATCAAGAAACGACCAGGTTGCCCTCGATCAGCGCCTTTATCTTGTTGATGAAGCTGATGAGATCGTTGAGCTCCTCGATACTCTCGTTGATACTCTGATCGATATCGCAAAAGACAACCTTACGACATACATGCCGGGTTATACACACCTTCAGAGGGCGCAGCCCATTACATATGCTCACTATCTGACAGCTTATATCGAGATGTTCAGACGTGACACAGACAGACTTAATGCTGCCAAGGACCGTGCAAACGTCTCTCCTCTGGGTTCAGGCGCTCTTGCAGGAACTACTTATCCCCTTGACCGCGAAGCCGTAGCCGAGGATCTCGGCATGAACGGAGTTACCCTTTGCTCTCTGGACGGCGTGGCAGACAGGGATTTTGCTATCGAATTCGCTTCGGCATGTTCAATCCTCATGATGCACCTTTCAAGACTGAGCGAAGAGATCATTCTGTATGCTTCACAGGAATTCAAGTTCTACGAGCTCGATGACGCTTATTCGACAGGCTCATCAATGATGCCCCAGAAGAAGAATCCTGATGTTGCCGAGCTTACAAGAGGCAAGACCGGAAGGGTTTACGGAGACCTCATCTCCCTGCTCGTCATCATGAAGGGTCTGCCCCTCACATATAACAAGGACATGCAGGAAGTTCAGGAAGCAATGTTTGACTGCATCGAGACGATCAAAGCCGTTCTCCCTCCTTTCACCGGCATGATGAAGACCATGACGATCCGCAAGGACAACATGGAAGCAGCTGCTCTCAAAGGATTCACAAACGCTACCGACCTGGCTGACTATCTCGTAAAGAAAGGTCTTCCCTTCAGAGAAACTCACGCCATTTCCGGAAAGCTCGTTCATTACTGCATCGAGAACAACACATCGCTCGAAAAGCTTCCTCTCGAAACTCTCAAAGAGTTCTCACCCGCTTTTGAAGAAGATGTTTACGATGCTATCTCGCTCAAGACATGCGTCGAGGGCCGCTCACTTATCGGAGGACCCGCTCCCGAGACCGTTAAGAAGTATTTGGACAGCATCTGAGAAAGAAAGACTTAACTAACGCTAAAACCTGAAGCCCTCTGCTTCAGGTTTTTTCATGTTTGCTTACAGGCAAAAGAAAAGGACTGACTCCTTTGGAATCAGTCCTTATAATCTCTAAATAAGAAATAAGATCAATAAACCTTAACCTTCTTGCCAGAGTTGAACTTAGCGAAGTAGTAAGAGTACAGGAATCTCTTGCTGTTCTTAACGTTAACCTTCTTGATGCTGGACTTCTTAAGAGACTTCTTAACGCCCTTCTTTGTGAGCTTCTTGGTGTTCTTAATTGTAAGAGTCTTGATCTTTGTGCCCTTGAAAGCATAGCTTCCGATCGACTTCAGATACTTAGATGTGATAGTGAAGGAAGTAAGCTTGGAGCAGCCGTAGAAAGCACTCTTTCCGATAGAAGTAACCTTGGAACCACCGGAAACCTTCTTGAGGCCGGACTTATAGAAAGCACCATAGCCGATTGTCTTGATTCCGGAAGGAATTGAAATGCTTGTAAGAGATGTGCACTTACCAAAAGCAAACTTACCGATTGAAGAAACTGTGCTAGCAATCTTAACTGTCTTAATATCAGAAGCATACTTTGACCAAGGTGCCTTACCATAACCATAGTTAGGCATTGATCCCTTACCGGAAATAAGCAATACACCGGAAGTTGTAAGTTTCCATGACAGTTTACCAGTCTTGCCTTCATCCTGTGTAGGTGAACCTGAAGGAGAAGGTGAAGTAGAAGGTGAACCACTATCCTTTGCAATCATTACAATTGACTGCTGTTCAGCTTCCTCTACGATAGCAACATCATTAGCAAGAGCAACTTCGTCAGCAGAAACTACTGCAGGAAGCATGCTGAAGCACATTGTTGCTGCGAAGAAAGAAGCAAGCAAACGCTTAAATTTCATGTTTTAAACCTCCAAATATAAAATTTATCTTATACACATCCATACGTAAACTTTATGTTAGCACAAAGCAATAACAAGTCAACCTTTTCACAAGTTTTTTTGCTTGTTTTATATAAATAATTTATATTGAAGCGCTTTTGTTGTATATTATCGCTCCATTAGCCAGATTTCCGACGAATAAGGCGCCAGAGTCGAACCTCCGCCGAAATCATGGACATTGCCGGAAAGGAGCTCTTTTGCCTGGCCGCAGCCGGCATCAAAGTGCGCCGTATAAGGATTTGAGTCCATATTGATGGCAACCATTACCCTCTCATCGCCGCAATTTCTTTCAAAAATGCACTGCTGGTTGGTAAGAATGACTGAACGGAGACCGCCGTAATTGAGCGCTTTGGAATTCTTCTTGGCTTCGGCGAGCTTTGCGATGTGATCAGTCAATTCATTCCATTCAGGCTTATCAAAGCAGGCACGGAGCGCGGGGTCTCCCTCTTCTTTCCTGGCCTTTGCGCCCCACTCGGATCCGTAATAGACACAAGGGATTCCCGGCATGGTGAAAACCAGAGTATAGACCAGCGGGAGCTTATTAGGATCGTTCAGGATAGATGCGATCCTCGTTACATCGTGATTGTCTGCAAACGAAAGCAGGTGCGATCCTCTTGCGACAGTCCAATCCTCAGGTCCGAACAAACGCATCAGCGAATGCATGATCTCGAACATATTGCAGGAATTGAATGCAGAGTAAAGGCCCTTGTAGCACTGATAGTTCGTCAGTGAGTGAAGGTGCATCTCATTCAGCATCCTGCCGTATTCGCCGTGAAGGACTTCACCCAGAAGGAAGAAATCCTGTTTCTTGGAATCAGTGAACTGACGGAGCCTTCCCAGGAAATCCCTGTCGAGACAGTAAGCAACATCGAGGCGCAGACCGTCAATGTCAAAGAAATCGATCCAGTAATTGACCTTATCAAGGATGTGATCGATGACTGCGGGGTTTCTCAGGTTAAGCTTAACAAGGTCGTAATTGCCTTCCCAGCCTTCATACCAGAAGCCGTCATTGTAATTGGAGTTGCCGTCAAATGAGAGATGAAACCAGTCCTTGTATGCGGAGTCCCATCTTTTCTCCTGAACATCCTTAAAAGCCCAGAACCCCCTGCCGACATGGTTAAAAACACCGTCAAGTACTACTTTGATTTCCTCTTTATGCAGGGCATCAACGACTTTCTTAAAATCGTCGTTTGTACCGAGTCTGGTGTCGATCAGGCCGTAGTCACGGGTATTGTAGCCGTGAGTATCGGATTCGAACACCGGCGAAAAGTAGATCGCATTGATCCCGAGTTTTTTCATGTGCGGGATCCAGTCGATGACTTTGAGGATCCTGTGCTCCAGCTTGCCGTCATTTTCAAACGGTGCCCCGCAGAAACCGAGCGGATAGATCTGATAAAAAACTGATTCTTCGTACCACATAAATAAACCTTAATTGCGCATAGAGTGAATCGGCGCGGGGATCCTTCCGCCTCTGTGAATGAAGTCTGCACAGGATGAGCTGTTGACAGGCATGATGGGTGCCGTGCCAAGGAGTCCGCCGAATTCGACGCTGTCGCCTACGCCCTTTCCGGGTACCGGAATGAGCCTTACGGCTGTTGTCTTGTTATTGAATGTACCGAGAGCCATTTCATCTGCGATGATGCCGGAGATTGTCTCAGCCGTTGTGTCACCGGGAATAGCGATCATGTCGAGGCCTACTGAGCAAACGCATGTCATTGCCTCGAGCTTTTCGAGCTTGAGCTCACCGCACCTTGCTGCAGCGATCATGCCCTCGTCCTCGGATACCGGGATGAAAGCGCCGGAAAGGCCGCCAACGTAAGATGACGCCATGATGCCGCCCTTCTTGACCGCATCGTTGAGCATTGCTAGAGCTGCAGTTGTTCCCCATGTTCCGCATGTCTCAAGGCCGAATTCCTCGAGGAGCCTTGCAACGGAGTCGCCTACCGCAGGCGTCGGAGCAAGCGAAAGGTCAATGATGCCGAAAGGCACGCCAAGACGCTCAGATGCTTCCCTTGCAACCAACTCACCTACTCTGGTGATCTTGAAAGCAGCCTTTTTGATGGTCTCTGCAACAACGCCCAAGTCTCTTCCCTTTACGCCTTCAAGAGCGTGCTTAACAACGCCGGGGCCTGAAATGCCTACATTGATGACGCATTCAGGCTCGCCGGGGCCTAAGAAAGCGCCCGCCATGAACGGGTTGTCCTCCGGTGCGTTTGCGAAAACTACGAGCTTTGCGCATCCGATGGCATTTCTGTCAGCAGATGCTTCAGCAGTCTTCTTGATAATGACACCCATGTCGCGGACGGCATCCATGTTGATACCGGTCCTGGTTGAAGCGAGATTGACGCTTGAGCAGACGAATTCAGTCGTTGAAAGAGCCTCAGGAATCGAATTGATAAGGATCTTGTCTGAATTCGTATAGCCCTTCTGTACAAGAGCCGAAAAGCCGCCGACGAAGTTGACGCCGCAGGTCTTTGCGGCTTTGTCGAGAGTCTTTGCAAAAGGCGTGTAATCCTTTGCTCCGCATGCTGCAGCAACGATGGAGATCGGAGTAACGGAGATCCTCTTGTGGATGATAGGGATACCGTACTTCTTGCTGATCTGTTCGCCTACTGAAACAAGGTTTCCCGCATAGCGGCAGATCTTGTCATAGATCCTGGAGCATGACTCCTCAACGGTTGCGGCAGCGCAGTCCATGAGAGAGATGCCCATCGTGATAGTCCTGATGTCGAGATGCTCTTTGTTGAACATCTGCATCGTTTCAATAATCTCGTATTCGTTAATCATAATAATTCGCTTTCAAAGATCAGATTTTATGCATCGCATTGAAAAGGCCGGTGTGCTGGATCGTGATCTGCACGCCGAGTTCCTCGCCAAGCTTTGCAAGCTTTTCGGAAATGTCGGAATTCTCGATCTGAAGGTCCTTCAAGTCAACAAGCATGACCATCGTGAAGATGTCATCTAAGATGGTCTGAGAGATATCGTTGATATTGATGCCGTATTCAAGGAGAAGATTGGAGATGCCGGCAATGATGCCTACCTTGTCTTTGCCCAGAACGGTTACTACTGCCGTGTTCTTTTCATTTTCCATATATATATCCTCCAACTTATATTCGCGATAGTTAATTATAATCGTTTAGTATCTTTTATCAAAGTTAAGGCAAGCGCGTTTGCGCAGTTGATGCCGTCGATCGCGGATGACATTATTCCTCCCGCGTAGCCTGCGCCCTCTCCGCACGGGAATATTCCCGGGACGTTGATGCTTTGGTATGTCTCACGGTCTCTTAAGATCCTGACAGGCGATGAGCTTCTGGTCTCAACGGCCGTAAGCACGGCATCGGGAGAGTCAAAACCCTTGATCTTCCTGCCCATCTGAGAAACTCCGTCAACAATGGTCTCAAGAATGCTGTCCGTGAAGACCTGTTTAAGATCTGCAGGCCTTACACCGGGCCTGTAAGAAGGTTTTACCTTTCCAAATTCAGTGGTGACTTTTCCTTGGGCAAGGTCGCCGTATCTGGCAGCGGGCGCAAAGCCGTCTCCGCCGCCTGCCTTGAAAGCGAGCTTTTCCAGCTCTTCCTGGTAATACATGCCGTCAAGCGTGCCTTCACCATAGTCTTTGCTGTCGACAGGAACAAGGATGGCGCTGTTCGAATTCGCTCCGTCGCGAAGGCGTACGCTCATGCCGTTGGTGCAGACGGTGCCTTCAGCAGTCTGCGAGGGCACGACGGTGCCGCCCGGGCACATGCAGAACGTATAAAGGCGTCTTCCCGTCTTAGTCTCGCAGGCCAGCTTATAATTTGCGGCCATGAGGTCAGGCGTATCGTTAGTGTCTATACCGTATTGGGCGATATCGATGTCCTGCCTTAAATGCTCTATCCTGACGCCGACGGAGAAAGGCTTTGGCTCCATAGCGATCCCGAGTCTTTCCAAAGCCTTGAAAGTGTCCCTTCCAGCATGTCCGATCGCAAGGATCATGCCCGAACACTTGAATTCGCGACTTCCGTTGATATCCTGAACGGTTATATAAGAAAGGCCGTTCTTATCTTTCTTATATCCCTGGAAAAGCGTCTCGAAAAGAAACTCTCCGCCTAAAGATACAATATCTTTTCTTATGTTTACGACGACATCCCTGATCTTGTCGGTTCCGACGTGCGGATGTGCGTCATACATTATGTCCGAAGGAGCGCCGTGTGAGACAAACATCAGGTTAACGAAGGACTTAAGTCCCGAACTGACTCCGGAATAGAGCTTGCCGTCGGAAAAAGTGCCTGCTCCGCCCTCTCCAAACTGGATATTGGAATCCGGCTTTAAGCGCGCCTTTCCGTTCATGTAGTTCTCACAGTCGGCAATGCGCTTTTTCATTTCGGGGCCACGCTCGATAACTATCGGTCTAAGACCGTATCTTGCTAGGATCAGCGCCGCGAAAAGCCCCGCTGGGCCTGCTCCTACTACTACCGGCCTGGGGTTCTCGTCTGTATGTTCGCTGAAATATTCCTTATGAGGGAACGCTGAATCCATAATTGAATCCTGCTTCTCCCTATAAGTCTTATCATCGGCGAAATCAAACCTGTAGATTATCTTGAGCTTGTTTCGTCTTGCATCGATGAAACGCTTTTCGATCATGAGCCTCAGGTCGCCGTTCCTGCAGGCGTTGCAGGCAGCAGAAAGCTTCCTGTCCCTGGACTTGAGTCCGGCTTCAATGATCCTGACAGAATCAGGCATTGCCTTGCCGCCTTTGCGCGGATCGAAAGCGAGTTCAAACATCTGCTGCTACCCCTTTCGCAGCTGCAGCAGCCGAAGACCATGCCCACTGGAGGTTAAAGCCGCCGCATCTGCCGTCGACATCTAGAGCCTCACCGGTGATATAAAGGCCTTTCCTGTTTCTGTACTGCATATTCTGATTCATTGCCGAAAGCCTGATACCGCCTGAAGAAACCTGTGCTTTGTCGTTGCCGCCAAAACCGTCAACAGGGATCTTCATCGCGCAAAGAGACTTTGCCAAAACACTTATTTCCTTATCACCGAGATCACCGATGGAAGCTGCGGGATCTATACCTGCTGTCTTGCAGACGAATTCGCAGAGAACGCGAGGCATCATGCCTGAAAGAGCTGAAGATACATTCCTTCCGGCAAACCTGTTATGCCTCGTTTCGATCATCTTCATAACATCTTCTTCGGATCTGCCGGTAAGGTTTACCGTGACAACAGGCTTTACGCCTTTATCCAAAAGCTTTACTGCAGCGCCGGAAATATCCATAACGCAGATCCCTGATATGCCGCCTTCCTTGGAGAAAATGATCTCTCCTTCAGAAGAATCTATTGTTTTCGAACCGTCAGAAAGATCGACTTTTCCTTTGCATCTGATTCCAGCCAAAGCCTTCATTCCCTGCATCTTGCTGGTAAGTGACGTAAGAGCGGGCCTGAAATCTACAATGTCTGAAGAATCAACAAGCCCCTTTAAGAGGAGACCAACTGTTCCGTCCGAACCTGTCGAAGGATACGCAGATCCGCCGGCAGAAACGATGAGATTTCTTGCCTTGCAGACACTTCCATCCTTAAGCGCAGCCTCGTAGATGCCGTTATTCAAAGAGATCTTCGTGCATCTAGAACCGAGCTTCATCTCAACGCCTGATTCGTCCAGGAAGAACTTGAAAGAATCGATCACAGTCTGTGCCCTGTATGTTGAAGGATAGTAAAGTCCGTTATCGCAAACGGTCACTATTCCAAGTTCATTCTCGAAAAAACTCACGGCATCTTCACTGCCGAATGCCTTGAGACATCCGTCCAGAAGCTCCGGAGCATCCGTGTAATACTTATCTGCCAACGCATTCTTATTTGAAAGATTGCATCTGCCGCTCCCGGTAAGAGCAAGCTTCTTTCCGCACCTGTCGTTTCCGTCTATGATGAGGATCTTAGCTTTACCGGATGTAAGCTTTACAAGCATTGAAGCGGCGAAAAGGCCTGAAGCTCCGCCGCCAATGATAATGCAGTCGTAAACAGTCCTGCTCATACACTTCCTCCGGACTTTGAAGCCCTAAGTGTCCGGGCAAGTTTAGTTTCGTCGAAAGGTACTGCGCCAAATCCGTCAACTATACGGATCTTAGCATCTTCAAGATCTTCAATAGTGCCTTTTTTTAGTTCAAGCTCTATTTCGCATATGAGATCACACGGCCTGCCGTTTGAATCCTTGATCTCACCATAGTCGATGCACGCTTCCATCGAACTGTTTTGATATCTGAAATCGTAGTAAGTTCTTTCAAAAGTATTTGAACACAATACAGTGAGGGCATCACATGTGATGCCGTTCAAAACATCATTCAGAAGATCCCTGTCATCACCTTCGGCTTTGCACTTGAAAGAATCAAGATCAAAAATTCCGGAACTGCATTTGAGGTTCCATTCAAAATGATTATGGATCCCGCCCTTAACCTCGCCTTTGTATTTGGCTGTAAATTCATAATAGTCATCATCATCAGATGTGTAATGTCTTTTTCTGAGGCTGACGCCACGCAAGCCCAAAGACCGGTCTGCAGTATCAAGATAGAAGTTTTCAAGAGTCATAGGTTTGCTGTCAAGATTCTTGCAATGTGAAACAAACCATTCGGATGAAGCCGCCGAAAACAGGCTTTCCCTGTTCTTGAATGCAAGTTTGACCTCTGTTTCCATATAAGGCTCCTTATGTGATCGTGTGGACGCCGCTTGCGGAAACTACGCAGAGCTTGTTGCCTGCGATGAAATTGACTCTGATGACATCCTCATCTACAGAGAAATCGTTGAGGATCGAGCCTGTGGAATCGAAAACGAAGATGCGTCTGTCTACGCTGATCGCATAGAGCTTGCCGGTACCCGCAACGGAACTAATCTTTGTACCGATATCGGAGTTATAGACAAGCGTATCGGAACCGCTTAAGATAGCGAGCTTATTGAGCTGGCTGACGCCGTCAGAATAAGTGATAAAGAGTTTTTCGTCTACAAGGTTGATATAGCCGATGGCGGAAAAATCAAAATTAAGCTGGGTAAGCTTGCCGTCTATTACCTCAAACATGGAGTTTCCGGTAAATGCGAAAAGCTTGTCGCCGACATAGAACATCGACATGAACATAACGTTGCCTTCGAACGTATACATGGCGCTGTCTGCCATTTCGAGGCTGCTCGTGCCCTTGCTGATGGAAAAGACTCTGATATAAGGAACGATTACGGCGCCGCCGGTATTTACGGTAGATACTGCAAGCCTTGTGGAATCGGCATCGAACGTGCAGCTTACGGGAAAACCGGAATTGTAAGAAGACCACTGATACTGCGCTTTACCGGTCTCATCGTAAAGAACGACATCGCCGTTGGACTCGTCGCTACCGGTGATCAGCGCAACATAACCTTTCTTAGACATCGTAAGCGCTTTGATCTGATTCTTTGTAGGAGTCGTGTAGAGCGCCTTGTCACGGCTCATGACCGTAAATGAATATCCGTTAAGATCGAAGACAACGGCATAATCACCGTAAACAGAGCACTGGGGGTTCGTATATGCAACGGGGACCGTGTAGATCTCAGTTCCCGAAAGCGTGAGATATGCAATACGTTCGTTCGTAACCTTAATGACGCCCTCTCCGTAAGGATAGAGTTTCTGCGCCTCGGAATATTCACAGTTAAAACCGCCCTGCGCGGCAAGCTTGATCTGGGAATCGGCACCCTTCATCGAATCGATCTTGCCTGAAACCATAAATATCAGGACAACGCTTCCGATCAAAAGGAGCGCAAAGACCAGAACGGCCAGCGTCAGGCCGGCGCCCGGGTTTTTCCTATTAGCTTTTTTCGTATTTATGTCTTTGCTCGGTTTTCTATTTGCCATTATCAGTTAATTCACTTTCCGTCAGGTATCTCATATATTCCGTTGATACCGTCGGTGATCGCCTTCGTAAGTATCTCATATGCAGGCCAGATTCCATAATTGTATGTGTCCTGGCCTCCGTCATTATACAGTTCCCTCTTGAATACATAAAAGCCGGTATATTCACCGTTCTTTACGACATAGAAAGTCTCGTCGCTTCTTCTGAAGAAATCGTAAACAACAGCCGAATGGTTGTGATCATAGACCTTGATCGAAGTGTCGGCAACGGCTGATTCAGGTATATTTGCATGTTCTTCAACGCCGCCGATATTGATGCCGAAGATCGTTTCATAGAGCATGGCTGCATAATTCCTGCCTGAAGCGTTGGTGACTTTTGCATTTCTGCCGTCCAGGAAAACATTGGAATCGCGGTCAGATATCGCCTGCTGTTTCTTGACGTCAACTTTCAGGGTGAACTTGCCTTTAATGCCTGAGACTTCAACAGAATCGATCTCATCGCAAGGGTTGTGGAAAATATAATCACTTATTAGTGAAAGGAGCGGAGACTCTATGATCTCTATTTTTGAAGCATCTGCTTTGAAGATCTTGCCTGATCCGTTAATGCGTCCGTAATAATAACCGTCAATGGCAGTGGAAAGATCAAGCGTATATGTCTTCCCTTCCTTAAAGCCGAGCGTGATCTGATGGGGCGGGATCGCAAGTCCGAACTTCGAAAGGTTGCCGTTAGTTGCATCCTCATAGCCTGCTACGGAGAGCTCGCATATGTTCTTTATAAGCTTGTCGAAATAAGCGCTGGAACTGATCTCAAACGGCTTGTTGAACTTGATCGAGCACATATCAGATGATTCATCATAGACTGCACTGCCCGAAACACTGATGGAATCCTTCTTTCTGCTGAAAGCAACAGTTTCAAGCTCCTTGATCTCCACATCTATAAGCCTGTCATCGATAAAATCATTACCGGTCATTGAAGCCATGAAGATCTTATCGTCACCAGCCAGATAAACTGAAGTCGAACCTGCGGCGCAGACATAGCAGCCGGAACCGTCAGTTGCTTTATCGCCGATGAGTATCACCTTCTGTGTTCCGTCAGTCTTGCTGATAGTTACCGTATATGCAGGGTTATCAAGACCGTATTCAGAAAGATTTGCATTTTCGGAGATCGAGGCACATGAAACAAAAGAATTCATGGTTGTCAGGAAAGCCTCCATGTCCGCCTGGGAATACTTTTCGTTTCCCTTATCACTTCCTGAATAGACATACAAGACCGATCCGTCAGCTTTGATGGTCCTGTCGACCTTGACGTTGATCTTGCCGTCCCTGTGAGCGACGCTGACCGAAGCGATATCAACAGGACTAATGTAGAGCAGATCGACCAGATTATAGGTCGTTTCAACTGTACGTGCCTTGATACTCTTGTCGATAACAAAGAACACCCCCACACCGATAGCGAGGATTATCATAACGATCGAAGGTATGAGCAGGTTCTTTGCAGACTTCATATCACAGGTTCTTTCTCTTGTTGTAAACGATTACGGCCATTGAGCTGAGGATAACGGGAAGAACGATCATGAAGACGATCATGACTGTCGTTCCGGCAGCTGTAGTTGCCTTGTTGTCGTTGAGCCTGTTGCCGTCGAGTTTCTTTACGGGAATATCGATGTTGTACTGGGCAGATGTCGGCAGCATGCTTCTTACGCATGACTTTACGAAATCGGCGTTTCTGTCGCTAAGTGTGAACTGCTCGAAATAATCGTCAGAAGTAAAGTTAACCGTACCGAAAACATAGACCTCGCCGGGGTTGTCAACGTTATATGCCGTATGCATGGCAACATTGAGTATTCCGGGTGTCGAATCGATCTGCTTGGCCATGTTGTTTTCGTCTGCAACGCTCTTGGTTGCGGACTTGCTGGAAACGATGACCGGCTCGGCTATATAATTGGCATTCTGAGCGGAAATCAGTGACAAAGGCCTTGCGAGAGTAATATGCATCTTCTTCTCGGAAGCGAAATTCGAATACTTATCAACAATGTCTCCCTGGGAATCATTGATCTTGGCATTAAGCTGGTAAGCAGGATCATTCTCTGATACCATGCTGTGCTCGATGTTGATGTTCATCTCATTAAGGAGACGGTTGAGATTCGGGAAAGCTTCGTTGACGTTATCCGCGGAATAATCAACGGAAATGATGACCTTGCCGCCTCTTTCAACGTAAGCCTTGATCTCGGAATACATTGCCTCGGTAATGTCTGAGTTCGGTCCGTTGAGGACAAGAAGATTGCAGTCTTCAGGAACCTTGAAGCCTGTCGCTGCAGCAAGATCCTGTACTTCAATACCCATACCGTTGAGGAGCCTCTTAAACTGGGTAGCGCCGTTCTCTTTAAGACCGGTAACGATATAAGCCTTATTTGTAAAGCCCTTAACAAGTGACATCATCGAATTGGTAAAAGTATATTCGGTATTGATGCCGGTTGCGACAAAACTGTCTGTCTCATTAAGAATGTCCGTATCGATGGTATAGCAGCTGACCGGATCGATAAGATCAATTTTTCCGTTATAAGAAACAACATACCATCCGGAAAGAGACTTAAGGCTGTATGAATCAGTAGGATCGAGCTGCTGGATGATACCGGGGTTCTTCGTTACGTCAACATACTCTACGCTTACCTTTCCGCCGGACTTCTTAGCATAGTCATCGAGAAGCGGAACGATGTACTGGTATTTGGTCTCATAGAAAGACTGGGGTCTTTCAAAAAGTCCGACAATACGGATCTTTGTATCCTGAGGCAGGCTTTCAAGGAACTTGACTGACGTGTCCGAAATGGCATTGCTGTGCTGTACGGAGAAATCAAAAGTCAGTGCATTGCCTAAGACCTTATCGATCAGGACGTTTGCAAGCAGAACGATAGCCAGAAGGATCAAAACGGATCCTACAGCAAAAATCTTAAGCTGATGAGCTCTCTCGTTCCTGTGCTTCTTTTTGTTTGCCGCAGCGTTATTTGAAACTTTAGATACGTTCTTTGCAGGTTTTCTTTCATTAGTGCTCATTGCCGTATCCCTCCTTACTTCTGACTCCAGCGCTTCTTCTCAAGTATCCTGAATGACAGGTACAGGAAGAAGATCGCAAAAGAAATGCAGAATACCAGCGCTGATACGGAAAAGAGTCCGATGCTGAAATCCTCGGTCTTCGTAAACGGATCAAACCATCCGATAAAACCGGAAACGGCCTGATTTGCTGCATTCCTCGCAGATGATGAGATACCCATGTATGACATGACAGTGCTGACTGCCGTACCGCAATAGTTTCCGATAACGGAAAGCAGCTGAACAACAAGGATAAAAAGGAATGCAACGATAGCGGAAATGATCTGGTTATCAGTAAGTACCGATGCGAGCAGTCCGATCGAGATGAACAGTGCCGCGAGGAAGAAAAATACCAGAACAGAACCTACGACGCCTGCATCTACAGCGCCGCCGCAGGCAGATACAACGATCATGTGAATGAAAACGTTGATGAACATTACGAAATACAGAGCCATAGCTGCAAGGAACTTGCCTGCAACGACCGAGAACATTTCGATCGGGCTCGTGTAATAAAGAATCTCTGTTCCCCTTCTGCGGTCTTCGGCAAACATGCCCATCGTGATTATCGGAACGATAACGATGAAAAGAGCCCTGAGCGTGATTATCTCCTGACTGATGCTGACATAGCCCGAAGCGAACTGTGTGTAAAAGATAAAACCGGAAATGAAAGTGAATATCGCCATGGCGACATATCCTACCGGAGTTCTGAAGTATGAAAGGAATTCTCTCTTAAATATTGCCTGCATAATAACTCCTTAACCCGCTGTAATGCTCAGGAAGACTTCTTCGAGAGAAGGAATGAGCGAACGGAATTCAAGTATCGGCCAGCCGGACTTTGCCATCATGAAGAAAGCATTGGCCCTGACGTCGTTTCCTGCCTTGGGTGCCAAAGTGATCTCAACTTCGCCGGGATTACCCGCGTTCCTGATATAGACATCAGCAATGCCCGGGATCATCTTAAGTCTTGCGGAAACGTCCTTTGCAGGTCCGTTAAACGACATCAGGATCTTTGAAGTTCCTGAAAGCCTCTGTGAAAGATCCATGATCGTATCAACGGCTGCGACTTTTCCGTGATTGATGATAACAACCCTGTCAGCAATCTCCTGGATCTCTGAAAGGATATGTGAGCTGACGATGATCGAGTGATTCTTGGAAAGCTGCTTGATCAGCTTACGGATACCAATGATCTGGTTAGGGTCAAGACCAACCGTAGGCTCATCGAGGATAAGGATCGGCGGATCACCGACCAGAGCCTGTGCAAGACCGACTCTCTGCTTGTAACCCTTAGAAAGGTTTCCGATAAGTCTTCCGCTAACGGCAGAGATACCGACCATGTCCATGATCGTGTTGATATGCTCTTTACGTTCTTTCGCGGGAACCTGCTTAAGATCACATATGAACTTAAGGTATTCATCGACGGTCATGTCGAGGTATAGCGGCGGCTGCTCCGGCAGATAGCCTATGGCTTTCTTTGCGAGTGCCGGTTCCTCCAGGATATCGTGTCCGTTGATCTTAACGCTTCCTGATGTGGAGGAAAGATATCCGGTGATAATGTTCATCGTTGTAGTCTTTCCGGCACCGTTAGGACCTAAGAAACCTAAGATCTCGTTATCATTTACTGTGAAAGAGATATCGTTGACCGCTTTCTTGTCTCCATAATGCTTTACAAGATTCTTGATCTCAATCATGGCAGACCTCCGTTTTATTTGCTAATTTATTATTTTATAACAAAGCAGACAAAACAAAAAGCCAAATATAAAAAATTAAGGAGAATTATGTTCAGCCGAGCTTGAGTTCGGCGGCGAAAACCTTTGTATTCTCGTCTTTATAGCCATATACGGCGAGTTTTTCACCGTTGTCGGCAATATAGAGTTCGACCTTTTCGCCCTGCTTGACCTCGCTGTTATACATTATCGAGATCCCCTTGATGGCGGAAACGTCATATCCGGACTTAAAGAGCGCATCATACGCCCAGGCGGTATATCTTGAGTTGTTTACATGCCTGTTGCGGTCGAGCTCGGTATAATCAGCGTATTTTATTATCACAGGCTTCACGGAGCCGGCAGCTATGTCACTCTTTTCAGGGAACGAGATCTTCGGACAATTACCGCCGAAAACATAAACATCTGACTGAACAACAGCAGGCGGAAGCTCAGGATGCTTATTGGCGATGACAGGTCTGTGTGTCGTCCAGTCAGCAAGTATCCAGATCGAAGTAGCCTTACCTATCCTGACACCTTCGGAATCATAGACTTCAAATTCCCTGTTGTAGTAGAGCTTCTCAAGGCCCGTGGACCATGTGCGCACCTTAAACTTCTCGTGCCATTTCGGAAGACGTTCTATCTCGATGTGCATCCTCAGTATGATCCAGCACATCTTATGCTCCTTGAGGAAATCCGTGCCGTAACCCAGGCCATATGACCCCTGCTCAGCCGCTTCCTGCAGATCGCCAATGAGAACCGACGGAAAGAGCATGTCCCCTATCCCGCATTCGGTCGCCTTGCAATATACCTCAAGTTCTGTAAAAGGAGGATAATCAGACATTTTCTTCTCCCGTTTCATTTTCCTTCTTAACAGGAGCCCTGTAGAAAGCTACATTTCTCGGGTTATATCTTCTGAAGACCTTGTACATTTCAGGCTTGAAGTCAAGGATAAGCATGCATGTGTAGTTCTCTTCCTTGTAGAGCAGATACCAAATTGAATCTTCGATAGGATATTTCTTGACCGCAGTGACTGCGAGCTTTATATCTGCTTTCTCGAGATCAGACTTATACCGGTCGTCAGTTACGGGACCGATATAGATGCAGTCCTTTATGGAGAAATCCATAAGGTCCACCCTGCTGCTCTGTCCCAATATCTTGGCGACATTGACATTATCGTTGGAGATCTCGATATCGTACTCGGTGTATGATCTTTTGAACATGAATACAAATCCGAAGATAAGAGTAACAGAGAACATGAGCGTGATATATAGAGCCGGGCCGCCGAACACCGCAAGGCCGAAAAAGTTGACCGCAACTATCACGATGCACAATGCAAATATGGAAAACCAGCGTGCCGCAATGTTCTTGCCGCCGTTATGGGTTACGTGGGATTCGATAAAACTGTCTTCGATCATATGAGCTTCACCTCTGCAAATTCCATACTATGATAACACAAGGCGCAGATAATTAAACTAAACAGCATTCAATCGATAGTAAGTCTATTTGCAGCTTGGTGATCGGGAGAATAATGGCAAAGTAGCTATTTTGGTATCTGTTCCATTCAAAACAGATACCCAAACAGCTAATATGCGCCTCAGGAGCCTCTGATTAACCATTTAGGTATCCATTCTATTCAAAACAGATACCCAAACAGCTAATGTGCGCCCTTCAGCGAAAAAACTCATCACATTAAAAGGGCTGCCTCAATGAGACAGCCCTTAACAGCATCAATAAACAGGTTATCAGTACATCGGCTGCTGAGGCATAGCCGGAGCTTCCTTCTCAGGAATGTCTGTAACGACTGCTTCTGTTGTGAGAAGTGTTGAAGAAACGGATGCTGCGTTCTGGAGTGCGGAACGTGTAACCTTTGCAGGGTCAACGATTCCTGCAGCGAACATGTCTGTGTACTCGTCGTGGAGTGCATCGTAGCCGTTTCCTGCAGCTGCCTTCTTAACATTCTCGCAGATTACGCTGCCGTCGAGGCCTGCGTTGTCAGCGATCTGGCGGATAGGTTCCTCAAGAGCACGCAGAACGATCTTAACACCTGTTCTGACGTCGCCTTCTGTCTCGTTAAGGAGCTTCTCGACAGCAGGGATCGCATTGATGAATGCCGTACCGCCGCCTGCGACGATACCCTCTTCAACAGCTGCCTTTGTAGCAGCGAGAGCATCCTCGATACGGAGCTTCTTCTCTTTCATCTCTGTCTCGGTAGCAGCACCGACCTTGATAACGGCTACGCCGCCGGAGAGCTTTGCAAGTCTCTCCTGGAGTTTCTCTTTGTCGTAATCGGACTTTGTCTCTTCGAGCTGTGTTCTGATCTGGCCGACACGTGACTTGATAGCATCCTGCTCGCCTTCACCGTCAACGATGATGGTGCTGTCCTTGTTGACCTTGACCTGATGAGCCTTACCGAGCTGCTCAAGAGTCGTATCCTTGAGCTCTAAGCCGAGATCGGATGTGATGACCTGACCGCCTGTAAGGATAGCGATATCCTCGAGCATAGCCTTTCTTCTGTCACCAAAGCCCGGAGCCTTAACGCCGACGCATGTGAAGATGCCTCTGAGCTTGTTTACGATGAGTGTTGCAAGTGCGTCACCCTCGATGTCATCAGCGATGATAACGAGCTGCTTGCCTGACTGTGCGAGAGGCTCGATTACAGGGAGAAGATCCTGGATGTTGCTGATCTTCTTGTCTGTTATGAGGATGTAAGGCTCATCGAAAACAGTCTCCATCTTATCGGTATCTGTAGCCATGTAAGGAGAAATATATCCTCTGTCGAACTGCATACCTTCAACAACTGAAAGTTCTGTGAGCATGGACTTGCTCTCCTCAACAGTGATAACACCGTCGGAAGATACCTTCTCCATTGCCTCGGCGATCATCTTGCCGACTTCCTCGTCACCTGCGGAGATTGCTGCAACCTTTGCGATATCCTTGGAACCGTCAACCTTCTTGGCAGAGCCTAAGATCTCCTTAACAGCAGTATCGACAGCTTGTGCGATACCCTTACGGAGAATGATCGGGTTAGCGCCTGCAGCAACGTTCTTCATGCCCTCTCTGATGATAGCCTGTGCAAGTAGCGTAGCTGTTGTAGTACCGTCGCCAGCGACATCGTTTGTCTTGGAAGCGACTTCCTTAACGAGCTGGGCACCTGCGTTCTCGTAACGGTCCTCAAGCTCGATCTCCTTTGCGATCGTAACACCGTCATTTGTGATGAGCGGAGCGCCGTACTTCTTATCGAGAACAACGTTTCTGCCCTTAGGTCCAAGTGTTACCTTTACTGTATTAGCAACCTTGTTAACGCCTGCCTCGAGTGCCTTTCTGGCATCCTCAGCATACTTGATATCTTTAGCCATAGGAAAAATCCTCCTCTTATTCTATTAATCTTCTACGATTGCAGCGATGTCATCCTGACGGACGATAATGTATTCCTCACCGTCAAGCTTTACATTTGTACCTGCGTAATCACGGATGATGACCTTCTGTCCGACCTTGACTTCCATCTTTATCTCGTTGCCATCAACCATTCCGCCGGGACCTACCGCAATGATCTCAGCGATCTGAGGCTTCTGCTGAGCTCCGGAAGAAAGGATAATACCGCTCTTCGTTGTCTCTTCGGCCTGAAGTTTTTTAACTACCACCTTATCTGCCAGGGGTTTAATTGTCATATTAAAGACCTCCAATACAATGATTTATGGTTTAGCACTCACAATTCCCGAGTGCTAAACCACAACTAAATATAAGACTGAAATCTGGAGATGTCAATACGAATATCAAAAAAAGTCAAAAATGTTATCCGTCAGTCTTTCAGGCCTTCAGGATTCATTGTCTGCCACTTCCAGCAGGACGAGCACATCTCGTCTATACCGTACTTTGCCTTGAATCCGAGGACCTTTTCTGCCTTCTCAGTTGAAGCGTAGCATACAGCGATATCACCGGGCCTTCTGTCACCGAAAACATGCTTGATAGGATGACCGCATGCCTTCTCGAAAGCGGCTACCGCTTCCTTGACAGAGGTGCCTTTTCCTGTACCGAGGTTAAATACGCTTACGGCATCATCAGTCTTGTCCAGATACTCGATTGCCTTTACATGGCCGTCAGCCAGGTCACACACATGGATGTAGTCACGCAGGCACGTTCCGTCAGGTGTATCGTAATCGTCGCCGAAAACAGTCAGGCACTCGAGCGTTCCGCCCGCAACCTTGGAAATATAAGGGAAAAGATTATTGGGAATACCTTTAGGGTCCTCACCGATGAGTCCGCTCTCATGAGCTCCGACGGGATTGAAGTATCTGAGCAGGCAGATCCTCATATCGGGATGTGCGACCGCGTAATCTCTCAGGATCTGTTCGATCATCCACTTTGTCCAACCGTAAGGGTTCGTGCAAGTACCCAGAGGACTCTCTTCTGTAAAGGGAACATCTTCGCTCATTCCGTATACTGTAGCGGATGAACTGAAGACAAGGTTCTTTACGCCGTGCTTTTCCATGCTCTTGAGAACGCTGATCATGCTTCCGATGTTATTCGAATAGTATTCGAGAGGCATCCTGACGGACTCGCCTACTGCCTTGAGGCCCGCGAAATGAATGACGCTGTCGATCCTGTTCTCATCAAAGACTTTATCAAGAGCAGATTCATCACAGCAGTCGATCTTATAGAACTTGAATTCCCTTCCCGTTATCTGCTTTAAGCGGTTCTGGACCTCCATCTTGCTGTTTGAAAGATTATCCGCGATGACAACGTCAAAGCCGTTATTGACAAGAGAGATGACTGTGTGAGATCCGATATAACCGTTTCCGCCGGTAACTAATACTGTAGGCATGATAGTTCTCCTTCAAGTGTTTGTATCACTATTTAATCACAAAACACCCGGGCTTTAAATCAATTCCTCATATTTGCACCAAATTAATATATTAAAAGCCTCATCTTAGGTTAAAATACTTTCATCTACATTTTGGAGAAACAGATTTTACATGGACAAACTCATTTACATTGCAGATGATGACGACAATATCAGAAATCTGCTGAAATCATTCCTTGAAAGAGAAAACTTCAGATGCATCGGCTTTCCTAACGGAGATGCGCTTCTGGAACAGTATTCCAATTCACCCTGTGACCTCGTTATCCTCGATGTCATGATGCCCGGTCACGACGGTTTCTATATCCTTAAAGAGATCAGGAAGACATCCAATGTCCCGATCATCATGCTAACCGCAAAGGACAGCGATGCTGATTACATCCAGGGCTTAGATCTCGGCAGCGACGATTATTTCACAAAGCCGTTCTCACCGGTTAAGCTCGTTTCAAAGGTTAAATCCGTACTTAAGAGGCAGGAAGATCTGACCGGCAAGACATCCGCAAAGGAGACTGATGACGGCCTCATCTCTTTCGCAGACATAGTCATCAACAGAAAGACAAAGGAAGCAACGCTTGCAGGCGAACCGTTCCCTCTTACCCCGAACGAGTACGCTCTTCTCACATACCTTATCTCCAACAGGGACAGGGCTATTTCAAGAACAGAGCTTCTCGACAAGATCTGGGGTTATGAGACGCAGGTCGAGACGCGTGTCGCTGACGACACCGTTAAGAGACTTCGTAAGAAGATCTCTCATTCAGGAGCCAGGATCTCCACCATCTGGGGATATGGTTTCCGTCTTGTGATGAGAACTGATGAAGACGGCGCTGAAGGAGACGATTCGGACGACTAAATGACAGAGAGCAGCAATAGCGCAAAGAAGACCAAACCGGTCCGGAGCAAATCGTCGTTCCGGGTCCCTATTGCCATGCACTTCTATGCGCTGCAGATCGTCGCGATCCTGCTCGTTATCCTGATCATCAATTTCTACGTACAGTCCATCGTCAAGAATTACATCGCCCAGGAATGTAAAGCGAGGATTGAAACTGCCGTAAGTTCCACCCAGAACTTCACCATAGCATTCCAGAACGAACTCGAAAAGGACAAAAGGACCGAGGAAGACATCAAGGACTTTCTCATGAAGTCGATCCGTACGGCCGACCTTTCCAACCAGGCAAGCATCGCTCTTTACACTTATGACGACAAGACTAACAAGTGCCTGCTGATGTGGCCTACTTCCGACTACAACGTCAATTATGCAAACAGCGCTTCCAACGTCGTCTATCAGGTCGTTTCAGAGGGCGGTCAGCGCAATCTGCGCGAGACACAGACCACAAGCATCAACGGAAACCTCGTTT
The DNA here is from genome assembly GCA_017478485.1 of Clostridiales bacterium. Lineage (GTDB taxonomy): Bacteria > Bacillota > Clostridia > Saccharofermentanales > Saccharofermentanaceae > Saccharofermentans. The sequence continues at coordinate 287,411 of JAFVDI010000003.1, read as the reverse complement.
ACTACCGTTCAGTAGGATTCACTTACAACGCCGGAAACAACCAGTTAAAAGAGCTCAACGGCTATTACCTCCTGGTATACGTCAATTCCGGTTCATACTACTCGTTCATGTCGCAGATCACGCTTGCACTCGTTCAGGCAGCTCTCCTCGCCATGATCATCGCAGGTGTCCTGAGCTTCATCCTCTCCTACCCGCTCATCTCATCCACAAGAAAGCTCTCGCGTTTCGCGGGACGTGTCGCTAAGGGCGATTTCGAACCTATCACAGGCAATATCCGAAGCAAAGAGCTTTCCGAACTCGGTGACAGGATGAACCGGATGGCGCACAAGCTTGAAGAAGCCGATGTAGAGCAGAAGACTTTCTTTCAGAATGCTTCACACGAGCTCCGCACGCCTCTCATGTCGATCCAGGGTTATGCCGAAGGTTTGAAGTTCGGCGTTTTCGAGGACAAGTCATCACGCGACAACGCGATCGATGTCATCATCGCCGAAACAGAAAGGCTTTCAGGCCTCGTTGAAAATCTCCTCTCCATTTCAAAGATGGACATGAGCAAGAGCGGAAACTACGAGGTAAAGAAACAGAACCTCAACGTCAAGGTTCTCTGCGAGACGATCATTGACAGGGTCAGAGGCAACTTTATCCACGAAGACAAAGCCATCATCAACAGGATCAACGCCGACAGCCTTTATATCTATGCGAATGAGAACGACATGATCAGATGTCTCGAAAACATATTCTCGAACTGCCTGAGATACTGTGATAAAGCCGTCACTTTTGACTGCAGGCCCGACAGTTTCAGGAGAAAAGTAACTTTCTCCATCGGAGACGACGGCCCGGGCATCTCACCGGAAGTACTGGAACATCTTTTCGAGCGTTTCACAAAGGGCAAAGACGGAAAGCACGGTATCGGTCTTGCGCTTGCGCAGGCCATCGCAAATGAACACGGCGGAACGGTCAACGCATACAACAAACCCGACGGCGGTGCATGCTTTGAAGTTACGATCCCGCTCGTAAAGAAGCGCGACCAGCTCACCAAGCTCAACAACCTCAGAGCGGAAAAGAAAGACAAGAAATAATTCTTATTGCTTTTATAATTAGCATAAGTAATATCCTTATGTTAAAATCTTGCGGTAAAAAATCACTTTATAAAGGCAATACACATGAAGACTCATGATTTCTACTATGACCTCCCCGAGCGTCTCATAGCACAGACACCCATTTTGGACCGTACGGCATCACGTATGCTCGTACTTGATAAGAACACCGGGAAGACGATCGACAAGCACTTTTACGATCTTCCCTCTTTCCTTCACAAAGGCGACGTTCTGGTCATAAACAACACACGCGTTATACCCGCAAGGCTCTTAGGCGTAAGATCGGATACCAAGAGTCCCGTTGAACTGCTCCTCCTCAAGAGGATCGACGATAACCACTGGGAGACTCTCGCAAGACCCGGCAAGAAAGTCCATGAAGGCCGCAGGTTCACTTTCATCGAAAACGAACTTGAAGCAGAATGCGAACAGGTCCTCGAAAACGGCAACCGCATCATAAGATTTGATTTCGACGGAATCTGGGAAGAAGTTCTGGACCGCGCAGGCCAGGTTCCCCTTCCGCCCTACATTCACGAAAAGCTCGACGATCCCGAAAGATATCAAACCGTCTATTCAAAGGATCCGGGTTCTGCAGCAGCGCCCACGGCAGGTCTTCATTTCACGAAAGAACTGCTATCACAGCTTAAGGAAATGGGTGTTGAGATCGCCGAGCTCACTCTCCATGTAGGTCTCGGCACATTCAGACCCGTCAAGGCTGAGGACATCAAGGACCACGAGATGCATTCGGAATGGTATGACTTCCCCAAGGAAGCATCTGACATCATCCGCAAAGCAAGAGCTGAGGGCCGCCGCATCATCTCTGTCGGCACCACTTCCACAAGAACGCTTGAAGCAGTTGCATCAAAAGATCCCGAAATGTTGCCCCGGTCCGGCTACACAAACATATTCATCTATCCCGGCTATGAGTTCAAATGCGTCAATTCGCTCATTACGAACTTCCACCTGCCGGAATCGACGCTGATAATGCTCGTTTCAGCACTCGCAGGAAGAGAGCGCGTTCTTGAAGCATATAAGCACGCCGTTGAAGAGGAATACAGATTCTTCTCATTCGGAGACGCAATGTTCATTACAGATCTGGAGGAAAACAATGCCTGAATTTCCGGTTTGGTACGAACACATCCACACATGCAAGCAGACCGGAGCGAGAGTCGGCAAGGTCCACACTCCTCACGGAACTTTCATGACACCGGCTTTCATGCCCGTAGGAACATGTGCTTCCGTTAAGGGCATGTCTCCCGAAGAAGTCTCTGAAATGGGCGCAGGCATCATCCTTTCGAACACATATCACCTCTGGCTCCGTCCAGGCAGCGACATCGTTGCCGAAGCAGGCGGTCTTCACAAATTCATGAACTGGAAAGGCGCAGTCCTCACAGACAGCGGCGGATTCCAGGTATTCTCTCTTGCAAAGCCGAAGGACATCAAAGAAGAAGGCGTTAAGTTCTCATCACATATCGACGGCAGAAAACTCTTCCTGACACCGGAAGAATCCATGCACGTACAGAACGATCTCGGTTCGGACATCATGATGGCATTTGACGAGTGCTGCCCCTACCCATGCGATCACGCTTATGCTCAAAGATCCCTGGAACGCACGACAAGGTGGCTCGACCGCTGCATCGAAGCGCACAAAAGGCCTGATGAGCAGGCTCTTTTCGGTATCATCCAGGGTTCAATGTATGAAGACTTAAGGAAGATCAGCGCCGAACAGATCACTGCACGCAACCTCCCCGGATACGCCATCGGCGGCATCTCCGTCGGCGAGCCCAAGGAACTCTTCCTCAAGATGATCGACTGCACGGTTCCCCTCATGCCCGAGGACAAGCCAAGATATCTCATGGGCGTAGGAACTCCCGATTACCTCATCGAAGGTTCATGCAGAGGCGTAGACATGTTCGACTGCGTCCTCCCGACAAGAATGGGACGTCACGGAACGATCCTCACTGACCACGGCAGAAAGATAATCAGAGACAAGAAATACGCAAGAGATTTCGGTCCTATGGATCCCGGCTGTGACTGCTATGCATGCAGGAACTATTCGGCAGCTTACGTAAGACACCTGATCAAGGCAAACGAGATGTTCGGATTAAGGCTTTGCACCTATCACAACATCCACTATCTCCTGAAACTTATGGAGCGCGTAAGAGAAGCCATAATGAATGACTCTCTGGGTGATTTCAGGGACGAATACTACAGGACTATCTCACAAGAAGCGTAACAGCCGAAAGGTTTCCGCACTTGAGCTGATTGACGTCCGATATGCGTCTTACAAGCAGATTCATCCATTCGGTACATGAATCGGTTACCAGGGCATCCGCGAGTATCCCCTCGTCTGACAGGCATGAATAGAAATTGTCTGTCGCTACAAGAATCCGGTCTCCGGTGTTAAGGCCGAAAATACCGTTTGGCAGAAGTCTTAAGTCTCCGTTAATGACGATCTTTGCCGAGACACCGCCTCTTCTGAAGCAAGCGATCTGATTGCCCTCTATACGCAGAACAAGATACTCGGCATTTCCGGGGAGCCTGTTATCCAGGACTTCGCACATACGGATAAAATCACTGTCTTTGCTGACTTCGGCCAGAAGTCCTGAAAACATCTGCGGCGATACCTTGGACTGAGACTTCAAAGCACTTCCGTAAAACACAGCAACGGTAACAGACGGAACGACGGTCAGATACACCTCGTCCTTATAAGAATCGCTATCACCGCTGTGTTTGAAGGTATGATATTCGATCATATAAGGCTCCTGTCCATCTTTATGATTACCGCTGAGAAATTATCCTGCTTAGGCAGTTTCTTGTTCTTAACTCCGCTCTTCATTATCCTCGCGAGCTGCTTTGCGCCGTAATCGGGCAAAAGGATATTGGACATCCTGTGAAGCGAGATCGCATCGGTAACACCGTCAGTACTTACAACGATTATATCGTCTTCATAAAGCTGGATGGGTTTGGATGTGTGAATTACATTCGTCTCGATGTTTCCGACAAAATCGATAAGCGCCTTTGCTCTTGAGTTGCGGTATGCCTCGGTAGTGTCATTGCCGCCTTCCGCGAGTTTTCTTATAAGGAGCGACACATAGTTCTGCTTCGGATTCAGGAGTGTTGCCCTGCCCTTCCTTATCAGGATTATGTTGCTGTCGCCTACGCTGTAGAAGTTCATCTTGTTCTTCAGGATGTGTGTCATAACGAGCGTTGCGCCCGCGCCCAGGCGGTACTGTTCATAAACTTCTGCAGAGATCTTTCTTATGGTCTCGGAGATCCCTTCCTGATCATCGAACTTCATCGGATATGCTTCGCTCAAGCGTTCAACCACATACTGGGAAACAACCTCTCCGTAAAGAAGTCCGCCCATTCCGTCGGAGCAGGCAGCGATCACGCCGTTCGTGTTAGCATCCTCAAGATGCGAGATATAGACGGAGTCTTCCTGGTTTTCGCGGTTGCCGCGGCAATGGAAATACGCAACGTCACATACCAGAAGATTATCGGTATCAGGCCCTGCGTTTTTTCTAAGCTTAAGGATGCTCTGAATGGTCGTCAGCGCGACATAGATGAATGACAGGAATGCCGCGACGAAAAGCGCTGCCGCTATCTGGATGAGCAGTATTGACTGATCTGACAATAGAGTAAAATCAGGCATTCTCCGTCTCCTTTCCCGGCATTCTTCCCTAAAGCTTCTGTGAGTTCCTTATCCTTTATCCCCGGAACGCACGGAATCCAAATATTCCTTCATCTTCGCTATCTCTTCAAGTGCCCTGTCGGCTATAGCTCGGTTTCTGTCTTTCTTTCCGGTCTTGCCTTTGAATCTGCCTGCTATCGGCGACATTATTCCGTGATTTGCGTTCATCGGCTGGAAATGTTTGACGGTCGGATCAGAAACGTAGAGTGCCATGGAACCTATCGCAGTATCCGCAGTAGGCTCGAAAACTTCCTCTTTGCCCAAAGCCATGAGCGCGGCATAGTAACCCGCAAGGAATCCTGAGGCAGTTGATTCGATATAACCCTCAACTCCCGTTATCTGTCCTGCGAAAAAGACCTGCGGACGCTCTCTGAGCGAATAATGCGAGCTCAGGCACTTAGGTGAATTCAGATAAGAATTACGGTGCATTACGCCGTATCTCATATACTCTGCGTTCTCAAGTCCGGGTATCATGCCGAAGACTCTCTTCTGTTCGGGAAACTTAAGTCTTGTCTGGAATCCGACGAGATTGTACATGGTGCTCTCACGGTCATCCTGACGGAGCTGAAGGCACGCATAAGGCTCTCTTCCTGTCTTGGGATCAACGAGTCCTACGGGCTTTAACGGTCCGAACCTCATCGTGTCCTCGCCTCTGGAAGCCATTGTCTCTATAGGCATGCAGCCTTCGAATACGATCTCTTTATCGAAATCCTTGACTTCAGCACGTTCAGCCGTGACAAGCTCAGTCCTGAAAGCAATGTACTCTTCTTTCGTCATGGGGCAGTTGATGTAGTCGTCTCCGCCCTTGCCGTATCTTGAGGCCCTGAAAGCCTTGTTCATGTCGATCGAATCAGCTGAAACGATCGGTGCGGCCGCATCAAAGAAATGCATGCCGTCATCTCCCGTTACCCTTATGATGTCCTCATAGAGAGGCCCTGCGGTAAGCGGACCGGTGGCAATTATAACTATCCCCTCATCGGGTATCCTGTTGATCTCGCCGTCAACGATCTCGATCAGCGGATTGTTCCTGATCTTCGATGTAATGTATGAGGAAAACTCAGTCCTGTCTACTGCAAGCGCGCCGCCTGCAGGAACCTGGGCTTTGTCTGCCGCTTCCATGATAAGCGACCCCAGGCGCCTCAATTCCTCTTTCAAAAGACCTATCGCATTCTCGGGTGATGCAGCTCTCAAAGAATTGCTGCAGACGAGTTCCGCAAAATTCTCACTGTGATGGGCAGGCGTCATCTTAAGAGGCTTCATCTCGCAAAGCCTTACCTTGACGCCCATGGAAGCAAGGAAATTGGCAGCTTCACAGCCGGCGAGTCCTGCTCCTACGACGGTTACCGCCGGAGCATTACTCAACGTTGCCGTCATTGCCGCGTCCTCCGCCGCCCTTACCCCTCTTTGCATTTGTAGGGCAGTCCTTATTTGCACACTTGGGATATACTTTCTTTCCATAGTGCTTCAGGACCATATAAGAACCGCATTCAGAACATACTCTTCCTTCGATCGGGAGATCCCATGAGATGAATCCGCAGTTGGGATCAGAACCCTTCTTATCGCATGTGTAGAAAACCTTGCCCTTATACTTCTTGGATCTGTGTGAGAGCAGGCCTGAACCGCATTGAGGGCACTTACCCTTTGCAGCTACTTCGATGTTCTTAGTAAACTTGCACTCGGGGAAATTCTCGCAGGCAATGAACTTGCCGTATCTTCCCTCTTTGAAGAGCAGTTCTCCGCCGCACAGCGGGCATGTCTCACCGGTCTTCTCAGGTTCAAAAGTAACCTTCTCGATGGAATCCTTTGCGCTCTTGATCTGTGAGTCGAACTCGGGATAGAAGTCCTCTAATACCTTGTCCCACTGTTCCTTGCCTTCTTCGACCTTATCGAGACGGTCTTCCATGTCTGCGGTAAAGGATACGTCAACGATCTCCTTGAAGTTTTCGTTAAGGAGATTGGTAACGATCTTACCAAGGTCCGTGATAAGGAGCATCCTGCCGTTCTTCTCGATGTAGTTCCTGTCGAGGATCGTTGTGATCGTAGGAGCATATGTGGAAGGACGTCCGATTCCGTTATCCTCCATCGCCTTGATAAGCGTAGCTTCCGTATAGTGCGGAGGCGGAGTCGTAAACTTCTGTGATGCATTGAAATCGAGGACTTCAAGCTTCATGCCGTCTTCGAGAACGGGGATCTTTGCCTTTGACTCGCCCTCTTCACCCTTGGGTGTATCTTCGGCGATGTCAGCATAAAGAACGAGATAACCCTTGAAGATAACGGTCTCGCCTGCTGCTCTGAAGATCCTGCCGTTGCATGAAGCCTGAACGGTAACAGTATCGAGCTTTGCGGAAGACATCTGAGTTGCGAGGAAACGGTCCCAGATAAGCGAATAGAGCTTATACTGGTCGTTTGTCAGGGATGACCTGATCGTCTCAGGATCCATGTCGAAATGCGTAGGCCTGATAGCCTCGTGCGCGTCCTGAGCGGAATTCTTGTTCTTGTATTCTCTCTTGTAGCGTGAGCAATATTCTTCGCCGAATCTCTTCTTGATAAGGTCCTTGGCTGCCGCAACGGCCTCTTCTGAGATCCTTACGGAGTCAGTTCTGATATAGGATACGAGAGCCGTCTGACCTGCGCCTGAGATCTCAACACCTTCGTAGAGCTGCTGAGCGATGGACATGGTCTTCTTGGATGAGAAGCCGAGTCTCTTTGAAGCTTCCTGCTGGAGTGTTGATGTGGTAAACGGAGGATAAGGATTCCTCTCCTTCTTGCCCTTCTTGACTGAATCAACTACCAGCGGACCGCTTCCGACGTCCTTCAATACGCGCTGGGCATCTTCCTCGTTCCTTAGTTCATCCTTAACGGCCTTGCCGCCTTCAGAATACCCGTAGTAACCGAGAAGGAACTTATCGGACTGCTTGCCTGGTGTGGCAAGTGCCTTGATGAGCCAGTATTCTTCGGGAACGAAAGCATCGATCTCAGCATCGCGGTCCATTACGATCTTTGTGGCAACGGACTGAACTCGTCCTGCCGAAAGGCCCTTTCTGACCTTCTGCCAGAGCAGAGGGCTCAATTCATAACCTACGAGTCTGTCCAATACACGTCTTGCCTGCTGAGCATTGGCAAGGTTCATGTCGATGGCCCTGGGATTCTTGATAGCTTCCTGGACTGCAGACTTGGTGATCTCATTGAAAGTGATCCTGCACTTTGAATCAGGATCGATCTTAAGGACCTTGGCAAGGTGCCATGCAATTGCTTCTCCCTCGCGGTCAGGGTCCGTTGCGAGCAGTATCTCGTCACAGCCGGCTGACAGTTCCTTGAGGTCGCGGACCACCTTCTCCTTTCCCTTCATGGTTATGTAAAGAGGCTTAAAACCGTTCTTGACGTCTACGCCCAGATTGTTTGACGGGAGATCACGGATGTGTCCCAGAGATGCCGTTATCTGGTAATCACTTCCCAGATATCTGCTGATGGTCTTCGATTTTGCAGGAGACTCAACGATTACTAACTTCTTAGCCATTTCAACATTCCTTTATTTTATATAAATGATATTCATCATTATACAAACCTAAATAAATGTCAACGCATATTTTCCGTTTTCAAGGACAACCTTTCCGGAGAGCTGAAGCCCGACCAGGAGTTCCGAAAGCCGGTAGAACGGCAGTCCGAGAAATCCTGAAAGGCTGTCTATATCAAGAGGCTTAACCGACAGCTTATCCTCGATCAGAGCTTTCCATTCATCGTCGGTTAATTCTTCAGGTGTTTTGTCTGCCTTTATCTTCAGCATGGCAAGTCTGTCCTTATCCCCGGAACGCATATCCGACGGTCCGCAGTCCGTCTCATCTGCTTCCATAAGATCCGGGTACTCCATCCTCCTGCATAAGATAGCCTGCGAGACCGAATCGATCACGTTTTCTATCGAATACAATACGCAGCAGCCGTCTTCCAGGAGCCTTAACCCTCCGACCGCATTCTCGCAGTATATGTTGTTCGGCAGAACGAATACTTCCTTTCCCTGAGCGGCAGCAAAGGATGCCGTATGGAGCGTTCCCGACTTTGCTCCGGCCTCCATTACAAGCGTACAGTCTGAAATTCCCGCGATCAGTCTGTTCCTTGAAGGAAAGTATTGCCGGAGCGGCTGCTGGCTGGGCGGCATCTCAGATAAGATCAATCCTTTTGACGCAATCTGCTTATAGAGCTCCCTGTTCTCTGACGGATAGATGTTGTCGGGGCCTCCTGCGACTATTGCTATCGTGCTCGCTTTTCCTTCCAGAGCAGCCCTGTGAGCCATCCCGTCCACTCCGAGTGCCATGCCCGATACGATGGTTATGCCTTTATCGGAAAGATCTCTTGAATAGCTTTCCGTAGCGCACAGCGCATAGCTTCCCGCTTCCCTTGAGCCCACGATGGCGACTGACCCGTTCTTTGAGCTGCGCTTAAGGAGCTCAGTCCGTCCTTTGCAGTATATGACCTCGGGCATACCTCCGAGCAATCTGAAGTTCACCGGGTAATCGAAGCTGTGCGCCGAAATGACCTTTATATCATTCTGAGCCGCGGTACTCATATACATGCCGCAGGCTTTTTCAACCTTGTCTTTCCGGTCAAGCCACTCGGTTATCTTTCTCATGCTGACATTGCTCAGGCAGTATTCTTTTATGTGGCTCTCGGGCATGTGCGAAAGTCCATACAGATCCCTGTGTGACTCTATAAGGCCGCTGTCCTTCATCTCACGCATGGTCTTATAATCCACAGGCGTATTCATCCTTACCGCCGTATAGTAGAAATCCCTCATCTCTTTTTCCGTATAATCCATAACTAAACCTCACAATTCGTGTGCGCGGAACATCGCAGCTTCAGATACGTCTGCCCTGGTGACGTCCGGGCGTCCTTCATAGTCTGCAATGGTCCTCGCAAGTCTTAATGTCTTCTGATATCCTCTGGCAGAGAAAAGCCCCTTGGATGCCAGTTCAGAACAGTATTCCAGAATGTCTTTCGTAAGCCTCATCGTTTCGGCTATATCGGAAGACGGCACACAGGAGTTGAACGTCTTTGCTCCATAGCGTTCCCTTTGCATTGCCCAGCATGTTGCAACCTTCTCTTTAATCTCCGGACTCTGTGCATCACTCCCGTCCGCGTACATGAGAGCCATGTCGTTCTTCCCGATCGAACGCATCTCACTGAAGATGTCTATCCTCTCAAGGAAAGGTCCCGAGAGTTTGCTCATGTACCTTCTCCTCGAACCCGGCGAACATCTGCATCTGGAACCGGGTTCATAGAACAGACCGCATCTGCAGGGATTGCCCGCGCCGACGAAAAGGATCCTCGCAGGATAAGAACATACCGATCCGTTATGGAAAAGCCTGACTTCCCGTTCCTCCAGCGGCTTTCTCATAAGGTCCAGGACCTGGGACGGAAACTGCATTATCTCATCAGCGAAAAGAACCCCGTGATCCGAAAGAGCCATCTCACCGGGTGTCATGCTTACCGCATTCCCGAGGAGCTTTCCGGGAGTAATGTCAGGACTGATCATCCTGACAGGGCGTTCGGTGCTTATCTTCGCTGAAGCGCCTTCGAGCGCTTCATACATCGCATATACTTCCCCGGTCTCTTCGGGATCCATCGGCGGAAGAATTCCCGCCAGGATTCCTGCAGCCATTGTCTTGCCTGAACCGGGACTTCCGAGGAGGAGCATGTTATGAAATCCTGCGGCAGATAAGATCAACGCCCTCTTAGTCTTTTCCTGACCCTTGAGCATCGATATGTCTATCCTTTGAGAAGCAGGTACCTCTACATCTCCCATCTCAAAATGTTCGGGCCTGTAACCCGTAAACCCGAATACCGTACAGGCATCCGAGAGGCTTTCAACACACTGCCCGTCAGAACCCGTGCAGCGTGCGCTGTCACGTTCATCTTCCGGGAACAGTACGAATTCAAATCCGGCCATTCCGGCTCTATTAAGCCTCAGCGCAGCGCCCGGTGTGCCCTTTACGCTCCCGCCGAGACTCAATTCCCCTTCCGCGTATATCCTTTTCTCTGACGGATACTTCATCTGGCCCGATGCAAACAGTATCCCCAAAGCCATGGCAAGATCAAAACCGGAGCCTGACTTCTTCATATATGCGGGACTTATGTTTACGGTTACATGGCCCTTGGGCATCTTAAAGCCCGCTGACCCCAGAGCTGATATGAGCCTTCCGTGCGATTCCCTTATTGATGAATCGCACAGACCTATCACCGAGAACGTCGGGATACCGGGAGTGACCGATATCTCCAGTTCCGAAATGACACATTCGGTTCCTCTGGTAAAACCCGAATATATCCTTGCGATCGACGGTTTTCCTGACATTGGCAGACCTCCTTTGTATACTTTCGTTCAGAATACAGCCTGAAAGGCCCCGAAAAACCATACAAAAACCGACAAAAACCGACAAAGACAAGTGTGATATAATGCTCGGGTAATATTATTAAAAGAGGTACCTATTTATGAAATTAGGAATCGTCGGACTCCCTAACGTCGGAAAGAGCACATTATTCAATGCCATCACGAGAGCAGGAGCTGAAGCTGCAAACTATCCCTTCTGCACCATCGAGCCGAACGTAGGCGTCGTTTCCGTTCCTGACGAGAGACTTGATAAGCTCGCTGAGATATATAACCCCGAGAAGTACACTCCTGCAGTTGTTGAATTCGTTGACATCGCAGGTCTCGTAGCAGGAGCCTCCAAGGGTGAAGGTCTCGGAAACAAGTTCCTTTCCAATATCAGGGAGTGCGATGCCATCGTTCACGTAGTACGCTGCTTTGACGATTCCAACGTCGTACACGTAAACGGAAGCGCTGACCCTGCACGCGACATCGAGACGATCGACGTGGAACTCATCCTCTCCGACCTCGAGATCATGGAAAAGAGAGTCGAAAGAACAAAGAAGCTCTTAAGAGGCGGTGACAAGAAACTCCAGGCCGAGCTTGACTGCTACGAGAAGATCGTTGAAGTCCTTGCCGAGGGCAAGAGCGCCAGAACGATCGAGTTCACTGAAGACGAGCTTGAATTCACATCCGATCTCCAGCTCATCTCCATGAAGCCTGTCCTCTACTGCGCAAACATTGCAGAGGACGATATCAAGAATCCTGACATTCCCTATGTTCATACAGTCGAAGAGATCGCAAAGAACGAAGGTTCCGGCGTAGTTGTCATATCTGCAAAGATCGAGGAAGAATTAGGACAGCTTGATCCCGAAGACCGTCAGGTATTCCTTGATGATCTCGGTATCGAGAGCGCCGGCCTCGACAAGATGATCCAGGCTTCATACAAGCTCCTCGGCCTCATCTCATTCCTTACAGCAGGCCCCAAGGAAGTCCGAGCATGGACCATCAAGAACGGAACAAAGGCTCCCCAGGCCGCAGGCAAGATCCACTCTGACTTTGAAAGAGGATTCATCCGCGCCGAAGTCGTTGCATACGATGACCTCATGGCATGCGGCTCATATAATGCAGCCAAGGAAAAGGGACTCGTAAGATCCGAAGGCAAGGAATACGTCATGCATGACGGTGACGTCGTAGTCTTCAGATTCAACGTCTGACAAGACCATAACGCTAAAACAAAGAGTGCACTTCAATGTGCACTCTTATTATTTGCTCTTTTTAAAGGATTCCTCGGCGATACTCTCGATGCCGCTTATGATGAACGCTATACCAGAGAACCGTATGACCGTAATGGTCCCGCCGAACGGGTTTACGAGGAGCGCGATGCCCGCGGCTATAAGAGCCAGCGAGAGCATCAGCATGACACACCACAGTATGTCTTTGATCCTGGGTACCAGCGTGCAGTTCCTTAGCTTTACGACACCGTCAATGAGGAAATACACACCGATGACAAATGACAGGAGCTGCATTACGAGGGTCGGCCTGATCATGAAGATTATTCCGAGCACCGTGATGATAATCGAATAAACGAGGACTATCTCGGCACCTGCGGCATTACCGTAGTTCTCTTCTTTGAACTGCTTGATGCATAGTACATAATCTACCGCGCCGGCGATACCCGCCACTACGAGAACGATGCCCCAGAGTATGCCAAGCACGCCGGATACCGTCTCCGGGAACAGGAAAAAGAACACACCCGCCAAAGCGGTCATGAAACCGCTGATGAATTTGGGTACTCTTGAAACTGTCTTACTCTTTGTCATCAGGCTTTTCTTCCTGCTCAGTTCTTTGAGCATTGCGCTCTGCTGCGCCGGCTAAGGCTTTTGACAGATTTGCTATGAGTATATACGTTACGATGAAGACTGTCATTATCATGAGTTCTGAAATGACAATAAACGCTACCGGAACGCCTTTCAGTGCAAAGGCCAGGATGAGGAGCAGGACCGTTCCCGAGATATAGACTGCCGAGCCTGCCCTGTAGTAATTGCGAAACTTCCCCGAAAAGACCGGATGCTTAGTGAAGAGCAGATAAACGAAAAACAGTACAGAGACTGCCGTAAAGCAAGCTGCCGTGATCACTGCTGCCGTATTCATATCCTGATGCCTCTTGAATGGAGCTGCTCTTTGATAAGCCTTTCGACCTTGTCATTCAGGCTTTCAAGATCCCATGAATTGTCTATGGAGAAATCACCGAGAGCACAGTACTCGTCATCGGACATCTGCATATCGATCCTTCTGTTTGCCTCTTCCTTATCGAGGCCGCGCTTTGCAAGCCTTGCGAGCCTTACATCCTTATCGCATGTTACGACCCATATCTGGTTGCACATGTCGGTGAATCTGGTTACGGGGATCGGTACGTCGAGAACAACGCATTTGGTTCCCTTCTCCTTTTCCTTCTGGACCTGTTCTTCCATCTCCTCGAAAACAAATCTGTGAACGATGGAGCTCAGGACATCAAGCTTTTTCTTGTCAGAAAACACTATCTGCGAAACAGCCTTGCGGTTCATTACACCGCCTGCACCGATAGCCTTAGGGCCGAATTCTTCAGCGATCGCAGGGATCGCCTTTCCGCCGGGTTCAGTTACTTTTCTGGATATCTCATCGGCATCGAGCACCAGGACACCCTTATCGCGAAGGATACCGCTTACCGTGCTCTTTCCGCTTCCGATTCCGCCTGTTATTCCAAGTACAAACATTATTTAGCGCTAAGCCAGTCCTTTCCTGTACCGACTTCGGCAACGAGCGGAACTGAAAGTACCGCTGACGCTTCCATCTCTCTTTTGAGGATCTCGGATGCCTTTTCGGCATCCTTTTCAGGGCATTCCACAATGAGTTCGTCGTGGACCTGCATGACGAGTTTTGCATCAGGGAGTTCATTTGCAAGAGCTTCGCTGACGCGGTTCATGGCGATCTTGATTATGTCAGCCGCTGTGCCCTGGATAGGCGTATTCATTGCGGCCCTGAAACCGAAGTTCCTGACGTTCCTGTTCTGGCTCTTGAGCTCGGATAAGATCCTCTTCCTGCCGAACATTGTCTCGACATAGCCGTTCTTCTCACCGTTTTCCTTAAGGCCGTTAAGGTATTTCATGATGCCCGGGAACTGGTTCTCATATTCTTTTATGAGGGTTCCCGCTTCCTTGTATCCGATGCCGAGATCGGTTGCAAGGCCGTAATCCGAAATACCGTATATGATGCTGAAATTGACCGTCTTTGCGATAGAACGCATCTTATGGGTAACGGCATCCTCGTTGACGCCGAACACCTTGGAAGCGGTCTTTCTGTGGATGTCCTCACCGCCTATAAATGCAGAGCACATTGTCTCGTCATTTGAGAGCGCAGCCAGAAGACGCAGTTCGATCTGTGAATAGTCCGCATCAACGAGGACGCATCCTTCAGAGGCCGTAAATGCCTCTCTGAGCCTCGATCCTTCGTCAGACCTTACCGGTATGTTCTGAAGGTTGGGCTCGGTCGAAGAGAGCCTTCCGGTGTTTGTCATGGCCTGAGTGAACGTTGTATGAATGCGGCCGTCGTTCCTGATGGAGCGCGTAAGTCCCGCCGCATATGTTGAATCGAGCTTTGAAAGCTCTCTGTATTTGATTATCTCTTCAATGACAGGATGATATTCCCTGAGCCTGTTAAGCTCATCGATGCCTGTAGAATAAGCGCCATTCTTGCCTTTCTTTCCGTGAGGCAGATTAAGGCCCTTCTCGCCGTAGAGAACGTCCCCGAGCTGCTTGGGTGAATTGACGTTGAAATGCATTCCGGTCATGTCAAAGATGCGCGCCTCGATGTCTTCAAGCCTGTTCGTATACTCGGCATGGAGCGCATCAAGTCTTTCGCGCGAAACATGCATTCCCGCACGCTCGATCCTGTCCAGCGTAATAACAAGCGGGAATTCAATGTCATAGAGGAGTTTCTTTATCTTCTCCTCCTTTTCGAGCTTATGAAGGAGGATCCTTGCGACAGCAGTAACGCAGCAAAGGCGCTTGCCTTCCTTTTTGAGTTCCTCCTCAACGTTAACCGAAGAAGAAAGCTCGTCAAACAGCGAAAGCTGAACGGCTTTGGCCTTCTCCTCGACTACGGGATAAAGTGATCCGGTAGTATATTCATAGAGCCTCTCAAGGTCAGACTTGCCTTCGATGAGGTTCATTACATATCCGCATATCTCAATGTCGAAAACGGAGCTGACGGCAGGCAAAGGATAATCGATCTGCTTGGATCTGTCCTTATATCCGTATGCCGCGGGAATGATGCTTCCCTTTGAAAAGGCCTTCAGAGCCTCGTCTTCCGTCATGCAGTAAAGCTTTGCATTGTCGAAATCAAGCAGGAGCACGTATTTGCCGTTTGAAGCCGTTACAAAATCAATACCTGCGGCAAGCTCGCCTTCAGGAAGATCACATCCGCCCATAACGACTTCAAATCCGTTATCGAGCAGTCCCTTCAGCTTATCCATTACGGCTTTGGATTCATCATCCATTTCCTGCGCGGGGGCAGCAGCTTCGCTTCTCTGCATTCCGTCAAGTCCGAGCTTTTTGATGAGCATCTTAAGTGACAGCGCGGAGAGCCTGTTATACAGCGCCTGGCTGTCGGATGGTTCACCGTTGAATCCGGTCTTATCAAGGCCGAAAGGCACTGGCGCTTCCCTGTCGATCGTGCAGAGCTTGATGTTCATGGCAAGTAGATCGCCCGCAGCGGAGATCCTTGCACTTAAAGCAGGAGAAAGCTTGTCCGCATTAGCCATTACGCCGTCGCATGAACCGTAATCGGCAATGAGCTTGAATGCAGTCTTCTCACCTACTTTTTCAACGCCTTTGATGTTGTCCGAGTTATCACCCATCAGGGCTTTTACCTGAACGAAGACCTCAGGCTTAACACCATATGTTGTCTCAAATCTTTCGCGGTCGAAAAGCACTCTCGGGTCTTTGTCTTTGCCTGACTGAGGCATAACGACGGAAACCTTGTCTGAGATGAGCTGGAAATCATCATGGTCGCCGCTGAAGATGAAAACATCCATACCGGCCTGTTCGCCCATCTTAGAGAGTGTTCCGATAAGGTCATCGGCTTCATAACCCGCAAGTTCCATCCTGGATACGCCCCAGAGATCGAGGATCTCTTTTACGACAGGCATCTGGGCTGCAAGATCGTCAGGCATGCCCTTGCGGTTTGCCTTGTAATCAGCGCTCATCTTATGCCTGAACGTGGGCTCTCTCCTGTCGAAAAGAACGCAGATGTTATCGGGCTTATATTCGCCCATAACGCCAAGAATGGAGTTGAAGAAGCCGTTTACGGCTCCCGTAGGCGTTCCGTCAGGCGCCGTCATCGGTGCGCGTCCGATTACCGCATAGTAAGCGCGGTTGATTATCGAGTTACCGTCTACTAAAAGGAGCCTGCTCATTATCAGTCCTCCACGGGTGATCCGCCCTGGGATCTTTTCTGGTCTTCGATCTCCTTGTTCCTGACAGTATGTGCGGTGCTGATCATGAGCTTGATCCTGTTGAGCTGGTTAGCTTCTGAAGCACCCGGGTCATAGTCGATCGGGATGATGTTCGAATTCGGATACTGGCGGCGGAGCTCCTTGATCATGCCCTTTCCGGTTACATGGTTAGGCAGGCACGCAAAAGGCTGTGCGCATATTATGTTCGGAACGCCGTCCTGGATGAGCTCGATCATCTCGGCAGTAAGGAACCATCCCTCACCACATGAATTGCCACAGCTGAGTACGCTTGAAGATTTCTCTGCAAGTTCCTGGATCCTCTCGGTGAGCATGAACTTGCCTCCGGTAGCCTTAAACTCGCGGTTGATGGGCTTTCTCAAAGACTCAAGGAACCTGATTCCCTGCTTCATGATATAAGCGGTCTTCTTGCTCTTGCCGAGGTTCTCAGCCTGCCAGATAGGGTTGTATGCACAGTACAGGAAGAAATCAAGTACGCCGGGCAATACGCCTTCGCATCCTTCTGCCTCGATAACGTCGATGGCGTTATTGTTGGCATCAGGCTGGAACTTTACGAGGATCTCTCCTACAAGTCCTACCCTCGGCTTTCTAGGAATGTCGAGGAGCGGAAGCTGGTCAAACTTCTGAACTGCATACTTAATGAATGCCTTGTACTTTGTGATGACGGGAACGTTCTCCATGTCAACGCCGATATCGGCAAGGCAGTCGCGGATCTTTTTCTTCTGCTCGGGCGACTTCGAATAATAGCTGTTGGGCATTATCTTGTCGTAACGTTCCGTAAGGTCATCGCTGATGCCCTTTGGATTGAGCATATGGCGTCCGATCTTGTTAATGTACGAATACAGCGCATTTGCCGATCCTTCAACCTTCTCGTAAGGTCTGACGCGAAGGAGCAGAGTCGTGAGCATGTCGCCGAGGCTTAATGCCTTGACCGCATCAAGAAGGAATCCCGCGGTATATTCGAATCCTTCGTTCTTCTCGAATCTCTGTGCAGAGATCGTGATGACGGGGATCTGGGGATATCCTGCTTCTCTCAGGGCTTTTCTTAAGAAAGCAACGTAGTTTGTTGCACGGCATCCGCCGCCCGTCTGAGTAATTGCGAGTGTAGTATTGTCAGGATCAATGTCGCCCTTGAGGATCGCATTGATCATCTGGCCGATAACGATTATCGTCGGGAAGCATGCGTCGTTATTAACATACTTGAGTCCGCACTCAATATCTTCCCTCGTTGCCTGCTTGAGGAGCTTGAGCTTATATCCGTGCTTGTGGAAAACAGCCTCAACGAACTCAAACTGGATAGGCGCCATCTGCGGAGCAAGGATGGTGTGATTTTTCTTGTTCTCCTTGGTGAACTCTACCCTGCGCATCGTGTAAGGTGCGTCATCAGGCTGTGCATCTGCAGACGGATAGAGCTTTTCGACAGCCGCACCGCTCTGCTCGAGTTCGGCACGCTCATTCATCGCAACAACAAGCGATCTCATTCTGATCCTCGCAGCACCAAGGTTACTGACCTCGTCGATCTTGAGGAGCGTATAGAGCTTGCCTGATGATTCAAGGATCTCCTGGACCTGATCAGAAGTGACTGCGTCAAGTCCGCATCCGAAGCTCGTAAGCTGAACGAGTTCAAGGTCAGGCCTTGTGATAACGTAAGCTGCAGCCTCGTAGAGTCTTGTGTGATACATCCACTGGTCGATGACGCGGATAGGACGCTTAAGTCTTCCGGGTCTTGCGACAGAGTCTTCAGTAAGCACTGCGAGACCAAGTGAATTGATCATCTCGGGGATGCCGTGGTTGATCTCGGGGTCGATGTGATAAGGTCTGCCCGCAAGGACAACACCCTTAAGGCCCTTCTCTTCCATTTCCTTGAGTATCTGGGCGCCCTTGTTGCGGATGTCTTCCTTGAAGTTGAAATATTCCTCGGCACCTGCCTGAACAGCTGCTTTGGCTTCTTTGAGCGACACTGCAGTGTAATCGAAGATCTTAACGAGCTTCTCTGCAACACAGTCAAGATTATCGAGCGGCATGAACGGATTGAGATAACGTATCTCCTTCTCCTTGAGGTTCTCAACATTGTTGCGGATTACCTCAGGGTAAGAGCATACGATCGGGCAGTTATAGTGGTTGTTTGATCCCTGGTTCTCGACATTCTCATACGGAACGTCCGGATAGAAGATCGTCTTGATGCCGCGTGATATAAGGTTCTCGATATGGCCGTGCGCAAGCTTTGCAGGATAGCAAACTGACTCCGAAGGGATAGTCTCCATGCCTGATTCATAGAGCTTATGTGATGACCTTGCAGAGATCAAAACCCTGAATCCGAGCTTGGTAAGCACGGTAAACCAGAAAGGATAGTTCTCGTACTGGTTCAATACTCTCGGGATGCCGATCTCGCCTCTGGGAGCGTCCTCAAGCTTAAGAGGCTGATATTTAAACGTCCTGTTGTACTTGTATGCGAACAGATTGGGGATCTTATCCTTCTGATCTGCAGGCTCTTTATCAAGAGCGATGTCTTCGCCCCTCTCGCAGCGGTTTCCGGAAACGAACTTCCTGCCGTTGGAGAACGTCGCAATAGTGAGTCTGCAGTGATTCGTGCAGCCCGGGCACTGGGTATTCTCAGTCTCCATGGTGAATGAATCAAGATCGTCTCTTCCTAGAAGCTTTGATCTGGCACCGTCCTTGCAACGTCTCTGTGCGATGAGCGCAGCACCGAACGCGCCCATGAGTCCTGCCACGTTAGGTCTGATGACATCTCTCTTGGAAACGAGTTCAAAGCAGCGCAGGATCGCGTCATTTAAGAACGTACCGCCCTGAACGACGATGTTCTTTCCGAGCTGCTCCGTATCACGGATCTTGATGACCTTGTAAAGAGCATTTCTGACTACGGAATATGAAAGACCTGCGGAGATGTCTCCAACGGAAGCTCCTTCCTTCTGGGCCTGCTTAACCTTTGAGTTCATGAAGACCGTACATCTCGTTCCGAGATCGACAGGCTTTGTGGATGAAAGCGCTGCAGCGGCAAACTCAGGTGTCGTAAGTCCTAAAGTTTCTGCGAATGTCTGGATGAATGAACCGCATCCTGAAGAGCATGCCTCATTGAGCATGATGGAATCAATAACGCCGTTCCTGATCTTCATGCACTTCATATCCTGACCGCCGATGTCGATTATGAAATCAACGTCCGGGCAGAAGAACTTAGCAGACTGGAAGTGAGCCATGGTCTCGATCTCGCCGAGATCGATGTTGAGCGCCGCCCTGATGATGTTCTCACCGTATCCCGTTACGCAGGAATAAGCGATATAGCAGTCAGAAGGCATCTTCGAATAGATGTCCTTCATGATGGTAACCGCACTCATTACGGGGTTGCCCTTGTTGCTTGCATAGTATGTGTAAACGAGTTCGCCCTTGGTGTTGATGACAACAGCCTTTGTGGTGGTCGAGCCTGCATCGAGTCCGAGGAAGAGCGCTCCCTTCTGGTCCTTGAAATCAAGGACAGGGATCATGTCCTTCTTGTGGCGCTCGTCAAATGCCTTTTTGTCTTCCTCACTCTTGAAGATGGGATCGATCCTGATGATGTCGGGAACGAAACCCTCACGGTTCTTAAGCTTGTCGAGAAGATCGGAAAGAAGTACGGGATTCTTGCCGTCAGCTGAAAGCGCTGCGCCCAGCGCAACATAGATCTGAGCGTCATCAGGCATCCAGAAGGAATCAACCTTCTCTGCGAGCGTTCTTTCAAACGCGTTCCTGAGCTCGGAATTGAAGAACAGAGGTCCGCCGAGGAAAGCTACGTTGCCCTTGATGGGCCTTCCGCACGCAAGACCTGATATAGTCTGGTTAACGACTGACTGATAGATGGAAGCAGCGAGGTCCTCCTTAGCGGCGCCCTCGTTGATCAGCGGCTGGAGATCGCTCTTTGCGAAAACGCCGCATCTTGAAGCTATGGTATAAAGCGATCTGTAATCCTTTGCGAAGTTGTTGAGTCCGTCAGCGTCTGTCTGAAGGAGCGATGCCATCTGGTCGATGAAAGCGCCCGTACCGCCTGCACAGGTACCGTTCATACGCTGCTCTAAGACAGGATGCATGTAAGTGATCTTTGCATCCTCACCGCCGAGCTCGATGATTACGTCAGTCTCAGGGTGATACTTCCTGATGGCCACGGTCTCTGCCATGACCTCCTGCGTAAACTTAAGGCCGAGCCAGTTTGCAACAGAAAGTCCGCCCGAACCGGTTATTACGGTGTCGACCATTATTCCGGGGAACTTCTTGTTAAGATCCTCGAAAAGCTCGTTCAAAAGACCGGATACATCCGAATGATGTCTCTTATATTCGCTGTGGATAGTCTTCTCACCATCGAGAAGAACCACCTTGATAGTCGTTGATCCAATATCAAGCCCTAAACTGTAGAACTTGTCCATCTGCTGTCCTCCACTCACGCTTATTTCCTGTTTCCTTTCGAAGGAGCACCCTTCGGCTGGACTATGCCTGACGGTATCTGAGCCGCCGTATCTGAATATTTTGCACCGCTGACGGAACCCGGATTCTGCCTTGTATCAGAAACCTTTGAAGAGGCTGCCGTCCTTCTTCTTGCAGGAATGCTTCCGAAGACCTTAAGAGACTTGTCCTTGAGCTCTGCAAGCCAGCTGAGCTGCTCGTTCTTAAGGCTCTCCCTGAAGTTCCTGTTTACCAGACTTGCCTTGAATTCCTCGCGCAATGAAACGCGGAGGAGCTCATCCGGAACGCCGAGCCCAAGATCAAACATATGACCGAAAGCATCATATGCAACGAGCCTCAATGATTCCATGATCTTCCTTACGTTCTCCTCGTAAACGTCAATATCGCACTTGAGTCCCAGCTGGAACATCATGCCGGTGAAATTGAGGTTGATATACGGAAGATTGCCCGAAAAGATCAGATGCAGGCAGATAAGCTTCATATATGACTCGAGATTGATGCATTCCTGGTCGCAGATAAGCGCAAGCTGGCCGTCTGCAGTCATTGCTGAAATGTCAGACCTCTCGTCTTCAAATCCGTTAGCCCACAGAAAATAGAGCTCACGGAACACTTCATTTTTAAAATGCTCGAAATCCCTTGTAAGGGGCTCGGCTAAAATCTTGTTGCCGAGATTGAAGATATACTGCATGTATGACACTTCGAGATAGCTCGGAACAGAAAAATATTTGAAATATGCAGCCACGTCACGGCTGTTGAATATGTAAGTATGCAAAAGAACAAAAACCTCTACGCATTATTTTTCAGTTAAAAATTATAACATAACGCGCGCGATATAATTGTCAGAATTGGCTGATTTTTCAGGACAAAAAACACCTGAAAATGCTGCTAAACATTAAAACCCGATAACACCGGCCAGACCAAGGATCAGAACAAGCACTCCAAGTGCTATCCTGTACCACCCGAAGCATGTAAAACCGTGCTTCTTGATGAAACTCATCAAACCCTTGATGACAAAGAGGCTGACGACGAACGCAGTAACCATTCCGATGACCAGAAGCACGATTTCGCTGCCCTGTACATCGCCTTTGAACTTAACGATCTTAAGAAGGCTTGCTCCGAACATGACAGGGATCGCAAGGAAGAACGTAAACTTCGCCGCAGCCTCGCGCTTGATACCCATGCCTAAGGAACCTACGATCGTCGAACCTGACCTTGATGCGCCCGGGAATACCGCTGCGAGAAGCTGGAAGATACCGATCATTAAAGCATGACCCCAGTTGATCTGGCCAACAGTCTTGATCTTGAACTCCTTGTCCTTCATGATGTGCTCTACAACGATGAAAGCAATGCCGAAAACGATAAGTGCTATCGCAACGACAACATAGTTATAAAGGTGCTCATCGAGCCAGTCGTCGAAAAGAACTCCAACGATCGCTGCGGGAATGCACGCCACGGCGATCTTGAACCACATGATGAACTTATCCTTCATTATCCAGCGTCCGATACCTGAATCCGACAGCGGATGGCTGTTGCGCTTAACGCCGAAGGGCCAGATATCCCACCAGAAAACGACCATAACGGCCAGGATCGCTCCAAGCTGTATGACAACAAGGTAAAGGTCATAGAATTCCGGTGAAACATTGAGTTTCAGGAATTGGTTCAATATGATCATATGACCGGTCGAACTGACGGGAAGCCACTCGGTAATTCCCTCAACAACGCCGAAAATAAAAGCTACAAAATAATCCCACATAAAATGTTAAGACTCCAAACTTAATTAGTCTGTTTATCTTATCACTTTTATCATTCTGTTGTATGCACAAACTACGGCTCTAACTGACGACTTGGTTACAGAGCTTGAAACGCCTGCTCCGATATAGGTTTTGCCGTCAACTTTGCTCAAGATCTCGATGTATGTGATAGCGGCGGAATCAGAACCGCTCTTCATAGCGTGCTCTGAATAGTCCTTGATCTCAAAATCAACGCCGGTGTATGTCTTAAACGCAGATACAAAGGCGTCAAGAAGACCGTTACCGGTACCTTTGACAATAACGTTCTCTCCGTTGTCCGTAATGACCGCCTCGACTGTGGATATCTGCTCCGAATCCTGAGTCTCTGAGAATGTCTTCAGGCCGTAAGGCTCCAACACATTGATATACTTGTCGTCGAACAGGTCGAAGATCTGCTGGGGAGTCAGTTCGTTCTCGGAACCGTTCTCCTCGGTGGCAGCCTTAACAACAGGCAGGAAACTGCGCTGGAAGCTTCTCGGCAGATGAATGCCGAAATGCTTTTCCATGACATAGGAAATTCCGCCTCTTCCCGACTGCGAATTGATCCTTATGATAGGCTCGTACTGACGTCCGACATCGGCAGGATCGATAGGCAGATAAGGAACTGCCCATACTGTCGAATTACGTTCCTCCATCTTCTTTCTGCCCTTGTTAATGGCATCCTGGTGAGAACCGGAGAATGCTGTAAACACGAGTTTCCCGGCCCATGGGTGCCTCGGCTCGACCTTCATTCCGGTGCAGTCCTCATAAACATCAATAACATTGTTCATGTCCGAAAAATCGAGTTTAGGATCTACGCCCAGCATCAGCATGTTGATCGCGAGCGTAATGATATCAACGTTTCCGGTCCTCTCACCGTTGCCGAAGAGCGTACCTTCCACCCTGTCAGCGCCCGCCATCAGTCCGAACTCGGACGTTGCAACGGCAGTACCCCTGTCATTATGTGTATGCAGAGAAACAATGATATTATCTCTCCACCTTGTATGAGTGCAGAAATACTCGACCTGATCAGCGAAAACGTTGGCCGTCTGATATTCAACGGTTTCAGGCAGATTGATTATGGCCTTATGCTCTTTTGTCGGTTTCCAGATATCGCATACCGCATCACAGATGCGCACGGCAAAATCAGGCTCAGTAGAAGAAAAGCTCTCGGGAGAATATTCCAGTATGAATTCAGTCCCGCTGTTATCCTTTGCAATGTATTCCATGATCAGCCTGGCACCGACTTCAGCCAGATCTATGCAGTCCTCGGGTGCAAATCCGAATACCACGTCTCTTTGCAGAGCGCTTGTTGAGTTATACAGATGGATTATCGCCTTTTTACAGCCTTTTACAGCCTCCATCGTCTTTTCGATGATGTGAGGTCTCGACTGTGTCAGTACCTGTATCGCAACGCCGTCGGGGATCAGGTCGTTATCGATCAGATGGCGGCAGAAATTATAATCCGTTTCAGAAGCTGCAGGAAAACCGATCTCGATCTCCTTGAATCCGATCTCGCACAAAAAGGTAAAGAACTCGACTTTCTGGTCAAGTGTCATTGGCACCTCGAGAGCCTGGTTTCCGTCTCTCAAGTCAACAGAGCACCAGATCGGAGCCTGTGTTATTGCTCTGGTCGGCCACTTACGCTCAGTCATGGGGACTGTGGGATAAGCCTCATATTTCTTATTGTTCATGCCCGGCACCTCCTTGTACCTATCAAAAAGCCCCCTCGTCTCAAATATAGAGACGAAGGGGCGTTCGCGGTACCACTCTATTTCACGGCATAGGCCGTGCACTCACAAGATACGGGATGTTATCCGATATCAGTGTCCCTGTAACGTGGGACAGATCCGTTCAAGTCTAATTGCTTTAAGCTTTCAACCGAATGCTCCGGAGCGAGTTCCTTAACCGGCTTCCTGTCTGCTCGCACCACCCGCAGACTCTCTGTAAAGTCGCCTGATGAAGTACTATTCCCCTTCACCGCATTTATCTATTCAATTTCGGTTACTTTAACATAACCAAAGCAGAAAGGTCAACCTTTCAAGGAATTTCAAAACATTGTGCAGCACAAAAGCACTGCAAAAGAGATTATTTAAGACCGTTCACCAGTTCCTTGAACATGTCTCCCCTGTGCTCGAAATGTCTGAAATGATCGTAAGATGTGCCGATCGAAGACATGATTACTATCTCGCCCGGCTTTGCCCATTCCCTTGCCTTTGAAATGGCTTCCTTATAGGCATTAATGACATTTTCCCTTGTCTCGGGGAACTCATAAACATCGCCTTCCTTATCGGGGATCCTGTATATCTCATACTTGCGGCCGTTTGCTTCCTTTTCGATGATATCCGTTACAAGATCACAGTTCGAGCCGTAGATGATGATCCTGTCGCAGACATTAAGTATCGCATCGCCAAGGTTATCGTAGATGCACTTCTTGTCAGCACCGCCGCAGATAAGAACACCCTTCTCATTGCGTGCCGCAAGGGCTTTCATTGTGTTCAGTGAACGGTTCGGAGAAGTATCGATCGAAGAATTGTACCACCTGACTCCGTCAAGCTCCCTGATGAACTCGATCCTGTGAGGAACGCCTTTGAAATTCTTTGCGACATATGCGATGTCTTCGGGTTTTACGTAATCGAAAACAGCGCATGTAGCGGCAAGGAAGTTCTCAACGTTATGCTCTCCCGGAATGAAGATCTCATCCGTGCCGCAGATGTCGGTCTTAACGCCCTTATCATCATAGATGAGCCTTCCGTTCTCGGTATAGGCTCTGCGGTAATTGGGAGAATCAGTCCTCATTACGTTTGCTTTGTCAGCTGAGAAAAGATCCACTCTGCCTCTTGCCACGTCCTTCATGTCATATGTAAGATCGCAGCCTGCGTTCAGAATGACTTTTCCGAAAGGTCCCTGATTCCTGAAAACATTGACTTTAGCCTGGATATACTCATCATAGTCCTTATGAAAATCAAGGTGATTCGGTGTGATATTCGTGATTATCGCAACGTCAGCCGGTGTCTTCATGCCAAGAAGCTGGAATGATGAAAGTTCAAGAACGACCATGTCATCCGACCGCATCTGTGAGACCTTATCGAGCAGCGGAGTGCCGATGTTTCCGCCGACCCAGACGTTGTAACCTGACTGCTTCAGGATCTCAGCAGTAAGCGTCGTTGTGGTCGTCTTGCCGTCAGAACCCGTGATCGCAAAGATCTTGGCAGGACACAGATTCATGAAGAGTTCCATCTCTGTCGTCAGGATCGATCCCTTAGCCTTAAGAGCGGCAAGTTCAGGTGTCTCAAATCTCATCTTCGGAGTTTTGAAAACTATGTCGTAGAAATCATCGTTAAGATGTGAAAGATAGCTCTCGCCCAATGACCATTCGATCTTGTCCGCGATGTCTGATAAAGCTTCGATGTTCTTTTTAAGAACAGGATCATCGGAAGTATTCTTATCGCATGCCGTAACCTTGCAATCAAGTGAAACAAGCCATCTGATCAACGGAGTGTTAGAAATGCCGACTCCGATGACAGCGGCTTTTTTGCCTTTGATATATTCAGCAAAATCATCAAATCTTATATTGCTCATTTTTACTCCTTTTATCCGGATATATACGAAGCATAAAGCTTGCTGTAGAATCCGCCGTTCGCGATAAGCTCGTCATGAGATCCGATCTCCGAGACCTTTCCGCCGTCTATGACGACGATCTTATCACAGTTCGTGATCTGCGAAAGCCTGTGCGCGATTATTATGCTCGTCCTGCCGTTCAGAAGCTCTCTGACAGCCTTCTGGATGCGGTCTTCTGTAACGACGTCGACAGATGACGTAGCTTCATCGAGGATCATTATCGAAGGATCAGATGCCATTGCCCTCGCTATCGTCAGAAGCTGCTTCTGACCTTCAGAGATATCGTCTCTCGAGTTATCTATCATCTCATTATACCGCTTTGGCAATTTTCTGATAAAAGAATCGCATCCGCTCTTTTTGCAGGCATCGTAGACCTCTTCATCAGTGATGTGAGGACCCGAAAACCTGATGTTTTCCATGACGGTGTCATCGGAAAGCCATGTATCCTGTGTTACGAATCCGATATAGTGGCGAAGTTCTGACCTCGGGATATCCCTGATCGACTTACCGTTTATCAGGATGTCTCCCGAATCAGGCTCATAGTAACGCATGAGAAGATTGATGAGAGTTGTCTTTCCGCACCCGGTGGGGCCGGCGATCGCAAAAGACTCACCCTTCCCCACTTTGAACGAAATGTCCTTCAGCACAGGCCTTCCCGGTACATAAGAAAAGCTGATGTTCCTGAACTCGATGTCAAACTGAACGTCTTTGTCAGGAAGTTCTTCGGGTACCTTTTCCTGAGGTATCTCTTCTCTGTCGAGATGCTCGAAAATGCGGTTAAGACAAGCAAAGCTGTCAGACAGTTCTGTATAGACTGCCGACAGATCATTGAAAGGCTTCATAAACTGATTTGCATATGCAAGGAGCGAAGTGAGTGCGCCGACCGTGATCGTTCCGCCGATCCCAGCAAAGCATCCGGTAAGAACAACTCCTGCATAGATCAGCGCATTGACAAATCTCGATGACGGGTTGCTGATCGAAGACAGGAACGTGGCCTTAGTAGCGGTCTCTTTATACTGTCCGTTGATCTGATCAAAACCTTCTATCCTGACGTCAGATACGTTATATATCTTACATTCGCGGAAGTTGTTTACCGATTCCGCAGAAAACGAAGTCTGTTTACTTCTTATCTCCGACTGCTTGGCAAATGACTTGTATGAACCCTTAGCAATAAATGATGCAACGGCGATCGATACAGGAGTAAATACAACTACGATAAGTGATATCTTCCAGTTGATAAAGAACATAACCACAAGCGTGATGAGTATCGTTGAGATGCCTGATGCAAACTGGTTAAGGAACAGCAGGATTCCGTCAGAAACAGTCTCAACATCACTGATTATAAGGCTCTGAAGATTGCCTGAAGAAGTGCTGTCGATATATGACATCTTTACCCTGTGCATCTTTGCATATGCGGCATCACGAAGGTTAAGACCGATCTTATAAGAGATCCGGTTATTCATCTTTATCATGACGAACTGCAAAACGGCCGCAAAGGCAAGAAGGAACAGCATATTGATGAGACACTTGATCAGGTATCCCGGTTCTCCGAGGCTGTCTATAGCTCTGCCGGCAAAATACGGGATGGCGACAGTTGCTGCTCCATAGAACAAACCGATGACAACGGACAGCACTGCTAATGCAGCTGAACCGCTCAAAAACGAAAGAAGGCGTGTTAAGTTCTTTCTATTCATTTCGCGCCTCCCTTCATCTGAAGAGAATTCATGTATCTGTAGTTTTCGGATATCTTCAGAAGCTCTTCATGAGGCGCGACAGCTTCGATCCTGCCGTCGTCCATGAGAATGATCCTGTCGCAGTTCATGCATGTCCTGACCTTCTGGGATATGAGGATGACCGTCGGCTTATATTCAGCCGAACCGATGTTATTCAAAAGCCTTTTCTCAGTGCCCCAGTCAAGTGCGGATGTCGAATCATCAAGAATAAGAAGTCCCGGTTTTCCCGCAAGTGCCCTTGCGATCCCGATCCTTTGCTTCTGTCCGCCTGAAAGTCCTGCACCGCCGTCAGAAATAACATAATCCAAACCTTCCTCTTTTGAAGCGACGACATCATCGCTGCATGAAGAAATTACGGCTTCATCAATATCTTTGTCAGTCAAAGACTTCCTTCCGAGTGTGATATTGTCTTTGAGAGAACCCTTGAAAAGCCTTGTCTTTTGAAGGCTCATGCCAATTGATCGCGCAAGGCTCGAAGCCGATATTTCCTTGATGTTGATCCCGTCGATCAGGACCTCGCCTTCCTGACAGTCGTATATACCGGAAATAAGCGAAGCAGCCGTTGATTTTCCGCAACCCGTGCTTCCGATGATACCTATGGTCTCACCGGGTTCAATCTCAACAGAAAAGTCCTTTACCGATTCCTCATTATTGCCGGGATATGTAAAAGAAGCATTCCTGACAGATACCGAAAGAGGCTTTGACGAAGGAAGAACAGCCGTTCCGTTGTTGGCTGTACTCCTGACCTCCATAAGCCCTTCTGCCCTCTTTACACATGCATACGCCCTTGATACGGATACGATGAGATTGGCAAGCTTTACGAGTTCGATCAGGATCTGTGACATGTAGTTATAAAGAGCCACCACCTGTCCGTCGGTAAGCGTTCCTGCGTTGAAATTAACCGAACCTCTGTAGATGAGAAGGCAAATCGCCAGATTGACCATTGCATAAGTAAGCGGGTTGAGCCAGGATGCAAAATCCGCTGCCTTTGTCTGCGAGATGTTAAGCTTTCTGCTCTTCTCCTCGAACTTCAAATAATCATCGGCAGTTTTGTTAAAACCTCTTATTACGCGCTCGCCGGTGATTCCGTTCGATGTCTTTTTAACAAGATCATCAAGACCTTCCCTGGCTTCCTTATGACGAGCGATCGAAAACTTCATGTTGAGCGCGATCACAACTGCAAGGATCAAAGTACATCCTGCAAAGATCAATGCCATCGAAGGCTTTACGACGGCTGCCATGATGCATGCACCGATAACGATAAAAGGCGATCTTAAAAGAAGCCTCAGGAACAGGTTAATGCCTGTCTGTATCTGGTTAACATCAGACGTAAGGAGCGTGACGATGCCGGAAGATCCGATCTTCTCATAATCGCTTACAGAGAGTGTCTGTATCTTGTCGTGAAGGCTCTTTCTTATATCAGATGAGATGCCGCATGCAGCGTAGGCAGCAAAATACTGCGCAGTGATGGCGCTTACAAAACCGACGATTGCAAAGAGTACCAGTATCGGAACATGAGACCACACATAGTCCATGTCTTTCATCTTGATACCGTTGTCGATAACCCCTGCAACTATCAGCGGAACGGTAAGCTCAAAGCATGCTTCGAGCAGCTTAAACACAGGGCTAAAGATCGAAGCCGCTCTGTATTTGCCTACATGGTCGAAGATCAGTTTCATTATCTGATCAGGCCAGATCTTTCCTGAACTTGTTGCATTCGCGGATTACTTCATCAAGATCCAGAGTATTGAACTTTCCGTCCTCATAAAGGATCTTTCCGTCGATCATTGTCATCTTAACGACCGAATTGTCACCGCTGTATACAATGTTCCTGACGATATTGTTCTCGGGCTGCATTGAAGGCTTATTCATATCGATCATGATGATGTCAGCCTTCTTGCCGGCATCAAGGACATCACAGTCCGTAAGCCCCATGCAAAGTGCACCGCCGCTCGTGCCTGCCTTAAGGATCGTGAACGGATCGACAGCTGCCGCATTCTTTGTCTCAACATTGGAAAGCACACAGTCGAGATACATTTCGCGGAACATCGAAAGCGCGTTGTTGGAGCCCGCGCCGTCAGTTCCGATAGCGATATTCATACCGTCTTTGACGAACTTATGGACCGGAGTGATGCCGCTCGCCAGCTTGAGGTTGGAGCAGGCATTAAAGACAGACCAGAGGCCTCTCTTCTTAAATATCTCCCTGTCCTCATCAGTGAACCAAACGCAGTGGAAACCGCCTCCGCCGAAGTCGTATATGCCGAGTTTCTCGAAAAGAACGGCAGGTGTAACGCCGTATCTTTCCCTGCATCCCGCAACTTCTTCAGCCGTCTCGGAGATATGTGCAAACACAGGTGCTTTATACTTGTGCGCGAGTTCAGACATGAACTTGAGATTGTCTTCGCAGGTCGTGTATTCGGCGTGGAAGCCATAGATGAATGAGATCAGAGGATCATAGGAATTAAGTTCGTTATAAAATCTTTCCAGATCCTCAAATCCGCCGTAATCATTGGCAGCTCCGCAGAACACGTGCCTGAAGCCTGTCTCCACCGCTGCCCTGGCATTATCTTCCTTGTGGAAATACATATCAAAGCAAGCTGTAATACCGCCTGCGAGATAATCCGCATAAGCAAGCTTGGAAAACCAGTAAACATGCTCAGGAATGAGCTTTGCTTCCCTCGGGAATATGGCCTTGTGGAGCCAGTCGTTAAGACAGTATTCATCCGCCAGTGACCTTGAGAACGTCATCGCCGAATGAGTGTGAGCATTTTTAAGTCCCGGCATCAGAATGTTGCCTTTACAGTCGATCTCACGGTCAAATTTCTCACCTGACGGCGCTTTTGCCGGACCGATATAACTTATCCTGTCATTTTCGGTCCAAAGTTCGCCTTCAGTTATCTTGTCGTCCTTCATAGAAAGGATCCTGCAGTTATAGAATCTGACTGACATTTATCTTTCTCCTTCTCTTACATCAGCGGCGCTACAAGCCTGAGTATTGATTTATAAAACCTGACGAACAGGTTCGGTCTTATTGCGTATTTATCGGTTACATTCCTGCATACCGCAAATGTATCTTCGAAATCCTTCTTTATGTCCATAATGCAATCGGTCTTATACATATAGACCGCATTCTCAAAGTGATGGTAAAGGCTTCTGAAATCAAGGTTGATAGTTCCTACGACAGCGCATTTGTCATCACAAATGAACGTCTTCGAATGGTTGAATCCCGGTGCATACTCATAGATACTGACGCCGGAATTGATAAGCATGTGGTAATACGATCTCGTAACACCGTATGTAAGCTTCTTATCGGGAATACCAGGAGTCATGACCCTTACGTCAACTCCTCTCTTCGCAGCGATCTGCAGAGCCCTTGCGATCTCGTCAGACAACACCAGATAAGGCGACATTATCCAGCAGTAATCCTGAGCATTGTTGATCATGTTCAGATACACATTCTCGCCAATCGGTTCATTGTCCAAAGGGCTGTCACAATAAGGAACACAATAACCTTTTGCACCTTCAACGGGAGTCAGAGGAACGGTTTCAAAAGCCATCATGTCATAGTCCTTACGCTTCAGATCAGCAAAATTCCACATCTCGACGAACATCGCAGTAAGGCTCTGAACGGCGGGACCTTCGATCCTGATTCCGTTGTCCTTCCAATGGCCGTAAGGATTGACGAAATTAAAATACTCGTCTGCGATGTTATAACCGCCCGTGTATCCTACCTTGCCGTCAACAACCGTAATCTTTCTGTGATCACGGTTGTTCATGAACAAAGAAAGGAACGGATATGCGGGATTAAAGGCATTGCACTTGATGCCTTCAGACTCCAGTACCCTGACGAAATTATGGTTTATGAAAACCGATGAACCGACGTCATCGTAAAGCACTCTGCAGTCAACGCCCGCCGCAGCCTTCTCCTTCAATGCTTCATGCAAAGGCTCGAAAGCCTCCTTGGTCTCGATCGCGTGATATTCAAGATAAACGAATCTCTCAGCTTTCTTTATGTCCTCGATCTGAGCCTTAAAACAATCGTAGGCAACGGGATAGTACCTGATATCAGTACCTTCGTAGATCGGGAAATTATATCCTCTGAGGTACTTTGCATTGGAAGCTCTCGCAGGATCCTCATTCCTGAATTCGGAAAAGATATCGTCGTTATAGTTCAGATGGCTGAAGACCATCATGTCCACTTTCTCGAGACGTCTTCTGATCTTATGCTTTGAACTGCTGAAGTTGTTGAGCATATAGAACAGAAGTCCCGGGATGGGCACGATCAGTATGACTATGACCCATATGAGCTTAAAGACACCGTTATGGTCCCTTCCGTTGATACCTATTGCAACGATAAGAGCTACGGCCCTGGTTATGATATCGATCGGCGGATAGTTGTGGCCGAGATACATCAAAAGAACGATAAAGCCAATGATCTGCGCAATCACCATGAGTCCGAAGACAATAATCCTTCCGACACTGTTCTTTATCGCAGTCTTGTTCTCTACCGTTCTTTTCTTAGCCATTATCCGATGTTCTCGATGAATGCTTTATATCCGAGGAAAAGATAGTAAAGATCTATCTTTGAGATAACTTCAACCGGTGCATGCATAGACCATACGGGTACACCCATATCGACTACATCCATGCCGAGTTCAGCCATGATGGCTGCGATCGTTCCGCCGCCGCCTGCATCGATGCGTCCGAGTTCGCCTGTCTGCCACGGGATGGAATTCTTCTCGAAGATGTCAGTGATCTCAGCGATGAAATCTCCCGTTGCTTCAGAGCATCCTGACTTGCCTCTTGCACCCGTGTACTTCTCGATCTTAAGGCCGTGAGACATAAATGCTGTGTTGTTCTTCTCGAATACTGAAGCATACTTGGGATCGTAAGCTGTTGTTACGTCCGTGGAAAGCATCTTTGTTGCAGCAAGCGCCTTACGGAACTTCAGTGTGTTGAACTTATCGATGCCGCCCTCAGCCTTCGCAAACACTTCCATGAGGAAGTTCTCATAAAGGTTGGATGTTGCACCGGAATTGGAATAAGAACCGATCTCTTCCTTATCGGTAAGAAGGCATACGCAAGTCTTCTTGGGCTTCTCCTGCGCAAGAAGAGCTCTCAACGCGGGATAAGCGCAGACCTTGTCATCGTGACCGTATGCGGCGATATAAGCGCGGTCAAAACCGACGTCTCTTGCATGTGTTGCGGGAACGATCTCGATCTCCGCAGAAACGAAATCCTTCTCCTTAATGCCGTACTGCTCATAAAGGAGCTTTAATACGCCTGCTTTGAAGATGTCATGTGTCTTCTTGTCATCCGTGCAGGGAATTCCGCCGATGACCACATTGAGATCTTCTGCGGGAATAAAATCAGAAGCCTTCTTAACCATCTGCTCATTGCCGAGATGAGGGAGAAGGTCTGTGATATAGAATACCGGATCGGATTCCTTCTCACCTACAACGATCTGGTGAGCTTTGCCGTCATTGGTGAAAACAACTCCGTGAACTGCAAGCGGGATCGTGGTCCACTGGTATTTCTTGATGCCGCCGTAGTAATGTGTCTTGAAGTAAACGGTATCGTTATCCTCATATATCGGATTCGGCTTAAGGTCAAGTCTGGGAGAATCAATATGGGCACCGAGGATGTTGAATCCTTCAGCGGGCCCCTTCTTGCCGATAACGGCAGCTGCAAAGCCCTTGCCCTTGATGCTCTGGTAAACCTTGTCACCGGGCTTGAGAGTATCTTTTGTCGCAATATCCACAAAACCCAGTTCTTCGGCAGACTGGATGGCATTAGCCGCAAACTCGCGCTCTGTCTTGGAATCATCGAGGAATGCCTTGTATTCTTCGGCAAACTCAAAGGCAGCGGTCATGTCATCTTCAGACGCTGTCTCATAAAGGTTCGGGAAATCTGCGAAAAGCTCGCTCGTTTTGATCTTCTTTGTCTCTTTCTTCTTGGACATATTATCACCTCTTTCTTAATGAACTTATGATACCATAAAGAAAAAATAAAACTTGTAATTAAAAGGACAATTATGATCACAGACGGACACAACCACACTAAGCACTTTTCCCCGGACGCAGGCCAGTCTATAGATGAACTTATATCTGAAGCCTCATCCAAAGGATTTACCCGTATCGGCATCACGGAGCACTACGAATTGGACTATCCCGAAGACGGCCTCAACTGGATGTTTGACCTCGAAGAATACAATAGAGTCTTCCCTTCCTGGCGCGAAAAAGCAGCCGCAGCAGGACTTGACCTCCTCATGGGCATAGAATTCGGCTATCAGACTCATGTAGCTGATGAGATCGAAAGGATCGCTGCTTCATACCCGTTCGACGTCGTATTGCTCAGCAATCACCTGTTCAGAGGAAAGGATTTCTATGTCGACCGCGAATGCTATAAGCTTCCCAAAAAGGAACTCCACAGGGAATACATAGGAATAATGGCCGAGATGTGCGAGAAATGCAGCAACTTTGACGCAGCAGCCCACTATGACTACATCAACAGGTATACAGATAATCTTGAAAACTTCGTACTCTACGAAGACTGTCCTGCCGAATTCGACCGCATGTTCGAAGCTCTTATCACCAAGGGAAAAGCACTGGAGATCAACACCAAATCTATCCAGAAACATAAGGAACGCGGCTTTAAGAGACACCTCCCAGACCCTGCCGTACTCAACAGATACCGGGAAATGGGCGGCAAACTGATCTGCCTGGGATCAGATTCCCACTTCCCCGGCACATTCGGAGTCTGCTTCGATGAGGCGGTCCAATTTCTGAAGTCCTTAGGATTCAAGGAATCAGTATATTTCAAAGCACATAAACCCGTTTTCGAACCATTGTAAGTACTAAAGAACCACCTTCATATTGAAGGTGGCTATATTCAATTACTTCTTAACTTTGACTTTCTTACCGCAGTTCTTCTTTTTGAAGATCTTCTTGTACTTCTTAACTTTAGACTTCTTGACCTTTACCGTCTTGACCGAAGATCCCTTCATGGAGTTCTTCACACCTGACTTTGTAAGCTTTGTGGTCTTCTTAATCTGAACGGTCTTAAGGCTTGTGTCAGCAGCAAACGCAAAAGCTCCGATCTTTGTGAGATTCTTGGATGTGATGTTGAACACTTTAAGCTTCGGGCCCTTTTCAAAAGCTCTTGTGCCTATGGACTTAAGTCCTGCGCCGCCTGTTACGGATTCAAGACACCGGCAGCCCGAGAAGGCTTTATCTTCGATCGAAACAACATTGGATCCGATTACGAGTTTCTTTAAAATGTGCGGTATGGAAAGCACCATGTTTTCTGCTGTCTGTATGCTTGTAACTTTGTATTTGACACTTTCACCTGAATCGGATCCGTAATGTGTAACAGCATTGGGGATCACAAGTGTTTCAACAGTAGCACCAAATGATTCCAAAGCAACTGTTCCTGTTCCGTCCAAGGCAGGATTAAGCACTTTATAGCTTGTTAAACCCATGCCGTCAAAGATTTCACCTTTTGTACAATAATCATGGACAACCTTGTTCAGCTTATCACTGCAATATGAAAAAGCATTGCTATTTGTAAGCGAATCCTGATATTGGCCGATCCAGACGTAGGCAAGTTTTTTGCAGTTATAAAATGCATTATCACCTATGCTCGTAACGGTTAATGGAACTATAAAAGATGTAAGGCTTTGGCATTGTTCAAAAGCCTTTTCACCGATAGTTTCCAATCCGATACGAGGCAGTGTGAGAGTTTCCAATTGCGAGCACTCCGAAAATGCCTGACTGTCTATAGTTTTTACGTTAGCGGGAATCTTAATCTCCTTCAAGCCGTCGCATTTGTAAAACGCATGGTTTGCTATGATCTTTAATGTACTCGGGAGCGATACTCTTGTCGCGTTTTCACACCAATAGAAAGCGTAAGATCCAATCGCAGTTACTCCATTGGAAACAACGATCTTCGTGATCTTTTGATAATAATCCGCTATCCAGGGCGCCAAAGACTTATCGGAATAACCGTACATGGAACCTTTACCGGAGATCGTTAATACATAGTCGTTACTTAATGACCACTTCAGATTCTTACCGCACTTTCCTGAAGCTATGGCATTTAAAGCCTCTTTCTTATCTTCAGCTTCAGCAACAGGCTTCTGCGAAACTTCAGTTTCCTCAGTCTCAGGCTCCTTCTCTTCTGATGCTTCCTGCTTATCAGTTTCGGCAGGCTCTTCTTTTTGAGATTCCTCAGGCTCCTGCTTCTCAGTTTCTTTTATAGAAGGCTTTTCAGTCTCTTTCGTCTCCTGCTTTTCGGGTCTCTCGATCTGTGTTTCCTCAGGAACAGATGTCTCATCAGCCATTACCGTAACCGGTGCAATGACCATAGACACGGACATAGCCACTGAAAGTATCGCAGAAGTTACTTTAAGCTTTTTCATTTCAATCCTTCCCCTTTCCTTATTTCTTGACTTTAACCTTTTTACCGCAATTGGACTTCTTGAAAAACTTCTTATACTTCTTGATCTTCTTTTTCTTGACCTTTACAGTCTTAACAGCTGATCCGCAAAGTGATCCCTTGACCCCGGCCTTTGTAAGCGTGGTTGTCTTCTTTATCTGAAGAGTCTTAAGGCTTGTGTCGCTGGCGAACGCATAAGCGCCTATCTTCGAAAGATTCTTGGATATGATGTTGAAAGTTTTAAGCTTCGGGCAGTTTGCAAAGGCTCTTGCTCCGATCGTCTTAATTCCTGCTCCGCCTGTCACGGATTCAAGGTTAATGCAGCCGGCAAAGTCTTGGTCAGCTATGTTTACGAGATTTGCTCCGATGACAAGAGTCTTCATGGTCTTATTGCCCTTAAACAGACCATCCAGCACCTTCGTAACCCTGTATTTAACTTTGTCGACTGTAATATATGCCGGTATGACTATTCTTTCCGAATCCATATAACCGACCATCTCGACAGTTCCGGTTCCGTTTATCTGAGGATTCATTACCATATAAAGGGCATTTCCTGCAATTACATCATCACCATAGGCCAGATAAGGATATATCTGCAGATTAAGCTTACCGCAATTTTCGAAGACGGAATCCGTTATCTTCTTGCTCATGGTTTTGCTTATCCATACATCTCCGAGATTAGTACACTCAGCAAAAGCCTGGCTGTCGATAAGTATTACCGACAACGGGATATTAAAACTTGTCAGACCGGAGCATTTGTAGAAAGCCCTATACGCAATGGATGTTACGCTCGAGATCGGAATCTTAACGATCTTAAGTTTATTGCATTCATTGAAAGCATAAGTACAGATCGTTTTGACACTTGCAGGAATGGTTACAGTGGTAAGTTCGCTGCATTCTGAAAAAGCATAAACACCGATCGACCTCACGCCGTTGGGAATAACAATGCTCTTAAGATTTTTACAGTCCTGAAAAGCATAACCGGGAATACTTGTCACTCCGGAAGGAAGCGTAACTTTAGTAAGAGCTGTTTTAGAAAAAGCGTATTCGCCTATAGTCTTTACGCTGTTCAGAATAACAATACTGGTAAGATTGACACAACAAGAAAAAGCGGCGGTTCCGATCGAAGTTACTTTTCCAGGGATCTTTATACTCGTTAAACTTTCGCAGGAGTAAAAAGCCGAATCACCGATAACCTTTACTTTGGGTGGAATCGTTATCTTCTTGAGTTTATAGCAGTTATAAAAAAGAGACGGACTGATCTTTGTTACACCTGAAGGGATATTAACACTGACAAGATTTTCACAATCAAAAAACGCTGCCTCACCAATCGAAGTAACACTCTTCGGGATTACTATCTTTGTAAGGCCGTAGCACTCCAAAAATGCAGCTGTACCGATGCTCTTTAATGTGCCGGGAAGCGATACGCTGGTCAGATAGTTACATTCAAAAAAAGCACCCTGACAGATCGTGGTAACGCCTTTATAGATGATGACTTTCTTTATATGGCTTGAATAACTCTTCCAGGGACATTCTGTTTTTTCATACATGGCGCCCTTACCCCAGATCTTCAGTGTGCCGTCTTCAGCCAGCGAAAACCTGACGCTTTTGCCGCACACGCCTGAAACAAGTGCATTGGCAGCATCAGCAAAATCCTCATCTTCAAATTTGGGTTCTTCTGAAACTTCAGGTTCTTTTTCTTCGCTTTCCTGCTTTTCGGACTCTGAAGGCTCTTCTTTCTCTGATTCAGCAGGTTCTTCCTTCTGAGTCTCTTTAGGCTCCTGTTTCTCAGTTTCACTTCCAGAAGGCTTCTCCGTCTCTTTCGGAGCGGGTTTTTCCGTTTCTTTTGCTTCCTGCTTTTCGGTCTCTTCGATCTGTGTTTCCTCGGTCGCAGTTGTCTCGTCAGCCATGACCGTAACCGGCGCCATGACCATTGACATGCACATTGCCGCTGAAAGCAGCGCGGAAGTTACTTTGAGATGTTTCATGATCTCCCCCAACTTTATATAAATAAAAAAAACACCAACGCAAAATAGTTTACTACTGCGGGCGGAAAATTACACGCATATTACAGATTTGCCCCGTAATTCACGAAAATAAAAAGGGCCGCTCACATGAGCAGCCCTCTTATAAAATTCTTATTTCTTGACCTTAACTTTTTTTCCGCAGTTCTTCTTTTTGAAGATCTTCTTGTACTTCTTTACCTTGGATTTCTTAACTTTGACAGTCTTGACCGAAGAACCCTTGAGGGACTTCTTAACTCCTGACTTTGTGAGCTTTGTGGTCTTTTTGACCTGCAATGCCTTAAGTGCTTTGTCACCGGAAAATGCATAAGGACCGATCTTCGAAAGCGTCTTAGATGAGATACTGAAAACTTTAAGCTTAGGGCAATTAGAAAAAGCTCTTGCTCCGATCTTCTTGAGCTTTGCTCCGCCTGTTACTGATACGAGCTCAGTGCAATTAGCGAATGCATTATTACCAATTTCAACAACATTAGAACCGATCACCAATGATTTTAAACTTGTGTTTTGATTTAGCACGATATTTCCATTTAAACGTGTGACTCTATATGTCTGACCGTTCCAATCAACAGTATTGGGGACAACGAGGCGCTCAGCATCAGGATTATAAGCCAAAACTTGAACTTCTCCCCTGCCGTCTATGTCAGGGTTAGTTATCGTGCAGAAGAAATCGCCAGCCGGAACAGGATCATCAGGTTCAGAATAATCATAACGATTAACACTGTTCAACTTCGTGCATCCATTAAAAGTACCAGTGGATGCTGCATCAACCTTTTTTCCGATCCACGCTTCTTCAAGGCTTGTGCAGTTATTAAAAGCAAAACTTCCAAGTTTAGTAACAGACAAAGGAATATTAATTTTCTTAAGTGCGATACAACCGTCAAAAGCTCGCTCACCGATAGAAGAAGCACCTGAAAGCGGGATATTTACCGTAGCGAGGCTGTCGCAAAAAGCAAATGCTGAATCACCAATTGTTTTTACACTTGCAGGTATAGAAATGGAAGTTAAATAGTCACAGTTATTAAATGCCTGTTTACCAATCGATTTAACGGTATTCGGTATGACTATACTCTTGAAACCACACCCAAAGAATGTTCCGGCATTGATGGCTGTTACACCCTTAGGGATGTTGACACTTGTAAGACCGAAGCAACTATCAAACGCATAGGCTCCGATTGTCTTGACCTTTTTCGGAATGGAAACACGTGTAAGAGACTTACAATAGCCAAAAGCTCCTGTCCTGATAGATTTCAAAGTCTTGGGAAGTGATACGCTCACAAGGCTCGAACAATCAAAAAAAGCATAAGAGCCAATAGCTGTCACCTTTTTAGATACAACGACTTTCTTGATCCTTGCGAAATACTTGCGCCAAGGTGTATTAACGCTGCCGGAGTTCTGATTAAATTTATAATTGTACATGGCACCTTTACCGGTAATCTTAAGAGTGCCCTTCTTATCCAAGGTCCACTTGACCTTTTTTCCGCATTTACCCTTCGCTAATAAAGCATCGAGTGCATCGTTTTTCGCTTCAGCTTCAGGTTCACCCGGTTCCTCAACAATCTCAGGTTCATTTTCTTCTGAATCTTCAGACTCATTCTCTTCCTCAGTTTCAGTAGTCTGTGCCTCTGAAGGTGTTTCAGTCTCGTCTGCCGCAACAGGTGCCATAACCATGGTGATGCACATTACTGCAGCCAGAAGCGCCGATGTCAATTTAAGATGTTTCATTTTCTACCCCCTTTACAAATATCATTTATTGAAACAACTTTAATAGTTTACTATCTATCGGGGCAAATTACACTATACTTATAAAAGATAATTGTAAGTTCTTGCATAAAAGAAGGCCGCTCGCTTGAGCAGCCCTCTTTACATCAATTTTCAGGTCTTATTTCTTGACCTTAACCTTCTTACCGCAGTTCTTCTTTTTGAAGATCTTCTTATACTTCTTTACCTTTGACTTCTTAACTTTGACAGTCTTGACCGAAGAACCCTTGAGGGACTTCTTAACTCCTGACTTTGTGAGTTTAGTTGTCTTCTTAACCTGAAGAGTCGTAAGAGCTTTGTCTGCGTTAAATGCGTATGCGCCTATCTTCTTAAGAGATTTGGAAGAAATGCTGAAAACTTTAAGTTTCGGGCAGTTGGCAAATGCTCTTGCTCCGATCGTTACGAGCTTTGCTCCGCCTGTTACAGATACAAGTTCAGGGCAGTTGGAAAATGCGTTATCAGCGATCGATGTTACATTAGAACCGATAACGACAGTTTTCAGATTCTTATTCTCGGTGACTGCAGCATTGCGCTCGATCCTTGTGACTTTATAAGATACTCCCTTATATACAACGACATTCGGGAATACCACTTTTTCAGCTGTAGGATCGTATTCCGTAACAGTAACTGTACCGTTTCCGTTTATTTCAGGGTAAGTAACCTTAAAGTGGAAAGGTCCCTGATCTTCAATCGTTTCATTGATATCAGCATATGGATAATATTCAGGCTTTCCAGCCTTGAGGTTTGAGCAACCGTTAAAAGTGCCTGTTGATTTTGCATAAAGCTTTGATGAGATCCATGCATCTTCAAGATTTGTGCAATTGTTAAATGCAAAACTTCCGAGTGTAGTTACTGTCAAAGGAATCTTGAAAGACTTAAGACTTGTGCAACCGTCAAAAGCAAATTCACCTATCGTGGTAGCTCCCGCAATCGGGATACTGACTGTTTCAAGTTTAGTACAATCGGCAAAGGCATTTCTACCGATCGTCTTAACACTTGCAGGGATCTTAACACTTTTTAAGTTTGGACACATTCTGAAAGCTGAATCACCAATACGCTGAACACTATTGGGCAGAACAACACTCACAATACCTGTAACGCCAAAAGCACCCTCACCGATTGTCTTAACCTTCTTCGGAATTGAAACTTTAGTGAGATTGGAACACATTGTGAATGCATATGATCCGATAGACTTCAGTTTTTTAGGAAGCGAAATGCTTTTCAGATTGGGACACATGCAAAAAGTGAAGTCACCAACCTTAGTTACCTTCTTAGAGATCACAACTTTCTTGATCTTTAATGCATATTTAGCCCAAGGTGCAGTGGATTTACCAGAAGCATTCATAGCATAGTTCTTCATAGCACCCTTACCGGTGATCTTGAGTGTACCCTTCTTGTCCAGGGACCACTTTACCTTTTTACCGCATTTACCCTTAGCTAATACAGCATCGAGTGCATCGTTCTTTGCCTCAGCTTCAGGTTCTCCCGGTTTTTCAACAATCTCAGGTTCATTTTCTTCAGACTCTTCAGCCTCCGTCTCTTCCGCAGTTTCAGTTGTCTGCGTCTCTGAAGGTACCTCTGTCTCGTCTGCTACAACAGGTGTCATGAACATGGAAATGCTCATAACGGCGGCTAACAGAGCCGCTGTCAGTTTCAGATGTTTCATCGTCTTCCCCCTTATTATGAATAAAAATTGAAACAACTGTGTAATATACTATGTTTTTAAATAAAAAACACTAAAATAATAAATAATTTTTGCGGTATTTTTATGTGCAAAAAAGAGGACTGCCGCTACAGCAGTCCTCATTCTTTAAAGTTATATCTTATTTCTTGACCTTAACCTTCTTACCGCAGTTCTTCTTTTTGAAGATCTTCTTGTACTTTTTGACCTTGGATTTCTTTACTTTTACAGTCTTTACAGAAGAACCCTTGAGCGATTTCTTTACTCCCGACTTGGAAAGCTTGGTGGTCTTCTTGAGCTGGAGAGTCGTAAGAGCCTTGTCTGCATTAAATGCGTATGCACCAATCTTTTTAAGGGATTTGGAAGAAATGCTGAAAACTTTGAGCTTAGGGCACTTTTCAAATGCTCTCGCTCCGACAGAAACAAGTCTTGCGCCGCCTGTTACTGATATGAGTTCAGGGCAGTTCGCAAACGCTTTATCAGCAATGGTTGTTACATTAGAACCTATGACCAGTATTTTCATTTTTGAACTCGGATTATATTGACTTGTATATCCGGTAATCTTTGTAACTTTGTATTTTACGCCATTGTCCTCGACTACAGAAGGAATAACTATTTTTTCTATTTCAGGATCAATTGCAAGAACATCAACTGTCCCCGTTCCGTTAATTGCGGGATTCGATACAAAATATCCAATCTTGCCGTCACCAAACTGTTTGCCGATCAGATTATAAGTGTTCTCATCGAAATAAACATTAGGAGATTTGTCGAATGCATTGGAAGGCAGATAATCTTTTTGATCCACATTGATCCACACTCTGCCAAGTTTGCCACATTTTGAAAAAGCATATTCCCCAATACTTGTAACAGATAACGGCACCTCAAATTCAGTAAGTGCCATGCAGCTAGCAAATGCACGGTTCCCGATGGAAGTCAAATGCATATCATTGATCTTCACTGTCTCGAGTTCAACACAGCATTCAAATGCAGATTCTCCAATCGATTTAACGCTTGCAGGAATCACAACTTTTTGTAATGCGCTATAACTGAAAGCTCTTGAACCAATGGAAGTTACACCATTAGAAATTGAAACACTGGACAAGATCCTACAAGAATCAAAAGCATACTCACCAATAGTCTTTACACTGGACGGAATAGAAACGCTTTTCAAAGGAGTATTTGAAAATGCTGAATCATAAATAGCAGTTACACCTTTGGGAATGTAAACACTTTCAAGATTTGATTCCAAAAAAGCACATTCGCCGATAGTTTTAAGGCTCTTAGGCAAAACGACTTTCCGCAGACCCGTTCTGGCGAAAGCAAGATCCCTGATCGATTTTACAGTTTTAGAAAGAGATATACTTGTTAAAGACTCGCAGGAGGAAAAGGATCCAGCTCCAACAGTAGTCACTCCTTTAGTAATAACTACCTTCTTGATCTTAGACATATATTTAGCCCAAGGCGAATTTGGAATTAATCCGTTTTTCAACTTATAATCATACATTGCACCTTTGCCGGTGATCTTAAGAGTTCCCTTCTTATCCAGGGTCCACTTAAGCTTTTTACCGCATTTGCCTTTTGCCAGATAAGCATCTTCTGCATCACGCTGGTCTTCAGCTTCCGGTTCTCCCTTGTCCTCAACGACTTCGGGTTCCTCCTCTTCCGGTTCTTCTGCTTCAGCATCCTTCTCATCAGAAGCTTCAGTTGTCTGTGTTTCTGAAGGTGTTTCCATTTCATCCGCCATGACAGGTGCAGTTACCATGGAGAAACACATTGCAGCGGAAAGCAAAACGGAAATGATCTTAAGATGTTTCATAATCTATTCCTTTACTTAAAATATGTAATATCGAGTTAAGTTTACTATGCCGGCGCTAAAAGTTCACTACAAAAATAAAAAACCCCGGATAACTCCGGGATTCATAACTCATTTTGGATTATCTGATTACTTCTCGTTCTTCATTCCTGACAGGAAAGCGTTGATGAAGCCGTCTAAGTTGCCGTCCATTACGGAATCGACATCGACTTCCTCGTAACCTGTACGATTGTCTTTTACAAGAGTGTAAGGGCAGAAAACGTAAGATCTGATCTGTGAGCCCCAGGCGATATCCATCTGGTTGCCCTTAAGGTCTTCGATCTTCTCCATCTCTGATGCCTTGGCAAGTGCGAAAAGCTTTGCCTTGAGCATCCTAAGGCAGGTCTCCCTGTTCTGGAGCTGTGATCTTTCTGCCTGGCAGGAAACAACGATCCCCGTAGGATTATGCGTCATTCTGACAGCGGTATCGGTCTTGTTGATGTGCTGACCGCCCTTACCTGTAGAACGGTATGTATCTACTCTGACTTCGGTCATGTCGATCTTGATGTCGTCTTCCGTCTTCTGGTCAAGCTCAGGGATGACTTCGCATGAAGCAAAGGAAGTGTGTCTTCTTCCTGCGGAGTCAAACGGAGAGATCCTGACGAGACGGTGAACGCCGATTTCTGATCTCAGGAAACCGTATGCATACTCACCTTTGATCATGATGGAAACAGACTGGATACCCGCGGTATCACCTTCGACATAGTCGAGTTCTTCAACCGCAAAGCCATGGCTTTCAGCCCATCTGGTATACATCCTGTAGAGCATTGAACACCAATCCATCGCCTCGGTACCGCCGGCTCCGGCATGAAGAGTAAGAGTTGCGTTATTAGCATCGTAAGGGCCTGTGAGAAGGGTCTCAAGGCGCATCTTCTCGAAGGCTTCCTTGAAATGAGCAACATTTTCACGGAGTTCAGGGAGAGAATCGGTATCCTCTTCCTCATTTGCGAGTTCACAAAGTGCAAGGAGGTCTTCCCTTTCAGCC
Source organism: Clostridiales bacterium (assembly GCA_017478485.1). Classification (GTDB taxonomy): domain Bacteria; phylum Bacillota; class Clostridia; order Saccharofermentanales; family Saccharofermentanaceae; genus Saccharofermentans. The sequence goes on along the minus strand of JAFVDI010000003.1, from coordinate 242,451 downwards.
TCAAGAGCATTATAGTTCTCAACCTTTTTCTTGAGCTGGCCGAGTCTCTGGGTAAGCTCAGTGGCTTTATCAGAGTCGTTCCAGAAATCAGGTTCTGTCGTACGCTGCTCAAGTTCGCTGATCTGATCGCTTACGTGATCGATGTGAAGCGCATCCTTAAGCTTTTTAACGGGTTCTTCAAATGATTCGAGATCAAGTCTTATGTTGTCAAATTCCAGCATAATTAACCTTTCTTAAGTTCTTCTACAAATTCCTTGAGAAGCTTCATAGCTTCCTTAATATCATCCAGAGAAGCCGCATAACTGATCCTTACGAATCCCTCGGCACACTCACCGAAAGCGTTTCCCGGAACCATGGCAACGTGCTTTTCGAGCAGAAATCTCTCGCAGAATTCCTCTGATGAAAGACCCGTGCACTTGATCGAAGGAAAAGCGTAGAACGCGCCATAGGGCGTAAAGCAATCAAGTCCTGCGTCCTTAAGGCCCTGGACGACAACTCTTCTTCTGTGGTTATACTCGTCACGCATCTTCTTGATCTCATTGTCGGCATTCATTGCAGCCTCTACAACAGCGAACTGAGATGTTGAAGGAGCAGACATGATGCAGTACTGATGGATCTTTACCATAGGTGCGATGAGTTCGTGCGGACCGGCTAGATAACCGACCCTGAAACCTGTCATGGCATACGATTTGGAGAAACCGTTGACCATAACTACCCTGTCCCTGAGCTCGGCAAACTGCGCCAGCGAAGCGGGCTTGCCGTCAAGATAGTTGAGTTCGCAGTAAAGCTCGTCAGAAAGCACTATGATATCAGGATGCTTCATGAGGACATCCTTGATCTTAGCCCAGTCTTCAAGCGTCATTACCGCACCGGTCGGATTGTTCGGATAACCGACGATAATGTACTTTGTCTTGTCGGTTATAGCAGCTTCCAGTTCCTCAGGCATGAGCTTATAGTCGTTCTCAGGCTTTGTTGAAACTATCACGGGTACACCGTGAGCGAAATTGACTGTTGCTTTGTAGGCGACGAAGCAAGGCTCTACAACGATGACCTCGTCACCGGGATTGATCAGTGCGCGAGCCACAAGATCAAGTCCTTCACTGCCGCCGACGGTAATGAGGATCTCGGATTTGGGATCGTATGAAATGCCGTATCTCCTTGTGAGATAACCTGCGATCGCCTTACGTGCATCGATATAACCCGAGTTGGGAGAATAATGCGTATATCCTTCGATAAGCGAATTGATGGCGGCCTCTCTGATGGACCAGGGCGTATCAAAATCAGGCTCACCGATTGAGAGCGATATAACATGTCCCTGCATCTCGTTTGCAAGGTCAAAGAATTTCCTGATGGCAGACGGCGGTACCAGCTGTACTGCTGAGGAGATCTTGGATTCGTAATCGAAACTCATAAGATGATCGCCTGCCTGTCGTCCGTATTCGGATTATCGTAGATAATGCCGTTTGCTTTATATTTCTTAAGAATAAAGTGTGTAGTCGTTGAAAGGACGCCTTCCAAGGTGGCGATCTTCTCGGTAACGAAGTTGGCGATGTTTCTAAGGTTGCTGTCCTCGTAGATGATCATGAGATCGAATCCGCCTGACATGAGATAGCAAGCAGTTACCTTGTCATATTTGCTCAGGATCTGGGCAATATGGTCATAACCCTTGTTTTTGACAGGCGTGATCCTTACTTCGATCATGCCGATGCAGTTATCCGGTGCCTGCTTCTCCCAGTTGATTATCGTGTTATAACCAAGAATGATGTTCTCATCCTTGAGGCGTGCTATTTCGGCTTCAACATCGGCGGCGGAAGTGCCGAGCATAACGGCTATCTCTTCAGAAGAAAGCCTTGCGTTGTTTTCTATAAGTCTCAGCAATTCGATGTCGTCGATCATATTGAACCGTCCTTCCACACATGAAAATCTCCCGCATAATTTCTTATGCGGGAGACATTATACCATTAATTATAAATTATTAAAATCAGATACGGGCAACGCCTGTGTCACGTGCAGCCTGAGCAACAGCAGCAGCAACTGCCTTTCCGACTCTTGCGTCAAATGCGTCAGGAAGGATGTAATCAGGGTTGAGCTCAGAATCGGAAACGATGCCTGCGATAGCGTTTGCGGCAGCGATCTTCATCTCGTCATTGATATCGGAAGCTCTTACGTCGAGAGCACCGCGGAAGATACCGGGGAAAGCAAGAACGTTGTTGACCTGGTTCGGGAAGTCGGAACGGCCTGTAGCCATAACCTTAACGCCTGCCTTTTTAGCTTCATCAGGAAGGATCTCAGGTACAGGGTTAGCGCAAGCGAAAACAACAGGATCCTTAGCCATTGTAGCTACCATGTCTGCTGTGAGAACGCCGGGAGCGGATACGCCGATGAATACGTCAGCGCCTACGATAACGTCAGCAAGAGAACCAGCCTTCTTCTCAGGGTTGGTGATCTTAGCCATCTCTTCCTTAGCGGAATTGAGGCCCTCTCTTCCCTCGTAGATAGCGCCCTTACGGTCACAGAGGATAACGTTCTTAAGGCCTCTGGAGATAAGGAGCTTTGTGATAGCTGTAGCTGCAGCGCCTGCGCCGTTAACTACAACGTGGATGTCTTCCATCTTCTTGCCTACGATCTTGAGAGCGTTTGTAAGACCTGCAAGAGTGATAACTGCTGTACCATGCTGGTCATCGTGGAAGATCGGGATGTCACATCTTTCCTTGAGCTTCTTCTCGATCTCAAAGCAGCGGGGAGCTGAGATGTCCTCGAGGTTTACGCCGCCGAAAGAACCTGCGAGAAGAGCAACTGTGTTAACGATCTCGTCAACATCCTTGGAACGGATGCAGAGAGGGAAAGCATCAACGTCACCGAAAGCCTTGAACAGAGCGCACTTACCTTCCATAACCGGCATACCTGCCTCAGGTCCGATATCACCGAGGCCAAGAACAGCCGTACCGTCAGTAACTACTGCTACAAGGTTGTGTCTTCTTGTGTACTTATATGAGAGATCAACGTCCTTCTGAATGGCGAGACAGGGCTCGGCAACACCCGGTGTATAAGCGATTGCGAGTTCTTCCTTGGTGCCTACAGGAGCCTTAGCGATAACTTCGATCTTACCGGCCCACTGCTCATGCATCTGCATAGCCTTCTCTTTGACGTCCATAATAATACCTCCGTAACTGAATGGAACTGCTTAAATCATTGCGTAATTATAATATTTTAATTCCACGAGAAATACAATCACGCGAAGTGCAATAAAAGTTAACCTATTTTGCCCTCTTTTTCGGGATTTCTTTCAGGGTGATCGACTCTCTCCTTCATCGCGCAGTAAGCCATGCCGGCGTATCTGCCGAATGTAAAGGTGATCCAGGTCGAAAAAGCCGAGGAAAGGATATAGAACGTAGTGTTCGAAAAGAACGAAGTGAGACCTGCGAGAGCATCCGTGAAAAAGAACATCAGGACTATGACAACAAGGCTTCTGACATGCACGGTATAAAAGCCTCTGGTAAGCTTTACGACATAAGGGAGAGCATTGAACATGCCCTTATCCCCTGACAGATAGCACGCCGGTGCCGTAAACAAAAACGGGAAACCAATGCAGAAGAACAGCAGGAAGTTTGAACTGATGAGCATGAAAGGCAGTGAAACCGCCAGATAAAACAACGTCAGGAGCAGCAGTCTCTTAATGAGCGCACCTGGACGCTGCGGCTCTTCTGTGCCGGATGTTCCTTCGGTTTCGGCTTCGGCCTCCTTTTCCATCTTTTTGATCCTGAAATATCTGACATAGAGTCCGGAATAAAGGATCCCCATCATGAGAGTGATGAACAGGGCCAGAAATGCGGTTACAAGGAAAACTATGTTCCCGCTGGTGATAGGTATTGCCGCAGGGAGCTGCTCTGTTGTCTGTGCCGACTCGAAATTGCTTATCCATGTGTTAAGCCAGGTGAAATCAGTATCAGAATAAGGATTGAAGAAAACCGCGCAGCGTGCAACCACGCAAAACAGGAACATAAACCTTACGCCCCATTTGCAGTCTATATCGTCAATGTTGAACATTCTTTCTAATATTCTGAAAATCATCATTGGTTATTATACGACAATAAAAACTAAAAAATATATCAGAGATTTTTATTATATTCTTGTGATAAAATCATATCTGATTTTTTCTTTAAGGACGGGACAATATGATTGATTTTCATGTAATACCGGATCTGCTCTATGTAATCCCCACGGACAAACATTCAGCATCCGAACTAAAAGCGGTTCTCACAGCACATCCCGAAGTCAAGTTCGTTTCTCTCGCAGCAGTCGACCTCATGGGCAATGATACCGACGAGAAGATCCCGATCGCAGATTTCATGTCGAACATTGACGATTACCTTGAAGGCAAGGCCGTCCAGACTGACGGCTCCTCGGTTGTCCTTCCGGGTATCGCGACACTCAATGACGGTAAGGTCGATCTTATTCCCGACCCCGAAGTCATCTGGTACATCGACCATAACTACGAGCATATCGATCTGGCTACGGGAAAGCCCGTAGGTACTTTAAGGATCCCTTCTTTCCTTCACCACAACGGCGAAGAGGTATGCTCAAGATCGATTCTTCGAAGAAGTACGGCCAATTTCGAGGAAAAGGTCAAGGAAATGTTCCTTAATAATCCCGCTCTGTGCTCTCAGTACGGATTTACACCCGAGATGCTCGACAGGATCATGCTCATCACTGCTACAGAACTCGAATTCTGGGTCAACTCCCCGGACGAGATCATCAGCACCGAGCAGCTCTCCATCTCACAGGAACTTAAGGAATCCTACTGGAAGCGCACAAAAGGCGTCGTAAGGACAGCTCTTGAGCAGGTCATCATGATCCTTGAGAAATACGGCTTCGGTCCTGAGATGGGCCATAAGGAAGTCGGCGGAGTTAAGGCTTCACTCAATTCTTCAGGCGAGTTCCACTTCATCATGGAGCAGCTCGAAGTCGACTGGAAGTATTCCGGCGCAAGACAGGGTGCTGACTATGAGCTCATCGCAAGGATCCTCATCAAGGAGATCTTCCGTCTGCACGGTCTGGACGTCAGCTTCAATGCCAAGCCCCTTCCGGGAGTCGCAGGTTCAGGCGAGCATACACACGTAAATGCTGTCGCTTACCTTAAGGACGGCAAGAAGATCAACCTCTTCTCACCCGAAGATCCCGGATCCGATTTCCTCAGCGTATTCGGCTGGGGATGCCTTTTCGGTATCATGAAGAACTATTCCAGGGTCATCAACCCGTTCGTATCCGCTACCACGGATGCTTTTGAAAGACTCACGCCCGGTTTCGAAGCTCCTACCCACTGCGTTGCTTCCATCGGTCAGGACGTTAAAACGCCTTCAAGAAACAGATCTGTCCTTTTAGGTCTCGTAAGAAGCGAAGACAACAAGTATGCGACACGTTTCGAGCTCCGCGCACCTAACCCTCATACGAATACATATCTCTGTCTCTCGGCTGTTTACCAGGCAATGCTCGACGGCATCGATTATGCTATCGGCTCAGGCAAGGATACAAAGACACTTGAAGCTGAATTCTGCAAGCCTTACGGTACTCCGAGCGACTATCTGCTCGCCGACAGGCTCTACAGATGCGAAGAAGATATCTTTGAAGATATGGATTCCAACGAGAGAGACAGGCTTTTCGGCGCACCTGCCGCTACGGTCTTTGACTCTATAAGCCCGCTCAAGGATGCTGACGTCGTAGAGATCCTTAACCGCGATGACGTCTTCTGCACAAGCCTTATCGATTCCTACTATCAGGCAATGCTCGTACGCTGGGAGATGGAGCTCCTGCAGAAGATCATTCCCGCTAACCTCTCCACTCTGAGAAACATAACCAGAAACGAAGAGGGCGAATGCGCTTACGACGGACGCCTTTGGAACGACATTACCGATCTCAAGAACCTTCTCGGCAAGGATACCGGAGAGAAGCAGTCAATCTTCACACGCATCAAGGCTGCCGTTAAGGCCAACGACTGGGCTAAGACTTCCGAGTATCAGCTGGCCATGAAGAACGCAATGACCGAGCTCCGTACAAAGTACAAGGCATATTGCGAAAACCAGATCTGAAACTTCAGATAAAAATGCAAATTTAAAGGGGGTGCGGAATCCGCACCCCCTTCTCATATATCAATCCGGTCGGGGATCAAAAATGACTTGTTTATCAGCCCTTCTTAGCTGCGAGGAACTTGTAGACGAGAGCTGCAAGAGCCGCACCTGCGAAAGGTCCTACGATGAATACCCAGAGATCTGTAAGAGCAGCACCGCCAGCGAAGATTGCAGGTCCGATGGATCTTGCAGGGTTAACAGATGTTCCTGTAAGACCGATGCCGAGAATGTGTACCATAACGAGTGAGAAACCGATTACGACACCACCGAAAGAACCATGCTTGTAATCACCGTCTGTAACGCCAAGGATTACGAGAATGAAGATGAATGTGAGAATTACCTCTACGATAAGGCCTGCACCGATGTTGCCGTTGACTCCGGCAAGACCGTTTGAACCAAGACCGCCTGTAGCGTCTGTGATTCCGCCCATAGCGAAGATTCCCTTAAGAACAGCAGCACCTAAGATAGCGCCGATGGTCTGGAATACGAAATAAAGACCGAAATCCTTTGCATTCATTCTGCCTGAGATCAGGCAAGCAAGTGAAACTGCAGGATTGATGTGGCAACCGGAGATATTGCCTACGCAATAAGCCATACCAACGATAACGAGACCGAAAGCAAATGCAGTGGTAAGATATCCACCCCACTTGTCACAGCCTGTCAGCATAGCTGTTCCACAACCAATAAGAACAAGAGTAAATGTACCGATGCACTCGGCAACATACTTTCTTAAACCTTCCATAAGATTCACCGTCCTCCTTAATTAATTCCGAGACGGCAACCTTACACCGCCCCTTAATTAATTATATACAAATTCTTCGCCTTGGGATTTAATTATGACTTCATTTGTATTACCGTTTGAAGACTTTTCTACATGGCCTACGATCCTTGAATCGATGTTGAACGAAGAAGCAATGTCCATAATGCCTTGAGCCTCTTTCTCATCAACGTAGAACTCGATCCTGTGGCCGCAGTTGAATACCTGGAACATCTCCTTCATAGGGATCTCGCCTGATTCATAGATGGCAGCGAAAAGCGGAGGAAGCTCAAAAAGATTATCCTTAACATACCTTACGCCGTTACCGAAGTCTCTGCACTTGGCCTGACCGCCGCCTGTGCAGTGGATGATACCGTGGATCCTTTCCCTGCCGCCTTCGAGGACCTTGCTGATGACAGGAAGGAATGTTCTGGTGGGAGCGAGGATAGCCTCACCTACCGTAACGTCAGCTCCGGGGAGCTTGTCAGTAAGGCGGTATTTTCCACAGTAAGCCTTGTCAGCGGGAACCGTATCGGAGAAAGACTCCTTGAAGTTCTCATAGTAGTACTTGGAAAGGAGCATGTGACGGGCTGCCGTAAGTCCGTTGGAAGACATTCCTGAATTGTAGGAAGTCTCATATGTGGCCCGGCCGGATGAGCTGAGGCCTACGATGACGTCACCGGGCTTAATGTTCGCTGCATTGATGACATCAGATCTTTTAGCGCGTGCAACGATAGTTGAATCGACGATGAGTGTCCTTACGAGATCTCCTACGTCAGCGGTTTCACCGCCGCACATCGTGATGCCGATGCCTAAGTCAGCAAGACGGGCAATTATCTCATCGTATCCTTCTATTACCTTTGCGATGGCCTTGCCGTCAACGAGGTGTGCATTACGGCCGATCGTATTGGAAAGCATGAGATTGGAAGTAAGACCTACGCATGCAAGGTCATCAGTATTCATTACAAGTGAATCCTGTGCAAGACCTTTGAACCAGTCATAACTGCCGGTCTCCTTGTACATGAGGTATGCGACGGACGACTTTGTTCCTGCACCGTCGGCGTGAATGGCAGTACAGTAATCAGGATCACCTGCGATATCGTCGATCAGCTTGCAGAAAGCTCCGGGAAAAGCGCCTTTAGACTGGTTCTTTACCGCAGCCTTTACCTCATCCTTCGTGGGTGAAACGCCTCTGCTCAAATAAGACTCTGCTGACATGCCAATTACCTCCAAATAATGTTCAACAATATGTTTTCACGCAGACCGGTAAGCCGGGTTCTGTATATGACAATCATCTATCTAGGCCGTGCATTTCTGCATAGCTCAAGCCGTCTCCTCAGGCCCGCGGACCACGGTTAAGCCTGTTTCCTCGACGTTGCTCCGGATGGGGTTTACAAGGCCGCTAAGTCTCCAAAGCGCCGGTGAGCTCTTACCTCGCCTTTTCATCCTTACCCTTTCGGGCGGTTTTCTTTTCTGTTGCACTTTCCTTAAAGTTGCCTTCACCGGGAGTTACCCGGCATCCTGTCCTGTGGAGCCCGGACTTTCCTCATGCGCAGGGCTTTCGCCCAACAGCGCCCGCGATTGTCTCGGTCTGCGGGAAAACATGATTATTATACTCAAAACACCTGTTAAATTACAGAAGCCTTTTCGTTGTTATAATTCACAATAAAATTGAGGCTTGGGAACTGCTGGGAAAGCTTTTCCCTGAGTTTCGGCAGATAGATCTGCTCGGTCGCTGAATGTCCGGCGATGACAGTGTTTATTCCGCACTCCTCAAGTTCCACACAGATGTGATGTTTGATCTCGCCGGAAAGCACGGTATCCGCGCCGCTTCTGACTATTGCCGGAATGCTGTCCTCGTCAAAGGCGCCGCCCTGGACGAAAACCTTGGAAACCTTATTGTCCGGGTTGTTTATCGTGATTATTCCGCTCGCACCGAGAGCTTTCTTAGTCTTTTCCGCGAACTCACTGAGTGTCTCCTGCTTGATCTCATAGATTATCCCGCATTCGGTACCTGCAAGATGCGCAGGCTCTTCAGCGCCAAGCGCGGATGCGATCGCAAGATTGCCGAACTCGTCTGTCATGTCCAGATTCGTATGGCAGGCATAGCATGAGATGCCGCTCCTGATAAGGTTCGTAAGAAGACGGCCCTTGTATGTTTCAGTGCTGAGCGTATTAATACCGCCGAATATGATCGGGTGATGCGTAATGATGAGATCAGCACCTGATTTCCTGGCACAATCGATCGCCTTTGCCGTCAGGTCAAGAGAAAGCACGCATGCGGTGACGGCCCTGTCAGGATCACCGGCGAGGATTCCGACATTGTCATAATCCATTGCATTCTCTCTCGGAAAACACTGATCCAAAAATCCCGTTACTTCAGAAATAGTCATATCTTTGCCTCTCTTCCAATGCGTCCCTTACTACCCTGTCGCTCCTTGACCTTATGCTGAAGACTTCATCAAGATGGTCAAAATAGCTCCTGACCAGCTCATCACCCGCCACTGCCTTCTCGATAAGAAGCATTCCGTAGCATTCTTTGTATGCGCCGAGTTCGTAAGGCTGTGCCCCATAGCTCATCCGCATAATATTATAGAAAAAATCCCTGTCGGTGCATACGGACTCATCATCGAAAACAAAGCCCTGTCCTGCAAGGAACTTCCTTACGAGATTAACTGATTTCTGCGGCTGGATGACGAACCTGACTTCTCTTAATAATTCAGGGGTCTCATTCCCTATACATCTGCTGAGTATATCAATGATATTAAGTCCGCCCATGCCGGCGATAACGATGACATCGCCCTTTTGAAGCTTTACCCCGTCAAGCCCGTCAGTTACCAGGACCTGTGAACGGTCTTCAAAACCTGCCTCTTTCAGGGCATCTTTTGAATGTTCCGCAGGTCCTTCATTGATCTCCGTGCAGATAACAGTTTCCGCAATGCCGTTTTCAAGGCATGAAACGGCAAGGAGTCCGTGATCTGAACCTACATCTATAACTCTGCCGGGGCCCAGTTCTTTTCTGGCGGCACCGACCTGATCATATATGGCTTTAAGCCTGGAAGACAGATTTATCATTAAAGTTCGCCCATCTTTTTTCTCATTTTTTCTTTGTAATCGCTGAGCTTCGTCAGCTTCTCTTCGGCACTTTGGCGGTCTTCCGGCGTTGAAGCATACATTCTCTGCGATATAAGAGATTCTTCGATCTCATTTACACGGTTGATCCTGATCTTATAGAGATAACCGAGATAATAGTCACGTTTGACATTAAAGTCAGGCGCGCTGTCAGCCTTGGTGCATTCATTAAACATAACATCTTCGGCAGGCATGCCGTTAATGGTAACGCGGCTGAAGAAGTCACTCATCCTGGCATAAGATACGCCATTTTTTGCATCAAATACGGAAAGGAAGCTCTTAACGAGAGCCTTCATCGAATCGCCCGAAAAATCATCGGGTCTTAAGACATCCTCAAGAGCGACCTGCTTCTGATCGGCAAGCACGGGACCCAAAGACAAAGCATAAGCAAACAGCTTGATCTCATCGTCTGAAGCCGTATCGACAACTGTATATGTGCTGACCGGTTCTCCCGAAGGCTCAGCTTCCTGTGAGCGGGCATCTTCTTCATATTCGGGCTGCATATTGACGGCATTACGGTTCTTGAGGTCTTCCGCCTTTTGTCTGGCGATCTCCCTCGCATTGTTAAGGTTCTCCCTGGCGTCTTCATTCTCCGCAAGACTGTTCATCCTGTTAAGAACTGCTCCCGGAATGGCTCCGAGCACCTTTGCCGCTTCATTTGCCATCGTTGAACGCTTGATGTCATCAGGCATCCAGGAACCGTAAAGACAGATATCATCCTGATATCTTCCCTTATCTATTCCCTTTTCCTCATCGTAGTTGTCGTTATAAGCTCTTTCGAGAAGATACTCTTCAACATAAAGAGCATTCTTAACGACTTCTGCAAACTTGTCTGCACCCTTCTCACGGATAAACTCATCAGGATCCTTGCCGTCAGGCACTTTCGCGATCTTGATCCTTATCTTCAGACCGGAGAGTTTGGAAAGATATGCAAGCATCATCTTGATCGCACGGATCGCGGCTTTCTGTCCCGCACCGTCCGCATCAAAGAAGAATACTATCTCCTCGCAGAACCTCGCGCATGTCTTAAGCTGGCTGTCAGTAAAGGACGTGCCGAGAGCTGCAACCGTATTGCGGAAGCCTGCCTTATGCATGGCGATGGCATCCATGTAACCCTCAACGACTATGAGCTGCTTAGACTGTTCCTTCTTAGCGAAGTTCAGGGCATAAAGATGGTTCTGCTTGTTGTAGACAAGCGAATCCGGTGAATTGATGTATTTGGGCAGTTCGCCTTTCTTGAGAGTACGTCCGCCGAAAGCGATGATGTTCCCGAAAGAATCAAAGATCGGGAACATGAGCCTTCCTCTGAACAGGTCAAAAAGTTTTCCCGTCTTCTCCGATCTCTTGAATATGCCGGAACATTCCATCTCGTCTTCGGTATAGCCCTTACCGGCAAGATAATTCCTCAAAGCATCCCAGCTGTCAGGTGAATAACCTATGCCGAAATGATCAAGTGTCTGCTTGTCGAGCGCACGTTCCTGAGCATACTTGCGTGCAGGAACGCCCGTCTCGGGATCGTTGAACTGCAGATAGTAGAACTTGGCAGCCTCGGTAAGAAGATTCTTAACGCGCTTTGTCTTCTCCTTGCGCTCTTCCTGGCCTGCTTCTTCTCTGGCATCGGGAACTTCCACACCATATAAAGAGCCGAGGAATCTTATAGATTCGGGATAACTTAAGTGCTCGATCTCCATTATGAAGTTAATGGCATTTCCACCCTTGCCGCAGCCGAAGCACTTATAGATGTTTTTTGACGGATTAACGGAGAACGAAGCCGTCTTCTCATGATGAAACGGACACAGGCCCCACATGTTACCGCCTTTGCGATTAAGTGAGACGTATCTGCCTACGACTGATTCGATATCAGCCTTGAGAAGGATCTCTTCGATTACACTCTCGGGAATCAGTCCCAATTCGTTTTCTCCTTAAACATAAACGGCCCGGAATATGCCGGGCCGGATAATTCCTGATTCGGATAACAAGCTGTGCCTTATGGCTTCACTGTTACTCCTCTTCCTTCTTTTTCTTGCTGCCGAAAAGGCCCTTCTTCTCGGGAGCCGACTCTTTCTTGACTGTTCCGTCAGGATTAAGCCTGTCGCGCTTAACTACTGATGAGATAGCGCTCTTTGTAAATGTAACAAGCGTATTTGCCGCGGAAGTCGAGATGGTGATCTCATTGTCCTTGATGTTGGCAACGAAACCGACAAGACCGCCGATAGTTACAACTCTGTCGCCTACTGACAGCTTGCTCATCTGCTCCTTGAGTTCCTTGTCGCGCTTACGCTGTGGTCTTATCAGTATAAAATAAAATACGATGAACATGAGGACTAAAAGTGCGATAGACGCATAAGAGCCCATCATCGTACCCATCATTTCTTCCTGAGTACCGGTACCTGCTCCAGTTGCTCCGGCAGTCTCTCCGGCCCTGAGAATAAAATCTAACATTTCAAAAAAACCTCCTATAACAAGTTAAACTTGTCATTCTTTTATAGCTTCCGCGATAACATCGGACATATTGTAGTATCCGGCTTTCTTACCACACATAAAGCCGGCGGCTGTAAGTGCGCCCTTGGCGAAGACATCTCTTGTCATTGCACGGTGGCTGACAGTGATGATCTCCTCGTCATTGATGAACATGGCGCTGTGGTCGCCAACGATATTTCCGCCCCTGATGGATGAGATACCGATCTCAGTCTTCTTGCGGGCTTCGTTCCTGCTCTGTCTGTCATAAACATAATCAACCTCTTCAGGGATCTCCTGGGAGATTGCATTAGCGATCATCATTGCGGTTCCGGAAGGCGCATCGAGCTTTCTGTTGTGGTGAGCCTCAACGATCTCAATGTCATACTCGGGATAAAGCGTCTTTGTGCACTTCTTAACAAGCTCAAGCATGAGGTTGATGCCAACGCTCATGTTAGCTGACTTAAATACCGGAATGGTCTCAGATGCCTTAAGGAGCTCAGCAACCGTATCATCTGAAAGAGCTGTTGTGCAGCAGATGAAAGGCTTGTTCCTGGTAAGAGCATAGTTAAGGATCGTAGGAACTGCTTTTGCGTTTGAAAAGTCAATGATGACGTCAAAGTCCTCTGCACAATCCTGAGGATTGGAGTAAATCGGGAAACTGAAATCATCACATGTGGTGACATCGCAGCCTGCAACGACCTTGTATTCGTCGTTGTGCTGGCACATCTTTGCAATGGTGTGGCCCATTCTGCCACAGCATCCGTTAAGGAATATATTAACCATAAGATCTCTCCTAAATTACTTTGCGAGGAATTTTGCAGTTGCGGATGTATCGTACTTAGCGAGTACTTCTTCCATCTTCTTGTGGTTGGCAGCGCTCATCTCGCAGAGAGGAAGTCTGCAGGGACCTGCATTCCAGCCGAGCATGTTCAATGCTTCCTTGACGGGGATCGGGTTAACTTCGCAGAAGAGAGCCTTTACGAGAGGAATCATGCTGATCTGCATATCTCTTGCCTTCTGAATATCGCCGTCGATGTATGAGTGGATCATCTGGCTCATCTCACGGGGCAGGATGTTTGCAACAACAGAGATAACGCCCTTTGCGCCAAGAGAAACCATGGGAACTGCAAGTCCGTCCTCACCAGAGTACATTGCATATCTGTCACCGCAGAGGTTAAAGATCTCAGGAACCTGACCGAAGTTGCATTCCTTTACGCCGATGATGTTCTCACAGTCAGAAAGTCTCAGGAGAAGCTCAGGTGAGATGTTTACGTTTGTCCTTGAAGGAACATTGTAAAGGATGATCGGACAGGAAACTGCCTCGGCAACTGCCTTGTAGTTTCTGTAGAGACCTTCCTGAGTGCACTTATTGTAATAAGGAGTAACAACGAGGAGCGCATCAGCGCCAAGCTTTTCCGCACGCTTTGAGAGATCTACGCAATAAGCTGTATCATTTGAACCGGTTCCTGCGATTACGGGAACGCGTCCTGCAACTGTATCGATGGCGCACTTGATTGCAGCCTCATGCTCTGCGTCGGTCATTGTTGCAGCCTCACCGGTCGAGCCGCAGATAACGATGGAATCGATACCGTTCGCGATCTCGAACTCGATCATTCTCTCAAGTTCCTTGAAATTTACGTCGCCATTCTCAAAAAAAGGTGTAACGATAGCTACAGCGGCGCCGGTAAAAACAGGATTAGACATGGGAATGCCTCCTTTTTCTTTAGATATTTAAAGAATTCACTACGGAATTTTATCACCCGATAATACTTATAGTCAATTATGCCCAGAGGGTGCACATTTGTACTCGGGACACGTACAACAAGGCGCTTTCAGGGCCAATATCAGCCCGAAGGATCGTTGTCGTATGACAGAGGGTACCTGACATGGTCAAAATCCGTCATAACATGCTTGAAAACGGCATTTATTGCTGACCTGTTTGATGCTTTGATGATAAAGCTGAGCCTGTACTTTCCCCTGAGCTCGTAAATGACGGACGGAACAGGTCCGTAGAGCTCAAAGGCATAAGACTTATCCTGATACGAAAGGAAGTCAGACAGATAGTGATAAAGATCCCTGCCTCTTTCCTGGAGTGCGGATTCGTCCTCGAGAGAAAGCACTATCTCGCCGATAGCCTTGAACGGCGGCAGGAGGATCTTTTCCCTGTATGCGATCTCCGTCTCATAGAATGCCCTGTAATCCTGTGTGCATGCATATCTGAACAGAGGATTCTCAGAATTATAACTCTGTATGAAGACCTTTCCCGGATCGTCTCCTCTTCCCGCTCTTCCCGCAGCCTGAGTTATAAGCTGGAACGCGCGCTCTGATGCCCTGTATGAAGATGCCGCGATCATAAGGTCCGCGCCTAATATACCGACGACGGTACAGTCAGGGAAATCAAGGCCCTTGGCTATCATCTGCGTTCCGATGAGGATTGACGCTTCCTTTCGTGAAAACCTCTCGATTATCTCTCTGTGCGCGCCCGGGGATACTGTCGTATCCTGATCCATTCTCAGGACCTTTTCATGAGGGAAGATCGTACCGAGCAGATCTTCAAGCTGCTGTGTACCGAATCCGGCCTTTGTGAAATGAGTGCATCCGCAGAAATCACAACGGGCCTCCGAAGTCGGTATCATGTATCCGCAGTAATGGCAGATAAGGTTCTGAGAACCCGTTCTTTTGTTGTTATGGAGCGTCATTCCGACCGAACAGTTCACGCAGCTTACGGGTCTTCCGCAGTCACTGCATACAAGCGTTCTTGCATAGCCTCTTCTGTTGAGGAACAGGAGCACCTGTTTGTTCTGCGAAAATGCAACAGCCATCGCCTGCCTCAGCGGGATCGACAGAATGTCTCCCGCACCGAGCTTGACCTGTTCCTTCATGTCGACGGGAACGATCTCGGGTAGCTTGGCAGCAACCCTTGCGCGTGATTTCAATTCGATAAGGTCATACACTTTCTTATTTGCTGCATAGAAGCTTTCTATCGAAGGCGTTGCCGAGCCAAGCACAAGCGCCGCCCCGTTCTTGTTTGCCCTCATCCTTGCGATGTCCTTTGCGGAATATCTCGGATGTGACTCAGACTTATATGAGCCGTCGTGCTCCTCATCGATAATTATCAGTCTGATGTTTTCGGCAGGCGCGAATATGCCGCTTCTCGGAGCAACAACGACCTTAGCCTTTCCGTTCCTGATCATCTCCCACTGCGAGAACCTCTGCCTGTCGGTGAGCCTGCTGTGAAGCACGGCAACCACTCCTCCAAGGCGTCCTTTTATCCAGCTTATGGTCTGAGGCGTAAGCGAGATCTCAGGAACGAGATAAAGTACAGTACCGCCGTTATCGATCACGTTCTGTGCACACTTGAGATATACCTCGGTCTTGCCGCTGCCTGTAATTCCAAAAAGAAGATGAGTTCCGGGTATGACCTCCCCGTTATCGCCTGTTATCTTCTTTACTGCTTCTTTCTGCTCATCATTCAGGTCGTATGTTTCAGAGAACTTGCCGTCCACAGATACGTCTTCGAGAAGATCTGTGCTTTCGGCAGGATCACTTATCTCTTTCGTAAACCTGATAAGCCCCTTTTCTTCTACAGCCTTTACCTGCGCCGAAGAAGCGGAAACGGCTGCCTGCAGTTCTTTCCTGCTGCATTTTCCGCCTTTGAGAAGATATTCGAGTATATTTGCGTGAACCGCTGATCTTAATGTGCCTGATGAAAGAACGCTTTCGGCAGTTCCCTTATCAACGATCTCAACGAAGACCTCGGTCGGTACCTTGTGATTCTCAACACAAGTGGGAACCATCAGTTCTATGACGTCTCCCATGGTGCAGTTGAACCTGTCTGAAACCGTCTCTACCAGAGCAAGCAGATCCGGCGTGAGCACCGGGTAATCAAGGATAAGGTTCTTTATCTCTTTTATTCCCTTTATTCCTTCACCGGCATTTTCGGATACGGACATTACGACTGCAGTCCTGGTCTTGTTTCCGAACCCGAAAGGCACATTGCAAAAAGACCCCGGAACGACCTTGGTCTCAAGGTCTTCCGGAATCTTGTAAGTGTACTGACGGTCAGTCTCTCTGACGGTGCCTCTCAGGATAACGCTGCAATACAAGGCTCAGCCCTCACATAAGATCAAACAGGTTCATCTGTGCGCTTTCGGGGAGATCATCTAATATGCCTCCGTAGGCAAGAAGTTTCTCGGTAACAGACTGTCCTACTCCCGTCCTCTTCATAAAGTCATCACGGTTCTTAAACGGTCCGTCTTTCCTTGCACGTTCAATTGCTTCACCATTCGCAGGTGATACGGCAGTTATCGCACAGAAAGGAGGTCTTATCAGTTTCGGACCGGCTTTTGCAAACTTGGTGCCAAGCGAATCCTCAAGAGTGATCGGAGCAAAGGTTATGCCTCTGGCATACATCTCCTCAACCAGCTCATAGAAATAATACTTGAGCTTGGTATTCGGATCACCCTTTGCATGCATCTCCTCGTTAAGCTCGATTCTTCTTTCCTTAACCTTCTCAGGTCCGCTGCACATATCTTCAGCGTTGAACAATCCTTCACCTCTGTGGGTAAAGAACGAGCAATAGTATTCTTCAGGATAGTAGACCTTGAACCACGCTACTCTCAAAGATGAGATCGCATAAGCGGCAGCATGTGCCTTCGGGAACATGTACTTGATCTTCTGGCAGGATTCTATGTACCAGTCAGGAACGCCACATGACTTCATCTCCTCAACATACTCGGGCCATTTCTCAACCTTTCCTGCAGCAACTTTACCCTTACGGACACCTTCCATGATGTCGAAAGCATCCTTGTTGGGAAGTCCCCAGTAGATAAGGCTCGTCATGATCGAGTCACGGCATCCGATGACAGAGTTAAGATCACATGTACCTGCCCTGATAAGCTCCTGGGCATTGCCGGTCCATACGTCAGTACCGTGTGAAAGTCCCATTAGCTGAACGAGATCGTAGAATCTCGTCGGCTTCGTCTCCTTGATCATTCCGCGGGCCATGTTCGTACCGAGCTCCGAAAGACCCAGCGTGGCAGATCCCGCGTCAGTTGCTTCCACAGGGAATCCCAATGCATCGGTACTCTGAAGAAGGCTCATTACCTTCTCGTCCGGTATCGGTATGTCCGTAATGGTAACGCCGGTAATATCACTGAGCATTCGAAGCACCGTAGGATCGGCATGTCCTAAGATATCAAGCTTAAGGATCGTATCGTGCATCGCACGGAAATCGAAATGCGTTGTGATTATTCCGCCGTCGGTCTTATTTGCCGGGAACTGGATAGGCGTGAATTCATATATATCCATTTCCTTGGCAATAACGACGATACCGCCCGGATGCTGGGATGTAGTCCTCTTAACACCGATGATGTCCCTTGCCATGAAGGCGAGATGGGCCTGGGTAAAAGGTTCTCCCTTTTCCTCGCAGATCTTACGGCAGACGCCGTATGCGTTCTTATCCTGGTAAGCGCCGATCGTTCCTGCCTTGAACGTATGCGTGCCTCCGAAGAGTACGCCTACGTATGCATGCGCTCTCGGCTGATATTCACCTGAGAAGTTAAGATCGATATCAGGCTGCTTGTCACCCTTGAATCCGAGGAACGTCTCGAACGGGATATCCTGTCCGTCGGGGATAAGCTTCTCTCCGCATTCCGGACAATTCTTCGGCGGGAGGTCATAACCCGATCCGTATTTACCGCTGTTGTCAAACTCGGCATAGTTGCATTTGGGGCACCTGTAATGCGGAGGCAGCGGGTTAACTTCCGAGATACCGCACATGGTAGCGGCAAATGAAGAACCGACAGAACCTCTCGAGCCAACAACGTAACCGTCGTTATTGGACTTTTTAACGAGTCTGTACGCGATATAGTACATAATCGCGTATCCGTTACCGATAATGGATTCAAGCTCACGGTCGAGCCTTGCCTTAACGACTTCGTTGAGCACTCCGTTGTGCCGGTACAGTTTGTTTGCCTTTGTATATGCGATATCTCTGACGTCGGCCGCAGCTCTTGCGATCTGCGGCGGGTAAGATCCGTCCGGGAACGGCTTGATACCGAACTCGATAAGGTCGGCGATCTTGTTTGTATTGTCGATTACGACTTCTTCGGCTTTCTCCTCGCCGAGGTAAGAGAACTCTTCGAGCATCTCGTCTGTTGTTCTGAAATACAGGTCACTCTGCATCTCGGCATCATCAAAGCCCATGCTCATCAACATATATTTTCTGTACATGCCGTCTTCCTTATTAAGGAAATGAGAGTCTGTCGTGGCACAGGTGGGCATATTGTGATCATCGGCGGTCTCTACAAGAAGTTCGTCGATTATCCTTATATCATCCTCATCCAGCGGAACATTACTGCCGTACTTGGCAGGAGCCTGTCTCGTCAGGAACATGTTGTTGCACAGCGGCTGGATCTCAACGTAGTCATAAAGGCTCAGTATCTTCCTGAATTCCTCTGACTCATTGAGGAGTTTTCTGGTCTGTGCTTTATCCTTATTGCTGTTAACGTATGCTTTTAACACATAACGGTACAGCTCTCCGTCCACGCAGGCGCCTCCGACGATAATGCCGGACTTGAAGTACTTCAGAAGGCTCTTCGGAGTCCTGGGTCTCTTGGAAAAATAATGTATCTGCGATTCGGATACTATGCGGTAGAGGTTATAAAGTCCCATATTGGAACGCGCAAGATAAATGATGTGGTACGTCGGCGTTACCTGCAGACCGGTGTTCTTATCTTTTTCCGCCGCTTTAATCTTACCCGGCGTAAAGTGTCCTGAAGCATAGTTTATGGACAGCGCATCGGCAGTACCCGCATCTTTAAGACATGCAACAAGGCAGGATGCCGACTTGTAGCACTCATCAAACATCGCATCATGAGAGTCACCGGTTGCGGCATAAGTAAAATCGGCGCCTTTAGATGCGAGAAGCTCTTCTACAGTCTTATATTCACCCTTGAAGTATGTCTCCAAAATATCTTCATCGCTTGTCGCAGGCATAAGGAACTTGTGCCTGTAGTAAACGTGATCCTCGATGTTGATACCGTAGCCTGCACGCCGCAGGAAAGCGAGCGTGGTAAAGACATCAGGACCTGTGATGTATGAGTCTCCTATAAATTCAAGGAGCTCGCCCATTGCGAAATAGGAATCACACGGTTCTCCGGTACCGGGATAGATCACATCATTAAAATCGGCTTGGAAATCCGCGACATGCTCATAAACAAGCTCTGACGGAACGACTTCATCCTCGCCGTCAGCATATTCCCCGTTGATCTCAAGATGGGTATTGAAAGTCTTTCCCAAAGGGGTATGAGGTTCCATGACCTTGGCGGCAATGGCTTCGTCACTGAGCTTTTCCGGGAATTCGGATTCGTCCCAGAGCGACTTGTCGATATCATGGGAAGCAAACTCCATTGCGTCCTGTTCGGACTCGCCTTCCTCAGCAGGTCTTACCGCCTTATATCCTTTGAGCCTGTACTTGGATGCGCATACAGACGTAAAAGTATCCCTGAGCGCATCATCTCCGTTGCGCCTGATCGTTATGGAAACAAAAGATCCGACGGCCTTGGGTCGTTCAAGGAAATCCAGCGCCGCATCTTCATCAACATCTGCCTTCTTAAAGTACTTATCGTTCTTATAGTCATAAGGCAGATTATAGAAGACCGTGGGACCGTCATCGACAAGATAACCCTCACATCCGAGGATACACTTAATGGGAGCCTCACCTGTGTCTTTGCGTTTCTTGTTGATGCCTTTGGCCGCTTCAAAAACATGCGGAAATGCCTGAACAACTCCGTGATCCGTAACGGCACATGCCGAATGGCCAAAACTTGCGGCAAGTTTGATAAGATCAGCCGGGTCAGTCGTAGCATCACTCTCGCTCATCTTGGTGTGGACATGAAGTTCAACACGCTTGCGTTTGGCATTGTCTTTCCTTCCTGCAGGTTTTTCCGCAGGGAATGCACCGTTTACTTTGAACTGGATCTCTCCGGAGAAAGTATCTTTCTCGCAGTTGCCCTGAAGTCCGACATATCCGCCCTTTTCAAACTTCTTCTGGAAGCCGTCGGCTTCTTCAGGCTTGAGGAAAGCAATGCATGAGATGCCGTCCGTATCATCAAAGCAGTCAAACTTGGTAATGACTGACTTTCCGCTCTTGGTAAGCCTCAAGTCATCAGTTATCTGGATGCGGCCAACGATATTTACATCCATCTCACCGAGAGTGAGATTTTTGATCTTCATGGAGACCGCCTGTTTCTTAACCTTGCCGAATACTATTTCATCAGCCTGGGCATTCTTGGAATAATCGAAATTACTCTTGCTTTCGACCTTAGCTTCTTTCTGGACCTGCTTGGCCTTATAAGCCCATGAGTCCTTGTTGGATGCGGCATCGTTATCTTCGGCAAAGGCTTCCGTCTCGGTCTTTTTCTTACCGTTCTTCTTTGGAGATGACTTTGCATAGTTGCCGTCATACTCCTCATAAGTACCGTTCTCCATGGCTCTCAGGATGTCATTCTCGGGAGAATAATCCTCATAGTCTGAAGTAGTGTCTAAAACCTTTATGTCGTATGAATCAGACGGGATCCTGCAGCAAGCGTAGACCGCATTGCCGAAAGCAGATGAGAGATCATATTTGCCGTTGGGGCCGAGCATGCTCTCCCACCATTCGGGAACGTTAAGATCCGCTTCAGGCTTTATTCCTTCTTCAGGATCTCCGTCACTGCAGATAACTCTGACATAATCGGTAAAGCCCTGAAGGCTGGCGCCTCCGTCACGCTTAACCATATACATGATGATCTTCTCGAGGCCGTCTATGTAATCACAGATATTTCCGCCCCTGCACTCATCAAAGACAAAGTTGATCCTGAAACCGAAATCGGTTTCCAGGTCTTCCAGAAATACGGCAGCATCATTGTCAGCCGGCAGGCTTGAAACGCCGTTCAGCTTGAGTTCAATGAGTCCCCTGTTCTTGTAGATATCGACCTTGTGAACGGTGATCCCGTCAAGGCCTTTATATTCACGTTTGCCGCTGTTCAGTTCAAACAGTTCGGTCAGTTTTGTTTCTTTCTTCTCCAACTCTGATTACTTCCTTTACAAATTCGTCAACAGCAGATTCCGCAGGTATCTTACGGACGGGTTCACCTTTCTCGAAAAGAAGGAATTCGTCCTTTCCGCCTGCAAGCCCGATGTCACATTCCCTTGCTTCTCCGGGGCCGTTTACGACGCATCCCATGACCGCTACTTTAAGGTTGTACGGCAAGCGGGAGATCTTCTCCTCTATCTTTCCGGCAAGTTCGATCAGCGGTACCTGCGTCCTACCGCATGTGGGACAGGAAATAAAAGTTATGCCTTCGTCACGGAGGCCGAGTGCTCTGAGTATCGATTTGGCGCAATAAACCTCTTCAACGGGATCACCTGTCAGAGATACCCTGATGGTATCGCCGATACCTTCGGCAAGAAGGGTTCCGATGCCTACTGCAGATTTGATCGTACCTTCCTTTACGGTGCCGGCTTCGGTGACTCCCAGATGAAGCGGATAGTCACACATCTTGGACAGTGTCCTGTAAGTTTCTATGGTGAGCTTGGGAGATGAAGACTTGATCGAGATAACAATGTTATCGAAATCCTGGTCCTCAAGGAGCTTTACGGCGCCCAATGCGCTCTCCGTCATGGCATCAGCGTTGACTTCGCCATACTTGGCAAGGATCTCCCTTGAGATAGAACCGGAATTGACTCCGACTCTTATCGGAAGGCCTCTTTCCTTGCAGCAGTCAGCAACAAGCTTTACCTTGTCAGGACCTCCGATGTTGCCCGGATTGATCCTTATCTTGGCTGCTCCGTTCTGTGCTGAGGCGATAGCAAGCTTATAATCAAAATGAATGTCCGCAACTACGGGAATAGGTGAGTTAGCGGTTATTTCCTTCAGGGCTTCGGCTGCCTCCATGTCAGGAACAGCAACTCTTGTGATGTCACATCCGGCATCCTTCAATCTGGCGATCTGCTCAAGCGTAGCCTTAGCATCACGGGTATCCGTGTTGTTCATAGACTGTATCTTTACAGATGCGCCGCCGCCAACCGCAACACCGCCGATCAAAACCTGTCTGGTCATTACCTCTCTCCTTTTGCCGTTATCCGACAAGGATCCTGATTATGTCTGAAGCGAACGCGAAGATAACAAGTGCGATGAGCAGGAAAAAGCCCACGACATTGATCACGTTCTCGGCTTTCTTGGAAAGCCGTCTGCCAATTACCATCTCGACGACGATCAGAATGATCTGCACTCCGTCAAGTCCCGGAATCGGAAGGAGGTTCGTGAAGGTAAGTCCGATAGAGATAATGCCGCTTATCACGATCAGCATGTATATCTTCTCACCCACGTCATCATCGACATCGCCGACGACATCATTGACGACCGTGGTAACTCCTACGGGTCCCGATACCATATTGTAAACTTTTTCCTTGCCCTTAAATACGTCAGAGATCGATTTAGCGGACAACATGATTACCGACATCGGGATCTTGGCCGCATAACCGAAAGCGCGGAAAACATTCTTCGGATTATCAGCTCTGTAGGATAAGAGCCTGAGGCCGCGGTCATTGGAATACGTGATCATAGTCTTGATGCATTCCTTCTCCATCTTCTCGCCGTTGCGGACGAAAGAAAGCTTCATCGTATCGCCTTCGCCTAAGTTTTCGAGGAACTCGGTGAAGTCCTCATCAGCGACTGCTTTTCCGTCAACATGAGTCAGGAAGTCGCCGACCTTCAAGACAGGCTTTCCCTGATTCTGGTTCTCGTCGACGTTCAGGACCTCCCATCCGTGATACTTATTATCAACGGTACGGTAAGTGGTTATTCCGAGCATCGGTCTGGTCTTGAGTTCAGGTGTCATGACGACATCATACTTCTTGCCGGTCTCAGCGGACTTAAGGCTTACCGTGAGCTTTTCGGTCCTCGGAACCGAATTGTCCATCATATAGTAGAAATCAAGATACGTATAGACGGCGTGCCCGTTAACGGCGGTAATCGTATCACCTATGGTATATTCCTGCGAAGAGAGCTGGGATCCTTCGGGAGCAGTGCCGATATCAAGGCTCGTAAAGCCGGTTGCCCAGTAAAGAACCGAAAAGATCATTATTCCGAGAATGCAATTCATGAAAGGTCCGGCAAGGGATACCAGAAGCCTCTTCCACCTTGGCTGGTTGATCAAGAGCTGCGGATCATCGCTAACGACGGCTTCACCGTTCTCGTCGATGTCCGAAAACCTTACGTATGCGCCCAAAGGAATGAGCCTTATCGAATAATCGACTCCCTTGCGCTTCCAGTGGACAAGCCTCGGGCCTACGAAGATCGAAACCTCGAAAGCCTTTATCTTAAGAAGGCATGCGACCCAAAAATGACCTAACTCGTGGCACGTTACGAGCACACCGAGCATTATGATGACTACAACTACACTCCATGCATTCATGTCTGTTATTTCCTCAATATCTCTAAAGCTTTAATTCTGGCTTCGCTGTCTGCCCCGGTAACAGATTCGATATCTGCCTTTTGCCCTGACAGGCCGGCGAACATATCACAAACTTCATATACTGTCTTTTCTATATCCAGGAAACCGATCTTTCCGTCCAGGAAAGCCATGACCGCGGTCTCGTTGGCCGCATTCATGACAGCGGGAAGAAGTCCTCCCTTTTTGCCGACTTCATAAGCAAGGCCGACAAGGCGGAACACACCGGTATCGCACTTTTCAAAAGTAAGGTTATTGCAACCGGCTTCAAACGGATCAAATGGCCTCGTTACGGCCGGACCTCTTTCCGGATAGTAAAGCGCCACAAGGATGGGAAGGATCATGGAAGGCCGTCCCATCTGGGCAAGAACGGATCCGTCCTTCAGACGGACCATTGAATGAACAACACTCTGCGGGTGAACAACGACATCTATCCTGTCTGCATCGACACCGAAAAGATGGTGAGCCTCGATAATCTCAAGGCCTTTGTTCATCATGGTCGCAGAATCTATGGTTATCTTGCCGCCCATCTTCCATGTGGGATGCGCAAGAGCTTTTTCACATGTAACATCGAGAAGGTCTTCCCTTTTCTTTCCGCGGAAAGGTCCTCCGGAAGCTGTTATCAGAATGCGGTCGAGATTCTTTTCGTCGCCGTTCCTGAGGCACTGCCAGATCGCGGAATGCTCACTGTCTACGGGAAGGATGTCGACGCCTTTTTCCTTTGCGAGCGGCATGATGAAATCGCCGCCGGATACGAGCGTTTCCTTGTTGGCAAGAGCGATCGTCTTGCCTGCCTTTATGGCGTGATAGACAGGCTTAAGCCCTGCAAATCCGACGATAGCGCCGACCACGGTATCACAGGAAGAAAGTTCTGCAACAACAGAGCTTGCATCGGGACCCGTATAGATCTCGGTCTTGATCCCTTCTTCCTTAAGCCTCTTGGCAAGCTCTGCACCTTTTTCGGGATTGCTTACAGCAGCTGCCTTAGGATTGAATTCTTTTATCTGCTCATAAAGAGTATCTGTATCTGATCCGCAGGAAAGTCCCTCAACGGTAAAATCAGCCGGTGCTTTACGGCAGACTTCAAGTGTCTGCTGCCCTATGGAACCTGTGGACCCAAGAATGGACAAACGGCGCATTTATCTACCCCTTTAGAAAATGTTCTTGGCTATTATCGCCAGAAGAAGTCCGATCGGCATCGTGAAGAATGTGCTGTCGAATCTGTCGAGCATTCCTCCGTGACCCGGGAAGATATTTCCGTAATCCTTGATGCCGACATGTCTCTTGATTACAGATGCAAACCAGTCGCCAAGCTGACTCATGACGGAAACCAGAAGTCCCATGATGAACGTCATGACGGCAAACGCAGTAAGATCCATGCCTATATGTTCAACCTTGAAAATGACGAAGACCGAATAGAGCATTACGGCCAGTGCGCAGAAAACAGCGCCACCGATGCAGCCTTCCCATGTCTTCTTAGGCGAGATATGGGGAACGATCTTATGCTTGCCCATCGTAACTCCGACCAGGTAAGCGAAAACATCCGATATCCAGGGTGCAACCAGTCCGATCAGCATGAAATACCAGCCGTTGGAACCTTCAGGCAGGAGCAGCATTGCAGCATCCAGGCAGAACAGCGGGAATGTAACATAGAAGATCGTACCTCCCGTTGCGATGCCGTTCTCCAAAGCCCTGGTATCGTCTTTTCTGGCAACGGGGATCAGTATTCCGCATGCAAGCGTGAACATCCCGATGACCATGACATAGACAGCAAGCGCATTCTCGGCCGAAACCCTGAGGAAAAAGCTTCCGGCAAGGACGATAAGTGCCAGAGCACAGCCTGTTACGATAAGCGAAGTGGAAGGATCGTATTTTCCGTTCTTTAAGGCTTTGATCAATTCATAAACTACAAATGAGCCGACTATCAAAGACATGATAACGGCAGTTATCGGGAACCAGAATGCCGGAAGGAAAAATGCTGCGAACAGGACCGCAAAGATCACGCCTGTTATTACTCTCTGTTTCATTACTTCTTGTCACCTTCATCGGAATCTTTCGCAGAAAGTCCGCCGAAACGCCTGTCACGTCCGGCATAATCTCTGAAAGCCTGCGTCAGCTCTTCATAGCCGAAATCGGGCCAGAGTGTATCTGATACCCACAATTCGGAATAAGCGCTCTCCCAGAGAAGAAAATTTGAAAGCCTCATCTCCCCGCTCGGTCTTATGATCAGCTCCGGATCGGGTACATCAGGCAGATAAAGATTTGAACTTATAGATTCCTCGGTAATGTCCGAAGGATCGATCTCGCCTTTTCTGACCTGCTCGGCGAGTCTTCTTGCGGCATATACGAGCTCTCTCCTGCCACCGTAATTGAATGCAACGATAAGCTGCATCTTGGGTCTGTGCTTTGACCTCTCCTCACCCTCGCGGCAAACGCGCTGCAAGTCTTCGGGAAGAGATGCGATGTCGCCTGTGAATCTTACCCTTATGCCTTCCTGTTCGAGTTCCGGGTCATACTTTTCGAAAAACTCGACAAACAGTTTCATGAGCTGGCTTACCTCGTTCTCGGGCCTGGACCAGTTCTCTGTCGAAAAGGCGTAAACGGTAAGATATTTGACGCCGTAATTGCCGCAGTTGCGGCAGAGCTCTTTGAGGTTCTCTGCGCCTGCACGGTGTCCGGCACTTCTCGGAAGGAGCCTCTTCTTGGCCCATCTTCCGTTGCCGTCCATTATTACACCCAAAGACACCGGGACCTTAAGGCCCGCGGTGTCGTAAGTCTTTATAGTCTTTTTAGATCTTGATGCCACCTGATCAGATTTCCATCAATTCCTTATTTTTCTTGTCGCAGACAGTATCTACTTCAGCAGTAAACTTGTCTGTGATCTTCTGGACCTTCTCCTCGTATTCCTTGAGGGAATCTTCGGTAAGTTCCTTCTTCTTGTTAGCCGCACGCATCTTATCGATGAAGTCACGGCGTGCATTACGGATTACGACCTTTGTCTCGTCTCCGTAAACCTTAACCTGCTTAACGAGTTCCTTACGTCTCTCCTCTGTGAGCATAGGGAAAACGAGTCTGATGATCTTACCGTCGTTAGTAGGATTAATTCCGAGATCTGAAGCCTGGAGCGCACGCTCGATCTCCTTGAGCATCTTGGGCTCCCAAGGCTGGAGTGTGATCATCCTTGCCTCAGGTACCTGAATGTTGGCTACATTGTTAAGAGGAGACGGTGTTCCATAATAATCAACGAGGATCTTATCCAAAACATGCGGATTTGCGCGTCCGGCACGGATAGTGTTGAGGTTCTCCTGGAGGTTTTCGATATTCTTCCTCATCTTAGCTTCAACTTCATCATAATCCTTCTGAGTGATCTCGATCATTGCCATACCATTCATCTCCTTTACTTGTGCAAATTTATATTTTTATTATTCAACGATAGTTCCAAGCTCTTCGCCCCTTGCGATCCTGACGATATTCTCGGGATCCTGCATCGAGAAAACAAGGATCTTGGTGTGGTTGTCCCTGCAAAGCGCTGCTGCGGTTGCATCCATGACCTTGAGGTTGAGTCTTAAGACTTCATCGTGGGAAACCTTGTCGTACTTCTTGGCATCCGGATAAAGATGAGGATCCTTATCATAAACGCCGTCGACCATGGTAGCCTTGAGGAAAATATCTGCGCCGATCTCGGTCGCACGGAGCGCAGCACCTGTATCTGTTGAGAAATAAGGGTTGCCCGTTCCGCAGGCGAAGATTACGATCCTTCCCTTCTCAAGGTGTCTTACGGCCCTCTTCCTGATATAAGGCTCAGCCATCTGTCTGACTTCGATGGCAGAAAGGACTCTGGTTACCGCACCCTGCTGCTCAAGAGCATCGGAAAGTGCAAGCGAGTTCATGAGTGTTGCAAGCATTCCCATGTGATCTGCCGTAACTCTGTCCATCTTCTCCGAGGATCTTCCTCTCCAGAAGTTTCCTCCACCGACTACGATCGCGACCTGAACTCCCAGGTCAGCAACCGCCTTTATGTTCCTGGAGATCTCCTTGAGGACCTCGTCGTTGATGCCGAGTTTTGCCTCACCTGCCAATGCTTCACCGGATATCTTAAGAAGCACACGGTTATATTTCTTCTCGCTCATGTAACACTAACGCTCCCATCTATTGTTTCAATAAATTTTAACAGTATTGGAATGAATGTTGAAGACCTTTTTATTCTTTTAATATAGAACGGAACAAAAAAAGACCGCGCATTGAAGCGCGGTCCTTAAGCAACAATCCTTAATTGGAAGGGATTACAGGCCAGCCTGCTTTCTTACTTCCTCAGCAAAATCGTCCTGCTTCTTCTCGATACCCTCACCGAGTGTGAAACGTGTGAAGCGGACAACAGCAAGCTCTGTGCCGAGCTCCTTAGCTGCTTTGTCGATGTACTGCTTAACAGTAAGATCCTCGTCCTTGATGTACTCCTGATCAACCAGGCAGTTCATCTTGTAGAAGTTCTTGATCTGGCCGGGGATGATCCTCTCCATGACGATCTTCTCAGGCTTGCCCTCTTCGAGAGCCTTGTTCTTAAGGATCTCTGTCTCCTTGTCGAGCTCATCCTGGGGAACATCAGACTCGTTAACCCAACCGGGTCTTGAAGCTGCGATCTGCATGTTGATGTTCTTAGCAAACTCAGCGAACTCAGGCTTTGTGATAACGGAATCATCACCAACACAGATCTCGGAGAAAACGCCGACCTTACCGCCCATGTGGATGTAAGCTGTAACAGCGCCAACACCTGTGTTCTCATAAACTACGAATCTTCTGATGGAAGTATTCTCACCAATGTTTGCGATAGCTTCCTTCTGGAAGAGCTCAACTGTCTTAGAAGGATCGCTTGCAAGAGGCTGAGCCATAAGCTCTTCAACAGAAGCAGGCTTTTTCTCGATAATGTGTGAAACTACTGTATCGCAGAAGCTCTTGAAGTTGTCTGTGTTGGCAGCGAAGTCTGTCTCAACATTGATCTCAACGAGGACACCGCTCTTCTGATCGTCAGCGATCTTAGCGATAACTGCACCTTCAGCAGCAACTCTGGAAGACTTCTTGTCAGCCTTAGCCATACCCTTTTCACGGAGCCAGCCCTTAGCCTTCTCGATGTCACCGTCGCACTCGATAAGTGCCTTCTTGCAGTCCATAATGCCGCAATCTGTCAGATCACGGAGTTCCTTAACCTGTTGTGCACTAATAGCCATGTGTGTATCTCCTTCTATCAATTATGACTCGGAAGCGATTTCTTCCATGCTCTTCTCGCCTGCTTCTTCAGCTGCCTGCTCTTCAGCAACTTCAGCTGTCTCTGCAGCAGCCTGTGCATTGTCAACGATCATGCCCTCAGAAGTAGCATCCTCACCCTGATGAGCCTCGATAACTGCGTCAGCCATCTTAGCTGTGATGAGCTTAACTGCACGGATAGCGTCGTCGTTACCGGGGATAACGTAATCAACTTCATCAGGATCGCAGTTTGTATCAACGATAGCAATGATCGGGATACCAAGTCTTCTTGCTTCTGCAACTGCATTGTGCTCTTTCTTTGTATCAACGATGAAAAGTGCTGCAGGGAGCTTGTTCATTCCGACGATACCGCCGAGGTTGAGATCGAGCTTTGTCATCTCGAGCTTGAGCTTAGCAACTTCCTTCTTTGTACGGATGTCGAAAGAACCATCCTGCTCCATTCTGCGGAGCTCCTCAAGACGTGCAACTCTCTTCTTGATCGTAACGAAGTTTGTGAGAGTACCGCCGAGCCATCTGTAGTTAACATAGAACTGACCGCAACGCTGAGCTTCTTCCTTGATGGAATCCTGAGCCTGCTTCTTTGTACCGACGAAAAGGATATCACCCTTCTCAGCGAGCTCTCTCATTGCAGCGTAAGCGTCGTCAACCTTCTTGACTGTCTTCTGCAGATCGATGATGTGGATGGAGTTGCGCTCTGTGAAGATGTACTCAGACATCTTAGGGTTCCAGCGACGTGTCTGGTGACCAAAGTGAACGCCTGCTTCAAGCAGCTGCTTCATTAAAATTACCGGCATAAAATAATCCTCCTGTTTTTACTTCCGCATACGCAATGATATTAAGGCTTTGCCCACAAAAGGAACGTATGCGTGATTTTTATGCCCGAGTATTCTAACAAATAGCCCCTGTCAAAGCAAGGGCTATTTCAATAATTATTATATAAAAGGCGAGATTACTTTCTCTTGTAATGGCGGACGGTGAACTCAACGCCTTTCTCGCTCATTACCGGATCTTCCTCAAATTCGAGCTCCCAGTCGGGATCCTTATCCAGATCAGGGAAATGACAGTCAGCCTCATACTCGGCTCTGATGCTTGTGATTATTGCCTTATCGCAGAGACCGATCAGCGAATTGTACATCGAAGCGCCGCCGATAAGATAGACATCATCAGCCGAAAGAGCCAGGAAATCCTGAAGTTCATCAACAGAATGAAGTATCACGGCTCCTTCCTTCTCAAAATCGTAGTTTCTCGACATGATGACGTTGACTCTGTTGGGCAGAAGTCTCTGTCCCGGGAAAGTCTCAAGGGTCTTTCTTCCGAAAACGACCGTATGACCGGAAGTATACTTCCTGAAAACGCCCTTCTGGTCCTCCGGGAGTGATATAAGGAGCTGTCCCTTGTTTCCGATTGCCCAATTCCTGTCTACCGCTGCAATTGCGATCATAGCATTAACCTCCGAACATATCCGTGAAATACCCTGACGCCGAAAGCGGTTCACCCGCCTCTGTCAAATGACTTGCATCTCCGAAGACCTGTACCCTGAAAGCCGCTTCTCCGGGAATACGTTCCTCACTGCCTAAGATTGTAACCGATGTCGGAGCCATAAAGAAACCCTGCCAGAGCACCGGAGGGGCAATGCCCGTAAGATATCCGGTAAGAAGCGCCGTAATACCGAAGTGGCAGAAAAACACGAGGACGTCATCGTTATGTTCAACGACTTCGTATACGCCGTCTTCCCTTTTCCTGTAGCCGTGCTTTGCAAGGAGTTCATCAAAATCCTTAACGACAGCCGCATAGTGCCCTGCGATCTCGCCGCTCTTCATGACTTTAGTGTTATACCACCCGTCTTTATCGTGAAGACCGGTATTGGCAACGAAATACTCGGGCATGAAATCCCAGGCTATAGTTTTCTCGCCTGTCTGCTCATCTTCCACCAGGTAATAGAATTCCCGGAGCCAGTCATGGATTACGGCTTCGCGTCCCAATGCCTTTAATGTGAAGGATGCAGTATCTTTGGCTCTTCCCAAAGGAGAACAGTATATGTCTTTGATGTTCCACTTAGCAACGCGGTGCGAAAGGATCTCAGCCTCGCGCCAGCCCTTCTCGGTAAGTGAATCTATCGTGTAATCAGGTTCTGCGTGCCTTATGAATATCAGCTTCATACAAGCCTCAGACAGCGACCGGGATGCCCTTGATCTTTGGGCCGTACTCGTATCCTTCGAGGTTGATGTCATCTACGGTGAACTTGTAGAAGTCAGTAATACCTTCAGTAAGTACGAGTTTGGGTGCTGCGAACTTCGGGCGCTCGATCAGCTCTTTTACGATATCGACATGTCTGTCATAGATGTGTGCGTCGGCGATGACATGAACGAACTCGCCTACTTCAAGTCCGGTGCATCTTGCGAAAAGATGTACGAGGACAGCGTACTGGCATACGTTCCAGGCATTGGCGACCAGCATGTCGTTGCTCCTCTGGTTAAGGATGGCATTAAGCTTATTGCCGGTAACGTTGAACGTCATTGAATAAGCGCAAGGATAAAGATTCATCTCGTGCAGGTCCTGATGGACATAGATGTTGGTCATTATCCTTCGGCTTGAAGGGTTGTTCTTAAGATCAAAGAGGGCGCGGTCTACCTGGTCCATCTCGCCTTCCTTGTACTTATGCTTTACTCCGAGCTGATATCCGTAAGCCTTGCCGATGGAACCCGTCTCGTCAGCCCACGCATCCCAGATATGGGAATTGAGGTCATGGACGTTATTGGACTTCTTCTGCCAGATCCAGAGGATTTCATCGACGGCAGCCTTGAAATTGATCCAGCGCTGCGTGAACATAGGGAACTCTTCAGCAAGGTTATAGCGGTTTACTATGGCAAAAGCCTTGTATGTATAAGCCGGAGCTCCGTCATCAGCCCAGTGGGGCCTTACCTTGTCATTGATGGTCGTGTAACCTGAAGAAAGGATCGTTCTGATGTTCTCGTCGAAAATGTCGTCTGCACGGCTCATATGCCCACCGCCTTTGAAAATGATAAATCGATTATAACATTATTGCCTGATTATCAGCAGGACAGTTTGACCCATCCCACGGGAACGTCATATACATTCGGTGCCCTCATCCTGAACATATAGTTCTTCGCGTCCGGGATTACATTTCCGGTGTCAGAAAGCTGCCTCATGTAGAATCTTGCACTGACTTTATTGCCTGAACCTATGTCATAGAGTGCTGCTCTTCCGAGATTGATCTCAGGCACGGCTTCTTCACCTGCACCGCATGTAACCGTGCAGAGACGGTTGAAATCCCTTGCAGCATCCTCTTCACTTCTGTAAACGCCATACTTGGAGCCGTTAACAGCATCATTTCCCAGAACCTTCTGTACTGGATCCGTATATGCCTGAGAATCAGAAGCCTTGGGATTTCCGACATGCAATACCATTACTCTCTGGTTGGTATTGCCCTGTGCGGTGTAATAAGGTTCACGCCAGTGAAGCCCTGCCTTGGTCTTATTGGAAGTCTCGTAGAACCACTGTCCGTTCCTCATCTTGCCCTTGCTGTCTTTATGAGTGAAGTTATAGCCTGCGTAAACGGCTGCGTGACCCCAGACAAAGAGATTGCCCTCACCCCTGACGTAATGACCGTTGACTTTTTTCTTTCCGCCGTGAGCGCTGTAGTTGGTCTTGTAATACTTTCCGTTCTTGCAGAGATATGTTGATACATATCCGCCGAAAAGAACGATATCACCGGGCTGCGCGTTAAGTGCCTTCATGCATTCGCCGAGATTCTTATAATTAGAGAC
Organism: Clostridiales bacterium; assembly: GCA_017478485.1. Classification (GTDB taxonomy): domain Bacteria; phylum Bacillota; class Clostridia; order Saccharofermentanales; family Saccharofermentanaceae; genus Saccharofermentans. The sequence goes on along the minus strand of JAFVDI010000003.1, from coordinate 209,432 downwards.
CTTTACACCGCCGTAGCAGTTAGGCTTTGACATAAGATGCTCTGAAAAGTTCGTGCAGTGGAACCAGTTTGCTCCGTTTCTTGAGATAGAAGTGCCGCTGACGTTTATGACCTTCCTTTTCTTCATAAGGTTAACGGCATACTTGGTCTTGCTGTTCTTGCTGAAGTTCTTTGCGAACTTGATCCTGAAGCTCTTGCCCTTGCCGACTGAGGTTGCAACGCCTAATGCCTTTGCATAAGCAGAGAGACAGTATGAAATGCAGTCCATGTCATTGGTATAAACGGTGCCTGCCATCTTTCTGCATGCCGCAAGGACTTCATTACCGAAAGCTTCGCGCGTCTTGCCCAATACCTTAAGATCATTATCCGTGATCCATATATACTCGCCTTTGCCGTTCCTGCCGGCAGAAGTCTTACGCCAAGGCTTGGGTGCCTTACCGATATATGCAAGACCGACATTGTATGTTTTCTTGTAATACAAGCCGGGTCTTTTAAGAACGGGGCAGTTATCGAAAGCATCAGTTGCCGTATAAGTAACGCCCTTGCCGCCTGAAACCGTCTTAAGCTTGCTGCAGCCGTAAAATGCCCTTGAACATATCCTTGTTATCGAATTGCCTATTGTAACGCTCTGGATCGACTCGTTGCCTTCGAAAGCGGACTGTGCGATCCAAATGACCTTATAAGTGGCATCCAGATATTTAACGCTATTGGGAACAGTGAAAGATGCGACATTGGGATTGACCAGTCCGACAAAAGCAACACTGTTCTTTGAATAGACCATGTATCTGCCGTTGTTTACATAGATCTCGTCTCCGATGGCAGCAGAAGCCGCACCGGACACTTCAGCATAAGACAGATCAGTATCTGCCAAAACATCCTCTTCAAAAGGATCAACGGCAACAATTCCGAAAAACATCGTCATCGAAAGGCAAAGGCTGATAATACGCTTAAAGACAAAAGTATCCCTCATGGTTAACCTCCAGATAAAGATTCTACCATATGAATCAAGTGAAAAAGCAAAATGGCTGCCTCGATATGAGACAGCCATTTCCTTGGTCGGAGTGACGGGACTTGAACCCACGACCTCTTGCTCCCTAAGCAAGCACTCTAGCCACCTGAGCTACACCCCGGTTCGCATCGATAAAAGGAAAGTTTTCCGTTGGTCGGAGTGGCGGGACTCGAACCCACGGCCTCTTGCTCCCGAAGCAAGCACTCTACCACCTGAGCCACACCCCGATGGGATTCCTTTTACGAGCCTATAAATCTTATTACAACGAGCAAAAATATGCAAGTACTTAAATTCAACGAGTTCAAAATCATTGAAAAGGCCCCGGATATTGAATCCGGGGCCCTGTTGATCATGATTTGCCAAAAAGAATCAGCAGATTATGCCTGCTCGTCTTCTCCTGCAGGAGCTTCCTCAGCGGGAGCTTCTTCAACAGCTTCTTCACTCTTTACGGGATCGATGGGAGCAACAGCCTTGATGGAGATGGAGATCCTTCTCTTCTCGGGATCGATCTCTGTAACCTGAGCCTGAACTTCCTGACCTACATGGAGAGCATCCTCGGGCTTGTCGAGTCTCTCAGAAGAGATCTGGGAAACATGGCAGAGAGCGTCGAGGTCGGGTTCGAGCTGTACGAAAGCACCGAACTTGGTGAGACGTACTACTGTACCCTTAACGATGCAGCCGAGAGGCATTCTCTCTTCAATGTTGTAGTAAGGATCATCCTCAAGTCTCTTGTAACCGAGAGAGATCTTGTGTGATTCCTTATCGAAGGACTTAACATAGACCTCAACCTGATCGCCAACCTTGAGAACATCAGAAGGCTTAGCGTTGCGGCTCCATGAAAGCTCGGAAACGTGAACGAGTCCGTCTACGCCGCCGATGTCGATGAAAGCACCGAAATCAACGAGGCTTCTGACAGTACCGATGTAGCGCTTGCCTTCCTCGATATTGTCCCAGACTTCAGCGGACTTCTTTGCACGCTCCTCAGAAGCGATAACACGGTGGCTGCCGGAAATTCTGAGTCTGCCCTTCTCAGTGTCGAACTTGGTGATGCGGATCTCCATTGTCTGGCCGATGTAGGGATCGAGTTCCTTAACTTCGCCGTGCTTGATCTGTGTTCTGTGGATATATACGTCGATACCCTTGAAAGTACCGATGAGACCGTCCTTAACGGTACGTGTGATCTTAACTTCTATGGGAGTCTTGTTGGCATATGCCTCTTCGATCTCAGCTCTGCCCTTTTCAGCCTCAACATCGTTCTTGGAAAGGATGATCTCCTTGCCCTGATCGGAGTTCTTGATGCTTCTTACCTTAACGGTAACTTCAGCGTGCTCGGCAACAGCCTTCTCGAGATCGAAATCCGGATCAGACTCGAATTCCCTGCGGGAAATGCGGCCTTCGGATTTATCATGGACGTCAACGTAAACAAAATCGCTATCTGCTGATGTGATAGTACCTTTAACTATGGCGCCTCTCCTGACCTGCGCTAATGAATCGAGCGCGTTGGCAAACTCGCTGTCAAGCTGCTGATTCTCAATCTTCTTGTTCTCGTCTTCGTTCATTTTTTGAACAACCTCCAAAATAATAGCTTCCGGTGTAGATGCACCCGCTGTAATCCCTACCCGGTCTTCCGGAAGTATCTTGCCTTCGGCAATCAGCTTCTCTACCTCCCCGGCGGAGTTTACAAGGAATGTTCTTGCACAGCGACCTTTGCAGATGTCCAAAAGCTTAGTGGTGTTCGAACTGTGAGACGAGCCGATGACTAGCATCGAATCAGACTTCGCAGAGAGCGACGCGGCTTCCTTTTGCCTACTTTCAGTCGTAATACATATTGTATCAAAAAGATATTTAAATGCAATTTGATTTTCTGCTTTTTTACAAATCTCTTTAAACACTTCTGAAGAAAATGTTGTTTGAGACACCAATATCGCCGAAGAAAGCGGAAAATCAAGCTTTTCAAGCTCTTCAGGTGAACTGATGACCGCACATTTCACCCCGGTTCCGTATGTTTCACCGCAAATTCCGACTACTTCGGGGTGGCCTTTGCCGCCGGTAACGATGATGTTTTTTCCTTCAAGAGCATGTTCCCTGACGATCTTATGGATCTTGGAAACAAAAGGACATGTGCAGTCCTTTATCTCGCATCCCCTTTTCTCAAGGTTCTCCTTCTCCTCAGGTGTAATGCCGTGAGCGCGTATCAGAACGAAAGATCCCTCCGGGACCTCCGATGCGGTCTCTGCCACGGTGAAGCCGCCTTTTTTGAGGCTGTCGACCACCATCGTGTTGTGGACGATGTCACCCAGCATTACCAAAGGTTTGCCTGAAGGCGGAGCTTTCACAGCCTCTTCGGCAGCCTTCACCGCATTCTTGACTCCAAAGCAGAACCCTGATGACTCAGCGACGGTTACTTTCATTTATCCTCTTCGTCCAGATGGCTCAACAGGAACGCTTTTGTTCCTTCAATGTCATACTTGCCGGTATCGATGACGATGGCTTCGGGAACCTGGATGAGCGGTGATGTGGCTCTCTTGGAATCCTGCTCGTCACGGTAAATGATGTCTCTTAAGACTTCTTCCTTTGTCTGTGAATGATCGCCTGCAGCTTCAAGCTCGGCAAGTCTTCTCTCCGCCCTGACCTCAGGTGCGCATACTACGAAGAACTTGTATTTGGCGTCAGGAAGAACAACGGATGCGATGTCTCTTCCGTCAAGTACGAAGGTCTGGTTCTTTGCAATGTCCCTCTGAAGCGAAACCATTGCAGTTCTTACCACGGGATGGGCAGATACGTCAGATGCGGCGATGGAGGTCTGCGGAGTACGGAGTTCGCCCGTAACGTCTTCTCCGTCGAGGATCATGTGCTGTACGCCGTCAATGAACTTAACCTCGATCCTTATCTCGTCCATCATCTTCTTTACTTCGTCGGGATCCTTGGCGTTGATGCCTTTCTTGATGGAAGCAACGGCGCAGGTACGGTACATCGCTCCCGTATCAAGGTACATGATGCCCAGCTCCTTTGCTACGCCCTTTGCGAGTGTGCTCTTTCCTGATCCTGAAGGTCCGTCGATAGCGATCTGAAAAATACCCATATAAATATCTCCTTAATTATTATTTTTTTATAGTACATAGTCGCTGTCATCCTTACGGTCACGTCCGGTCTCATAAACGCGGTACTGCGACCACAAAGTCTCAAGCGATGCCAGTGATTCCTTGATGTGATCTTTCCTGTGCATTCCGAGTGTCACCAGAAGCGCATTGATAAGCGAAAGCGACGCGGTCAGCGAATCCACGAACGAAGCCATGGAAGACTTTGCAAAAAGGCTTATGTCGGCATGCTCGGTCATCGGGGTTCCGCTCTTGTCAGTTATTGCGATCGTAGTCGCGCCCTTCTTCTTTGCGTATTCCATGGAGTTGATGGTTCTTGCCGAATATCTCGGATAAGATATTCCGATCATGACATCGCCTTCTCCGATCGGCATGATCTGCTCGAAAAGCTCGTTTGTGCAGGTACTCCTTACAAGAACAACGTCGTCAAAGAGTACCGTCATGTAGAAATGCATGAACTCAGAAAGGGCCTGTGATGCCCTGATGCCCATGATGTAGATCTTTCTTGCCTTGAGTATCGCTTCGACCGCACGTCCGAACTCTTCATCATCAATACTCTCAAGAGTTTCCTTGAGATTTGTAATATCCTGGGTCATGACAGCCTTAACGGCTTCAGCGTCGCCTGCAAACTTCTCGGTATAGTCAAGCCGCTGCACCGAAGTGAGTTTGGTCTTGAGATCTTCCTGGAGCGCCTTTTGGAACTGTGGATAGCCTTCAAAACCGAGTTCGGTCGTGAATCTTACTACCGTGGACTCGGATACGCCTACTTCCTCGCCGAGTTTTGCGGCCGTCATGTAAGCAGCTTTGTCGTAACTTCTCAGGATAAAGTCAGCTATTGCCTTATGGCCTTTGGAAAGGCTTTGGTATTTCTGTTCAATGGTACCGATGGTCTCAGTCGTCTCCATTGTCTTCTTCCCCTTCCGTTTCCGATTCTGGCTTTGCTCCACCCATCAGCGCATCGATCGTGATCTGCTTGTCTTCTCCGCCAGCAGCCTCACGCAGCGAGTTCTCCATGTCCCTGATCGTCTGGTAGCTCATGAGCTCCATCGGCGGGAGATCGTCAACAGACTCGATACCGAACTCAGTCAGGAACTGCCTTGAAGTTGCAAATAGCGCAGGTCTTCCGGGAGCGTCCAGGCACCCTGCCTCTTCGATCCATCCGCGATCTAAGAGCCTTGAGATGATGGAATCGGAAGAAACGCCTCTGACGGTCTCTACCTGCGCCCTCGTGCAGGGCTGGTTATATGCGATAACGGCCAGCGTCTCGTAAGATGCCTGAGAGAGAGGCACCTGGGACTTGGGCGCATAAAGTCTTTCAATGAACTTCTTCTGTTCGGGTCTCGTCATCATGGCATACGAATCCTCGATCTTCCTGATCTCGAGTCCGCCCCAGGGATTGTTCTTATACTTGGACATAAGGCTCTTGAGAGCTTCTTCTACGGCTGCTCTTTTAACGTTGAGGAGTTCTGAGAGCTTGTCAATAGAGATCGGGTCACCCGATACGAAAAGCAGCGATTCAATAGCGCCGGGAAGTTCTTGTGCTGTTACTCTGAATTCTGTATCCATAATCACTTTCTCTTCTCTTCGATAAGAATGTCTTCAAAGCTGCCCTTCTGAACAGCGGTAATGTCGTTGTTTCTGACAAGCTCAAGTATCGCAAGGAAGCTGACGATCTTGTCGATCTTTTCGGGCTTTTTGCCTGCAAAGAGTTCAGAAAAGAACATCTTTCCCTTCTTTGTGATCGTGAGCCAGAGTGACTTCATCCTCTGTCTGACGGATATCTTGTCACGCCTTAAGATATGCTTGATCTTCTGTGAGATATCAGTAAAGCGCATCTCATTCCTGCTGTTGATATCAGATACCGCATTCTCGAATTCTTCTTTTGAAAAATCAGTGGATATCTTCTTTGTATCAATGCCGAGCTCCTTGGCGGTAGCTCTCGTCCTGAACCTCGCGCCTTCGTATTTGGCGCGGCGCTCACGAAGTTCATTCGCGAAAACGCGGCATCTCTTGTATCTCATGAGCGAAATGACGAGTTCTTCCCTCGGGTCGACTTCACCGTCATTTGTCTCGCCGTTCTTTTTACCGGGGAGCATCATACGGGACTTGATGTGGACCAGCGTCGCTCCCATGAGAAGGAATTCGGAAGCGATATCCATGTCGAGCTTTTTCATCGCGGCAAGATAGTCCATATACTGCGATGTGATCTCAGCGATCGGTATATCGCAGATGTCTATGTCATTCTTTTCGATAAGATGGCAAAGAAGGTCCAACGGACCTTCAAAGTGCTGTAATCTCAATTCCGGTTTGATCAAAGCCGCTGCCATCGGTATCTGTCCTTTACCCCAACCCGAATGCCATGTAGATCAGATTGCATATTGAGGTGATGGCAATCATGAACGGATACTGAATATACATTATGAGCATTCCGATGATGTCAATGTCGCTGATACGGCTTATGATGAACAGTATCCAGATCGCATAAGGACTGAACATCTCAAACTTGCGGTATCCTTCCTTGCTTCTGATCCTGTAAGGAAGGAGTTCTTCGAGAACATGGAATCCGTCGAGCGGCGGGACCGGAAGAAGATTAAATGCCAGGAGCATCAGCGAAAATGACTCTGTGTAGGATAATGCAGAGATTACCGTGGAGATGGCTATAGAAGCCGTGCTGCCTGAAGCTACCCTTCCGTTAGCGATGCATGCGATAAGTGTCGCAATGACCGCGGAAAGCAATGCGAGGATGAAGTTCCCCGTTACGCCTGCGAGATGGACCATTATGTTCATGATCCTCGGACTTCTGAACCTGTTAAGCCTGTTAGGGTTATACATGACAGGCTTGCCCCATCCGAATCCGGCAACCAGAAGCAGAAGCGTTCCGACAGGATCTAAATGAGCCACCGGATTCAGTGTCAGACGGCCCATGTTGCGGGGCGTGCTGTCGCCGAGCCAGTCAGCCGTAGCTGCGTGCATGAATTCATGGATGGAGAACGACAGTGTCAGCGCAAAGATCATTATAAGAGCAAGCAGGATCTTCTCCTGGATACTCATATCTGCCTGTAACAGCCTTATCAGCATTTATCTCTACCTCAAGCTTTAGCGACCGAGAATGTGATCTTCTCGCCGTTAACGTTCCATTCCTTGGCATTCTCGCCGTCACCTGCGATGATGTCGGTTGCGAGGACCTCTGATGCAAGGAATTCCTTCTTCTTCTCAATGATCGCAGCAAGCTTGTCGTTACCGGCATACTTGAGAACGATACGGTCTGTGACCTCAAGACCTGTTTCCTTACGCTGGGTCTGGATCTTGGAGATCATCTCACGGACAAAACCGTCTTCGATAAGGTCTTCTGTAAGAACCGTTGAGATCGAAACAGTAAGATCTCCGGAATTCTGTGTGGAGAATCCCTCAGGCTGTGTTGTCTCAATGAGGAAATCCTCTTCTGTCATCTCATATTCTTCACCCTCGACAGTGATCTTTACGGAACCTGACTTGAGAGCATTGTATGTTTCCTTGCCCGGAAGATTTGCGATGACCTCCTTTGCGGCATTGAGGTTCTTACCGAACTTCTTACCGCATGTACGGAGCTGGGGCTTGAAAGTGTAATCAACAAGCTTTGAAGCATCTGCCAGGACTTCCATCTCCCTGATGTTGAGCTCGTCAAGAACGATGGACTTGTACTCATCATCAAGGGTCCTGTCGGATACTACATAGATGAGGGACAAAGGCTGACGGTTCTTGAGGCTTGCGGACTCACGGCAGCTGTGACCTAATGTAACGATCTCCTGAACGAGCTCCATCTCGTCCTCAAGCTTAGTATCGATGAGGCTCTCATCAGCTACAGGATACTTGGCAAGGTGTACTGACTCGGGCGCGCTGCTGTCAACAGAACGTACGATGTTCTGATAGATCTCTTCCGTCATGAAAGGAACGAAAGGTGCGCACAGTCTTGTGAGGTTGTCGAGAACAGTATAAAGAGTCATGTAAGCATTGACTTTGTCCTGTGTCTCCTCAGCGCCCCAGTATCTGTCACGGCAGCGTCTTACATACCAGTTGGAAAGCTCTTCGGTGAAATCCTGGATAAGCCTTGCGGACTGGGAAATGTCATAAGCATCCATCTTCTCGGTTACTGTCTTGATGAGAGTGTTGAGACGTGAGAGGACCCATCTGTCCATTGCGCCCAATGTAGCCTTATCAAGTGTGTGCTTTGTAGGATCGAAGTTATCGATATCGGCATACATTACGTAGAATGCATATGTATTCCAGAATGTACCGATGAACTTCTTGATGCCGTCGTTGACTGCTTCCTTTGAGAATCTTGAAGGCAGCCAGGGCTGGTTTGCAGTATAGAAATACCATCTTGCTGCGTCTGCACCCTGTGAATCAAGAACATCCCAAGGATCAACAATGTTGCCCAGATGCTTGCTCATCTTGATGCCGTCCTTATCCTGGACGATACCCATTACGATGCAGTTCTCGAAAGGAGCTCTTCCGAAAAGAACTGTTGAGATAGCGATAAGCGAATAGAACCAGCCTCTCGTCTGGTCGATACCCTCGGAGATGAAATTGCAGGGATAGTGTGACTCGAAGAATTCCTTATTCTCGAAAGGATAGTGATACTGGGCAAAAGGCATTGAACCGGAGTCGAACCAGCAGTCGATAACCTCAGTGACTCTCTTCATCTTGCCGCCGCACTTGGGGCACTTGATGTGAACGCTGTCAACATAAGGCTTATGAAGCTCGATGTTTTCAGGGCAGTCATCACTCATTGACTTGAGCTCTTCGATGGAACCGATGCAGTGTCTGTGTCCGCACTCGCACTCCCAGACCGGAAGCGGTGTGCCCCAGTAACGCTCACGGGAGATACCCCAATCGATTACGTTTCTGAGGAAGTCGCCCATACGGCCGTCCCTGATAGTCTCAGGCATCCAGTTGATCATGTTGTTGGACTTGAGGAGCTCGTCCCTCTTCTTACTCATAGCGATGAACCATGTGCTTCTTGCAAAGTAGATCAGAGGTGTGTCGCATCTCCAGCAGAAAGGGTATTCGTGCTCGAACTTGGGAGCTGAGAAAAGGAGATTCCTTGAATCGAGGTCCTTGAGGACTTCAGGATCCGCATCCTTAACGAACATTCCTGCAAAAGGAGTCTCCTCCGTGAGATTACCCCTTGTATCTACGAACTGTACCATAGGAAGATCGTTGTCTCTTCCTACTCTTGCGTCATCTTCACCGAAAGCGGGAGCGATGTGAACGATACCGGTACCGTCTTCCATCGTTACATAATCGTCGCAGACTGTGTAGTGAGCCTTTTTCTTCTGGTTTGAAGCTTCCTTTGCCGCACCTTCATAAAGAGCGACATAAGATCTGCCCTTAAGGTCAGTACCCTTGTAAGACTCAAGGATCTCGTATGCCTTCTCGCCGTCCTTGGCAAGGCTGCCGAGGACTGTATCGAGGAGCGCGGTTGCCATGTAGTAAGTGTAACCGTCGCAGGCCTTTACCTTTGAATACTCTGCATCAGGATTAAGGCAGAGAGCAACGTTTGAAGGAAGCGTCCAGGGTGTTGTGGTCCATGCGAGAAAATAAGCATCCTCGTCAACGCACTTAAATCTTACGACAGCGGACCTTTCCTTGACGGTCTTATAGCCCTGTGCAACTTCGTGAGAAGAAAGAGCGGTTCCGCATCTCGGGCAGTAAGGAACGATCTTGTGGCCTTTGTAGATAAGGCCCTTGTCCCACATCTGCTTGAGTGCCCACCACTCGGACTCAATGTAGTTGTTGTCGTATGTGACGTAAGGATTCTCCATGTCAGCCCAGAAACCGACGCGGTCGCTCATGTGCTCCCACTGATCCTTGTATGTCCAGACGGATTCCTTACACTTCTTGATGAAAGGCTCAACGCCGTAGCTTTCGATCTGAGGCTTGCCGTTGATGCCCAAAGCCTTCTCGACTTCAAGTTCAACAGGAAGGCCGTGTGTATCCCAGCCTGCCTTGAAGACGATTCCCTCGCCCTTCATTGCGTGATATCTCGGAATTACGTCCTTAATGACTCTGGTCTTGATATGACCGATATGAGGCTTGCCGTTAGCCGTCGGCGGGCCGTCATAAAGGGTAAAAGTCGGAGCGCCGTCCGCTTTGGGAGCGATGCTCTTCTTGTAGATGTCGTTCTTCTTCCAGAAATCGAGTACCTGCTTCTCTCTGTCGACGAAGTTGAGGTCTTTTGAGACTTTTTTGTACATAAACCTGAGTCACCTTTATATATAATTTTGCAAGTTAAAATTATATATTTTCAGGTTTTGGAAATCAAGCAAACAGATTCCAGGGAAACCCTTCGGGGATCGGAGCCTCAAACGTAATGAATTCGCGCTTTACGGGATGTTCGAAAGATAATTTGAAGGATTCGAGCGCAATATCTTTGCAGCGATTGTCCTTCAGACCGTATTTCTGATCGCCCACGAGCGGGTATCCGTTATGAGCCATCTGAGCCCTTATCTGGTGAGATCTGCCCGTCCCCAGCCTGATCTCCGTCAGCGTAAGGCCGTCCTTTGTGGCAATTGCCCTGTAATCAAGGTAAGAAGCCTTGTATCCGGGCTTTTCGCTGTCCGAAACCGTTACAATGTTCCTGTCTTCATCCTTGGAAATATAATTCTCCAACCTTCCCGATCCCTCAAGAACGCCGTTGACCACGCATCTGTAGAGCTTCTCCACTTTTCTCGTCCTGATCTGCTCTGAAAGCCTCGATGCAGCCTTGGACGTCCTTGCGAAGACCATTACGCCCGAAACAGGCCTGTCAAGCCTGTGGACCAGTCCCAAATAGACTTCTCCGGGCTTTCCGTACTTCTCCTTGATATACCTTTTGAGAATGGTAAGCATGTCAGGAGCACCTGATCCGTCACTTTGTGAAAGCACGCCGGCAGGTTTAATACAGACGATCACATGATTGTCTTCGTAAAGTATCTTTATTCCATCGAAAACGGTTACTTCGGAGTCCATCTGGCTACTGAACCGCAGGGCAGATTGATGCCCATCCTGCTTACGGGAAGTCCTATCTCACCCGCATCTACCCTGCCGCCGTTAATGCCGAGAGACAGGATCTGTCCTGATGCTTCCGCCGTGATCTCGGTCGCATATGAACTGGCTATAAAGAAAAGCGGATCATCTGACAAGAGATTTGAGGTCAGGTTAACAAGGCCATAGAAAGAATCCTCAAGCTTCCAAAGCTCACCGGAAGGGCCTCTTCCGTATGAAGGAGGATCCATTATTATTCCCTCATATTTCCTTCCGCGCCTTATCTCGCGCTCGACAAACTTCTGGCAGTCATCGGCAATGAAACGTATATAGCTTCCGGTGAAGTCACTTGCCGCAACATTCTCTTTGGCACGTGCTATCATACCCTTTGAAGCATCAACATGAACGACCTCCGAAGCGCCGTGAGCGGCACAAGAAAGAGTCGCTGCGCCCGTGTAGGCGAACAGGTTTAAGATCCTTATCTCCTTCTTCCCTTTTGCCGCAGCGTCTTCGATAAGCTTTCCGCAGAAGTCCCAGTTTACGGCCTGTTCGGGGAAAAGTCCCGTATGCTTGAAGCTTGTGGGTTCGATTATGAACGTGAGCTTCTTTCCGAGCGAATCATAAGAGATCTTCCAGGAAGACGGCATCTGTGAAAGCCTAGTCCATGAACCGCCGCCGGAACTGCTCCTGCTGTAACGTGCGTCAGGAGAAGAAACCTTGTCCATTGAGGTTACTTTGCCGCCCTCTATGACAGGCCATACAGCCTGCGGATCGGGACGCAGGAGCTTTACATTGCCCCAGCGCTCATACTTCTCGCCTTTTCCGGCATAAAGGATCTCATAATCCTTCCACTTGTCTGCTACAAACATCAGTTAACCCTCATAACGTCCGATACGGCTACGCTTTTGTCTTCTGTCTCAAGAGAAACGGTATAGGCGCCCTTCTCAAAAGTTCCGATCCCTTCAAGACCCGCCGAAAACTCGATCTCGCTGACGACTTTTTCGCTGATCCTGAAATCTTTTACCGCAAGCTGCTTTCCATCCTTTTTCAAGACTGCCCTGAAAGCGCCGGTAACAGGTTCATTGAAGTAGAAAACACACTTCAATGCATATGCATCGTTCGAATCTATCGAAGTGTAATCTACCGGATTGTCTTTTTCGACATCATACCACGCGGAATAGATATAAGCCTTACAGATGCGTTCATAACCGGTATCGTTCTCACCCAATGTCGCTTCGGTCTCACTTTCATCAGAAGTACCGTGATCCGATGCTGAAGCTTTCACTCCCGAAGACCGGCCCGAAGGATCATCATCTTCAAGTATGCTGCATCCCGGCATGAGAATGAACGCCGTCATACACAAAACAGCCAAAACGGTCTTTGAAAAAACATTGTAAGGTCTCTTCGTAATTTTCATCTCAACGATTATAATATAGCCATGAAAATTTTTCTTGTATTTTACGCAATAATGACCGTCATCACGTTCATATTGTACGGAGCAGACAAAGCCAAGGCCAAGAAAGGAAAATGGAGGATCCCCGAAAAGACTCTCCTTCTCTTTTCCGCGTGCTTTGGCGGTCTGGGCGCCTTCCTTGGAATGAAGATCTTCCGCCACAAGACAAAGCACACTTCCTTCAAGGTTTTAGTCCCGGTCTTCATGATCATCCAGTTCATCCTGATAGCAGCCGGTACGTACTTCCTCTTTTTCAAAAACTAAAACATCAAAAACGGCAGTTCTCAAAGGAACTGCCGCTTCTTTTTGCATTTTGTCTGCCGGGAGATCAGTTTCTGTAGCTTGAAGCCGTCTGTGACAGGATCTGGCACTCAGCGATACCATAGATCGTCTCCTTGTCTTCAGAGAAGATGGCCAGGATATAGATGCCGGGCCTGAAGCTCTTTCCAACCTTCGTCTTGAGACCCATGGCATAGAAAGTACCCTTGCTGTTAACGATCGGCTTGGAAATGCCGCTGATGGCAGGAGAATCAGTCTTGGGTCTGATCTTCATGGCTTCGGAAACAGTGGAAGCATAGTAGTAAGCGAAGTAAAGATTCTCTGTCATTGAAGGATCTACCTGCATCTGGAAAGAGATCGTCGTAGCATCAGAACCGTAAGAAGCCGTAGATACACGCTTATTATCAATATTGACCCATGATGCGGTAAGGACTTTGGCTTTAAATTCACTGTCATTAAAGACATAGCCCTTTGAAGAAGTAGTCGTACCGCCCGTTGTCTCAGCGACTGCAACCGTTACATTGACATCCTGGGATGTGATGACAGTTCCGTCTTCGGTCTGAAGCTTGAAAGTGTAAGTGCCTGCTGCAAGATAATTGGATCTGAGTTCAGCATCAGGATTCTGAGTCGTGCTGTACTGAAGAGTGAGCCTGGTGCTTGATCCGATCTCGGCAGTCTTGCTCTTATAGACCTCGCTGCCGTCTTTGGAAACAGTATAAAAGATCTTGACGCCCTTGCCTGCAAGTTTGCTGATGTCAGACTTGAACTCTATCTGAAGAGCAAGTCTTCTCGTGTTCTTGTAAGAACCGTCATCTGCGCCTGCCCAGGAAGTCTTTTCAACAATATCAGTGAGATCCACGGCGAGAGCTCCGATATCGGAATCCATAAAATCGAAGATACCGAGGAAGCTTGAGCCCATGAGGTTATCAAGGAGCCACTGACCGTCTTCTTTTACAAATCTTGCTCCGTAAGTAACCTTGATGGTGTCTTCACTGTCATTTACGGCTGATACGAGCTCATCGATATTCTTATAAGTGCCCCTGAGAAGAGACTTATAATCAACGATCCTGAATTCGATGTCGACAGAAGCTTCATTGCCCTTCGCGCTGAAGGAATCCTCGATGATCTCATAACGGATCGTCTTGCGGACGGCATCGCAGAATTTCTTTGTCTTCTCGTCAAGGTATTCGCCGTTAAGGCCCTTCCGGAGATCTTCCGCCTTTTCGCCGTTCTTGTTAAGAGTTGAAAGATCAAGAAGCTTGTCAGCATCGAAATCCTCAATATTCTCAGCTACGTCTTTTGCAGCAGCGAGAACATCTTTCTTGCTGAACATGCTGCATGAGCAGAAAGACAATGCCATTGATAAGATAAGGACAACAGCGCCTGTCTTTCTGGAAATATTCCTAAAAATCATAATACCCTCCTGTAAACAGAGTGATTATATATCCGTATTCTAAAAAAGCAAGAAATGCTTTATGTGTAAATTAAACATAACATTTGTATTTTTCATATAAAACAATATATAATGGATGAAACTTATAAAGGGAATTATGATCTATGAACGGACAACCCAACATTCTGATTTGTGATGACGACCCCGTTGTTCACGAGTCACTCGCTTTATATCTTGACAACGATAACTTTACCCACACTGATGCATATGACGGCAGACAGGGTCTTGAGATGGCTCAGACCGGCAATGCCGATCTTATTCTTCTCGATGTCATGATGCCTGAGATGAGCGGCCTCGATGTATGCCGTGAAGTCCGCAAGACGCTTTCCACACCTATAATCATCCTCACCGCAAAGGGCGAGGAGATCGATAAAATCTTAGGTCTTGAGCTCGGTGCAGACGACTATATCGTCAAGCCTTTCTCTCCCCGTGAAGTTATCGCGAGGATCAAGGCTGTTCTCCGCAGATTCGGAGATACACAGCAATCTTCTTCAGTACTTAAATTTCCAGGTCTCGAGATCAACCTCGGAAATTATTCCGTCAAAGTTAAGGGCGAGACTGTTCCCTGCACTCCTAAGGAAGTCGAGATCCTCTATCTTCTTGCATCCCATCCGGGTCAGGTCTATGAAAGAGAGCAGATCCTCGAATCTGTCTGGGGCTTTGACTACAGCGGCGATTACCGTACCGTTGATACACACATCAAGCGCATCAGGCAGAAGATCGCTTTTGAAGGCGCTTCCTGGAGCATCCAGACGATCTACGGCGTAGGCTATAAGTTCGAGGCAGACTGATGTTTCAGAGCACGCTGCTCAGAAGGACAATGTCACTTGTCATCATGTCGCTGATCGCATCGGCGATCCTTGCCACGATCGCTTTTATCGTGGCCGGACGTACTGCCACCATCGAAAGCGAGACCAGAACGGCCATAAACCAGGACATCATATACCGCCAGCAGTTTCTGGCAGACACCTCACTGCTTGACGAAGAGGATTCCCGTGATTTCTTTTTCAAGACTTCTTATGCCACGGGGCATGACTATTTCCTCATAAGTCCTGACGGAAAGCTCATCCAGTGCACCCCGCTCGAAAAGATGAACATTTCCTCGAAAGATATCGACCATGTCAACAACACCCTGAACTTCAATGAATTCAAAGCCGATATCAGCGGTCTCTCCTCCAGGAGATTCAGCACTTCGGATCCTATGAGAGAGATCCTTGCGATAAGCCAGCCCGTTATCTTTCAGAACGAACAGTGCACACTCCTCTCTCTTTCATATCTGAACGCATCCAACAGTCTCATAGTCCAGTACATCAACATTCTTATCCTCTCGACCATGATGGCTGCCTGCGTAATGCTTATCCCTGCATATGCTCTCGTTACCAGAATGGTCCTTCCTATCCAGGAAATGAACGAGATCGCGATGGAATATGCGAGCGGCAACTTTAACGTCAGAGCGGATGAAAGCCACAAAGGCGAGATCGGTGAGCTCGGTGCTTCATTCAACTACCTTGCCGATCAGCTCTCGAAATCCATCAACGACCTTACGATCGAGAAGAACCGTCTCCAGGAGATCTTCGATGTCATTTCCGACGGTATCGTGGTCGTCGATGCAAATTCCAACCCTGTAACCACGAACAAAGCCATCAAGACGCTCTTCAACAGAGCCGAGAAGAACAACATGTTCACCGAGCATCTGCAGCTCATCCCTTTCGAAGAAGTCTGGCAGGACTTTGAAGACTGTATATCCACCGGCGAGACAAAAACAAGAACGATCGAAGACAGGAGCTATGCTTACCAGTCAACGATCATTCCCAAATACGATACTGAAGACAAGGACAGGATAATCGGTGCCACCGGCTTCTTCCGCGATATCTACGAAGCCCAGAAGAACGAGCATTTCAGACAGGATTACGTTGCCAACATCTCACACGAGCTGCGTACTCCCCTTCAGACTTTAAGAGGTCTCATCGAGCCTCTTTCCGACGGCATGGTCAAGAAAGAAGAGGACCGCCAGCGTTATTACGGCATCATACTTAACGAGACAATGCGTCTTTCAAGACTCATCGACGACATGTTAGAGCTTTCCAAGCTCCAGTCCCGTACGCTCGCATTCAAGACTTTCCCGTTTGACGTAAACAAGCTCATCAACAGCATCGAGATCAGGTTCGGGCCCATCATGGCTGAAGCCGGCATCAAGTTCTCCGTACAGAACACATACGGCAATCTCCCTACGGTTAACGGTAACCCTGACCGCGTTGAGCAGGTCCTCGTAATCCTTCTGGACAACGCGAAGAAATATACTCCACGCGGCAAATCGATCACCATCATCACAGACTATATCGAGACGGAAAAGAAAGTATACATCTCCGTTGCAGATACCGGACAAGGTATCCACGAATACGATATCGATCATATCTTCGACAGATTCTTCAAGGCTGACCGCGCAAGAGGAAAGAAAGGCTCGGGCCTCGGTCTTTCCATCGCAAAAGAACTCCTCACCTACATGGGCGAGACCATAAGTGTCACCAGTAAGTATGAGGAAGGTTCAACCTTCACTTTCACCCTTTCAAAGGCGGAAAACATCGATGTCTGGGAGTGACCCGGAGAAGTCCGCGCCTGAAGGTATCAGGCTCAACAAATACATAGCTTCATCAGGCATATGCTCAAGACGCGAGGCTGACAAGCTGATCGAATCCGGCAAGGTTTCGGTCAACGGAGTTGTCGCCGATCTCGGAACTCGTGTTTTAGAAGGCGATTCCGTCGAAGTCGAAGGCAGATCTGTAACTCCCGAAGATTCAATGATCTACATAGCTTTTAACAAGCCTCTCGGAATCACGTGTACAACAGACAGAAGAGATCCTTCCAACATAATCGATTACATTAACTTCAGTGAGCGCATATTCCCTATCGGCCGTCTGGACAAGAACTCTTCAGGCTTGATACTGCTCACCAACAATGGTGATATCGTTAATACTCTGCTCAGATCTGAGAACGGTCACGAAAAGGAATATGTGGTCACCATCGACAGGCCTTACGATAAGGAATTCATTAAGACCATGTCCACCGGTGTTCCCGTTCTCGGCCGCATGACGCTGCCTGCAGAGGTTATCCCCGTTAATGCCAAGACATTCAGGATAATACTTAAACAGGGCATGAACCGTCAGATCAGACGCATGTGCGAGTACCTTGGGTACAAAGTCACCCGCCTTAAGAGGATCAGATTCATGAACATTAAACTCGGAGATCTAGAGACCGGTAAATGGCGTTATCTGACAGCGGCCGAAAAGAAAGAACTGATCAAATAAAAAAGCGGATCCGTTAAGATCCGCTCTTTAATAATGAATATGTTGTTTGATTATTCTTCTGAATCCTCTTTTTTATCGGATTTCTCTTCGTTTCTGGCCTCTTCGATTATCTTGTCGATATCAGCCTCTTCACCGTCAGCCTTCTCATCAAGGTTCTTCTCATAGTAGAACTTGACCTTGTCCTTGCTGTTGCGTGCGCCGTATGCATCAGCGATCGCGAAGCAGTCAGCCTTGAGCTTGTTGAAGTCATCCTTGGACTCGAGATCTGCAATCGATGTCTGATAACATGCATCCTCAAAAACATCGTCAAGAACGAGGTAAGCGTTCTCGCCCTTCTTGAAATTCTTGTCGATAAGAGCCTCTGCCTGATCGGGAGCACCGTCTCTTGCATCAAAGTTCTCGAAAGGGATCAGGATCTTGCTGTAACGATATCTGAGAACGATATTCTTTTCGTTATAGTCAACAGCTACTCTGAACTTTGCAACGAGGAAAGTCTGGCAGAACACGAGAATGAAGCAGATGGCAAGAACTATGCCGGCTCCGCCAAGAGCGATCATCATAACACCGTTCTTAATATTGATGAAGCCTAATACTGCAAGAGCTATGCTCACCAAGAGAAATACGATGGATACGATCCTGTTCCTCATAATCTTACCGGGGTTCCCCGCATAGCAATGCACACCCTCCTTGGGCAGCTTTGCTATCAGTTCCTTGTTCTGAAAATCCTCAACGTTGGCCATAGTATTTCCTCCTTATTTGCTCAGAATAGCTATTCTGTCAACGATACTCTTATGCATCTCCTCGTATTTAACGAGTTTTGCCCTCTCCTGATCAACAACTGCTGCCGGTGCTCTTGATACGAATGACTCATTTGCGAGCTTGCCGCTTACACGATTGATCTCACCTTCAAGACGCTCCTTCTCTTTATCGAGACGTTCGAGTTCCTTGCTGATATCGATAAGGTCCTCAAGAGGCAGATAGATCTCACCGCCCTTGAACATCGCAGCAACTGCCGTTGAAGGTATTCCTTCCTTGTCCTTCCTTGTCTCAAGGCCGTTTACCGAAGCAAGTCTTGCAAGGAATCCTTCTCCGTTTACGAACATAGAAGCAGTCTTATCGGAAGGCGTGACTACGATGATGTGAGCCTTTCTGGAAGGTGCAACATCCATTTCCTTTCTTACTGCACGGATACCGCGGATGGCATCCATGAGTGTCTCCATCATCTCTGCTTCATCAGGTGATGCAGGGATCTTATCAGCATCAGGCCAGACAGAAACCATGATGGATTCGGACTTACCGTCAAGAACGAGGTTGGAGTAAACCTCCTCGGTGATGAACGGCATAAACGGATGCAGGAGCTGCATTGATACACCGAGAACATAGTTGAGCAGATAACGTGCCTCAAGGCTCGTCGGGCAGTTCTCATCGAAAAGTCTGCTCTTGCAGATCTCAATATACCAGTCGCAGAAGTTATCCCAGATGAAATCAACGATCTTGGAAAGCGCTACGCCGAAATCGTAATTATCGATATTAACCGTAGCTTCGGCAACGACATTATGGAGCTTTGTAAGGATCCACTTGTCTTCAAGAGTATATTTCGCGGGATCGAGACCTGAGTAGTCGATCTCGTCAGGCATATTCATGATGACGAATCTCATGGCGTTCCAGATCTTGTTGGAAAGGTTTCTTCCCATTATGATCTTATCTTCCTGGAATCTCTGGTCGTTGCCCGGAGCATTACCGGTAACGAGCGCGAATCTCAGAGCATCTGCACCGTGATTCTCGATGATCTCAAGAGGATCGATGCCGTTGCCTAAAGACTTACTCATCTTACGGCCCTGGGAATCCCTTACGAGACCGTGAATAAGCACATCCTTGAAAGGAACCTGATCCATGTGTGCCATGCCGGCTACCATCATTCTGGAAACCCAGAATGTGATGATGTCATAACCTGTTACGAGCGTATCAGTAGGATAGAAACGCTCCAGATCCTCTGTCTTTGCAGGCCAGCCGAGCGTTGAGAACGGCCAGAGCGCTGAAGAGAACCATGTATCGAGCGTATCGGGATCCTGACGCATCGGCTTGCCGCACTTAGGGCAGACAGCGGAATCTTCCTTGGTAACTACGATCTCGCCGCAGTCATCGCAGTAGAATGCAGGGATCCTGTGTCCCCACCAGAGCTGTCTGGAAATGCACCAGTCGCGGATATCTTCCATCCAGTTGAAGTAGTTCTTGGAGAATCTCTCAGGAACGAACTTTGTCCTGCCGTCTCTTACTGCTTCGATCGCAGGCTTTGCAAGAGTCTCCATCTTAACGAACCACTGGAGTGATACTCTCGGCTCGATCGTCGTGCCGCAGCGGTAGCATGTACCTACATTGTGTGTATAGTCTTCGATCTTGATAAGGAATCCGCCCTCTTCAAGATCCTTGACGATGGCTTCCCTTGCCTCATATCTGTCCATGCCGGCATACTTCGGGTAGTCTTCTGTGATCTTGGCATCTTCTGTAAGAACAGTAATTACCTCGAGACCATGTCTTGCGCCTACTTCGAAGTCGTTGGGGTCGTGACCGGGAGTGATCTTAACCGCACCGGTACCGAATTCAACGTCAACATAGTCATCGGCAACAACAGGGATCTTGCGTCCTACGAGAGGCAGTACGAGCATCTTGCCGATAACGTTCTTGTAGCGCTCATCCTTGGGATTTACCGCTACGGCAGTATCGCCGAGGAGAGTCTCAGGTCTTGTTGTAGCAAGATTGATGTATCCGGATCCGTCCTCGAAAGGATATCTGATGTGCCAAAAATGACCGGGCTGCTCCTCATACTCAACCTCAGCGTTGGAGATCGATGTAAGGCAGTGCGGGCACCAGTTGATGATGCGCTCACCCCTGTAAATCAGTCCCTGATTATAGTACTTAACGAATACTTCCTTAACGGCGTCTGAGCATCCTTCATCCATTGTGAAACGCTCTCTTGACCAGTCACAGGAAGAACCCATCTTCTTGAGCTGTTCAACGATACGTCCGCCGTACTGTTCTTTCCAGGCCCATGCACGCTCAAGAAACTTTTCCCTTCCGATATCTTCCTTGAAGATGCCTTCCTTACGCATCTGCTCAACGATCTTAGCCTCTGTGGCAATGGAAGCGTGATCTGTTCCCGGGAGCCAGAGAGCGGCATAACCTGCCATTCTCTTATATCTTGTAAGGATATCCTGAAGTGTGTTATCGAGCGCATGTCCCATGTGAAGCTGGCCGGTAATGTTCGGCGGGGGCATAACGATCGAGAATCTCTTTTTGCTCTTGTCCTCTGAAGGCTTGAAATAGCCTTTTTCCATCCAGTTCTTGTAAAGCCTTGGTTCCTCTTCATTAGGATTAAAGGTCTTGCTGATGCTATCAATTCTAGCCATTTATATATTGTTCCTCTTTTCGATTTATTTACTTCTTGATCATTGAAAGCGCGCCGTAAAGGATCGAATCGTCACCCAACGCAGCCTTCTTGAAAACTACTGTCTCCCTTATCGACGGCATGCAGTACCTGTCGACTTCAGACACGATCTTCTGCAGGAAGACATCGCCCACGGCTTCGATTACACCGCCGCCGTACACGACGATCTCAGGGCTGAATGTATTGACGAGATTTCCGGAAGCTATTGCCAGATAATGGCATGCACGGTTCACGGCTTCAATTGCGACAGGGTCATTGCTGTTAAGTGCAGCCTTAAGGAGCTTGGACTTGAAAACGCCGTCCTGTACGGCTTCTGCAAGAGCTGACTTCCTGCCTCTGGACACCTGCTGCCTGATGTAAGCGCTCATGCCCTGCTTGCTTGAAAATGCTTCAAGGCATCCTCTCTGTCCGCAGTTGCACAAAGGCCCCTCAGGATCGAGGATCATATGTCCGTACTCAGCTGCCTTGAACTGGTTGCCTGTGTAAAGCTCACCATTAAGGATGAGTCCGCCGCCCATTCCGGTGCCAACGAAAAGGCCAACCACGTTCTCGTAGCCCTTGGCGGCACCGAACTTGTATTCGCCTAAAACGCCTACGTTTACATCGTTCCCGATATAGAAAGGAACACCGAACATGTCTTCGATCGGTTTCCTGATGTTATAGTTCCTCCAGGGAAGATTGGGTGAGAAAAGAACTATTCCGCTGTCCTGGTTGATAACGCCGGGAGCGCCTGCGGCAATTGCATGGATCTGGCTCTTCTTAATGCCTGAACCGTCGAGCAGATCTTTTACGACACTGATGATGAGATCTTCTATGTTCTGTGAAGAATCACCGCCGGACTTTGTCTTCTTCTTCATGCGGTAAACTATCTCACGCTTTGAATTGAAGATAACGCCGAGAACTTTTGTACCGCCGATATCAAGACAAAGATTATAAGATTCTGCCATGTTTATTCTCCCCTCTGAAATTGTTGTTCCCTAGATCATCAGCTTACGCCGAGTGCGGTACTTCCGCTTCCCTCATTGGTTCCCACAGGCTTTTCGCTGGTACCGTTCTTATAAATGAGGATCGGCTGCTTGCCTTCTGTAATGCATTCCTTCTTGATGATGCACTCCCTGATATCGTGCTCGGAAGGAACGTCAAACATTACCTGTCTCATCGTCTCTTCGATGATGGCACGGAGTCCTCTTGCACCGGTATTCTGCTCTACAGCCTTATCGGCGATGGCTCTGATGGCATCTTCCTCGAACTTGAGGTCAACATCGTCCATCTTGAGGATCTTCTGATACTGCTTAACGATAGCATTCTTGGGTTCTGTGAGAACTCTTACGAGCGCATCTGAGTCAAGCCTGTCAAGTGCAACGGTTACCGGAATACGTCCGATGAACTCAGGGATAAGACCGAACTTCATAAGGTCATCCGGCTTAACTTCGTGATAGTAGATACCGCTGTTCATGTCGCGGCGTGACTGGACATCCGCACCGAAACCGAACTGCTTCTGCTCAACACGGTTGGCGATGATGTCATCAAGACCGTCAAACGCGCCTCCGCAGATGAAAAGGATATTTGTCGTATCGATCTTGATGCACTCTTCGTTCGGGTGCTTCCTTCCGCCCTTGGGAGGAACGTTTGCGATGGTGCTCTCAAGGATCTTGAGGAGCGCCTGCTGTACGCCTTCTCCGCTGACGTCTCGTGTGATCGAAACGTTCTCTGATTTCTTGGTGATCTTGTCGACCTCATCGATGTAAACGATGCCGATCTGGGCACGCTCGATATCGTAATCAGCCGCAATGATGAGCTTTAAGAGAATATTCTCAACGTCTTCACCGACGTAGCCTGCCTGTGTAAGGCTGGTGGCATCAGCTACCGCAAAAGGCACGTTGAGGATCCTTGCAAGCGTCTGAGCAAGGAGCGTCTTACCCGAACCTGTAGGTCCGAGGAGCAGGATATTACTCTTCTGGAGTTCTGTCTCATCTGAAGGAAGATCTGTATAAACCCTCTTGTAGTGGTTGTAGACAGCAACAGAGAGCGCAACCTTGGCATCATCCTGACCAACGACATACTGATCGAGCATGTCCTTGATCTGATGGGGAGTTACGAGCTTCTTAGGCTTGATGGAGCGCATCTTGCGCTTCTTATTGACCTTCTCTTCTTCGGCAATGATCCCATATGCCGTTCTGATGCAGTCGATGCAGATATAGCAGTTTACGCCCGAAAAGAGTCTCGGAACTTCGTATTCGGACTTTCCGCAGAATGAGCAGCTCAGGATCTCCCTAGAATCTCCGCCGCCGTATGTATTTTTAGAATTCGCCATTTTGAACTCCCTTTTGGTGTTTCGGAAAGACTGACAAAGACAGTCCGACCGATATATTTTATTACAATATAAGTAATTATACAAAAGTTCTGCATTACTTATATTTCAAGTGCGTGAAAATGCTGTCACAGACGGTCGGAATCAAGGATTATCGTGAATGGTCCGTCATTGGTCAGAGAAACCTGCATGTCGGCTCCGAATTCGCCGCAACCGACTTCATTTACTGACTCTGAGCACTTTCTGACTATATAGCCGTACAGTTCTTCCGCCCTTTGAGGGTCGCAGGCATCGGTAAATCCCGGTCTGTGGCCTTTTTTGCAATCTGCATACAGGGTGAACTGTGATACAAGAAGCAGACCGCCGCCGACCTGGGAAAGGTCGAGATTGGTCTTCCCTTCACTGTCGGCAAAAATACGCAGACCGATCATCTTGGAAATAAGCTTGTCGGCAATTGCCTCATCATCGCCTTTCCCGATGCCGATAAGCAACATAAGGCCTTTGCCTATGCTGCCTTTCGTCTTTCCGTCTATGTCGACTTTAGCCGAAGTTACACGCTGGATAACGAATCTCACGAATCGGACTCCCCTTCCGTCATTTTCTTTACATAGTCCAGATACTGCCTGACCTTTGTCTCATAACCGATATCGGTAGGCTCATAGTAGGTCCTGCCAAGCGTCTTGTCGGTCATATACTGCTGTTTTGTGACATGTCCCGGGAAATCGTGCGGGTACTTGTATCCTACGGAATATCCGAGTTCTTTCATTCCCTTTGCAGGAGCATTCCTCAGGTGCATCGGAACGACTCCGGTATCACTGTTGCCTACGTCTGAGAGCGCCTTATCTATGGCAAGATACGATGCGTTAGACTTAGGCGAGGTCGCTACGGTAATGCATGCCTGCGCAAGCGGGATCCTTGCCTCAGGCATTCCGACCGCTTTAGCGCAGTCATAAGCAGCTGTGGCAACGAGAAGAGCATTGGGATTGGCCATACCGACATCTTCAGATGCGCAAATCATGATCCTTCTTGCGAGGAATTCTATATCCTCACCGGCCTTCAAAGCCCTGGCGAGATAAAGGATCGCGGCATCCGGATCAGAGCCCCTCATGGACTTGATCATGGCGCTGATGTTGTCGTAATGATATTCGGCGTCCTTATCGAAGATGACCGCTCTGTTCTGCATGCATTCCTTCATGACCTCGTCTGTTATGACGACAGAACCATCAGAAGAAGGCGGAGTGGTCACAACTGCGAGTTCAAAAGCATTCAGCGCCGAACGGGCATCTCCGTTGGATGTCTCGGCTATCTTGAGAAGAACGCTCTCATCGCACTTTATGTCGATGTTTCCGAAACCGCGTTCCTTGTCTTCCATTGCATTTCTTAAGACTTTAGCAATGTCGGCAGGCTCAAGCGGCTTGAGCTGCAGGACAGTTGAACGCGAGACCAGAGCCTTGTTGACCTCGAAATAGGGATTCTCGGTCGTTGCTCCGATCAGCACGACAGTACCGTCCTCCACGAACGGAAGGAGCGCGTCCTGCTGAAGTTTATTGAATCTGTGGATCTCGTCGATGAAAAGGACTGTCTTGCGGCCTTCCGAAATTATCGGATTTCGCGCATCTTCCGTGACCTTCTTGATGTCAGACACACCTGCAGTAACGGCATTGAGCCTTTCAAAACGGGACTCCGTGGTGTTGGCGATGACTCTGGCCAGAGCGGTCTTTCCGACTCCGGGAGGCCCAAAAAGGATAATCGAGGACAGACGGTCTGCCTCGATCATTCTTCTGAGCATTTTGCCCTTGCCTATTATGTGTTCCTGCCCGGCATACTCATCGAGAGTACGGGGAGACATCCTAAAAGCCAGGGGCTCTGATTTCCCTTTGCTTAAGTCAGCCAAATCGTAATTCCTTACTTAATGTCAGGATAGATGGGATACTTATCGGTAAGAGTCTTAACTCTTGCGATAACATCAGCCTTCTTGTTCTCATAGTCGAAGATGCAGTCAGCGATGCACTCTGCAACGACCTTGCAGTCTTCTTCCTTGAAGCCTCTTGCAGTAACTGCAGGAGTACCGATACGAACGCCGGATGTAACCATAGGCTTCTCGGGATCGAAAGGAATAGTGTTCTTGTTAGCTGTGATGTTGCAGTCGTCGAGTCTCTCCTGGAGCTCCTTACCTGTAACGCCTGTGCCTCTGAGGTCGATCAGCATGAGGTGGTTGTCTGTGCCGCCGGATACGAGGTTAACACCTCTTGAAAGGAGCGTTTCGCTCATAGCCTTAGCGTTGCTGATGATCTGAGCTGCATACTGTCTGAACTCAGGTGAAAGAGCTTCCTTGAAAGCAACAGCCTTAGCAGCGATGATATGCATGAGAGGGCCGCCCTGCTGTCCCGGGAATACCGCGGAATTGATCTTCTTAGCGTACTCTTCCTTGCACATGATGATACCGCCACGGGGACCGCGGAGTGTCTTATGTGTAGTTGTAGTAACGAAATCAGCGTAGGGAACCGGATTCGGGTGAAGTCCTGCAGCAACAAGACCTGCAATGTGTGCCATATCTACGAAGAGATAAGCGCCGACTTCATCAGCGATCTCTCTGAACTTCTTGAAATCGATGATCCTGGGGTATGCGGAAGCTCCTGCAACGATGATCTTAGGCTTAACTTCGAGAGCTCTCTGACGGATGGTCTCATAATTGAGCATCTGTGTCTCGGGGTCTACCTGATAGAACTCAGACTCATATGTTCTGCCTGAGACATTGAGCTTCATACCGTGTGTGAGGTGTCCTCCGTGTGAAAGGTCAAGACCTAAGATCTTGTCACCCGGTTCGAGAACTGCAAAATAAACAGCCGTGTTAGCCTGTGCGCCGGAGTGAGGCTGAACGTTAACATGTTCGGCACCAAAAAGCTGCTTTGCCCTGTCGATAGCGAGCTGCTCAACGATATCAACATACTCGCAGCCGCCGTAATAACGCTTTCCCGGATAACCTTCAGCATACTTGTTGGTGAGAGGAGAACCTGCTGCTTCAAGAACTGCTTCAGATACAGTGTTCTCAGAAGCGATCAGCTCGATCTTGTTACGCTGACGGCCGATTTCCTGCATTATTGCGGAATAAACTTCGGGATCTTCGAACTTAATGTGGTCGTACATATGGAACATCCTCCTTGGGATTAAAGAAATCTAACGAGGGTATTTTATATTAAAAATATACATTAGTAAACTTGAATAAAAGGACAAAATACCCAAAAGAAAAAGGCTATGCGGTCCTGACAGTAACCACACAGCCCTCTTGAAATTTCTGGCTTTAAGAAATTGTCATTTGTCAAATGCAAACTCGGGGTTGGCTGCTGTAAACCTTGCCCTCATCAGCAATTTGTCAAATTATATATATAAATATTCGAAAACAGAACAGTATTCCGCAATTTTTGACAAAATGTCAAATACTATATATCTCATCTGCCCCGGGAGGCGACAATTTGACATAAGAGCCATCATTTTCGATATAAAAAACGCCTTCAGACTTGTCCGTAAACCTGCCGACAACAGCTGACGGAACGCCCTGCGACTTAAGTTCCTCGATCACCCTTTCGGGTTCGGGTGTGGCTATCATCAGGGATCCCGACGAAATGAGCCTGAACGGGTCGAGGCCGAGTGCATCACATATTGCTGTCGTTGCGCCGGTAAAAGGAACCAGTCTCTTATCGATCACAACACCGGTGCCGGAGAAATCAGCCATCTCAAAAGCAGCTCCGAACACGCCTCCTTCGGTTACATCATGCATGAGATTGACTGCGCTGCGCACAAAACCGTCTTTCTCAGATTTTACATTTCTTGCTATCAGGCTTCCGCATGCAGCTCCCTCCTTTACTACAGAGATCAGTTCTTTGTATGAGAGGGCCTCTTTAATATCTTCTTCGCTGACTTTTCCGGAAAGCTTGTCCCCGTGCTCATTTGCAGCGATAAAGCTGCCTTCGATGCCGGCTGTCTTGGTCATTATGAGACTGTCTCCGGGCATCGCCTTTCCGAGAGGAACGCATCCGCCCTTTCTGATCAGACCGAACGCCGTGGAAACAACGATCATCTTATTGACGGCATCAGAGACCTCTGTATGACCTCCGACGATGTCTACCCCAAGGCTCTGCGCCTCACGGCTGGCCTGGTCGACAGTCATCTTGATGTCCTCTTCCGTCACTGAAGGAGGAGCAATGATCACTATCAGTATTCCCGAAGGCCTGACTCCGCATGCGGCAATGTCATTGCACGAAACATGAATGGCAAGCGTACCCGACTCGGTCCCGCCTGCCGTAATCGGATCAGAAGACGTGACCATAAGGTCTTCTCCTGCCCTGATCCACGCGCAGTCGGCGCCTATTCCCGCTCCCGAAAGTGTCGTGGCGGAAAGTGCCGGCAGTCTGCTCAATACCAGTGACTGAAGCTGTTCGTCTGTAAGTTTGCCTATCTTCATATCAGAACGGGTTTATCTCGATGTCTTCTGTTCCGGCAACACCGGCTTCAACCATAGCTTCGATATCGAGGTTCTTTTCCGCCTCGATTATGTCTTCCGGATGAGGATGAGTCTTTGGGTGTTTTGCAACAAACACAGTGCAGCAGTCCTCATAAGGAAGAATCGATGTCTCAAAAGCACCGATGTCACGTGAAATGTCACATGTAGCCTGCTTGTCCATGCCGATAAGAGGCCTCAGGATAGGCATCTTGACGACTTCGTTAGTTGCCGAAATGGCTTCCATCGTCTGTGATGCGACCTGGCCAAGGCTCTCTCCCGTGATAAGGCACTTGCAGTCATTCTTCTGCGCAAGGCGCTCTGCGATCTGAAGCATTATCCTTCTCATCGTGACGGTGAGCATGTCCTGCGGTGAATTCTTGTAAAGATCAAGCTGGATCTGCGTAAAATTTACAACATGGAGCGTCATTCGTCCGGAGTAACCGGATACGATCTTGGCAAGGTCTATTACCTTCTGCTTTGCAAGATCGCTCGTGTAAGGATACGAATGGAAATATACGGCATCAAGAGGCATTCCGCGGGATGCCATCATAAAGCCCGCGACCGGGCTGTCGATACCACCCGACAAAAGGAGCATGCCCTTTGCGCAGGAACCGACGGGAAGTCCTCTGTGAGCCATCATCTTGCCTGAATAGATATAGTTATGTTCACGGATCTCTACGTTAAGGATGAAATCAGGATTCTTGACCTTGACCTTGAGCTGCGGGAATGTATCGAGGATATAGCCTCCGAGCTCCTCGCAGATCTCGGGTGAAGTCATCGGGAACGTCTTGTTTCCGCGTTTGCTCTCGACTTTGAATGTGACAAAATCGGGATTCTGGGCAAGGAGTTCCTTGATGCACTCGACCGAGTTCTCCTTGATCGATTCGAAATCGCCCTCGAATTTCCTTGCGAGGCTTACGGAAACGATGCCGAAAACCTGGCAGACGGCCTTCATGATGTCCTGTGCCGCCTCCATGCTCTCGAAGTTGGGATTATCCTCTTCCTTGGGTTCGATCCAGATCCTGCTCTGGCTCTGATATATCTTCAGATGACCGAATCTCTTAAGCCTGTACTTAAGATTACTCTTGAGTTGTATTTCAAAAGAACCTCTGTTAAGTCCTTTGAGCGTTATCTCACCCATTCTTGCCAGAAGGACGTTTGCCATTATATGATCCTCACTTCAAAAGAAATTGTTCGTATATCTCGTCAACGCGTCTGATGAATTCTTCCGCCTCTTCCATCGTATTATAACGCGAGAATGAGAGCCTTACGGCATTTGCTGCCACTTTTCTGTCAACGCCTGACTCGAGCAGCACATAGGATACCTTTTTAGCCTTGGAAGAACAAGCAGATACCGTAGAGACATATATATCGTATATTTCAAGACAATGAAGCATCGTCTCGGATTCGAAGCCTTTGAAAGAGACATTGAGCACGTATGGAAGTGCATCTTCCGGTGAAAGGATGATCGCGTCTCTATCGGCAAGTTCCTTACGAAGATAAGCATTGATCTCCGCTGTCTTTGCCGCTGCCTCTTCAATGCCCGAAGACACTTCTTTGAGCGCGGCGAGAAAAGCACCGGCGAGCACAGGACTCTGAGTACCTGAACGCATGCCTTCCTGCTGGCCGCCGCCAAGGATCAAAGGATCGATCCTCACGCCTTTTTTGACATACAGGACGCCGTTGCCTTTGACGGAATGGATCTTATGGCCTGAGAAAGAACACATGTCAGCGCCAAACGAAGAAAGATTGATCGGCATCTTACCCAGCGCCTGAACGCAGTCGAGATATATGGCCGTTGAAGGCGACAACGCCTTAACAGTCTTGGATATCTCACCGAAAGGAAGTACCGATCCCGTCTCGTTATTAACGAGCGTGAAGCATGCAAGAGCAACTCCGCCTTTATTGAGTTCTTCTTCAAGACTCTCTATAACGGGTTTGCCATCAGGACCTACTTTGACGTATCTGATCTCATATCCGAGCTTTGACAGATACTCAAGGCATTCGAGCGTTGCTTTATGCTCGGTCCTTGTTGAGATAACAGCGTTTCCTGCTCTCTTATTCCGGCTCATGTAGCCTTTGATGGCGGTGTTTGCACTTTCTGTAGCGCATGACGTAAAGAATATCTCTTCATTTTTGGCACCCAGAAGCGATGCAGTATCTTTCCTGATGCCCTCATAGAGCTCGGCTGCTTTAGTACCGAGCTTATGAAGCGAGCCCGGATTTGCAGATACCGTATCATCGGTAAGCTCAAGGATCTTCGCCCTTACTGCTTCCGAAACGAAAGTCGTTGCACTGTTATCAAAATAGATCATCTTCATTCCACCGTTATTTGTTCCCTTTCGTCTTGCCATTCAGGTTTAATATCGCCCAAACCAACATAAAAACGCAATAAGGAAACAGAACAATAAAAATACTTCTGCCAAATGCGAACCCAACTGTATATCTTACAGGGATATAAATCAATGGGAAAACCAATATTGAAAAAATAATTGTCAGAACGGAGTGCTTTTTCCGTATGTTAAACCATAAGCAGAAAAAAGACATTGCCAAGCCGGAAACAAGCATTACGGCAAATGCAATGTAGATAAGTAATACTGCCCCAACAAATGTATCCATCAACAAAGTCCTTGGTCAATCTATTGCTTTAAGAAGGTCTTTTCGCACCCAAAGTCGAATCAGGCCCTTTATAGCGGGGCTTACCAGCAGTGCCTTTCCCGTACTCTATAGCGTCGGCCGGACACTGGTTAATGCAAGCCATGCAATGGGTGCAGTTTCTGCCCCATACCGGTCTGTCATCCTTCATGGAAATATTTGACAACGGACAGATATTAACGCATTTTCGGCAAGAGATACACTTGTCAGTTGCTCTGAATTTCGCGGTCTTCATGAAGTCTTTATAGTACACATCCCTAACCCACTTGGTAACCGAGTACTCGACTGCTCCGATCTTTTTTGTCTCGATCATTTTGCCTTCTTTGATCAGCCCGGATATCCTTTCGATCTCGATCTCGGCTTTTTCGATTATGTCGATGTTTTCCTCGACCTGCTTCGTATTGAACAGAGCTATATAGTTCTGAGGCATTTCGATCTGAGCTGCGCCCATGTATTCAAAGCCTTTTTTCGTACACAACTCGCTTGCGACCCTGGGCGTGATACCCATTGAAGCTGCGCATGTGACGATAAAGTACGCCTTGATCCCCGAGGGAAATCCAGCCCATTCGATGAAATCCGTCATTGACCTGGCAGGTGCGGACATATATGACGGACATACGAAAACATATACGCCGGTTTCACAAAACACCGGACGTTCCTGTTTTTTGGTATATTCCGTAATATCGGCAAGTTCCTGTCCTAACACTCTTGCGATATTCCTGGCGACGAATCTGCTGTTGCCAGTTCCCGAAAAGTAAAATACCATGTCAGACCTCCTTAAGAGGCATAATGACGCTTTCCATGAACGACCTTGCCCCGTCCTCTTTAAGGAGCATATTAAGAGTTTTGCTCGACGGGTTGCCTTCCGTGATCATTCTTTCTCTGAAAGCCTTCAGCCTGTCCTTATATTCCGGAATGAACCTGGATCCCGAAACCGCCCCGAGATAAGCCTTTACGGAATCGGCCGCCATGTCCGCCAGTTCATTAGGTTCGCCCGTCTTTATAAGCGAATACGGCATTCTCTCCCTGATATACCAATTCTCTTTTTCATCATAATCCGGAAGCCCGCAGTACCTGTCATAGACGTCTTTCAATCCGTCATCTGTTAGCTCTTCCATTCCGCAGCCGTAATACTCAACGAAAACGCAGCGTTTTTTCTTCATGCTCATCGCATCAAGGAGCAGATAAGGAAGATCAACGCATTCAGACGGCATAAACGATGCTGTGATCAGTTCCATTCCCATCTTTGTCGTTGTGTGCATCATCATCACATGTCCGAATCCCGGGACATTGAAACAGTCAACATGGAAACGCATCAAAGGCAGCAGCTTCGGATATTTCATATCAGTATAACAGTCCGCGGGAAGACGGACTGCCCGGCTTTCTTCGCAAAGCCCGGTTATCCTTTGTATGATACTGCCGATCATTTTGAAAAACTCTTTTTGATGTACTCTGCAAAACTCATGTCGCCAACAACGGTGTCACCCACCATGTCATGCGTAAGAGTCCATTTCGAGAACCTGATCACTGCTTCCTTGCCGTTCTTCTTAAGCTTGTTGATCCAGGCAAGCATATCGAATATTCCGGGTGACGCCCTCTTTATCACAGGTTCTTTACCTGCTGCCTCAAAGCACATCCTGGCGATCTCTTCATATGAATACTTTTCTTTTCCTCCGACGGAATACGTTACGTTCTCATCGGTAATGTGATCTACGATAAACTTTGCAAAATCCTCAGTCGAAACGATGTTTGCATAGACTGGGTTCTTGCCAAGCAGCGTTACCTTGCCCTTCTCGATCATTGGCCTGAACACCTTTATGATGTCATAGAAATATCCTGTCGGACGGTGGATGACATAGGTCAGCCCGCTCTTTTTGAGCTCCTCCTCGAAAAGATACTTCGCATGTACCATCGGAACATCAGGCGCAGTATCAGCCTTAATTACGGAGATATACACAAAGTTCTTTATGCCCGCCCTTTTTGCTTCGTTAAGCAGGTTCAGGTTTCCCTGATAATCAATGTCGTAATTGCTTACAGTTGCAGATCCTTTGGTAAGGCCGACCGTGGTGATCACGGCATCTGCACCGTCACAGACGCCCTCCAGAGTCTTCGGGTCAGTAACATCGACCTTGATAAACTTAAATCCCGAACCGACACCGATATCTCTTTGCATCATATCGAGCGCGGTCACCTCATGCCCCTGCTTTGTCAGCGTCCTAAATATATCCGCACCAAGATTGCCGTAAGCACCGGCTAACACGATTTTCATACTTCTGCCCCCTGCCGCTTTTATATTTTCACTTCATTGAGATCAGTTCGTATTCACGGGTACCGATGCCTATCTTTTCGGCATGTTCAAGCGTTTCAGCCCATGAAACGTTGGGATTGCTGTTGTGCCAGTGATCACCGTGATCGTGGAAATGAGGACTTGCCATGTTGTCACCAAGCTGACTGTTCCTGATCGGATCCGCCTTGGCACACAGATCAACGCTTGCCTGGTCGAGAGCCACCGGATCAAAAGAAGCGAGCATACCGATGTCAGGAAGGATCGGAGCATCGTTCTCACCGTGACAGTCACAGTTCGGCGATACGTCAGTGATAAGTGAAATATGGAAATTCGGTCTGCCGCTTATTACCGCCGCAGTATATTCAGCCATCTTGCAGCCCAGGAGCGATGCTGCGTTCCAGTTGTCATTCTCGATCGCATCAAACGCACACGCACCTATGCAACGTCCGCAGCCCTTGCACTTGTCGGGATCGATCCAGGCCTTGCCCTCTTCGTAATAGATCGCATCAGAGCCGCATTCTTTCGAGCATCTCCTGCAGCCACGGCAGCTGTCATAGATAACATGAGGATGTCCGCTCTGGTGCTGCTGCATCTTACCTGCACGGGATCCGCATCCCATTCCGATATTCTTGATGGCACCGCCGAAACCTGCCTGCTCATGACCTTTAAAATGCGTAAGCGAGATAAAGATATCCGCATCCATCACGGCGCGTCCGATATATGCTTCCTTACAGTATTCACCGTTAGGAACGGGAACGATTATGTCATCGGTCCCGCGCAGACCGTCAGCGATTATTATCTGGCAGCCTGTGGTAACCGTGTTGAATCCGTTGATGTTTGCGCAGTCCATGTGTTCAAGCGCATGCTTTCTGCTTCCGGGATATAAAGTGTTGCAGTCCGTAAGGAAAGGCATTCCGCCGTTCTCTTTAATTACATCGGCAACCGCCTTGGCATAGTTAGGCCTCAGATAAG
Organism: Clostridiales bacterium; assembly: GCA_017478485.1. Lineage (GTDB taxonomy): Bacteria > Bacillota > Clostridia > Saccharofermentanales > Saccharofermentanaceae > Saccharofermentans. The sequence continues at coordinate 175,660 of JAFVDI010000003.1, read as the reverse complement.
CAAGGTTTCCGAGTTCACCGAAATGCATCTTGATGGCAACGAACTTGTTATTAAAATCGATCGTTGAAATGCCCGCGAGCTTGATGAGTTTCTGAAGTTTTGCCGTAAGTGAAACACCCAGTCCCGTCCTGAAATCAGTGAAATAGACCTTAGACTTTTCCATTCCGATACCTCCCGAAAGAAATGCGGATAACCGCTTATTCAATAATTATATCAAGGTGAGTTAGTCGTAACTGACGGAAGAAATCAGTGATTTCTGTTCATTTTAGCCATTGCGGCCAGTGTGCTGATATTCATGGGACACACTTTCTCGCATGCAAGCGACTTTGAACAGCCTTTGGCAAAATGCTCATTGTAGTCTGTCTTTATCTGCTTTCCGCTGCCCTTGCTCCTTGAAAAAACAAAGAAACTGTCATTTGCGAAAAGCGGACCATAGAAGTTCTCACCTTTCACATAGTTCGGGCATGCCTCAAGACAAAGGCCGCACTTAAGACATCTTCCGATCTGATATTCAAGTTCATGGTCCTTTTCAGTCTCTTTATGGTATTCGCCGATATAAGTATTTATCTTCCTGAGATTCTCCTGGATTATTCCTCTGTCAACGACAAGGTCACAGATAACAGGGAATTTTCTGAGCGGCTCTATGGTGATCACACTGCCTTTGAGGTCTCTTACAAAAGTATCGCATGCGAGCCTCGGAACATTGTTTATTACCATTGCGCAGCCGCCGCACATACCCTGAAGACAAGAACACTCCCACGATATCCTTTCAGCAGCGTTTCCGTCCGAATCAACGATGTCATCCCTGTAGTTTATGTAATCCAATACAGCTGCGACAGAAGCATTCCCGTCTCCGTCATAGTCAAATGTCTGCCAGTAGGGCTCGGCACCCGGATGCTGCTGCCTTTTTATCTTAACCTTCATAATCATCCTCATTTATCAGTCTTGTGGAGATCCGGCCGTCTTTTAAGCTTACGATCGTTGATGCCTTATAATCATCAGACCTTTCAGGATAGTCACTCCTCAAATGTGCCCCCCTGCTCTCTTTTCTGCTTTCGGCCGCAACGAGAGTCGCCTTGGCAAGATTCAAAATGCCTTCGAGACTGTAGCCGAAGTATTCGAGTTCCGACCTGTCATAATTGATCTTGCCTGCAATGCTCAGATAGTAATCAATACTGTTTATTCCGTTCTCAAGCGCGCTTTTCTCTCTGACGATGCCCAGTGTGCTGTTGACCGTATCAGCCAAAAGCCCTCTTACATACATTACAGGGAACGTGCTCTCCGACTTTCTTCTTTCGGCAAGTTTCTCATTTTCGATCTTTATTTCATTGCTCCAATCAGGTGAATCAGTCTTGTTTCCCGAAAGATCTGCTGCCGCGGTCTTACCGCCGTATATCGCAGCCAGGAGCGAATTGCCTCCGAGCCTGTTCGCGCCGTGATACATGGATGCGCATTCGCCAATGGCATACAGATTCTTTATGTTTGTCCGATGCCTTAAATCAACTGCAAGACCGCCCATGAAGAAATGCACGGAAGGCACGACAGGTACCGGTTCTTTTGAGATATCAGTGTTCTTGTATTTCAGGCACAGATCGTAAACCTCAGGGATACGTTCCAATATCTTTTTCCTGCCCAAAAAGGATACATCCAGATAGATCTGCCTTCCGGTCTCATACATGCATTTGGATACTATATCTCTCGGCATGAGATTGCCTTTTTCGCCATAGAGATCCTCCATGAAGTAGACACGCTTGCCGGCTTCCTCGTAGAAGAGCCTTCCGCCCTCTCCCCTTGCAGCCTCCGATACGAGTATCTTCTTCTGATCCGTAACGACAGTTGTCGGATGATACTGGACGAATTCAAGGTTCTTGAGTTCTGCACCCTGCGTAAGCAGCTTGCCTGCTGCATATCCGTCGCACTGCGTCGATCCGGTCGTTTTCCCGAAAAGCGCATTCTGGCCGCCTGTTGCCATGACGACAGCATCAGCCGTAACCGCTTCGATGGTCCTTGCAGCCTCGCTGTAGAGCATCGCTCCGTAACAAACGCCATCCTTGATCAGCGCTGAATAAAAATCAGTCCAGTAACGTCTCTCGATAAGTCCAAGGCCCTCCAGACGTCTTGCTTCCATAACGAGCGCGGTAACGATCTGTTTGCCGGTCGAAGTTCCCGCATAGTGTGTTCTCGGGAAACTCTGGCCTCCGAACGCGCGTCTGCTGATGCTTCCGTCCTTATCCCTGCTGAATACGGTACCGAGGCTCTCAAGCCACTTCACGATGTCAGGAGCTGCTTCGCACAAGCCCCTGACAGCCTTTTCTCCCGCAATATAGTTTCCGCCTTTGAGCGTATCTTGAATGTGCTGTTCGATGCTGTCTCCGTCATCTGCGGTCATAACGGCATTTATACCGCCTGCAGCAAGAACTGACTGCGATCTCTCAGACGGAAATGGCGAAACAAGGATAACTTTAGAACCGGTTTTAGCAGCTTCAATGGCACAGGTAAGTCCGGATATTCCGCTTCCTATTATCAGAACCCTGTTCATGATGCACCTCCCTGGCCGAGGAACATTGCGACCTGTGTCTTAACGATAATGACCGAAGCTGCAGCAAACAGGATGGCACAGATGATCCAGACAACAATATCAATCTTTTTCCGTGTCTTGCCTGATGTGACCATGCCCAGTGTGATCAGGGCGTTCCCCGCAGAAACTGCCACATGCAAAAGAACGGATGCATAGAATATTATCTGAACGGCAAGTACGAGTACAAAGGCCGGCATGTTGGTCTTTGCGTTCATGGACAAGAGCATAAAAGTATTCATGTGAAAGATGACCAGAACGGTCATAAGAACGGCGGTGATGCGCTGAATGAGCGTCCTCGCGTTTAATGCCGGATATTTCATTCCCTTCCCTTTGTCATGAACAAAAGCCACGATGTAAACGCTCAAAAGAATGTGAAGGACAACTGCAACGAGAGCGGTATAGGCAATGATCTTGGTAACGGCCGGGTTGTAATAAAACGTCAGATAAGCAACGATCTCATAAAGGATATGGACCAGAAATATAACTATAATCGAGATGCCCAGCACCGCGTTGATCTTCTTAGCCATCAGGACTCCTTAACAGATTGTTTCCCGTTCCGCCTGCATCTTTTCTTCTCATTATACAGTTTGTTTATGCCGGTTGTCAGTCTGCTGCAAGCCGTTCTTTAAGAAACAAAGCGACGGCATCTTCCTCATTGCTGCCGATTACGGCCGTGGCAGCCGCTTTCAATTCATCTATGGCATTGGCTACAGCATAAGCTTCGTCAGCCGCCTTAAACATCGGAAGGTCATTCACGGAATCACCGAAAACAACGACTCTTTCAAAACCGTACTTCTCTTTAAGTTTTAGAATGGATTTGGCTTTTGTGCAGTTCTGAGGGCATATCTCAAGCCAGTACTCGTCCCTGTATATATCCTTCTGGAATATGCATTCCCAGCCGGGATAATCCTTAACTCTTTCATATACGGGTTCAAGGTCTTCTTTGTCACTTATCAAAGTTACATAGCCCGGGACTCCGCAGAACATCCCGTCAAGATCTGCAACTTCGGTCTTGGCACGGTCATCTTTATAGTAATCGAGATAAGCCTGAAAGCACTTTGTATGCACTGCCGGAACATACGCCTTGATCATATCGTCACCGATAAAACAGGATACAAAACCGCACCTTGGGAGCTCCGGTATGAGTTCCTTTAACAGCTTTACCTCTGCTCCGGTAAAAACAGCCTTTTCCAAATACTTTCCGGTTGTATTGTCAGCCAGGACAGCTCCATTTCTGGTAATTACCGGAAGCTTTAGCTTCAGCCGGCCCGTAATCTCTCTGGCACTGTTTATGGAGCGAGCCGTTGCGTAAGTGAATCCGAACCCCTTTTCCACCAGTTCATTAATGACCCCGACAGAATGATCAGATATTGAAAGATCGTTATGCATCAGCGTACCGTCAAGGTCTGAAACATATAAAGTCTTGCCGTTCATAGTCACCCTCACCATTTGATACTGCGTATTATAGCAATAAAAAGAGCCCGGCATATGCCGGGCTCCGTTATCAGATTCGTTAATGAATTACTTCTTAACCTTAACTCTTCTCTTACCGCAGTTTCTGTAAGTAAAGAACTTTCTATACTTTCTAACCTTTGACTTCTTAACCTTAACGGTCTTAACGGAAGAGAGATAGAGAGAACCCTTAACCTTCTTCTTCTTAAGCTTTGTTGTCTTCTTGATCTTGATAGTCTTAAGACCGGAACAATAGAAGCAGCACTGACCGATTCTTGAAAGCTTCTTAGATGTGATGCTAAATGTTCTGAGCTTATATGTATATTCGAAAGCCTGTCTGCCGATAGATGTAAGACCTGCGCCACCGGTTACGGCAGAAAGCTTGTAATTGCTCTTAAAAGCAAAGTCTCCGAGTGAAGAAACGCTTTTGGGAATATAAACCTTTGCAAGATTTGAACAACAAGCAAAAGCACCATAAGCGATCGTCTTAACTGTATTGGGAATTGAAACAGACTGCAAAGCACTGTTATACGCGAAAGAATTTCTGCCAACAGTTACGAGGCCGTTAGGAAGCCCGAGGCTTGTAAGATGATAGCAATCATAAAAAGCCTGTGTACCGATAGTCTTGAGGCTTCCAGTGCTCTGAAATTCTACGCTCTCGATATTGTAGCATCTGCAGAAAGAATTATCACCGATCTTGGTAATGCCATCACCAATAATTACTTTCTTGATCTTATAGTAATAATTTGTCTTGGTATCGAACCAAGGTGCGTTTGTTTTGTCAGGTCTCTTGTCACCATTTGTGTCTAATGCGGTAAAATTAAACATTTCACCAGTACCGGTAACAGTCATAACTCCAGTAGATTCATTGAACTTATATACAATGTTGTTATAAGTCCATGCTAATGTTGCCGCGTTGGAACCAAGTGCCGGAAACATTGCCACTGCCATGACGAATGACATAAACATTGTAAGCACCTTTGTTTTAATGCTCTGCATAAAAAACTTCCCCCTGTGTATTTTTTTACAATGGCAAGAGTATACAAATAAATCAAAAAAAATAAACCCTCATATTTGTAAGAAATATGAGGGAAATTGATATCATTTGGTGCAGATGGCGGGACTTGAACCCGCACGAGATTGCTCCCACTAGCACCTGAAGCTAGCGCGTCTGCCAATTCCACCACATCTGCGTGCCCGTAAATTCTATAACAACGGTTTTCTTTTTTCAATATCGGCTTTTGACTTAGCGGACAACCTAGAGTTGTCTCCTTTAATGAATAAATAAAAACTATATAATTATCCTATGAAAGAGATCTCGGTTTCAGTTACATCCCTCTCACAGTACGTATCCCGCGCAGGCGACCTTGCCGGCGGGTCATATCAGTCTGTCAGCGGCATCGAGGGGACCAGGCTTCACCAGAAGGTCTTTTCGGAACTTAAGAAAGAATACGGTGAAGTCGTTACCACCGAAGAACAGCTTTCCTGGGTCTATGACGGCCAGCCGGGTCTGAATCTCCGCGTCCAGGGCCGTTTTGACGCTCTCCTGGAGGAGAAGAACAAGGCTCCGAGGATCTTCGAGATCAAGTCTTTCAATTCCGCAAGGGACAGTTTCAAGAGTCTGGTAAGACCCGAGCATATCACACAGCTCAAGCTCTACGGAGCGATGTACATCTTCTCCAACAGCGACGTCATGGATGTCACTCTGACACTCAGATACGTTTCCGTCACAACATTCAAAGCTTATGAAGAAAGCTATGCGATGTCTTATGAAGAAGCGGAGACCTTCTTCGAATCGGTATGCATGGAGTATGCAGTCTTTGCGAAGCGCCTTCTTGATTACGGCGGAGAGATGATGTCTTCCGTAAAGCAGGCCACATTCCCTTACGATGTCATCCGTTCGGGACAAAAGGAATTCATGAAGAAGGCCCTTCTCTCGCTCACTTCTGGATCCACTCTTTTCGTAGAGGCACCGACGGGCATAGGCAAGACCATCTCTACGCTCTACCCTGCGATCAAAGGCCTTCAGCGCGGAAGATACGAGAAGATCTATTATCTGACCGCAAAGACAGCAACCAGAGATGTTGCATCAAAAGCCTTAAATGACATGCGCGCCAAGGGGCTTCTGATCAGGTCCATCCTGCTTCAGTCCAAAGAGAAAATGTGTCCCTATGGCACTGAGTGCGATGCCAAGTTCTGTCCTCTTGCCAAGAACTACTACGGCAAGCTCAAGCCCGCATTGGAAGAGATACTCACCAGAGATGAGATCACTCCGGATATCGTTTCAGAGATCGCGGGACGTTTCGGTCTGTGCCCTCATGAATTCATGATAGACACCATGGAATTCTGCACTGTAATCATCGGAGACTATAACCATATATTTCATCCGAGAGTAAAGCTTATGTCTGATGACCCGGGTGAACCGAGATGCGCAGTCCTCGTTGACGAGGCACACAACATGATAGACCGCGGCAGGGATATGTTCTCCGCTTCATTCTCGTTAAGCCTTATCGATGAGATGATCAAGGATTTCAATGACAGGGACACCAGGATCTCAGCGCTCATCCACCAGTTAAGACAGTATTTCGTTACGGCTTCGCAGATGTTCATGAACAACAGTTCCTGTTTTGCCGTGCTGGAAGAAGCCGAAGAACGCAAGATCATAAGAACTGACGGCTGGGAAGCCATGAGGCAGCCTCCGAGGAAGCTCTACGCCAAGATGTGGTACACCGTAAAGTGTCTGGGAGATATCTTGGACGGCATTGAACAGGGCCAGACCAGAAGGACTGCAATGAAGTTCTTCTTTGAGGCAAGATATTTCCTAACTGTCCTCGAACACTACTTTGATAATTCCTACATTACTACCATGGGCAAGGACAAAGCAGACATTGTCCTGACTCTTGATTGTCTAGACTGTTCGGCAAAGCTCGACAGCATAATCAGGGATAAGCTCCCGGTGATATTCTTTTCGGCAACGCTCTCGCCCTTTGAGTATTACAAGAACTGTCTTGTCGGAAGAGATGCTGATTATACCTCAACTCTTCAGCTCCCTTCCCCTTTCCCGCCCGAGAATCTCGAGATCATGATCGATACAGAGATCAGCACGGCGTACAAGAACCGCGACGCAACGAAGAACGAACTTGCCGGAAAGATAATATCCGCGCTTGAAGGAATGACCGGTAACTATATGGTCTTCTTCCCTTCATTTGAATATATGAACCAGATAATGCCCATGGTCTCTGAAAGGCTTGGCGCTGACGGCAAAGGATCCGGTGAAGATTCCTGCAGGGTTGTTTCGCAGTTTCCCGAAATGACCGAGAAAGACAAAACCGATTACCTTTCGGCATTTGCCGAAGCATCCAAAGGCCTGCTGATAGGCACGGCTGTATTGGGCGGTCATTTCGGTGAAGGAATAGATCTGGTCGGAGACAGGCTTTCAGGAGTAATAATTGTCGGAGTAGGACTTCCAAAGGTCACCCCCGAAAGGCAGATCCTTCTCAATTACTATTCTGAGAAGTTCGGTGACGGATTTGCTTTCGCATACAGGTTCCCGGGCTGGCAGAAGGTACTTCAGGCTGTCGGACGAGTTATCAGGACCGAGGAAGATACCGGTTTTGCACTTCTCATAGATTCCAGGCTCGAAACGCCAGAATATGTAATGCTGTTCCCGGATCACTGGAGGATCTGACGTCTTATCTTCTGCCTGCAGCAATTTCATCAAGCAGCTTCAGCCCGTCGTAATCTTTATCGAACTGGACCGAAAGATATGCGGTCGTGAAATCCTTAAGATCTGATAACACTGAATCCGATGCCTTTGCCGTAAAGAGCCTGTTTACAGGACAATCAGCAAAATAGTTAAGTGCATCGATGCAGTCAAAGGAAAGAATGCGGTAGTCGGTTCCCGTAAGGCGTCCCGCCTTTGTGTTCTTTGCAATCTCGATCGTTCCGCCGGTAAGGCTTACGAGATATGAATTACCCGGCGAGACAGCTTCACCGCCGTTATTTGTGACTTCGTATCTTACTGTAAGTCCGGCTACAGTAAGCAGACGCCAGTTGAAAGCCGAATAGATAACGAGATAGTCCTTGGGATTCTTTGCGAGCATGTAGAACGCATATGCCGCAAGTTCGTAAGCTTCATGCGCCATGTCTCCCTGAAATGTCGAATCAAGAAGGCACGAAGCCATGTGTGACGCACAGGTCATGGTCTCAAGGCTGTTCATTATGTCCGAGTTATTTTCGACGATGCTTCCTTCCTTGAGATAGTAGTATCCGTGAGAAACGCTGACGACGAAATCACAGACCATAAACGGGATAGATGCAAATGCAGATTTGCTTCCGGGACGTCCGGAGCCCTTTGCGCAGATGGTGACAAGCCCCCTGTCTGCCGTAAGAACGGAGACCAGGCGGTCTTTTTCCTTGAATTCACGCGAAGCTAAGATTATCCCCCTGCAGGAGAACGGTTCCATCAGTCTTCCTCCGTATCGGAAAGACCTGTCTCCTTTAAGATGGCATCGTTGTTCTGCCAGTCTTCCCTGACCTTAACGTAAAGATCAAGATAGACCTTGCATCCGAGCATCCTCTCGATATTCTTTCTTGCGGCAGTTCCGATCCTCTTGATCATCTTGCCGTCCTCACCGATTAGTATTCCTTTATGAGTCTTCCTGAGGCAGAGGATATCAGCTTTGATGACAACAATGGAACGGTCATACTCATCCTGTCCGTCTTCATCGGCAGTCTCTTTAAACTCGGTAACGATGACAGCCGTACCGTGAGGTATCTCCTGATCGGTATAGTGAAGGATCTGTTCACGGATCATCTCACCTGCGATCTCACGCTCGGTCTGGTCGGTCAGGTATTCTCCGTCATAAAGCCTCGGGCCTTCGGGCAGAAGGCCGGTAAGGACCTTGAGGAGCGTATCAACGCCTCTGCCTGTCTTTGCGCTTATGGGAACAACATCCTCGAAATCATAAAGCTGCGAATAGTTAGCGGTTATGGGAAGCAATGCGTTTCTGCCTACTTCGTCTTCCCTGTTGATCGCAAGAACAACTCTCTTCTTATTCTCGCGGCAAAGAGCGATAAGACGCTTTTCAACGCTGCCGGGTTCTTTGAACCTGCCGTCTGCAATGAGAAGAACAACGTCAGCTGCGATGGCAGACCTGAATGATCTCTCAACCATGAAGCCGCCCATCTTGGTTCCCGGCTTATGCACACCGGGAGTATCCGTAAAGATTATCTGCGTATCTTCGGTATTATAGATGGACCTGATGTTGGTCCTTGTTGTCTGCGGCTTATGGGAAACGATCGCGATCTTCATTCCCGCGATACAGTTTAAAAGCGTGGACTTTCCGACATTCGGACGCCCGAGCAGAGCAACTGTTCCGCAGTGGGCACATGGCGTTCCCGCAGGGATGAAATCATCTTCTTCCTTAGCACCGGAACTCTTTTCGTCTGCGTGATCATCCATCTCGTAAACATCTTCGAGCTCGTCGTCGAAAGCAAGACCCAAAGCAGCCATGAGACGCTTCTGCTTGGTGATCATTAGTTTCTCGTCCTTCTTTTCGATATGGTCGTATCCGAAAAGATGAAGGAGCGAATGCGCAGCGAGGAAAACGACTTCCCTCTCAAACGAATGTCCGTACTGTTCGCTCTGCGTTTCAGCAGCAGAGAGATTTATAAGGATATCGCCGTAGCAGAGAGCCTCATTTCCATCTTCGTCAGTCTCATAGTCGCCTGCCGAAGGTATCTCCAAAAAGCTTCCGTCCTTTATGTCAAACATCGGGAACGAAAGACAGTCAGTCTCTTTATCAAATCCGCGCTGCTCGGAATTGACTTCCTTTATCTCTTCCGGGGTAACGAAAGAAAGCGTAACATACGCTTCCTTCATAGTCCTTAACACCTGAGGCGAAAGAAATTCTTCAGAGCACACTGCTTCTGAAAGCCCTGGAATATATCCAAGTACGGATCCGAGTGATTCTTCCGGATGCTTTTCGTCTGAAAATACTGTCTTTATGATCATGAGGGGTACTTGATCCTTTCGTGGAACATACCTTCGTAGATCTGCCTGAATGAGCGGATGATATTCTCGATATCATCAAATGACAGACCCGAATTGATCAGCTGGTCGTGTTCGATCTTATCTTTTACCAAAGTCCTGATAAGCTCTTCAGCGCCGTCGGCAGTGGTGATCTTCTTGGACCTTACTGCAGCCTCCGTGGTATCCGCAAGCATGACGACAGCGGATTCCCTTGAAGAAGGTATATGTCCTTTGTATCTGAAATTGTTGATGTCCGGCGGTTCGAGGCCCTTAGCCTTGGCCTCTTCGCATGCCTTGTAATAGAAATATGCGGGAACTGAATTGCCGTGATGCTCATCGATGATCTTGATGATGGGCATGGGAAGATGCTCCTTTTTGGCGAGCTTGACTCCGTCCTCCGTATGAGCCGTAATAATCTTAACGCTGTCCATAACCGGAAGAGCATCATGAGGGTTATTTCCGTCAGTCTGGTTTTCGGTGAAGTACATCGGAGCCTCGAGCTTTCCGATGTCATGATAGTAGGCTGCAACCTTGCAAAGGAGCGCATCGGCACCGATAGCTTCTGCTGCGGAGTCTGCGAGATTTGCGACCATCATTGAATGTGAATATGTACCTGAAGCTTCCATGAAGAGTCTCTTAAGCAGATGCTGTCCCGGCTGGCTGAGCGAAATGAGCTTAACAGGAGAAGCCGCATTGCTGAGGAGTTCGTAGATCGGAGAAAGACCGACTGCCGCTACAAGAGAAGCGATGCAGCTGATCAGGGAGAAAACACCTGAATTGATGAATTCATCACGGGTAGCGCCGTTAAGGAATCCGTAGCAGAGCGAAGCCGTAACAGCGGCGATCGTCGGATACAGGATAATCGAAGCATTGGAGGATATCCTTGATGATTTTCCCGCGAAAACGGCACAGGAAATGATAACGATAACGCTGATGAACAGCAGCTGAGCATCGAAATTATAAACCGGCCATATGAGCATGAAATCCAGCAATGAAAGAATGATTCCGTTATGCGTTCCGAGATAGGTCGAAGATACCGCGGTAAAGAATACGACTATGCAGAACAGCGGAGAAAGCCGTGAGAGATATATAGAAGCGGCGACAGGCACAATGAATGTAACGATAAGCATGTAGAAAACAGGATTATCGACGGAGAACCTCTTCACTTCCGAATTCAGATAGAACAATCCGCATATTACGAGTACCGCAATATAAAGCGTGACTCTCAAAAGAATGACGAGGTCGAATTTATTGTCACGGATAAGTTCGAGATCTACAAGGTTCTGGTAGATGTGCTCATCGATTTTGCTTCCGTTCTCAACAAGTCTAGAACCTTTGTCGATCGTGACAGGATCGTTCATTACCGCATTGTATGCGTTCTCTGCAGCATCAGCCGATGCCGTCTCATCATAGATTATGTTAGGCTCGATGATCGCATGAAGCACCGCGGACATGGAGTCGGCATAACTTGAATAAGAAGGTGACGTCTGTTTGAAGCTGCTTATCTGAAGCATGATCTTGGTAGAAAGGTCATCCTGGCCGATCTCTTCAGTCATGAGGAGCTGAACCATGGAAACTGACTTATCGCGTATGAAAGGAAATGCCGTAGAGCTCATATCGATGAATGCAACGAGCCTGGATGCGGGGATCTCCTTTTTCAATGTCTGTGAAACTTTCCTTGCAAGCCTGTTCGCACCTTCTGTGGAAGACAGCTGAGAATTTGTGATCCTCTCCCTCATAAGGTCTGTCCTGACCTGGTCAGCAAGATCGAAGAATTGCTTCGTTCGGCTGATATTCTCGTCAGAAACAGTTGTTGACTTTACGAAGATGTCATCGGCATTCTCTCTTGCAATGATCGCCCTTCTTTTAGTCTCATATGTATCCGTGAAAGATCTGGGCGCATAGATATCCGAAACGGCGATCGATCCGATCTTGTAGTCATAACTTACCGGAAGCGAGCCGTAATATACGATCGCAATTACTGACACGGCAGCAAGCGTGAGCGCGAGGATGTGATGCAGCAACGGTTTTCCGGCTTTTTTCTTATCGGTGTTCATTTGTTCTGCCCTGCCTTCTCATATGCCCTTACGATCCTCTGAACAAGGCTGTTGCGGATAATGTCGCTGTCATTCATGCTGACTATGCTGATCCCTTCAACGCCGCGAAGAACGTTGATCGAATCCTTGAGTCCGCTCTCAACGCCTCTCGGAAGGTCTATCTGGGTGAAATCGCCGCAAGCGACAGCCCTGCAGTTAAGACCGATCCTCGTAAGGAACATCTTCATCTGTTCACAAGTGGTATTCTGCGCTTCATCGAGCACGACGAAACAATCGTCAAGGTTTCTTCCCCTCATGAAAGCAAGGGGCGAAACCTCTATAAGTCCTTTATCGTAATACTTTTCAAAAGATTCAGTTCCGAGCAGCACGGAAAGCGCATCATAGAGCGGCCTCATGTAAGGATCGACCTTCTCTTCGATGTCTCCGGGCAAAAAACCCAGGCGCTCGCCCGCTTCGATCGCAGGTCTTGTCAGGATGATCCTTGAGACCTCGCGTGACTTCAAAGCCTTGACAGCCATGGCAACTCCGAGAAAAGTCTTTCCGGTTCCCGCAGGACCTGAACAGATAACCAGTTCACTCCTCTCAAGCGCATCAATATAAACGCGCTGGCCGAGTGTCTTTGCCTTGATGGGGCGTCCGGACGGCGTTGCATAGAACACCCTGTCACCCTGTTCAAGGAATTCCTCAAGCTTTCCTTCACGTGCAAGAAAGATAAGATAATCCGGGAGTGTCTCATCAATCTCACCTTCCTTGGCGAAATCCGACAATGCTGAAAGAACGCTTTTTGCGCGCAAAACAGAAAGGCTGTCATCACCTGCAATGGCGACTCCGCCGCCATCGAGGGAAATGCCAACGCCGAATGCCAAGGCAATCTTCTTCCAATAGACGCCGACAGCACTGTCTGAAGCGGCTTGAATGTCCAATTTCTCCGTCATATCTGAATTATCTTTCAAATTAAGCTTATCGTCAATCTTAAAGCGGATTCAGCTGCTTCAGGGCTTCCTCGTAATATGCCGGCACAGGTGCCTCAAAATGCATGGTCTCACCGGTCCTCGGATGTACAAACGTAACAGAACAGCTGTGAAGCGCCTGTCCCTCCAGGCCGAATTTGGGACGCCTTGCGGCATAGACCGGATCACCAAGCACAGGATGTCCGATATACCCCATATGAACCCTTATCTGATGTGTTCTTCCCGTTTCAAGCCTTAGCAGAAGATCAGTAGCTTCAGCGTATCTTTTGACTACAGTAAAATGCGTTACCGCGGATTTGCCGTCCTTAACGACAGCCATCTTCTTCCTGTCCGAAGAAGATCTGCCGATGGGGGCATCGATATTGCCTTTTTCTTCTGAAATGACGCCATATACGAGAGCGCGGTATTCCCTGATGATCTCGTGTCTGGAAAGCATATCGGCAAGAGCAAGGTGAGTTTCGTTATTCTTGCAGGCGAGTATGAGACCGGATGTATCCTTATCGATACGGTGAACTATGCCGGGCCTTATAACGCCGTTGATATCGGAAAGCTCTCCGCCGCAATGAGCCAGGAGCGCATTGACCAGCGTGCCTTCATGATGGCCTGCCGCAGGATGGACGACCATGCCCTGGGGCTTGTTTATGACCAGAAGATCGGAATCCTCATATACGATATCAAGCGGTATGTCCTGCGGAATGTTGTCACTGTTCTCGGGCTCGGGGAAAGTAACTTCGACTCGGTCTCCGTTTTCAAGGATCATGCCGGCCTTGGACGGAACCTGCCCGTTGACAGTTACCATGCCAGTGGTTATGAGCCTCTTATAGAAAGACCTTGAATAGTCTTTTCCGCAGTTTTCTGAAATGAAAACATCGAGTCTGATCCCGGACGTGCTGCAATTAAGATCAATCTTCGTCATCTTGTTCTTCAAAATTTCCGGAGTTCAGGAATAAAGGTGCAGAACGGACGCCGGCTTTTTCAGGAACGGCTTCGTCCTCTTCCCCAAAATCTTCACCTGACTGTTCCTGATCATCCTGAACAGTCTCTTTAACTTCTTTAGCCTTTATATCATCTGTCTTCTCTGCTTTTAGAGCATTGTCCTTCTTTTTCTTCTTGTCAGAAGAACCCCAGAAAGTGTCAAAATACTTGGCACCGAAGATTATGATACCCATGAGGATGATAGTTCCTACGACCGCACAGATATCTGCCAGATTGAATATCGGAAAAGTATACTCGCCAAAATCGAATCTGAGGTAATCGATTACATACTTCCAGTAAACCCTGTCGATGAGATTGCCGAAGGCGCCGGCTGCAATAAGGCTGAAAGCAAAACCAAGGAGCTTCAGCTGCTTTTTGCAGGCAATGCCCATCAGTACGAGTACAAAGACCCCCATCACGGAGGAAATGACCGTAAGGGCGGTGATGCCCCATTCTTTATCTGCTAAAAAGCTGAAAGCACTTCCGGTATTGCGCACATAGTATAAAGAAAAGAAGTTCTCGATGATCGGAACGGATGCCTGGTATTCCATCGAGAAATCGATCGCTCTCTTTACTATCTGATCTGCCACAACAAGGAACAGCATCAGAAAGACATACAGGATCATAAGTTCCAATCCCTTTATAGAACTGTGATTCTTCTTTTTACTCATACTCGCAAAACCTTCTTATATCAAGACACCTTCCGGAGGCATCAGTATTAAAGACTATACCACAAACAGAGGCAGGACCATTTGCAGGTTCATAACGCGCAGACATCTTGTAGACAAGCCTTGTAACCGATGTTTCAGTCTTCATGCCGAGAACCGAATCTTCTGCTCCGGTCATGCCGGCATCGGTGATATAACCTGTTCCGCCCGGAAAGATCTTCTCATCTGCAGTAGGAACATGTGTATGCGTGCCAGCAACAACGGATACCCTTCCGTCAAGATAGCGTCCCATGACGATCTTTTCGGAAGTCAGCTCGGCATGGAAATCAAGGAATATCGATGTGCAACGTTCCTCTTTCCTGAGTTTATCAATGATCTCATCCGCCTTTGAGTACGGATCATCGGCATTTACGCCTGAAAACACCTGTCCCAGGAGATTGAATACGCCGAGTCGCTCATTTCCTTTCTCGAAAACGAAATAGTCGTATCCGGGCCAGGAAGGCGTGACATTCGCAGGTCTCGCGCAGTTTTTGACCTTGGGAGCCTGTGTAATGAAATCCTTGTTTGAAAAAGCGTGATTGCCTAAAGTAAAACCGTCTGCACCGGCAGCCATAAGGTCATTGATGACATTTATCGACACGCCCATGCCGTGTGTGGAGTTCTCAGCGTTTACAATAAGGCAGTCTATACCGTTTTCGGCTTTAAAACGGGGCATGATGGAACAAAAAGCCCTCTTTCCTGCCGCGCCTACAATATCTCCGGTAAAACAGACCCTCACTGATTCTCTCCTTTTGTGCAATTACAGTAAAAAATTATACTAAATAAACATTAAAAACACAAAAAGCCTTATCCTTCGCTCACGGTCTGCTATTATAATGAATACGAAAATACGGAGGGCACATTATGAAAGTTGAATTCGGTTACGGAAAAACGACACAGGTCGTGGACATTCCCGACAAGAACCTTGATGACATACTTTTAGCAACCGACATCGAGCATGAGCGCCGCGGCCCCGATGCCGTTAAGTACGCGCTTTTGAATCCGATAGGCTCTCCACGTCTCAAAGACCTTGCAAAACCGGGACAGAAGATCGCCATAATCACGAGCGACATATCAAGGCCGCTTCCGAGCTTTGACGTCATCCCTTCTATCCTTGACGAGCTTTATGAGGGCGGGTGCGATCCCAAGGACATCAAGGTCGTTTTCGCGCTCGGTTCCCACCGCTGCCACACCGAGGAAGAGAAGAAAAAACTTGTCGGAGAGCGTGTTTACAGCGAAGTCGAATGCGTAGACAGCGATCCGAACGACTGCATCCACATGGGAACGACTTCAAGAGGAACTCCCGTTGACATCACAAGGAGCGTAGCAGAAGCTGATTTCAGGATCGGCGTTGGAAATATCGAATTCCACTATTTCGCCGGGTATTCCGGCGGTGCCAAGGCGCTGATGCCGGGCGTCTCCACACCTTCCGCCATTCAGGCAAACCACAGCATGATGGTCGACGAGAAAGCCTGCGCAGGCAACCTCAACGGCAATCCCATAAGAGCTGATATCGAAGAGTCAGAGACTTTCTGCCACTTAAGCTTTATCGTAAACCCCGTTTTGGACGAACATAAGCATATCGTTTACTGCGTAGCCGGTGATGTTACCGAAGCTCACAGAGCAGGCTGCAGATATCTCGATAAGATGTATAGAAAGCCTCTCAAGAGAAGAGCCGACATAGTTATTGTCTCACAGGGAGGCGCGCCCAAGGATGCTAACCTTTACCAGACCCAGAAGGCTCTGGACAACTCAAAGTATGCTGTCAGGGACGGCGGCACCATCATTGTCGTCGGCGCATGCAATGAAGGTCTCGGCAGTGCCAAGTTTGAAGAATGGCTCACGACGGCAAACACACCGGATGAGCTCATCGAAAGAGTCGGAAAGGATTTCCAGCTTGGCGGTCACAAAGCAGCAGCCATCGCAATGGTATTAAAGCACGCAAAGATCGTTCTTATTTCTGAGATGGATGACGATTTTGTAAGGAGCATCTTCCTCGAGCCCATGCATTCGGCACAGCAGGCATTTGATGAAGCATACGCAAAGTACGGCGAGGACTGCTCGGTAATCTGCATGCCTTTCGGCGGTGCTACTCTTCCGATACCGCCTGAGGATTGATAGCGGTATCCCCTTCAACAGATTCTTCATTCTTACCTGAGGCGGCCTTAACGATGCCGCCTTTAGTTTCTTTGGCAACGGCAACCGTTATAAGGCTTATGATAAGTCCGAAGTAGAACGTAAATACTCTCCAAAGGAGCATTGCAGTTGAAACGATGGTCTTTCCGAGGAAACCGAAGAGCATTACAAAGCTGGCCTCGCTTCCTCCTGATGCGCCCGGGAGCGGCATGAATGTGTTGAAAAGACTGATGGCCGCAGCAAGTGAGATGTATTTCGGAAGTTCGGCTGCAGTAACCGGAACTCCCAATGCCATAGCGGCAAAGAAAGGCAGTGTATAGAAAAACGTCAGCTTAACAACATGGCAGAGGCAGACCTCAATGAAAAGCTTCTTCTGTGCAAAAAGCTGAGCCGACTCGTCCCTGAATTCCTCGAAAGATTCGCTTACTTCTTTGGATGTCTTCTCGTAATCCTTTACGATCTTTATCTTAGCAAGGAAGCCGATGAACTTGTTTATAAAGAAATCATGGGCCTTGGCAGACTTGGTGACGAGAAAGAAACCTCCCGTTATGACAACGTTGACCACGAATCCGATGATCCCGATCATTATGCTTTGACGGTTCTGGAATATCGCAGGTGCATTGACGAGCATTGCAATGGTTGCATATGTGATGATGACGATCTGGTAAGTAATGAAAACGACCGTCAGTATTCCCGAAGACTGTCCGACATGTATTCCCTGATTATGGAAAACATAGACCTGCGCGAACTGACCGCCTGTGGCAGAAGGCGTAAGATCACTGAACAGAACACCGGTCATGTTGGTTACAAATGACTGCTTCAGCTTAAGTTTATGGCCTCTGGCCTTGCAGATGATGTAAAGGATCAGCGCGTCGATCATGTAGTAAATGAGCATTACGCATCCCATAACGGCAAGGATCAGAGGTTTTGCGGTCTTGACCGCTTCAAAGACCGTACCGATCTCCTTGCCTACCGTAAGATAAATGGCAAGGCATCCCACCAAAAGAATGATAAAGAAATTCAGAATGTATTTTCCGACTGTCTTAAACTTATCCATATTACCCGTCAGTTAAAAGCAAATATTTTCTGCGAGATCTTGTAACCCGCAACAGAGATCTTTCTTCCGAGCGCAGTTGGAATGTTCATCCATCCGCCCATGAAGCTTCTCCTCACCTTCTTATACGCAACAGGATCAGCCTGCTTAAGGTAATTCCAGAGTTCATCCTTCTTGGCAAGCAGCTCGGGAGTGCCGCCGACAAGCAGTATGGCGCTCGTTGCGCAGTACATCAGTTTGACAAAGGCGATCAGATACTTTTCGAGCCTTGCGGAGAGATCTTTAGGTCTGTTGACATAGATATCAGTTATGAGCTTATCGACCATTATCTGCTGATCGATGTTCTTTAACTGGACCTGAACGTTAACGGACTGATCCGCGCGTCCTATGCGGTAGTGATAAAGAGCCTCGTCAAGATAGTAGATCGTCTTCGTAAAGGGAAGCGGCTGGAACGCATAGATGTTGTCGACATAATAAGCGTGCTTGGGAAGCTCCGTCCTGCTGGCGATAAGAACGTCTCTCCTGTAGATAATGGTATGCATCATTATGAACTGGGACTGACCCATATGACCGACTTCATCCCAGGTAAACGGACGCCCCTTAGGGAAAGCGCCTTTAAATCTCATAACAGTCTTCTTGTCGGAGTCTTCCCTGTCGAAAACATAATTGGCAAGGAAAAGGTCGACCTTAGTACCTTTCGACTCAAGTTCCTTAAGGATGCCGATGATCTTGAGGAGCACATCAGTATCAGCCCAGTCATCGGAGTCTATGTTCTTGAAGAAAACTCCGGTAGCCTCTTTTATGCCTGTATTGACCGCGCCGCCGTGTCCCGCATTCTCCTGATGGATCGCGCGGACTATGCCGGGATACTCTCTTTCATATCTTTGAGCGATCTCAAAAGTATTATCCTTTGTGGATCCGTCATCAACGATGAGTATCTCGATATCGTCTCCGCCCGGAAGCAAAGACTTAATACACGTCTCCATGTAAGACGCGGAATTATAGCAAGGAATTGAAACCGACAGAATCTTCATAGCCATACCATTATAGTGATTTTACAAATAATCGCAAATAAATAAAAGTAATGCCGGATCGTTATCCGGCACACTTTTAATTCTTCACTTTCAGGGGACATTGTCCCATTTAACGAAATCAGTCGTCGTACGCAGCGTGGTTGTTAAGGAAGATAACCGCGGCAACGATCATACCGACAGCGCCGATCAGCATCAAAATAGCTCCTGCGCCCTTATCGACCGTAAAGATTATGCCTTGTTTTCCGGCAGCCGATACAAGTTTTGAAAAATAGGTGCTCTTGGTGATCGCATCGATCGACGAGAAGTTCATCATGTAATTAAACAAAGCCAGCAATGCACCTCCGATTCCGCACACCAGATAAACGGCAGGCTTGCCTTTGATTGCGAAGATAATGCCCGTTACGCAAGCGCCGATTATGAGATAAAGGAAATAAGTCCTTGATGAGATCAGGCTGACAGAGTTCGAGATGGTAATATCTTTTCCGTCATCCTTGTATTTGAAGTCCTTTTCCTGAACTGATCTCATAAATGCAGTAGTCTTCGGGCCGGCCGGAAGAAGCTTCTTGGGAACGATGATCTTGACCGAGACGAACGGCAGCATAAGTGAAACAAGAACCAAAACGGCGAAAAAGATCGCCAGGATCCTTGAAAAACCGATACCGAACATCAGCTCAGAACTTGATCCCCTGCCTGAAGATATAGGCATTGTACCCATACTGCTGCCGTCAAAACGCAATACCGGCGCACCGCCTGAAGTCTCTTCAAAATCACCGGCTGCCTGACCTTGATTATAAGCCGAAGCGAACGGTGACTTTACCTGTCCGTCATCGAAAGTGTAACCGCAATAAACGCAATAACCTTCAGATGGATCTACCTCTTTGCCGCACTGCGGACAAATTGCCCTTGCCATAATATTTCCCCTCCTTATTCCTATCGGGATGTAATCGAGAACATATTATCAAATATTATGGACTTTTACAAAATTTTTCTACGACTCATCATACCGAACCAAGAATCCAGGACAGGATCGACACACCGATATACGAAACTGCCGTAAAGAATACGCCCAGACGGAAGTGTGACTTTCCGCGGTTTACGGTCAGGATCGACATGAGAGCTGCAAATCCCAGTGCAAGCGTGCCCCACATTGCAAGCATCCTCTTGGGCGTGTAGCCGTAGATGCTGAAGTACAGCCAGAGCTTGCTCATTGCGATAACCGCAAATATAATGCTCTCGCTCATGAGGAGCGTGACAAGGATCCTGCCGGGAAGCGTTGTTTTTCCTGCGTTATTCCTCTTTTCGAAAAGATATATCGTAAGATAAACGCACATGTTTACCGCCATGATGCCGACAAGTTCGAAGAATCCTTCTCTCGCAAAGTAAGCCACCAGCTTTCCTTCGGGGAGCTCTCCGGTAAATCCGCCCATGAAATATGCTGTTCTCTTGATGAAGAAGAAGATATAGAGCGCAACGAAGAATCCGGCGCTTATGCAGGTTATGACACAAGGGACCTTTCTGCCCCTTTCAAGGCCTGAAGCCATATTAGCTCCGATCCTTTTCTCTCTGGCTCCGTCAGACTTGGCGCTTCTGGACATGAGACCGTAAAGGTAAAAGCATACAGGAATTGCTAAAACGAAGCTTGCTATTATTTTGTCCAGCTCTACGTTATTGAAGTATCTTGCTATGGAATTCCAGAAATTCTCAAAAGAAGCAGCGATATCTTCATCGATACTTGAAATAAAAGAAAGCGAAATGATAAAGAAAATGGACATTAGGATGATGAATCCTACAGCCAGCAGGATAGCTGCCGGGTTATGCTTCTTTTCGCCTTCTTTCTTGAATGCCGACCAGTCGGTAATGAAGTTCGGGAAGCCTGCAAAGGACTTTACGTAGAAACCGTGGATCAGGTCCGCAGGGATAAAGCCGCCCGTTCTTCCGCCCAGCAGGATATCGTTGGAGACAAGAACGGAATACACTGCGCAAAGATGCACAGCAAACGCTGAAAGAAGTTCACTCGGGCCGAAAGGTGCGGTTATGGCGGATAAGACCATCATTACATACCAGAAGACAGTCTCACCTGTATTCTTACTGATAAACTCTTTCCTTCCGCATCTGACCAGTTCAGATACGAGGATGAATATAAGTGATACCGCCGTTAATGCTGCTGAGAACTGCCAGCCGTTTAAAGGTCCGACCAATATCAGTCTTGCGTAAGCGTATGCTAAAGGGAAGGCGAGCAAAATGCCCGCCCTGCGGAAGTAGATCTTATTGTCCATTTTGAATTAATCCTCTTTGTATTCGAGTATGTCTCCGGGCTGGCAGTCCAGCGCCTTGCATATATCGTTCAGAGTAGAAAACCTTACTGCCTTTGCTTTCTGATTCTTAAGAATAGAAAGATTGGCAGGTGTGATACCGATCTTCTGTGCGAGTTCTCCGGAGGAGATCTTGCGTTTTGCCATCATGACATCAATGTTCACTATGATCATATTAATCGTCCTCCCTTCAATTATATCGTAAGATCAAGTTCTTCCTTCATCGTGATCGCCTTATCGAAAACGACTCTTACGCTCTGGACTACAAGCGCCAGGAAGAGGGCGAGGATCGCGAGGATGAAAGATCCGCTCCAGATAAAACCTCCGACGATACAGTCAATTGCAACCGCTACAAAAGTATATGCGATTATGTTCATGAGTTTCAGATTGCATCTGTCAAAGACAACATCCTTGCCCATATTGATGAGGAGCTTTAAAAGGCTGAAAAGGATCACATATGTTCCGACCGTCCCAAGATAGTATACCACTGCAAGCGCTGCAAACTTTGCGGGATCAAATACCTCAGCCCAGATATAACAAATGTACTGTGTGATCGGAATACCGAAAATATCTCCTACCAGGACCATTGCCACAAATAACAGAGTGGCGATCTTAGACCATCTGATGATAACATTCTGATACTTCATAAATTTTACCTCCCTTGAGATTCAATATTGCTTTCCATGAGCATATAGTAGCACTCACATTATTGAATTGCAAGAGAAATTTATCGTATTTCGATATATTTTTTGCGAATTACGATTTATTCGTTGAACAGAGGTGTTGTAAAGTAGCGTTCTGCGGTATCAGGAAGCACAGTAACAACGGTGTGTCCCTCTCCCAGACGCTCAGCCAGCCTCAAAGCTCCGGCAACGTTGGTACCGCTTGAAATACCGCAGAGAATGCCTTCTTTGAGAGCTAAGTCTTTGGATGTATTAAGTGCCTGTTCGTCTGTAATTATCTCAATACCGTCATAGATCTTCGTATCAAGTATCGCCGGGATAAGGCCGTCACCTATTCCCATCTGAACATGTGTGCCGATACTGCCACCTGAAAGGATCGCAGCGTGCTCAGGCTCGACTGCAAGGATTGTTACCTCGGGATTGACTTCTCTTAACGCTCTGCCTATACCGGTAATGGTGCCGCCCGTACCGATGCCGGAGACGAATCCATCTATCTTCTTTCCCGCTTCCTCAATGATCTCCTTTGCAGTCCAGTAATACTGGGCATCAAGGTTCGCAGGGTTCTCAAACTGCTGCGGGATAAACACCTTAGGATTCTTCGCCTTCATATCGTTTGCGATGTCGATGCAGTCGCGGATGGACTTGCCGATATCGCCGTCGTCATGAGTAAGGATAACTTCCGCGCCGTAATGCTGGACAAGCTTACGTCTCTCCTCGCTTACGGAGTCAGGCATTATTATGACTGTCTTATATCCTTTTACTGCACCGATAAGAGCAAGCCCTATTCCCTGATTGCCGCTGGTCGGCTCAACGATGATGCTTTCCTTATTGATCTTGCCGTCTTTTTCGGCCTGCTCGATCATGCGCAGAGCCGTACGAGTCTTGATGGAGCCTCCGACTTCAAGTCCCTCAAACTTAACCAAGACTTCGGCAAAGCCCGGCTTTACCATGCGGTGAAGTCTTATAAGCGGGGTATTTCCGACAGCATCCAATATCGTATCGCAGATCATTCGCGTAACTCCTAAGGTAAAAATCGTTATCCATTGTACCCTTAAAGCAAAAGAAATGCACCTGCATTTTACTGCAGGTGCATTGTTTACTTCTTTACTTTTACTTTCTTTCCGCAATTCTTCTTTTTAAAGTACTTCTTATATTTCTTTAGCTTAGACTTCTTTACCTTAACCGTTTTGACCGAAGAACCCTTCAGCGACCTCTTCACGCCGCTCTTGGTGAGCTTGGTCGTTTTCTTTAAATATAATGTCTTGAGGTATCTGTCCCCCTGGAAAGCATAAGCTCCTATCTTCTTCAGAACCTTGGAAGATATATTGAACGTTTTAAGTTTAGTACATCCCTTAAATGCTCTTGTACCGATAGTTCTGAGTCCGGCGCCGCCCGTAACGGAAACAAGGTTGGTACAGTTTTCAAATGCAGTATCGTAAATGGAAGTAATATTCGGACCTATAACAATAGATTTAATGTTCGGATGGAATCTGAATGCCCAGGGGTCGATGTTGACGACTTTATACTTAACGCCTTCTGGGCCGGTTACGACACTTGGAATAACAACCTTTTCGATGGAATAAGGGATCGTGTAAAGCATTACGGTACCCGTGCCGTTGATCTCCGGATTTAAGACTCTATAATAGACATTTTGGGCATCGGGAAAATCCTGTCCTGCAGGTAAATAGTGAAATACCTTTGCTTTTGCAACGAAAGGATACCCAAGGCCCTTGCATTCATTATAAAGTGTCTCACTCATCTCTATTTCTTCGAGATTATCGCAACCTCCAAACGCTTGGGAATCGAGATACATCACAGACAATGGTACCAGAAAATGTTTCAGACCGGTGCAATTCTGAAAAGCAAATGTTCCTATCCAATCCAGACCAACGAACGCGATGTCAACTGTTTCAAGGCTTGTACAATTGCGGAACGCACGATCGTCTATATGCGTCACGTTTGAAGGGATCTTTATGCTCTTTAAGGCCTTGCATCCCGAAAATGCATATTTACCTATGCTAGTAGCACTTGAGGGAATAACTACATTTGTCAAAGCTGTGAATGAAAATGTATAATCGGATATTTCCTTAACACCATTGGGAATGTTAATGCTGACTAGTTTGTAATCCGAAGAAAAAGCTCCTTCTCCAATCCGGGTTACCGTCTTCGGAACAGAGATCTTAGTAATAGATTCACAAAAACCAAACGCACCGTCGCCGATTATCTTAAGACTTGTCGGAAGCGAAACACTTACAAGGTTGGAACATTCCCTGAATGCATATGAACCGACTGTAGTTACACCTTTTGAAACAATAACCTTCCTGATCTCTTTTCTTCTTGAGAACCATGGCGAGTCAACAACATAAGCATCCGTTTCATTAGAATACTCACAATTATAACCGGTCATCGAACCCTTGCCCGTGATCTTAAATGTACCGGCTTTATCCAAGGACCAATTAACTTTAGGACCGCATTTTCCGGAAGCAACAATTGAATTCAGCGCTTCTTTCTTATCTTCTTCAGTTTCCGGTCTTTCAACAGCCTGCTCTTCAGATCCTTTTTCTTCAGGCACCTTTTTTTCAGGTTCCTGTTCTTTTGTATCCGGATCCTCCGTCTCAGAAGGCTCCGTTTCCTTTATTTCCGTTTCAGAAGGTTCAGGCTTTTCTGTTTCCTTTGGAGCCGGTTTATCCGTCTCTTTAGTTTCTGCTGTGTCAGTTGTCTGTGTCTCTGAGGGAACTTCTGTTTCATCTGCCAATACTGCAACAGGTGATACCGCCATTGACATACAAATGGCGGCTGACAGAAGTACCGATGTCACTTTAAGATGTATCATTTCCTGACCCCTTTAAAAGAAATAGCGAATTATCGCATCTGTTATTTTACTATGATAAAGATAAAACTCCAACAGGGATAAAAAGGCCCCCTGACACAAATGTCCGGGGGCCTGTCATTCAGTTTATAGGTTTACTTCTTAACCTTTACTTTTCTTCCGCAATTCTTCTTTGTGAAATACTTCTTATATTTCCTTACTTTGGATTTCTTTACCTTAACAGTCTTGACCTTGGAACCCTTAAGCGACTTCTTAACGCCCTTCTTGGAAAGCTTGGTCGTCTTGTTTACGTAAATTGTCTTAAGACTTCTGTCACCATTGAAAGAGTAGGCACCTATCTTAGAAAGCACAGCAGAAGAAATACTGAACGACTTCAGTCTTGAGCATCCGTTGAACGCTCTTGTGCCGATAGTTTTCAGTCTGTTGCCGCCATAAACCTTAGTAAGGTTCCTGCATCCGGAAGCAACATAATTACCAACAGAAGTGACATAAGCTCCGATCTTCAGACTTGTCATTGACGGATTGTTTGCGAGCGCATAACTTGCAATGCTTGTTACCCTGTATGTGTAACCCTTGATACTGACGGTATCGGGAATCACAACAGCTGCTGTTCCGTTATCTTCGATCTTATCGAGTCTTACAGTTCCGGTTCCGTTTTCAGGAGCAACTCCGGTCACGGTATATGTGGCGTTGCCAACCTTTCCGCTTTCCCCGGCACTCAACTGGCTGACTCTCTCAAACGTAACTGTTACAGATACGTTCGAAGCAGGCATCACGAATGTATTGCCTCCGATATCCTCACCGTTAACCTTGACTATCGCATAGTAGTTTTCGTCAGGTGTTACCTTAACCGTGATCAGCTCACCGATAACGGCGACAGTACTGTCAATTGATGCGGTACCATTAGGACCGACTGACTTGCTTATGTTATAAGGTATCTTTTCAAAAGCTACAGTAACTTCAGCATCTTCAGCGCCCATCTCGAAAGCCATCAATGCCTTCTTATTGTTAACCATGATGTAGCTTAGTTTATATCCTTCAGCAGGCGTAACCGTAAGCGTGACGGTTTCACCCATTTTCGCGGTAGTAACATCAGCCTTTGCGGTTCCTCCGGGCAGTGCAGTTACCTTAACCTTAAGATCCTTCAGTTTGAAATGAACCTCAACTGTTGTATTTCCGGCTCCCATCGTGAATGTATTGCCTGTGATCTGATTGTTGTTAACCTTGATGAAGTCAAGTACATAACCGGGATTAGGATAGGTATTAACAGTGATCTTGTCGCCGATGTTAGCCGTATCTTTAGTAACTCCCGCCTCTCCGTTAGGGCCGCAGGCTAAAGTTATTCTATAATCCGTCTTCTTGAATGTGACATAAACTTTGGTGTTCTTTGCCGGCATTAAGAAGGATTCTTCTCCCGGCTCTCCGTTAACAGTTATGGAGGCAACCTCATAGCCATTATTCGGTTTGCAGATAACGGATACCAGATCATTGATTCCGGCCTTCCTAGGATCAGAAGTTGCCGTTCCTCCGGATGAATATGAAACAGTGATCGAATACTGTATCTTCTTGAAAGTTACTTCAACCTCTGCAGGAGCATTGCCCATCGTGAATGTATATACTCCGGACGACAAAGCCTTACCATTAACCTTTATGGTATCCAGCGTATATCCTTCAGAAGGTTTAGCCGTAACAGTGATCTTATCGCCGTAATTTGCAGGATTCTTATTTACGCTTACTGTACCGTTAGCAGGCTGGTTAAGCGTAATCTCATATTCAAACTTCTCAAAGGTTACGACAACATTAGTGTTCTTATCCGGCATGCTGAATCTGTCGATCTCGATCTCAATATCATTGACCGTTATCGATTTAAGCCTGTAGCCAGTTGAAGGTGTTGCTGTTACAGTGATCTGTTCACCGTAATTAGCCGACGTCTTCGATAATTTTGCAGTACCGCCGGCCGGCTTGTTTATCGAGATGCTGTAAACAGCTAACTTAAACGAGACTTCGACCGTTGTATCCTGTGCAGGCATCGTAAATGATGTTCCGGTTATGGCATTACCGTTAACAAGGATCTTATCGAGCGTGTAACCGGCATTCGGTGTGCACTCAACAGCAACTCTATCACCCCCGTTTGCCATCTTGACTACTGATATCTTACCGTTGCCGCCGGATACAGATGAGCTGATCGTATAATCGGCTCTCTTGAAAGTTACTTCAACCGTTGCAGGCGCATTGCCCATAGTAAATTCCATCGTGCCGACCAGTTCCGTACCGTTAACCTTTATGGTTTCGATGGTATAACGGCTGTTAGGTGTAGCCGTTATGACGATCCTGTCGCCATAATTTGCAGGATCCTTTGAAACGCTTGCCGTTCCGTTAGGTCCGCATTCTACCTCGATATCATAGTCGATCAGCTTGTAAACAGCTTCTACTTCCGCATCAGAAGCCGGCATCGTAAATGATGTTTTGGAAGATACCGGAGATCCGTTTACATAGATCTTATCAAGTTCATAACCGGTATTAGCTTTGGTCGTGACAGCAATGCTTTCACCATAATAAGCTGTTGTCTTTGCAATTGTTGCAGTACCGCCGACAGGCTTGATCAAAGCGATCTTATAAACAGCCCTCTTAAACGTTACGACTACATTCGCAGCCTTTGCCGGCATAGGGAATCCGGTTCCGGTTATAGCCGAACCGTTAACAGTAATCTTATCAACAACATAACCGGTATCAGCATTGCATTTTATATCGATCCACTCTTCAGCAGCGGCCGAAGTCTTTGCAGAAGCGGTTCCGCCTTCTCCAGATACGGATACGTCGATCGAGTACTGGGTTTTCTTAAAAGATACAGAAACAGTAACTGCAGCGTTTCTCATCGTGAAAGTTGTTACACCGGCTTTCAGAGCAGTACCGTTAACTATGATCTTATCGAGAACATATCCGGCAACAGGAGTAGCAGTGACAGTTATGACATCACCGTAATTTGCAGGATTCTTTGAAACGGTTGCAGTACCATTAGGTCCTACGCTCAGATTGATATCATAATCGATCAGTTTAAAGTAAACAACTACATTTGCCTCTCCTGCAGGCATCTCAAATTCTCTACCGGTCAGTGTCGAGCCATTAAGCGTGATCTTATCAAGTTCATAACCGGTATCAGGTGTCGGAATTACCTTTACAGTATCACCGACACTGGCACTTGCAGGATTGGTCACTGCAGATCCGCCTTCGGGAACAGAAATGTTGATATTGTACTTTACCGTTTGGAAAGATACCTCGACAATCGTTTTACCGATTCCCATCGTGAATTCCATCTTCCCGGAAGGCAAAGCAGTACCATTAACCTTAATGGTCTTGAGCATATATCCCGCATCAGGTTTTACTGTCACAGTTATGGTATCGCCGTAATTTGCAGAATCCTTTGAAACGGTTGCAGTACCATTATCTCCGACCTTCAGTTCGATCTTATAATCGACCTTCTTGAAATAAGCGACTACAACAGCATCTTCTGCCGGCATATTAAATGTCGTACCGGTTTTCTCAACTCCGTTAACCGTGATCTTATCAAACTCATAACCTGCAGATGCAGAACATGTTATTTTGATCAGATCTCCGTAACCCGCATTGGTAACGTCAGCTTTGGCTGTTCCGCCACCATTGGGCACAGAAACAGAGACGGAGTAAGAAGCCTTCTTAAAGGTTACAACGACTGTTACTGATGCAGCTCCCATAGTGAATTCGTTTTCACCGGAAGCCAGAGCCGTATTATTAACCTTAATAGTATCTAAAATATAACCGGTAGCAGGTTTGTATGTTACGGTGATCTTATCACCCATGTTTGCCTTTTCCGCAGAAACATATGCAGTACCGTTATCTCCGACTGTCAGATCAACGTTGTAAACAGTCTTGACGAAGTTAACATATACCGTCGTATTCTTGGCAGGCATTTCAAAAGTCAAGCCATCAGCAACAACATTGTTGACCTTTACCGTTCCTACCGAGTAACCGGTTGCAGGTTTTGCTGTAATGGTGATCTTTTCTCCGACACCGGCTGACGTAGGACTGCAGGAGACCGTTCCGCCTGATGAACAATTAGCAGTGACAGTGTACTGGATCTTCTTAAAGTAAACGACTACATTTGCAGTTTCTGCCGGCATGGTAAAAGATGTGCCTGATTTTTCATCCCCATTAACCGTGATCTTATCAAACTCATAGCCGGAGAGTGCATTACAGGTGACCTTGACCGTATCACCGTATCCTGCCTTGGGAACGCTAGCGTTTGCAGTTCCGCCTCCATTAGACACGGAAACATTGATGCTGTAACTGGCTTTCTTGAAAGTTACTTTTACATTAGTCTCGGCAGCGCCCATCGTGAATTCTGTTTTACCCGGATCCAAAGCGACACCGTCAACAGTAATTGTATCTAAAACATAACCTACAGCAGGTTCAGCTGTAATGGTGATCTTGTCTCCGTATCCGGCCGTCTTCTTTGAAACTGTTGCATCACCGTTAGGTCCAACCGTCAGATTAACAGGATATCCGCCCCTGACAAAAGAAACATATACTGTCGTATTCTTGGCAGGCATATCAAAAGTTAAACCATTAATTTCCTCATTGTTGACCTTTACCGATTCAACTGTATAACCGGTTTCAGATATTGGCTTAATGGTGATCGTTTCTCCAACGCCTGCTGACGTAGGACTGCATGTAACTGTTCCGCCTGCTGAACAGGTTGCCGTGATCGTGTACTGGATCCTCTTGAAATATACGGCTACTTTTGCAGCTCCTGCCGGCATATCAAATGTAGTGCCGGGAATCGCGTTACCATTAAGCGTGATCTTATCGAGGGTATAACCTGTAGATGCCTTGTATGAAATAGTGATCTTTTCACCTTGCTGTGCAGATGTAACATTAGCACTGGCAGTTCCGCCACCATTAGGCACAGAAACTGTAACGGAGTATGCGGCTTTCTTAAAGGTAACTTCTACCGTTGTGTCCCCGGCACCCATTGTAAATTCATAAACGCCGGACTTTAAGGGCACATCATTAACTATTATCTGATCGACTACGTAACCGTCATTCGGTGTAGCAGTCACAGTGATCTTATCACCTGCATTGGCTGAGGTCTTATTCAAAAAAGCCTTACCATTGCTGTCGGTAATTAATTCAATATCATAACCCTTCTGAGCGAAAGTAACATATACCTCCGTATCTCTTGCGGGCATTATAAATGTAGTATCAGTTCCGTTATCGACATCATTGATCTTCACTGAATCAACTACATATCCATCTTCAGGAGTACAGGTAAGAATAACATTAGTACCTGCAGACACACTATTTGTATAATAACTAGCTGTACCGCCTGAAGAATAATTTACTGTGAGCTTATAAGATTTACTGCTGAAAAATACTTTTACTTTAACGTTACCAGCAGGCATCGCGAATGTTGTGCCGCACATAGTACCATTAACGTCAATGTAATTAAAAGTATATCCTTCATCAGGAGTTGCTGTTACCGTGATAACTTCGCCTGCCGGAGCAGGATTCTTTGAGAAAGTTACTGAACCGTTCACGCAGCTGACAACTTGAATATTATAAAGTGTCTCCCCCGTACTGCCGTAATGTTTTGTTGCAGATTGTAGTTCAGTTTGTCCGGAACCCGGGACATTATTCCAGTTATCTTGTGTACCTTCATAGTAAACATCAGAAAGACTTGTGCATCCGGTAAATGCATAAGAGCCGATTTCGTAAACAGTTAACGGAATAATAACAGTCTTAAGATTTTTGCAATTTGCAAAAGCATCAATACCGATCTTTTGTACGTTGCTTGAAATCGTTACCTTGGTAAGATTCAGACAGTTTGCAAATGCAAATTCACCAAAACCCGATGACGCAATACTAGACGGAATAACAACTTCAGTAAGACCTGCTCCGTTAAATGCACTGCTTTCGATCCTTTTTATACTATTAGGAAGATCAATAGTCTCAAGTTTCGCACAATCTCTAAAGGCGCTGTCACAAATCCTGGTAACACCATTGCTAAGGTTAACTGTAGTAAGATCCGTACAATTTGCGAAAGCGTAACTGCCAATAGTTTTAACCGTGGCAGGTATCGTAACCGTAGTAAGACTTGTAACATTCTCAAAAGCATTTGCTGCAATTTCAGTCATACTGGAAGGAATGGTAAGAGAAAGTATTCCCGAATTGACAAATGCATCCCTGCCGATCGAAACAATGCCGTTGTGCATGGTTATTGTCGTAAGATTTCCGCAGCCGCTAAAAGCTCCGTTACCTATCGTTGTAACTCCGCTTTCAATTACAACCTTTTTAATTATGCTGTTATAAGCTTTCCAGGGAGCTTTATAGAAATAGTACGATCCATAGTTATTACTATCGAAATTACTCATAGCTCCGGAACCGGAGATCGTAAGTGTACCAGTTGTACCAAGCGTCCAAGTAAGATTGGTTCCGCAAGTTCCGGAAGCTCCATTAAAAGAAGAAGAATCTTTTGCATGAAGGGTCGCTTTAAACAAAGGTGCATTGTTTGCAGCAATCTCAAGGTCTCCCCACTGAGAAACCGTGCCTCCATAATGTACATCTGTAAGAGATGAGCATTTTGCAAAAGCACTGACCCAAATATGATCTACAGTAACCGGAATCGTAACAGTCTTTAATCCGGTACATCCTTCAAATGCATAATTACCGATTCGATTAACGGAAACCATCGTAGCACTGGTAAGACCTGTACAGTTTTTGAATGCACCATCTCCAAGGTTAGTTACACCGTAAGGCACCGTAATCTTTGTGAGGCTCGTACAACCGGCAAATGCTTCATCCTGAATATCGACCAAGGTCTCCGGGAACGTTACACTGCTTAATCTGGTACAACCGCGGAAAGCATACAAAGCTATTTTCGTGGCTTGATCAGGAAGTTTTATACTTGTAAGTGATGTACAGTTCTCAAAGCAACTTATTTCAATAACATCAATATTACACTCCAACGTAACGTTTTTCAGTTTCGTGCAGCCACTGAAGGTTGAGTTAGCAAGCCAAGAGACATTGTAAGGAACAGTAACGGTTTCAAGGCTCGTACAATCATGAAAAGAGTATCTGCCTGTTTCCTGAAGGGTTGACGGGAATGAAACTTTTGTAAGATTTGAACACCCTTCAAAAGCACCTGTGCCTATTCTTTCAACGCCTTCTCCGATATTTACAGTAGTAATCTGGTCCTTGTATTTTAACCAGCCCGGTTCGCCATCCATAATACCAGTTCCGGAAATGTCCAAAACGCCATCAGAAAGAGTCCAGGACATTGAATCGCCACATGTACCATTTGTAATAGCTTTTTTAGATTCCTTCTGAACTTCCGTTTCCTGTACGGGAGCTTCAGTTATTTCGGGAGCCTGCTCCTCTGTTTCTTCAGGAGTCTGAGACTCAGTCGGTTCAGTCTCCTTCTCCTCTGTTTCAACGGGCTCTTGTTTTTCTGTCTCAGTGGGATTCTGTGTTTTGGTTTCAGCGGGTTCCTGCTCTTTTGTTTCAGCAGGCTCTGTGTTTTCGGTTTCAGCGGGGATTTGTTTTTCAGTCTCTGCAGGTTCCTGCTTTTCAGGCTCCTGCTTCTCTGTTTCCTGTGCAGCCGGTTTCTCTGTTGCATCAGTTTCCTTCTTTTCGGAAGGTTCTGTTTCTTTCTTCTCTGTCTCCTTAGGAGCCGGCTTTTCGGTTTCTTTAGGTTTTACAGTCTCTTTCGGTTTCTGTGTTTCTGTTTCTTCAGTACTCTGTGTCTCTGAAGGAGCCGAAGCTTCATCTGCAAGGACAGATACAGTCGGCATAAACATGGACATACAAATAGCGATCGTCAAAACGACCGAAGTAAATTTGAGATGCTTCATCAACTAACCTCCGCGTAGAAACCCAAATTAGAACACCCAATAGGTAATTTTACAACTTTTTTAGGAAAGATGCACTATTAATAAATTATTATTATGAAAGATTGTTGACACTTTGCACATTTATTTGACAATTTAATAATTAACTTATCCTCATAAAATGCAAATGGCACAAAAAAACTCCGGGGATCCGCCCCGGAGTTTCTGTCAAAAGATTGGATTTACTTACTTTTTAACCTTTACTTTTCTGCCGCAGTTCTTTTTTGTGAAATACCTCTTGTATTTCCTCACCTTAGATTTCTTGACCTTGACGGTCTTGATCTTAGAGCCCTTCAATGACTTTTTAACGCTCTTCTTCTTAAGCTTGGTTGTTTTTCTTATATAAAGAGTCTTAAGACTCTTATCCCCATAGAATGCATAAGAACCGATCTTTGAAAGGACGGAAGACGATATGGAGAAAGATTTCAGCTTTGTACAGGTAATAAATGCTCTGGAACCTATCGTCTTTACCCTTGACCCACCGGTTATCTTGGTAAGTCTGGTGCATCCGACGAAAGCTTTGCTTTCAATAACGCTAACATTGGAACCAATACTTACTGACGTAACTGAGGTGTTCTTATAGAATGCATAGCTCGCAATCTTCGTAACTTTATAAGAGATTCCTCTCAAATTAACGATTGCAGGGACAGAAACGCTTGTAGCCTGATTTGCAGAACCGACAAAGGCTACCGTACCGGTACCGTCCATTGCATTATTGGTGATCTTATAATTGTTGACACCATCAGTTAAGATGTCACCGATTGCCGCTTGTGTTATCAGGTCAAACTCGACCTTAACGGTAACAGGTTCAGGAAGCATTTTGAAGGTTGTTCCGATCACTGGCTCACCATTAACCGTAATACTCTTGGCAAAGTATCCTTCTTCAGGCAATACATTCAATGTAACGGTATCTCCAACACATGCCTCGTTAAGATCGGCTGATGCTGTGCCATGTTCTCCGGAATTAACGGTTACCTTAAAAGGAATCTTTTTGAAGGTAACGGAAACATTCGCATCGGCAAGATCCATGGTAAATGTATTTCCCGTCAGCGGTTCACCATTATTGACGGTTATCTTATCAAGTTCATATCCTTTTTCAGGAATCGCATTAATTGTAATGGAGTCACCGTAATAACCGCTGTCTGATGATGCTGTAGCGCTGCCGCCTGCTGATGCTTTAACAGTAACCTTATACAGCTTATGCTTGTAATAAACTTCAATGTCAGCAGGAACACCCTTCATAGAGTAAGTCGTACCGCCGATAGTTCTATCGTTGACTTTTATATAGTCTAATTCATAACCGGTTTTCGGGTTTGGTTTAATGGTTATCACTTCATCAGGCTTTGCAGATGCAGGAGAAACCGTCGGGTCGCCTTTATTATCGATGGCGCTTACACTAACCGGCCTTGCAATATAGTAGTTTTTGTCACTGATCTCCAGCTGGTCACTTGTGTAAGTCCTGAGACATTCGTCATCATACACGAAAGAATTATTATAAAATATATACCCGTTGTTAACCTTAGTTTGGGAACCGGCAAGGAACAGTGCATTAAAGGCTGCCTGTGTTCCTGCCCCATCGATGTTCGTAATGTCAACAAGATAATTCTTTCCGTCATCCATATTAACGACATTCCACATATGTCCGCCGGCGGGGATATCTCCGGTGGCTGTTATACAGGAAATATCATCTTTGAAATCCGTGAGATTACACAGATACATGAATGCCTTGGAATAACCTTCGCATACGACATTAGTATTTGAATTACCATCAAAAACAGATATAAGCTGCCATGGGTCTCCGTATTTTACTTCAGGATTCGTTACAGCATTATGATCATATTTAACGAAACTCCTGATCTGATTACAGTAGTAGACCAGTTTCTGATAGTCTGTTTTGCTTGCAGCAGCTTTGACAACAGATGCAGCTTTAGTAACAGCCGTATTTACACGACTGATCTTTGTTATGTTCGTTAAATACGGACCTTCTATTCCATCAGGCTCTGAATACGTGCCGCCGCTGTAATCAGCAGAAACCGTAAAGCATCCTGTAGGACCGTATGCAATGCAGAGTACGTATTCGTTATTTACTTTTTTCGCGCCTAATGAATACGAATACAGCTGAACTCCGCTTACTTTATCGAACCAATACAGTTCAAAAGGGCAATCTGCCAGCAAAGCATCATCAACGGCTTTTAGATCGACAGGAATTTTAAACTGTTTTCGTACGGCTTCCGCGGCAACCTTATTCAGGCTTGTAATTCTGCCTGCCGAAATATTAACCACGCTGGAAACTCCTAATTCCTGAGCTGTCCAGATCTTATTTTCAAGGCCAAGCCCGAAATTTTTCAACGGGACCGTAAAGACACTGCAGTTGATCTTTCCTTGGGCAACCAGAACACTCTGTTCTTTGAAGTATTCATAAACAGTCCTGTCGATATCGGACAATCTGCTTCCGGCCGAAGGAGCTGCCTTACGAAGGACCGGACGTGTCTTTCCGACCTGAGCTTCAGTCTTTTTCCTGAAATATGTTTCAAGCTGCTCATTGTTATCGGGCTTTTTAGAAGGACTGTATGTCTCTACCTGCTGGCGCTGCTCTACAAATACGATCTCGCCCTCTTTTGGATCAGGCGTATCAGTATCATTTGAATTTACGGCAGGCTTAGAAGCTGTTTCTGCCGGTTCTTTATCACCGGCCCCGGTTTCGTTTATTACAGTTTCAGTCTGTTCAGGTTCTTTTTCTTCAGGCTCTTTTTCAGAAGGAGTTGTCGTTTCCTTCTCTTCAGTTTCGGCAGCTTCCTCTGTCTTTGTCTCTTCAGGAGCTTTATCTTCCGCCTTCTCAGTTTCACTGACAGCAGGCTTCTCGCCTTCTGATTTAGGAGATTCCTTATCTTTCTTTACAGTGGTTTCGCCTACTGAAGCTTCTGTTGCTTCAGTTTCATCAGCCTGTTCTTCCTCTGTAACTATCAAACCGTCCGATACAGGATCAGTCTCTTTTGCAAAAACAACGACAGGAACAGCCTCGACAGTCATTATCATGCCGAGAAGGATCGCAAATAAACGTTTATATGCCATGTTAATGTCTCCTTTTTCCCCTAATATCCCAATATAAAATATAATATATAGTGTCAGACGGTTCTTCAATAGCATAAATAAGGCAAATCAACGCTGAAGAAATATATTGAACAGACATTTGCCACGAAAATAAGATAATTGAAACGTTTGAGGCATTAGTGTATCCTTTCAAAAAACTTTGCAGGAATTCCTATGCCTTCACGAAGATCAAAACTGTTCCCGGATCTCAAGCCGTCAAATATCGACGAGCGTTTTATGCTGGAAGCAGTTAAAGAAGCCGAAAAAGCGATCGAACTCGGCGAATGCCCTATCGGCTGCGTTATCGTAAAAGACGGCAAGGTCTTTGTCAGAGCTCACAACCTGAGGCTTACGAGAGGCAATTCCTTAGCCCACGCCGAAGTCATAGCCATAGACAAAGCCTGCAAAAAGCTCGGTGACTGGCGTCTTGAGAACTGCGACATGTATGTCACTCTTGAGCCCTGCACAATGTGTTCAGGAGCGTTGATCCAGTCCAGGATACGGAAAGTCTATTTTGGCGCTTACGAACCTAAGAGCGGAGCCGTGGTTTCCTGCAACGATATCTTCAACGTAGCACACGGCCACAATCACAAAGTGGAATTTGAAGGCGGAATACTTGAACCCGAGTGCTCGAAGATGATGCTGGACTTCTTCCGCAACATCAGAAAGAGAGATGCGGGCAAAAAGAAAAAATATAAAGGGGAACTGCTGTGAGATTTTTAGTTGCATCTGACCTTCACGGGGATTCATATTGGACAGAACGCGTATTAGAGGCTTTCAGGAATGAGAAATCCGACAGACTCGTCCTTTTGGGCGACATTCTTTACCATGGCCCCCGGAATGACCTCCCTCAGCACTATGAGCCCCAAAAGGTCATTGCTCTTCTCAACGAAATGGCATCAAAGATCCTTGCCGTCCGTGGAAACTGCGACACCGAAGTCGACCAGATGGTCCTTAATTTCCCTATATTGACCGAATACATTTATCTTGTTTCAGGCGAGACAACTTTTTTTGCAACTCACGGTCATAACGTCGGGCCCGAAAAGCTCCCGGTGTGCCTTCCGGAAGGCGCTGTCCTTCTTGCAGGACACACCCATGTTACCTGCGATAAAGTGATAACTTCACCTCAAACAGGAGCTTCTGTCCGCTATATGAATCCGGGATCACCTTCAATTCCCAAGGAAGGAAGCATTCCGTCTTACATACTGATCGAAGACGGGAATGCCGAGATCAAGCACCTTTAAACTTCGACAAACTCACCGTATCTGACAAGATAGAGATACTTTCCGGTTACCTTCCGTCCCGCAGCCTCAAAAGCCGCCGCGTATGAATCGAGCTGGAAAGCATGTTTCTCCCTTGCCAAAGCGGCACGTTCATCTTTGCCCGGTGCCTCATTTTCGCTGTATCTGTCTGTCTTGTAATCAACGATCACCCAGCCTTCTCCATCTTCATAGACAAGGTCGATGATACCCTGAACGAGTGCCACATCGGTATTTGCATTTTCATCAGCCGGAACAGCGAATACAAGGTGCTTCTCCCTGTCGGTCTTTCCCTCTTCATCAGCCTTGTCAGAAGCCTCACAGATCCCGCTGGAAGCGAAATCCAGTATACCCTTCCTGAATTCAAGAGCGCATTCCCTGATATTTTCATCGCTGTATTCGGCGAAGATGCGGTCATTTATCAGAGCATCGACTTCGTCATCAAATGAGCCGGGATCTTCCCTGAGTTTTGATGTGTCAATGAATCTCATGAGCTTATGAAGCACAGTACCCTTAGATGCCGCCGTAAGCTTGCTCTTTCCGTAATTCTCAAAATCCGAAGCAGACGGTACCTCAAGATCAACATGCCTCGTTTCCTCGAGGTTGCCGTGCCTTATACCGGTAACAGAAACCTTGAAAGGAATGCGTGTTTCAGACTCATATTCATAACGGTCAAAAATGATATTTCCTTCGCTGTCGAAAAGATCATCCGAAGACTGTTCTGCTTCTTCCGTTCCGGCCATCTCCTTCAGATTCTTTCCGGATTCAACATCCAGTTCATGAGATGCTTCCTTATCAAAAATCTCAACAGTATATCCTCTGTTGCCCGGTACGCAGCCGGGGTTCTGATTATTCTTTTGTGTGCATGCTTTGAATCCGATAAGAACTGAAGGATCGGATTCATATAATGCCCGGAGTTTCAATGCTTCTTCCGAATCAGTTCTGAGCAGGCACATGAACATGTCAGAACACATGTTCCTTCCGCCCGAAAGCCAGTCAAGACGGCTGAAAGTCACAGCACCGGCCTGACCGGCAACCACTGAGGCTTTCTCAAGCGCACCGTTCTTCTTTTCCGAAGAATTCCAGGTTACGATCGAAAGCCTGGTCTTCGCTCTGGTGAGTGTTACATAGAGATCCCTCAATACCTCCGCATTCTCAGCCAGGACACTGTCAAACTTATAGATAAGCTGATCCAGTGATTTGTTTCTTGTTACCTCTTCTGCATTGTAATCCTCAAAAATGAAACCGAAGTGCGGATCAAATCCTGCGCCCGATCCGCCGCCTTTACTCTTGCAGTCTTTCAATGCAAAGATGATAAACGGATATTCCAAGCCCTTGCTCTTATGGAAGTTCATGCAGGTGATCTTGTTATTCTCGTTCTTGCCGGACTCGATGGATGCAGTATCGATCTGGATCTTCATATTCTCAAGTTCGCCTGCAACACCTGCGATGTCACATCCGAACCTCTTAAAGTTTGCACTCATCCAATCCTTGAATATTATCAGCTTGTCAAAGTCACCTTCTTTATAGGCTACTGTTGCCTTGATATCAGTGCGCTTATAGATAAGTTCGATGATCTCATCTATATCGCAGGTCATCGCTTTCATTCTCAGGTTCTCAAACCATTCGATAAAAGCACCGAGCCTGTCTGCGAGTTCGTTGTTGCATTTTTCGCTGTAAGTTTTGATCTTTCTGTACAGGTATTCTTTCTTGAGGCCGGGTTCATTCTTCAAGATGTAAGCCTGAACCGCGGCGATCTCATTTACCGTAAAATTCGTGTTCCTGTAAGGAGCCAGGAGCATTCCGCAAAGGTACTCGTCCCTTAACGAGTTTCCGAGACACATTATGCAGTTGATTATGCCTCTGATATCAAGATCGCCGAAGATACTAGTCGTAAACCTGCCTGCAGAAGGAAGGCCATGACGGTTCAAAAATCTTGATATTGTTTCCGATTCACTCTTTATCGACGTGAGAACACAGATATCGCCATAATGCGTCTCATAATCAGGATCATCCGGATCAAATGCGGACATGTAGTCTCTGATCTCTTTTTCAACGCCGAGACAAAGAGCCTTTATCTCGCCGTTAAGCGGCTGTTCCTCATTGTCGCCGGGATCTCCTGAACCTGAAGATCCGCTCCCGTAGTCTCCCTGCTCAAAACCGTCATCCTCGTCATCCCCGGATACATCATGCCCCATATCCATTCCTTCAAAGCCGCCCGCACCTTCAGAATCGATAACGATTATCTTGGGGAGTCCTTCTTCACCCTGATCTTCACATCCGCCGTTCTCAGGATGATTCAGACGCTGTTCAGGACCGTAATCGATCTCAGAACCATCCCTAGTCATTGCCTGTTCGAAAATATGGTTTACGAAAGCAAGTATCTGAGGACTGCTCCTGAAGTTTTCCGTAAGAGGAAGAACCTTACCGAGAGAACTGTCAGCCTTATATCTGTCAATCTTCTCATTGAAGATGCCGGGTTCTGCATGCCTGAAACGGTAGATGCTCTGCTTGACGTCACCTACTCTGAATACATTGCCGCCCTCTCTGGAGATCTTGCTGATGATGTCATCCTGAAGCCTTGTGTTATCCTGATACTCATCAATATAGATCTCGACAAATTTATCCTGATAGAAATGTGCGGCATCTTCCGTATCAAGGATGTCGTAAGCAGCATATTCTTGATCGGAAAAATCCATTCCGTGAACTCCGGCCTTAAGCTCGGAAAAACACCTGTCGATCTTAAGAAGAAGCTCGACCATGGCGCCCGTAACTTCCGTGCGTTCCTTCTGAAGTTCAAGCAGCCTGCTCTTCTCGTTATTCTTCAGCAGTGAGAAAAGATCAGCCAGCTCCTTCGGAGCGGAACGCTTGACGGAAGAAACGTCTTTAGGCTCTTCGAGAATAAGGTTAAAGATTGCTCTTACAGAATCCGCCTCAAGGTCATATTCATCGAAAAGAACAGGATCGTTCTTCAGAATGTTAGACTTTTTCGTCATGCGTGAAAAACCGTAAGACGAATTAAGTTCCTGCCAATCATTGATCATGGCAAAAGCAAGATCATAGATATCTCCATATTCTGAATTCTTGAAAAGTTCCGCATGTCTGTCGATCAGTGCGACTGCTTTCTCAAGAAATTCCAGTGACCTTTCATTTACCTCATTGTCCTTCAGTTTTCCCTTTTTGATCACATAAAGTTCAGGAGTCGTCTCAATAAGATCGATTATTCCGCCGGGAGCTTCGATCTCATTTTTCTTTCTGACGAGGAACTCGATGACATCGCCCATTATTGCAGTCATCTTATCCGCATAAGCAAGTTTCCCTGCCTCATCACAGCGCCTTCTTTTTTCGACTTCCTCCTGAATAACCTCGGTATATCTCGGAAGGCTTCTTAACTTGTCATAAATATCGAGAGCCGCCGATATGAGCGAACCGTCAGAGCGGCCGTCTCCGAAACGCTGTGTCAGTTTGATAAACGGATCGTTATCGTCTTTGACTCCTGCATACATTTGCTTTACAGCCTGTTTTGCAGCAGCATTCTTGAGTATGGTCTTCTCATGTTCATCAAGAACGATATTTGCCGGATCGAAAACATCCGCCTCTTGTGAATCGGCAGCACAATAACCTTTCTCCCTGATCACTCTTGCACAGAATGAATCAAATGTCTGGATGTAGGAATTAGGCAGAAGATCTTTCTGCTTATTAAGTCTTGCTACCAGTTCAGGATTATCCCTGCTGTCAGCAATAGCTTTATTAAGCGCATCTTCCGCTTTCTCACGCATGTGTTCAGCTGCAGCTATGGTAAACGTAACTACCAGGATGCTGTCGAGTGAATGCTTCTCATTATCGGGAATAGAATCATCTTTGATGTCCTCGATGATCTTGGTGATGATCCTCTCGATCATTACCGTAGTCTTTCCGGAACCCGCCGCTGCAGGAACCAAAATATTCTCGGTCTTGTTATCGATGATCGCCTGTTGATCGGGTGAAGGTTTCTGTCCAGCCATTATTCTTCACCTCCGGCATTTTCTTCTTTTATTCCGAGTTTTTCGCGCATCATGATCTTATATGCCTCTTCCATGCTCTTTTTGTTGGCTTTGCCGTCAGCGTCATAGAGCGGGCCTCCCGTAACAGAAGCTGCTTTTTCGAGATATTTGGAATAAACATCTCCGGGTTTCTGATTGCCCAAACGGTCAACGGGATTCGACGGCACATTTCCGCATGCGCCTCCATACGGGCAGAATCCGCAGTAATGATAGCCGGGACATACAAGAGCATCTGCCTTTCCTGCTTTGATATCATTTACGGAGTTCTTCACGATATAGTTCGAATAATCAAGCGCAAGCTTTATGTCTTCATCTGAATAAGAAGATCCGGCCTTGGCGGTCTTCGGCTCAAACGCCAACGGCTTCTTGCCTGAGCCTGTCCTCAGTCCGACATTGAAATAACCGTAATCACAGCCGGCTGAATCTATGCCGTACCCTGCGCATAAAGCTCTTGTATAAAGCGGAAGCTGGATCTGGATACCGTTAAACAGTTCAGATGTCTTTATCTTCTTATCGCCGCTCTTATAATCGATTACCCTGAGGCCTTCACTCTCCCGTTCTGCTTCCTTTAAGTCAAACCTGTCGATATAACCGTTAAACCTGAGTTTCAGACCTGTTGCTTTCTCAAGTTCTTCATCATCAAGTGAAAGTGCGATTTCTCTGCCTGAGCTGTCCTTGGAAACTGCACCGATCTGCGCCTCGTATCCTGCTGGTATGAAACCTGTTTTCAAGATATCGCCGAGTATGCCTCTGAATGTCAGCTTGAACATACGGCGGAGTTTCACACCGGTATCAGCGTTGAATTCCTTATTGATCTTC
Source organism: Clostridiales bacterium (assembly GCA_017478485.1). GTDB lineage: Bacteria > Bacillota > Clostridia > Saccharofermentanales > Saccharofermentanaceae > Saccharofermentans. The sequence goes on along the minus strand of JAFVDI010000003.1, from coordinate 133,704 downwards.
TCGGTACCGTCTTCATCATCTATCGTGCCGGGAATGCTTTCAGCCATTACGGCATGCTCAAAGACATCGTTGACCTTCTTCTCGTAAAGCTCGTCGTTACCAAGAAGTTCTTCCGCTTTTGATGAGAAGTCTTCTCTAGCGATTTCAGACAGCCCCAGCTCATACATCTTATGTATAAGCGTGCCATATGCTCTTGAATCGATATCAGTATTGTCTTCACGGTCTCTGATATAAAGAACACGGTTCAGCATATATTTCAGATGGCATGCATTATATTCCTCAAGCGAACTAACGCTAAGATTCATTCCCTTCTCACCCGTACCGGATAAAACTAGGAGCTGTTCCATGAGTTCACTGTCTATTGAAGAATCCTTAAACGTATGATTCCTTTTCCGGAACGTACCGGTCACCGGAGCCTGATATCCGCTTACAAACTTCTCAGGATCAGTTGCTGATCTGAGATAGTCAAACACAATGCTCGTGAAATTCTTATCGGCATTGTGGATCATGTAAAGCCTGTCGGTTACCGTACCCAAAGTAAGGCAGCATGTAACGAACTCTTCCTTTGATCTCGCCTCGTTCTTATCAGGTAGCTCACAGTCCGTAACGGACTGCGAAAGGTTTCTCAGCTCACCTGTACTGAGGAGACCTTCAGAGCCTTTCCTGTGCGGAAAATTCTCACGCGACGCGCCAAGGATGAACATAACCTTGCAAGGCGTTACAAAAGCTCTGTCAGGTGTGGTTATCTCGATCGAATCGACCTTAAGAGGGATCGTACCTTCGATCCTGTTCTTCATATCGGTTCTTATAAGAGAGATAAACGCTTTCTGCGCTATCGGCACATCATTCATCTCATGGGTAAACAATGTAAGCAGATTCATTACCTCATCAAATCCGCGTACAAGAGCCGCTGCAGCTTCACTCTCTTTTGCGTTCTGCTGTTCGCACGAAAGCATTTCAACATCATCCCGGTGCTCTATGAGAAGATCCCTGAGAAGCATAGATTTGCGGCTGAGCAGTTTCTCTTCCGCGATCGCATCAGCTGCTTTTTTAAGCGGCATCAGCTTGGACTGAACGATATAATTCCAGTAGAAATCGCCTTCATCTATAAGCTGACCGGCCTTGATATCCTCATAGGCATCAGGCAAAGAGATCTTATTCTTCTTTACAGGATTGCCGTTCTCATCTTTCGCAGTCTTAAGGAAAACCGAACTCTTGAAAAGTCTTATTCCATCGGTGATATTCATGCGTCTGCAGTAGTTATCGAACATGTCTGCTATGACAGGCGGGATCTTAACAAGACCGCATCTCATCGCCCTTAAGACATCACTTATCTTATAGTTATGTACCGGAAGTTCAAGTACCGTTTCAGCAAACACGGGAACAAGCGTGCTCCAGAGTTCAATGCGTCTGTCGATAAAGACATCCAGACCGAACAATTCCGCATTGCTCCTCATCCTGCCTGACAGATCGTCATCACAGCAAACGATCCTGATATCACGGTATCTGTAGCCCTCATCACGGGTAAGTCTGATTATCTCGGAGAAAACATATCCGAGCTGGTTATCAGCACCTGATATCGCAGCAAGCCTTACACGGTCTGTCGTACCACCGTCATATGCTGAATCAAAGGCAAAAGGCTCGATCAAGCTTGCAAAATCAGACCGTTTCCCGTCTTCTATCTCAAAATCACTGACGGATGCTCCGCGTGCTTTCATACGGTCAGTAAACTCGTTGCCGACTTTATAAAGATTCTTATCGGAAAGAGGCGCCTTATCTGAAGAAAGAACATAGAAAGCGATATCAACGCCCTTCTCTGAAAGAAGATTTACGAGAAGGTATTCCTGCGGCGTCAGATTCCTTCCGGAACCGAATCCGATAAAGACAAACCGTGAATACAAAAGCTTCCTTAAACCGGAGTAACGTCTGCCCTTAAGCTTGTCAGGCGTAACCTGCATAAGCATGTGGCTTGCTGCTTCGATACGGTTCTTGAGGAAAGACATTCCATACTGGTCATTGATCTTATCGATGGATTCCATCATGAGCTTGATGTCTTCAAGCTTGCTCTTATATTCGGCAGAGTAAGCCGAAGAATTTGCTATCGCCTCTTCAAGCTGTGATACGCCGATGCCGTATCTTGTAAAGTCACCCAAAAGATCGATGAGCATATTAATGTATTCGAATCTGCTGGTGAGTTTTCCGAAGGTCTTGAAATCCTTGTTATAGTTAGCAAGTACAGAATAGATCGCGCATCTTAAGGCAACGTCGCTGCCCGCTCCGCCGTACTCATATCCTGCAGCATCGAGGATAGCCGTCGAAAGAGTGATGAAGCTCAATACATCGCCGCCGACAAATGATGAATCCACAGGAATATCTCGTTCTTCTGAACGTATGGATGCACCCCTCTGTCTGCATTCATCCCCGAGCGTGCTTAATATCTCGCGCTCAACCTGCGCCTTCGCAAATTCAGGCACGATAAATACAACTTCACGCGAATCTTCCCTGCTTAATTCTTTCCTGACTACAGAGGGAGTTATACAATCGATCCCGCCGTATCTGAAGATACTAATCATCAGTCAATACCCCGATTAAACTTTTGAGTATATTTTAACTCAACGGGGATTAATTACGTGTACGATTATCAGGACAGAATTCAGTCCTTAACCCTCATGCATCTGACGGCATTAAGTATAGCGAGGATAAGAACACCGACATCACCGAAGACCGCAAGCCACATGTTCGCAATGCCAAGAGCACTGAGCACGAGAATGACGAGCTTTACTCCCAAAGCGAATATGATGTTCTCCCATACTATTCGCATTGTTTTCCTGGAGATCCTTACTGCAGCAGCGATCTTGGAAGGCTTGTCATCCATCAGTACAACGTCAGCCGATTCGATAGCCGCATCAGAACCCATTGCGCCCATAGCGATTCCGATGTCTGCACGCATCAGGACCGGAGCGTCATTGATACCGTCACCGACAAATGCGAGTTTCTCTCCGCCCTTGCCAAGAAGTTCTTCGACTTTTGCAACCTTGTCGGCAGGAAGCAGTTCTGCGTGATGTCCTGTAAGGCCGATCTTTTCGGCAACGTTTTGAGCGACTTTCGCCTTGTCGCCGGTAAGCATTATCAGTTCCTTTATGCCGAGCGACTTAAGTTCGCTTATGGCAGATGCGGAATCTTCTTTTATCTCGTCATTGATAACGATATGACCGAGGTACTCACTGCCTTCATCACAGTCTCTTGCGATATGGATTATCGTTCCGGTCAGATGGCAATCATGCCACTTTGCTCTGCACAGATCCATAAGCTGTCCGTTTCCGACATAATACGTGCGGTTATCCACAACAGCTTTAACGCCTTTGCCTGCGATCTCTTCAACATTCGAGATGCGGCTCTTATCAATATGATCTTCATGAGCCCTGACTATCGACTGCGCTACCGGATGGCTCGAAAAGCTCTCGCAAGCGGCCGCTATGTCAAGCAGTTCAGGTTTACTGATTATGTTCGGATGAATATCGTCTACGGCAAAAACGCCTTTAGTGAGCGTGCCTGTTTTATCGAAAACAACTGTTGATATCTTGGAGAGCACTTCCATATAACCCGCGCCCTTGATGAGGATGCCTTTTTTCGATGCTGCGCCTATGCCGCTGAAGAAAGAAAGCGGTACGGAGACAACCAGTGCGCAAGGACAAGAAACAACAAGAAAAACAAGAGCTCTTGTAAACCATTCCTTCCATACCGCAAGGTTTCCGATACCAAGGATGCAAGGCGGTACAACTGCAAGCAGAACCGCTGCGATAACAACAGCCGGCGTATACCATCTGGCAAACTTCGTAATGAAGTTTTCAACTTTAGCCTTTTTGTCGGAAGCATTCTCAACGAGTTCGAGGATCTTCGAAACGGTGCTCTGTCCGAACGTAGATGTCGTCTTGACTTTGATCACGCCTGTAAGGTTAAGAGTACCCGAGATCACGGTGTCACTTATGTTAAGATCAACGGGAGCCGATTCACCGGTAAGCGCGGCAGTATTAACCGAACTCGATCCTTCGACTATCACACCATCGAGAGGTATCTTTTCGCCGGGGCGAATGACGATGGTCTCACCTACTGCTACTTCATCAGGTGAAACGGTCTCTTCGTTTCCGTCTCTTAAAACGACCGCATAATCAGGCCTGATATCCATGAGTTTCGCGATCGATTTTCTGGATCTTCCGACGGCGATACTCTGGAACAGTTCACCGACCTGATAGAAAAGCATAACAAACGATGCTTCAGGATATTCCCCTGTTCCGAACGCACCCAGAGTTGCCACCATCATGAGGAACTTCTCGTCGAAGACGCGTCCGTGGATCAGATTGACCGCAGCTGACTTTAAAACATCATAGCCTGCGATTAAATACGGGATTACAAATAATATGAGTTTAGCCCACCAAGGCAGTACGACAAAATGCGATACCACTGCACAGACAGCCAGAAGAACCGAAGCGATTATTATCCGCCTCAGCATCTTCTTTTGTTTTTTGGTGAGCTTGTATTTCATATCAGAGGACCACAGTACAGTCAGGCTCAACCTTGGCGATCGCCTTTACAGCCTGCTTAAGTATCTTGTCAAATTCAGCGTCATCAGCTTCAAGGATCATCTTCTGTGTCATGAAGTTAACGGAGCACGAAACAACTCCGGGGATCTTCTCTATAGCTTCCTGCATCTTCATGGCGCAATTGGCGCAATCGAGATCTTCAAGTTCAAATGTCTTTTTCATATATGTACTCCTTAAATTATTATTCCGTTAAATGCTCATATCCGGCTGCTATTATCGACTTAACATGCTCGTCGGAAAGATAGTAGAAAATGGTCTTGCCCTGTCTTCTGCCGGCTACCAGATTTGCAGCCTTCAATGTCTTAAGCTGATGCGAGATCGCAGGCTGCGTCATTCCGAGAAGTTCGGAGATCGCACACACGCTCATCTCACCTTCATAAAGCGCATACATGATCCTTATCCTGGTTGTATCACCGAACACCTTGAAAAGATCGCCCAAGTCCTGAAGCAGTTCTTCAGGCGGCATCTCACGTCCGGATTTTTCAGGCTCTGCTTTATTCAAACGCGGCATAATGACCTCCTTTATCATATGAACAATTATTCATATGTTCATTTGTTCGAATTTTACATCATCATCATATATATGTCAACATATTAATAAAGCCCGCTCAAACGCAGCCATTTGTGCGTTTAAACCAAATCGGAAATCGAAAACATCATTCCCGATTTGGTAAGTTATGCGTTCCGATTTATATTGATTTTCACCACAAATATATTTAAGATTTACTCAATAACAACGAAAGGATGGGTTAAGAATATGCCTAATTTAGCAGATTATGCACTTCCGATTGGAATAGGAATTGCAGTACTGATCTTTGTAATCGTCATCATACTTTCCGGTTATGTCAAGGCACCGCCGGATGTAGCTTTCATCATCTCCGGACCGAGGAAGAAAAAGAAGATACTCATCGGCCGCGCAGGTGTAAGGATCCCGTTCATTGAGCGTAAGGATATCCTGCTTCTCAAGCAGATCAGCATCGATATCAAGACGAACGGTTTCGTGCCTACAAATGACTTCATCGGTGTCGACATCGACGCAGTCGCAAAGGTACGTGTAAAGACCGATCCGGAAGGCATCGAGCTCGCAATGAAGAACTTCCTCAACATGAACGAGGAAAAGATCTGTGCAGCACTCACCGACTCCCTTCAGGGTAACATGCGTGAGATCATCGGTACCGTTGGCCTCAGAGAACTCAACACCGACCGTAAGAAGTTCGGTGACGAGATGCAGAACAAGGCTCAGACCGACATGAACGCTCTCGGTATCGAGATCATCTCCTGCAACATCCAGAGGATCGATGACGAGAATGGCCTCATCATCGCTTTGGGTCAGGACAACATGTCACAGATCCAGAAAGACGCTTCCATCGCAAAGGCTCAGGCTGACAGAGATGTCGCGATCGCAGTCGCTGAAGCAAAGCAGAAAGCAAACGAAGCTTCCGTACAGTCTGACATCATCATCGCTGAGCGTAACAACGACCTCGCGATCAAGCAGGCTAACCTCAAGGTTCAGGCTGATACCAAGAAGGCTGAAGCTGACGCTGCTTATGAGATCCAGAAGCAGGAACAGCAGAAGGTCATCGGCGTTAAGGCTACCGATGCCGAGATCGCCAAGACCGAGCAGGAAGCTATCCTGCGGCAGAAGATGGTCGACGTCAGACAGCAGGAACTCGAAGCTGAGATCAACCGTAAGGCTGATGCTGACAAGTACCAGAAACAGAAGCTTGCAGAAGCAGAGCTCATCGAAAAGCAGAAGCAGGCTGAAGCTGCTCTCTACAATCAGCAGAAGAAGTCCGAGGCTGAGCGTGTAATCGCCGAGACTGAAAAGTACAAGGCTATTCAGGACGCAGAAGCTAAGAAGGCTCAGGCTGAGGCACAGCGTTATGCTGCAGAGCAGGAAGCTGCAGGTATCAAGGCAAAGTACGATGCAGAAGCTGCAGGTATCCAGGCTAAAGGTCTCGCTGAGGCTGAGGCAATGGAGAAGAAAGCTGAAGCCATGAAGAAGTACGGCCAGGCTGCTATCCTCGAGATGATCGTTAAGGTCCTCCCTGATGTTGCCAAGGCAGTTGCTGAGCCTCTCGCTTCCATCGATAAGGTCACAGTCTTCGCAGGCGGCAACGATGGCAACGGCGGCGTTTCCGGAATCTCCGCAAATGTCCCTACCGTTATGGCTCAGACGTTTGAGACAGTTAAAGCTGCAACAGGCGTTGACCTCGCAGACATCGTTAAGGCAAGCGGCTATGATGCAAAGGTCACAAGGAACATTAATGTTTCAGGCCTTGAAGGCGAAGGCAAGGTTGCTGACGGCGTAGTCGCAGGTGCGATCGCAGACGCTGTAAAGGCAGAGACTGAAGACGAAAACAAAGACTGATACCAGACTCTGGTAGGTCCAAAAGAAATCCCGCAGGAATTTCCTGCGGGATTTTTCATTTTCTTATAATCAGTTCTTACCTGTAAGAACCGTACTGTTCCTTTTTCCTGTTCTTCTCCTCAGAGAGAAGGCGGTCTGCCTTATCCAGAATCTCATAGATATCTATGTCGGCAGAACATTTGAATTTAACTATTCCGGTACTCATTGCAATAGGATAAGGCTTTCCTGCGTTTTCGTTATAGCGCTTGGTGACCCTGTCTATCCTGTCCCTGATCACGGAGACGTTGCAATCGGTTCCTGTTAAAGCGAGAACGACGAATTCGTCTCCTCCCAGACGTCCGATTATGTCAGTATCACGGAAGGCTTCACGAAGCACTGCGGCAACAGTCCTGAGCGCGAAGTCACCGTCATCGTGACCGAACTTGTCATTGACCATCTTAAGGTTATCCATGTCAGAGAAACAGAGTATGGCGACCTTGTTATTATTGATCGGATCGCTTAATACCTTTTTAACATTCGCAATGAATCCGCGTCTGTTGAACAGTCCTGTCAGTTCGTCATGCTTTGCGATCTCATCGAGCTTCGTGTTATCCCTGATAAAGCGCTCGATCGAATTCTGCAGGTTCTGTTTAACCCGGTTCTGGTTCTCGATCATAAGCAAAGATTTAAGCGTTACCGAAAGCTGTATGGCAACAGGCGCAACATTCATGAGATGTTTGGTGTCTATTTCGTTTACGAGGAAACCGTAGATATCGGCACCGACAAACAGCGGCGAAACGACCATCGTTCGGCGCTCACTGTTATCGATGAACTCATTCGTAAACATCAGATCGGTCCTAAGGAGCTGCTGTTCCTCTGCGAGCGCTCTTACACCTTCCTTATCTGATATCGCCTTGAGAAGGATCGATTTAGGACATTTCCAATCCCTGTCGCCCTCATTGGTGATATTTCCCTGGAACATATAAAGAAGCGATCTCTCAAAACCCGAATCATAAAGACCGTCCAGCAAATGTTCATACGGAATCTCACTGTTCTGCGGCAGAAGGAAAATATCTCCCGTCTGCTGATTGACAAGGCGCGTCAGACTCTCAGAACGCGCTGCACTTTCAGAAGATACGGAGATCTCAGAGAACGACAGGCGTCTGTAGAAATCAGAGAAGAGCTTGATCACTTCAAAGCCTCTCTCACTGTCAGAGAGGATCTTCTCAGCCTCATACTGCATAGACTGCAGAACGTTGAAAAGCTTTTCGGGCGTTGTATAGACCAGTATCGAAGTCTTCAGAACGCCTGAAAAAGCAGCCTCCATTTCGTCAGTACTTTCATCATTTCCGAGCACGTAATCAGCAAACGAATAGAAGAACTCACTGAGATGCCCCTTTATTTCAAGTATCGGTGCATCTTCGGCAAAAATACCGAAAAGGAACTTCTTGATCTCTTCTACAAAAGAAAGATCTCTGTCTTCGAGCTTATCAAGTCTTAAGCGAACGCACATCTCCTCTGTATCGAGAGCTTTGCATCCGCAGGAGCATCTCATGACAGGTCTCGTCTCGACCGTCATGTCGGATAACGCGGACCCGTTCAAATAGTTTTCCGCATTCAGTACGGCTTTGTATGTCAGTTCCGCAGAACTTGCCTCAACGGTAGAAAGCGGCGGATCAAGATAGATCGAGAATACATCGTTGTCAAATCCGGTAACAAGTATGTCCTTGCCTATCTCCAGACCTCTGTGCTTCAGAGCGCGGTAACCGCCCACCGCCATGCTGTCGTTAGCGAAAACGACAGCATCCAAGCTCTCATTATCATTAAGCAGCTTGTTGACTTCCAAAGAACTGTTTTCGGTGAAGTCACCGTAAACTATCTTATTCTTCTCTACGGGTATATCGTGCTTTTTAAGCGTCTCCGCAAACGCGTCAAGACGTTCTCTTGCATCGCGGTTAGTTACAGGTCCTGATACGAATCCTATCTCACGCGCTCCGTGTTTCTCTATCAGGTGATCCACGACACTTTCAAGGCCGCTGCTGTTATCAAAAGTCACCGAAGGAAGATTCTCATAATTGGAGAACAGACATACTATCGGAACATCGGGAAACGATTCGATGAACTCCTTCTGCATCTCCAGATCCGCTCTTGAACAGATAGTTCCGAGAACGACATAAATAATGTCAACGTTGCGCGATGAAGGAAGGTCAAACAATGTATTGTACTGATACTCATATTCCTTGTCAGAATACCTGCTGTCAGGCTTTCCGATATAGTGACCGGGAAAGATGAACAGATTGGCATCCAGCGCCTTAGCGGCGAGCTCAGCGCCCTTACAGGCCTGGCTGGAGAAATTATGATCGAAATCATCTATCAGCAGTCCGATGTTAAGTCTTTTTCTGTTCATCTGTTTACCTCGCTTAAGGAAAGATCATTTATCGTGCAAATAAAAATCCTTATAGAAATACTATAAGGATTGTAACATGAACAAACATAAATAATAAGATGTTAAGCTGATCAGCCTCTTGAGACTATAAACTTGTATGCATCATCAGCACTGACTTCGAATGCCTCGAAAATGTCTCTGATCGCATCATATATCGCCTTGCATCTGATGATGTCCACAACATCGTGAGGCTTTGAGAAAAGGTCAAAGATAAGAACGTCATACATCTTCTCATAGTCAACCTTGAATGCATCAAACGTATTGACCGTCCTTGTGAAATGTTCCTTCATCTCAGGCTCATATTCACGCATTGCATTGATAAGGACCACCAGTTTCTTAACTGCGCCGTTAATGCTGTTTACGCTCGCTTTGAATCCGTTCGTAACAGTACGTGTGTTATATCTGACGATAGTCTTGCTGAGCTCGTCAACCATGTCTGTGACGTCTTCTATATGACGGATCATCTGGAAGATCTTTATACGCATCTCAGGATCGAGTTCCATCTTCTGGAGACTCTCATTTGTTGCGTGGAAGATGTCGTCACCTTCAGACTCGAGTTTTGCGATAGCCTTGGAAATTGCTACTCTGTCATCGATATTTTCCATCATTCCAAGGAGCTCAAGGCCCTCCTGCTCAAGAATGGCTGAAAGTGCGAGCGCCTGGTCGAATAAATAGTTCTTCTCTTCTAACGTCATAGTTAATCACCCCTTTTCTCAATTATGATGATTATACATTATCTCCGGGTTTTTACATAATATTTTGAAAATCAAAAGAAAAGGGCAGTGACTTCTCACTGCCCTTATTTTCAGCATACAGATTAGTTTACTTAACCTTAACTTTAACTGTAATGATCTGCCAGCCGGAATCCCTGTGCTCGAGATCACCTGTAGCCATGACCTTAACCCTTACGGTATAGGTGCCCTTCTTAAGCTTCTTCTTTACGGTTATATTGCCGTTGGAAGCGACAGTGATTTTCTTATTGCCTGAAGCCTTCGCAAATCTGTGAGAACCAATTCCGGGTTCGGTAAATGTGTAGAGCTTGGAAGCAGTAATCTTCTGAGCCTTCTTTTTTACTTTCTTGGCCTTAACGGTAGCAAGTTTACCGGTTACGGCTATCGTATTCTCTTTCAGAGCAATAAAAGACGGAGTACCGCTGATACCAGCAAAAGCATCAGGAAATTGTGTCTTTAAATCAGGTACATAAGTAACAGCAACACCGGAACATCCGGATAAAATGCCGAACCCAAGATTTGTAACGCTGCTGGGGATTGAAATAGCCTTAAGAGAACTATTAGTACCAAAAGCCTCCTGGCCGATACTCTTTAAACCATAGTTAAGCGTTACACTCGAAAGACGTGTTCCATGAAAGGCTTCCTTACCTATCGAAGTAACACTGCCGGGAATCACTACACTTTTGATACCAGTGTTTTTGAACGCAGTATCTCCAATAGTTTGAATACCGGAACACAATGTGAGTTCTGAAAGTGCTGAACTTCCAAATGCATTATTACCGATTGTCTTAACATTACCGGGAATCGTTACACTGGTAATACCTGTTAAGCTGAATGCTCCGGTGCCGATAGACTTAACCTTTTTGGGAATGGAAACACTTGTAAGCTTCGAGCAATAGAAGAAAGCACCGGGGCCAATAGAAGTGATCTTTCCATGCATTTTTACACTGGCAAGGCCACTATAAGCAAAGAGTCCTTCAGAAATCTTTGTAACTTTCTTTGGAATAGTGACACTAGAAAGATTTTGGCAGTACATAAATGCTTCTTTTCCGATCGTTTTAACATTTTTGCCAAATGTAACCTTCGTTAAATTTAAGCAATATTTATAAGCTCCGGCACCTATTGTTTTAATCTTCTTAGGAATAGATACACTTGTAAAACCGGCATTTTCAAAACATCCTGTAGGAATAGTCTTGATCTTTTTATTGAACTTAAAGTATGTCAAATAAGGATTATTTGCAAAAGCATATGCACCTAACGACTTAACATTCTTAGGGAGAGTTATAGATCTCTGACCTGAATTCTCATAAGCATGAGCGCCAATAGATTTAAGTGTCTTGAAATTAAAGACTTTGGCGTTAGTACCGGCAAAGGCATACGCACCAATAGATTTTAATGCATATTTGCCTCTCGGGCGTGAATAGACCATTCCGCCTGACAAACTAAGATTTCTAAACGCATGATTACCGATCGATGATACTCCTGCCCTGACATAAACATACTTGATCTGGCTTCTTAAGTTGTGCCACGGTACTGATTCGGCAGATTTCCATGCAGGCATCTTTCCCTTACCGTAAACCGTAAGAGTGCTGCCTGAAAAGCTCCAATAAACCTTTGATTTTCCGATCCTGCCGCCTAAAGCAGCTTTTGAATCAGTTTCAGACGGAACCTCAGAAGGTTTTTCTCCAAATTCGAATACCTCATCGGGCTCTTCTGCAGAAGGCTCATCCTCTTCAGATTCAGGTTCATCTTTGTCTTCTGATTCAGCCGGTTCTTCCTTTTCCTCGGGTTCTTCCCCGTCCTCTTCCTCAGCTTCAGAGCTCTGTGTTGTTTCAGGCTCATCTGCTTCGAGATCGATCTCTTTCGCAAATACGAAAGTCGGAACCATTCCAACGATCATCGCAACGCTGATGACGAATGCCAGTAAACGTTTGATTTTCATCTCTATCCTCCCCTTTATTGTTTTTTGTCGAATACTCAACATTTTTTTATTATGCATAGCATTATTCTTAAAATAAACAATAATTTTGGCATAAAAAAAGGAGCTGTCTCATTTGAGACAACTCCTTTAGATTTTTGCTTTTAGATATTAGAGAGCTGAAACTCTTGTACCCTGCTGCTCTGCAGAATCTGAATTCTCGATTACGAGGTTAACAGACTTAGGTGTGCAGACGAATGTTGTCTTAACAGGTGTAGGCTCAACTCTTCCGCCGAGAGCATAAACGCCGCCGGAGATATAGTCAACAACGCGCTGATTCTTATCTGTGTTGGTGAGGTTGCAGATTACGATATGACCATCGCGGATGTGATCGCAAACGATCTGGCTTGTTCTGATGTCATAAGGTGTGAGCATGATTACTGTAGCGTTCTGAGCAACAACAGGTGTTGTAACAGCAGGCTGCTCCTGAACATATGCACGAGGCTCTGCCATGTAAGGCTGCTCTTCTACGATAGGCTCTTCGATGTAAGCTTCTTCAGGCTCATCAGCATAACCTGTCTCTTCCTCATAGTAGTTCTCTTCGTATTCTTCATCCTGTACAGGTGTGAACATGCTGCCGAAGAAGTTCTTAACGTTGAAATTACCCATTTGTGTTTTCCTCCTTAAAATTTCGCCCGACCAAGGACTTTCGTAAAACATAAGTGGAGATTACCGAACTTATAGAGGCAGTTCAATAGATTTGGGCAATATGACACAAGAAGGTAACTGAAACGGGGGTTTTGTTACAAAATGTAACAAAAATCAAAGGTTTTTAATGTATCAGTGTTACACGGCAACATATTTGGAGCGGTCTCCAAATATAGCTGTACCAATCCTTATATGCGTAGCGCCTTCCAATATGGCGCTCTTGTAATCCTGGCTCATACCCATGGAAAGAACCTTCCATGAATCAGAGCGGACATATGCAGATAGATCCTCGTATATAGAACGCGTGCGCGCGAAAACTTCCCTCGCCTCGCCTTCATATGTTTCAATGGGAGCCATTGTCATGAGGCCGCACACTTCGATCCCGGGCATATCCATGATGTTGTCCAAAGCAGGTTTTAACTGGTGGGGAGCAAAGCCGTGCTTTGATTCTTCGCCTGAAACATTGGCCTGCAAAAGAATGCGTGTTGTAACATTGTTACCGGAAGAACGCTTGGATATTTCATCTGCGAGCTCTACAGAGTTGACCGAATGAATAAGCTTCGTTTTCCCTATTACATATTTGACTTTATTCTTTTGAAGCGTTCCGATGAGATGCCAGTTAACATCAATATCGAGCGATGAGAATCTTTCGATCTTAGGCATCAGCTCCTGAACGCGGTTCTCGCCAAGATCCTTCAATCCTGCCATTACGGCAGCTTCAGCATACTGTACCGGGAATACCTTTGATACACCGATAAGAGTGATCTCTTCAGGATCTCTTCCTGCAGCAATAGCGCAGGATCTGATATCGCTTCTGACTCTTTCAATGTTCTCTTTAAGCTGAGCGAGCAGCTCGTCATCGTAATCGTATTCCATTGTCAGTCGACCTTATCTCCGGGTTTAACGGTCTTGGGATTTGTGATTATTACGGTATTGAGATCCGGTACCTTGGAACTTCCCGCGCGGTCGATTATAGCAAACTCACGGTCGTTGTCCATAAGGACTACTCTTACCTCTTCCACAAATCCCTGGTTATTTGTATAGACGGATGCCATACCCGTATATTTTGTGATCTTGACATTATCGGTCGTTGTTCCGAGGCCGGACGAAGAATTGATGAATCCTGCCGAGTAACCGTCAGGACAGAGCCTTGAAAGTCTCAGGAGACTGCCGAAATCGTTCTGTGTCGTAAATGCGACAATGAATCCGCCGCTGCTCAGAGTCTCTGTATGAACGACTGTGCATCCGGGTACCGCGATCGGCTTCCTGGTCGGAGTCTGGCCGTTCTCGTCAGGCTTGCCCGGATTAGGAACAACATTGACATTAAACATATCGCCTTCAACGAACGAACTTGCTGAAGAACCGGTCTTAGGTCCGAAATAAACACAGAATGCCGTAGAGCCCTTGGGTGCATACGTCTCATTCATGAGGCTCGCAACGGATGTCTTCATGCCGCTGGACTCATTTATGACTATCTCGATATCGACCGTACGGCGGTCCAGAAGCGACTCTACGGCGCGTGCCGTGCTGAATGTGATAAGCATGCCCTGTGAGTCTTCCTCGCAGCGTACGACCTCACAATCGCCGATTGAGATACCCTCGGACCTGACATTGATATCGTGCTTTGTACCGACCGCAAAGTCAGACATGGCCGCATCGTTCTTCGAAAGATTTACGGTAATATACTGGCTCTCGTTCTGAGCGATCCTGACAGCTCCCTGTCCTTCTTTTACATAAAGGTCAGAAGTGATCGCACCCTTTGAATCATTAATGAGCTTTCTGATATCAGAAAGCGGCATGTTGAGGAACTTCGAGTAATCAACGTCACTCTCCTTGCCGTCAAGCCTGAATGAGACAATGCCCGGCTTATGCGCATTGATCATTGCAGCATCACGCTGAAGCTGCGACTGATAAAGCTTTTCGTCATTGCGCAGAACAGTAAGCCTGTCATCGCTGAAAGATATCTTGGACATCTCCGATTCGCGTTCTTCAAGGACAACGTTAACGGAAGCGCCGTAAGATGCAGAGTTAGTAAGATTTCCGTTCATGGCATCAAATCTGACGGCATCCATGAGAGAAGCGATATTCGTGTTGTATTTTCTGTAAAGCGTTTCTGCTTCAGGTACGTCACCGCTTAGGATGAGTTCCTGCTGAACATCAGAGATCTGCGACTGAACATTACGCAGGTCGGTAACGACAGTCTTCATTGTCTCGGGAACGACCATTGCAAGCGCCTGGTCCTTTGCTACCCTCGACCCTTCTGTGATCTGAGTTACGAGGTCACCCGCATTGGCTGAATTAATGACCTCTTCGTCACGCACGACCAGTGCTTTGGCACCGATAGAGTGCTCGATGGTTCCCATCGTTACGAAAGCGAAACGCGGCTTTTCAGCAATATAGTCATAAAGATGATGTACGACAAACGACAGGACCACCAAAGCAGCGACAACGACAATGGTACCTAAGATGCCGTTCCTGATCGCTTTGTTCTGCGCGCTCTTCTGAGAAGGATTCTTGCGTGCTGCAGTCTTTCCTTCGATCTTGGCCTGCTCGATCTCGGCAAGCTTCTCAAATCTCTTTTTCTTCTCTTCAGGCGTAAGCTTACGTTTGCCCTTGGGCGGAACACCGCCCTTTGCCTGAGCAGGCTTTTTCGCTACATAATCTTCGGGATAAGGAAGATTACTCTTCTTAGCCTTGTTCTTTTTTGAGGCATTCTTCTGCTGAGGATTCTGCTTATTCCTGCGGATATCCTGAGGGCTTCCGGCAGGTCTGCGCTGAGGATTCTTAGGATTACCAGAAGGCTTCTGCTGAACGGCCGGCTGTGCGGGAGCGTTCATGTGCTTGTTGGGATCTTTCTGTCCTGCTGCAGGATTAACGCGTTTCCCGAGATACCCCTGGCCTTTCGTATTCGCAGGATTCGCTCCGTTTACAGGCTTGTTCCTGCCGTTTGCAGTGCCGGGTCTGTTCTGTCCGTTTACGGGAGCATTGCCGTTAACGGGCCTGGGTGCACCTTGAGGAGTGCCTGCAGGTCTCTGACCGCCCTTTACGGGAGCAGCGCCGTTACTGCGTACCTTCTTGCCTGAAGGCTGTCTGTTGGGATTAACAGGCTTTCCCTTTTTCCTTCCATTATTCTGCGGAGCATTGTACCACTGATTATCGGGCATCGGTTCAATCCTCCAGCGCAAGCATGCACGCAAGCTTGACCTGCTCACGGGCAAGGCCTCCCTGCATGTATGCGATAAAAGGCGGTTTCATCGGGCCGTCACATGAAAGCTCCGTAGTAGCTCCCTGTACAAAAGCTCCCGCCGCCATTATTACCTGATCCTGATAACCCGGCATATCCCAGGGTTCAGGAGTTACAAACGAATCAACAGGCGCACATGACTGAATCGCGCCGACAAATTTCTTCATCTTCTCAGGATCACCGAAAGTCAGAGTCTGGACGATGTCACCTCTGGTTTCTTCCGCAGAAGGACTGGTGACATAACCTGCAAGTTCAAACAGTTTTGCCGCGAAAACAGCTCCCGCAAGACACTCGCCTACGCACTGGGGCGCAGTGAACAGACCTCTGGCGATCATGCCGTTAAGGCCGAGAGTGGGACCTACTTCGCTGCCCAGGCCGGCAGTAGTAAGGTGTCTTGCGGCATTCTCGACAAGATCAGCCCTTCCTGCGATATATCCGCCTGTTTTGCAGATTCCGCCGCCCGGGTTCTTGATGAGCGATCCTGCAATGATATCAGCACCGTTCTGTGTGGGTTCAGTCTTTTCGGTAAATTCTCCGTAGCAGTTATCTACGGCAACGATAACATCTGGCTTGACCTGCTTTGCGCATTCGGCGATCTTCTTTATGTCGCTGCAAAGAAGCGCTCTGCGGCCTGTATAGCCCCTGGACTTCTGGATGAATACCATCTTTGTCTTATCGGTGATAGCGGCCTTTATTGCTTCAAGATCAGGCTCGCCTGACTCCTTAAGCTCCACCTGCTTGTAGCTGATGCCGAAAGAAACGAGCGACATGTCGTTAGCACCGCTGTCGATCCCTATGGTCGACATGAGAGTATCGTAAGGGCGTCCCGTAACGGAAAGCATCTCGTCTCCGGGTCTTAACACTGCCCAGAGAAGTGCCGATATGGCCTGCGTACCGGAACTTATCTGTAGTCTTACATAAGCTTTTTCAGCGCCGAAAACACGTGCAAAGATATTCTCTATCTTCTCCCTGCCGATGTCATCGTATCCGTATCCGGTGGTCTGTCCCATGTGAACATCGGAGAATTTCTCCTGTCTGAACGCATCAAGGACCTTAAGCTGGTTAAATGCGACAATGTCTTTTATTTCGTTATACGCATCAGAGCATGCCTCCTCCGCCTTAGCGGCAAGATCGAGCACACGTGTTCCGACGCCGTACGCGCCGTAATTTTTCAATATGTCAGAATCAGTTATTGTCAAAGGATCTGCCTTCTTATTGCTTTATTAAAATATAATTATAGCATAAAGGCGAAAAATCAATCGTAAAATGCAAGATTTAGCGCACCCCTTACGCAAGTGAACTTTACCTTACGTCCTGAGAAGTCCTCACCGTCGTAATTTCCGTTAAGATCGCGGTATCCCGTAGCCTCAACGGTTATTTCAGTCGTCCTGAAACAGTCGACATACTTTTTCCCCTCGTGGAGACCGTTCTTATACTTAGTAATGAGGTAGACCGCTCTCGGAAGGCTGACCTGACCGATAGCGCATACATCAAGGAGTCCGTCCCTGACATCTGCCCTCGGAGCCGGACAGAAACCGCTTCCATAGTAAGAACCATTGCAGATGCTGATCAGTGTAAATCCGGGCTTTCCTGCGAACTCCGGAACGTCAGAACCCCTTGTGCATTCGTACTTGAAATCAAATTTGCGGTTCCCGAAAAGAGCTCCCACAGCTGAGATCGGATAAGACATCTTTCTGATGAAAGCAGACTTCGGATGCCTTAAAACGCGGGATTTCGCTCTTAATTGAACCTCTGTATCAAGTCCGATGGATGCAACATTATTGCACCATGCCGAACTCTCGGGTATGAGATTTCCCTTCGCATCGAACGATTCAACCTTGATAAGGTCTATCGGCCTTACGACATAATCATTCTTGGTTATCTCGCTGACACAGTATTCGCAGTCGCTTCTGTGGTGCTCGTCCATGACGGACCTGGCAAAATCATTACCAGTGCCAAGAGGTATTATCGCCATCGGAAGACTGCTGCCTGCAAGCACATTTGCAACTTCATGAACGGTGCCGTCGCCTCCGCATGCAATGACCAGAGTATCGCCGTCATCCTCATCGAGTATCTCTTTCGCGATCTCAG
The DNA here is from genome assembly GCA_017478485.1 of Clostridiales bacterium. GTDB lineage: Bacteria > Bacillota > Clostridia > Saccharofermentanales > Saccharofermentanaceae > Saccharofermentans. The sequence goes on along the minus strand of JAFVDI010000003.1, from coordinate 115,615 downwards.
ATGCATGACCGGCATGCTCGGTATAACGGATCTCACAGCCATTCAGGCTCTCGGTAAAAAGGCCGGCCGCGGCTTTGAATCTTTCCATTCCGCGCGCATCCGCCCTGCTGTTGACTATGAATACTTTCCGGCTGAAGCTCTTCATTTTCCTTCTGTAAGACGCATTATGAGATTTACAATGTCATCTATCGTCTTCATCTGATCGAGCATCTCATCAGGAAGCTTGATGTTATATGCTTCCTCAAGGTCGATAACAAACTCGTAAAGCTGGAGCGAATCAAAAGGGAGTTCGGTATTAAGATCCATGTCCCCTTCGATCTCATCGGCAGAGACTTCAAGGTCAGAACTCAGGATGCGGATGACTTCGTTATAGATCTGTTCACGTCTTGAATCAGGATTCTTGGCATTCCCCATGATCATTCATTCTCCTTCTTGCTGTCCTTGGCGACCTCCATGGCCGTCTTTCTGACATTTACCGCTCCGTCATATCTTCTGAGCTGCTGGGCAACATATACGTCAACCTCGTTGACAAGAGCCAGCAGATGCTTTCTGTCTTCTTCACTGTATCCGCTCAGAATGTGCTTTGCGAGCACTCTGTGGAACTTGCTGTTCATTCTGCAGGCAAGTTTTCCGTTTCTTGTGAGGCTGATCCTTACTACTCGCTTGTCATTGGTATCGCGCTGTCTGATGACATATCCCTTTTTAACAAGCCTGTCGATCGCAACCGTAAGAGTACCTGTGGTAATGCCCAAGTCCTCTGCAGTCTTTGTCATTGTTCTGGATTCATAGGGACCGATTGCCGTAAGAGTATGCATTTCCGCTATGGAAAGATCAGAAAAGTACCCGGCCTGAAGGGATTTTTCTTCCGTAAGAACTACGTTTTCAAAAATCCGAACAAGAGCTTCGGACATTACTTCTTCTTCGCTCTTCAACTTCAAGTCCCCCGTAAAATGCGTTTTAAGTATTTTACACTAACAGACCATTTACCACAAATTTGAATATCAAAGTATCAGTTTGAATTTTCTTTTTTGCCCGGTTCACTGCAATTTCCAGAATATACACAGCCTTCGCAGCCGCAGGAACAGCTTTTGCCTTTTTTCCGGTTCCTTATAAGGCTCATCACGGCTATCACCGCAAAGGTCGCGATGACCAGGACAATTATTATGGAAGCAATGTTTTCGATTATCCAAACAATCATAAAAAAATATCAGACTCGTTGCATTTTGTGATTTTTATATTCACTTTATTGTAGTATTCTATCAATTAGTGGACGGAAAATATATAAGGCAGGTATCATTATGGAATTAAAAGAATCAGGCGAAATGTATCTTGAGACGATCCTTGTTCTTTCTCAAAATCAGAAGAATGTCAGATCTCTTGACATAGCAAATTATCTACACTATTCCAAGCCGAGCATTTCACGCGCCATGGGTATCCTGCGCAATGCCAAGTATATCTCCATCGACGAATCCGGATACATAACTCTGACTAATTCAGGCCGTGAGATCGCAGAGAAGATCTACGAGCGCCATGTTGTAATCTCAGGTGTTCTCGAATCCATTGGCGTTGACAGCGAAACAGCTACCGAAGACGCATGCCGTATCGAGCATGTTATCAGTGATAAGTCTTTTGAGGCTCTCAAGAAAAGTATTAAGAAGCGTTCTTAATATCTGCTTCCTCTTTTACAAAGGACGTTTTATCCTTTGCTACAACAACGAAAAGGACAACAGCTATCGCCGCGGCTACCGCGGCGAATATTATTTTATGAGCAAATGAAAGGCCCACGCCCTCCAAAAACAATTCAACACTGGTGCCGAAGAAATTGAAAACAATGTGAGCTACGACAGAGAGAATCAAAGTCTTATATTTGTATCTGATATAGCCCAGTGCCATTCCGAGCATAAAAGCATAAACACCCTGGACAAGATTCATATGCATGATGCCGAACAAAAGACCCTGAATGACAATGACAGACATATAGCTCATGTTCGACTTATGCAAAAGCCCCTGCATTACTCCCCTGAAGCACAGTTCCTCTGTTACGGGACCCAATAAGTAACCATATATGACGGTGATGAAAACATTCGTACCCAAAGAGGACATTTTCATCAGTTCGTTGTACTTTTCCATAACCGAAGGAAAAGCGTTGTCAGCGATTATAAACAGACCGCTGATGACAAAATACATACATATCAGGATCGATACAGACAGTATGGCCGGCTTTATCCCGAGAGCCTTCCTGTAATCCACCTTAGGCTCCTTCTTAACGAGCCCCTTGTAATACCACGGAATAAAAATCGCCATGCAGATCAGGCAGTAAATAACGTAACAGAAAGCAGCGTATTTCTGGTTGAAAACATCCATCATTGTGGATATCTCCATAGGCATCCCCTGCTTGTTTATGTCGACCACCGCAAGTATCATGCCAGGAGTAGTTGCAGCCGTCTGCACTGCCAAGATTATGGCAAACGGGATAAACGAAAGAAAGAAATATGCTTTGCGGAATTCCTTTCTCTCTTCAGTCACTATTTTCGCTTCACCGTTGTTTTCTGCCATAGGAACACCTTTCCTTATCTGAGTTTCGCGATCGTAACTCCTGCGTCGCCCTCACCCTGCTCACCCGCACGGTAAGATTCAACCCTGTCATCCCTGTTAAGAACATCCTGTACGCACATTCTCAAAGCTCCGGTACCCTTGCCGTGAACGATCCTTATATCTTTGATGCCGGACATCGAGCAGTTCTCAAGATATCTGATGAGAGCCGACTCAGCTTCTGCCGTCGTCATTCCAATGAGCATCAGTTCTGCCCTGGTCTTCGAAGCAGCCTCAAATCTGGCCTTGGCCATATTTGAAGGACCTTTCTTCTTGAGCCCGTTCTTCTTTCCTCCCTCAAATGCGCCCCGCTGTTCTCTCGTGGGCACACGCAGATCGGCAACCTTTACGGTATAAGACATTGCTCCGGCACGTATGGTAACCCTTCCGCTCTTTGAAACACCGGACTGTGCAGTTCCTGTAATGTTAAATGACGGAACGAAATACAGTTCTCCGGCAACAACATCCTTGACCGGTTCGCCGCTTTGGACAGCTTCAGGATTGTTATCGTCTTCGGAATCATCTTCAAGATCCTTGATCCCGGCACGCAGACGGCGCCTGATCTTCTCCATTTCCGCAAGAGTCTCCTGCCTGTCCATCTTCTCGCTCTTTTTGCGGAATTCGCGGAGCATGTCATCGATCTCTTCCTCACGTTCCTCGAGCAGTTTTCTCTGCTCACTGCGTGACTCGTTGAGTATCCTGGTCTTAGACTGCTTAAGTGCGGCTTTCTCTTCTTCAAGTGCCTTTGCCGCAGCAGAAAGTTCAACCTTAAGTCTCTCGTTTTCCTTGAGCGCATCGGCAGCGGCTTTCGCATCCTGTTCAGCCTTCGCAAGGAGAGTCTCATATGCGATCTCTTCTGTGGAAAGATTTTCCTTAGCACTGTTAAGGACCCGTTCAGGCAGACCCAGACGCTTGGAAATGACAAACGCATTCGAAGAACCGGGACGCCCGATAATGAGCCTGTATGTCGGCGCAAGCGTTTCGGTGTCAAATTCACAGGAAGCGTTCATTACGCCCTCAGTCTCAACAGCGTAGCTCTTGAGTTCCTTATAGTGCGTCGTTGCCATCGTGATGCAGTTCCTGGAACGCAGCTCATCGATAATGGCTACAGCAAGCGCCGCACCCTCGGCGGGGTCCGTACCCGAACCGAGCTCATCAAGGAGCACGAGCGATCTCCCCCTGATGTTCTTCAGGATGAAAACGATATTGGATACATGCGCCGAGAATGTGGAAAGGCTCTGCTCAATGCTCTGTTCGTCACCGATATCTGCAAGCACCCTGTCATAAACGCAGACTTCACTTCCGTCACCTGCCGGAATCGCAAGGCCTGACATTGTCATGAGGGCAAGCAGTCCGCACGTCTTGAGCGAAACAGTCTTACCGCCTGTGTTAGGTCCGGTGACAACAAGAGTACTGTACTTCTCGCCGATATTGATATCTACAGGTACGACCTTGTCTTTATCTATAAGCGGGTGTCTTGCTTTTCTAAGCGAGATCACGCCGTTTGTATTGAGCCTTGCGCACGTGCTTTCCGTCTCTATGCCGTATTCGCCCTTTGCGAAAGCATAATCAAGTTTGGCAACGATATCTATGTCCTTTACGAAGATCTCTTTGTCAGCAATGAAATCAGCCGTAAACTCGCCTAATATCCTTAGTATCTCTGCTTCTTCCTGTGCATTGAGTTCAGAGATCTTGTTATTTGCCTCAACAACGCTCATCGGCTCAACGAACAAAGTCTGACCGGTTGCAGAAGCACCATGTACGATACCTTCGATCCTTCCCTTAAAGTCTGCCCTCACGGGAATGCAGTATCTGCTCTCACGGATAGTGATAATGCTCTCCTGGAGCATGTCGCCGCCGCTCTCTATTACTCTTTCGAGCAAAGATCTGATGCCGGCCGCAGTGCTCTTTCTCTCGCGTCTTATCTCGGCAAGGGTTCTGCTTGCCCTGTCAGAGACCTCATTATCTCCAAGGATCGCTTCATCAATGGCATTAAGGAGCCTGTCGTCAGTTCCGGCTTCTTCAATTGCCTTTACGATATGAGGCTCAGTTTCATCGACGAAAGGAGAGCCCGCCGAACGAGCCTTTGAGAGGGCATCTCTTATGCCGCCGGCACTTCTGAGGAATGAAGCGACCGAAAGAAGCTGGGCGCATGAAAGCGTACCGCCCGCCTCCGCATAGGAAATCGCTTCAGTAAGGTCACGGAAGCCTCCGAGCGGCAGACAGCCGAACCTCATTATGTGAGTCATGGCTTCGCCCGTCCAGGCAAGGTTTTCTTCCACATAACCAAAATCGGTACAAGGCGCCATATCAGCACATATCTTTTTTCCGTATGCTGTCCTGGCCTTTGAAGTGACCTTGTCCCTTATCTTGTTGAACTCCAGAGTCGCCAGGACCCTGCCGCGTATCATGCGGCGTTCGAGTTCTTCATCTGTTGTCAGATATTCATACATAAGATATATGGCGGCATCTTGCCGTCCCTTCGATCAGTTTGATAAATTACGGAATAAACCGTATCAGCCGAGTCTCTTGATGCTTTCGATCATTTCGGGAGTGATTGTCTTCGTCATCTCAAGACCTTCCTCGATGTCAACATCTGTAATCTCGCCATGCTTTGTGATTACGAGCCTGTTGAACCTCTTCTCTACGAGGCAGTCGATAGCCCTAATGCCCATAAGGCTTGCCATCGTCCTGTCTCTGAGTGTCGGAGAACCGCCTCTCTGCAAGTGTCCGAGGATAGTTGGACGCGCTTCGATCCCGGTAGACTCTTCGATCTGCTTTGCAATGTCGTCAGCATGTCCGACACCTTCGGCAACGATAACGATATAGTGCTTCTTTCCCGTATTGCGACCGTCAAGGATGACTCTTAATACGTCCCTGTTGAAATCATAGGGGACCTCGGGAATGAGGATACTCTCTGCACCGGTAGCGATACCGACATTAAGAGCGATCCATCCTGCGTGTCTGCCCATTACCTCGATGACGCTGCAGCGCTCATGTGACGATGCCGTATCTCTCAGCTTGTCGATGCACTGCATCGCCGTGTTCATAGCCGTATCGTATCCGATAGTATACTCGGTGGAAGCGATATCGTTGTCGATAGTACCCGGAATACCGATTACGGGCATACCGATCCTTGCAAGAGCTCTTGCGCCCTTATAGGAACCGTCGCCGCCGATTACGATCAATGCGTCAAGTTCATAGGCTTCCATCATCCTTGCACCCTTGAGAACGCCCTGGTCAGTCATGAAGGTCTGTGATCTGGCTGTCATGAGGAATGTTCCGCCGCGCTGGAGCGTCTCGGAAACGGATCTTCCGTCAAGCTGCTTGATCTCACCCTTCCAGAGTCCGTGATAGCCTCTGGTAACACCGTACATCTCAAAGCCTGCGTTGATGCCGGCTCTTACGACAGCCCTTATGGCCGCATTCATTCCGGGAGCGTCACCGCCGCTCGTGAGAACGCCGACACGCTTAATAGGCTCTACGGTATTCTTGTCGACGATATCGTAGTTAGCAGCCTTAAGCGTGCTGATCTCAGGTAAATTGCTCTCGTCATATAAAAGTCGGCCCATAAAAAAGTCCTCCGAAAATTCAAAAATAACAAACTAGATTATACACCAAGTTCGATGGTATCTAGGACTTTACTTATACTTTCGTGGAATACCAGCGCCGCATTCCTGTCCGCAGAGGTCTTATCCCTGTTGATCACTATCAGATATTTGCCCGGAAAATCATATGCAAGCGAGGCTGCAGGCTGTACGACCAGCGAAGTCCCTCCGATTATGAGACAATCCGCGCGGTAGATCAGTCTTTTTGACTCGATCCAGGCAGTTTGAGGCAGTCCCTCGCCGTACAAAGTAACGTCAGGCCTTACCATTCCTCCGCATTTAGGACATTTGGGGATAGGCCCCTCGCTCTTAAAAATGAAATCAGCCGGATAAGGCTCATGGCACTTCTTGCAGTAATTGCGGAGCGTGGAGCCGTGTATTTCCTGAACATTCCTGCTACCTGCACGCTGATGAAGCCCGTCGATATTCTGGGTGATTATTCCATCGAGCTTTCCGGCCTTCTCCATTTCGGCAAGCTTATAGTGAGCCCTGTTGGGCATAATATCTTTGGTATCGAGTTTCTGTCTGTAGAACTCATAGAAAACATCCGGGTGATCTTCCAGACAATCAATGCTCAAGAGGTACTCGGGTGAATACCTGTCAAATTTGACATCGTGCTGATTATAAAGGCCGTCCTTGCTCCTGAAATCCGGAATGCCGCTCTCCGTGGAGACGCCTGCGCCTCCGAAAAACACAATGTGCTCGCATTCCCTGATGATCTCATTCAGTCTCGCGTAATCACCTTCAGCCATAACTCAATCCTCCCGGATTATCTCCGTGTTTCCGTCTCCGACAAGTTCATTCAGCTTTTCAATTACAATATCATCAAACATTATATCGCATACATGATCAAGCCTTGCGATGCTTCCGTCAGAAACAAACCTAACCTCTACGGGAAGATCGCCGTGGAAATATGCCAGGAAATTCAGCAGGCGGTTAAAGCCTTCTGAACCCGGACTACCGGAATAGTTTATCCTCAGGATCTGAGGCGCCTTATCAGAAGCTGCAGGCTCGGCAGCGGCAACGGGTCTTGCAGCCGGTATCTGCTTTTCGGGTTCAGCTGCCTTCTTAACCTGATCAGCCTTACCGCCTGCTTCTCTGACTGCCGCGATATAAGCGCGGTCATTCATGACCGTTCTTATGACATCGCCGTCGTTGCTCAGAAGATAACAGGCATCCGCAAACATGGTAAGTCCGCTGTCTTCGCGCATCTGCCTTCTGCCGATGAATATGTATGGCTTGTTCTTTTCTACTATCCTGTTAAACGCATCGAAGCTCTTGCCGTAAAGCATAACCTCAAATCTGCCGGTAAGATCCTCGCAGCCAATGGTGGCGATCATTGTCTTTTTCTTTGTATAGCTCGTCTTTTTTGATGTGACCATTCCGCACATTACAACCTCGCGGTTATCGTCAAGGTACTCCGAGCCATAGAGTTCAACGATATTCTCCGCTTCAGCCGTATCAAAAGTAACAAGCTTCGAGATCACGTCGTGATATGGAGCCAAAGGATTTCCGGATATGTAGATACCTACCATTTCCTTCTCGTATCCGAGTTTGGTCTCCTGAGGATATTCTTCGATATCGGGAATGAAGATTCCAGTATCCTTGCCGACATCACCTCCGAGATCGAACAAAGACAGCTGACCTTCAATGTTCCTGTTCGCGGTCTGCGAAAGCTTCTCGAGCTCGGTCTGCACACAAGCGACCATCTGCGCCCTCGTAAGACCGAAACTGTCCATGCAGGAAGCAAGGATGAGAGCCTCCGCAACATTCCGCTTAACGCCTATCTTTGCCGCTCTGACGACGAAATCGTCGAATGTCTTATAAGGTCCGTTCTTCTCCCTGTCAGCAACGATATCGAGCACGGCGTTCTCACCGACATTCTTAACGGTGGACATTCCGAACCTTATCTTCCTGTCGCCTTCGGTAGTGAACTTCTCACGGCTCTTATTGATATCAGGAGGCAGCACTTCAATACCCATGTCCGCACAGCAGCTGATGTAATGGGATGCCTGTGCAAGTTCCGTCCTGAACGAGTTAATGTTGGCCGCCATGAACTCGGTCGGATAATAGTACTTGAAATAAGCGGTCCAGTAACCGACTACCGCATAACATGCGGCGTGAGACTTGTTGAATGCATATCCCGCAAACCCTGCTACATCATCGAATATCTTGGCGGCAGTATTCTCAGGCACGCCGCGTTTAACGGCACCGTCGATCTGTCTTCCCTTGTCATCGGTTCCGCCATACATGAAGAGCTGTCTGTAGTTCTCCATGATGGACTTTTTCTTCTTGCTCATCGCACGGCGGATATTGTCAGACTGACCCATCGAAAAACCGGCGAGATCTCTAACGATCTGCATTACCTGTTCCTGATAGATCGCGCAGCCGTAAGTAACATTGAGAATGGGCTCGAGAAGCGGGTGATCATATGTGATATGCGAAGGATTATGCTTGCAGTCGACATACTTGGGGATCTGGTCCATAGGTCCCGGTCTGTAAAGCGAAATGCCGGCGATGATGTCCTCGAGGCTCTCCGGCTCAAGCTGTTTCATGAACGAAGTCATGCCGCGGCTTTCAAGCTGGAACACACCGACCGTGTCGCCTCTGCTTATCATCTTGAAGATATTCGGATCATCCAGCGGGATCCTCTCCAGGTCTATGTCCTTACCGTAGTTCTGTTTGACAAGATCCCTTGCCTCCTGAAGCACCGTAAGCGTACGAAGACCAAGGAAGTCAAACTTAAGCAGACCTATGCTCTCAACATCTGCTTTGGCAAACTGAACCACAACGGTATCGTCATTGACGGAAAACGGTGCTATATCGGTAATGTCTGCGCCCGAAATGATAATGCCCGCGGCATGCGTACCCGAGTTCCTCGGAAGGCCTTCTATGCGCATTGCCATGTCAACGACCTTTTTCGCCTCGGCATCAGTCTCATAGCATTCACGGAATTCAGAGCTGATCTCGAGAGCCTGCTTGAGCGTCATTCCCGGAGAGAACGGGATCATCTTGGTGATCTTGTTGCTCTGAGCGATCGGCATGTTAAGGACACGTGCGACATCCTTTACTGCCTGGCGGGCTGCAAGCGTACCGAAAGTAATAACATGGGCAACCCTGTCCCTGCCGTATTTCTCAGTAACGTAATCTATCGCGATCTGTCTTCTTTCATCATTGAAATCAACGTCAAAGTCCGGCATCGATACACGTTCGGAATTAAGGAATCTTTCAAAGACGAGTCCGTATCTTATGGGATCGATGTCGGTTATTCCGATCGCATAAGCAACAAGCGAGCCTGCGCCTGAACCTCTTCCCGGACCGACGGTTACTTCATGCGTTTTTGCATAATTGATGAAATCCCAGACTATCAGATAATAGTCCGTATATCCCATGCTGTTGATCACAGACAGCTCATACTCGGCTCTCTTGCGGTAGTCCTCAGGATCTCCGGTAGGCGGAGTAACCTGGAAACGTCTTTCAAGGCCCTTGTAGGTCAGTTCGGACAGATACTCGGCATGTCCCGCATAGCCTTCAGGAACCTCGTATACAGGGAGATGTATGGTATCAAAATCATAAACCGCATTGCACATCTCCGCGATCTTACCGGTATTCTCGATCGCATCCGGCACTTCAGAGAAGAACCGCCTCATCTCAGTCTCGGATTTTACATAGAACTCATTGCAGGACATCTTCATCCTGTTCTCGTCATCGATCCTCGCCGCAGTTGAAATGCACAAAAGAATATCCTGAGCTTCCGCATCTTCCTGCTTCAGATAATGGCAGTCATTGGTAGCGGCAAGCGGGATGCCGGTCTCACGTGACATCTTGATCAGGGCAGAATTGACAACTGCCTGCTCCGATGTCGTATTCGCCTGGATCTCAAGATAATAGTTTCCCCTTCCGAAAAGAGAATCATACTTCTGCGCACACTTCAAAGCGCCGTCAAGATCGCCTGATTGGATGAGGCACGGGAGTTTTCCCGCAACACATCCTGAAAGACAGATAAGTCCCTCATGGTATTTCTCAAGGAGTTCCTCATCTATTCTCGGTCTTCTGTAGAAGCCTTCGGTAAATCCTGCCGAGACAAGCTTGTTGAGATGAACAAGTCCGATGTTGTTCTTGGCCAAAAGGATCAGGTGATGATAATACCTCTCGTGCTGATATGAATTCGGATCCTTATCAAATCTCGAACCCGGTGCAACATAGACTTCACACCCTATTACAGGATGTATTCCTGCCGCTTGCATCGTCTTGTAAAAAGACACCGCACCGTACATAACGCCGTGATCTGTGATCGCGCACGAAGTCATGCCCATCTCTTTCAGACGTTCGGCAAGTTCGGTGATCCTTATTGCACCGTCTAAGAGACTGTATTCGGTATGAAGATGCAGATGGCAAAAACCGGACATTATTTCTTCCCCTTGAGTTCGATAATGATATCCCTGATCTCAGCCGCTTTCTCGAATTCGAGATTCTTGGCAGCGTTGGTCATCTCTATTGTAAGCTGTGCGATCATCTTCTCATTTTCTTCCGCACTTCCGCCCGATACGCCTTCGTTAATGAGACGTGCCGGATCGATGCCGCCGCGCTTGCCTGAAGATGCCTTCGAAGAAACCTTCTCGGCACTTCCCGCAACGATGTCAAATACATCGCGGACTGCCTTCTTAACGGTCTTGGGAACAATACCGTGCTCCTCATTGTAAGCCTTCTGGATAGAACGTCTTCTGTTAGTCTCTCCGACTGCGTTCATCATAGAGTCAGTTACTTCATCAGCATAGAGTATTACCCGGCCGCGCTCATTTCTCGCACACCTTCCGATTATCTGGATGAGCGAACGTTCTGATCTGAGGAAGCCTTCCTTATCAGCATCAAGTATCATGAGGAGCGAAACTTCAGGAAGATCGATACCTTCCCTTAAGAGATTGATTCCTACGATTACATCAACCTCGTCATTACGAAGTTTATTCAGTATCTGCATTCTCTCAACAGCCTTGATGTCAGAGTGAAGATATGTGACCCTGATTCCCTCTTTCTCGAGGAACTCCGTAAGGTCTTCCGACATCTTCTTGGTAAGCGTCATGATAAGGCTCTTGTCACCGCGCTTCTTTTGCTCTGAAAGCTCATGAAGGATATCTTCGATCTGTCCTTCAACGGGACGGACAAATATCTCAGGATCAAGAAGACCTGTAGGTCTTATCATCTGTTCAACGACTTGCTCACTGTGTTCTTTCTCATAGTCAGCAGGAGTTGCACTTACAAAGACAGTCTGTCCCATCTTCTGCTCAAACTCAGCAAACTTCAGCGGGCGGTTATCAAAAGCAGACGGAAGTCTGAATCCGTATTTGACAAGCATCTCTTTCCTCGATCTGTCTCCGTTATACATGGCTCCGACCTGAGGAATGGTCTGATGCGACTCATCAATGAACATAAGAAAATCATCCGGGAAGAAATCCAACAGCGTGCACGGAGGCTCTCCGGGAGCTCTTCCCGAAATATGTCTCGAATAGTTCTCGATACCTTTGACGAAGCCTGTCTCGCGCAGCATGTCCATGTCATATCTGGTCCTCTGCTCGAGCCTGTATGCTGCGATCATGTCACCCTGTTCGCGGAGTTCCTTAAGCCTCTCCTCAAGTTCGATGTCGATCGTCTCAATCGCACGGTTGAGCTTGGCTCTTCCAGTTGCGTAATGAGATGCCGGAAATATCTCGATATAGTTCTTGGTATATTCGGTCCTTCCGCTTACGCTGTCCACATAGCTTATCTTGTCTATTTCGTCACCGAAGAAACTTATCCTGGTAAGAGTATGTTCAGAATCAGGCGTCCAAATGTCTATGGTATCTCCCTTGACTCTGAACGCACCTCTTTCCAACGCAAAATCATTGCGGTTGTACTGCATGTTGACCAGCTGACCGATAACATTCTCAGGGGAGATCTCAAGACCTGTCTCAAGGTTTAAGACAAGCGACATGTAATCACTCTTCTCACCGATACCGTAAATACAGGAAACAGAAGCAACGATGATAACGTCATCGCGTGTAAGCAGAGACTTCGTTGCCTCATGGCGCATACGGTCGATCTCTTCATTGACGGAAGAGTCCTTCTCGATATACGTGTCAGAAGCCGCTATATAAGCTTCCGGCTGATAATAATCGTAATAAGAAATGAAATACTCAACGGCATTCTCGGGGAACAGTTCCTTGAATTCGGCATAGAGCTGTCCTGCAAGCGTCTTGTTATGGGCAAGCACCAGCGTGGGTCTCTGCACCCGCTGAATGACATTTGCCATTGTGAAAGTCTTGCCCGAACCCGTAACGCCCAAAAGGGTCTGTCCGCGCATTCCGCTCTCAATACCCTTTACGATCTTGTCTATTGCCTGCGGCTGGTCGCCCGAAGGTTTGTAATCAGATACAAGTTTAAACATATTGAACTCCTATAGAGCCATTTTAGAACAATTGTTCGGGCGTTACAACATTATGAGGCAATTTAAATGCGGATGATCCTTATCTTGTCCTCAAAACCTGCGATCGACCCGGCTGAAGGTGCCTGCGTACCATCAGTAAGAGCTGCGGCAGTTCCGCATGCACATGCGATCTTAACCGTATCCTCAGGAGAGAGATTGTTTGCGATACCGTAAGCAAGTCCCGCAGTCATTGCATCACCGCAGCCGGTGGTACATTTGACGTCAACCTTCATCCCTTCCGCAAACATCCTTACGCCGCTCCTGTCGCAGTATACAGCGCCCTTTTCGCCAAGAGACACCATTGCGATCGAAGTCCCTACCGTCAGGATCCTTGAGCAGACTTTTACCGCTGATTCAACGTCCTCGCTTATACCTACTTCCGCAGCATTTGGCTTAACCGCAAAAGGTATCGATCTGAGTCCGTTTTCGAGAGCCTCGCCCGAAGCATCGAGGATGACCCTGATGCCTCTGTGAGAGATCTCCCTGATTATCGTTCTGTAGATATCCGTAGGAGCTGAAGGCGGTATCTTACCGGAAATGACGACAACATCCTGGGGAGTTGCCATCTCAAGGAGCCTCTTCCTTATCGCGGCGCTTGCCTGGAAATCAAAAGCCGGACCTTCTTCATTGATTTCGGTCGTGTAGCCTTCAGAGTCTGTTATCTTAAGATTGGTTCGCGTATTTCCAGTTCCGATCTCAGCACAGACGCACTGTATGTCAGCTTCCACGAGCATATCGTAAAGCACCCTTCCTGCAGAGCCTCCGGACAGGAAGCATGCGCAGGTAGGTTCTCCGAGATTTCTCAGTGTCTTTGAAACATTGATGCCTTTTCCGCCGGGATCGCGCCTGATCCTGTTAATACGGTTAAGTCCGCCCCTTGCGAAAGGAACAGAGATATGTGCACTCGCATCGATCGCGGGATTAAGTGTAAGCGTATAGATCATGTTCCACCTCTGAAAAAGATATAACTGACAGCTGCGACTGCAAGTCCGAGCAAGCATCCGGCTATGACCTGAAGAGGAGTATGTCCAAGGAGTTCCTTGAGTTTTTCCTCATTGGGAAGATCAGTTCCGGTAACCTTCTCGAAAGTATCAGCCATTACATTAAGCAAAGCAGCCTGTTTACCGGCCTGAAGCCTTACGTTCATAGCGTCATGCATGACGATTATCGCCACTATGAATGCAACCGCGAACACAGGCGAAGAAAAGCCCTCGTAAAGCCCGCATGCAAGCGCAACAGAAGAAACTGTCGCAGAATGTCCGCTCGGCATTCCTCCGTCCCCCCACATCCGCTCTATGCTGAACTTGCCTGTGATTATTACATTATTGATGGTCTTAAAGATCTGGGCAATAAACCATGACAGAACGCCTACCCAAAGTATTCTGTTGTTGATTATCTGTCTGAGAATCTCCATAAATCCCTCCTGCTTATCCGCAAACTATTTTACGACATGAAACAGGGAGAATACAATAAAAAAGGACCGCGGGATTTTCCGCGGTCCTTTCCAAACACAAACTCAAAACCTCTTTAGGACTACCTTGATGGCATTATAGTAACGAAACATCAAGGCGTGACCATAGCAGAATTTTTAACAATTTGTAAATTAGCGCTTTGAATTTAATCAAAATAGTCAAATTCAAGATCTTCTATCCTGACCGTATCGCCTTCCTTAATGCCCAGTCTGCGCAGTTCTTCAAAGACTCCTGCGCCCTCGAGCGTCCTCTGGAAGAAGTTCGTCGATTCCGTATCTTCAAAGTTGGTGGAGTTAAAGATCTTCTTTATCCAGGCACCCTTAACCACATAGACTTTGCCTTCGATCTCAATATCGTACTTCTTGGCTTCTTCAAACTTATAGGTCTTCTCATCCGAATTGATGATGTCATGAAGTACCGTGGGAGGAAGTTTCGATACCATCTCGGTAATCTTGTCGGTAAGCTCTTTCAGTCCGATACGTCCAGCCGCAGAGATGACAAAAACATCTTCATAACCGAGTTTCTTAACTTCGCTTATGAATTTCTCAACTGCCTCAGGTTCAGCGGCATCACATTTGTTGGCTACAACGATCTGAGGTCTTGCCGCAAGCTCAGCACTGAACTCCTTAAGCTCATGGTTAATGGCATTGAAATCATCGATAGGTTCCCTGCCCTCGCTTCCGGATACATCAACCACATGGACAAGAAGTCGTGTACGCTCAATGTGCCTTAAGAAATCATGCCCAAGGCCTGCGCCCTGATGCGCATCCTCAATGATACCCGGTATATCGGCAATGACATAAGAGAAGTCATCATTAGAAACAACTCCAAGTACAGGTTCAAGAGTCGTAAAAGGATAGTCGGCGATCTTCGGCTTTGCTCTCGTGATAACCGATAAGAGCGTAGACTTTCCGGCATTGGGGAATCCTACAAGACCGCAGTCTGCGATGAGCTTTAACTCAACATATAGATTAACTTCTTCGCCCGGGGTACCCGGTGTCGCAAACTGAGGGGCCTGACGGATGGAATTTGCATAGTGCATGTTTCCGAGTCCGCCCTTTCCGCCGTGAGCAACAACGACCTTCTGGCCGTCTTCGGTAAAGTCCGCGATAACCGCTCCCGTATCCGCATTTTTGATCACGGTACCGACGGGAACGCCGATCTCAAGGTCTTCGCCGCATCTTCCGTACATCTTGCGGTTGCCGCCCTTTACTCCGTTTTCGGCAATAAACTTATGCTTGAAACGGAAATTCTGAAGGCTCGTAAGATTCTTGGCGGCTACGAAAACGACATTACCGCCGTTTCCGCCGTCACCGCCGTCAGGTCCGCCGTTAGTAATGTACTTCTCGGTATGGAAACTAAGGGCTCCGGCACCGCCGTCTCCCGCCTTTACATAGATTTTCGCGTGATCGATAAACATTTCTGATACCTTAAAAAAGAGAGCAGCCGTCACATAATGACAGACTGCTCTTCGTAAACCGCTTAGTAATCCTTAGCCTTTGATCAAGCTACGGGATAAACGCTTACCTGCTTCTTGTCCTTGCCCTTGCGCTCGTACTTGACGGTACCGTCGATAAGAGCGAAGAGAGTATCGTCAGAACCGATTCCGACGTTTGTGCCGGGATGAATCTTTGTTCCGCGCTGTCTGACAAGAATATTACCGGCTAAAACGGCCTGTCCGTCGCCTTTCTTCGCACCTAATCTCTTGGACTGGGATTCACGGCCGTTCTTGGTGGAACCCATTCCCTTCTTATGAGCGAAGAGCTGTAAATTCATTCTGATCATGTTTACACCTCCGGTGTCTTCATATTGTTGATTTGTAAGTACTTTTTGCCTTTGCCGTTGTATTCCGCCGCTATGGAGATAATACCGAGCTCTGTCATCCTCATGATGACCTGCGCCCTGTCGCGGACATCAGCTTCGCCCTTATCAGGAACCTTAATGCTGAGATCAACATCTTCGGTGCCTTCGCCTTTGATAACGAGGAATTCTTCGTTGTCATATCCGCAAATGTCTTCTAAAGCATTGGCGGCTGCGTAGCATAAGCTGGATACTCCCGCACAGATGATATCACTTCCTGCTTCTGCGTATCCCGAATGACCGCTTACACGCAAACTGCGTATGCTGCCCTTCTGATCACGCTCTACTGCGGCGGTTATCATAACGGAACTCAGGCGTTGATAGCCGATACCTTAACGCGGGTATAGGGCTGTCTGTGTCCGTTCTTACGACGGTAACCCTTCTTAGCCTTGTACTTTGAAACGATTACCTTCTTGTTCTTGCCCTGCTTTACGATCTCACCGGTAACTGTAGCCTTGAGATCACCGGCCTGAATGCCGTTGTCATCAGCAATAGCAAGTACTTCATCGAAAGTAACCTGGGTTCCCTCCTCGCCTTCGAGCTTCTCAACGAAGATCTCGTCGCCGACAGAAACCTTGTACTGCTTTCCGCCTGTCTTAATTACTGCGTACATGTTCGTTCCTCCTGTTCTTCCAGTCTCGCTGCTTAACCCGAGGCAACGCCCGTATTTATTGGCTTTAAGCCTAATTCCAAGCGTGTTTAAAGAGCCCGTTGCATGCGGTCACCCGCGTATAATAACACCTAAGGAGTCTGAAAGTCAATAATCAATTGCATTAAAGCGCAATGTAAACGAGAATTCCCATCAGTATCCCGTACACTACTCCCGACATCTCGAAAAAGTCCGAGTAACGCTTTATGGTAACTGCGGCGCAATAAGGTATCAGACCACAGGCCAGAGCCAGAGAAGAATAACATATATCAGAACTGTTTGCACGCATAACAGAGACGACCAGCAGTGCCACAGGCGGTATCATGGTCTCGAGGAAATATGCCGGATTGCCGAAATATGACGCAGGGCCCTCACCGGCAAACCTGGACTTCCTGTCTGCTCTGGCAAGAACAAATGCAGAAAGGCTTGATACGACGAATACGATAAGAGAAGCGGCAAGCTTAAGCATGCCCTGATCGATTCCCGATATGTCGGTGAACGCAAATACAAGAACGGCGATGTATGCCACTTCGCAGAGTCCCATAGCAAGCGGTACAAGCACCATGTTTCCCTGAAGCTTGTCACGCTTATAAGAAACCTTTTTAGAAAGCAGGAACGGCAAACGCATCAGAGCCATCGCCGCAACAAGTCCGGCAGGTGCCATTACAACTGCATATCTGGAATATCCTGCCAGTGACGGAATAAACTTCATGACCGAAATGGTAAGTCCGATCCATGCGGAAAGCCCGAAGAATATGATGGCTCCCAGACTGTCCCTTCCCTTTAATTCCTTGGACCCCTTATCTGAATCCCTGACCGGGATCAGGAATACAAAAAGCGCAAGGAAACAAAGAGCTGCAAAAGCCAGGAACGGAGCAAGAGTGAACCATGCGGTAAGCCTGAAAGTCGAGATACCGCTGCCGTAAGTGATCCCCAAATATCTCGCAAGTTCATTCTCAAACAGAGGAGAATATCTCATTACATGATTTCCCAGAGCAAGCGAAGAAACCGACATGTATCTGC
Source organism: Clostridiales bacterium (assembly GCA_017478485.1). GTDB lineage: Bacteria > Bacillota > Clostridia > Saccharofermentanales > Saccharofermentanaceae > Saccharofermentans. Next base: position 97,951 of record JAFVDI010000003.1, on the reverse strand, counting down.
TCTGGTCAGGCGAGACGAAGACTTTACTCTTGATCAATGTTCCGCTTACCGCAGGCACTCCGTACAGGGTATCGGCGCCTGAAAGCTTTTCGTACAGCATTGAAGCCCCGCCCTCGCCGGAACTGTTGCCGGCATTATCCTCATTGCAGAAAATAGCAACCGGAGTCTTGGGGAAATTGCGTCCGTAACCTTCAAGTGCCGCGTTTCCTGGATAAGCGGGGTTGATCAGGCAGTAACCGATAACGTTCGGATTCTCGCTTTCGGCAACGGAATTCATGATCTCGAATGCATTTTTCCCGAAAGATGCCACAACTATCTTTCTTCCGTTGTACTGTTCAGGTATCTCATACGGTTCAGGTCCTGACAGTTCACTTGAGTCTTTTATCTCGATCACATCGTAATCGAAATCAGCGCAGGCAAGCGCATTGTTCATTGAAACATAGGGAAAGAACCGCTTTTCGCAATAGAAAAGAACGATCTTCTCTTTTTCTCCCGCACCGGAATAAGCAAGATTATAAAGGCCAAACAAAGCCAGGCTCATTACCAGTGACAAAATGGCAGAAAACCAGGCTTTGGGAGAAACCTTCCTGACCCTGGTCGTTCTGTTTAGTTCAGGAGCCCTTCCGGTAAATTCCTCCTGATCGGTAATGGTCCTTCTCTTCATTTAAGATCAACCCTTCGGGCAGAGCGTGTCGCCTAATGTCCTTATGTCTTCCGGTCCTAAGATAAGGATAATGTCACCGGGCTCGATAAGTTCATCGATCCTGTTCTTGAGCTCTTCCCTGTCCTCATAGAACTCGGAATCACCGCCCCGCTTATTGATCTCATCAGATATGTCTTTGGACGATATATCATGCATATTGATCTCGCGGTCAGAGAATATCTCTGCGAAAAGCACCTTTCTGCAAGGCAGAAGGCTTGTAACATAATCCTCGAAAAGCTTTTTTGTCCTGTCATAAGTCAGAGGCTGGAAAACAACGAGGATATTGTTGTGGGGCATGTTGGAAGCCGCCTCGATCGTAGCCCTGGCTGCCGTCGGATGATGCGCATAGTCGACTACGACATCGCATCCCTTATATTTTCCCTTAACAGTGTACCTGCCGTCAGCGCCTCCGAAACCGTTAAGCGCTGCTACTATGTTCTCGGGCGAAGCTCCGTTAAGGTATGCCGCAGCCGCAGCATTGAGTGAATTGGCTATGTTATGTGTTCCGGGTATGCGAAGATGCACTTTACCGAAAGATACACCTTCATGAACGATCTCAAATGACGGAAGGCCCTGCTCGAAAGATATGTTTCTTGCAAAGAAATCAGCAGTCTTGCCGGATACCGCACATGGTGCTTCATCTGTTGAACATGTCACGACAGCAGGGAACTTTCTGCCTGCGGAAGCAAAAGCTTTTCTTGCTTCTTCCACTGAACTTGCGATGTTCTTATCGTTACCGGAAACGACTATGTTTCCGTCATCGCTTACAAGACCCATGAACCTTGCGAAAACATCAATGACATCCTGAATGGTCGGATAGCAGTCAACGTGATCATGATCGATATTGGTTATGACGGCTGTCGTTGATGAGAAGTTCAGGAAAGATCTGTTGAATTCGCAGGCCTCCGATACAAGAACGCCTCTGTCTGATGAACCCGTCCTGACCGTTCCCTTGAACAGATCGAGATCCGCACCGAGATGCACGGTCGGATCAGCACCCGCCTCTATCATCATGAGCGAGATCATGGATGTCGTGGTCGTCTTTCCGTGTGTTCCGGAAACATTGATTACGCGCTTATATGTCCTGGTAAAAGCACCTAGGAATTCAGCTCTGTCGAGCACCTGAAGTCCGAGTTCATTCGCTCTGCCCACCTCTTCATTCTGAGGAAGTATGGCAGCGGTCTTTACAAGAACATCGGGCTTAAAATCATCGATATTCCCTGCAATCTGATTACCGTATATCTTTATGCCTTCTTCTGCGAGTATGTCAGTTCTCTCTCCCGGATGATTGTCAGAACCTCCGACAACGAATCCCGCTGCTTTCGCAAGCTTAGCAAGGCCGTTCATAGAGATACCGCCGATTCCGATGAAATATATCCTTGCGCCGCTCTTCAGATCATCCAGTGTAAATTTTTTGCTGTCTAACATAATGAACTCTTTTCTGTCTTATTATAGAAAGACATTATACTTCAAATCAGTCTCTGACGGCAAAATCGCCGACGGTCGCTTCCGTAAAGCTGACGAGATCCGCCGGCTTCATCGTGATCTGAAGGCCCCTTTGTCCCCCGCTTACGCTTACGCTGTCCACGAGTTCGATCATCTCATCGATGAAAGTCCTGAATTTCTTTTTCATTCCGATGGGAGAACACCCGCCTCTGATATAACCGGTAACGTTAAGGAGATCTTTAACGTGGATCATCTCCACTCGCTTTTCGCCCGCCAGTCTGGCAGCCTTTTTGAGATCGATCTCATCATCAACGCAGATGCAGTAAACGAGATATTCGCCTTTATCCGTGACGGCTACGAGGGTCTTGAAAACTTCCTCATATGGAACACCTAAGTATTCCGCGACGTGATGGCCGTCGAGATCGTTCTCGTCATATTCATATTCCTTGTATTCATATGCGACGCCCGCCTTGTCGAGCATCCTCATCGCATTTGTCTTCTTAAACGCCGGCATTATCCTGTTACCTCTTATTATTCGAAAAACTATGTCTGATATAATAAGTCAAATTAATTCTTTTGAAAACATCAGGAGGCTTTCCCATAATGCTCGAAATGGAATACCCCGCACACGACATAAACGCAGTATTCGACATGATGCAGTCAACCATTGATGCCGGCGGAACAGACGAAAAAGCACAGGATGAGCTTTTATTCCTGAACCACCTCTTTGCCGCCCTTCCCCCTGAAGCAGTCGAATACGGCATGATGTTCCTTCACGGAGAGAAAAAGCTTCCCGCATCCGTAAATGAGATAGTACCTTTGTTCATCAGGTTTGTAAGCCTTGCGGAATACTGCGAAAAAGTCGACAGGTTAAGGGCTATCCCTTCCAACATGACAACACAGGAGATCCTTGACCGCAAAGCGCTTATGGATTCTCTTGAAGATCACGAAAAATCCTTTTGCAAACCCCTTCTGGGTTTCAAGTTCAACAGCAAGACTCAGGTCACATCCCCCGACTGTTCAGATAAGAAAGAAGGCGAAGAAGAAGGAAGCGGCAGGCTCCTTCTGATGAACAATCAGGCTGCGGTATTTGTGTGCCCCGATCCTTACAAGACAGCCATCTTCTATGAGACAAAACTCGGTTTCAAAGCTGCACATCTCGATGACGAGAGCATGCCGCACATCAGGCTCACGCGTGACAACATTGCGATAGTACTGGTAGAAGGCAGCGGTGATATCGCAAGACCCCTGCGCAAGTTCGGCATCAAATACGATATGTACATCTACTGTTCCGAGCCATATCTGCTTCAGAACGAGCTTTCCGGCTCAGACGTGAAGATAACGGAACAGCTTCCCGAGGCTCACGAAGCTAAAAACATGAAGGTAAACAGACAGTTTGTTTTCGAAGACTGTGACGGAAGGCACATCTGCGTTTCACAGAGTCTGGAAGCAAATTAACCGCGTTTTACCGCCACCGTTGCTTTTTCAAGGGCTTCCCTGCCCATGGTCATTATGCGTCCGCAGCCGCAGCATTTAAGCTTCATATCAGAACCGGCACCGGCAACAGTCCACTCCGTACTTCCGCACGGATGCTTTTTCTTGAGAGTTACTATCTCGCCTTCGGTGAATCTGTATCTGTAGAATTTACCCGGCATGCTTTATCCCCCATGTGACGCGCTCGTTGCCGCCGTAATCCTTTACGGTTCCGACGGTATCAAAACCTGCATCCTTACAAAGCTTTCTTACTGCTTCACCCTGAAGATATCCGTGTTCGGCAAAGACGGCGCCGCCGGGGACAAGAGATGCGAAGCTCTTTTCAAATATGATCCCGTAAAAATCAAGGCCGTCAATTCCTCCCCTCAGCGCCAGTTCCGGTTCGTGATCTTTAACTGAACTGTCTAATTCCTCCATCTCGGAATCAGTGATATACGGAGGGTTGGATACGATGAGATCATACTTTCCGGGAAGACCATCAATAAGGATGTCATTCCTGATCACCTTGAGCACAGAAGATTCTTTCACCTGGCCGTCGACATTGCTTTGCGCCGTCTTAAGAGCAGCATCGCTTATGTCAGTCAGTATTCCGTCAACCTTAAAGCCGTGTGTCAGAAGTTCGTTGGCTATCGAGATCCCGGCACAGCCGGTACCGGTGCAGATATCAGCAAAGCTGATGTCTTTCTTATTGACTGATACAGGTATATCCAGCACGTCGCCGGATGCAAGATCATGGCAGCCGCAGAATCTTATCGCGCATTCCACAAGCAGTTCCGTATCGGCTCTGGGAATGAGTACTCCGGGGATCACGCGGTAGTCTTCACGCCAGAAATGCCTGTGTCCCAATATATAAGCCAGAGGCTCCCCCTTTGCACGCCTTGCGGCAGCAAGAGACAGAGCCTCCCCTTCAAATTCTTCACACAGTATCCGTGTATCGATCTGAGCTTCCTCATCACCTGATTCGGTAAGGAGCTTCAATACATCACCAGATGTCATCGTCCTTGTTCTCCGGAATTACAGCCTGAAGCGAAGCGATAGCAACTTCTACAATAGCAGCATCAGGTTCAGCGGTAGTGAACTTCTGAAGCCAGAGTCCCGGCTTGCTGAGAAATCTGCAGAATCCGTTCTTATCATGACGCCCGACAAAACGGAGGAGTTCATATGAAATACCGCAGATCAAAGGGATCACGACAAGACGGATCAGAAGGTTGACCCACATCGGCTGAGCTCCCGTAAAGATGCTGATGACAGTATAGATCATGATGGAAATAGCAAGTACGATAAACATAAAAGCTGTTCCGCAGCGGGGATGGAATCTCGGATACTTGAGAACATTCTCAGCGGTAAGATCTTCGCCTGCTTCGTAGCATGCGATAGTCTTATGCTCGGCTCCGTGATACTGCCATACGCGCTTAACGTCCTTGAGCCTTGAAGCATTGATCAGATAGAGCAGGAATATAACGAGTCTTAAGATACCCTCAACAAGATTAAGGATAATGGTCATCCACAGCTGCTGGACAATACGTTCGGGAATGAACTTGGAAGCAATGTCAACGATAAGCCTCGGCAGGAGAATGAAAAGGCCGACGCTCAAAAGGATTCCGAGTATGGCCGCAAACGTAACTACGACATTGCGGTGACGGTTAAGGAATTCATCTAGCTTCGAAGGCTTGCTCTCAGTTTCAGCCTCTTCCTCAGGCTTGCCCTCTTCGGAAATATCCGCAGATCTCATGAGAGCTCCGGTACCGGTTACGAGCATCTTATAGAATCTGATGCATCCTCTGATGAACGGGATCTTTTCAAAGTAAGAAACCTTCTCGCTCTGCTTAACTTCTTCAACATATATGGTGCCGTCGCCTTTGCGGACTGCAATAGCCGTCCTGGAAGGACCGACCATCATGACACCTTCGATCAAAGCCTGTCCGCCGATCGTGGTCTTCTTGCAGTGCTTGCCGGCCTCGCACTGAACCGCGTCAGATGCTGACCTGACGGCAGGTTTGTTATCTTTCTTTTTTGACATATCTGATCTCCCTGTCGGGTTACTTAAACATTAATATGCTGATTATATCATTATTGCTTCAGGAAATAAGGTATATAGTCGCGGCAAAAAGAAAAGAGCTGCGCATATGCACAGCTCCTGGTTAATCTTTCTAACCGGGGTAAAGGCTTAAGCCTTGCCCATTCTCTTGTTGAACTTGTCAACGCGTCCGCCTGTATCAACGAGCTTCTGCTTACCTGTGTAGAACGGGTGGCAGTTAGAGCAGATATCTACTCTAAGGTCGCTCTTCGTAGACAGTGTCTCGAATGTGTTACCGCAAGCACATCTTACAGTTACAATCTGTGCCTGAGGATGGATGCCTTCTTTCATTGTTTTCACCTCTCAATCAAAGATATGACGCGTAATCTTACCATCACGTATGTCATACCGGATTACTAAATCAGCGTTGCTATATTACTTGAATAAAAACCCGTTGTCAATCAGCCGCGAAAGATTTCTTGACCGAAAGGATAAACGACTTGTTATTCGTGGTCTTCTCCATAAAGTTGATGACCGCATTGGTGGCAGTGGTGGTGTCGGCCTCTGCGATCCTCCTTCTGATGAGCCAGACGGCGTCAAGCTCTTCAGGCAGCAGGAGCAGGTCTTCCCTTCTCGTACCGGACTTGTCGACTGCAATAGCCGGGAAGATACGGCGGTCAGCAAGCTTTCTGTCAAGCGTGACTTCCATGTTGCCAGTACCCTTGAATTCCTCGAAAATGACTTCGTCCATTCTCGAACCTGTTTCAATAAGGGCTGTGGCAAGGATCGTAAGGCTTCCGCCGTGCTCTATGTTACGTGCGGCACCGAAGAATCTCTTAGGTCCGTAGAGAGATCCCGGGTCAAGACCGCCGGAAAGCGTTCTGCCCGTGGGGTTGATAGTAAGGTTATATGCTCTTGCAAGTCTTGTCATCGAGTCGAGCAGGATAACAACGTCCTTGCCGAGTTCCACAAGACGCATCGCTCTCTCGAGAACGAGCTCAGTAACTCTAACATGGTTCTCAGGGCGCTTGTCGAAAGTTGAATAAACGACCTCGCCCTTTATGTTCCTCTGCATGTCCGTAACTTCCTCAGGACGCTCGTCGATGAGAAGAACAATGAGTATGCAGTTGGGATTATTAGCTGTGATGGAATTAGCGACCTTCTGGAGAAGGATCGTCTTACCTGCCTTCGGCGGTGAAACGATCATACCTCTCTGACCCTTACCAATAGGTGAGAAAAGATCGATGATCCTTGTGGAAATATCTTCCTTTTCAGTCTCGAGCGTAAGTCTCTCATCAGGATAGATTGCTGTGAGATTCTCAAACTTCGGACGCTTTCTGATGTTCTCGAAATTGTTTGTCTCGTCGACTTCAATACCGTTAACGGAAACTATCCTCTTAAGCGGAGCGTATCTGTCCTTGCCTCTCTTGGGAGCTGCAAAACCCTTGATGTAGTCACCGCGGCGAAGTCCCATTCTCTTGATGAACTGGCCGGAAACATAAGCGTCATCTTCACCGGGAAGATAGTTCTTTCGGTGTACGAATCCGCAGAAATCGTTCTTATTATTTCCGTCCTGGTTACCGATCGAAAGAACGCCTTCGATCTCGATATCCTGAGGGATCTCAACAACCGGTTCCTCTTCAGGATTAGCTTCAGTTTCACTGTCGGAAGTAACGACCTGTGTCTTTGTCTCCTGTCCGGGACCAAAAGAGATCTTGCGTCTCTTGGACTTGATCCTTTCATTGTGGCGGGGTTTGTTCTGCTCTTCAGGCTTAGCTGCTTCAGGCGCGGGAGCTGCTGTCTCGGCAGCTGCAGGCTGCTCAACATTCTCCTGAACAGGAGCTGCCTCAGTTGTTTCTGAAGGAGCTTCGGGCTCAGCTGCGGGAGCAGTTTCCTCTGTCTTCTTCTTACGGCCGCGCTTTGCAGGAGCCTTTGCTTTAGTCTTGTCAGCAGACTTCTTAGTCCCGGCGGCAGGTTCTTCGACCGCTTCGTCAGCAGACTTTTCGACAAGAACTTCCAGAGGAGTTGCCGCCTCAGCATTCTTGGGTTCCTTAGTCTTCTTCGCACGTGTCGTACGCTTCTTGGCAGGCTTCTCTGCAGGAGCTTTGGCGTCTTCAGAAGAAACTCTCTTCATCTCGACGTCGGGAATCTGAGCGATCATCGGCTGTGAGAGCTTCGCGCCGCCATTCATAATTGCTGCAATAAGATCTTCTCTGGTCTTGTTCTTTACTTCATCAGCCGTGTAATCGCCAAAAGCAACAGCTATCTGAGCAAGGTCAGCATCGGTCTTAGAGTTCAGGCTTTCAAAATCGTCCATGAATACCTCTCATGAGTAGTTTTAGATATCAATTTTCAAAAAGTGGAAATTGGGATCAGTTACAAAAGATCAATCGAATTACCAAAGGAAATATCTAATGTCAGTATCATCCTGACTGCGTGAATTTTAACATTACGCATTTTACTCGTCAACCATTATTTTCAGGCACTTTCAGATATCAGAGCGCAAACATAAAAATAGACGTCTGTCGATAAATCGACAAACGTCTATGAGTTTCGGATTAAATAAGATCAAACGTCGCTTGAGAGTGCAGCGAACTTATCCATCATGTCGAGCGCCTTACCTGTACCGATAACAACGCAGGATACAGGATCCTGAGCTAAGTAAACATCGATGCCGATCCTGTTGGAAAGCATGTGATCGAGGCCGTAGAGCATAGCGCCGCCGCCTGTCATAACGATACCTCTCTGTGAGATATCAGCCATGAGTTCCGGAGGGGTTCTCTCGAGAACGTTATGAACTGCTTCAAAGATCTGTGTGATAGGCTCTTCAAGAGCTTCAAGCATTTCTGTGGATGAAACGGTAACTGTTGAAGGAAGACCCGTGATGATGTTTCTTCCCTGTACGTCAAGAGTGAGCTCCTCATCTCTCGGGTAAGCGCATCCGATCTCGATCTTGAGCTTCTCGGCCGTCTTCTCACCGATGAGGATGTTATGTCTCTTTCTTACGTGCTTGATGATCGCTTCATCGAACTTGTCGCCTGCGACCTTAAGGGATGCGTCAACAACAGGCTCGCAAAGAGAGATAACCGAAATATCGGTAGTGCCGCCGCCGATGTCGACTACCATCGAACCGCACGCCTTTGTAATATCGATACCGGCACCGATGGCAGCAGCGATAGGCTCTCTGATAAGGAAAACGTCCTTTGCGCCGGCGTGACGGCAAGCATTCTCAACAGCCTGCTGCTCGACCGGTGTGATTACCGAAGGAACGCATACGACGATCGTAGGCTTGAAATATGTGGCGCGAAGTCCGGTACATACACGGCCGATGAAAGCCTTGAGCATTACTTCTGTTGCACGGAAGTCGGAAATAACGCCTTCACGTAAGGGTCTGATAGCTTCAACGATTCCCGGAGTTCTTCCGAGCATGAGGCTTGCAGATTCACCTACTGCCAAAACCTTGCCTGTCCTGCTGTTAACTGCAACTACAGAGGGTTCTTTAAGGACTATGCCTTTACCCCTGATATATATCAACACGCTGCTGGTGCCGAGATCGACACCAATCTCCATGCCTAATGCCATTATTAATCACCTCAAATATATAGAAACGCCGTTTTGGCGCATTAATCCAAATTAGACGCCTTATTATTACATCAGAAATACAAAAAATCAATTATTTGACTATCAAAGCGAATTACAACTATGTTTCATTTTTAGTCCTCTGGTGCTAAAATTAGTTGTTATTTTTTAAGTATTAAGGAGCAGTGTCATGAGTTATTCAATTGAGACCGACAAAAAATGGCAGGCAAAATGGGCGGAGACAGAACTTTACAAGTTCAATCCGGATGCAGAAGGCAAGAAGCTTTATTGCCTTGAGATGTTCTCTTATCCTTCCGGCGCCAACCTACACCTTGGTCACTGGTATAACTATTCCCTTACTGACTCCTGGGCCAGGTTCAAGCATATGCAGGGCTTCAACCTTTTCCACCCCATGGGATTCGACTCTTTCGGACTCCCTGCTGAGAACTATGCCATCAAGACAGGCATCCATCCTCAGGATTCAACTCTTAAGAACATCGCTACAATGGAAGGCCAGCTCAAGGCCATGGGTACCACGGTAGACTGGGATTACGAGATCAAGACCTGCATGCCCGACTACTACAGATGGAACCAGTGGTTCTTCATTGAACTCTACAAGAGAGGTCTGGCTTACCGTAAGAACGCACCGGTAAACTGGTGTCCTTCATGCAAGACCGTTCTTGCAAACGAGCAGGTCGTTGACGGCGCTTGCGAACGATGCCATACGGAAGTAGTCAGAAAGAACATGACCCAGTGGTTCTTCAAGATCACTGAGTATGCTCAGGAACTCTTGGATGACCTTCCGAAGCTCGACTGGCCCGAAAAGACAAAGAAGCTCCAGAAGAACTGGATCGGCAGATCCGAAGGTGCCCAGGTTGCACTCTATGTCGAAAAGGACGGCAAGAGACTTACAAACGAAGACGGTTCGCCCATGAAGCTCGAAGTGTTCACCACCAGAGTCGATACGTTCATGGGTATCACATATGTCGTTATCGCACCTGAGTCAGAACTTTGCGCAAAGCTTACGACTGACGAGTGCCGCGAAGCCGTTGAAGCATACCGCCAGGCAACCGCAAAGGTCAACGAGATCGACCGTATGTCCACGACCCGTGAGAAGACAGGTGTCTTCACCGGTGCATATGCCATCCATCCTTTGAATGGCAGAAAGGTTCCGATCTGGGCAGCAGATTATGTTGTTGCAGGTTACGGTACAGGCGTTGTCATGGCTGTTCCCTCACACGATGAGAGAGACTTCGATTTCGCTCATAAGTACGGCCTCGACATCATCCGCGTAATCCAGCCTGAAAAGGGTGTTGATTCCGATCTTCCTTACTGCGACAAGAAGGGTTATCTCACAAACTCCGACGAGTTCAACGGAATGGAGATGCATGACGCTCAGAAAGCGATCGTTGCAAAGCTTGCAGAGATCGGAATGGGCGAATGGAAAGTCAACTTCAGACTCCGTGACTGGCTCATCTCACGTCAGAGATACTGGGGAACACCGATCCCGATGATCCACTGCCCTTCATGCGGCGTCGTACCCGTACCTGAAGACCAGCTCCCCGTCCTTCTCCCCTACGATGTTGAATTCACACCTGACGGCGAGAGTCCTCTTGCAAAGTGCGAATCTTTCATGAACTGCAAGTGCCCCAAGTGCGGCGGTGATGCAAGACGTGATCCCGATACAATGGACACATTCGTTGACTCTTCCTGGTATCAGTTCAGATATCCTGATAACAAGAACGACAAGGAAATGTTCTCTAAGGAGAAGATCGACAAGTTCTGCCCTGTCGACAAATACGTCGGCGGCGCAGAGCACGCATGCATGCACCTCCTCTATGCAAGATTCTTTACCAAGGCTATGCGTGACATGGGCCTGCTCGATTTCGACGAGCCTTTCACAAGCCTCGTTCACCAGGGTACGATCTTAGGACCTGACGGACAGAAGATGAGTAAGTCCAGAGGCAACACCGTTGCACCTGACGACTATATCAGCAAGTACGGTTCAGACGTATTCAGAACATACCTCGGATTCGGTTTCGCATACATCGAGGGCGGTCCCTGGGCTGATTCCGGACTCCAGGCCATCGTCAAGTTCTTCAGAAGGATCGAGACATGTGTTTCAGAATGCACAGCCACAGCATCTTCTTCCGTTCCCGCAAAGGCTGACATGACATCCGCAGACAAGGAACTTAACTTCGCGGTCAACTACGCTATAAAGAGTTCCACTGCAGACATCGAGAAGTTCCAGTTCAATACGCCCATAGCACGTATGATGGAGCTCCTGAACGCCATCACGAAGTACAGCCAGGATCCTTCCTGCAAGGCAGAGTTCAAGAGATACGCAACCGAAAAGCTCGTTCTCCTTCTTGCACCTTTCGCACCGCACTTCACTGAGGAACTCTGGTGCGAGGCACTCTGCAACAGTTACTCCATCTACAACCAGAAGTGGCCTGAAGTTGATGAGAGCGCACTCGTTAAGGACGAGATCGAGATCGCAGTCCAGATCAACGGTAAAGTTCAGTTCAAGATCAACATCCCTGCAGAGGCAGATCAGGATGCAGTTGAAGCCATCGTTAAGGCTGACAGCAGACTTGAAGGAGCTCTTGCCGGCAGGTCAGTCATGAAATTCATCTACGTCAAAGGCAGGATCGCCAACATCGTAGCCAAGTAACAGGCTCTTACCAAACCAAACATCAAGGCTGCCGCATCAGATGACCGGCAGCCTGTTTATTTAAAGACTTTATTTATCAATTGTGATAGAATAATATCAAACAATATTTAGATGTGGAGGCGCACTATGGACTTTAAGAGCTTTGTCGACATGATCGATGTTATGACATGTGTCATCTCGGTCGAAACAAAAGAAGACGGTTCTTACGGCGAGATCAGGATCGTGGACGGCAATCCTTCCTATATTGCCTCGATCGAAGTCCCCAACCCTAACCTGCCTCAAATGATCGCCAGCAAATTCGTTCCGAACAGCCTGTATCAGAAATACATTCCGAAAGATCTGAATTTCGAGGATTTCTGCTACAGATGTGCAGTCTTAAAGCAGCCGATGCACACTTATGTTCATCCGGAAAGATACGATTTCTGGTTTAACCTTTATATGCTCCCTCTTCAGAGCATCGGAAACATTCACTACTGCACATATACGCAGATCATTACAAAGAATGCTGACAGCGAACAGATGAGCAACACATCCGCATCGACTGCATCAGCAGTTCTTAATACCTGTATCAAGTTAAGAGGCGCAACCAATTTCCAGCATACGATGGAAGAAGTCATAAGCGACATCAGAAAGATCATCGATGCCCAGTCATGTGTTGTACTCTTAACGGATAACGAAAAGAGGACATGCTCAGTTCTCGGCGAATCCAGAAACGAATATTCCATGCTCAACAGCATGAGCAGAGTCCTTAATGACGATTTCTATGATCTTACCGTTTCCTGGAAAGCCACCATAGGCGGAAGCAACGGTCTCATCATCAAGAACAGCAACGACTGGAATTATCTTAAAGATAAAAACCCTGCTTGGTATGAATCACTCAAGAAAGAGCACGTGGAAAGCCTCGTTCTCTTCCCTCTTGACGTCAAAGACGAGACACTCGGTTATATCTGGGCATGCAATTTTGACGTTAACAACACAGTCAAGATCAAGGAAACTCTTGAACTCACGATCTATTTTGTTGCGTCTGAGATTGCAAACTACAAGCTTCTCGAAAAACTTAAGGTATTAAGCTCGATCGATATGCTGACAGGCGTACTGAACAGAAATGAGATGAACAACAGGATCGACATCTTAAGGTCAGGTGCGTCTGCAACGATCAAAGGTATCGGCATCATTTTCGCAGACCTCAACGGACTTAAGAAAGTCAACGATATGGGCGGTCATGCAGCCGGAGATCTTTTGCTCAAGAATGCTGCAATGGTACTGCAGAACGTATTCACCGGTGAAGAGATCTACAGGGCCGGCGGAGATGAATTCATGATCCTTCTCTCCTTCACCACCGAAGATGAGATCATAGAAAAATGCAAAAAGGTCAAAGAACTATCCAAGAGTTATAAAGATGTTTCCTTTGCCCTTGGTTACAGTTATCAGAACGATTCATCAGACATTACATCCGCACTCAAGACTGCCGATGAAAGAATGTATGAAGACAAAGACAAATACTATAAGGAACACCCTGAACTTAAGAGATAAGGCGGCAGTCAGCCGGTAATGTGATTCATTACGCTAAAAAGGACGCGGATCAATCCCGCGTCCTTTATGTTTGCGCCTGTTTAACAGCCTGTGTCACATTCTCACGATACACGTATCATCGATCTGGTCCGTGGTCTTGAATCCCGTGCAGCTCATGATGAAACGGAGTTCGTTATTCACTTTCTCTATAAACTTTTCCATTCCCTCAATGCCGCCCTCTTCAAGTGACGGAAGCATCGATCTTCCCACTGCAGCCGCATCAGCACCGAGAGCCAGACACTTATATACATCTGCTCCGGAGGCAATTCCGCAATCGACGAAGATCTTAACGTCTCTTCCCTCAAGTGCTTTCTTTATCGATGGCAGCACCATGAGCGGCGGGACGGCATAAGGAAGCCTTCCGTGATGATGGCTTACGATTATCGCCTTAGCGCCGAGATCAGCGCATTTAACCGCTTCCTCTTCACTCAGAACTCCCTTTACGACAAACGGAAGTTTGGTTGATTCAATGTAGGAACGGATCATATCGGATGTCTGGACGGTCATCAGTTCACCTATGACAACATCGAGACCTTCATTTCCGAAAATGTGATCGATATCCATTCCGATCGCAACGGCTCCGTTGTCTTCAGCGAACTTCATCTGGTCTCTGACCTTAAGGTTATCGGCATAAGGTTTTACGATACGCACGGTCTTTGCGCCTGTATCTGCAATACGCTTATACATGTCATTTTCCATCATGCCGACGAAGTTTAATATATTCATGTTCTTTGCTGCGATCGAGTACTCCTCAAGACCTGTCAGCTTACGTCCTGCAAATTCTTTGAGATGCGAAAATGCAGGCATCAGTACAGGTCCCGAAACCGTCTCTCCAAACAGTTCAACAGTTGTATCAGCAACTTCGGAATCTATCAGCCTCTCCTTGATCAGGATGCTGTCCATGTAACGCGCAGTGATCTCATTCGCATCGGATATCCTGTTATATGCCATTCAGCACCTCCTTGAGGTAATTCATATAGTAAATGTAATCTTCATCAGTATTCAGATGCTCGAGTATAACGGGCATGTCAGGATCAATGGAGTTCATCTTCTCCACATAGTAGCGGAGCGGAAATTCTCCCTTGCCCGGCGCGCATTCTTCAAGCTGGAAAGTATATTCCTCTTTAAGATGTACATCCTTGATATGGCAGCTTCTGATCCTGTTTCCGAGAAGCTCCGCGCACCTGTCTATGAACTGTTCCGCACCGTAATACCGCTCGAATGAATTGGTCATATTGATAATGTCCATATGTACCGCAAAACGGTCCCGGTCAACTTCTTCGATGAGCCTTACGTAATCCTCAGGTCCCGTAGGAACCATCCACGGCATAGGTTCCAGCGTGAAATACGTGTTTGTGATCTCTGCCCTGTCTATGATCTCTTGGACCATCTTCACGATCTCTTCCCTGGTCTCCCGGGTAAAGTTCTCTTTATAATGGCCGTCCCAGCGCGGTCCCATTGCGCCTGCGACATTTACAGCGCATCTGGCACCTATCCTGTCGGCAAGCTGAAGCTGTCTTACGCAATAATCCCTTTGGGCTTTTCTGTCATCTGGATCTGCTGCAATGGCATTTCTCCAGATACCGACTTCGGCTATCAGAAGATCGTTGGCTTCAGCAGCTTTTACGTACTCTTCTATCTTTTCTTCGGGGTCGTTTGCCAAGAGCGGGAAAACAATGGCGCGGCAGCCCAATTCAACCTGTTTTTCAGCCCATTGTTCAGGAGAATCATGTTTAAGCGGGCTCGATGTTCCAAGTCTCATAAATACCTCCTGGCTATCCTAATTCACGGGTCTCCCCGATTATCTTGATTCCTATGTCGCAGTTAACTTTCTTTTTCATCGCCACATCGGAATGACCCAGAAAATGGCCGTATTTAAACGTTCCGATAGATACTGTAAGGTCCGATTTGACATACAGGTCTCCAAGTCCCGTATCCCCGTTAATTCCGCTGTTGATATCCGCGCTGACGACAAAAGCTCCCGATGAGTTTATCTTTTCGATCGCGCTCTTTGCAGGTTCTTTGACTTCACCTTTGAATCCGGTGCCGAAGATACAGTCAACAATGATCTTATACTTATTGTAATCACTGTCATTTACAACAGGTATTCCTTTCGAGACGCATATATCGTAAAAGTGCTTTCCGTCCTCAGAGAACGAATCACCGTACAGAAGAACGATCTCACAATCAATCCCCTTATCTCTCAGCAATGAAGCAACGACAAAGCCGTCTCCCGCGTTATTGCCTTTTCCGCAGATTATCCCGACAGGAGCCGTCCAGGAGACCTGCTTAAATATAGCCTTTCCTGCCCTTTCCATAAGTTCTTTGGAAGGGACAAGATTCTCGATAGTCCATCTGTCGCTCTCGCGCATAACTTCAGTTGATACACAAACAGGCATACTGGCTCCGCTGATTTTTTATAGGTCAATTATACCAATCTCAATGTAAAATGATGGCATGGAATAATCATAAGGGTGATAAGATTTATCTCACATTTTGCGTAGTGAGACCGAATGCTTTTTCCGCTAATAAGACAGTCTGTTCGACCGTCCTGTTCTCATCTCTTTTTATAACGTTAAATCCGGAATTCAGATACCTGTCATAGCGTTCCTGTGAATTGATGAGCATAAGTCCCTGACGGTAATTCTCCAAAGCCTTTTCGGGATCGGGTTCTTCCATGATCAGCTTGTAGAGGAACTGTTTTTCACGGTCGGGACGCTCGAAAAATCTGTTTACTGATATCATCGGATCTGCAAGCATGATAAGGACGTGATCATGCGGCGCTATTTCTCTCAATGTCTCAAGAGAAATGTTGGTATCAACAAACACCGGTCTTCCCTGTTTGCAGAGATCTTTCAGAATGCGCAGTTCAAGTATTTCGCACTCTTTGGCAACCCCGTCGACCCATGCTAAGTATTCTTCCGGAGTCCTTCTTATAAAGCCATGCCAGTCTTTGAGATCATGGGTATACGTAAGGCACGGAAATTCCTTGCTGTCCAGTTCATCAAGAAGACGGTCGTGATAGTTTTCTTCACACTGTATTCCGCCATACTTCTCAGCGAGAAGCTTTACCGTCGTTGATTTCCCGGCATATGCACTTCCTCTTATGAAATAAGCATTTTCAAAGAACATAGAATGATCAGGCATGTAACTGATGTTTACTTTTTGGGTGTAACTTTCGGTGACTGCTTTGAAACAGGTTTTGATACCATCGGAGAAGCCTTGGGCGGAGTGAACTTCCTCTTTTTTATGTGGTTTCCGACGATCTCGGAAACATCTGATATCGTCATAAAGGCAGATACATCCGCATCGTTGATTATCTTCTTTATCGCAGGAACTTCAACTCTGGTGATAACGCAGTAAAGCACGGTCTTTATGCCGTTGCTGACCATGCCCTTTCCTTCCATCTGCGTGCAGGTCCTTCCAAGCTGTGAATAGATCGCAT
This sequence comes from Clostridiales bacterium, assembly GCA_017478485.1. Lineage (GTDB taxonomy): Bacteria > Bacillota > Clostridia > Saccharofermentanales > Saccharofermentanaceae > Saccharofermentans. The sequence continues at coordinate 81,021 of JAFVDI010000003.1, read as the reverse complement.
CTGCGATATCCTTGCCGTGATCCGTGATGATCATTACCGACTTGCCCTGCTCCATGCCGTTTTCGACGATATCGATAACCTTCGATGTAATGAAGTACGTAAGAAGAGAATAAAGCGCTCTGTCGGGTCCGAAAAGAAGTCCTGCCACACCATAGATAATGATGTTGAAGAACAGAACGATCTGGCCTACGGAGAACTCGACATGTTTTGAAAGGAACATGGCCACGATCTCTGTGCCGTCAAGGCATCCGCCGTAACGCAGGATCAGTCCGACACCGATACCCAAAAGCACGCCTCCGAACGCAACTACAAGGATCTCCTTGTCAGTTACTTCCTTCATATCCTTGAACAGGCTCAAGCATACGGAAAATGCCACCATCGCATAGATCGCTTTAACAAGGAACCTCATTCCCAGGCGCCTGAATCCCATGAGCACGAAAGGAATGTTGAGCACGATTGTAAGGATTCCCAGAGGGAGCCCGGAAAGCTGGCTGATGATCATCGAGACACCGACGATGCCGCCGTCTAAGATCTTAAACGGAACCAGGAATTCCTGGAGCGCAAAAGCCGCGATGACCGCGCCTACGGTTATGAAAAATAAAGGTACTATCCAGTGTTTGAATATCTTGTTCATGTAAACTGCCGTTCCAAATGGTTTTGACTAATTATAATACAAAAAAGGTCCGGTGAATTGCTCACCGGACCTTAGTTTAACTGCAATGTAATAAGAGATTATTTAGCAAGTCTCTTTTCGAGAGCAGCCTTCTGATCCTCGTAACCGGGCTTGCCGAGAAGAGCGAACATATTCTTCTTGTAAGCTTCAACGCCTGGCTGGTTGAAAGGATTTACTGCGAGGATGTATCCGGAGATGCCGCAAGCCTTCTCGAAGAAGTAGATGAGCTCGCCCAGAGCGTAAGCTGACTGCTCAGACATGTGGATAAGAAGGTTCGGAACCTTACCGTCAACGTGTGCAAGGATAGTGCCCTGCATTGCCTTGGCATTAACTTCATTCATGTCCATGCCGGAGAGGAAGTTAAGTCCGTCGAGGTTGTCGGGATCGTTAGGGATCTCGAAAGATCTTCTGGGCTGGTCGATCTGGACAACAGTCTCATACATGATCCTTGCGCCGTCCTGAATGAACTGGCCCATGGAGTGAAGGTCTGTCGTATTATCAACGCCTGCCGGGAAGATTCCCCTGCCGTCCTTACCCTCGGACTCACCGTAGAGCTGCTTCCACCACTCTGTCATGTAGTGGAAAGAAGGCTCATAGTTGACCATGATCTCAGTTGAATATCCTGAACGCAGTAGGCAGTTACGTACTGCAGCGTACTGATAGCAGGGATTCTCGGAAAGAGGAAGCTTCTTGTATGCCTTGGAAGCATCCCTTGCGCCCTTCATGAGTTCTCTGATGTCGATGCCTGCAACAGCGATGGGAAGAAGTCCTACGGCAGTAAGAACGGAGAAACGTCCTCCTACGTCGTCAGGTACTACGAATGACTCATAGCCTTCCTCGGTAGCAAGGCCCTTAAGAGCTCCCCTTGCCTTGTCTGTTGTTGCATAGATACGTGATCTTGCCTCTTCCTTACCGTACTTCTTCTCCATGTAAGCGCGGAGGATACGGAAAGCGATGGCAGGCTCAGTAGTCGTACCGGACTTGGAAATGATATTGAGGGAAACATCCTTGCCCTCGATTACTTCCATAAGGTCTGCGAGATATGTAGCGCTGATAGAGTTACCGCAGAAAAGGATCAGCGGGCTCTTTCTAACCTTCTTGGAAACCGAGTTCTGGAAGCTGTGGCCGAGCATTTCGATAACTGCTCTTGCTCCGAGGTATGAACCGCCGATACCGATAACGATGAGAACGTCGGAATCCCTTCTGATCTTCTGAGCAGACTTGCGGATCCTTGCAAACTCTTCCTTGTCATATGCTGAAGGCAGATCGAGCCAGCCGAGGAAATCATTTCCGGGACCGTTCTTCTTGTGAAGCATGTCAGCAGCTGCCTTAACCTGAGGCTCCATTCTGTCGACTGCTTCCTGTCCGCCGATAAAACCGAGTGCGTTTGAATAGTCAAATGTAATCATCTCAATAACTCCTTGCAGATTATTTCAAAAGCATTACAAAGTATATCACCGCAAAGCGCGTTCTTGTACAGATTTTTGAGATTAAATAATCAAATTTTAGATATATTCTGGCCGTCTGAAAGCACTTATAGCAAATATTGAAGAATGATCAGTTATGGCCTGTTACGTCAGCTACGCCCTTGATAAGCGTAAATGACTCGAAGATGTTCTGGGGAGTCCTGTCTGTAAGGGGTGACAGGATTACACCATATGTGCTGCTCGCGGTCCATTCATAAGCTATTCCGTCCTCACCGATCCCTGCAAACATTGTCATATGCTGGCCCTTCTTCTTGCTCCAGTCGTGATTGAACCAGACAAAGACATCACCGGGCTTTGCGCCTGTTTCCTTGAGATAATCGATCCATTCTTCATTTGACCAGCCGTGCACGCCGTCGTTCCTGTCCGAAAGCGAGATCTGCGTATACTTGATCTTTCTGTTCTTGACTATCGTATTGAGGAAATGGCTGTTTACCGAAGCTGTACCGTTACGGCACCAACCGTACTTGTCCTTATAGCTCTTGATCCCGCAGTAGTTTACACCGATGCCGTAAAGCTGCTTTCCGTTGCTAAGCGAGCCCTTCTTATACTTTTTCGTGAACTTCGCAGTGCCGAGGGCAACCCTGAAAGCAAGTGATACAGATCCCGCGCAGTCAGTATAGCCCTGGACCATCTTTCCCATGTGGAAATAACCGACGCCGTTCATGTACTCGAAATTCTTGATGAGCTTACTGCGGAACACGTCAGGATCGGTATAACCGCGATCGAGAATGTTCTTATATGTCATGATCGCATTCGTATTTGAAGCGGAATAATAGGCATGCGGTTTTGCACTTATAATGCCCTCAAGATCACCGGGCTCACCGGATTCCTTTTCGCGAAGCACTATCTGGATCTTCTCTATACGCCTGTAAACACCTGTTCAGCCAGCGGTCTGGCCGTTTCTTGCCCATCCCAGCCATCCGAAAGACTGCAGATAAACACGGTAATAAACGTCATAGTAATTAGCCATGTCACCGGTCAGTTTGATCTGCAGGGCTTCAACTCTCTTGTTCTTCTTTTTGCCGGTGCTTATGGAGCCGTTAGAAACCCAGCTTTTCCAGCCTTCGCCCTCAACATACGACCTGTATGAAATACCGCCAAGATACCTGGAAGGTCCGAGTGAAACGGTTAATCCTTCGACACGCTTCGAAAACGTTCCGGATGCCTTGCCGTCTTTGCTCCAGTTAGACTGCCAGCCGTAAGTCTGGCCGCAGAGTCTGTATATGACCGAGGAAGTATCGTTTTTCTCAACAGGAACAAGCCTGACCTGAAGCACTTCTATCCTCTTGGAGTTTTTTCTGGTGCCTGCTATCGAGTTGTTATGAACCCATCCCTGTCTGTCGGAATATGAACTTACAGAAGCCTTATACTCAACGAAATAATGCTTTGCAAGTTCGCCCGTAAGCCTGATCTGAACAGCTTCGATCCTAAGGTTCTTCCTTTTGGTCCCGATCTTCTTTCCTGAAGAAGCCCATTTGGTCCATCCCTTTTTCCTCACATATGCCCTGTAGGAAATGCTTCCGGAATAACCTGTTCCGTTATTGAGCTTGATCGAAAAGGCCTCAAGTCTCTTGCCTTTCTTTCCTAAAGTGAGAATGCCGTCCTTAAACTGTGCTTTCTTCGCTTTGTTTTTCGGCAGATATCCTTTTCCTGAAAGAGTGTATTTGATCTCTTCAGGTTCTTCCGCATCTGTATCGGCAGAAGGCTCCTGAGTTTCCTGAGAGGCATCGGGAGTTTTTTCGGAAGGAGTTTCCGCAGCGGGTTCAGACGGTGTTTGTTCGGGTGTTTCAGAAGGCGTTTCAGATGGCTGCTCTGCAGGCTCCGTTTCGGTGTTTTCACTGCTTTCTTCCGAAGGTGTCTCAGACGCCCCTGATTTTTCTTCAGGTTCCGTATTTTCTGTTTCTTTCTCCTCAGGAACTCTTTCTTCCGGATTTTTTTCTTCAGGCTTTTCCGTCTGTCCGCCTTTCTCCTCAGGGGCTTTGGCATCAGACTCTTTTACGTCAGCCTTTTCAGAATTCTTCGTTTCGGATCCAGCCTTGGTTCCGCCCTCTTCCTTTTCACCTCCGCCGTTTTCGTCAGAAACTGCTGAGGGGACTTCACCGGCGAAAACATATTCCAAAGGCATTATTCCTGCGGACATGGAAAAACATGTCACTGCAGCAAGAGCAGCGGCAAAAGCTTTCTTACAAAGGTATGTTGTATTGATCCTGTCCCCGTATTTATGCATTTTTTAATTATATTAAAAGGTGTAACACCATATCAATAAAAATATGAGTCAATTTTGAGACTTTCGATTATAATTGGAACAAAGGAGTACCAAATGGCAGATTTTTCGATTGCTGAAGCAAAGATCAGGATCCTCTATCTCGTAAGCCGCGTTCCCGGCATCAGTTATCACCTGCTCATGAACAGGTGTATCGACCAGCTCTACACTGATTTCTTTACGTTCAGCAGAGCATACGAAGAACTTATCGCAGGCAATCTGATGGACCGCGAATATGAAGAGGGGGACTCATCTTCTGCAATCGGCGGAACCGAGACGCTTACGATCTCCGCAGGCGGAAAAGCACTGCTTGACGATGCCATGCCCGCCATCAATTCGACTGTCATTGCCAATCTTGACGCTTCCGTCAAAGAACTTAAGGAAGAAATGCATCTGGCGTCACTGGTAACAAGTTCCAAGTCTCCCACGCCGGACGGACTTTGGAAGGTAACTCTCTTTTCAGATAATTCCGGAATGCCTTTCCGCGCCGAGATAACGGTCTCTTCTGAAGCAGAAGCATCAGCACTTTGCAGGGCATGGAAAACTTCTTACGGAAAGATCCCGGGAATGCTCCCCGGCCTTATCAGGGACAACGCCTGAGCCCTTATTTTTTGATCCTTATGATGTAATACTCGCCGGGCTGGAGGATATTCCTCAGGCTCTGTGATCTGAGCGGTCTCTCCGTCAGCAGCGTTCCGTTCTGAGAATACCTGAAAACAGTACTCTTCGTGCTTCTTATTGCATTGTCGTTGATCAGGAATGCCTGCTGAGCATTGGAAGAATTCGATATTATCATCAGATAATCATTTCCGTCATAGAACACCGCCGTTGAGCACACACTGCGGAAAGCATCGGATTTGCCCTTGTTTGCTGCATCTAGGGGCTCTGCTATGTCTACATAGAGCTCTTTCCATCCGCGGAAAGCAGCAAGCTCTTTTGACACCTTCATTGCTTCTATGAACTCGGCAGCATTAATGAACATCGTGTCATCCGTATATGAAGCGGGTCTGAAGCTTATTCCGGCATCGAAAAGGAACATCTCTGCAAAACCGGACTTGTCAGATATGAGGATCGATGCGATCTTGCCGGCGTTAAGTCCCTCACCGACTGTTATCGAATTAATGTACTCACCCCTGAAGCCGCTTGAATCGACACGCGGAACATCATACTGTGCTACAGCGAACGAAGCCTCAATGTTACCGTTGAAGGTTGCGTTCTGATCGTTTGTCTCGATCGACATGGCCATCGTATGGCTGTTGGCAGATGACAGCATGACACCGCCGTCGTACTTCATTCCGTCCAGGAATATGACCTTGTCCTTGATATCGGTAAAATACTCAGACTGAGAGAACAGCGAGATAACATAATTGACGTAAGCTGCCCTCTGCGTATCACTGATAAAGAATCCCTCAGTATCTGCGATCTCGATATAGATATGATCGAATCTGCGGGCCCACGGCATGGCCGTGCCGTTGTCGATCCTCTTCTTTCCGTAAACGGAGGAAACAGAACCGCACATGTACTCAAGGAAATTGTTAACATCACCTGAAGTCGCACAGGAACCCATCTTGAACCAGGGCGAAGATTCACAGTTATTTACCAGCCTGAGACTGTCCTCAAGAGAGTTGCATACAGAGACTCTCTTCTTCTTGCCTCCGATCTCAAATTCGGCTGATGTGGAATCATCGGTCATTCCGTATAAAGAAGATGACGAGAAACCTGATGATGCAAGGTTAAGATTTCCGAGTCTGATCGCAGCAGGGCTGCCAAGCTTTAACACTTCCTGATAATGCGTGGGGATACCTGAAGTACGGTATGAATCGGGCCCCAGATACACGTTGTCGGCATAAAGCGTGCCGGGACCTTCAAACGCAATGTTGATGCGTATCTCCTCGTTGTTCTTGACCATCTGGTCCGTAACTGCGAAAACATAATCGTACTGCTGGTAGGTCGTGGTGACTTTGGTTATCGTGGTTCCGACCTTGCCGAAAGTCTTTCCTTCGATCCAGAGATATATCTTGCCTGAACAATCGGGCGATTTAAGCCATACGCTGAGTCTGTAGAATGTATCTGCCTTGAACGAATCCGATGAAAGGCCGCTGAGCTTCTGTGAAAGGGCATGAATGTTGCCGCCCGTTCCGGTTATCCTGGCACACCCTGATCCGGTGTACGAAGAGTTTGATAATGCAAATACGGTACCCTCTCCGTAAACATCCCAAGATCCGTTTCCGGACATATACCACTGCTGTTCATCACCGCTGCTTACAGAGCCTCCGAACTCGCTGCTCTCCTCACCGATAAAGATAATGTCATCGGTCATTATCGTTCCTTCAGGAACGATGCCGCTGACATCGATCTCGGAAAGAATCTGCGCCCTGTAAATGCCTTTTCCCGAATCGAAAACGATCTTATCCGAATAAAAGCCTAAGATACGCTCAACTTTAATGTTCTCTGATGTGAACGTGCTTACGGTTCCCGTTGAGGGGTCGATGCTTACTGCCCTTCCGTCAATGTGAGGCGCAACGATCAGTCCCGAATCGGAAAGCGTGATAGAGACGGGAATGTCCGCCTGGACCAGAGGTGCTGAAGCTTCTTTAATGCTTATTCCGTCTTTTGTAACTTCAACGGTTACGACTGCACCCTTCTCGTTGATAAAGCATGCTTTTCCGTTTCTTCCCGCGGAAGCCGTGATCTTTTCCTGAAGAGTCTTTGATGAACCTGCAAAACCGAAAACGATTCCGTTTGAGGACGTGTATATGTCACCCGAAGACGTAACAGCTATAAAACCTTTATCGTAGGAAAGGAACTTTGTGATCCCTGATGTTGCCTGGATCTTTGAATAGCAGACCTTGCCGTCGCAGACGCTTACAACCGTTCCGTCTCCGAAAGCGGCTGCGGCTGTCTTGCCGACGGCTCCGCTGCCTGCAAATACCGATTTGCTGTAATCACGGACTTCGGACGAACCGCCTTCTGTCTTTGCGGGATTAAAGTTCTTTCCGTCGGAAGAGAGATATACCTTGCCGTCAATGGTAATGGCCATTACATACGAATCCGCGCAGGCGATATCCATATAGCTCTCGTTGCCCGATACCCTGCCTGCGAGCTGCTGGCTGGTTATGTCGTAAAGTATGAATCCTTCCTGTGTAAGAGCGCAGACAGTGCCTCCGAAACCGCGTACCTTTACGATGGAATCCTCTCCGTAGAGTCCTCTTATGTCATCGAGAAGAGTGATCGCGCCGAGCCTTGCAGATTCGAAGCCCGTTATGTTTCCGGAGTACTTCTCGTTCATGACACCGTCAACGTCAATTGAAACGATACGTACCGAAGCACCTGTTGCCATCTTGCCGTTAAAGCCGCTGCTCAATACCGCATCAGGCTTAAGATATACCGCGTTTCCTGAGTTGCCTGCCACAAGCATGCTGTAGTACTTGCTGCGGCTCTCAAAAGATGAATCGCATATCATGTTGACGTTGGGGATAAGCGCCGCATTAACGCCTGTAGCTGCAGCAGCATCACCGATATCGGTCTCGGTAGCAGTAACCGTAACAAGTTCAGACCTGTAACTGAAGAATCCTATGCCGACCATAAACAGCGCAGCCGCAAGAAATACGGCAGCCACGGTTATCACATAGACAGCGAACTTCCTTCTTCTCGTATTGCCGAATCTGAAAATGTCCGATTTACTCACCGGCAGCCACACTTTCAGCCTTCTGTTTCAGACGGCGTTTTCTCGAAATGCGCGCCAGAGCGAGGAAAGAAAGGCCTGCAGGTACCATCATCAGGATGCAGATAATATTGAAGTTCATCACGACTTCATTTCTCACATCCCTCGGAACACCGAGTTCTTTAAGCTTTAGGAGTTCTCCGGCACCTGAACCTATGATGTTGAAAAGCGAATGCATGAGAATGCTCGTAAAGATATTCTCTGTGTAGTAGTAGCAGGCTGTCAGGATCATGCCGCATACGATGGCGTAAGCGGTATGGATCGACACGCGGTGCATAATGCCGAAAATGACCGCTGTGAAGATTATCGCAAAGACGGGACTCATCTTCCTTCTGAGCACGCCGAACACCGCGCCTCTGAAGATCAGTTCCTCTTCTACCGGAACGATGAAGCAAAGTGTTATCAGATAGCAGATGGTGTCCCAGAGAGGCACAGCCGCCTCATTGACGCCAGCATAACGGTCAACGGATTCCCTGTACTGATCCATCTGTTCGGACAGGGACTTGATGTATTCGGCTATCCTGTCAGAGACCATGATGAAAGTATCGACAAAGCCAAGCATGCCGATGGCTACGATCACAGCCAGCAGTATCTCGATCCAGGTGATCTTCTGTATCTGAAGGACCGGTCTTCTGATCTTCTTGCAGATAATGAAAAACGCAACAAAGACGATGATGTTGACTATTGCCGCAATCGCCGAAAATGCGCCTCTGTAGATCTTTGTATCTACTCCGAAATGCTTGAAGCCCATCAGGATCAAGACATCCAGGTAGTTGAACATGAGTACGAGTGCTACAGCCAGACCTATGGCGAAAAGCCATCCGGATGCTTTCTCTGCAATTTTCATTCGGCCGCACTTTCCGCAGATGCAACGCCGTTCCTGGTCTTGTCATCAGGGACGCGTGATGCGTAAAACCTGCGCATGAAGCATACAAACGCGCGGTCGAGCTCATCCTTATCCTTTATCGAATACAGGATCTGGTCGCCTTTCGGGGAACGTCCCGCGCGCATGATAACAAGTTCCGGAGGCGTATGGCTGCCGTTATCCGGAACGAAATTGTACATGACGAAATACTCGGATTTCTGCAAAAGGAAAGAGTCGATCACAGAGAGATAGTACTCTTTGTGGCTGTATGCGTCACGTATTACTAACAGGTCATCGTTGGTGTTGGCCTTGAGGTTCTCGCCGGCCTGTCTGGCCTTCTGTGCCTCTTTAATGGCCTTCTTCTTACGAAGACCCGCGGGCTTGTTATTCGTCTGATTCTTCATCGTCACCGTAAAGCTCGTCGCAGAGCTTGTCGTAATAATCGTAGATTATGTCAGCTTCCTTATCAGTAAGGGTCTGAAGCATATCTTCGCCGTCAACAGTGACAGTCTCCATGATCAGATACTCGTAATCGGCATCGGGATCCTCAGTGGGCTGGAGAAGAACGATGTATTCCTTGCCGTTCATGCTGAACGTGTCGTTAACTATGAAATCGATATCCTCGCCCGTCTCTTCATCTGTGAGAGTAATGGTACGGTCCATATCAACATCCATTTCAGAGATTGCGCTAAGGAGCTCATCCTTCTGGTTAATGGGCTCGTTCTGGTTCATTTCTTTATCTTCAGACATAATTATTATCTCCTTCTTTTAGAAAAATAATAATTATTATAGCATATCGAGATATTCCTGCAGAATTATCTCTGCGGCAACCTGGTCAATGATCTTTTTCTGCTTTTTGGCATTCATGTTGCAGTCGTGAAGATACCTTGAGGCGATAACCGTGGTGAAACGCTCATCCTTGTAAACGGGTTCTATGCCGGTAGCCTCCCTGATCTTCTCACCGAAAGCCTCAGCCTTCTCTTCCGTCTCGGATCTCGTTCCGTCGGTCCTGGTGGGTTTGCCCAGGACTATCGCATTGACCTTCATTTCCTTTACGATCTCGGAAATCCGGTTTACCGCCCAGGAATCGTCAACTCCGTTCCAGTTTACGGTCTCATAGCCTCTTGCGATAACTCGTAATTCATCAGAAAGTGCGACACCGATATGCTTCATGCCGAAGTCGATGCCCATAATACGCCCTGCGGGTTTAGCCATTAATTATTCCTCGTGAAAAAGATCACAGCCTTGAGCAGTAATCGTTAATGATGACCTCGAGAAGTTCGTCGCGGTCTATTCTCTTGATAAGGCCTCTCGCGCCTTTATAATTCGTGATATAGGTAGGATCGCCCGAAATAAAGTAACCCACCAGCTGATTGATGGGATTGTAACCCTTCTCTTTCAGTGCCGAGAGCACATAAGACATCAGCGCATGTACATCCGCTGTCCTGTCACCTGAAAGATTAAATTTTGCGGTACTGTCGTCCAAAAGCTATCCTCCGTGAAGGAAAAATCCTTCTTTACTCGTATATTAGCACATTTGAACGCTGAAATGTAAAGTTTCTTTATATTTTTAAAGTGTTGTCCTGATGATGATCTCAGCTCCGTTACTGCATGAAACAGTCCCGCTTATGATCTCTCCAGGCACGGGGATCCTTACCCCGTCAGGGATAACGGCCTCTGCCCTGACATAATTTCCGGTATAGCCGGATGCGGTATTATTGATGACTTTTTCCACGAGGATCTCCGCTTTTTTACCTGTCATCTGATTAGCAAAATCTGAAGAAAGTTCAGATGCGAGAGCAAGGAGCCTCGTCTCGCGCTTCTTTTTAATCTCAGGCAGGACCTGCTCCATCTCGGCAGCTTTCGTGCCTTTTCGGAGCGAGTACGGGAAAACGTGTATCCTGGCAAATCCGATGTCTTTGGCAAATCTCATCGTCTCTTCAAATTCTTCATCGGTCTCTCCCGGGAAACCAACGATGATGTCCGTCGTCAGGGACATTTCAGGGAAACGCTCTCTGAGACGTTCTACACGCGATGCGTAGCCCTTGGAATCATAGTGTCTGTTCATCCTCTTTAGGACAGTGTCAGAGCCGCTCTGAAGAGAAAGATGGAATGACGGACAAAGATGCTTAAGTCCTGCCAGTGCGTCTATGAATCCGTCAGTCAGGGATATCGGTTCAAGCGATCCCAGACGCAGACGCTCGATGCCTTCCACCGAGTCGATCTCTTTTAGAAGCGAAGCAAGGGACATTATGTCTTCTCCCCTGTCCTTGCCGTAAGAGCAAAGGTGGATGCCGGAGACGATTATCTCTTTAAAGCCGTTACCGGCGAGGTATTCTGCCTCTCTGATGCAGGATTCCCTGCTTCTGCTTGCTACCCTTCCCCTTGCGAAAGGGATGATGCAGTATGTGCAGAAAGAATCGCACCCATCCTCTATCTTCATGAACGCGCGGCAGCCCTCAGGAGACAAAACGCTCCCGAAGTCGTGATATTCATCCTTCTTTGAGACAGCGGGTCTTACGTGATCTAACTCATGGATGAGGGCCTTCTTCTCAGCGAAAAGCTTTTCGGCTCTGTCAACGATCGAAAGGCGTTCCTTGGTTCCTGCGATTATGTCCGCATCGACCTTGCCGTCCGTTGTCTCGGCAGAGCATCCCGCGGCGACGACGATCGTGCCGGGATTAAGCCTTGCCATTCTTCTGAGCATCTGCCTGGATTTCCTGTCAGCCTCACTCGTGACCGAGCATGTGTTTACCACGCAGCAGTCGGCATCTTCAGGTTTTTCGGCCAGTTCATGACCGCGCCCGAGGAACATGCTCCTCAGAGCGTCAGTCTCGTACTGGTTGACTCTGCATCCTAATGTCAGGAAATAGACCTTCATCAGCTAAAGGTTACTGTCTGACCTTGATGTGGACCTCCCTGAGCTGCTGCTCGGTTACATCACCGGGCGCGCCGCACAAAAGATCCTGAGCGTTTCCGTTCATCGGGAATGCAATGACTTCCCTGATGTTCTCCTCACCTCTTAAGATCATGATCATTCGGTCAACACCGGGAGCCATGCCTGCGTGCGGCGGAGCACCAAACTGGAATGCGCTGTAGAGCGCACCGAACTTGGTCTTGAGCTCTTCCTCGGAATAGCCTGCGATCTCGAATGCCTTCTTCATGATCTCAAGGTCATGGTTTCTTACAGCACCGGAAGAAAGCTCGATACCGTTGCAGACGATGTCGTACTGGTATGCAAGGATCTCTCCGGGTTCCTTTGTATTGAGCGCCTCAAGGCCGCCCTGCGGCATTGAGAACGGATTGTGCGTGAAGATGTATTTGTGTGTCTCGGGATCCTTTTCGTACATGGGAAAATCGTTGACGAAGCAGAATCTGAAAGCATTCTTCTCAATGAGGTCAAGACGCTTTCCGAGCTCGTTTCTGATGGCTCCTGCGCACTCGTTTGCCTTAGCTTCGTTGTCAGCGATGAAGAAGATCGTGTCGCCTGCCTGAAGCTTTGCAAGTTCAGCGAGCTCACCCTTCATGTCATCGGGAATGAACTTGTCGATAGGTCCCTTGTATGTCATGTCATCAAGGACCTCGAGGTAGCCTAAGCCGCCCATTCCGAGGTCATCCTGTGCAAACTTGAGCATCTTCTCGTGCTGACCCTTGGAGAGCTTTGCATGAACGTTGATCGCTCTTACCGTCTTGCCGTGGAAAGGCTTGAAAGTGCATCTTGAGAAGAACTCGGTGACATCGATGATACGGAGCGGGTTACGGAGGTCGGGCTTATCTGTGCCGAACTCGAGCATAGCCTGCTTGTAAGGGATTACCGGATAAGGAGCCGCAGTTACCTTTGCGCCTGCAGGTGCAAACTTCTCAAAAGCTGCAGTAAGGACTTCCTCACCTGCCCTGAAAAAGTCTTCCTGTGTGGCAAAGCTCATCTCAAAGTCGAGCTGGTAGAATTCTCCCGGAGATCTGTCTGCTCTTGCATCCTCGTCTCTGAAGCAGGGAGCGATCTGGAAATACTTATCGAATCCGGAGACCATGAGCAGCTGCTTGAACTGCTGGGGTGCCTGCGGAAGAGCATAGAACTTGCCCTTGAACTTTCTGGAAGGAACGATGTAGTCTCTTGCGCCTTCAGGTGAAGAACTCGTAAGGATAGGTGTCTGGATCTCAAGGAATCCCATCTCAGTCATTTTCTGTCTCAGGAAAGCGATGACATTGGATCTGAAGACGATGTTGTCCTTGACCTTCTGGTTTCTGAGGTCGAGATATCTGTACTTGAGCCTTACATCTTCCCTGATCTCCTTGGATGTCATGATCTCGAAAGGAAGCTGTGTATAGACCTTACCAAGGACGTCGACCTTGTGAGCCTCGAGCTCGATGGTGCCCGTAGCGATCTTGGGATTATATGTCTCCTCGTCTCTGTGCTCGATCTTACCTTCAATGGAGATCGCCTCTTCCTTTACGAGTCCGTCAAGAAGGCTCGTGTCGCGCATTACGACCTGAAGAGTGCCGTACATGTCTCTTAAGTCGATGAAAGAAACGCCGCCGTGATCCCTGATGTTCTCGATCCAGCCGCATACTCTAAGTTCGTTTCCTACATCCTGCTCTGTGAGTTCGTTGATGTACTTGTCTCTGTAGATGTTACTCATATCCGTTCCTTTCTATCCGGGGATAAACAAAAACGCCCCGAACTTAAGCTTTCTTAAGTTCAGGACGAACAAAACATGTCCGCGGTGCCACCTGATTTACTTCGCAAAACAGCGAAATCTCTTTATACCGGTATGCTGCTGGAGTTGTTATTCGTTTACGGTCTCTTTCCGCTCTGCCTTTCAGCCCGGGGGCAAAGCTCTCTGAAGGCGACTTACCGTAACTACTAGGGGTCTCCGTCATCGCAATTAACGAGGAAATAGTACATAATCCAAAGCCTGTTGTCAACTTAATAAAACTTTATATTATCAGCAGATAAGGGCTTTACTGGACAACCGGAAACAAATCGGTGAAAATTAATCAAAACGCGGCATCTGCAGTTGCTGAAAGGATGGTCGGAACATGGCTAGAAGAATGTGTTTAATCTCTATCCTGCTCTGTCTGGCACTCGTGACAGGGTGTTCGCTTAAAAAAAACGTGATATATGACGGATTCCCGAACCACACCCTTCCGGTAACTTCCAAGCCGGATCTTGCCCTTTCAGATGCTGTTATGCTGAAAGTCAGCTGCACAAACGAAGGTCCGTTTGACTGGGATGCGGATTATTGGAAAGAATCTGAATATATCCTGCATTACAACGGAAGGCTCGAGATAACCGAAAAATACAGTCTGAGCGGTGAATCCAAGACCGTAAAGAAGATAGACAACGTTGATCTGCCGGATATTTACAGCAGCATCATTTCCGTGATCGAAAGAGAACCCTATAAGGATAAGGATTATTCTAACTATAACGACGGCTCCACATGGGGATTCGTTTATTACGATCCGGACGGAACAGCAAAGCACGTTTACAGCGGTTATACCGACGGCATCGAAGATCTCGAGTTCATCCAGAAGACCCTCATTAAATACGGCGATAAAGCAAATCTTCCGGACAGGGCATTCAAACTGTTTGAAGGAGATTATTTCTGTCCGGACAAAGAAGGATCATTCGTAAAGTTCAGGCATGAAACTGACGGAACACGGTTTATTATACTGCCGTCCCAGGACAGCGAAAACAAAGAAGCAATCAAGCTTACCGTCACTGACGTCAGGCTCGAAAAGGATCACGTGACGTTCACTTACGAAAAGGACGGCAAACCCGAATCCCTGTCATTCAAATACTCGGATGATAAAAATACGCTTACCAATCAAAACGGCGAAACAAAATACGTCCGCAAAGCTCAGTTGGCATAACCGCAGCTGTTGCGGTCATTTAATCCGTCGGCACTTTCGTAGTTCGCGCGGAAACGCATGTTTATCTCTTTGATCTCGCACTTCCCGTCTATGTAATCCTGATACATGTCGGCAAGACCGGACATGCAGCCGTCACAGGATCCGCTGATGTTGCCTATGGATTCTGCAACGATCTGCTCCCTTTCTTCTTTTGTAGTGTCCTTTATCAATAAGCTCTTCATCTTCTGCCCTTTCCGCCGCCTCTGCCTGATCTGCCTCCGAAAGACTTATGTCCTCCGCTCTTGCCGCGGAATGATCCGGGCTTGCCCTTTCCTCCCGCTTTTCTCACAGGCGAATACTTGCCCTTTGAAGCTTTACCGCTTCCGTATCTCGGAGAAACGGGCTTTCTGGAAGGCATATGCTCAAACTCATCCTCGAACGTAAAATCGATCCGGTTGAGTTCTGTATCAACGTTTTCAACGATAACGCCCATCCTCTGGCCGATGTTGATAACTGCGCCGCCTCTTGCACCCACCGCACGGTAACGCTGCTCATCGAAATAGTAGTGGTCACTCAAAGTCCTGAAAGGCACGAATCCCTCGATCGAGCTGTCGAGCATGACGAAGCATCCGTTTTCGATGATCGACGAAACAACACCCTCATAGTGGTCTCCGACCTTGTCTGCCATGTATTCGCAGACCTTGATATCAACAGATGCGCGCTCCGCGTCAACGGCATTTCTCTCCATCTCTGAAGACTGCTCGGATGCTGCATCAACAATGCCTGCGAAATGGGAGCGCTTGTTCTCGCCGTGGAGCTGGCTCTTGATTATGCGGTGGATCATGAGATCAGGATAACGCCTGATGGGGCTCGTGAAGTGGCAGTAGTACTTGGATGCCAGACCGAAATGCCCTAAACACTCGGATGCGTAGCGTGCCTTTGCCATCGAACGCAGAAGGAGCTGGTCTAATACCGGAAGCGCATCATCATCGCCGATTGTATCCATGAACCGCACGATGTCGGCGGGCTGGATCTTGCCTGAAAGGTGTCCCATTGCACCGTGGTATTTTGCAACCGACTGGAACCTTGCGATCTTGATCGGATCGGGGTCCTCATGGACACGGTAAACGAACGGATAGCTCATTGCGCAATATGTCTTTGCCACGAATTCGTTGGCACATATCATGAACGACTCGATTATGCCGTGAACGAAGTTTGTAGGCTCGGGCATTACTTCCTTAACCGTCTGATCGTCATTTAATATGACCTTGGTCTCGGGGAACTCAAAACGCAAAGCTCCGCGGCGCTCCCTCATCTTTTTCAGGATATCTGCAAGGACCTTCATCTTTTCGAGCATGGGAACGATCGGCCCGTACTCCTTCTCATCCGTATCCTTGGGTTCCGTAAGTATCCTGTAGCACTCGTTATAGCTCATGCGTGCATCACTGTGGATGACGCTCTCATATATCTTTCCTCCGTAGGTGCTTCCCTCACGGTCAACGAGCATCTCACAGGTCATGGTAAATCTGTCAGCCTTAGGATTAAGGCTGCAGATGCCGTTTGAAAGCTTAGGCGGGAGCATCGGGATAACGCGGTCAACAAGATAGACTGATGTCGCACGCGAAAAGGCCTCGGCATCGAGAGCCGTTCCTTCCCGGACATAGTTCGAAACGTCCGCAATATGAACATACAGACGGAAGTTGCCGTTGGAGAGCTCTTCAAGGGAGATCGCATCATCCAGGTCCTTTGCATCCTCACCGTCTATCGTAATGGTGAGAAGGTCCCTTAAGTCCTTTCTTCCGGATTCTATAGCCTTGCTGACTTCCTCTTCGCTCAGGGAAGGAGCAACAGGCTCGACTTCCTTAAGGACTTTATCCGGGAATGTCTGTGACAGACCGAACTGTCGGAGGACCGTGAGCATACGGACATCATTGTTTCCGATGTCTCCAAGAACTTCCTTTATTGTTCCGCGAAGTTCGCCCTTGCCAGCTTCCGGATTCAGTATCTCGCAAACGACCGCCATATCGAACGGCGCGCCGTTGAGGTGATTCTTGTCGATCTCGACCGCGCCGAAATCTGTATCCCTGAATGCCGGATCAGGCATGACAACGCCGCCAGCACCGTGAGGTCTGAGGATTCCGATGACCTGATTCTTAACCTTTAACGGGCCTCTGGCCTCAAGATCGCCTATGCACTGCGGAGCAGTCTTTTCGATGACCTTTGCCTTGATCTCCCTGTTCCTTCTTCTCTGCGCGGCGCTCATGTTCATTGCCGAACGAGAACGCTTCATGCCGGATTCACCGTCATAGCTGTGTCTTCTGTTTCTTTCCATATAACTATCTCCATTTTCCATTTCTTTTTCTTAATAATATCTTACTACACTTGGCGATAAAAAAGCCTTCCGGCCGTATGACCGAAAGGCTTTAAATAACTTCTTTCTCTAAAACTTACCAGCCTCTTGCAACGGAAAGGTAAAGGATTACCGAAACGATCGCAAAGAGAATGCTGCAGATAACTGTCCAACGCTTGAGCTGCTCATCGAGTGTTCTGCCCTTAGCCTTGCCGTAATATGACTCGGAAGAACCGCCGGCTACAACACCCATACCCTGGTCATTACCTTCCTGAACGAGGAAAAGGATGATGATCGCTACTGCGAGGATTATATCGATTATAGAAAGTGCTATCTTTAAACCTGTCATCAGTCTAAGACCTCCTATTTAAATTGTCCCTAAAATAATGCCGTTAGATAATAACACAGCGGTTTTACTTATGCAAACTGTTCTTTATTGCCTTGACCGCCTCGTTCAGGATGAACGGAACGAAGGCCAGAGGCAGGATTATCAGCCATGCCATCGGTGAGATCATGACATTGTCGAAGATGCCGTTAACACCGGGAATGTAGATGACCGCGAGCAGGAGCAGGATCGATAATCCGACGGAACCGTTCATCATCTTGTTTGAGAACAGACCGAGCTTGAATACCGAGATCCTCTCTGACCTTGCAGCAAATGCCCTGAACAGCTCTGCACAGATAAGAGTTGCGAAAGCTACGGTTCTTGCGACATCTATAGGCATTACCTTATCAAGCGAACCTGTATAGAAGAACGTGCTTCCCTTGTTCATGCTGGCGAGTGCCGCGAGGAACGCACCTGCGACTGCAAGGAAGATACCTGCTGCCTGGACGGCAACTGTCGTAAGCATAGCTTTGTTGATTATGGGTTCATTCTTTGATCTCGGAGGCAGCTTCATGATACCGGGCTCACCCTTTTCGCGTCCAAGCGCAAGAGCCGGGAAAGAGTCGGTTACAAGATTGAGCCAGAGAAGCTGGATCGCTGTCAGAGGAGCCGCGATCCCGAAGAACGGAGATCCCTGAGCACCGCCGGGAATGAGTGAAAGAATAAAGATGACAAGGATCTCACCGACATTGCAGGAAAGCAGGAAGCTTACGAACTTGCGGATGTTGGAATATATGATCCTTCCCTGCTCGACAGCCTTTACGATGGTAGCGAAGTTGTCATCCATCAGGATCATGTCGGCAGAATTCTTTGAAACGTCGGTTCCGGTGATGCCCATGGCAACGCCGATATCGGCAGCCTTAAGAGCCATGGCGTCATTTACGCCGTCACCTGTCATTGAAGCAATATGGTTGTTGGCCTTGAGAGCCTCAACGATCCTGACCTTGTGCTCAGGTGAGACACGGGCATAAACGCTTGCCGTCTCAACGACCTTGCGGAGTTCTTCGTCGCTCATCCTGTCAAGTTCCTCGCCCGAGAAAGCATCCATATGCTTCTCATCACGCATCTCGAGGTTATCTGAGATGGCAACCGCAGAATCCTTGAAGTCACCTGTGATCATGACAGCCCTGATGCCGGCCTCTTTGCAGACCGCGATGGCATCCTTTGCCTCCTTACGGGCAGGATCGATCATACCGATCAAGCCGATGCAGACAAGATCCTTCTCATCTTCGAAATCAGCCTGGCAGCCTGCCGGATGCTCCTTATAGGCAAATGCGAGCACACGGATGGCCTTGATCGCGAAATTGTGGTTTGCTTCCTTGATCCTCTGGAGATACTCGGGAGTCATGTCATGCTCACCGTCTACATCCAGATACTTGGAACATCTTGAGAATACGACATCCGGAGCACCCTTTGTGAAGGCTACCCACTTGTCAGGTGTGATGCCCGAATGATAAGTCGTCATCAGCTTACGGTCGGAATCGAAAGGAAGTTCTGTCTCACGGGGGAAGCTGAGCATTGTCTCGCCTCTCTCCATGCCGGCTTTCATACCGAGTGTCGTAAGAGAACCTTCGGTAGGATCTCCGATGCAGAAATATTCTCCGTCATCGTTTTTTACGATAGGAGCATCGTTGCAGAGAACTGCCGATCTGATGAGCGTTGTTACGACATTGCTCAGTTCAAGCTTGTTGCCCTGCTGGTCAACGATGTCGCCCTTCGGTTCATATCCGCCGCCGTCGACATTAATGACATCATGTCCGTCATACATGACCTTTACGGTCATCTGGTTCTGAGTAAGGGTACCTGTCTTATCCGAGCAGATGACGTCAACGCATCCGAGCGTTTCGACAGCGAGAAGACGCTTTACGATGGCGTTGTTCTCTGCCATGGTGGTCATGCCGATCGAAAGAACGATGGTGACGACTGCAGCAAGACCTTCAGGAATAGCAGCTACTGCAAGAGAAACTGCCGTCATGAGCGCGTCTGACCAGGTCTGCTTCTGAACGAAGATCTGAACAAGGAGAACAACGATGCAGACGACGATGCATACTGCCGCAAGGATCTTACCGAGGCTTGAAAGGCTCTTCTGAAGAGGAGTAGCCTCATCTTCGATATTCGTAAGCTTGTTGGCGATCTTTCCGAGCTCTGTGTCCCTGCCTGTTGCAACTACGACACCCTTGGCTCTTCCGTAAGTTACGACAGTGCCCATGAAGAGCATGTTCTTACGGTCACCGATTCCGCATCCTTCCGGGCAGATGATCTCCGCATCCTTGTCAACAGGAACGGACTCACCGGTAAGAGATGATTCCTCAGCCTTAAGAGACCTAGATGTGAGGAGTCTCAGATCTGCAGAGATCGAGTCACCGGCATCGATCGCAACGATGTCACCGACTACAACCTTCTCGGAATCGGTCAGGACGGTCTCGCCGTCCCTGATGACCTTTGTCTGGGGAGCGCTCATCTTCTTGAGCATTGCGAGAGCCTGGTCAGCCTTGCCTTCCTGGTAAACACCAAGTACGGCATTGAGGATTACGATCGCAAGGATGACTATGACATCGATCCATTCGGTAAACCCGCCGCCGCTCTTGACTGCCATGAAAGCCGAAAGGCCTGCAGCAGCAATGAGGATCACGATCATAGCATCGCAGAACTGCTGAAGGAACCTCTTCCAGAGCGGTACCTTCTTCTCCTCGCCCAGTGAATTGGGGCCGAATTTTGCTAATCTGCTTGAAGCTTCTTCCTTGGAAAGACCTTTGATGCGGTCCGTTCCCAGTTCTTTGGTTATTTCATCAACCGTTTTAGTGAAAGCGTTTTCCATTTCAATATCTCCTTAAAACGCTCACTATTATACACTTAAAAATAAATATAAGTTAATTAAGCTTTATATTTCTCAACGTATTCCTTATATTTCTTTTCGTCCTTATCCTTACGCTGCTTAAAGTCGTGCATGTAAGTATCGGGATTCGTATTGCCGGCAGACTTGAATCTGTATGCGATGGCTGCAATGTTAAGGCTGTGCTCGGCAATCCTGACGCAGCTGTAAAGGATGTCGTTGAAAACAAAGCCCTGCTCAGTCGTACAGACACCGTTTGCGAGTCTTTCGACGTGATTTGCCTTGAACTTATCGCACATTTCGCTGATTACGATCCTCAAAGGTCCGATGTCCTCGGCATTGGCCGCATTCTCGGACAGATAGCACTCAAGCGCCATAGTATAGATGTCGTGAACCGCGGGAATGACCCTCTTAAGTTCGTCACGGGCAGCCTCGGAGAATTCAAGATGCTTGTTCTCTACCTCTTCGGCGGAATCTGAAAGATAATTCGCGTGGTCGGCTATACGCTCGACTTCTCCGATCGACTGGAGGATCATCGAGGACTTGTTCTTGTCTTCAACGCTGAGATGCTGTGTGGTTGTAAGCTTCATCAGATAGGAACCCAGAAGGTCCTCATAGCCGTCTACCTTCTCCTCGTTCTTCTTGATGAAGTCGAAGTCGCCCGCATTGTAGCCGTTAAGAAGCATGTTCATTGACTTGTCGAGTCCGTCCTTAGCCTTGCTGACCATCTTGATCATCATCTTACGGCATTCACCGACAGCAATGGCAGGTGTGAGCATGAGACGCTCGTCGAGCCTGAATTCCTGTTCCTCTTCGCTTTCCTTGACAAAGAAATGCGCAAGCTTGACGAGAAGATTCGAAAACGGGAACAAAAGAACAGTAGTGGCAATATTAAAGATGGAGTGAATTGCAGCAACACCGACAATGCTAACCGGACTGTCCATGAAGCTGAGATCAAAGATCGCATTGACGCTGTAGAACACGATGAGCCATACAACCGTACCGATGACCTTTATGGCTACGTGTATGACGGTAACTCTCTTAGCGTCCCTGTTAACGCCGATAGATGAGAGAATGGCTGTCATGCAGGTACCGATATTGGCACCCATTACGAGCGGGATCGCCATTCCGTAAGTGAGCTGGCCCGTCATGGAGATACTCTGAAGGATACCGATCGAAGCAGCCGAACTCTGGATGACACCTGTAACAACCGCACCTGAGAGAACGCCGAGTATAGGATTCTTGAATGCTGTCATTATGGAAACGAAACTGTCCATCGTCTTAAGAGGTTCCATTGAAGCCGACATCATGGTCATGCCCTGCATCAGGATCGAAAAGCCGATGAGCATTGTACCGATGTCTTTATTCTTCTGTTTCTTGCAAACCATGATCAGGATAATACCGATCAGGGCAAATATCAGAGAGAATACGGAAGGTTTGAGAAGCTTGAGCAGCATGTTGTCACCGCTGTCGATGCCGGCAAGTGACAGGATCCAGGCCGTAAGCGTCGTTCCGATGTCAGAACCGAAGATTACGCCTACTGTCTGGGGAAGTTCCATTATGCCGGAGTTAACAAAACCGACAAGCATTACCGTCATTGCGGACGATGACTGGATTGCAATGGTGATTATGGCGCCGATGGTGAGACCTTTAAATTTATTGTCGGTCGCCTTGTTAAGGAGTTTTTCAAGCCGGCCTCCCGCCGTCTTCTTCAATGAATCGGACAAGATCCTCATTCCATAGAGAAAAAATGCCAGTCCTCCGAAAAGTGTAACAAACGAGAAAATATCCATATTAACTCCTATTACCAACCACATTCAAAATTTCCACAGGATATATTTTATCCTCAAAATCGTGTTATGTAAAACAAAGAAAAATTACAATATTAAAAGATAGACAACCGTCTATACATATGGCGAAATTGCCGTGAAAATCAATAAACGGGGACCTCTTTACTCACCTATCTGCATCAGGTTATGTACTCCGGCTCTCATGCTCACCAGATAGAGCACAACGTCGGCAACACAAAGGAGCAATGCTTCGATCCCGGCTGTAACGGGTGCCGGAACCGGCAGGAACAGTCCGCCTGCAAGAAGTCCGCATACAACAATGGTGATACCCATGCAGAAGACCGTATTGTAGTTTTCTCTCAAGGCTGACAGCGCATCGAGCCAGAAAAGCTTGGGGTTGAGCGAATCAAGCAGCATCCCGAGTTCAGTTACAAAGAAAGCTGAAGAGATGACCAGCACCATGGTGATCACGGCCGTTATGACTTCAAAACCTGCGTAGATGACGAAGATAGTAAAAAACGGTACGGTTCCGGCAAGCGTCCAGATCATGGCTGCCGCAGTCTTAACGTTCCACTGGAGTTTATAACTGACGGGAATAAACTTAATGTAGTCAAAACCCTTCCCTTCTCTCGAAAAGGAATCCGAGCCGAGACAGTTCATTGCCGCCGTCACCATGGTTATCGCAAGGATCACGGCCAGGGCCGCAGTCTTATGAGACTGTTCTGCAAAATAAGCAGACAATGCCGCTCTTCCGAGGTCAGCTCTCATTATCTTTGCAAAGATCAGGACAAAGACGGGCCAGACGAAATTTGCCGCAACGCAGTTTGTCATGAAAGCAGGAGTCCTGACCAGTATACGCATCTCCTTGATGAAAAGAGACATCCCGGCAGATCTGAAGACCACTGACTGAGAAGATGCGGCGTTCTTCTGTACATGCGTCGTTTCATTAAGCCTTGTGACCGACTCCATGTAGAACAGACGCGCACAGACAGAAAGAAGGACGAGCGACAGCAGGCAGATCGCGGCAAAGACAAGGATCGGCCAGACCGAACCGCTTGCCATGAAATCCGCTATGAGACCTGTCTGCGGAAATATGATGTCCAGGATCTTAACAAACAGGACGTTTGAAGCCGTTCCTTCGATAATGAAGACTACGATCTCGCTGATATCGATCGAAACGAGCATCATGGCTCCTGCGGCGAGTATCAGGATTATTATCGCGTATGAGATCCTTCTGACAGTCTCCTTCTTCTTGATGAACCTGGTAAATGTCATGAGGAGCATTCCCGCTATCGCGATCACCGCCATCGGTATGACCGGTAAAAGAAAACCGGCAGCGAGTGAGATTATCCACTGAAGGACATTCATCGGATGTGCTATGCCAAAACCCGTTACCACGGCGATAACTACCGCGAACTGCATCATGTTCTCGCCGACGAAAACGGCCAGGAATCTTGAAAGCACAAGTTCTTCAGGCTTCAGAGGCAAAGGAAGCAGATAGGAGATGTCGTCTTCAAAATAAAGTTCATTGAAGATTACGTTTATTCCGAAAACGACCGTAAAGATCGAGATGAGGCCGTACATGAGCTTGATGCCGAATTCCGGATGTCCGGTCTGCATAAGGCCCTTAGTCAGTATAAACGTGAAAAATCCGGTCATTACGGTGACAGGGATAACGACAAACAGAAGGACAAAAGCGGTAAAGCCCATTATCCAGGCTTTGCGCTTTTTGTTTCCCGCTTCTTCCATCGAGTTGGAGCGCATTATGACTGAAGCAAGCCTTCTGATGATCAATGGTCTCACGTCTTAAGCCTCCGCCGTCATCTTCAGGAAGATCTTCTCGAGATCGCCGCCTTCTTCTCCGTTCTTCAGAGCATCCATTGTTCCGGTATAGATAAGCTTTCCGGTATCGATGATCATGATCCTGTCGCAGACCTTCTCCGCTATCTCAAGGACATGTGTGGAGAAAAGAACTGTATTTCCCTTATCCGCATGTTCCCTCATCATCCTCTTGAGATTGAACGCAGACTGGGGATCCAGGCCTACCATGGGTTCATCGAGTATCCAGACCTTAGGATCATGGACCAGCGTTGCGATTATCATGGTTTTCTGTCGCATGCCATGAGAATAGCCCGTCATTCTCTGTGAGAAGACGGACTTTTCCATGCCGAACTGTTCAGCGAAATAATCTATTCTTTCTGCACGGACATTCTCGGGTACGCCGTAGACGTCTGCCATAAAGTTGATGAATTCATAGCCCGTGAGCTTAACGAACATATCGGGATTGTCCGATATGTAGCCGATTATCTTTTTGCACTCGAGTGGCTTTTCCGCCATATCAAAGCCGTTAATTACGACCTTTCCGGAATCCGGCCTGATAATGCCCGTGAGCATCTTGATCGTGGTCGTCTTACCTGCTCCGTTCGGACCGATGAATCCGACGATCTCGCCGTCGGCGCATGTGAAGCTTATATTATCTGCAGCAATAGCCGCACCGGAGTTAAAGGACTTGGAAAGGTTCAAAGCTTCGATCATAAGAGTGCTCCGTTTCTGTCAGCTTTAGCTTGTTATGTCTTATGTATGATTTTGCTGTGCTTCAGATCCTGCATGTCTCTCAAGAGCAACATCGGACCTTCTTTGTTCTTTTCAACCTCGGAATACTTTACGGAGTATCCAGTATCAAAATAAACCTCAGGTCCCGGCGCAGATGCAAGGTCATGAGAGCTGTCCGCACTATACTTGGTCATATCGTACTTCTCGCGTCTTTCGAGCATCTTCGGAAGAATGCTGATCAGGAAATACAAGACGGCACTTACAAGTAATCCGACGATCAGGAAAAGGATCGGATCCTTGATACCAAATGTTAAGAGATTTAAATATCTGGTGTTTCTCGCACCCAGACGGAGCATCAGATAACCGCAAGCACCGAGAGCACCGGGGAGCGCGTACAGAAGTTTCCTCAACTGGAAGTTTAAGCCGATCGCCTTGCCTCTGGCATGCCTTCCGGCACTTTCCATGGTCTCCCATCCCTTTGCATAAGGGAATTCTCCGGAGACTTTTCCGGTCTGTCCGTTGATAACGTACTGGTAGTTGCGGCCGTTATATTCATAGTGAAGGAAATATGCGGGCAACAGGCAGTACTTGATGATGAAATCCTTAAATACAGGCGTGGGATCGTGTTCAACGATCTTAAAAGACTTGAATCCGAAATCGCACATCTCGCAGATCTGCATCGTGTACTTATCGAAACGCCTTACGATACGGTCATTCATATCCTTAGGCTGCTGGTCGTATTTCTCCGCAACATAACCCTGAAGATAAGCACCCGAAAAAGGAACCATCCTCGAATAATCGTATGGTTCTGCCGCCTCCATAACGCGGTTTGCGATCTGCTTTTCGCCGTCGAAAGGAACGTCATTGAGTTTGAAAGATACCGTTCCCTTTACTTCAAAGGCGTCAGGATCGTTAAGGATGACAGGAGCGTTTCCAGTCATGCCGGTACTTGCGATCATTGCACGTCCCTTTGCGTGACCTTCTTCTCTCGCCCTGTCATATTCGGGATCGG
Source organism: Clostridiales bacterium (assembly GCA_017478485.1). Lineage (GTDB taxonomy): Bacteria > Bacillota > Clostridia > Saccharofermentanales > Saccharofermentanaceae > Saccharofermentans. The sequence continues at coordinate 55,233 of JAFVDI010000003.1, read as the reverse complement.
TATGTCCCCTGCCTGTGACCTTTGCCTTTACAGTGCACGAAATAAGCCATGTAGGAACATAGATACCGGTAAACTTCTTCAACGTCCTTGCAGACGTAAAGTCACGTGGCAGATGCGGAATACCTTCACAATACTTCTTGAAAAGTTCTATCGCCTTGTCCTTATCGATCTCAAAAGGAATGATGTTATCAGGATGGAATTCCCTGGTAAGTCTTCTCGTAATGAGCGCAGGAGAACCGCAGAAAGCGCAGACAGTTGAAGATACGTTCTTGTCGGCAACGATCTGTGCACCGCAGGAGTTACATACGATCTCTATCCTCTTATCGTCGTCATCAGAAAGCACGTCATCAATGCCATATTCCTGCTCGGGATTTGAGATTCCCATAGACCATTTCATGTCCAGAGTTTCCGGATCGAAAACGCTGCCGCAGCTCGAGCAGGCAAGGCCTTCAACTCTCATGTTGTAGTTGAGGTTAGCACCGCAAGTGGGACACTTCTTGGCATTTGAAGAGAAAACACTGACAGGTCTGTCGTCTTCAGTCTTATCCTGCTGGTTAGCCCAGGGGTTCTTACTCAGCCACGGAGCGGGCGCTCTCCTGTCGACCGAAGGCTCAAAATATTTCTTTATTCCTGAATCTTCTTCACCATTCAAAAATCCGGTCATATCATTTTCCGGATCATTCCAATTACCCATAAACAACCTCCGATAATCTTTCCTTTATTCCATAGACAATATAATAAAATATCTTGAGATTTAGTTCAATAAAAATCGAAACAGCCTCCCGGAGGAGGCTGCTGCGATAAGAAGGATCAGATGGTAACTGTCAGTTGTTCTTGAAAACGAATACAGTCGAACATTCAACCGCATTGTCGCTGCCTGCAAATGAACCATATGTATTTGAATACGCCTTGAGTGCTTCGAATCTGTCTGACAAAGGATCGACAGTTTCACGGATCAGATCCGCGACTTTGTCGACGGCTTTGTCATCAAACTTCTTGAGACCGTCCTTCAGGTCTTTGGATCCTCTAAGAAGTTTTTCCGTACCATCGGCAAGAGTACCCGTTCCGTTCTTGAGGCTCTTGGCACCCTTAGCAAGCTTATCAGCGCCGCCGCTGAGATCTTTTGCGCCCTTGTTTAAAGTCTGCGCACCTTCAGCGATCTGCTTTGCGCCCTTGGAAGCGCTGCCGATTCCCGAAACGATCTGAGGATATGCCTGAACCGCCTTGTTAACACTGCCGTATCCGCTATAAATACTGTTAACTCCGTTCTCAAGGCCTTCACAGGTCTTATAAACGGTAATGATCTGTTTCATCGTATCCGCATCAAGTTCGCCTGCCTGTACAAGCTTATAAAGCTTTGCCTGAAGAGCAGCGACATCCTTATCGGTAACAGGCGCATTTTTAGCTGCAGAATGCATGGAGTCGATCGCGTTTTTTATCTGTGCCGATCCGGCTGCGAGTTTCTTTGCATCGGATTCCGAAGGCAAGGCTTTATTCAGTTTTGACATTCCATCATTCAGATCTTTTGCGCCAGACACAAGTGAATTGGTTCCGGAAGAAAGCTTCTTTGCACCCTTAGCAATCGAATCCGCACCGGAAGACAGCGTCCTGGCACCGCTTTGCAGGCTCTTAACACCCTTATTGACCTTGCTGATTCCCGTATGAAGATCTTCCGAACCGTCGATCAGTTTTTTCATGCCGTCGGTCATGTCATCTATATCAGCATCCAGTTTTCCGATATCATACGTTTTGCTTATTTTGTTAATGTCGAAAGTCTTGGCTACAGTAAGCGCCGAAAACTCATCACAGTCCTTAACGTCACATTCAATGGTGACGGAATCAGGAATGTCCGACCTTTCGATCTTCTTGTCTTTATCTATTTTGCTGAAGTCGATCGTATTCAGGCCAAGGCTGTCGTAAAGGCCCGGGAATCCGATTCCCATGACCATCGTATGATCGCCGTCATTGACAACCTCACCGTTTTTGGCGGTTATGTTGCTGAACTTTGCATTATCCAGGATCATTCCCGTAGACATGATGAACGGCATATAGATCGTGTATTCTTTTTTGTCCTTGCCGGTTACAGTCTTAGACATCGTATTGCTGTATTTGATATCGATAACCAGATGACCGCTCTTACCCTTAAGTTCAGAAGCATTCACTTTAGCACCATTAAGAGTGTAAGTAATGTCAACGTCGACCGGCGAGTTCTTTTGGGTAGTACCGCTGTAGTAAACGTCAGCACCTGCAGCATTCCAGGTAATGTTTCCGTTTTCGTTCTTTTCCATCTTGGCATCGCCCTTTACGACCTCGATATTCTCAAGATCCGAAACATCCTTCATCGATGCTGAACCGTCAGGATTTTTGAGCCATGCGCTGACTATGGTTTTCTTTGTTCCGTCGCTGTTCTTGATGACGTAAACCGTCTCATTCTTTCCGGATGTTGAACTGTGCTCGGGAGCTGCCATCTCCTCAGCCTTTTTCATATCGTTCTTTTCGTCATTTTCATCATTATTCTGCGTGGCATCAGTTTCTTCCTTCATTACAGGCTCGGCTTTCTTTTTTCCGCAGCCTGTAAAAGCAGAAACTATCATCACTGCGCTTAATGCTACAGCTGTTATCTTTCTCATGTTTTCTTTCATATTGATCCGTCCTTTCTTATCCGCTTAAACCTGATGGGCAATGCCATTTCCGGCATGTTTTTATTTTCCTTTTCCCTGTCGACACAGCACCTCATTCCCGCTGTTGTCCTTATGATCACAGGATCAAATATCAAGAGCAGAGCAGGCAGAAGAAGTATTACCAGTACCATCGAGAGCAGTGCGCCTCTTGCAAGGAGCATGCAGATCGATGATATTAGGTCGATGTTGGAATAGACCGCGCATCCTATAGTCGCCGCAAAGAAACCAAGAGCTGATGAGAATACAGAGTTGACCGACGTTTCCACCGCCGTCTTTACCGCAAGTTTGCGGTCAGCACCACCGATACGCTCTGTCTTGTATCTTGTGGTCATGAGTATCGCGTAGTCGATCGTTGCTCCGAGCTGGATCGTTCCGACGCAGATCGATGCGATAAACGGAAGGGTCGTTCCGGTATAGTACGAGATCGACATGTTCAGATAGATCGCAAGCTCAACGACAGCCACGAGAATGAAAGGTATAGTTGCTGACTTGAGTACCATCAGTATCAGGATGAAGATCGCTCCGATCGAGACTGCTGATACGACTTTGAAGTCTCTGTCTGTTATCTTTATGAGATCCTTTGTCGCAGGTGCTTCGCCGATGAACATCGCATTCTTGTCATAGGACTTTACGATCTTATTGATCTCATCACACTGGGCATTCGCTTCATCTGTTGCGACCTGATATTTCGAAGATACAAGAAGCAGTTTATATCTGTCACTCTTGAAGTCCTTGGTAAGTTCCGAGGACGTCATAAGATCATCCGGTACAAGCGATCCCTGAAGCGAATCAAGACCGATCGCAAATTCAACTCCGTCAACACCCTTCAGGTCTTCAAGCATCTTCTTTGTCTCTTTTGACGGCTGCTTCGAATCAACGAGTATCATGGATACGGAATTCATGTCGTAATCCTTTTCCAGAGCCTTGTTTGCCTGTACGCATGAGAGCGTTTCAGGAAGACTGTTGTCAAGTTTGTAATAAACATTGATCCTGCTGTATCCGAAGATTGCCGGTACCCAGAGAAGCAGAAGTATTATCGCTGCAGGTATGTAAGCTTTGTCGAAGAACTTGGCGAGACCTTTAGAAGGAAGCCTAAGCGTAAATCTGTGCTTTGTCTTCTCTATCGCCTTGTCGCAGACAAGGATCATGGAAGGCAGGATAGTGACGCAGCCGATAACTCCGAAGATAACGCCTTTTGCCATTACGATTCCCATATCAAGGCCAAGGGTAAAGGTCATGAAACACATTGCAAGGAATCCGGCTATCGTTGTGAGCGACGAACCTGTAACCGACGTCAAAGTAACCGCAATGGCATTTGCCATGGCTTCCTTTTTGTCATTGCAGAGCATCTTCTGTTCAACATAACTGTGATAAAGGAATATCGAATAATCCATCGTGACACCGAGCTGAAGTATTGCGACAAGTGCCATCGTGATGAAGCTCATCTCGCCTTTAACGAAATTCGATCCGAGGTTATATATTATCGTCATGCCGATGTCCGCAAGGAACAGGACCGGTACTAGATAAGAATCCATCGTGAGCATCAGGACTATGAGAGCCAGAACAACCGCAATGGACGTATAGATCGGTATCTGTTCCTGAACGAGATCCTTTGTATCCGTAACAACGGCAGCCATACTTGAAAGCAGGCACTGTTTACCCGCAACTGCACGTATATCCTTGATCGCCTTCATCGTCTCTTCAGTAGAACTAGTGCTGTTAAAGAAGATGAACATAAGGCAGCCTTTGCCGTATTTGGAATAAAACACATCCTTTATCCTGTCAGGCAGCATCGCGGAAGGTATCTCGCCTCCTGTCAGGGAGCTGTAGCAGATGACACTGGAAACATGCTCAACTTTAGAAAGCTTCTCTTCGAGCTTGATCTGTTCAGCCGTGGAAAGATCATCGCAAACGAATATTCCGTATGCGCCCTTTCCGAAATCTTCAAGGAGGATATCCTGCCCTTTCATCGTCTCAATGTCTTTCGGAAGGTAATACAAAATATCGTAGTTGATACGTGTATTTAAGTAACCTATTACGGACGGGATCAACAGGATCACGGAAAGTGCAAGTATAAACCAGCGAAGCTTAACTACTCCTTTACCGAATCTTAGCATTGGTTTTCACCTCTCCATTTTTGACCAACGGTCATTAATTTCAGTTTCAATATATCACTTTTTGACCAATAGTCAATAATTTTCGGACAATTTCTTGACCGAAAGTCAATTTTTGTATATAGTGATAGCACTATACAAACGGAGGGTTTGCAACTTTGGGCAAAGCAGAAGAAAACAAAAAGATAAAGCTCAATTCACTTCTCTCCCACTCGTATAAGCTCTTTACCACAAAGGGCATTTCAGATACGTCTATTTCCGACATCACGAACAGTGCCGGAGTCGCAAAGGGCACTTTCTATTTTTATTTCCATGATAAGCAGGACATAATCGATCACCTGATAGCGCGCAAATCGGAAAGCCTTTTGAAAAAAGCCAGTGACAGACTCAAAAAGCACGAGTCTGCTAACCCAGGCCTTCCCGTTGAGGAAAAGATAATCATCATCGCTGACAGCATAATATCCGATCTGGACAAAGATCCGAGACTTGCCCGTTTCTTAAACCGTAACCTTAACTTCGGATTTTATGTAAAAGCCTATACCGATGAAAGTCTGATCCAATCCGTAAACATAAAGGAAGACTACGACAGGATAATCAACTCCAACGGTGACGTCTGGAAGGATTCAGCTCTTATGCTCTATACGATCATCGAGCTTATCTCCAGCAGCGTACACAATATCATAATCAACGGAACGCCCTGCGACCTGATGACTTACAAGCCTTACCTTTTCGATTCCATTAGAGCGATAGTTAACACATTCAGAGCATAAAAGACGCTGTCTCAAAAGTATATTTTCAAAACGATATACCCGTAATTATGACGGCTATTGAATGTACAGCAGAACGTCCCTATAGCAGGGACGTATTCCGGGACAAAAGGCCCAAAAAGGCTCAAAATGTACAGCAGAACGTCCCTATAGTAGGGACATCTTTCGGGACAAACGAACTACAAGAACAGTTCAAAATACCAAATGAAAGCACAGACCATCTGCCTTCCGGCTGAAAATTATCATAAAACAACGCAAATGGGGTGTCTCATTTTGAGACACCCCATTCATTTATAACTCAGTTTAAGTCATTACTTTGCTTAGAGCTTCATGTCCCCTTCTTTGATCCACTTGAGCTTTCTCATGATCTCGCTGAAAGCAAGAGAGAGAACTGCCGGAGCGATGATGCAGACAACTGCCATTCCGACCCAAGCCATGGGTGAAAGAGTTCCGGACTTGCTCATTGCGGAGAAGCAGCCGATGGGGCCTACCATACCGCATGTGCCCATGCCCGCGGAAACGCCTGTGCACTCGAGCTTAAATACCATTGTAGAGATAGGGCCGGTGATGGCGGCAGCAAGAGTTGCCGGGATCCAGATCTGAGGGTGCTTTACGATGTTGGGCATCTGGAGCATTGATGTTCCAAGACCCTGTGAAACGATTCCGCCCCACTTGTTCTCCCTATAGGAAGCAACGGCAAAACCGATCATCTGAGCGCAGCATCCTGCGAGAGCGGCACCGCCTGCGATACCCGTGATACCGATGGAGGCGCAGATGGCAGCACTGGAGATCGGGAGCGTCAGAATGATACCGACGACAACCGATACGATGATGCCCATGATGAAAGGATGGAGCTGTGTAGCCGTATTGATGAATGTTCCGAGCCAGTTCATTGCAACTGCGATCGCAGGGCAAGTAAAGTAAGCTACGCCATAGCCGACACCGAGAGATACGATCGGTGTAACAAGGATGTCGACCTTTGTCTCTTTGGAGATCATCTTACCAATCTCGACTGCGAAGATAACTACAACGAAAACGCCTAAGGGGCCTGCAGAATATGACGGTGTAGGATTCTTGATGTAGATCGCCGCCTTATCGAAAATGTATCCCGGATAACCGTTGGCAAAAGCTCCGACACAAGCAGCGCAGGCCGTAACGAGCATAGGTGCTTTAAGTGCTGCAGCAATACCTACTGCAATTGCTGCACCCGTAACAGGCGAGTTTGCGCTGGTGATATATCCGACAACATGCATGAAATGTGCAAGCTTCTGGAAGAACGCCAGATCGATCATTTCGATATAGTTAGCTGCCGTAGAAAGGATAGTTCCTACAAGGAGCGATGCGAAAAGGCCCTGGGCCATGCCGCTCATTGCATCAACGAAATAAGTCTTCGCTGAGATGTTGATCTCCTTCTTCTTCAGGAATTCCTTAAAAGTGAGTTTCTCTTTTTTCTTACCCATTTTCTTCCCCTCCGCTTTTATAGCAATTCAAATTTTATTAAATCGCTTTTTTCAGTTCAATGTAATAATCGTTGAAATAAAGGTACTTATTAGGCGGTTTTATTGTATTATTGGCAACTCATGTAAAAATCAGTTAGCGCAGGCATACCGGTCAATATTGCTTCTTCTTCACAAATAGTGTAAATTTACACTATATTAAAATGAGGTGCATCATGTCGGGAAACACTTCCAAAACCGGAAAGATACTGAAAATCGTCCTAACGGCCGCGGCCTCGACCATACTGGCCGTCATACTGTTAATCGCCGGAATAACGGTTTATGCGGTCTCCCCTCACAAAAGACATTTCAACAAAGTCAGGCTCGTTTCAAATAATAAGTTTGACGGGTGTTATCTCTACCATGTCAGCAACAACAGCGGAAAGGTATATATCCTTAAAACACCAACTGACCTCAGGGAAATCTTTACAGCTGCTGAAGATGATCCTTTTGATCTCGGAGAACAGGATCTTACGGTCAAAGCAAAGGGAATGGAGATCTACAGGACAGATCTGAGCGGGATCACATTATCCTATCCCACCATCGTTTACGAGTATGTCAGCGGACAATGACCTGCCGTTCGATGTAGCCCGCAACATCAAAATCGAATGCTTCCTCAAGCATTTCCGGTGTTATCACTTCGCTGCTCGGACCGTCAGCTAAGATCGTCATATTTTTAAGAAGAACCGTTCTGCTGCAGATACTCCGCGCCTGACCGAGATCATGGAAAACAGCCACGATGGTATTCCTGACATCACCGTACGGTGTTGCCGTCTTACCTTCAGCCCACTTTCCGAGATAATCGCAAAGCTCTGCACGGTACTTTATGTCGAGACTGCTTCCCGGTTCATCAAGAAATAAAAAAGGCGTTTCCTGCGCATATGTTCTTGCAAGCAAAACTCTTTGAAGCTGTCCTCCCGAGAGCTCTCCGAGAAGCCTGTCTTTGAGCTCATATACGCCGCAGTTTTCCATGCACTCTTCTGCATATTCCCTGTCCCTGTTCGTGAAACCTCCGAAGAGTCCGTCAGTCCTGGCATACCTTCCAAGAAGGACCGTCTGATATACAGTGTACTGGAAATACATCTCACCCGCCTGAGGCATGAGTGCGATAAGCTTGGCAACATTTCTGCGTTTCATCTTTGACAAGTCATTTCCGTTTATGGTGACACTGCCTTCGCAGTTAATGAGTCCGGCCATTACACGAAGGAGCGTCGTCTTTCCAGAGCCGTTCCTACCGCCGATAAAGACTCTCTCTCCGTCCTTTATCGAAAGATCGATGCTATCAAGAACTTTCCCGCTGCCGTATCCTGCGGAAACGTTTTTAAGCAGAAGCTCCATCAGACTTTCCTCCTTCCTTTAGCAAAGAATACATATGCGAAGAAAGGCGCGCCGACCAGTGCGGTAACCGCACCGACAGGGATCTCGCGCGGTGAGAGAACAGTTCTCGCCGCAAGATCGCAAAGAGCCATAAATGCGCCGCCGTAGATAAAAGACATCGGGATTACTATTCTGTGCGAAGGTCCGAAGATCCTTCTTACGATATGAGGAGCAGCGAGATCGATAAAACCGATAACGCCTGCAAAAGCAACGGAAACGCCCGTCAGGAACGACGCAACCAATATCGCCGTTATCCTGGTCTTCTTTACATCAACGCCCATGGAGCTTGCCTGAAGCTCACCGAACGTCAGTATGTCCAGACGCCCTGACAGCATGAAGAAAATGACAAATCCTGCAATTCCGGTAACGAAAAGGATCGCCGCGTGTGTCCAGTTCCTCGCCGAGAAAGAACCGGTCATCCACAGCCAGAGCTGCTTGCTGCGGTCTCCGTAAAAGGTCATCATAAAATTCATGATTCCGGTAACAAAGAGCGACAGGACCATGCCGATCAGAACTATCGTCTGATTCGAAACGCTCCTGTCGATCCTGGATGCCAGAAGTATCGATAAAACAACGGTTATAAGGCCAAAGACAAATCCAGCCAGCGGGAGCATGAATCCTTCAAGTCCAGAGAGTGTAAAACCGCACAGAAGAACAATGCCCGCTCCGAGAGAGGCACCGGAAGATACGCCGAGAGTATATGAAGAAGCAAGCGGATTCTGCAGTACGGCCTGCATTACGGCGCCGCTTAAGGAAAGAGCCCCTCCGACCAGAAACGCAGTGATTGCCCGCGGCATACGTATGGTCCAGAAGATCGAATCAGTCATAGGATCAACATCTGCCGGCAAAGGTTTCCCCGTGATGTGACTGCCGATGATCTTGAGGAGATCCGAAACCGAGATATAAACGCTTCCCGCTCTGATGGCAAGAAGCAATATAAACAGGCAGGCCGCAAGGGATAGCGCAATGCCAATCCCTGCGGCCTTTCTGCTGTTATTTCTGTTGTCAGGTATTCCCTGCTCTTTCATTTTTAAGATCAGGCAGCTGCCTTTGTGGATTCAGTTGTCTCGTTTGAACCTGCGATGCCCTTGATCTTCTCGACAGTGTCCTTGAGAGCCTTTTCGATATTCTTGGAAAGATCTGTGAATATATCGGGATAGATGTCCTTGATCCATTCAAGAGCAGCATCAACTACATGGTTGTTAGGCTGCATTGAGAGATTAGGATCTACTTTATAGACTTCATTGTTCTTAACGGCCTTGACGTTCTCCCATCCCTTGAGAGCCTTGATCTCCTTAACGGGATCTTCAACATAATCAACATTTGTAAGGATTACGTCAGGATTCATTGCAACCGCATCCTCGATGGAGATGGAAACCCAGCCCTGCTGTGAAGCGCATGCATTCTTTGCACCGATCTTAGTGAGCATCTCGTCCATATATGTACCGGTACCGAACGAATAGATCGTCGGTGAATCGGATGTGGGGATGTTCATAATAAAAAGAACTGTCTTACGCTTTTCTTCGGGAATGCTCTCACAAGCCTTGGACATAAGCTTGAATGAAGCGTCCATTGACGTAGCGAGTGCAACAGCTTCAATGCCCTTTCCTGTGCAGTTCCCGATGAACTTGATGTCTTCAGCGATATCAGCGATGGAAGCCGAAGAAGGAATGTCTGCTACGCAGATACCTGCATCAACAAGTGACTTGAAAGGTGAAGCTCCGCCGACAGAGCTCATGCCGGATGTGAATACAAGATCAGGCTTGAGAGCTGCGATTGCTTCGTTGTCAGGGTTCATCATGTCGAATGTCTTAACTCCTGAAGGAAGATAATCCTTGTAAGACATTGAGTTGGTGTCAACAGCAACGATCTTGAGCGCAAGACCGAGGTCGATCAGGATCCTTGTCGTGGAAGGTGCCAGTGAAACGATCGATTTGACTTCAGCAGGAACCTTGATGTCGTTTCCGCTGCGGTCCTTTGTAGGTACGACGCCTGCACCGGTAACAGAATTGACGATCTCTTTCTCAACAGACTCAAGTCCGCTGACATCCGTGTTCTTAACGAGTTCTTTGACTTTCTGCGCATTTTCAGCGTTGCATGCAGTAAGGCAGCCGAGTGCCATAACGCCACAAAGCAAGGCAGATACTATCTTTTTCCTCATTTCTTTTCTCCTTGTGTTTCAAAAATCAAAGCAATTATATATCATTTTAAAATTTGCGGTATACTCTATAAGTTATCAATAAAATAAAGTTTGAAAGGCTGTATTCTATGAAGATTACCGATATATTGAGCAACGACAGACCCACCATTTCCTTTGAGGTATTCCCTCCGAAACAGGAATCAGGCCTTGAATCCGTTAAGGCTGCAGCCGGTGCGATCGCCGCTATGAGCCCTTCATTCATGTCGGTTACCTACGGTGCCGGCGGATCGACCAGCAAGCTTACTGTCGAAGTCGCATCCGACATCACCAATCTTCATAACGTTCCCGTCCTTCCACATCTCACCTGCGTTGCTTCGACTAAAGAACACGTAAGATCGATGCTTGAGCAGATCCACGAGAACAACATCGATAACATAATGGCTTTGAGAGGCGACCTTCCCAAGGACGGAATCATCTGCAATGACTACAAGCACGCTTCCGACCTCATCGCTGACATCATATCAATAGATCCCGACATATGCATCGGCGGAGCCTGCTATCCCGAAGGACACATCGAGTGCGAGCACAAGTCAGACGACATCAATTATCTCAAGCTCAAAGTCGATGCAGGCTGCGATTTCCTTACGACGCAGATGTTTTTCGACAATAACATCTTCTATAACTTCCTGTACCGCATCAAGGATAAGGGTATCAATGTTCCCGTCCTTCCCGGCATCATGCCGATAACGACCGCCAGGCAGCTTTCACGCTCTGTCGCACTTTCCGGAACCAGTGTTCCCGAAAGATTCAGGGCGATTGTTGACAGATTCGGCGATGACCCGGCTGCTATGCGCCAGGCAGGGATCGTCTATGCATGCGAACAGATAATCGATCTCATCGCAAACGGCGTCACACATATCCACGTATACTCAATGAACAAACCTGACGTTGCAAAAGACATACTCACTATGCTCAGCGGCATAATCGGGTAAGAGGTAAGAAATGCCTTTAGGAGTAACGATCCCCGAAAACGAAGTCAGACGCTATATGGGCTACAGAGGCCCGGTCGAGACATCTCCTGAAACTGACGCCATGGTGAAAAAGGCTGTCAGCTCTCTTGAGAAGGACTGCTCGCCCAAATATGTCGCCAGGGAGTTCCCTGTCAGCGTCAGCAGTTCTTCTGTCAGGATCGCCGATGTCACGATAGAAAGCCGGGCACTTGCAAGAAATCTCACAGGCTGCACATGCTGCGTTCTTTTCGCGGCAACTGCGGGACCTTCATGCGACATGCTCGTCAAGCGTGCAGCGGTTACTTCTTCTGCATACGCGTCATGCTGTCAGGCTGCAGGTGCGGCTGCCATAGAAGCATACTGCGACATGATAAACGAGAATATCAAAAACGAATATGGGGCAAAGGGGCTTTTCGCGCGTCCAAGGTTCTCACCGGGATACGGCGACCTCTCAATAGAACACCAGAAAGACTGGTTCAGGCTACTGGATGTCACAAAGAACACCGGCATAGAGCTGACCGATTCGCTTCTTATGGTACCGACAAAGTCAGTTACCGCAGTGATCGGGTTTTCGCCGAACAAACTCCCCTGCATAAAACAGGGTTGCGAGTTATGCACGATGTCTGCCACATGTGCTTTTTCGAGAAAGGAATAATTTATGTCACTTAGAGAACGGCTTGGAAAAGAATGGCTTTTCTGCGACGGCGGAACAGGCACGATCCTTCAGGAGAAAGGTCTTAAAGGCGGAGAACTCCCCGAGACTTGGAATCTCACACGCCGTGACGATATCAAGGATGTTGCGCGTTCCTATTTTGAAGCAGGATGCAATATCGTCAACACAAACACTTTCGGTGCCAATTCCTTCAAATACGACAATGTGGCCGAAGTCGTCACCGCAGCCGTAAAGATCTGTCAGGAAGCAAGACACGAAGCAGGCAGAGACGGTGACGCATATGTCGCGATCGATATCGGTCCAACCGGAAAACTTCTTGCTCCCATGGGAGACCTTGCATTCAACGATGCCGTCAGGGTCTTTTCGGAAATGATAAAAGCAGGCGCAGAAGCCGGCGGAGACCTCGTCCTTATAGAGACGATGAGCGATTCATACGAAGCCAAGGCTGCAGTCATCGCGGCTCATGAGACATGCGATCTTCCCGTCATCGTTACCACTGTTTATGACGAGAGCGGAAAGCTCTTAACAGGCGGAAGCATCGAAGGTACAGTCGCAATGCTCGAAGGACTCAAAGTCGATGCTATCGGTGTCAACTGTGGCTTCGGTCCCGACAAGATGATCCCCATCGTAAAACGCCTTGCAGCATGCTGTTCCCTGCCAATCGTCGTTAACCCCAATGCCGGACTTCCCCGCACCGAAGGCGGCAGGACCGTTTTCGATGTCGGACCGGAAGAATTCAGTTCGATAATGAAAGAGATCGCAGGACTCGGTGTTCACGTAATGGGCGGATGCTGCGGAACCACTCCCGCGCACATGGCTGCGCTGATAAAAGAAGTATCTCCACTTCCATTCGCCGAACCGGTAAAGAAGCACGGAACTTATGTTACGAGCTTTTCCGAATGCGTTGAGATCGGTCCCAAACCCGTGATAATCGGCGAGCGCATAAATCCAACCGGCAAAAAGAGATTCAAGCAGGCTCTCCGAGATAACGATGTTGATTACATCCTCACCGAAGGATTGAAGCAGGAAGAATCAGGCGCGCATATCCTTGACGTAAACGTAGGTCTGCCTGAGATCGATGAACCTGCCATGATGGAGAACATCGTATTCAAGCTCCAGTCCGTCACCTCCCTTCCGCTCCAGCTCGATACCACCGACATCGAAGCGTTGGAACGCGGAATGAGGATATATAACGGCAAGCCGATGATCAACTCCGTAAACGGCAAGCGTGAGGTAATCGAAGCCGTAATGCCGCTTGTCGCCAAATACGGCGGCGTTCTCGTCGGTCTCCCTCTTGACGAGGACGGTATCCCCGAGACCTCTGACGGAAGGATCGCCGTAGCGAAAAAGATCTATGAAGCCGCAGACGAATACGGCATTTCAAGAGATGACATCGTTATCGACGGTCTTGCCATGACGGTCTCTTCAGATTCAACTTCAGCGATCGTCACACTCGATACCGTACGCAGGATCAGAGATGAATTTAACGGTCATTCGATACTGGGCGTATCCAACATTTCGTTCGGTCTTCCTGCGAGAGAACTCATCACTGCACATTTCCTTACAATGGCAATGCAGAACGGTCTTTCCTGCGCGATCATAAATCCTTGCAACGACCACATGATGGCATCTTACCGCTCATACTGCGCTCTGATGAACAAGGATCCCCAGTGCCTGAATTTCATCAATGCATACTCTGAATACAAATCAGACGGAACATTCGGCGGTGCGACCGCAGGTGCTTCAGGAGCTGCATCTTCAGCTTCAACAGGCAGCTCGAAGCTTTCACTTTCGGAAGCGATCGAGCGTGGTGTCACGGGACGTGCGGCTGAAGCCATGGAAGAAGGCATAGCACAGGGCGGCGAACCTCTCGAGATGATCAATGCGGAACTCATCCCCGCACTCGACAAGGTCGGCAAGGGCTTTGAAAAAGGCACCGTATTCCTTCCCCAGCTTCTCATGAGCGCAGATGCCGCAAAGGCAGCATTCGAGGTCGTCAAGAAGGCAATGGCCGGCAAGCCCCGCCAGGTCAAAGGGAAGGTAATTCTTGCCACCGTCAAAGGCGACATACACGATATCGGCAAGAACATCGTTAAGGTCATGCTCGAAAACTACGGCTACGACGTTATCGATCTCGGAAAAGACGTGGCTCCCGAGACTATCGTGGACGCAGCGATCAAGGATGACGTAAAAGTCGTCGGACTGTCCGCTCTGATGACCACGACCGTTGTTTCGATGGAAGAAACAATCAAGCTCCTCCGCATGAAAAAGCCTGATACGAAAGTTGTGGTCGGCGGCGCTGTAATGACGCAGGAATATGCCGATCAGATAGGCGCGGACGCTTACTCAAAAGACGCCATGCAGACCGTAAGGTACTGCGACGAAGTATTTGGAGTTCAATCATGAATGACGAGAAAACACTGAAGTTCAATAAGACCGCGGGCATCATATGCATTGTCATGGCCTGCATCTTTGTCGTGACATTCATCATAGGAACATTCACCGATCACAGGATCGCACCGTTCTTATTTCACGATAAAGACCTTGGGGCGCTTATAGTATCGACCGTCGGGATATATATCTTCTGCGCATTTTACGCTTTCTTTTTCGGAGCTCTTCTAAGCCAGGCTGTAAACCTTCCGAAACAACATAAAAGACGTACTCTGTATATAACCCTTATCATCGTTCTCGGCTCGGTCACACTTCTCATATGCGGCGGTTCCGTACTGGATATCAATAATCTCGGCGGCATCTTTCCGCAGGTTGAAAGAAACGTTCCCCAGATGATCATCATGCTCGTCGTCGGTCTTCTTCCAATTTCAGCGATCGGTTACAAAGCGTGCAAAAAAAGAACAGACGCTTTGCTTGCAAAGCATCTGATACTTGTTCTTTCCGCCATGACCATATCGTTTTTTCTTTATGAACTCGTAAAGATGGGGCTGCCGCGTCCGAGATACCGTCTCGTTGCAAGAGGTCATGAAGGAGTCGGATTCCACAGGTGGTATGATCCCATTAAAAACAAGGCTGAACTTATCGCCAGACACAACATCAACAAAGATGATTTCAAATCATTCCCGAGCGGACATACATCCAACAGCATCATGAACCTGACTCTCTTCCCTGCTCTGGGACTCGTTTATCCCAAACTGAGAGAGAAGAAAATGTTCTTACTGGTACTTGGACTCTGCGTAGGAATAGCCGTGCTTCTTTCCAGAATGTTTCTGGGAGCGCACTTCCTGAGTGACGTTTCATGCGGCGGCTTCATAGCATCCGTCGTATCTGCCGTTTATTACAGGCTCTACAGAAAGATCAGCTGATCGAGATTACCTTGTAATCCTTATCCTCAACAGCTTTCTTAAGAACGTCGTCCTCAACTGCGCCGGAAAGTATTACGACTGCCGTTCCTTCCTTATGGGAAACCTCTGCCGTCTGTACTCCTTCAACAGCTTCAAGCGCCTTCTTGACGCTTGCTTCGCAGTGACCGCACATCATGCCTTCGATCTTCATTGTCTTAGTCATTCCTTTATCCTCCGTAACATTTGTAATCTCTTCACTGACCGTCTTTGACGGCTTACCCGTGTATAGTTTCACCAGATTAAGCCTTAATGCGTTCATGCATACCGTAAAACTAGAAATGCTCATCGCAGCCGCTCCGAAAACCGGAGACATCGAAAGCCCCAGTGCCGAATACGCGCCGGCTGCAACGGGTATCAGCAATACATTATAGATGAAAGCCCAGAAAAGGTTTTCGTGAATGTTCCTTATGGTCTTCCTTGAAAGTCTTATTGCGGCAGCGACATCCTTAAGCGTCGGCTTCATGAGAACAATATCAGCAGCATCGATTGCAATGTCGGTTCCGGAGCCGACAGATACGCCCGTATCCGCTCTGGTAAGCGCAGGAGCATCGTTTATTCCGTCACCGACCATCATGACTTTGCCCTGTTCCTGAAGCTTTCTAATGACCTCTTCCTTGCCGTCAGGAAGGACGCCTGCTATAACCTCATCAACTCCGGCGGCTTTTCCGACTGCCCTTGCCGTTCGTTCATTGTCACCTGTGAGCATGACGACCCTGATGCCGAGGTCCTTAAGTTCCTGAACCGCTTCAGGTGTATCTGGCCTAATAGCGTCAGCGGCCGCGACCATACCGAGGAAGCCTTTTTCGGAAGCGAAGAACATCGGTGTCTTTCCTTCTTCCTCGACTTTAAGAACAACGCTTTCAAATCCTTTGGGAAGCGCATTACCGACCGCAGCGGCATTGCCGGCCTTGCAGACGATGCCGTTTACCTTTCCCGTCAATCCCAGCCCGGGAACAGCAGAAAAGTCTTCTGCGGGAAGAACATCTATTCCCCTGGATCTGCAGAATTCAGCGCAGGCCCTTCCCAACGGATGCTCACTCCCCTGTTCAAGAGCATAAACGGTCTTCAGGAGTACGTCTTCCGTAACTCCTTCAGCTGTGATAACATCAGTAACTTCCGGTACGCCTTTGGTCAAAGTACCGGTCTTGTCAAATACCGCAATGGTCGTTTTTCCCGCGCCTTCAAGCGATGCCGCCGTCTTGAAAAGGATACCGTTCCTGGCAGAAACGCCGCTTCCGACCATGATCGCCACAGGAGTTGCAAGTCCGAGTGCGCACGGGCAGCTGACGACCAGTACGGCAATCGAATGCGTCAGCGCGGTCTCGACGTGTGATCCGATGATCATCCAGATTACGAAAACAATTACTGCAATTATAATGACACCTGTTACAAAAACGCCGGAAACCTTATCGGCGATCCTTGCGATAGGTGCCTTGGATGCAGAAGCATCAGTGACAAGTCTGATTATCTGGGCAAGCGTTGTATCCTCGCCGACTTTCTCTGCCCTGCATTTTATGAATCCGGTCCTGTTGATCGTAGCAGCGGAAACCTTGTCATCTTTAGACTTATCGACAGGAACCGATTCGCCCGTAAGCGCTGATTCATCAATCGCCGTGCTTCCTTCTATGATCACGCCGTCAACCGGAACAGAGCCGCCGGGTCTTACCACAAACACATCACCGACGTTAACTTCATCGATCCCGACCGTGACTTCTTTTCCGTTCCTTATGAGCACAGCGGTCTTGGGAGCCAGTTTCATAAGCCCTTTGAGCGCATCGGTAGTGCGTCCCTTGGATATGGATTCAAGAAGTTTTCCTATCGTGATGAGTGTTACTATCATCGACGCGGATTCGAAATAGAGTCCGCCGTGAGCTTTTCCGGATGCCATGGCGGTCAATACCGCGATACTGTATACAAAAGATACTCCTGAGCCCATTGCAACAAGCGTATCCATATTGGGGGCAAGATGCAGCGCGGCTTTAAGGCCGCTGGTAAAGAACCTTCCGTTTATCACGAGTATTACTGCCGAGATCACCAGTTCTATGATGCCCAGTGCAACATGATCATGAGCTATCCCGGAAGGTGCAGGCCATCCGAACATCATTACGCCCATGGAAAAATACATGAGAACAGCAAGGAATATAAGGGATGAGATCATTCGCTTTTTCAAAGCAGATGTTTCCCTGTCCTGAACGTTTTTTTCAGCAGGGTCTTTCTTCGCGGAAAGGTCAGCAAGAGAGGCGCCGTAGCCGGCGTTTTCGACTGCTCTTATAACTTCTTCGGAAGAAACACTTCCCGTGACCTGCATAGAATTAGTCAGAAGGGACACTTCACAAGATTTAACTCCTTCAAGCGAAGACACGGCTTTCTCGACGTGTGCCTGACACGCCGCGCAGCTCATTCCCGTAACATCAAATTTCGTCTTGTTTTCTGCCATAATCACACCCCGCAGTTAGGATAGCCTAACCGGTGTGCTGCGTCAAATCATCCGTTTATAAATTATTGCTTATTTTCAACTTTGTTAACACAAAATTATTTTATATTTTGTAAGATTATGATATCAATTCCGCTGTATTGCAGGAGGATGCAAGTATGGAAAACAATAATAATCCTGAAAAGACTAATGTAACCGCTGTTCCCGAGCAGCCTCAGGTTCAGGAGACTCAGCCCGGATCCGATCAGCAGTTTGATCTGCAGTCCGAAGACCAGCTCGAACAGCAGTCAACAAAACGCGACCTGTCAAAGATCACGGTCAGAGGAAAGACAATAAAGGTGTCCACGATGATAAGGTGGGCGGTCATCCTGCTCATCTATCTTTTCATCACAAATCCCGGCATTATCCCCTTCCTTCCTGCTGAAGCCAAGAATACGATAATGGCTGCCTGGAAAGACATATTCGGTGATGTAGAAAAAGTCTCCGGATCTTTCACGTTTAAATGGGCAACACTCTTCCAGATCATCGCCATCGTCCTCATGATGATCCTCATAACATCTGTTTTCCGCTTCATCGTCCAGCACATCCACCCCAAGACAAACAAAGGCAAATCAGCACTTTCCCTCCTCAATTCAGCGATAAGCTACATAACCGCATTCGTTTGCTTCTTCTGGTGTCTGTCGGCATTGGGCATCAACCTCACGGCTATCCTGGCCAGCGTCGGAATCGTTGCCCTGATCATCGGCTTTGGCGCGCAGAGCCTCGTAGAAGACCTTGTAACAGGTATCTTCCTTGTATTTGAGGATCAGTTCAACGTAGGCGACATCATCGAAGTCGGCGGTTTCAGAGGCGTTGTCGACTCCATCGGTATCCGCACCACGGCTATCCGAGACATGGGCGGCAACATCAAGATCATCAACAACTCAGATCTGAGGAATATCCTCAACCGTTCGACCGCGTTAAGCTTCGCAACTACAGTAGTAAGCGTTTCATACAGCACAGATCTTGAAGTTGTTGAGCCCAAGATCAAGGAATACATTCCCACTCTCAAATCCAAGTATCCGGAGCTCTTTATTGAAGAGCCCTCGTATCTCGGTGTACAGGAACTGGGTGACAGCGGCGTCCTTCTCAAGTTCGGTGCACGTGTCAATGAGAAGGACATCTACAAGGCACCCCGTATCCTTAACCGCGAGATCAAGGTCTTCTTTGACAAGAGTGGAATCGAGATCCCGTTCCCTCAGGTCGTCGTCCACAATTCAGAAAAGTGATCAGCGTGATCCCGGAGATCAGTTAACATGTCAGAGGACTATTACAACGGATTCGATTACTATAACGCGGAACCGCCGCGCGAAAGTGCTGCGCCGCCGCCTGAGGATGCATACACCTCCGCGCCGCAGGACGAATATAACGAGAGCATAACCACTTTCGTTATGCCCAGGCGCAGGGCTAAATCGATCGCCTTCATGCTCGCTGTCAGCGGCCTGGCTGTTTCGTTCGTGGTGCCCGGCGTAAACCTGCTGCCTTCTGCAGGTGATCTGACCGAAGAAAGCGTGATCACTGAGACTTCAGCATCAGGTGTTACAGAAAGCGCTCCTTCCGGATCAGAAACTGTTACGCCAGCGCCCACGCCGACACCTGCTCCGACGCCCACTCCCGCTCCTCTGCCTACGGAAGACCTTGGACTCAAGCTGGATTCTTTTAAAATGTATCCACTTGATAAAGGGTTTCTCGCTGAAGTTAAGTTCACGCTTAAAACAAATATCGGAATAGACGTTACTTCGGTTACCGGCGCTCTCGATGCCAAACTCTTCAGATATGACGGCTACAACTTTAAGAAAAAGAAGATGAAGTATCATTATGAGAAGTTCCATCAGGACTTCTCAATGGATTCATCAGTCATCGTCAGCGCAGAGAGTGTTGATTCCTCTGAGAAGCAGTATACATATTTGTTCAAGTCGGCAGCAGACGCTTCCAGCGAGGACAAGTTTAATGTAACTCTCAGGGTATCAAACACACTTAACGGCAAGAGTACTGAAGACAAGACAGTGTCGTTGAATAACGTCGCAATCTGGAACAGCAAAACAGATTCGTACTCTGCTTCTTTGTTCAGTGTTTCGGAAAAAAAGAATTCAGATAAGACATTTGATATCTCAGTAACGCCCAAAGACGGTGTTACTTTTACCGGAATAAGTGTCGGAAGCGTCAGTATCTATGCTAAGAAAGGCACAGGATATCTAAACACTAATAATCTGAAGGTCACGATAAGCGACAATAATATCCATGTTGCCTCCAAAAAGAAAAAAGTACCTTCAAAAGGCACCTTCTACTACACTATCTTTGTCGGTTTTGAGATCACCGATTCCACCGGCACCAAGCATACGGGTAAGAGTTATTATAACGGCAATAAAAATTACTGATGATCCTGTGTATTCAGCAAAAAGGAACTGCTTTAACGCAGTTCCTTTTTCGTTGTCTTTCTTTGATGTATAATTTCTTCAGGAATGTGATGAGGGAGGACACGTCAATGGAACAGCAGATTTTATATCAGGAAAGGCCCAGAGCTGCAGTCGGCAGCAAGGCGTTTATTATCCTCGAGATGCTGGCATTGATCTTTTCGAGATTAGCCACTTTCGTTTCACGCCTTTTCCTTGATACTGCGGCAAGCAGTATTCCGACGGTAATGGTATTCTTCTGGATCTTCTTTTTCCTCTATATCGCCGCCTATATCCTCCTTCTCATAGGAACTTCATCACGCAACAACATCGGTGTTCTGATCGCGGGTTTTGCTGCATTCCTGATCCTTGAATGGGAATCCTTCATCTCCAATTTTTCACTTTCGGGATTTACGGAAAAACTTGCGGGTCTGCCGCTGCTTGATAGTATTGTCCTGTATTCATTCACGTTTGTGTGGGTCTTCCTTATCGTCCTCACATGCATTAAGAAAGCGCCTAAGCCGCTGTGTCTCATTCCCGGGCTGATCGGAGTCGGCGCCAGTCTGCTTCAGCTTTATTTGCATCTCATGGAGATCGCCCGCTGGTCAAGTCTTTCCGACCTGACTGACGGAAAAGAGGTCGCTTACGTATTTTTTGGAAGAGCATCCTCACTTATCTATATCTTAGTAATTTTGTTCCGTCCGTTCTGGATCTTTATGGTATCCCACTGGCTTACACATCCGACTAAAAAGATCCCGGTCCGTCAGGGATTCATGCCCATCACGCCTCAGCCCTACGGAGTACCCGTTCAGCCTTACCAGGCTGTTCCCAACGGCTACCAGCAGATGCCACAGTATCAGCAGGGCTATCAGCAGATACCTCAGCAGGGATATCCACAGTACGGCCAGCCGCAGCAGTTCCCTCCTCAGCAGTAAGAAACAGAAACACAGATCGGAAGAACCGGCCGGAGTAGTTTTTCTACTCCGGCCTCTTTGTTTATTTGTCCCGCCTTATATAATTATTATTTTTTTTGTGCTATTATTTCTGACGGACTTTATTATATAAAGCGGAGGACGGAAAATGCCGGTAACAGATTTATTGAGACGCAACGCCAAAGAACACGGCGATGAAGTAGCTCTCATAGAACTTAACCCCACAATGGATGACACAAGAAAGATCTCTTTCAAGGAATTCGATCTTGTTCAGCAGACGGTCAACAGACCTTACCGCCATGAGATCACATGGCAGATCTTCGACGAGAAGTCCAACAGAGTTGCAAACATGCTCCTCGGACGCGGTATCAAGAAAGGCGACAAAGTTGCCATTCTCATGTTCAACTGCCTCGAGTGGCTTCCCATCTATTTCGGAATACTCAAGACAGGTGCGATCGCCGTACCTTTCAATTTCAGATATACGGCAAACGAGATCTCTTACTGCGCTGACCTTGCCGAGGTTTCAGTCATGTTCTTCGGACCTGAGTTCGTAGACAGGATCTCCATCAATGCCGACGACATCGCAAACAACAGACTCCTTCTTTTCGTTGGAGAAGGCCAGACACCTGAATTCGCTGAAAACTACTGGCAGCAGGTTGCTGATTATTCCAGCAAGGATCCCGACATCAAGCTCACAGAAGAAGATCATGCCGCTATCTATTTCTCATCGGGTACGACCGGTTTCCCTAAAGCTATCCTTCACCCTCACAGAAGCCTTACACAGGCTGCTGAGATGGAAGCCATACATCACAAGACCGGCAAGGACGACTGCTTCCTTTGTATCCCTCCTCTCTATCACACAGGAGCTAAATTCCACTGGATGGGTTCACTTTGGACGTGCAGCAGAGCAGTTCTCCTCAAGGGTACAAAGCCTGATGTCATCCTGAAGGCTGTTTCCGACGAGAAGTGCACCATCGTATGGCTCCTTGTACCGTGGGCTCAGGACATTCTCGATGCCCTTGACCGCGGAGAAGTAAAGCTTTCTGACTATCAGCTCGATCAGTGGAGACTCATGCACATCGGCGCACAGCCCGTACCTCCGTCGCTGATCCGTCACTGGAAGGAATACTTCCCCAAGCATCAGTACGATACAAACTATGGTCTTTCAGAATCCACCGGCCCCGGCTGCGTACACCTTGGACTTGAGAATACTCACAAGGTCGGCGCGATCGGCGTTCCCGGTTACAGATGGGAGTGCAAGATCGTTGACGATAACGGCAATCCCGTTAAACAGGGCGAAGTCGGAGAGCTTTGCGTAAAAGGCCCCGGCGTCATGCTCGAATACTACAGAAATCCTGAAGCAACCGCCGCTACTCTCAAGGACGGCTGGCTCTTCACAGGTGACATGGCACGTCAGGACGAGGACGGTTTCTACTTCTTAGTTGACCGTAAAAAGGACCTTATCGTATCAGGCGGTGAGAACATCTACCCTGTCGAGATCGAAAACTTCCTTCAGGAATATCCGAAGGTCAAGGACGTTGCCGTCATCGGCCTTCCCGACAAGCGTCTCGGCGAGATCACCGGCGCGATCGTAGAGATCGAACCCGGCAGCAACTGCACTGTTGAGGAACTCGAGAAGTTCTGCAACCAGCTTCCCCGTTACAAGAGACCGAAGCAGATAATACTCGCAGACGTTCCGAGAAACGCGACCGGCAAGATCGAAAAGCCTCTCCTCCGTAAGAGATACGGTGCCGAGAGACTTGTCGAACAGGAAAACCAGTCTTGATAATCTGCCTTGCATATGGTTCATCCATATGCAAGGTTTATTAATAACAAAACATGCTTTTCGCCTGGGGGGCTTAAAGCAAGAAGTGAGGACAATCTATGGATCTGGCAATTAAGATCATCTTTCTCGTAGTCTTTTTTGCTGTCATGATCGGAATCGGTGTCATGACGCGCAAGAAGGCAAACAGCGTTGAAGGCTTCGTTTTGGGAGGCAGAAACGCAGGGCCCTGGCTAACCGCTTTCGGTTACGGAACATCCTATTTCTCCGCAGTCGTATTCATCGGTTATGCAGGACAGTTCGGCTGGAAATACGGTGTCGCATCAACATGGATCGGTATCGGAAATGCCGTAATCGGTTCACTTCTCGCATGGATCGTTCTGGGAAGAAGAACACGCGTCATGACAAAGCATTTAAGCTCAAAGACGATGCCCGATTTCTTCGGCAAGAGATTCGACAGCAAGGCACTCCGTGTCGCAGCAGCGCTCATCTCTTTTATCTTCCTCATCCCCTACACTTCATCAGTCTATAACGGCCTTTCAAGACTCTTTAATATGGCCTTCAGCATCGACTACAAGATCTGCATCATCGTAATGGCAGCTCTCACATGTGTCTATGTCATCCTTGGCGGTTACATGGCAACAGTCGTAAATGACCTCGTACAGGGCGTCATCATGCTCTTCGGAATCACTGCCGTCATCGCAACCGTCATCAACAACAACGGCGGATTCATCCAGGCACTCACAACGCTTTCACAGCAGCCTTCAGATCTGCCCGTCACACAGGGAATGCAGGGCGCTTTCGTATCTTTCTTCGGACCTGATCCGATCAACCTCTTCGGTGTAATCATCCTTACATCCCTGGGTACATGGGGTCTTCCCCAGATGGTCGGAAAGTTCTATGCCATCAAGGACGAGAAGTCCGTAAAGGCAGGAACCGTCATTTCCACTATCTTCGCATTCATCGTAGCAGGCGGATGCTACTTCCTGGGCGGCTTTGCAAGGCTTTACAGCAACAACCCCGCTATCCGTAAGGAAGACGGGTCTGTCATGTACGATTCCATCATCCCCACGATGCTCGACAACCTCCCTACGATCCTCGTAGGTGTAGTTATCGTCCTCGTTCTTTCCGCTTCAATGTCCACCCTGTCTTCACTCGTTCTCACATCGAGCTCGACAGTTACTCTGGACCTTATCGAGCAGATCAAGCCCAAGGCAAACGAAGATAAAAAGAAGAGAGAAAAGACTCAGCTCATCACAATGCGTCTTCTCCTCATATTCTTCATCGCAGTCTCAGTACTCCTCTCCCTTAACCCTCCGACGTTCATCGCTCAGCTCATGGGTTATTCATGGGGCGCACTTGCAGGAGCTTTCCTCGCACCTTTCCTCTGGGGTCTTTACTGGAAAAAGACGACAAAGCTCTCAGTATGGGTATGCTTCATCTTTGGTGTAGGCTTCACAGTCGCAAACATGTTCCTCAAGTTCATCGCATCTCCTATTAACGCCGGTGCGGTCACAATGGTCGCAGGACTCATCATCGTACCTCTCGTAAGCCTTATCACACCCAAGCTTTCAAAGGAAAAGGTAGACGGTATCTTCTCCTGCTACGACGAGACGGTTACCATCGAGAAGAGATATTCACTTCCCGAGAACGCTCCCGCAGACGAAGCTTGATCAAAGCAAAACCGTTTTCTCAAAGCCGCTTTTTCGGAAGCGGCTTTTCTATTGTCCGCATATAAATCAAAAATCAGTTATAATTGAGATCAGATTGTTCAAACTCGCAAAAGGGGTGAAACGGATGTATCTTAATCATTCAAAGATGAGTGCTTACAAAGCTGCTAATACAGTAATCATAGCGGCATGCGGAATATCGTCTTTTTTCAATCTTTTATTCATAATATTCATCTCGTTATCTAGCCACTTCGATCACGGAATTGCAGAAGCCATGCTCTGTCTGATCACATCCGGCCTCATGTCAATAAAGATCGGAATAATCATCTGGCGTGCGTTTATGCTCCACAGGGTCTCGAAATGCAGGATCTATAACTCGATCATTGAAGAAGACCACGACGGCATCATTGCATACAGTTCGATCGCTAAAATGACAGGCCGCCCTGAGGTAAATGTCATCAAAGACATTATGTGGCTTGTAAGGGAAAGATATCTGATCAACATCACTGTCGGAAGGACTGCAGTCAGAGTCGATCTTCTTTCTGACGAAAGAGAATTCGTTACAGTAATCTGCCCTACATGCGGAGCTCATAATACGATCCGCAGGAACGGCGGCGGAAGGTGCGATCACTGCGGTACCTTCATGAGAGTAAAGGAGAATTAAGATGTATCAGAATAAAAGCAAAGGTGTTGTGGCAACCATCATCTGGTGCGTAGTCAGCGGCATGTGCATAATGCCCGCTGTTGTTATGTGGGGCATATCATTCGACACTAAAATCTATGAGAGGATCGAAGATCCGGCTCTTTACAGGGTAATGTATCTGGTCTTTGCAATTGCATTTACGGCTCCCATCGTCGTGTTCTTTATCAAAGCATCCCAGTCCGTAAGTGTAAGACAGATAAGTGATCTGTTTACCGCTGATGCCGACGGTTTTGTACCGGTAGCAGAACTTGCAAGAGCATTGAACAAGACTGAAGAAGAAACCATAATCAAAGTCACTACAATGATCCGCCGGGGTTATCTCATTAACTGCAATTACAGTGCGCATCAGAGAGCTTTTCTTCTGTCGGATAAGATCGGCGCCCCGACTTCGATGTACCAGGGTGCTCCTGAAAACAAACCATTTGTCGGCGTCCACTGCCCCGGATGCGGTGCAAGCCTGAAGATAAGAGCCGCCACGATGGGAACATGCCCTTACTGCGGAAAGCTCCTTATCGGTCCCAATTACGATCCGGATACCAATACATTCAATACGTATAAATAAAAAGGAGCTGTCTCAAAAAACAAGTGAGACAGCTCCTTTAAGCTAATACTTAATATTTCTTACTGAAGATCTTCCATTCCGAGCGTTTTTACACCTGCAGCGTTAAGAAGATTCTCGGCCTTGGCATTGTCATTTGTCTTGATTGCGATGGGAGCACCTTCACCGTCAAGAGAAAGGCCATAGATGTAGCTGATGTTGATGCCTGCAGCATGGATCATTGCAACGACCTTTGCAAGGCTTCCTACGGCATCAGGAACGACTACGGCGATAACCTCATCGATACGGGCAGCGAAGCCTGCATCCTTGAGGATCTCTTTAGCCTTGTCGGGATCCTTGGTAATAAGACGGAGAACTCCGTATTCCATCGTATCTGCAAGGCTTGCAGAGAGAATGTCGATACCGCCCTGCGCAAGGATCTTAAGGACCTGGTCAAGTCTTCCTTCCGTGTTCTCTAAGAAA
Organism: Clostridiales bacterium; assembly: GCA_017478485.1. GTDB lineage: Bacteria > Bacillota > Clostridia > Saccharofermentanales > Saccharofermentanaceae > Saccharofermentans. Next base: position 28,644 of record JAFVDI010000003.1, on the reverse strand, counting down.
ACCGATAACTGCTTTACGAACATAGTGGTACCTCCCTCTTATTATTGATAAAGCTTACGCTTATCCGTAACGTGCTTGCTCTTTCCGTCGAAATGCTCAAGGCCGTTGGGTTCAACGAGCTTGACCTTTGCGTTGAGACCGATAGCCATTTTGAGTTTGTCGTGAACTGCCTTGGAAAGCTTCTCCAGAGACTTGATCTCGTCCGTGAATGCGTTCTCGGCAACCTCAACCTGAACCTCAAGAGTATCAGTGTTGTCTACACGGTCAACGACGAGCATATAGTGAGGTGTCGTTCCCTCTACGGTGAGCAGAGCTGCCTCTACCTGTGAAGGGAAAACATTTACGCCGCGGATGATGAGCATGTCGTCAGATCTTCCTTTGAAGCGCTGGATCCTTGCCATGGTACGTCCGCACTCGCACTTGTCGTATTCGATGGATGTAAGGTCCTTGGTCCTGTAACGGATGAGAGGCATGCCTTCCTTCGTAAGGTTGGTGATGACGAGCTCGCCGTCTGATCCCTTGGGAAGCTGCTTCTGTGTTGCCGGATCGATGATCTCGGGCAGGAAGTGATCTTCCCATATGTGAAGTCCTCTGTGATATTCGCAGTCGCATGCAACGCCCGGACCCATCATCTCTGTAAGACCGTAGATGTCGAATGCCTTGATGTGAAGTCTTGCTTCCATCTGGTCACGCATCTCATCTGTCCAGGGCTCTGCGCCGCAGATAGCCGACTTAAGCTTGATCTTATCGATGAGCCCAGCCTTCTCAAGGTCCTCCGCAACATGGAGAAGATATGAAGGTGTGCAGGCAATGGATGTAACATCGCAGTCGATCATCATGTCGATGAGCTTCTGTGTATTGCCGGTGGACATGGGAAGTACCATTGCACCTAAGTATTCAGCACCGTAATGTGCACCTAGGCCGCCAGTGAAGAGACCGTAGCCGTAGCCTACCTGAATGATGTCATCCTTTGTAATCCCTGCCATTGAAAGGCATCTTGCAACGCACTCTGCCCAAATATCAATATCGCGTCTTGTATATACGGCGATCTTGGGCTTGCCTGTGGTACCGGAAGATGCATGAACACGGACCAGTTCTGATCTGGGTGCCGCAGCCAGGCCAAAAGGATAAGTATCCCTCAAGTCCTGATAAGTCGTATAAGGCAGTTTATCAAGGTCTTCAATGCCCTTGATGTCACCGGGCTCGAGGCCTGCCGCCTGCATCTTCTTGCGGTAATACTCAACGTTATGGTAAACGCGGTTTACCTGCTTGACGAGTCTTGCGCTCTGAAGTGCCTCGATCTCGTCTCGCGACATGCACTCCTTTGCTTCATTCCAGATCATAAATGTGTCCCTCCTTAAGCGGGATGTTTAATTGCGTGCGGTCTTAAAACCGTTAACGATAATGAGTGCGAGTTCTTTTTCTTCCTTGTCGAAGACTTTGATCTCGTACAGACAGATCGATCTTCCGTCCTTGACTATATCGGCTTTGCATGTAACCTTGCCGCCAAACCACGGCCTCAGGAAATTGATCTGAGCAGTCTGTGTAACAGTTACCGTTTCGGAATCGAGAACGCAGTTCTCAGCAACGGCAAAAGCAAAATCGGCCAGTGTGTAATACACCGCGCCCATAAGCCCGCCGACGGCATTTAAGTGTCTGCCGTCAGGTTCCAGGCTCACGGTGCTGTGACCTTTTTCAGCCTTTTCGATGACTATTCCGGTTGCTTCAACAGCGTATTTGTCACCTTCGAAAAACTTCCTGACTTCCTCAATAGTATTCGCCATAAGATACCTTATTCTGCTGCAAGTCCCATCTCGAAAGCCTTCATGTTAAGTTCAAGGAACTTGGCGGGAACCGAAGCCTCGACAGCCTTGATCCACTCTTCCTTGCTTATCTCTTTGATGTACTTCGAGAAAACGCCCATGAGGACGATATTGGTAGCCTTTGAAGAACCTGCCTTCTCGGCGATCGTAAGAGCATCGATCGCATCGACCTTGGCGCCGGATGCTTCCATCTTGGAAATGAGCTCCGTAGGATACTCTGCCGTGCCGGCGATGACGGGCATAGGATCGATCTGCTGTGAGTTGGTTACGATCTGTCCGCCGGGTTTGAGGAACTGGACATATCTAGCAGCCTCGAGAAGCTCGAAGGAGATAATGTAATCAGCCTCACCCTTGTCGATGATGGGTGAATTGACCTTGTCGCCGAACTTGACGTAAGTTACAACGCTTCCGCCTCTCTGGCTCATTCCGTGAACCTCTGAGACCTTTACGTCGTAGCCCTTGTCCATAGCGGCTCTGCCCAATAACTTACTTGCGAGAAGCGAACCCTGTCCGCCTACGCCTACTATCATTATGCTTGTTACCATGTGATTGCCTCCCCGTTCAAAGTCTCAAAAGCACCGAACTTGCAGAGCTCGCTGCAGACCTTGCAGCCGAAGCACTGGGTTACGTCGACCTTTGCGTGACCGTCCTTGAATGAGATCGCAGGGCATCCGAGCTTCATGCAGGCCTTGCAGGACTTGCACTTGTCGGGATTGACCCGGATAGGCTCACCGCGCTTGACTTTCTTGAGAAGAGCGCAGGGTCTCCTGGAGATGATGACTGAAGGTTCCTCTGCCTCAAGCTCTTCCTTAACTGCCTGTTCAGCTTCTGCGAGGTTATAAGGATCTACCACTCTTACCCTGTTGATGCCCATTGCACGTACAAGAGCTTCGAGATCGATCTTTCCTGCCGGGTCACCTCTGAGGTTATATCCGGTCGTAGGATTCTGCTGGTGTCCTGTCATACCCGTGATGGAGTTATCAAGGATGATGACAGTTGAATTTGTCTGGTTATATGCGATATTGGCAAGACCTGTCATGCCCGAATGCATGAATGTCGAGTCGCCGATGACCGCAACGGTCTTCTTCTCTGCATCTGCGCCCAGTGCCTTGTTAAAGCCGTGCAGAGAGCTGATGGATGCGCCCATGCACTCTGTCGTATCGATAGCGCAGAGCGGCGGAGTAGCACCTAACGTGTAGCATCCGATGTCGCCCATGACTGTGAGCTTAAGCTTGGAAAGAACATAGAACATGCCTCTGTGAGGGCATCCTGCGCACATGGCCGGAGGTCTTCCCGGAAGTCCTTCGATCGGCTTGCATGCAGGCTTCTCCGGGAGCCCGAGCTTTGTAGCGATGAGACCCTGTGAGAACTCGTCGATGAGCGGGAATACATCCTTGCCCGTTACCTCAAGGCCTAATGTCCTGCAGTGTGTCTCGATGATGGGATCAAGTTCTTCAACAACAACGAGCTTGCCGACCTTAGCGGCGAAATCCTTGATCAGCTTGACAGGAAGCGGATTGATAAGGCCGATCTTGAGGACCGGATACTTGTCTCCGAATACTTCCTTGACGTACTGATATGAAGTTGAGGATGTGATGATACCCATTGATGTATCAGAACCATCTTCCACGCGGTTAAGAGAAGATGTCTCGGCAAATTCGATAAGCTTCTGCGTCCTCTCCTCAACGATCGGGTGACGCTTCTTGGCATTTGCAGGAACCATTACATACTTGCCCGCATCCTTAACATAAGGCTTAACGGCAACCTCAGTCCTTGAGCCGAGCTCGACTACGGACTGGGAGTGAGCAACTCTCGTGCACATCTTGATAAGTACGGGTGTATCGAACTGCTCTGAAATATCGTAAGCCGCAATGACGAAATCCTTGGCTTCCTGAGAATCAGCAGGTTCAAGCATAGGCATCTTTGCCGCGATGGCATAGTGTCTTGAATCCTGCTCGTTCTGTGATGAATGCATGCCCGGATCGTCTGCAACGAGTATTACCATACCGGCATTAACGCCCGTGTAGCTCATTGTAAAGAGCGGATCTGCAGCAACGTTAAGTCCAACGTGCTTCATTGCGCAGTAAGATCTCTTGCCGGCCCTTGATGCACCGAATGCAGTCTCCATTGCGACCTTCTCGTTAGGTGCCCATTCGCAGTAGATCTCTTCGAACTTGGCAGCCTCTTCTGTGGTCTCTGTTGACGGTGTTCCGGGATAAGAGCTTGCGACGGCGACTCCCGCCTCGTAAAGGCCTCTTGCTACGGCCTTATTACCCAGCATTAGTTCTTTCATTTGAACATCTCCTATAAAAACAGTTGTTCAAATATCATACTACAAAGAGCCCGGTTTTAATATTATTAATATATATTATTTTAGAGTTTTTCCGTCCATGACCTTCCTGATCCTGAAAGCAGCCTCGGCAACAGCCCTGTCGTCAGGCAGCATGACGTAAGCCTTATAGTTGGGAGAAGAATATGTGGTCTCAGAGCCGTTCTTTCCGGTAACGGCATATGAGGTTATCTTCCACTGCGCCATGTCATTAAGCTGCATCTTGACCAGTTTTTCGATATCAGATGACGGAACGCTGGTCTTGAACATACCGGAGAGCGCTTTCAATATCCCGCTGTAATTCATCAGGACCTTCGATTTGGATGACGTGGCTTTGTTGATTATCGCCGTGATAATGCGCATCTGGTTCTGTCCGCGCATGTTGTCGCCTGAAGTGAACGAATGACGTTCCCTTGCGTAAGCCAGAGCCTCCTTGCCGTTAAGGCTGATCTTGCCCTTTTTGAAACTTGTCCCGTTATATGCCTTGAACGCCTGCGGATTATCGACAGTAATGCCGCCTAATTCATCGACCAGCGTCTCAAGGCCCGTAAAATTGATCTGCACGGAATAATTGACAGTACAGCCGTAAAGGTCACCCAGGCCCTGCATGGAGCATCCGACACCATAGAGGCCGAGATGCGTGAGCTTGTCGCGTTCGCCTTCGGTGCTCTTGGGGTTGGGAATGTAATAGTCGCGCGGCGTATTGAGCAAAAGGATCTGCTTGGTATTGGGATTTACCACCATGAGGATGTTTACATCACTCCTGGAGGTCCTGAACTGCTTGTTCCTTGTGTCAGAACCGCTTACATAAAGAATGAACGGCGTCGTTGTGATGCCTCCTTCAACGGCCTGTTCGCTCTGAATGGGATTTGTCGCTTCAGTCTCTGATGTTTCACCCTCTTTGCCGGGTATGAATTCAAGGTCAGCTTCGGTGATATCGTATTCTTTTATCAGTCTCACCTTGCCGGTAAAGCCCTCGAATTCTTCTGTATCAGAAAGCACTTCCGCCTTTGCCGAACTGATTATGACCGCCTGAAGCGTTCCTCTGTAGAGAGCCAGTATCAGATCCTCTTCGGAAGCGTATTCCTTCGACCGGACAGCCGTGCCTGTCTCCATTGACAGCTTGTTCAGGGCAGCTTTTGAACTCCTTACATTCTCCCCTGATGCTATTCCTATCACATAGCTCTTGCAGTCGGATGAGCTTCTCGCCCTGTCCTTTGCGGCAACGTAAAGATTCATCGTAGAAACGATCGCTTCCCCTGATGCGGTCTTATCTGCCACCACCTCGTTAACGGCAGTCCTGACGCTGCTCAGGGCCTTATAACCTGTCATGCTCGTAAAGCAGACAAATGCGGCAAGAAGTAATGCAAACAGGCGCTTAACAATAAATGATGCTGAAACCGGGCGCCTTACTCCCACAAACAAAAGAAGTGCGGTAACCATCAGAAGGATCCACATCGCTATAACAAGCCCAAAGAGATATTTGTCAGGGATCATGCCGAGCGAAAAAGCCCTTACGCAAAGGATCGCAGATGCAATTGCCTGGATGAGAAATACTATAGCAGCGAACGCTTTCCAGAGTCCGCCGGTGCCGTTTTCATGCGTTTTTCCGCTGCTCATTTAACTTCTCTGTTCCCGTTTCGCTTTTGCCCTTCTTGATCTTGCGCACGATCATTACGACGGCAAAAACGATACCGTAACCCAAAGCCGCACCGGTCGTATTGCAAAGGAGGTCGTCGAGCGTAAAGACGCCGACCCTCAAATAGAACTGGAGCAGCTCGATAACACACGTAAATATGCCGGCAAAGGCCATGCTGATAATGAACCTGATGAACCGGTACGATTTTCTTTCCTTTGAAAAGTGCACGGGCGTCGTATTGAAATCAAGTCCGCACATGAGCATTCCCAAAGGGAAGAACAAAAGGATATTCTCAAGCATCTCATAAAAGTCGCCGGTGAAAAGCTGAAACGAATATCTTCTGTAAGCATAGATATACGTTCTGGCAAGCACGTTCGACGTAAGAATGAGATAAATGAAACACGTGATAAGAAGGATAAGGACCTTTTCGACATTCTTCCTGCCGGGTGTGATTATTACCAGCAGAAGAAACATCAGAACGAGCAGAGTAGCTGCGGGATCCTTCATCGCGCAGGTAATCGCACCGTTAATGTATTCAAGAATGTCCCGAATCAAAAATTCCATGAAGCGATTATATAATAAAAAAGCAAATTATCAAAAAATCTGATAGGCAAAGCCGTGGCATCTTATGCTTGAATACACATATTTTGCTGTATTATAGAATCAGCAAAGATACCGGGGGAAATACTATGGCAGTTCTTACAGTTTATGAATTCGAATTCTTAAGAAAACTGATCTCGATCGAAAGCACCGGAGGAGATCCGGTCCCCGGAAAGCCTTATGGCGAAGGCCCTTACGAGGCACTGGAATTCTTTCTCGGACGCGCGGAAGAATGCGGCATGAGAACAGGTATATTAGACGGCCGTGTCGGCTGGTGTGAGATAGGTCCCGAATCATCGCCTAAGATGTTCGGAATCGTATGTCATCTTGATGTTGTCCCCGCAGGTGACGGCTGGCAGACAGACCCTTTTGATCTCACATTCAACGGAAAGTATTTCAAGGGCCGCGGAATTGTTGACGACAAAGGTCCCGCTGCCGCGGCATTCTTCTCAATGAAAAGACTTCTCGAATCCGGATTCGATCTTCCCTGCCGTGTAAGGCTCATTCTCGGAACCGATGAGGAGCGTACATGTTCATGTGTGGAATACTATGCCGAGCATGGCGAGATCCCGACTTTTGCAATAACTCCTGATGCCGAATTTCCTGTCATCTATGCCGAAAAAGGCATCATGAACATAAAAGTCTCAGGTCCCGCTTCTTTGGTTTCCGCGGCAGGCGGAAGCGCCGCAAACATGGTACCGGCTTCGGCATGGGTATCTTACGGCAACGGAAAGACTTCCGCAGAGGGACGTACGGCACATGCGTCAAAGCCCGAACTTGGCGTAAACGCGATCTTCGAGCTCTGCAAAAAGCTTACCCAAGAAGGATTCGACTTCAAGAAGTCACCGATGCTCGATTTCATCAACAATGAGCTTGTTCCCTGCGCTTCCTACGAGTACACGGGCTGCACCGTCAAAGACGAATCGGGAACGGTAACCGCAAATCCTTCCATCCTTAAATGCACCCGTGATCTTGAATCGCTCATAATCGATGTCAGATGCCCCATCTCTTACGACATGGAAAAGATAACGGCTCACATCTCTGAACTTGCGGGAAAATACGGTTTGAGCGCTTCCACAAGAAGCGCCATGGCTCCTGTATGCATGGATAAGAATTCACCCGAGATAAAGATCCTGACAGATGTCTGGAACGAAAACATGTCCAAGTATTCGGGCTTTGAAGAATCATTCCGCGAAAAGTACTCCGAGCCTCTGGCAATAGGCGGAGGAACGTATGCACGCCATATCCCCAACACCATCGCTTTCGGTCTTCAGGCCCCATGGCAGGAAGATGTATGCCACCAGGCAAACGAATCCAGAAGTCTGTCCGATTTCGAGGCAGACATCGATGTCATTACCGAAACTATTAAGAGAATGTCTTCAGAGATCTGACGGCTTTTAGAGCATCAGATATATCTTCTGGCAGCTAAAACGTCTTTCCTTCCCGCCAGGGATACTTTGACTACGCCGGTTCTCGGATTGGATGCATGAACCATCTTGCCTCCGCCGACATAGATTCCGACGTGATCAGCCTTGCCGTTATGATCGTGATCGAAGAAGATCAGATCGCCTGCCTGAAGAGCCTTAAGACTGACTTTTCTACCGCGGTGCATCTGCATGTTCGCACCATGAGGAAGCTTGATGCCGTAGTATCTGTAGTAGCAATACATGCTGAAACCGGAGCAGTCGAATCCAGAAGGCGTTGAGCCGCCATAAACATATCTGCATCCCACATAGCCGCCAACGTATCTTACGAAGCCGGAAAGCTTCATAAATCTGAGCTGGGCTCTGGTAGGCTTAGGGGTAGGCGTAGGTGTAGCTTTCTTTTTGTCCCATGTGATCGGATAATCAACAGTGAGGCTCTTCTTAATATAATATCCCTTGTCTGTCTTTATCCATCCATTAGTCGTCGAAACAACAACGATCTCTGTTCCTCGCCTGTAAGACGCCTGTTTGGGATAGTTTATTCCCGGACCCGAACGCGCGTAGACAAGATCTCCTAAAATGTATACGCAATTCTTCTTAGGCTGCGGAATGTAGTATTTCGATTGCTTCGGTGTAGGAGTCGGAGTGTTTACCTTCTTAGTTGAAACAGTAGAAGTAAGGATGTAACCCTTCCTGCTTCCGTTGACTCTGACATAAGACCAGTCTCCCGAATAGGAAATACGGATAACCTTTGTACCCCTCTTAAATGTGGCTATAGGCTTTCCTGAAGCATTCGGAGAAGCATATACCTTGGTTACGGAATCCTTGGTCCAGATATATTTACCGTCATATTTCTCATCATTGCCGTCATCAGTTTCCTCACCGCGGACTCTGTCGGCGATCTCCTCGTAGTTCGCAGGAGCCGTGATCGTATAATCATCGAGATTAAAAACATTCGGATTAGTAAGTCTGACGAGATCGCTCTCATCTTCGGTGTCAGCTTCCTCAGCCAAACGCTCGGCAGCTTCCCTTTCATCCTCGCTTCCAAACACGTTTGCATTTGAAAACCTGTTGGAAACAGTGGCATATACAAGCGAGGGGCTCTGGAGCTTGATATCGTTCTGTGCTCCCTTTCCTCCGCCAAGATCCAAAAGCGTCAGCGTAGTTACCGCTGTCAAAACTGCTGTGAAAATTTTAAGTGTACGTTTTTTCAATCAAAGTATCCTTCTTACCATCAAAACATCCTTGAGTTTGCTGACATTGACGCATTTAACGCCTGTCTTAACTCCTGAAGCATGCACCATTTCACCGCTTCCGACATAAAGTCCGACGTGATCGGCCTTGCCGTTGTGATCGTGATCGAAATAGATGATGTCCCCAACCTGCATGCTGTCAAAACTTACCTTCTTACCATACTTAGTCTGCATATTAGCTCCGTGAGGAAGCTTGATCTTATAGTAATTCTTATAGCAATACATCGTGAATCCGGAGCAGTCGAAACCGGACGGAGAAGCTCCTCCGGAAACATATCTGCAGCCTACAAAGCTTCTGATGTACTTCGCAAAACCGCCGGACTTGTCTCCCCTCTTAACAGAAGAAGACGTTGATGGCTTAGGTGTAGGCGTAGCCTTCTTGGCTGACGGTGCTTTGCTTGATGTTACCGAACCCAGAACATACCAACCTTTGTCTGACTTGTACCAGCCGTTGCTCGTCTTTGCGACAACCTTAATTGCTGTCCCTGACTTTAATGTCGTAACCTTTGAATATGAGATGCCGGGGCCGCTGCGCGCAATTATGGATGTGGCAGCATAGACCGTTGTATTGTATGACTTAGATGTGACCTTGGGTGTCGGCTTACGCGTAGGCTTTTTCTTCTTCGGCTTGGGTGTCGGAGTAGGCGTAGGAGTCGGCGTAGGTGTGGCAACCTTCTTGGCTGACAGCTCTGATGAAGGCAAATAGCACTTCACGCCGTTTGAAAGCCTTACATAAGACCACTCTCCTGAATAGGAGATCCTGATAAGCTTTGTACCCTTGCCCAAATTGGCTACGACTTTGGAGCTCGTGCTGGCCTGGGCGTAAACTTTTGCAGGATGCTTTACCCAAAGCGAATTACCGTCGTAATTCTCCTTGTCGTCATCATCTTCCGTGCCGCGGATCTTGTCTGCGATCTCCTCGTAGTTTACCGGCGCGGTAATGGTGTAGTTATCAAGATCGAAGAATTCGGAATTGTATATTCGTGCTGCAGCTGCCTCTTCCTCTGTATCTGCTTCTTCAGCCAGACGGTCAGCTTCTTCCTGCTTTGCAATAACGTCGGCGTTGGCATATCTTCCGGCCATGCTTACATAGACGAGCGACGGACTCTGGAGGTTGATCTTCTCATCCTCCGGATTGCGTTCATCTATATTGAGGAATCCAAGTGTGCAGGACGCACTAATGACTCCGCATAAGATCTTGGCCAGTGCCTTATACAAATCCAATCCTCCTTATATAAGTCGAAAGTTACTTTATTTTAGCATCGGGCCCGTTCATTTTTGCGCAAAAGTGCGGTAAATAAGGCTTTTGTAACCTTTTTGTCATTGAATTACCGCAATTTCGAGTGATTTTGCCCGCGTTCCGGATAAAAAAGGACATGCCTGAGCATGTCCTTCTCCGTGTTTTTTACACAATCAAATATGTTTATTTGTCTTTTCCCCTGCCGATCAGACGCATCTTGAAATCTCTTATATCCTTTGCGTATTTGCTCGTCATGATGGCTCCGACGACGATCATTCCGAAACCTATGCCCATACTCATACCGGTCAGGAAATCCCTTAAATGTCCGTCGATGGCATCAATAAAATTGGTCGCGATCAGTATGGCCATGAATACCATCGCAATGATAAACAGTACGTGTATGTTCCTCACGATCTTTGCCTTTTCTTCATTTGAGACTTCTGCGACTTTCAAAACGGTCTCTTTTGTTTCGTTATCCATTTTTATATCCTTTCTTTCTCCGTCAAGGATCTCTCTGAGATCCACATCATAGAAATCGGAAATATCTATCAGGATGTCCATGTCAGGCATATTGGTTCCTGTCTCCCATCTCGAAACGGTTCGTCTGGAGACCCCCATCTTGTCTGCGAGTTCTTCCTGAGTGATATTTTTCTCTTTTCTCAATTCTTTAAGAAACGCTCCGATTTTCACAAGATCCATCTTCTATTTCTCTCTTTCTGTTTCTGTAAATGCATCCGAATATATTGGAAAATGCGGCAAGGCCCAATCCAATCGCAAGATACGGATAAGTTTTGTCTGTAACCATCGAATAAACGATGCAGACCAAAGCCGCTATTCCTAATATTGCAAGGATAACATTAACTGCCATAAATTTAGAATCATCATTCTTTTTCATTCTCATCTCCTCCGAAAAATCATTTCTGACAACCACACTTTGATCCGGATCCGTTTGGCATGTTTGATGGCTAAAGCCTAACGCCAAAGCCGTGGGTTTTAAAGGACACAAAACGGGCAAAAGCCCCATTTTGCTTAATGGGACACAGGTTGTCCCTTGTCTTCCGGCAAAGAAAGATCCCTGTCTGACAGGTATCAGACAGGGATCTTGGTTTAGTCTTTCAGTTTCAGTTTTCAGATTACGTAGAACCACTCTTCGCTCTGGTGGATCTCTTCTTTGACATGTTTTTTGCCCGAAGAATAGAATTCCATTTCGGGATTCTTGATGCTGACCCTTGTGTCAGCGGGAACAGAACTCGTTATGAACGTGTTGCCGCCTATGACCGAATTTTTGCCGATGACGGTCTCGCCTCCGAGGATCGAAGCACCGGCATATATGACAACGTTGTCTTCAATGGTCGGATGACGCTTCTTGCCCGAGAGCTTCTGTCCGCCGCGGGTTGAAAGAGCACCGATCGTAACGCCCTGATAGATCTTGACGTTTTCGCCGATTATCGAAGTCTCACCGACAACGATGCCGGTTCCGTGATCGATAAAGAAATTCTTTCCGATCGTGGCGCCCGGATGGATATCAATACCTGTCTTGGAATGAGCATACTCCGTCATGAGCCTGGGGATTACCGGAACGTTCAGCAGGTAGAGCTCATGAGCCATTCTGTAGATCGTAATGGCGATAAGCCCGGGGTACGCGATAATGATCTCCTCAAAGCTGCTTGCGGCAGGGTCGCCGTCGTATGTCGCAAGAAGATCCGTTTCAAGATATTCCCTGATCTGAGGTATCTTTTCAACGAAGCTGGTGCAGATACGGAAGCTTTCCGCCTTTCTTTGTTCTTCCGTCATCAAGCCTTTGAAATCGATTGCAAGCGCAACCTGCTTATTAAGGCGGTAGAAAATATCCTCGAGCACCAAGGCTATTCCGTTTTCGGGATTGTAGAACTTATAGGTAATGTCCTTAAAGTAACCGGGATACATTATAAAGAACAGATTATTTACGATGTCGATGACCTCATTGCGGTCAGGCTTATTGAATATGTCGGTGGCATCGATGTTCTTGCCGCCGTTGTAATCAGCCAATACTCTCTTAACAAGATCTCCGATCTCATTTCTTACGTTCTGCTGCATATCCATGTCTCGCTTTCTACAGAATGAAAAACGGGAATTCCTGAAGGAACTCCCGTACTTTAACCTTTTTATCCGGTCATGCGTTCAGATCACACCGGCTGTTTACGGGAGGGTGACAATGATACAACATGTACAGGATACTCTTGCAGAGTCCAAATGTCTCATAGTCACTTCTCCTTCATCTTTAATGCGATTAAATTACCATCTGTAACCTACCATGTCAACAGGTTGCGCTTATAAGGCCGCCTTTACAGCTTCCTTAACCTCATCCATATCGACAGTGGGCTCAAACCTTGCGATAACCTTTCCTTCACGGTCAACGAGGAACTTTGTGAAGTTCCAACCGATGTAAGCCTTGTCACCGAACGACTTGTTGTTCATCTTCGCAAAGCCTTCGAGCGCCTTGTTCTTGATGCCATTGCCGAATCCGGCAAAAGGCTTCTCCGTAGCAAGGAAAACGAACAAAGGATCTGCGTTATCGCCGTTAACGTCGATCTTCTTGAACTGGGGGAACTCCGTTCCGAACTTTACCTGGCAGAACTCATGGATCTCGTCCGCATCGCCGGGAGCCTGGTTCGCAAACTGGTTGCAGGGGAAATCCAGGATCTCGAATCCATCATCCTTCATTTCCTTGTACATCGCTTCGAGCGGCTCATAGTGAGGTGTGAAGCCGCATCCGGTAGCAGTATTAACGATGAGGAGCACCTTTCCCTTGTACTCAGAAAGAGATACGTCATTGTTTTTTCTGTCTTTTACCGTGAAATCATAAACTGTAGCCATACTTAATCTCCTTTTTATGTATTTTTCTGTTTTTCAAGCAATTCATAGAGCAAAGAATAGAGCTGCTTCGCTTTCTCAGGTTCCAGATCGATACACCCGGAAACTTTAAGCGGGACATCCTTGGCTTTTTCCTGCAGCGCGCGCCCTTCCTCCGTAAGAGATATAAGGACAACCCGGTCATCCTTACTGCTCCTCTTCCTGGTAACGTAGCCTGCATTCTCCATCTTTTTGAGCAGAGGTGATAATGTTCCGTTATCGAGCATCAGCTTTTCGCAGATCTCCCCTACCGTGATGCCGTCCTTCTCCCACAGAACGAGAAATACGATGTACTGCGTATATGTAAGTCCGAGCTCCTTAAGATAAGGGGTATACAGACATGTTATGTTCCTGGCAGCCGCATAGAGCGGGAAACATAACTGGTTTGAAAGCTTCATCGCTTCTTTGTAATCGTATTCCATCGTTTGGCCCTCTATTTATGTTTGATACAATTATATTGTATAAAACATATTCTGTCAAGAGTAAGGCCCCGTATCATTCCGGGGCCTTGCGATCAAATGATTTAAGCTGTTTTCTTCCAGTTAACGCCTATATCCGCAAGTGAAGTACCCATTCCGGACAATCCGTAATCAAGACTTGCCAGGAAGTTCTCATGATGCTCCCAAAGAAGATCGATAACCTCTTCTTTTGTGTAGTATTTGCATCCGTCAGCTTCAAATTGCTGCTTGAGCTTTGAAATGTTTGCTTTTTTACCCCAGGCACTGACACCTACGCCCTTCTTATTTCTTACAAAGAGCTGGACTTTTGCATATTTCTTAAGTGATTCTTTTGAAGCAAAAACCTTATTATATTGTCCCGGTTTAGCAGATATAGTAACCCAATAGCGATATTTACTTGTGTATATGCCTTTACCGAGAGAAACATCTTTCAGGGTTAATTCATAGTACATTGAGACGTTTATTTTCTTCTTCTTTTTAGTCGATGTATTTGCAACATCAATCGTGAAATCTTCACCTGGATCCTTTGTTTCGGTCATCTTGTGATACAGCATAGTTCCGTACTTTTTATCGTTAGCGGAATACTGGACATAGTCATTCTGTGTAAGCATATTTGTGGATCTTTCACCGTATGCCGAATGCCAGCCTTTGCCGGTCATGCCGCCAAGTTTTCCGACAGCATTATAGTAGAATTCCGTCCAGACCTTCTTTTTATTCGAGCTTACGCCGTTTTTATAAGTCACGGAATTGGAAACCGATGTCTCCATGCTGGTCGTCTGTTTCGGATCGACCGCTCTGTATTTGCTTCCAAGTCTGACGCCAAGATCTTCAAACTTAAGGCCGAGCTCCGGGAAAGCCTGATCAGCATAAGCAATAAACCTGGAATACAAGATCGGCAGATCACTTTCAACCTGCTTGGCATAAGCATCCAAAGTCATATCGTTATATATATAGAATTTTTCTTTATCATTCGCGATAACGGAATCAATGAATGACTCCATCCCGTCTATCGGAGCTTCACCGGTTAGCAAAATATTAGTCTTCATACCCTTGAAGACCAGACTTAATGTGATCTCCATCGTATGCTTTCCGGACATGATACTTGCGGTAACAGATGAACCACTGCTTGCATAATATCCGAATGACAATGATCCGTCTTGTTTTGTATAGTACATGGCAGAGCCTCTAAAACCGTCAGCCATAACGACTACCGCATTAGTACCGTCAGGCTCTTTGGACTTATAAAGGTCCGCAACCTTCATCATGTAGTCAACGTTGATCTCGGGACGGTCATCTGCAGTAGTCTGAACCGGCTCGGTCTCGGTCACGGTCGTAGTCGCTTCCGTCTGAGATTCTGTTGCGCTTGTTGTCGTTTCAGTTGCCTGACTGCATCCGCTAAATAAGACTGATGACAGCAAAACACCGCAAAGCAATTTTGTTACGATTTTCTTCATTTCCTGATCCCCCACAAAAAGCACCCTGATTCCTTTTTCATAAACGGAACACGCAAAGCCGCGTTTATGAAAACCCAAATATGATTTTACACGAATTTTGCTGTTTCAACAATGATATTTGATATTTTGGTGGAATATTTGACATCTGCAGAACTATGTCCTTTCAACGAAAGCTTCTATTCGCCTCTAACGGATGCGGCATCAGCTGTTGGATGTTATAATGCATTTAATTGCATAGGGGGAAACAGGCAATGGGAACAAGGATCTTAAAACGACTCGGAGTCTTTTTCATAACTGTTGTAATCTTTGTGGGTGTCATCGCTCCGTGCTTTAAGCTGGGCGGGAAAGACGTTTATGCCGCTTCCTCTTATACTTACACTTCCATGGTAAGGAAAAGCATTTCCATAAGCGAAGACAAGACATTGGATTACTATCTTGTAGAGCCCAATTCCAAAGGCAAGTATGAAGTCGTCATATTGTTCAGCGGCCTCTACGGAGTTGGCAATCTGGAGTCGACTTTCCTGTATAACGCGAGCAGATGGATGGCTACCAAGAAGATCAAGCCTGTCGTATTCGTTATTCCCATCCTGGAAAAGTTCGGCAGCCACAAGTATTTCCGTAATTTCGTGGATGAAAAGATCAACGGAAAAACAAGAATGGAATACTTGTTTGATATCATCCGCGACGGAAGTATTTCCGGCAAGGTCAACACAAAGACCGATTTCACGGTAGCGGGTTATTCAATGGGCGCATGCGCTGCACTATATGCCGGAATCCTTTATAAAGACATCGTCAAAAACGTCGGAGCCCTGAGTCCTTCTTACCGCACTTACACCGGCGACGAAAGAGGCTGGGTAATGAACCCTGAGGAGTTAATTCTCTCTGATGATCCCGACAGCCACCTCTTCATGTGCGCAAGTATGGTCGAGAAAGGCACCGCCAGCAACAGCCCCAGCATGTTTGAAAACATGCAGTTTTACCTTCAGAATTTCAAAATGCCTTTTGTGACCAAGACTTATTCAAAGGGCAAACACAATATGACGCTCTTCCAGGAAGAGATCTTCACATACCTTTACTATGTCCAGAATAATGCACTGCCAAGCAGCAGCGTTATCAAGTCCATGAAAAAGAAGAAGCTGAAGCGCAGTTTCATCACGGTCAACGGTAAAAAGTACTATCTTAACAAGAACGGTGCCAAATATTCCGGATGGAAAAAGATCAAGGGCAAATACTACTATTTTTCCAAAAAGACAAAAGTCATGAAGACCGGTTGGCTCACGCTCAAAAAGAAGAAGTTTTACCTGAGCTACCGCGGCAGAAGATATCACGGCTGGCACACGATAGACGGCAAGAATTATTATTTCAATAAAAGAACCGGCGTGATGGCCAAGAACAAAAAGATCGGCAAGTACTATGTCGGCAGTGACGGAGCAAGACAATAAATCAAGGGGCAGTTGAACTGCCCCTTTTTGTTTTTTTCACCGGAGGGCGCTTCATCTCCTATTTGGTCCTCTGTTTGGTCCTCTGTTTAAAACAAAACTGAGGACATAACAGAGAATCAAGGGTGAAAAATGAAAAAATCCCCAGTTTGGTCCTCTGTTTTGCGTAAAACAGAGGACGTAACAGAGGACTTGTCAGTAAAAAAGCAGGCGCAAACTCCCGTGCCTGCTTTAGTTTTTGAGATAATAACGGATCAGATCTCTATGCTGCCCGTGAAGACCTTTTCGCTGTTTATATGACTTACGTTCACTTCATCTCGATAAACCGGGAACCATCAAGGGCGAAAACATGATTCCCCTTAACAATTTGAAGATCCCGTGTAATAGATTAATAAACGACAATGCCTGTAGTGTTTATGTCATATCCGTCAATTAAGGAAGAATGCAGCTCATAATTGCGGCCGTCTGGTGTTATGACCGTTGTGTGATTGGGCTGGATGTTATAGTCAACAACCGCAACAGATATTATCTTCCCGTATCTCAGATAAATCTTGTTGCTTTCTGAAGCATATGTGAAACCCGTTATGCAATTTCCCTTGCTGCATTTATATACCTCGCGGGTCTCGCCTGACGGGATATCATACTCATATAAAACAGGAGTATCTTTTGCTTTTTTATCAAGGATTTTGGACCAATCATTATTTTTTACAAACAGGACTTTGCTTTTATCACCGTTCAAGACGATCAGATCGAAGCCTTTTCCCAACTGCCCAATGTCACTGGCAACAGTTTTGTTTTCTCCTGTCTTTTTATCAAAAACGTTCAATTCAAACTTCGAATAATACTTATCATTCTGATCTTTAACATTTACACTTTTTACATATACTATGAAGTTACCCGCATTCCTTACATAAACAGGTCTTTCTATATCGTAGCTGGCCGTATCCTTCAGCTCTTTTGTTTCGCAGTCAAAGGTAAAGACAACAAGTTTTTCATCAGCATTGCGTGCATAAATGCTCACTTTGCCTTCTTCATACCAGGCGTTTCTTCCATACATTTTCTGTCCTTCATAATCGAATCCCTTGCTGTCGTCGTCCTTAGGGAAGCCGATATCAGTTTTTGCGCCGGTTTCCACGTTATAGATTGATACGTTCGAACATTGGCGACTGGATGATATGAGAAGATTCTTACCGGAATCGTATTGCCAATAAGTTTTGTGATCCTTACTGATATCCAAAAGGTTTTTCTTCCCGCCAGAAGTGACCTCAGTTATTTTTTTTCTGTCTAACAGCATCGCTTTATCATCAGAGTCCCTTTTTACTCCGCATCCGCTGATCAGAAAAGAAACTACTAAAGCTCCTATGAGAAGAGCCCTGGTCTTTATCCCTTTTAAAACTTTCATTATAAGTATTCTCCTGTTTAGGTATTCTATAGCCGTACTTGCTGTTGATTAACTTAACCTTGTCCGATACCGTATGCAAATATCTCAAACCACATAAACATAAGGAAAACTATAACCAGGATCAAAGAAATTCCTAGTTTCTTCTTACCCTTTGCAGCATCAGAAGAAGCAGTTCCCGTTATCGCAAAGATCAGACTTGCCAGTAACAGAGCTGCTTGTATGTAAGTATCTGCTTCGCCAAATACGTATTGAAACGTCATATTCTCCCCTTCTCCTTAGCCGTATTTCAATAGTGTAATTTTACACCTTTTTGGCATTTTTGCAAGTAACACTAAAATACTCGGCTTTTCATCTTTGTAGCTAACTGGTGGCTCAAATTCCAGACCCCTTGATTAAAAGCCAGCCCTCCCGCCGCTCGCAGCTCTACAAACTTCTTCGAAATCGCCTTATTTTATTGGACTTTCCGGGTTTCATTGCTTCACAACTCTTCGCAAAAAAACATAGGTTTTCGAGCTTAGTGGCTACATTTTGTCTACATTCTTTCGCCGTCAGGTCTGAAAACTCGACAGTTCTTTGCCATTGAATAATTATTCAAATTGGTTCTCAGAGGCTCCTGTTGAATAAATATACATTTTGTAAAATATTTAGCCATTACCGTTTATTAGCTGTATTGCCACTCAAAAGAAAAAGCGGGGCATTCGTATTATAATTCTAAAAAACAGAGGTGTTCATCATGGCTGTCAGAACCAAACAACATATTTGTGATGCTTTCATATCTTTATTGGAAAATGAACCTGTCAAAAAGATAACCGTTCAAAATATAGTTGATCAGTGCAATATCAACCGGAATACTTTTTACTACCATTTCGAAGACATTCCGGCTCTTATAGAATACATAGTAGAACAGAAGGCAGATGAACTCATCGCCAGGTACCCTTCAGTCGATTCCATAAATTCAGCCATGCTCGCTGTCATGGAATTTGCAGAACAGAACAGAAAGATAATCCGGCATGTCTGCAGTTCGGCAGACAGAGCTCTTTTTGAACTGCATCTGTGGCGCATATGCGAATACGTGATCACGGAATATGGGAAAGTGATCTTCAAAACTGATGCCATATCAGAAGAAGACCGCCTGATAATCCTTCATGCTTACGAAGACGAATGCTTTGGCAAAGTTATGGGATGGATCAACCGCGGCATGAAAACGGATGAGCGCGAAAGGCTCATCCGGTTTTTGGAACTCCGTTCGGGGGTTGCAGAAATGATGCTCAACAGAGCCAAAAACACCTGATATCAGATCATGCTTTCCAGTTCTCGGTGATAAGTGTCACCTTATCATTTGTAATGTTAAGCATGCCGGCTCCGATCTCCGCTTCCGTATCGTCGGATGAATCATTATAAACAACGGTGCACTTGCCTTCCCTGACGGCTGTTACAAAAGGCACGTGTCCTGCAAATATTGCAAGATCACCTTCACTGCCGCGCAGATAAAGACCTGACACCGGTTTATCGATAACAGCACCCTTGGGCGTTATGACTTTAAGAGCAAAGGTTTTCATGATCACTTATTACCGCTTTTTGCAGCTTTAGCCACAGCCTCATCAATCGTTCCGACGAAGAGGAATGCTGATTCGGGAAGATCATCATGCTTGCCTTCTATGATCTCACGGAAACCGCGGATAGTCTCGGACAGCGGCACATATGTACCTTCGATACCCGTAAACTTCTCGGATACGTGGAAAGGCTGTGATAAGAATCTCTGAATCTTACGTGCACGTTCTACCAGCACCTTATCCTCATCTGAAAGTTCATCAAGACCCATGATCGCGATGATGTCCATAAGTTCCATATAACGCTGAATTATGCGCTGAACTTCTTTTGCTGTCTCATAGTGTTCCATGCCAAGGACCTCAGGTGACAAAAGTCGGCTTGTGGATTCCAAAGGATCTACGGCAGGATAGATACCCTGTGACGCGATGCTTCTGGACAAAACCGTTGTAGCATCAAGATGAGCAAATGTCGTTGCAGGAGCAGGGTCGGTCAGGTCATCTGCAGGAACATATACAGCCTGAACAGACGTGATGGATCCGTTGACAGTCGAGGTGATCCTCTCCTGCAGAGCACCCATCTCATTAGCAAGTGTAGGCTGATATCCTACGGCTGAAGGCATTCTTCCGAGAAGTGCCGATACCTCCGAACCTGCCTGCGTGAATCTGAAGATATTGTCGATAAACAGAAGAACATCCTGGCCTTCGTTGTCTCTGAAATATTCAGCCATTGTAAGACCTGACAGAGCCACACGCATTCTTGCTCCCGGCGGTTCATTCATCTGACCGTACACCAAGGCGGTCTTATCAAGAACGCCTGACTGTTTCATCTCGTTGAACAGATCGTTTCCTTCACGTGTGCGCTCACCGACACCGGTAAAAACGGAAAGGCCGCCGTGCTCTTTCGCGATATTGTTGATAAGTTCCATGATAAGCACGGTCTTGCCTACGCCTGCTCCTCCGAACAGACCGATCTTACCGCCTTTGGAATAAGGGCACAAAAGATCGATGACCTTGATTCCGGTCTCGAGGATCTCTTTATTTGATGAAAGATTCGCATACTCGGGCGCGGGCCTGTGAATATCCCAACGGGGAGCATTTGCCGGTGCCGGCTTCAGATCTGTAGGTTCACCCAGGACATTGAATATCCTGCCCAATGTCTCACGTCCAACAGGAACACTTATGGGCTTGCCTGTATCGACCGCTTCGGAGTCTCTCTTCAGACCGTCTGTCGAAGACATTGCGATGCATCTTGCGGTGCTGTCTCCTATATGCTGGGCTACCTCGACCACGAGGCGCCTTTCGCCTATCATGATCTCAAGAGCATTGTTGATCGGAGGCAGACATCCTTCTGCGAACCTTACGTCCACGACAGGACCCATTACCTGCGCGACCATTCCGATATTTCTGTCCATTACGAACCTCCTACTTTCCCGCGCCGGCTACGATCTCAGTGATCTCCTGAGTGATCGCACCCTGACGGGCTCTGTTATATTCAAGCGTCAGATCATCGATCATCTGCTGCGCATTCTTTTTTGCGCTGTCCATCGCCATTCTTCTTGCAGCAACCTCACACGCAAAACTCTCTTTTACGAGCGCATACAGTTTGGCCGCAAAGTATTTCAATACGATGTTTTCGAACAGTTCATCAGGCGACGGTTCGAAAACGCCCGTATCAACACATCTTTCAGTTCCCCTCTCCATCGGCAGGATCCAGAAAACATCCGGCACCTGGCTGATGATAGAGACGTACCTGTTGTATACGATACCGACACGGTCGATCCTTCCGGCAAGGAAATCCTCACAGCAAAGCTTGGCTTCAGCCTCGGCTTCCTCATATGTGTAGTATTCAGAAGACTGATATGAGGGTTCCTCATCATCTTCAAGATTCCCTTCAGGCTCAGGAGAGTATCTTGTGAAAGCTCTCTTTCCTACGGGGTGGATGTCAACATATTCCATATCTCTTACAGTCCTGAACACATTGGCGTTGTACCCGCCGCAAAGACCTCTGTCACCTGCTATTACGATAAGTCTCGTGACACGTCCTTTTTGTGCAGAACCTTCTACAGTATCTTCTTCAGCCTTAGGACGGTTAATACCAAAATAAGGACTCTTGCTGCATTCGGGACAGGCGGCAAGTCTTCTTGTCACATCGGATATTGCAGCAGAATACTCACGGCCGGCAGCCATGGCATCATACGCTCGCTTTATCTTTGATGAAGCGACAAGACCCATCGCACCCGTAAGGTGCAATGTGGAGCCGAAACTCTTGATCCTTGTCCTTAATGATTTTATATCCTTGCCCATGTCTTATTTCTTGCTCATTTTGTTAAGGACGCCTTTAAGTTCCTCTTCGTCTTCTTCAGTCCAGGAGCCCTTGCTGATCCTAACCATCCAGTCTTTATGCTCGTGATCGAGTTTCTCATAAAGCCTTGTCTGATAATTCTTGATATCGCCAAGAGCCACGTCATTGAGATAACCGTTGATAACCGCATAGATTATTCCAACCTGGCCTCCGACAGGAACAGGTGCATTACGGTCCTGCTTTAACACTTCCACGATACGCTCGCCCAAATGTAGTCTTGCACGCGTATCTGCATCAAGATCCGAACCGAACTGTGCGAAAGCCTGAAGCTCGCGGTACTGTGAGTATAAAAGCTTTAATTCGCCGGAAACCTTCTTCATCGCTTTGACCTGCGCAGATCCACCGACTCTGGATACGGAGATACCCGGATTGATAGCAGGTATGATGCCACTGTGGAACATCTCTGTCTCAAGGAATATCTGTCCGTCAGTAATTGAGATTACATATGTCGGTATATAAGCGGATACGTCACCTGCCTGTGTCTCGACAATGGGAAGAGCGGTAATGGATCCGCCTCCAAACTCCGGAGATACGCAGGCTGCACGCTCGAGAAGCCTTGAGTGGAGGTAAAAAACATCCCCCGGATAAGCTTCTCTTCCCGGAGGTCTCCTGATAAGAAGTGACAGAGCTCTGTAAGCGACTGCGTGTTTTGACAGGTCATCGTAAATGATGAGAACGTCTTTGCCCTGCTCTCTGAAATACTCGGCCATGGCACAGCCTGAATAAGGAGCTATGTATTGGACCGGGGCACTCTCGGCAGCGGTTGCGGAAACAACGATCGTGTATGCCATCGCGCCTTCTCTTACAAGGTCCGAGACCAGGGATACGACAGAAGTCGCTTTCTGACCAATGGCAACGTATATACAGATAACATTCTTGTCTTTCTGGTTGATTATCGTATCAATCGCGATCTCGGTCTTTCCGGTCTGACGGTCACCGATGATGAGCTCACGCTGACCGCGTCCGATGGGGATCATGGAGTCAATGGCTTTGATGCCTGTCTGCAGAGGCTTTGATACGCTCTGTCTCTCGATGATTCCGGGAGCCTCGGCTTCAACAGGCCTTCTTGCTTCACCGAATATGGGGCCTTTGCCGTCGATAGGCTCGCCCAGAGGATTTACGACTCTGCCTAAGAAGCTTTCGCCTACAGGAATCGAAAGGACGGTACCCGTACGCTTAACCTTGGTTCCTTCCCTGATGTCATTCTTATCGGAAAGGATCGCTACAGAGACAGTGTCATTCTCGAGATTCTGGGCAAGTCCGACCGAACCGTCATCGAATTCCAGCAGTTCTGTTGACATGCAGTTACGGAGTCCGTATACGGAGGCTATGCCGTCACCGACCAATACGACAGTTCCGACTTCACCCATGTCTACACGCGTTTTGTAATTGCGGATCTGCTCTTTGATGATATTGCTTATTTCTTCAGGTTTTCCAGCCATTACGATATCGCTTCCTTTATGTTCTTAAGATTCCTGACAACACTTCCGTCAAAGAACTTTCCGTCGCAGGTTATGGTAATTCCGCCGACAATTGACGGATCGATCTTGTATACCGGAGAGATTGCTTTTCCCGTAACCTTTCTTAAGCGTGTCACGATCTTTCTTTTTTCCTCATCAGTCAGTTTGACCGCACTTGTAATAACGGCAAAACTCATCTTCTTATAATCTTCATACATCTTCTCGAATTCTTTTGCAGCGGTAAAGAATTCATTCAGATGATTATTTGTGGTCATTACCGCAAGGAACGAATAAAGCAGTTGCTCAACATTGTCCTCAAAAGCTTCGGACAATGAATCAAGCCTTTCTTCCTTGGGTATCCCCGGATTCATCAGGAAAGAGATGTAATCCGGCTCTTTTTTAAGCAGTTTTCTGATCTCTGTGAGATCATCTCTTACAGCATCAAGTGAACCGTCTTCATAGGCGGCCTCGAATAATGCGATCGCATATTCTCTTCCTACATTAGTCACTGCTGTTCACCTATTCTGTCGATGGCTCTGTCTATCAGGTCGCGATGGTCATCCATGTTGATCTCACGTCCGATGATCTGCTCGGAAAGAGCCTGGGATACGTCAACGATCTCTTTCTTGATCGTTTCTCTTGCATCTTTCCTCTCGCGTTCGATATCAGCTTTTGCTTTACGGATGATCTGATCGGCTTTCTCACGGGATTCATAGAGCATGACCTCGTTACGGCTGTCCGCACGTTCGACGGCATCGCTTATGATCTTGTCAGCCTCAGCTTCCGCTGTCGCCATCTTACCTTCCCACTCAGCTTTTATTGCATCGGCCTCCGCCTGTGTTTTCTCGGCCTTGCAGTATTCCGCCTCAAGTTCTTTCTGCCTCTTGTCGACGATCTTTTTTACAGGCTTGAAAAGAAGCTTTTTGAGTATAAGGAAAAGTATTACGAGGTTCGCCAGCGAGATGACTATATGCCAGATATTTATCGAAATAATATCCAGATCCTGCATGTGTCAGACTCCGTTTCAGCGACCGATCGCTTTCAAAAGGATATCCACGAATCTTCCGGGCGCAACAAAGATCAAAAGAATAGCGATAACGAGCGCATAAAGACCCGTTGTCTCTGCGACGGCGCAACCCATGAGCATTGTTGAAGTAACATCGCCTTTGCACTCAGGCTGTCTGCCGATAGCTTCGCAGGCCTTTGCAACTGCATGTCCCTCACCGATACCGGGACCGATACCGGCGATCATGGCGCAGCCTGCACCGAGAGCACATCCACCTAAGATGATTCCGATTGCAAGTTCCAACATATTTAAATACCTCCGTATGTTGTTTGTATCTTAAAGCTCCGCATTCTTTCCTGCGGTATGTGAACATGCTGCTTTGGCTGCGGCACGTTCCTGTCTTTTCTTTTTCCTTGCGGCATATTCCTCAGCAGGGAACCCTCCTGCCACATAAAGCATGGTAAGTATTGCGAAGATAAAAGCCTGGAGACATCCCGAGAACAGATCAAAATAGATCGACAGCACAGCCGGAATACCTATCCTCAGATAAGGGAAATCGGCAAGCGCACCCGGCAGGAACGAGAACAGGCTGTGAGACAGTTTGGTAAGTCCTACTGCAATGAGTACCGATATGATCGAACCGGATAAGACGTTTCCGTAATGTCTGAATGCCATCGATATCGGGGTAGCGACCTCACTTATGATGTTAAGCGGAGCCAAAAGCGGCTGCGGCTGACCAAAGCTCTTAAGGTAGATCCAGGGGCCGGCTTTCATCTTGTAGTACGTGATCAGGAAGAATACAAGTATCGCCCAGCCAGCAATGATGTTGATATCAGATGTCGGCGGGAAGAGCCCCAAAAGCGATGAGAGGCTTGAGAAGCCGGAAAGGCACAAAATTGCTGCTATAAAAGGCGCAAAACCCTCAAAGTATTCTCCCATGTTTGTCCTTACAAGACCCGTCACCTTCTCCACTATCCATTCCGCGAGCATCTGCCTTATGGAAATGTTACGTGTCTTAAGACCCGTCGTAAGGAAAAGGCACAGGAACATTACGGCAAGTATCACACACCAGGAATTGACCTGTGCTTCCGTGATCGGAAGATCCTGTATAGGCATCTTAACGGTAAAGAATACATGTGCTCCTGATATGTCGATACCGTCAGATGCAGGCACAAATATAACCTTGACCGCTATGGCAGCCGCCATCGAAAGGATGCAGAGAATGAGATACACAATGCTCATTATTCCTCTCCTCCTTCGATATCAGGCTGATCTGCAGCTGTTTCCGCACTTATACTGACGTTTTTCCTGTCTTTATTGAATATTGCCCTCGTATATACGGCAACGGTCGCGAAAAGCAGAGATATCAGTGTTGCCCACATATCAAAGACAGAAGGGATGAGTACGGCTGTTACGACAAGAATAGCCATAAGAGCGTATCTTAAAGCGTGAGAGGCGCGAAGGATATCTTTTGCCCTCTTCTCCTCGCTTTTTACCGCCTTTTGGACAGACAGACCCAAGAGAAAGAAATTCAGGATCCCTACGCCTGCTCCGACAAGATTTCCGAACAGGACAGTAAGCTGCCAATGCCTTATGATCAGGAATACTGACTCCATCAGCATACTAAGGATCAAAGTGACAACACATACATATATCGTCTCTTTTTTTACTGTCGGATCGATCTTCAAAAAACAGCCCTCCGTTTCGCTGTCCTTAACCGTTATTCTATCGTGGAGTATAGCATAAACCGCATAGGGTTAAATGTAGCAGATTGCATATTTCGGACAAATGGAAGATATTGTCTGAATATGCTGTTCGTTTTCCGCTCTGACCATCATAATTCCTTCGCGAAACATATCGCTCCTTCAAGCTTGTCATAGGGCGGATAGTTATCTGTCAGCAAGTAACCACGCTTTGTATATAAATGAACAGCCTCTTTCATCTGCGGCCTTGTCTGAAGGATTGCCCGTTTAAATCCGAGTTCTATTGCCTTTTTCTCCAACGCATCCATCATGGCAGTTGATATGTGGTTGCCTCTGAATTCGGGATCTACCCAGACTCTCTTGATCTCAACATCAGAATCCGAATATGCTTTTAATCCGGCACATCCTACAGCAACACCAGATACAGAAGCAATCAGAACAGTGGATATGCTCTCCGAGATGTTATGCGGAATAAACGCTTCACGGTTCTTCCGGCCTCCGACTATACTGCTGTAGAATTCCTCAGTCTTAAGATAAAACTTCCGGAAATCTTTATCATTTCCATCTGTCCATTTATATTCTGTCTTCATGGTTATTTGCCTTCCGATTAATTGAACATGCGTTATATCATACTTTTAACACTGCGGCCGGAATCAACAAAAGCTTTAAAGATCTTTTGGCTGTTCTCATCCTTCAGATACGAGAATTCAGGATGCCATTGTATAGCCCAAAGGAACCTGTGTTCCGGCAAGTATATCCCTTCAACAAGTCCGTCATCTGCAGTTGCCATTACTTTCAAACAGGGCGCAACGTCCTTCACGGCCTGATGGTGATAACTATTGACTTGTATTCTGTCAACATTCAGGCAACTGTATAGCGGAGAGTCCTTCAAGATGTCCACAGAATGGACAGGAATATCATACGGAGGCTGCTGATGGTGATCTGTCTCAGTCAGATATTGGGTCGGCAGATCTTGATAGAGCGTTCCACCCAGTGCCGCATTGATAAACTGGATCCCTCTGCATATGCCAAGGACCGGTTTGTCTGTCTCAATTGCTTTTTTGAGCACAACCTGCTCCATATCATCACGCATCTTACAGCTGCAAACGTTCTCGAAAGGCTTCTCGCTGTACAGCTCGGGCGAGACATCATGGCCTCCGGTAAAAAGAATACCGTCACATATATCCATGAGACGATAAAGTTCATGTTCATCTGATATCAAAGGGAACATAACCGGAGTTCCGCCGGCTTGGATTATTCCGTCAAAATAGCCGGGAAGCATCCACATGCTCTCTTTCTCGTCATCCCATAACGGCATCACGCCTATGATCGGTTTTAACATTTCCTGCTCCTTGCAAAATAAAAAGCGCCTCATCCCATCCGTAATACAGATTTTTAGCTTCTGTAGTGAGATTCTTTTTCGTCTGAGTTACTGCAGATGTAGTTTCATCCGCCATAACCACATAACCGCCTAAGGTTCCAACCATAAGACAAGCTACTGAAATAACAGAAATCGAGGAAAGCAATGCTTTTAGAATACGTTTCATAATCTTCCGCTCCAATTAAATATAAATACTTATTAATAGAGATTATATCCCACTCGAGTTCTATCGGTAAACTGATAAACATATTGCTAACAATAATATTTACCGATGTTTTACCATTAGTTAATCTTTCGAATTCTGAGCTTACACATATAAGACCTATCAATAACCTATTCCTAGCTTTTCCACCTTAATTCTACAACCTGCACACCGAATTAGTGTCCGTTTAATATCCCTCATCTATCAATCCAGGCATGTTATATTATCCTTGAAAGCAATACATCTACCTCCTTTCAAGTGTTGCTTTCAAAATCAACCTCTTTATAATTCATTATTTATTGCACCGCCCGGCAGAAATGCCGGGCACTTCCTTAAAAAGTGTTCGCACATTGGAATTCATATTTTCCTACAAATATCCTTAAAACAAGGAAAGGAGCGAAAATTATGATAAGAACCATCAACGGATGCATAGAAGAGCTAAAAAAGGAAGATCCTGAAACGCCCATAAACTACGCCATGATCAGAAGATGGATAGCTTCCGGCGAGCTGAAACATGCAAAGAGCGGCAACAAGTATCTTATCGACATGGACGTGCTCAAAGCTTTCCTGAGAGGTGAGTAACGTGAAAATGGTCATCATATGGGCTGCTCCGCTGGCCGTTTGCCTCAAAAGACTTCTCAAAAAGCCGATAAGGATACAAAAGATCTCTTTCAATACCAGGGACTTCGTAAAACGGATCGGCGTCTACTATATGTGTATCGACGATCTCCTGCTGTGAGATACCCGTTCTTCTTATAATGATTAATCATTAATAAATAACATATTTATATTAGTTGTACTAGTCAACATATTTTAGACAACAGCCTGTTTTATTTCTAGTCAGGCACTATTTCTTTCTTTGTACTCTTTTGGCGTTAAGTAGTTCAAAGAATAGGCAGGTCTCTCTTCATTGAAGAAAATAATGTAATCATCTATTTCTTGTTCTATTGGTTTTTCTCCTGTCACATGCAGATCTATAAACATTTCTGTTTTTATCCAGCCGTTTATGGATTCCATCGCTGCGTTG